>NZ_KE383899.1:12914-343843 GCF_000422665.1 Ferrimonas senticii DSM 18821 | reverse complement strand
TGATGTGATGGACGCCCCTCCGTGAAACGGCGTCGTAATGCGCCAGAATTAAGCAGTTGAGTTGCTTAATTCGCTGAAGGAGCGTCCACCATGAAGATTAAGGTAGTTGGTATCGATCTAGCAAAAGACATCTTTCAAGTTTGTGTCTTACGTGAAGATGGCAAGGTACAACGGAACAGAAAGGTTCGTCGGAATAAGTTGCTGCATGAAGTCCGTCAGCTTCCGGAAGGTACGCTAATCGCAATGGAGGCTTGTGCCTCTTCTCACTATTGGGCTCGTACCTTTAAATCCATGGGCTATAAAACAGCGCTCGTGCCGGCTCAGCTAGTAAAACCTTTCACGCGCAAACAGAAGAACGATGCCAATGATGCTTTGGCGATTTGTGAGGCTGCTGAACGGCCAGAGATCCACCTTGTGGAAGTCAAAACGGTTGAGCAGCAAGACATCAAAGCACTGCGCTGTGTAAGGCGCCGTATCGTTGAGCATCGCACGGCGATAGTGAACCAAATTCGTTCGTTGTCTGCAGAATACGGTGTCATATTCCCACTGGGCATAAAGCGGCTCAGAGAAACTCTTCCGGATGCATTGGCTGATGACGAGAATGGGTTTTCAAGGATCCTCCGAAGCTTGCTAAGTGACCTTTTGGATGACCTTCGCATGCTAGATATCGATGTCACAGCTTTAGATCAGCAAATAGATCAGCTTTGCAAACAGCAACCCGGATACTCAGAACTTATGTCGGTTCCAGGATTTGGCCCAGTTATAACTTCTGCATTGGTAAGTGAGATCGGTTCAGGCGGACAATTCGCAAATGGCAGACAATTAGCCGCCTGGTGTGGGTTAGTCCCTAAGCAGCAAAGCTCTGGAGGTAAGCAGATGCTGGGAGGCATAACGAAACACGGAAACAAGGAGCTTAGGGTTCTACTTATCCACGGTGCGCGAGCAGTACTTCGATTTGCAGATAAACGTGATGACCGACTCGGGCGGTGGCTCAGACGGCTAATTGAGCGCCGCGGCAAGAATAAAGCAACCGTCGCATTGGCCAACAAACTAGCGCGCATCGCCTGGGGCGTATTGAACAGCAAGCAGCACTTTGATGCCCGCTTGGCGTTTGCGTCCAACACTTAGCAGGAGACTTAGCTGACAGCAAAACCTGAGTTTGCAAGCACTGATGAACTAACGGTTACCCGTCCCTGGGAAAACCTATCGTTGACCAAGGCACGATGATGTCGATGTAGTGATAAGGAACCAGGGTTCGGATTTCATCATGGCGCGGTACGATAGCAGTACCATATTGACGCCGGATATATGGTCGCGAACCAATCTTCATCAAAGCTTGCTGCTAACGGGGCGTCCATATATGGTCAACAAAAAGTGGCCACAGTTTTAGAGCTTTTCCAGTATCGCCGTTCTGACTCATTGGGGGATAACCCACCGTTGTAATGATGTGGCCTGGTCTCACTGTAATACCCGACCACATAATCTGTGATTGAGCGTTTAGCCTGCTGAAAACTGGTATAGCCTTTCTTTGGCACCCATTCTGTTTTCAATGACCGAAAGAAACGTTCCATTGGTGCGTTGTCCCAGCAATTGCCACGCCGACTCATGCTTTGAATTAACTGGCAACGCCAGATGCATTGGCGAAATTTAAGGCTGGTGTAATGACTCCCTTGGTCTGAATGAAACATAACTCCTGACGGATATCCTCGGCTTGCAAAGGCCATCATCAGTGCTTTGCTAGTTAAGTCGCTGTCTGGCGAATATGACATAGCCCAGCCAACTGGCTTTATACCGAATAAATCCAGCACGACAGCTAGATAGGCCCATTTAGTACCAACCCAAATATACGTAACATCACCGCACCAAACTTGATTGGGTTCGACCACATCGAACTGACGATTAAGCCTGTTCGGTATACCTAGATGTTCCTGACCGCTAGGCTTATAGCGATGCTTACGGGTCTGATTACTAACCAAGCCAAAGCGCTTCATTAGTTTTGATGCGCGATAGCGACTTAAACTATAACCGTTGTTTGTGGCCACTTGCGCGATGGTTCTGGCACCAGCCGAACCGCCACTTTGACGATGGATAATGCGAACTTCGCATTCCAACTTAAGTTGGTCGCCAGTAGGCACATCCACGCGACCAGTCCATTTGCGATAACTGCTGCGATTTACCCCAAATATGCGGCAAAGCTTGGTTACCGCATAGCTCTGCTTGAGTTTCTCGATTATCGAGAACGCTGCAGGGTGTCTGTCATCAAGAGAGCTGTAGCCTTTTTTAGAATTTCTTTTTCTTCCTGAAGCTCAGCAATTTTCTTCTTCAACCTCATGATTTCGCGCTGTTCTTCGGTGATCGGTTTGGCTAATACCGGTTTTCCGGCTTGCTCATCCTTCACCTGCCGAACCCACTTGCCAAGTGTGGAAATGCCAGTGCCAAGGGCTACAGCAACTTCTTTAACCGAGCGACCATCCAGAACCATTTGGACCGCTTCCATTTTTAGCTCTGCACTACGGCGTTCGCGAGTTGTTTTTGTCATGGTGTCACCTGTATTTGTGGTGAGGTGATGATATCACCTCTTATCAGGTGGCCACTTTTACTATGCCACTACAGAAAAAGCGAAAGCATTCCATCTGGCTGTGGTTACAGGCGGAGGCCCAGGTTGTGTTGAACACCCGTACTTTAAATGGGTTAACACCATGATAAGTAATGTGAAAAACTCAATGCACGGTACTTACCATGCAATCGCGCTGAAACACCTACCTCGATACTTGGCTGAGTTCAGCTACAAATTCAATCGACGCTTTGATTTACCACGGATGATTGACCGTTTGTTGTACGCCAGTGCGCGAACAACGCCGATGCCGAATCGGCTCTTAAAACTAGTTGAGCTTCAGTGGTAATCAGGTAATGCTTAAGGTTCAGCGTATGAGGGAGTATAAGATCACACTCGGATTAGCTGGTCAAACAAGCATTGGTGGTGCTCAAAAAACATTCACAATCTCGCCCTGGTATTTTAAATTAGGTGTTTTATGAAGATTTTAGTAACCGGCGCTGCCGGATTTATCGGTAATTTCGTTACCGAACGTTTATTAGAACAAGGCCATTACGTGATCGGGTTGGATAACCTGAATGATTACTATCAGGTTAGCCTTAAAGACGATCGCCTAAAACGCGTGGAACATTTCGAAAATTTTGAGTTTGTTAAGATTGATTTGGCAGATCGTGAAGCAATTTCTGAACTGTTTGCTGAGCATAAATTTGATCGTGTAGTGCATTTGGCAGCACAGGCTGGTGTTCGTTATTCCATCGATAACCCGATGGCATACAATGACTCCAATTTGACTGGGATGATGACTATTCTCGAAGGCTGTCGTCAAAATAACGTCGAGCACTTAGTCTACGCGAGTTCTTCTTCAGTGTATGGCATGAATAAAGAAGTGCCGTTTTCTGAAACTGATCGGGTCGATCATCCAGTTAGCCTTTATGCGGCGACCAAGAAAGCCAATGAACTGATGGCCCATAGTTATAGTCATTTATATAACCTTCCGGTTACTGGTTTGCGTTTCTTTACTGTCTATGGTCCTTGGGGACGCCCAGATATGGCAGCCTATAAGTTTGCTAAGAAGATCATGGCCGGTGAAGAGATTGATGTTTATAACCATGGTGACTTGAGCCGTGACTTTACTTACATCGATGACATCGTTGAAGGAATACTGCGTACCTTAGATAACGTACCAACAGGTGCGAGTGGGAATGCCAAGTACGACAATGAAGCGGTAACGCCCTACGCGCTGTATAACATTGGTAATCACCAGCCGGTGAAGTTGATGGAGTTCATTAGCACACTGGAAGAAGCGCTGGGCGTTAAAGCCAAGCTAAACATGATGCCAATGCAGCCTGGTGATGTTTACACCACCTACGCTGATACAGACCAACTTCAGCAAGCAGTTGGTTTTGAACCTAATACTACGCTTAAACAGGGTTTAACTGAATTTGCTAATTGGTTCCGAGATTACCACAACGTGTAACCGTTGAGGTTTCGGCCTGTACATAGACTGGACCTTAAGAGAAATAGAATATAAATCAACCTGAAGCTGATGCGATTTTGTTCGGCTTGAGGATTGAAACCAATCGTTACCGTGCGGGGATTTTATCCAAAACTCCTTAAGGTTCAGTGTATGTCGGCCTGTAAAGAAAGAGCCCAGTTCGGCCGCCTGCCGAACTGGGCTCTTTGCGTTTTTGTACTGAATTTTTAATCGTTGCCAAACAAATCGCGGGTGTACACCTTATCTGCGATGTCACGAATGTCGTCTGTCAGGCGGTTAGCTACTACGACATCACACAGCTGTTTGAACTCGTTGAGCTCGTTAATCACGCGGGAGTGGAAAAATTCGGACTCTTGCAGCACTGGCTCATACACTACCACCTCAATCCCTTTGGCTTTGATGCGCTTCATCACACCTTGAATAGCTGAGGCACGGAAGTTATCGGAGCCGGCTTTCATGATCAGGCGGTGAATCCCCACGACCTTGGGGTTTCGTGCAATGATGGCATCGGCCACAAAGTCTTTGCGGGTGCGGTTGGCATCAACAATGGCTGAGATGATATTGTTGGGCACGTTTTCGTAGTTGGCACGCAACTGCTTGGTGTCTTTTGGCAGACAGTAGCCGCCGAAGCCAAAGCTTGGGTTGTTGTAGTGGCTACCGATGCGAGGATCAAGGCCAACACCCTCAATGATTTGACGCGCATTTAAGTTATGAGTTTCGGCGTAGCTGTCCAGTTCATTGAAGTAGGCTACGCGCATGGCCAAATAGGTGTTTGAAAACAGCTTAACCGCTTCGGCTTCGGTGGCATCAGTAAACAGCACTTGCACGTCTTGTTTGATGGCACCTTGCTCAAGCAGGCTGGCAAATACTTCAGCACGCTCGCTGCGCTCACCTACGATAATGCGTGATGGGTATAAGTTGTCGTAAAGCGCTTTGCCTTCACGCAAAAACTCTGGTGAGAACATCAGGTTATTGCAGTTAAAGCGGGCTTTGACTTCATTGGTGTAGCCTACCGGCACCGTGGATTTAATGACCATTACCGCATCTGGGTTAATGGCCATCACATCTTGGATCACCGCTTCAACGGATTTGGTGTTGAAGTAGTTGGTTTGCGGATCGTAATCGGTTGGTGTCGCGATAATGACATAATCGGCACCAAGGTATGCGTGTTGCTTATCCAAGGTCGCCGTGAAATTCAGCTCTTTATTCGCCAAGAAATCTTCAATTTCGGCATCAACGATCGGCGATTGCTTGTTGTTAAGCATCTCGACTTTTTCGGCAATGATATCGATGGCGACCACTTCATTGTGTTGCGCCAACAGCATGGCGTTGGATAGTCCCACATAGCCGGTACCGGCAATGGTGATTTTCATAGAGCTTGTTCCTCATGAGATCGTTATTGTGTTGGGACTCTCTCATCCCTTATTGTGGCCAAGATCATACCCATTGGGGGCTCATTCTTCTATGACGCAATCGACGAATAATCTTCGCCAAAACAAGTGTTTTTCGTGAAAAGGTGAGCTGCGCTTCTAATTAGGCCTGTGATAACCCAGCCATAGCGTGCAAAGTAAATCCTCTGGCGTTTGGCTGGGCCTATTGGCTTGTTAAGGCGCAGCTTGACGCACCACCTGCTGCTTGCTCATCAACTCAGTAAAGGCATTACCGTCACGGCCGGTGGCGTTGGCCACGTAAGGGGCGTAGACATCGAACAGCAATTTCGTGCTGCTGTGACCGAGCATTTGCGAGATGTAGGCTGGGTTTTCGTGGGCCGCAATGTGCAGAACTGCGGCGGTATGGCGAGTTTCATAGGGGCGGCGCTTGGCAAGGCCTGCTCTTTTTAGAGTCGGATACCACAGGTTGCGACTGACGTAATGGGTGCTCAGCGGGGTACCAATGGGCGTGGTAAACACAAACTCGCGGTAACGTTCATGGTTGCTGCCTACGCTGATGTTAGCTGCAGTTTTTGCGTCGATGATCCGTGTTAACGCTTGATAAACCGGCTCTGTCATCCGTAAGTCACGACGGGACTTGCGGGTTTTCACCACCGTCAGTTTGTCTTTGACCCAGTTGTGGCGAATGCGAATGAGCTTGTGGTCAAAGTCGATGTTTTCCAGTTGTAAGCCGTGCACTTCGCAGCTGCGCATCCCAGTAAAAAAACGCACTACGTAATAGTCGTGCCACTCTGGGGTGACGTGCGTCAAAAAGCATTTCACCTCCTCAATGGTTAACGGCTTAGAATCTGCGGGATCCTGGCGCAAGGGCTTGTAACGGGTAAAGGGATAACGAAACTGCAATTCGTCGGCGGCGCGTCCCATTACGCTGATCAGCTGCCCAACAATATTGTTGATGCGGGCGGGGGCTAAAGCCGGTGTGCCGTTCGCTTTGGTTTGCTCAGTCAGGGTTTGCCGAAAGCGCTCTAAGTCCACTAAGGTGATTTCATCAATGATGGTGTTGCCAAAGCGGGGAAACAGATATTTGTCGAGGTTGATTTCAACCGTGCGGGCGTAGGTGTCTTGCCAGCGCGGTAGCTGACGCTGAAACCACTCCCGAGCGTAACTATCAAAGTAGGGCATCCGCCCTTCGGGATTGCGCTGTCGCTCTAACGCTTCAAATTTGGCAATTTTCTTACTTTTTGGAAAAAAGTCACGATAGCTAAAGGTGCCCAAGGCGATTTGCGCGTTGATCTGCTTTAGCACCGCTTTGCACTTTTTCAGGTTGTTGGGCGTGGCGGGCAACTTCGAGGTTTCTCGAAAGCGTTGACCGTAGATGTGCAGATCATACTGAATGATCCCATTGGGGCGTACGCGGATATTGGCCATGACTGGCGCTCCATCAAATAGTTCTGTCCCTATCCGATGGAGGCACATACCCCTCATACCTGAAGCTGCAGATGCGTTGACTGCGCTCACTCCCCCCAATCACATAGCCGGTCTATGTTCATGGCGATTCGTTCGCTTATCGCCTTGCTGCAACGCCAATTATTTTGAGTATATAATGCGCCCATCGGCTGGACGGGGTTTAACGACACTGCAGCCGATACGGGGTAGGGCGGTTGCCGCCGTCCTACTCCAACTGCTTCATTTCTTACCGTAAACGTTTGTCCCAATAACCGCACTGCGGATGACTATTGGTTAAAACGTCACCATTAAAAGCTTATCGCATACTGGATCTTTGTCCAGTCATCGCTCACCTCCTCGTCATTATCGCCTGTGCAATGTTAATCCGCGCTTGGCACTGGGCGCTTGTTGTTGACCGCGACGACCATTGCTCGCGGCCAAGATAGCGCTTCACAGCTCAACCTTTATGGCGGTACTTTTTTCAGCAAATTGGGGCTTTCACTGCCGCAAAGAGCATGAAACAACCGTTCTAATTACGAATAGGGCGAACTGGTCATATCAAACAGACTGGTTTGTCCCCCAAGTTGCCCATTCCCCTGCGCCTGTGCGTTTTCATATCGGGCAATGGCTTCGGGCAGTTGTTCGGGATTGGGGATTAATGGCAATGTCACACAGGCGTTTAAGTGTTTACCTTGTAGGCAAATCACCAATCCAATACTCTCGTCTGATAAACGATTAACCTGCAGGGTCGCAATACAGTCATCGGTCACGTTACCGAGCTTTAGCGCGAGCAACTGGCTCATCGGCACCAGATAGAGCTGGCTGGTGGGCGCCGTCTCCGGTGGGCTTTCGCAATGAGGGATCACCTCCAACCATTTGGTCATATGATGATGCTCGCTGTCGACAAACAGCATCAGTTGATTTTGATGAATCAACAAATTGGCATAGGGGATACTTTTTACGTCCAGTGTTGTTTGGTAACGTTTTTTTTCGCTGGAAAGGCTTTGAGTTCTTATTGGGATGCGTGCTAACTCTTCGGTTACGGTTTTGGCGTTATCGGCGTTACTGACGTTGAATATCTTTTGGGTATAACCGTTGGCATGGCTTATTCGCAGCTGGTCATTCATTTGGGTGATGCCGACAATCTCATTGCCATTATCTAGTGCATCTTGCAGTACGGTTAAGCTGTCGTAAGGCAGGGTGACTTCGGTTGCTAATGCACCAACCGCCTCGCAGTAGACCGAGTTGACCATGCTGCCACGGTAAAATTCGATAACGCGTTCGTTTGGCAGCAACCGGATATAGTCATAAGGTGGTTGCCGCTTGCAAATCGTCAATATTGAATCCAGTTCAGTGTGATTGAGTTGATTTTCCTGCGGTTGTGGTAATTGCAACAATGCCTCATGCTTTGCAGGCACCGACATCGCGTGGGAATGGCGCAGTTTGTTGGTGCTGTTAGTGGCAAAATGTACCGTGATTTGGTCGGCGTGTTTGATGATGTCGATGCCCAATTCGTTGGTCGTTTCGCTGTTAAGTATCGTCTGCATCAAATCAAAGCAGGTGCTGAACTTATCGATATCAATTGGCGTCACCCCTGCCAGATCGATGAACAGCATGCGATGGGCGTCAGGGTTGCTGATCAGCAATTGCAACTGCTGCTCGGGCCAGTTAAACACCCAAGTTAGCATTTGGTGGCCCTCTTTAGAGCGCATCACTCCTACCTTGAGCAATTCGCGCAGTTGGCTGATGAGCTCTCTGGACAGTGCCAGTGCGATGTTATGGCGTGTTGTCATGATGGTCCTCCTGATGAAAAATGGTGCAGAAAAAGTCTTGGTAGTGCGGCATCAGCGCCGCCGTGGTTAAAGAAAATCTCAGCGTGACAATCAACCGACTTGAACCTGATGCGAGGCGTTCTACCTTGATGCGCGAAGCGCTGTTAGGCAGATGCAGGGCGATGCGATCTAGCATCTTCTGTGGTTTGGTTTTGCGGTTGAGCTGCAGCGTGATGTCACAATCGGCCAACGCCAGCACGGCGGAGCCACGCAAGGTGGCCAACGATTTAAGTTGCCGCTGTTGGCATGGCCCCTGCCACTGCCACAGGGGTGGTTGTGATGACTCCTGTTGCTTGATTGCTACAAACGGCTACAAGGCCTTGGACTGCGCCGCTCGTTGTTTGGAGCTTAACGCTATTGCGTAAGGGCTTTCGCTTTGAAGCCAATGCTGGTTAAAGGCGGCCCAGTCAAGCGATGGCATTTGCACTGCAGGTGGATGGGGCACAGCAGCACGGGTGCTGTTATCCAGGTGCATCAGCAAGTAATCCAACAGCGTGTTGTGACTTTGCTTGGTAAGTCTTTCATGCCACTGAGTAGCCCAAGGTGCTGGAATTGGTGCGTTTGGGGCGCCCGCTTTTTGGAAGTCACGGCAAACGTAATCGAGTAGCCGCTGCTCATTGACCAAAACCCGATGGCGTTGAGCCGATTGCTGCACTGCATTGCTCGCGGTATTGGATAGCGCCGTTAGATGGCGGCTTAAATCATTGGATCTGGGGCGAAGCCCAAAGATAAAGCGCAGCGTTACTTTGTTGTAGAGGCGATCGCTGGCAAACAATACCGGGCGTAACCATTCATGGCCGTGCAGATAGCTTTGGCGTGTGGTGGCGAAGTGGCTATGGCCTAACTGTTTGCCGATCTGATCGGGCAGTAACGCTTCATTAAGCGCTTCAGGCTTTCGCTTGTCGAGCCAATACAAAAAGCGTAGGTCTCGATGCGTCTGCTCAAGCACGCTGCCAGTTTTCGCCGGTTCGATGGATTGGGCCGAGCAGAACAACAACCGTCCCTGCTGAGTCAGCAGCAGGGCGCCACTGTGGCGCAAGTGGTGAAATCGCAGCGCCTCGCCGCCGATCTTTTTAAGGGCACGAGTTATCGGTAACAGATAGTGCTGGGCGCGTGCATTGAGGCTCTCGTCCTCAAAGCCAATGATCGGACTGGCCGGCAGGCTCCCTTGCTTAAGTCGCAACAGGTGATGCAGCAATTCGCCCTGTGCTTGGGGCACGGAAATCGGCACCGTTCTTGATGTGCCGTTTTTGGTGCGGCCCTCGGCGGTGTTGCAAACGGTTAAGGTAAAGCCAGTGGTATTGGTGCCAGGATAGGGGACGAGATCTTGATGGCGTAGGCGCAGCAGCTCGCCACGTCGCAATGCCCCATGAAACGCTAAAATCACCGCTGCGGCCGCAAACAATCGCTGGATCATGGGGGCGTTTGGTGCGTGTAACAACAGGGTGATTACCTGATCTAACTGCACCTCGCTGATGCAGTTGGGATTGACCGACGGTGGGGCCAATGGCGACTGCAGAGACGTTAAAGTTAAGGCGTCGGTTAATCCATGTTCGGCAATCGCTTGCAAAAAATAGTAAAGGTGGCGCTGCTGTGAATGGCAGTCGGCGCTGTCGTAAAGTGTTTGAGCCCATTGGTTTAATGCGGTTTCGTCGCAGCACTGTGCCAGAGACAATGGAAACTGTTTGGCAAGTGAGCTCATGCTGAGGTATTCATTGATGGAACTGGCTTTTAACGCCTTGCCGCTGGTGCCCCCTTCAGTTATCAGAGTTTGGGTATAGAAGAACAGCAGGTAGGGCAGCACATTATCAGGATCCAGTGGTGGCGGGGCAGCCAATTGCGCTTGGACAGCCTGCTGGTCGTTTTTGGCGTGCGCCAGACGCAGTTCCTCGTGCGGCCAACGTTGGCGCGGCGGCGGTTGGCGGCGCGAGTCACATGCGCTTACCGGATTGGGTAGCGGCGCGTAGATCTCGGCCTGTTGCGTCGCTGAAAAACGCTTGGGGGCGTCGGTTTGTTGGTGCCAGTTCAATCCCAGCGCACAGCTTAGATAGGGGTTGCGCCAGTCTTCCAAGTCGGGTCGACTGAACTGGTGTACATGAAACCAAAAGGCTTGCACGATTTGGTGGCATTTCAGCTCGCACAGAGGATCCCAAAACAGTGGCGTTTGGCCTAGCACGGCATTGATCTCAGCCAACAGAGTTTTGCGAGTTAACGGTGCATACGACAATCGGTTTTGATGCTGGTAATGGTGTTGCAGCAGGCGATAGCCGAGCGCATCGAGCGCGTAGCTAGCGCAGTGATCTTCGCCGTTGGCCAAGGTGGCGTTTGGCAGGGGAAAGTGCAGTAAGGGGCGTTGCTCGCGCCCAATCTGCAAGGCGTCTGGGTTGTTCAGCACGGAGGCCCACAGCGTCAGCGACAGTGGCGCTACATAGAGCTGCAGATACAACACGATGTGGCCGGTCGTCAGCATCAAGTTTCCCAGTGCCGCTGTGAGGCTTTGCTCAAAGCCATGGACTAAATCAGCAATCAACCGACCATAGTTACTGAGGGTGTTAAACCAGCGCTGCTCTTGTTGGCGAAGCTGGTTGGTGATCTTCTGTGGTAACTGCCATTGCTGCGCCTGCAAATAGCCGTAGATGACCTTAAGCGCGGCTTGGTAACGGCTGCTATCGGCGCTGTCGTACTTGCTTATTACTCGGGTGAGCTGTCGCTGAGCCTTTGCGGACAGCTTGGGCTGCGACTGCTCGGTCGTTGCTTGGCATTCCAGTAGCAGCGGGCACTGTTCAAGTAATGTGCGAATGTCGGCCTCAGGCACCGGCGCCGCTGCCTGTTGAGGTTGGCGTAGAGCTATGGCGCGTGCCAATTCGGCTGGGCTATTCAGCATCGGTCAACAAACTCCTAAATGGCTGGTTAGGCTGTCCAGCGCGGTGATGATGCGTTGGCGTGAATCGGGGGTATGCCAGCTCACATCATATTGTTCGCCGTCGTGGTAGTGCCCCATGACCTTGGCGATCAACTGTTTCGATTCGCCCAGCTCTTGCAGACCTTGCGCACAGGCATGGCGCAATTGATAGGGCACGATGGCATCAGAAAATTGACGCAGATACGCCCTCAATGCTTTGGACGTTAACGGCGTAGGCTGGCCCAAGTCGTCAACCAGCATCAGCAGCGGGCGATGATTGTCGGTGTGGTTTGGCGGCAATACCTGTTGTTGAAGCTGCAGATATTGATCGATTCGGTCGGCTAAGAAGCGGTTGATATACAGTGGTCGCAGCTCGCCTTTGTCGCTTACGCTGGCCATCGGTCTATGCCAACTGGCGGCTGATGGCGACACTTGATTGGTTGGACGCATGCCACTAAGTGCGATGGTTTGCAGTGCCAGTTGCATGGTACGAGCGTTGAAATAACCCTGATGTTGCCGTTTGCTGCCGCGCTTCGTCGGTTTTAGCTGTTTGACGCTGGCGTTGATGGCGCTAAAAATTGCGGGAACGATGCTCAGGTCAATCGCTCGCTTACCGCCGATGATGGCATCAGGGATCTCTTCGACGGTGGGGGTGCGTTTAATGGCAAAAATGCGATCTTTATATTGTTTGTGATGTTTTGGGGCGCTCGGTGTGGTGCGATTTTGCAATCGTTTGCCATCCATGGTGAAAAGAAATTGATATTCAACCCCCGCTTTTACCGCCGCTTCCGATATGTTGTGGAAGCCTCGGTTATACAACTCAAGAATTTGGTGGCGACAGCGACTGATGTCTTCCCGTTGATAGTGGATCGCATGGCGATGGTGCAGTTTGTCGCTGCCAAACAACACCGTAAAGCTAACCACATTAAAGCGGCCATCCGAGCGGGCCAAATTGAGCCAAAAAGCGTTTAGCACCGACTTGCGTGCTAGCTTAAACTGCGTCGAGGAGGAACCTCGGTGACGTTGCCTCGCCCGGATTTTGGTCAGCAGGTGTGTGGCCTGGCGAGCGCTGAGTAGCGGCTGGCCGTTTCGGAGTTTGCTGATGATCTTATGGCAAAAAACATGGATCGCTTCGGGAAGCGGTAGCCAGATGTAATCGATTCCATCGCGATGCACGCCATGACTGAATTCTGTCCAACTGACGGTGCCATCGAAACTGGTTCGGACTTGGCCATCGGCGCATGGTGTGACGTTATTGCGAACTTTGACAAATTGCAGCAATTGCTCCTCGGTTAAGTCATTCGACAAGCGATTTTGCAGCCATAAAATCAGCCAAACGACCATTTCTTCCGGGGACAAGTCCTTATTCATGCGTCGCAGCGAGTGCATGACGTGGGTGTAGTCAGGTGGCGGTGAACCGGCATTATGGCTGCGATTATGCTTGCGAATGTGGCTGCGACTCATTTAACGCCCTTTTTGTCGTTGACAGAAATTACTGCGATGGCAGCGAGCTAACTTGGCTAAACGGGCACCGCACCGAACGTTCGGGTTGCGATCAGAAAGTTGCCGTTGTCGTTTGCCAATGGTGGCGTTTGAGGCGGTATCGCCAAGGCCATTGTTTACGGCCGGATTGATGATCAACTGGGTTTCAATCTGCTGTTGTTTGGCTTGTTCACAGGTCGCTGGAACAATCAGCAGCAAGAGAGTTATGTGGCGGAATTTAGGAATGAGCTGCAGCGAATTCAGTAATGGGCTGGGCTTGACTAGTTCAAACTGTTTGGGGTTGTTGGCGCATTGAAAAACCGCAATGGGATGGCTGTATAAGTACGTTTGAAGCTCGCTGGTGGTTAATTCCGCCAGATCGGTGTGCGGCGCGAGGCAGGGATCGTCGGCGGTTAATTGTTCGGCATAAGGCGCCACTTGGGCCGTAAATTTTGCCAATGGTACTCTTCGATATCGCGGCTTGCTTGCTGTGGATTGCATGGTCAACATTTGCCCTCTTTGTGGTTATTGGTGGGAAAAACGCTCAGCGAGCTCCAGATTATGTGCGGCGATGTGTTCGAGCTCCTCATCCGATAAGGAATAACCGCGGTAACCGCGGGCAAGGATTTCCCGCAGCTCCAGCTTGGTAATATCGAAGGCAAACCCTTGCTCGTAGCGATGCCGAGGCTGGCGACAAAGCAACTCCTCAATGATCATTCGTTCCTGTGCTGGGCTGTTCGAGCGATATATCTGTACGGGAATGGGGGTATCGGCGTATTGCTCGGATTTCGCCAGAACGAACAATTGCGGGGTGGGTATCGCCAACGTAGGCCTGCAGTTGGGCTCGGCCAATACCGGCGTTGGATATCGCTGCAGATCGGCTTTCAACCGTTCAGGCGCGTTGTGCAATTGATGTAGCGCCGCTGACTCGTTTGAATGCTCGTGTTGGGTTAACAACAGGGCATACTCTGGAACCTCTAATTGAATTGAAGAGGCCGGTAAGATTGCCGGTTGGGCGTTGGGGATCGTTGTTGAGTTAGCCATAGGGACTCCAAATTGGGATGTAAACGGCGGCGGTTTTGTCGCCATCCCCTTAACGCTAACTCGTAAATTTTTGCCTTTTCTGCAGTGAACGTTGTTAATTTCATACGTTCACGGTGTTTTTTTTAAAATTTATGGTTTTTGGGCGCTTAGCGCGGGCAAAAACGACGCGGCTGGATACCGGCATAAAAAGTGGGGCGGTTCCGCCATTGCCATCGTGTTGAGTCTTCGTGGCAACAGACTTGGAAAGTCAAACGCTGCAGTGGTCAACATGTGGTGACATCGTAAAAGTGGCCACGGTTCTAGTGCTGATCGTTGGGGGAAAGGGCGAGAATTGGTCGGAAGTGTTTGCGAAGTAAAAATGTTGCGCTGGTGGAGGATCCGATTGCGGAAATGCATTTTGGTCTGCAGATTATCGGCAGCAGCATTGAGCAGAAAATTGCTCAATAATGGTTTGTTATCGACATTCTTGAGCAATTAATTGCTCATTTTTTGATTGATGTAAGTTTTGAGCAAAATATCACTCACATTGGTTAAGCATGCTAACCATCCAAATCCAATCTTAATGGCCACTGGCACGACGCCGCTGAATTGCTATTGGCCGATGAGCATCAGACTCAGTGTGGTGTTGGCTATACCATCAATCATGCGCTTGATTGGGAGGGCAATGGGGCACTTGCCGCTGTCAGTGTTCGTCATCCTGTGGCGTTGATGCACCAATACCAACAACCGAACTGGTTGCCATTTCTGGAGGATATTATTCCGGCTGGTGCGGCTCGGCGGTACTTTTAATGCCGCAATAATTGCTGGATGCCCTTAAGTCAACGGCGCTGCGACTGGTTGGTCTAAAGCAACGATAATCAGAGCGTGGTAGGCCAGATCGGATCCTCAATAGGTATGGCTTTCGACCACTTAGACAGCAAACTGGAGCAATAATGGTGACTGATTTAGCCCAATTGACCGCTGCAGAGCGGGCGGAGTTACTGGCGCAACTGCTTAGCCAAGTGTACCTGGGTACATTAAGTTACGGGCAACTGTTGGCAACCTTGCGCAAGCGCTTGTTGGGCATGTCCCAGCAACAATATGCCGATAGAGTCGGGATCAGTCGCCGGACGTTATCTGATATTGAGCGCGATGTGGCCACCCCATCGTTTGCGGTGATCAAGAAGTTGTATCGGCCGCTAGGGCTGCAGGCAGGATTGGTACCAGTGCATAGCGAAACCCTTAAAAGGGCAGTAGAGAAGTTGTAAACCTCAGTCGTAACCGAACTGCTAGTTGAACTTTGTGCTCAATGAGGCTCCACCAACGCGGCGCTAAGTGACCTCGAAGCGTTAAAAGTGACTTCAACCGCACCATGCATTCGGTGGCTGCACTGGGTAGGTTGGGATATTCAGGTTGCCTCATCTTTAACGATCGTTTGGTCACGATAAAGCGACAATTAGCTTGGCTGGTTGATCTGATAAATTTCAGCACTGCAACAGGGACATTAACGCCGTCATCAATTTCAAAGCCGCTGGGCAAGCGGCGTTAGCCTGTGGAGTCTGAGTAAGCCCAACGCCGTTAATCGGTTGAGGCATTGGTCTGTGAAACAGGAAACCCGACAGGTGACTGTTAGGAATTCACTTTATTTAGGGGGGAGGATGTCAATTGACAGTTTGAGGTTATCGGCAGTTGACTAAGTTGACAAACACGGCCTATAACTCTGTCAACTTAACCTAACCTATGTGATTCGTTTAACGGACAGCATTATTAACCCTTACGCGCCAGGGGCTGGCGAACCACCTCAGACGCTGACTGGTCGAGATGAATTGTCAGCGATGGCTAATGTGGCAATTGCCCGTAAAAAAGCTGGTAGAGCCGCTCAAGGGTTGATTTGTATTGGTTTGCGCGGTGTGGGCAAATCGGTGCTGCTGGAGCAAATACGGCAGCTGGGCAAAGCGCATCAGGTCAATTGCCTTCATCTAGAAGCACCAGAACACCAATCTTTGCCGGCAATGCTTATCCCGCAACTTCGGATCGCGTTGCTGGAACTCAGTCGAAACGAGCAAGCGAAAGCGCTGGCTATCCGAGGTTTAAAGGCAATTGCCGGGTTTGTTTCGGCGTTATCCGTCACCTTTGGCGATATTCAAGTCGGAGTCGACTTCGAGCCCGAACCTGGTTTGGCTGACAATGGCGATTTGAATGCCGATTTAACGGCATTGATTGAAAGTGCCGGAGAAGCAGCGCAAGCGGCCGGATCGGCTTTACTTATTCTAATTGATGAACTGCAGTATGTGGCGGAAGCGCAACTCGCCGCCTTATTGGCTGCATTGCATCGAGCCAATCAGCGGCGGTTGCCGGTGATACTGATAGGCGCAGGACTATTGTCGTTAAGAGAAAAAGCGGGAGAGGCCAAAACCCACGCGGAACGTCTGTTTGCTTATCGCGAGTTAGGGCCGCTGGATCGGACGGCGGCAACGCTTGCGTTGTGCCAACTTGCGGCCGAATTAGGGGTCGAGTTTGCCCCTGAAGCCATTGATTATTTACTCGAAATCACCGGTGGCTACCCTTACTTTATCCAAGCGTGGGGCTTTCAGGTGTGGGAAGAAGCACAGGTATCGCCCATTAGCCTCGCAGATGCCAAGCAAGCCACTACGTTGGCACTAGCTAAACTGGATGAGGGGTTCTTTCGGGTGCGGATGGATCGTTTAACGGAGCGCGAAAAAGCGTATCTATTTGCGATGGCGCGCTTGGGAGATGGGATCCACACTACCGGTGAGATCAATACTCAGTTGGGAACCACCCCAAGTGCTTCCTCATCGATCCGCAATCAATTGATTGAAAAAGGGATGATTTGGTCACCGCAGTACGGCAAATTGGCCTTTATCGTACCGATGTTTGCTGACTTCATTCAGCGCAATTACCCCTGTTCGACATCAAAATGAGGCCGTTATGTGGACATGGCAGCAGCAAGCTCAGAAGCATTAGAGAAGCGTCAACCGGCCAACTTAATTGACGCGGAACCGGGCAAGATAGTTGACGCTCGATAGTCCGTCAGCTCGGCTTGGCGTTGCGTTTATTATCTGAATTCAGGGGTGAGTATGTTTATCGCTATGACCTTATTAACGCTGAGCTGAAGCAACTTACTGATCATGCCACCATTCGAGATAATAGCTGTGACTTGTGGGGTGTAGTGATCTGATCCTCGACACCGGAGCGGTCGATCACATTGATATTCTGACGCTGCCCCTGAGTTTCCCCAAACCCATTCGTCGTTGTCGATAGCGCATTCCCTTTGCAATAAGTTGAATTGGCGCAACCGTTAACCTCAGAGATCTGGCCTGACAACGGGATGTTTGTGTGAGTTTTGCGCCAAGGGCTACGTGGCGATGCGGCGGCGGTTTACCGGTAGGCTGAGCCATTTTTGAGACGTAATTGGTGCGGGATATTCACTCAAATGCGCCAGTTTGAGACGACTAGCGGCCCCTGAAAATCGACATGAAAAGTCATTTGGCTGTTTAAAAACAATGACTTAACGCTGGTTTTGCTTTGGTGGTTGCTCAAAAACCATCCGGCCGGCCGAATATGTGCGCTATTGTTCGCCGTTGTCAATGGCAATGCCTTGGCGTGACCGATATAATTTTGACCTACCAACTTATACTTTTACGTTCACCATTTAATAGTTGTCAATGGTAATACCTTGGCGCAATCGATATAATATTTGACCCATAAATTCATATTTTAACGCTTACAATTCTGAGATTTGTGGCACGCTTTTGGTAAATTTAAAGGTTTTATCTCATGGACTTCTCACTTGCGATTGTATGGACATTTATCGCATCGTACGTTGCTGTTCGCATCGCAAAACCGGTGGCTTACCGGATTGGTCTGGTCGACAAACCTAACGAACGGAAACACCATGAAGGGGCCATTCCCCTAGTCGGTGGCATTGCAATCTTTATTGGCGTAATGAGTGGTATTCAAATTTTTCTGCCAGATCACCCATTGCTTAAATTGTATTTGCTTTCGGCGGCGATGATTTTGCTATTGGGGGTGCTGGACGATAAGCATGACCTGAAAGTGTCGCATCGCCTTGCGGTGCAATCGATGGCGGCGGGGATCATGATCTTTGGTGGCGGACTGTATCTGGAAACGCTTGGAACGATTTTAGGATTCTTCGAATTAAAGCTTAGCTTTATTGGGATCTTGGTGACCATCATTGCGGTGATTGGGGCGATTAATGCCTTCAATATGGTTGATGGTATTGATGGTCTGGCGGGCATGTTAAGTAT
Source organism: Ferrimonas senticii DSM 18821 (assembly GCF_000422665.1). Lineage (GTDB taxonomy): Bacteria > Pseudomonadota > Gammaproteobacteria > Enterobacterales > Shewanellaceae > Ferrimonas > Ferrimonas senticii. The sequence goes on along the minus strand of NZ_KE383899.1, from coordinate 325,429 downwards.
CGCCACGTTCCTCGGATTGGCAACGCTGTTTGCGTTGGCAGGCAATCCAGTGTGGGCGATCCCAGTGCTGTTTGTTACGGCCATCTGTGCGTATCTGACGTTTAACCTTGGCTGGCCGGTTCGTAAGGCCAAAAAGGTGTTTATGGGCGATGCTGGGTCGATGTTGATTGGTCTAACCGTGGTGTGGTTGCTGGTCTATGGTTCGCAAGGGGACAGCCCGGCGTTTCGTCCGGTTGTGGCGCTGTGGGTCATTGCTTTGCCGCTGATGGATATGGCCGGCATTATGATCCGCCGCGTTCGTAAAGGACAAAGCCCGTTCAAGCCCGATCGCGACCATTTGCATCATATCTGTATGCGCGCAGGATTAACGCCGCGTCAGTCTTTAGCGGCAATCAGTTGCACCGGTTTGTTATTTATTGCCATTGGAGTTGCCGGTGAATATTTTAACGCGCCGGAATGGGTGATGTTTGTTGCATTTATTTTACTATTTGTTAGCTACAGTATGGCACTGCAGCATATTTGGCGAGTCGTAACTTTCGTACGGCAATTGCGCGGCCAGTCATAAGTTTTACAATGGTAAAAAACAAAGCGCCCAGTGCGGTAATTGGCCGGACTGGGCGCTTTGTGTTTTGGCGTAAAAATTTTATTAATCGCTAAAACATCAGGCTGTTTTCAAAACATAAGTCATTGCGGTAATCGACACGCGTTAACACCGGTTTATTTGGCATAACCATTGGGGTTTTGTGATTGCCAGCGCCAGGTGTCTTTGGTCATCTCTGCAACCCCGCGGGTGGCTTGCCAACCAAGTTCTGCGGCCGCAAGGGTTGGATCGGCATAACAGGCGGCGATGTCGCCGGGGCGACGGTCGACCAGTTGGAATGCTACCGCTTTGCCGCTGCCTTGTTCAAAGGCGTTAACCATCTGCAATACGCTGTAACCGACGCCGGTACCAAGGTTGTAAATCACCACGCCCGGTTCTGATTTCAGTTTCTGTAGTGCCTTTAAGTGACCGATCGCCAAATCGACCACATGGATGTAATCGCGCACACCGGTGCCGTCGATGGTGTCGTAGTCACTACCAAACACCGACAGTTGCGCCCGTTTACCAACCGCGACTTGGCTGATAAATGGCATCAGGTTGTTGGGAATGTCGTTAGGATCTTCGCCGATAAGGCCGCTTTCATGGGCTCCAACTGGGTTGAAGTAGCGCAGAATGGCGATGTTCCAGCGATTGTCCGATACGTACAGGTCCTGCAGCACGCGTTCGACCATGTACTTGCTGGTGCCGTAAGGATTGGTGGTCGCGCCAACGGGGAAATCTTCTTTGATCGGTAATGAGGCCGGATCGCCATATACGGTTGCAGAAGAGGAGAACACTAAGTTAAACACGCCGGCGTCGCTCATCGCTTGGCATAACGACAGTGTGCCTTGGACGTTGTTTTGGTAGTAACGGATCGGCTGGGCGACCGATTCACCGACGGCTTTTAGGCCAGCAAAATGGATGACTGAGCCAATCTGGTGCTTAGCAAAGATCTCTGCCAGTAATGCACTATCCAGGATATCGCCTCGATAGAAGGTCACCGCTTTGCCGGTGATCTGTTCGACGCGACGTAATGATTCTTCAGAACTGTTGCTTAAGTTATCCAGTACCACTACGTCATCGCCGGCGCTCAGCAGTTCGACCAGCGTATGGCTGCCGATATACCCGGCACCGCCGGTAACTAATACCTGTTTCATGGGATTTCACTTTTCCGCTGTTTAACCCAATAAGGGGCATGATTGGGCACTTATTGATTGACCATAGTATTACATAGCCAAGTTCAGGCGTCTTTGGCCGGAATGTGACTGTTCGCCCAGTTGTGTAGCCCCATGGCAAATCGCAAGTTATTTGCCCAGCAAAGTTAACTATTTACGCAATAAATTCAATGGATAAAACATCAGATAGAGGTTGATGGCGGCGAAATGTGCCGGATGGTTCATCTTTATTACGTTCAGTATTTCAAGGATGAAGTCATGATTGAACTTAAACCGATGCTGCTACGTCTGGCCGATGAGGACGGTTCCGATCTCTACTTAACTTTGGGCTCAGTACCGATGGCAAAGTTTCAAGGCAAGCTGCTGCCGATGCACGATGAGGTGCTGGATAGAGCGACACTGGAGCGGATCGCCATGGGGCTAATGGACGCCGAGCAACAAGCGGCGTTTGCGCGGGATCTAGAGATGAACTTAGCGGTTGGCTTTGATGGCCGTGGGCGTTTTCGGGTCAATATCTTTCAGCAGCGCAACGCCATGGCGATTGTCGCTCGTAATATCAAAACAGAGATCCCCCGCTTTGAAGACTTGCGTCTGCCAGAAGTATTAAAAGAGGTGATCATGAAACAGCGCGGATTAGTGCTGTTCGTTGGTGCGACTGGCTCGGGTAAATCGACGTCGCTGGCCAGTTTGATTGATCATCGTAATCGCCATAGCGATGGCCATATTATCACCATTGAAGATCCGGTTGAGTACCTGCATCCCCATCATCGCTGTTTGGTAAATCAGCGCGAAGTCGGGGTTGATACTCGTTCGTTTCATGCGGCGCTGAAAAATACCCTGCGCCAAGCGCCGGATGTGATTCTAATCGGTGAGATCCGCGATCGCGAAACCATGGAGCACGCGCTGGCTTTTGCTGAAACCGGCCATCTGGCGATCTCGACGTTGCATGCCAATAATGCCAACCAAGCGCTGGATCGGATCATCAACTTCTTTCCTGAAGAGCGCCGAGCGCAACTGCTTAACGATCTTGGTAACAACCTGCAGGCGTTTGTGTCGCAGCGGTTAGTGCCGACGGTCGATGGCAAACGCTGTGCGGCGGTAGAGATCCTACTCGGCACCTTAACCGTGCGCGATAAGATCAAAGGCGGTGAAAGTGCCGCGCTTAAACCGATTATGGAGAAGTCAAAAAACCTTGGTATGCAAACCTTCGATGGTGCACTCATTGATTTAGTGCAAGAGGGAAGAGTGGATGAAGCAACGGCGCTTAAATACGCCGACTCGGCCACCAATTTAAAACTGACGCTGAAGCTGATGCGTGAAGGCGACAAGATCGCCAATGCCGACGATTTAGGGCTAGAACTTAAGCCATTAGAGTTACCGGAGGACGGTGACGACGACGGCGGTTTGTCATGACGGCGGTCTTGGTTGTTGCCGCGCTGACCTGATAAGGTGGCAGCCATCGCTTGCTACGGCTGGGCAATGTTATGGCGCAATTTTCATCGGTTCTGGCTTGGCTTTGGTCGCTGCTTAGGCCTCATCGTGGTCGTGCAATACTGGCGGCGTTGGCACTATTGGCGGGATCGCTGACGTGGTTAGCGATGGGGCAGGGGGTCAAATATCTAGTTGATGCTGGTTTTGGGGAAGCCGCCGCAAGCGCTGGTAGCGGCGCCATTGACCAAGCGATGGGTCTGCTACTTGGCTTGTCGCTGATTGGCGCGATCGCTGCCTTTTTCCGTTTTTATCTGATGACTTGGCTTGGCGAGCAGATCTGCGCAGACATTCGTCGCCAAGTCTATGCCCATCTGCTTCGGCTGTCGCCGCAGTTTTACCTACATACCCGCACCGGTGAGGTGATCTCCCGCTTCACCGCCGATACCACCGTCTTGCAAAACGCCGTTGGCATGAGTTTTTCAATGGCGCTGCGCTCTGGTGTTACCGCCATTGGCGGCATCGTGATGATGCTTTACTCCAGTGCTGAACTCACCCTGTATGTGCTGCTGGCCGTACCGATGGTCTTAATCCCGATAAAGTTGTTGGGCAAACAAGTTCGGCGTTATTCCAAAGCCAGCCAAGATAAAGTCGCAGCCATTGGCAGTCATGTTGATGAAAGCCTGCATGCGATCCATACCGTGCAATCCTATGGTCATGAAGCACACGATAGTCAGCGTTTTAATCAACGTATTGAGGCGGTGCTAACGGCGGCGTCGAAGCGGATCTATTATCGAGCTTGGTTGCTATCGAGCGTGATGTTACTGAGCATTACCGCCATTACTTTGGTGGCATGGCGCGGTGCCTATCAGGTGCTTAGCGGCGCCATGAGTGCCGGTGAGATCAGTGCGTTTTTGTTCTACGCGATGATCACTGCCGGCTCAGCGGCCACCATCAGTGAGGTGGTTGGTGAGTTACAGCGGGCCAGTGGCGCAGGAGATCGCCTATTGGAACTGCTTAACAGTGCGGTAGACATCGTCGCACCGGCTAAGCCGCAATCTCTGCCGCAGCCAATCCAGGGAAGCTTAACGCTTGAGCAGCTGTGCTTTGCCTATCCGCCGGAACCACAACGCTTGGTGCTGAATGATCTTTGCCTTACCGTTGCCGCTGGCGAGCGAATTGCGTTGGTCGGCCCCAGTGGTGCCGGTAAGTCGACGCTGTTGCAACTGTTACAGCTTTTTTATCGGCCAACGTCCGGTCGGGTGCTGCTCGATGGCATCGATATTAATCAGTTAGATCCGCACTTGTTGCGTCAGCAATTTGCCTTGGTACCGCAAGAGCCGGTGATCTTCGCTGGCAACGTTTTGGAAAACATTCGTTATGGGCAACCGCAAGCCAGCTTGTCGCAGGTGCAAGCGGCCGCCGAAGCTGCCGGTGTGGCCGAGTTTGTGGAAGCTTTGCCTGATGGCTATCACACCGAACTTGGGGAGCGTGGTGTGCGCTTATCTGGGGGGCAAAAACAGCGGGTGGTAATTGCTCGGGCGATGTTGGCAGCGCGGCCAATATTGCTGCTTGATGAGGCCACCAGTGCGCTAGATAGCTTAAGCGAACAATTGGTGCAGCAAGGTTTGGAGCAACTGATGCAGGGACGGACCAGCCTGATTATTGCCCATCGATTAGCAACGGTACTCAGCGCCGATCGGATTGTGGTACTGAATCACGGCCGCATCCAAGCCATTGGTACCCATGCAGAGCTCCTTAAGCAGAGTCCGTTATACGCCGAGATCGCGCAGTTGCAACTGTTGGCCTAACTCGGCGTGTAAACCATTAAGACGGCTGTCTGTAGAGTTAACCATTTGCAATCAATGTTGGTTTTATGTTGGTTGTGGCACAATCTTCTCGAACAGAAGTCGAACTCATGGAGAGTTATCAATGAAACGGATTTTGCCGATTACCTTGGCACTGTTGCCAACGTTGGCGCTGGCGGAAAACAGTGCCGAAGCCGAATTGGGCGCCACCATCACTTCCGGTAACACCGAAAGTACCAGCATTTTGGCCAAGTTTAATGGCAAGCACATTCGCGGCGACTGGACCAACAGTTACAAATTGGAAGCGCTTTACAGCGAAGATGACAACGAGCGCTCTGCCGAGAAATATTTCGCCGAAGCCAAAACTGATTATCCTGCTACAGGGCGGCACTATTTCTTCGCCTTGGTAAATGGTGAAATCGACAAATTCTCTGGGTACGACTATGTCGTCAATGGCGTTGCCGGTTACGGTAATCGCCTTATCGATACCGAAGTACGCAAACTGAGCTTTGAGATTGGCCCTGGTTACGCTTACAAAAAAGTAGATACCGACATTACCCCAGATGGGGAAGATGAAAACGATCTGATCCTGCACGTTAAAGGCGAATACCTGTGGCAGTTTTCCGATAACGCTGAGTTCAAACAAGTGTTGGGATCGGATATCGCATTTGATGGTGCCACCATCAGCTTCAGTGAAACCGCGGTGGTTGCCAACTTGGTGGATTCACTGGCGATGAAAGTGTCGTACAACGTTAAGCACAACAGCGATCCTGTGGGTGACACTAAGAGCACCGATACCATCTTGGCGGCCACCTTGCTGTATAAGTTCTAGCGATCGCTTGTCGCCGCTCCAGATAGCAAAAGCCCCAGCACGTTAGGCTGGGGCTTTTGCTATCGGCTTACTTGTTTGCGTCTACTGGCTTTTCAAAGCACATCACCGCAGCGGTGTTGACCTTGTTGCCGGTGGTGTATTCCGACACATAGGCCAGTGACCAGCCGTCAAACTGCTCCAGCTCTTCATTCATGCTGTTGCTGGTGCTCAAGCTGACGCAGCGGGTTTGCATGCCGGCGTTCTGGTAATCACGCATCTGATTGGTAACGTTGGCACCAGCACAGCCGCCCAGCAGGGTAGTTAGGGTAACTACAGTCAGAGGATTTTTAATCATTATTAAGTTTTCCGTTGGCATACGAAAAAGCCCCAGTCTTTCGACTGGGGCTCTCTCTGCGATTTGGTACCGGGAGGGGGACTTGAACCCCCAAGGTGTCACCACCGGCGGATTTTGAATCCGCTGCGTCTACCAATTCCGCCATCCCGGCTTTGTGTGGTGGATTATAGGGGGCACAGAAAAACGCGCAACCCCCTAATGGCTTGTTTGCTCAGAAAAAGCTCGATTTGCATGGTGGTTGTTGATTAATGCATCGTTTTTGCCAATGTTCGCAACCATATGGCATTGGCCGTTGCCATCCTGCGCTGGATTACGCTTTAAATTGACCAACCAACTGTTGCAGCAACTGGCCGGATTGCTCCAGTTGGCTGGTTACTTGTTCGGACTCTTCACTGGCTTGCACTAACTCACCAACGATGTCGCGGATCGCCACCATATTGCGGTTGATCTCTTCGGTTACCACGCTTTGCTGAGTCGCTGCGGTGGCAATCTGCATGGTCATGTCGTTAATCTCATTCACCGCACCGGTGACTGACGTTAGGTGGCCGGTGGTTTGCTGTGATGCTGCCAAGGTGGTTTGGCCGTTGGCTTGACTGCTGCTCATAGTGGACACCGCTTGCGCCACCGACTGCGCCAAATTATCGAGCATCTCTTTAATCTCGATGGTGCTGGTTTGAGTGCGACTGGCCAAGCTGCGAACCTCATCGGCGACCACGGCAAAGCCGCGGCCTTGCTCGCCAGCGCGAGCGGCTTCGATGGCGGCGTTCAGTGCCAATAAGTTGGTTTGCTCGGCAATTTCACCGATCACCCCCAAAACACTGTGGATTTTGGTCGATTGTTCAGCCAAATGCTGCACATGCTCGGCACTGAGTTCAACTTCATGCACCAGGTTGTTGATCGCCGACATCGACTCGGCCAGATTGCCCTGGGCATCACAAGCATCGGTGGTGGCAGTGGCGGTGGCGCTGGCGACGCTGGTGGCATTGCAGGCGATCTGCGCGGCGGTGGTGTTCATTTCGGTCACCGCCACCATGATCTGCTCGGTTTCGCTGTTGTGGTGGCTCAGTTGCGCCACCAGTGCCCCAGCTTGGCCGCGCATCACGATTACCGCATTAGCCAACTGTTCGGTGGCGGTCGCCATCTGTCGAACCGTATGCTGTAGCTTGTCAGTAAATTGGTTAAAGGCGGTGCCAAGCTCGGCAATTTCATCATCGCCGTCGACGATCAGTCGCTGATTGAGATCGCCGTCGCCTCGGGCAATCTCTTGCAAGCTTGTTAGCATCGCATTCAGCGGTTGCACCATCCGTTTGCAGGCGAGCCAGATCAGCAGCAGCGCAATCACACTGCAGATCAGGGTAATAATCAGATTGCTCAGTTGCTCTTGTTGGCTGTGCAGGCCAACTTCAGCGGAAAATTCGGCGGCAGCCACATCGATGGTATCGATATAAATGCCGGTACCAAACCACCAGTTGTACTCATTTAGCGGTAAAACAAAGGCGATTTTTTCGGTTAATTCAACGTGGCCTTTCTTTTGATAGAAATAGGTTGCCGTGCCGCCACCGGCTTTGGCTTGGTCGATCAGTAATTGAATAAACGGCACCCCATTGGGATCTTTGGCGTTATATAAATTGGTGCCTTCCAGCTCTGGTAGTAATCCATGAAATAGATTATTGCCATCCATGTCGTACAGATAGAAATAACCACCATCGCCAAATTCCACGCCGGTTAATGCTTCGCGAATTACCTCTAATGGCGCTTGTTCGGGGCGAGCTTTAATTAGATTACGGATCGATTGCAGGGCGATCTCGGTGGCATCCCGCACCTGTTCTAACTTCTCTTGGCGCAGATCGTTGCGATAGCTGGCCAGCATCGCCTGATCACTTTGCTGTTTCAGATACCAAGAGCCTGCGGCCACGGCAATCACAGTAAGCAGCAGCGGTAGGCATGCCAAAGCCAGCATTTTCCCTTTTAACCGAAGTTTGAACATGATGATGGTTCCTTTGAATTCTGCTTCCACGGCAGTGGCAATTGCGATGTTTCGCGCAGCACCGTAATGAGTCGGCAAATCGAAATTGATTATGGTGGTTATCGACAATATTGGTGGCAGATTAAGCCATGCTGATCGATTTTTAATAAACCAGGGTGGTTTTTGTGCAGAAGATCGGAAAAGCGAAGGCGCAGCAGAATTGCACCCACCAGCTCAACTAATAATTTGGTGATGAGCATCAGTGCTTATTCAGGATCTATTTGGCTTTGTTGAAATCTGGTGTTTTAGAAGCCTTAGAATTTAACTTTTTTGTAAATAGGCCAGTAAGGCTCAACACCAAGTTGTCAACTGGCGTCAGTTGCCTTCGCTGGGGATTTGCAGCCGCCAACCTCGGCGACAATTGCGGCCTCTATCAAAGGTCGAACAAGGAAGTCCTGATGTCGTTTGCGAGTGTTAATTGAGTAACATTGCGTCGGTTGTTGATAGCGAGTTGGGCGTAATCAACTGCATTGCAATGTGCCAATCGGTGGCCCAATTCGTTTGCTTTATATGACTTTGAGCTTATTGTTGTGTCGTTGTTTTGCAACGTAAAGAAAATTGTTAAATCATGAGGAGTATCAGCATTGATTGATGCTGTTTTTGATCTACCTCTCTGAATGTGGTTTTTATTCCGAAAAGTTTTCATAAATCATTAAAATAGTTAGTCTGGTTGATTATTTTTTGGGTTTATTCATGAACACCTGCCCTAAATGCAAAAGTTCTCATGCGCCAGCACGGATTAAACGCAGCTTTTTAGAGCGTTTTATTACCAAGTTGAATCGGCAAAAATTTCAATGTCGTAATTGTGAATTTATATTTTTCGTTAAGTATTAGTGTCTGCCATTGACGGATTGCACCAGCCTGCGGGGTCGGCGACAATCTCCTTGTTGATAATAGAGCCAAACAAGGAAGTCCTGATGTCGTTTGCCAATGCCCCTAGAGCCACTTTACTGCGCCGTATGGCCGCATGGATGTATGACTTTTTGGTGGGCATCGCCGTGTATATGTTTGCCGGCACCATCATGTTCGCGCTGATCACCTTGGTGGTTAAATTGGGATTGCTTGATATGGGACAGCATCAACATATCAGCGATCTGATCATCGCCACGCCAGCGCTAAGCCTGGTGAATGAACTGGCTAAGCTATTAGCGGTCGCTTATCTGTTTGTCTGGAGTTGGAGTCGCAGCGGTCAAACCCTGGGGATGCGGGCGTGGCGTATTCGGGTACAGCGCACCGATGGTGCTTTGATCAGCCAAGGCCAAGGCTGGCGCCGAGCGGCGTACGCGTTTGGTGGTCTTGCCAATCTGACACTGCTGTGGGACAGCAGCCAAACGGCGCTGCACGATCGATTATCAGGATCGGAAGTGGTGCAGTTAACTATTGAGCAAAATAAGCAACTGCTCGAGCAAAGTAAGCTGCGCTGAGGTTCTTTGAACCGCGTTGACACGTTTTACCAAGCCGACGTTATCTCGTCGGCTTTTTCATTTGGCGAAAGCCTGTTAGCTTCAAATCACTGAACCAAACCTCGTGAAAAGGAGTTTACCGATGCCACTATTAGCGCCGCTGCCAGCCGATACAAGCCCAGAGCTTGCCAACGATTTTGCCCTGTTTGAACGAATTTTGGGGTTTGTTCCCAATAGCCTACTGACCATGCAGCGGGTACCGGCAATGGTGGCGGGGTTTGGGGCGTTGACCAAAGCGGTGATGGATCCCAATGGCGAGGTTGATGCCGGTTTCAAACGCTTAATTGCCCACTTTTGCAGTCGCGCTGCTGGCTGCCAGTACTGTGAGGCGCATTCGTTGATCGCCGCCGAATTGCATGAGGTGTCACATCAGAAAGTGCAAGCGGTGTGGGAGTATCAGACTAGCCCGTTGTATACCGAAGCCGAGCGCACCGCACTGGATTTTGCTCTAGCGGCGGGCAGTGTCCCTAATGCGGTTGATGAGTCGCTGATGGCGCGGATGCGCGATCATTGGAGTGAAGTGCAGATCGTTGAGATATTGGGAGCGATTTCGCTGTACGGTTTTTTGAATCGCTGGAACGATTCGATGGCAACCGAAATCGAAGCGCCAGCGCAAGCGATGGGCGATGAGGTGTTAAGCCAAGGCGGCTGGAGCGGTGGCAAGCACCGGGTTTAGTCTCTAGCCCATAAACGCAAATAACGAAGGCACCCGTGGGTGCCTTCGTTGTTTGAGGATTGCTGATCGGTCTAGCGCCGCTGCAGCAGGTAGTAACCGGCTACCGCAAATAGCATGCTCGGTAGCATCGCTCCTAGGAATGTTGGCAAGCCCATCACCAGGCTCATCGGCCCAAAGATCTCGTTACTGATGTAGAAGCCAAAACCGGTAACCACCCCCAGCAGCAGTCGAGCGCCCATGGTCACGCTGCGCAGCGGACCAAAGATAAACGACAGCCCCAGCAGCATCATTACCGCGACCGTAACCGGCTGGGCGATCTTGCGCCACAGCGCCAGTTCATAGCGCGTTGGATCTTGCTGGTTGGCGTTAAGGTAATCCAGATAATCGACCAGACCAGAGATCGACAGCGATTCTGGTGATACCGTCACCACTTGCAGTTTGTCTGGGGTCAAGTTGGACTGCCATTGGCCGGCCACATCGCTGCTGGTCGTCACTTGCTCGTCACCTAACTGGGTTTCGGTAACGCTGTGCAGTTGCCAGTGATCTTGCTGGTATACCGCGCTTTTGGCATGCAGCACATGGCGCAGTTGCAGCTGTTCGTCGAAGCGATAGATGGTGACGTCATTAAGATTAAAGGCGTCCTCTACCTCTTTGATATTGACGAAACGCTCACCGTCTTTGGCCCACAAGCCATTACGACTGGATTGGATCAAACTGCCGCCAGAGCGCTTTTGGGCGGCAAATTCACGGGCAGTTTGCTCTGCTACCGGGGCCACATATTCGCCAATAAGCATCACGCACAGCATCAACGGCAGGGCGGTTTTCAGTACCGAAAACGCGATGTTCAGCCGAGACAAGCCGGCTGCTTGCATCACCGTCAGTTCGGAACTTTGCGCTAGCATGCCCATGCCGATCAGTGCCCCCAGCATCGCCGCAATCGGGAAGAACATCTCCAGATCCCGTGGCACCAAGAACAGCACGTAGGTCAGTAGATCGAAACTGGTGAAATCACCTTTACCAACCCAGCGCAGCTTATCGACAAACTTAATCAAGCCCGACAGGCCGGTGAGCACCAACAAACACACCGCAGTGCTGCCGATGATGGTGCGAGCGATATACAGATCAAGAATGCGGATCATGCGCGCTTCCTTAGCCAAATGCGCGGGTTTAGCTGTTTTAGGAAGCCAAACTTGGAGAACACCTTACGACCCGAAGGTCGACCTTTGCTGATCAAAATAATGCCAATCAGCAGCATCGCCAGGTGGATCCACCACAGTCCTAACCACACCGGGATAGAGCCGTTTTCAATGGCATTACGGCCGGTCATCAACAAGCCGAAGTAACCCAAGAACATCAGAATCGCGGGGATCATTTTGGCGTATTTGCCTTGGCGGGGCTGCACCCGTGACAGCGGCACGGCGATCAGCACCAGCAGTGGCAGCGACAGTGGAATGGCGATCCGCCAGTGCAGTTCTGCCCACGCATCAAGGCTGCCATCCGCCAGCAATTGTTGCAGCGTAAGCGCACTCATCTTGCGTTGGCGTGCTTCGGTTTGCTGCTCACGGATCTCCATTTCGTACTCACCAAAGGTCGCTTGGCGGTACTCTAATTGATTGATGATGCCGCTGATCCGGTTGGCGTCATCCAAGTGCAAGCGGCGCGAACCATCTTGGGCTTCGCTGATGCGGCCACTTTGCGCCATCACCAGTGCGGTTTTCGCGTCTTCTTGATCGCGAACCTGGTTGGGGTTGCCTTTTGGCAACTGCGCTACGAACACTTTGGATAGGCGGCCACCCTCGGTTTCTTCAACGTACAGTACCGCTTCGCCATTGGCGGTTTTTTGGAATCGGCCCTGCACAATCGCCGACAAACCGGCTTCGGCTTTGGCTTTGTCCAGTACTTGGTACTTTTGTTCATCGGCCCACGGGCCAAGGTACATTGAGGAGTAGCCGGCGATCGCCGCCATCAATAGCGCCAACAGCAGCGTTACCCTAGTGACGTACCATTCCGATACACCCACGGCGTGCAGTACCGTCATTTCACTGTCGGCGTACATCCGACCATGGGCGGTCATCACCCCCAAAAACAGCGACAACGGCAGGATCAACGTCAGCAACTCAGGCAGATTGAGCGCCAACAGGGTCATCACAAGTTGGCCGGGAAGTTCGCCATCGGTGGCGTCGGCAAGGATCCGAACGAATTGCTGGCTGACGAAGATGGTCACCAACACCGCCAGCACTGCCATCTGTGACTTGAAGGCCTCTTTCAGCAGATACTTAAGTAAAATCAACGATGACTGTCCACTTTGGTAAAGGGGTAATTTCTCTGGTAACGGCTTGCGTTTTCAGTAGACTGTTTGTTTTACAAGGTTTTCAAACAGCCTTAAACCTTTGTTTGCAAATGATTAAGGTCAACTTTGCTCAAGAAAAACGCAAACCCAACCATCGTTTGCCGTGCCTTGGGCCGACAAAAGACGCATTATCTAACAAGATGAGTGCCTTGTCTTTAAATAACCGGGAGATGCCATGGAGTTCAGTGTAAAAAGCGGCAGTCCAGAAAAGCAACGTTCTGCCTGTATTGTAGTTGGCGTGTTTGAACCACGTCGGCTGTCAGCCACCGCAGAGCAGCTGGATAAGATCAGTGACGGCTTTATCAGCAACTTGCTGCGTCGTGGCGATCTAGAGGGAAAACCGGGACAGATGCTACTGCTGCACCACGTGCCAAACGTGCTGTCAGAACGGGTGCTGCTGGTGGGTTGTGGCAAAGAGCGCGAACTGGATGAGCGGCAGTACAAGCAGATCATCAGCAAAACCATCAGCAAGTTGAATGAAACCGGCTCGATGGAAGCGGTGTGCTTCTTAACCGAACTGCACGTTAAAGGTCGCGACAGCTACTGGAAGGTACGCCAAGCGGTAGAAACCACCGAGTCCAGCTTGTACACCTTCGATGCGATGAAATCGAAGAAAGACGAAACCCGCCGACCGCTGCGCAAACTGGTATTCAACGTACCAACTCGGCGCGAGCTGGCCATTGGTGAGCAGGCGATCAACCACGGTCTGGCAGTCGCCCACGGCACCAAGCTGTGTAAAGACGTCGCCAACATGCCGCCAAACGTTTGTAATCCAGCTTACCTAGCCAGCCAAGCGAAACAGATGGCCGAGCAGTACCAGAAGCTGCAAGTGCGCACTGTCGGTGAAGAGCAGATGGCCGAGCTGGGCATGCACGCCTATCTGGCGGTTGGTCGCGGTTCTGAAAACGAATCGATCATGACGGTGATGACCTACAACGGCGCCACCGATGCCAACGCCAAGCCAATCGTGCTAGTGGGCAAGGGCCTGACCTTCGATTCCGGCGGCATCAGCTTAAAGCCCGGCGAAGCGATGGACGAGATGAAGTACGACATGGGCGGTGCCGCTGGCGTATTGGGCACCATGCGCGCACTGTGCGAATTGGATCTCAACATCAATGTGGTGGCGGTGCTAGCAGGCTGTGAAAACATGCCAGACGGCAAGTCTTACCGTCCGGGTGACATTCTTACCACCATGTCCGGCCAAACCGTGGAAGTGTTGAACACCGACGCCGAAGGCCGTTTGGTGCTGTGTGATGCGCTGACCTACGTTGAGCAGTTCGATCCAGACGTGGTGATCGACACCGCCACTCTGACCGGCGCTTGTGTGATTGCCTTGGGTAAACACGCCACCGGCATGTTGGCCAACCAAAACAGCTTGGCTCACGATCTGACCGCCGCTGGCGAAGCCTCCGGCGATCGCTGCTGGCGTCTGCCGCTGTGGGACGATTATGCCGACCAACTGGACTCGCCATTTGCCGATATGTCCAACTTGGGCGGTCGCGCCGCCGGTACCATTACCGCCGCGCTGTTCCTGTCGAAGTTCACCAAAAAGTACCATTGGGCCCACTTGGATGTGGCTGGTACCGCTTGGAACAGCGGTGCCAACAAAGGCTCTACCGGTCGTCCGGTGCCAATTCTGACCCAGTACTTGCTTGGCCGCGCCGGTCAAAGCAGCGTCGAATAATCGCGGATTTTTATCTGAGTGCAAAGGAGGCCATAATGGCCTCTTTTTTAATGCTCGGAAATCGGCCGTTATCGGTTGTCAGTTCTCAGTCAGAGCTACAGCGGCGTTGGTGTTACCTGCCAGCTTGTCGCGTCAGATGGTTAGCTACTGAATACTTAAGACTGACAACTGCCGACGTTTGTCTGTGAGTCGCTCCTATGCCGCAAACAACCTTTTATTTGATGACTGCCAGTGCCGATCGCCTTGGCAACCCTGAGCTGCTGACCTGCGAACTGGCCGCCCGCGGTTACAGCAAAGCGCAGGGGATGGTGATCTTCTGCGACAGCCGCGCTCAGGCCGAGCGGGTCGATGAACTGTTGTGGCAGTTCGATGCCGAGCGCTTTATTCCGCACAATCTGCAGGGCGAGGGACCACAAGGCGGGGCGCCGGTGGTGATCCATTGGCAAGGTGGCGATCACAGTCGCTTAGAAAATCGCCAAGTCCTAGTAAACCTAGCCTCCGAACTGCCCAAATTTGCGGTACAATTCGCTCAAATTATCGATTTTGTTCCGGCTGACGATCAGGCCAAGGTGCTTGCTCGTCGGCGTTTTGCTGCCGCAAGGCAGATGGGACTCAATCCGAGTACCCATGATCTAGCCGCCCAGCCGGTTTAATTTTTCAGAGAAGTTCAGATCCCATGGATAAGACCTACAACCCAACAGCCATCGAACAGCGCCATTACCAGCGCTGGGAAGAGTCCGGCTACTTCAAGCCGCACGGTGACACCAGCAAAGATCCATACTGCATCATGATCCCGCCGCCAAACGTCACCGGCAGCTTGCACATGGGTCACGCTTTCCAAGACACCATCATGGACACCATGATCCGCTACCAGCGCATGCAGGGCAAAAACACCCTGTGGCAGGTCGGTACCGATCACGCCGGTATCGCCACCCAGATGGTGGTAGAGCGTAAGCTGGCGGCGCAGAACATCACTCGCCAAGACTTGGGTCGTGAAACCTTCATCGACAAAGTGTGGGAATGGAAAGAAGAGTCCGGTGGCACCATTACCCAACAGCTGCGTCGCATGGGCGCCTCTGTCGATTGGGAACATGAGCGTTTCACCATGGATCCGGGCATGTCTGCCGCCGTGCAGGAAGTGTTCGTGCGTCTGTATAAAGACGATCTGATCTACCGCGGCAAGCGTCTGGTGAACTGGGATCCGAAACTGCACACCGCAATTTCCGATCTGGAAGTGGAAAACAAAGAGACCAAGGGTTTCATGTGGCACTTCCGTTACCCACTGGCTGACGGCGTCAAAACCGCCGATGGCAAAGATTACATCGTGGTGGCCACCACTCGTCCAGAAACCATGCTGGGCGATACCGGTGTGGCGGTGAACCCAGAAGATCCACGCTACATGGATCTGATCGGCAAAGAGCTGATCCTGCCAATCGTGGGCCGTCGCATTCCAATCGTGGGTGACGAGCACGCTGACATGGAGAAGGGCACTGGCTGTGTGAAGATCACCCCAGCGCACGACTTCAACGACTACGAAGTAGGTAAGCGCCACGCGCTGCCGATGATCAACATCTTGACCTTCAACGCCGATATTCGCAGCGAAGCCGAGGTGCTGGACACCAACGGTGAAGCGTCTGACGTCTACAGCGCCGAACTGCCAGCCAAGTACCACGGCATGGAGCGTTTCGCCGCGCGTAAAGCGATCGTTGCGGAATTCGACGAGCTGGGCCTGCTGGATGGCATCAAAGATCACGATCTGACCGTACCGTACGGCGACCGTGGCGGCGTGGTGATTGAGCCAATGCTGACCGATCAGTGGTATGTGCGCGTTGCGCCAATGGCAAAAACCGCCACCGAAGCGGTGGAAAACGGCGACATCAAATTCGTTCCACAGCAGTACGAAAACATGTACTTCGCTTGGATGCGCGACATCCAAGATTGGTGTATCTCCCGTCAGCTGTGGTGGGGTCATCGCATCCCAGCATGGTACGACGAGTCCGGCAAAGTGTATGTGGGCAACACCGAAGCGGAAGTTCGCGCCGCGCATGGTCTGGCTGATGACGTTACCCTGCGTCAAGACGAAGACGTACTGGATACCTGGTTCTCCTCGGCGCTGTGGACCTTCGCGACTCTGGGCTGGCCAGAAGACACCGAACGTCTGAAGACCTTCCACCCAACCGACGTGTTGGTAACCGGTTTCGACATCATCTTCTTCTGGGTTGCCCGGATGATCATGATGACCATGCACTTCATCAAAGATGAAAACGGCAAGCCACAGGTACCGTTTAAGACCGTGTACGTGACTGGCCTGATCCGCGATGAGCAGGGCGATAAGATGTCCAAGTCCAAGGGTAACGTTTTGGATCCACTGGATATGATCGACGGCATCGACTTGGAAACTCTGGTTGAGAAGCGCACCGGCAACATGATGCAGCCGCAGCTGGCAGCCAAGATTGAAAAATCGACCCGCAAGCAGTTCCCAGAGGGCATTGCTGCCCACGGTACCGACGCCCTGCGCTTTACCCTGGCTGCGATGGCATCCACCGGTCGTGACATCAACTGGGACATGAACCGTCTGGAAGGTTACCGCAACTTCGCCAACAAGATTTGGAACGCCAGCCGCTACGTGCTGATGAACACCGAAGCGCAAGATTGTGGCAAAGACGGCGGTGAGATGGAGCTGAGCCTGGCGGATCAGTGGATCCTGGCGCAGTTTAACGACACCACCAAAGCGATGCGTGAAGCGCTGGATACCTACCGTTTCGACATCGCCGCCAACATCGCTTACGAGTTCACCTGGAACCAGTTCTGTGACTGGTACCTGGAGCTGACCAAGCCAGTACTGCAAAACGGCAATGAAGCGCAGCAGCGCGGCACTCGCCACACCCTGCTGACGGTACTGGAAGGCCTGTTGCGTCTGATGCACCCACTGATGCCATACCTGACCGAAGAGATTTGGCAGACCGTGGCCCCAATGATTGGCCGTGGTGGCGACACCATCATGCTGCAGCCGTACCCAGAGTACGATGCGGCGCTGGCCAATGACGCCGCCAAAGCGGATCTGGAGTGGATCAAGCAGTTCATCGTTGCGGTACGTAACATCCGTGGCGAACTGAACGTAGCGCCATCCAAGCCGCTGAACGTGCTGCTGAAAAACGCTCAAGCCGAAGAGCTAGCGCGCATCGATGCCAACCGCATCATGCTGACCCGTCTGGCGAACTTGGCGTCTATCGAAGTGCTGGAAGGCGACGCGCCGATGTCCACCACTCAGCTGATTGGCAACATGGAGTTGCTGATCCCGATGGCGGGTCTGATCGACGTGGCCGCTGAGTTGGCTCGTATCGACAAGCAGATCGCTAAGCTGGCGCAAGAAGCCGCCCGTGTTGAAGGTAAGCTGTCTAACCAAGGTTTCTTGGCTAAAGCGCCAGAAGCAGTAGTGGTCAAAGAGCAAGCCAAGCTGGATGAAGCCAAGCGCGACATCGCCAAACTGGAAGAGCAGAAAGAGCAGCTAAAAGCGCTGTAATTTCGTCACCTTAGTTTGATTTGAACGCCACCCTTGCGGTGGCGTTTTCATATCGATACAGAAAGAAAAAACAACAATGAAATTGGATCTACTCGGGCTCTACGGCTTTACCACCACCGCGGTGGAACGCCGTCGTAAACAAGCGGCTTTGGCAACCAAGCCAGAGCGAGCGCAGGTGCTAACGGCGCTATTAGGATGGTTGCTGTGTGTGCCGATGCTGGCAACGATGGGGTTTTACCACGTCGATCCGGTGTTGGGATTACAGCAGGGCGACACCAGCTGGTGGCAACTGGCGTGGCTGTACTACGGTTTTACTTCGGTGCTGGTGTTTGGCCAAGCGTTGCTGCTGTTTGGCATCAGCCGCTTCAAGCCGCAGCAACCCAGCTGGAGCAGCTGGCTGACCGGTGTTGCCTCCGCCTTTTGCAGTGGCGGTTATGGGCTGGTGTTGGCGCTGTTTTTGCAACTATTTATTGGCCTATTTGGCACCGATGCCAACGCCACCGAGGCGCGTTCATGGCTCGAATTCTGCGGCATGATGGTGCAGGTATTTGGGCTGATGTTCCTCGCCAGTTTTGTTGCTGGTATCGCCACCTTGGTTAAAGAGCTGCAACTGGTGAACAACCTGCTGCTGGGCTGGGGCGTGGCGATTCTGGCATTGCTGACGCCGCTGGCACTGATTGGGCTGTTGGCCTAACGCTTACGCCCACCTCTGGTGGGCGTTTTATTTGCCGTCATCATTTTCAAACTATTGAACAACGTCGCTTTTTTGTTCAATGTTGATAGTCGGTTGAAAATCATTTTGTAGAGGCATTCGCCATGGAACCAGCAGATCAAACTGAAACCGAATCCGCACCGGTCGGTTATTCGCAATTTCCCAAACAAGCCTATTTAGCGATGATGGTTGAACCGCGTAAAACCATTCGCGCGATCATCGACAGCGCCACCCCGCGGCGTGGTTTTTGGCTGTTACTGGTGTTGGTACTGCTGGCATCGGTGCTCGGGGAAAGCCTCAATGGCGAGCTTGTCGGTTTGGGCATTGCCGAAGTGCTGGGGGTAGCGTTCGGCTTACTAATTGCTGTGCCGTTGATGTATGGCTTGATGTACCTATCGGCGTGGGTAACTCGCCTGGTTGGCCGCTGGTTTGGCGGCGATGGCGAGCTGCGGCAACTGGTTACCGGCTATGTTTGGGCGCAAGTGCCGGTGGTGGGATCACTGCTGCTGACATTGGTGTTGCTGCTGATGTATGGCGGCGAGCTGTTTACCGATCCGAATGCGGTTAGCAATGGTGCGGGTTGGAAAGCGGTGGTGATGATGATCATCGGCCTGTTGCAGTTGCTGTTTGCAGGCTGGGCGTTGGTGCTTAGCGTTGCGGCCACCGCCGAAGTGTTAGGTCTGTCCATTGGTCGCTGCATCTTGGTGATGTTAGTGACCATGCTGCTGTTCTTGGCACCGATTATCCTACTGGCGCTGGCGGCAGGGTGGTTCGCCTAGGCTAAGCCTAGGGCCTGTTAGCTAGCGGCAAACACTTCGCGGATCTGCGCAATCAGCCAGGAAAGTGCCGGATCGTTTTCGCGGCTTTGGTGCCAATACAGGTGGATGCCGATGGCACCAGACTCCAGCGGCAGTGGCCAGATCTGATGGCCGGTTTGATGTTGCTCTAACGACAAGGCGATGCTGCTAGGCAAGGTGACCAGCAGCTCGGTTTCGGCTACCAAGCTCAGCGCCGCTTGGTAGCTTTGACAGCGTACCGTCACATGCCGACTTAAGCGTTTCTTATCCAGCGCGTATTGCTCTAATACTCGGCCTGCGGGGCGGCTTGATACTTCGATGTGATGGGTTTGGCGATACTCTTTTAAGGTCAGTGACTGGCGCTCGCTGTTGCTGGCGACCACCAGTTGATCCTCCAGCAGTGGCTGACTTTGCACTGCCGTTGGCGGCAGCATCTGCACATCAATCACCAGATCGAGTTGGCGATGCAGTAATAGCCGTTCTAACTGATCGCGGCCAAAACGGCGCGAAGTGAACCGTGAATGTGGCGCCAGTCGCGTTAACCGCTGACAGATAGGGGCGAGAAACAGTCCCTCCAGCGCTTCAGAGATCCCCAACTGAAAGTGCTGTTCGGCACTGGCCGGTTCAAACTTGCCCCAGCTTTGCAGTAATTGCTTTAACTGCGACAGGGTATCCAGCAGTTGCGGTGCCATTCGCTGGCAACTGGAGGTCGGCACCATCTGCTGACCGCGGCGTTCAAACAGCGGTTCATCCATCCGTTCACGCAGTCGTTTCAGGGCATGACTGACCGCCGAGGGGGTGACGTGCAAGATCTCGGCGGCGCGACTGATGCTCTGCTCGGTGTAGATCGCTTCAAATACTTTCAGCAGGTTGAAATCCAATTGTTCCGTTAAGCGATCCATGAGGCGCGTCCCTTACTGAATAGAAATCAGTTTAATGTTTTAGTTCTTTTCGTTTCATTCATGAACGTAATTGCTCTAGGGTTGCTTGTAAAGTGAACAGTAAATAAGGATAGCGCCATGGAGTTTCGCCACAGTAAACGCAGCGTGGCACTGCAGCAGCAGTTGCAGGCCTTTATCGATCAGCATCTGGCGCCATTTGAGGCGGACTTTCACCGCTTTAATCAGTGCAATGACCATGGCGACTGGCGTCACTGGCAACTGTCGCCGCAGGTGGCGGCGCTCAAGCAGCAAGCTAAAGAGGCGGGGCTGTGGAACCTGTTTCTGCCAGATGCCGAGCTTGGCCAAGGGCTATCGACGCTGGAGTACGCGCCGCTGGCGGAACTGACCGGACGGTCGTTGCTGTATCCGGAGATCTTTAACTGCAACGCCCCCGACACCGGCAATATGGAGGTGCTATATCACTTTGGCAGCGAGGCGCAACAAGCCAAGTGGTTGATGCCGCTGCTGCGCGGTGAGATCCGCTCGGCATTCTTTATGACCGAGCCGCAGGTGGCCTCATCCGATGCCACCAACATGCAGGCCACCATCGTTGAGGATGGCGATGAATTGGTGCTCAATGGTCGTAAGTGGTGGAGCACCGGCGTGGGTCATCCCGATTGCAAAATTGGCATCTTTATGGGGCTATCTAACCCCGATAATCCCAAGCATCAACGTCATTCAATGGTGCTGGTCGAGCTGGATCGCGACGGCGTCAACATTGAACGGATGTTGAAAGCGGCAGGGGATTACGATGCCCCCTATGGCCACGGCGAGGTCAGCTTTGCCGATGTGCGGGTGCCGAAAAGCAACCTGATTCAAAATCTCGGTGACGGTTTTGCGATTGCCCAAGGACGGTTGGGCCCGGGGCGTATTCATCACTGTATGCGCTGCATTGGCGCCGCCGAACAGGCACTTAAGCTGGGGATTGAACGGGCCAGTCGCCGGGTTGCCTTTGGTAAACCGATCATCCAATTGGGCGGTAACCGCGAACGGATTGCCGAAGCACGCTTAGCCATCGACCAAGCGCGACTGCTGACCTATTTTGCCGCATGGAAAATCGATGAGGTTGGGGTGAAAGCGGCGATGACCGAGATCTCCGCCATCAAAGTGGCGGCGCCGCGGGTACTGCAGCAGGTGGTGGATATGGTGATGCAGTTGCACGGCGGTGCTGGCATGGGCGACGACGCTGGGCTGATGCGCTTTTACGCCCAAGCGCGCAGTTTGCGCCTGGCCGATGGCCCAGATGAAGTGCATCTGGGGATGCTATCGCGGCTGGAACTGGCTAAATACCGCTAAGGGAGAGAATCATGAGCAAACGGATTGTGATCACCGGCGCCGCCTCAGGCTTAGGGCTGGCGCTGGCATTGGAATACGCCAAAAACGGCGCAAGGATTGCGGTGGCGGATCGCCAGGATGGTAGCGCGGCGGTGCAGCAGATCATTGCCGCTGGCGGCGAGGCGTTTTATCAGCCCTGCGACGTCACCAGTGATGAGTCGATGCAGGCACTGGTCGAAGCGGTTAAGCAGCGTTTTGGCGGAGTGGATGTGCTCTGCGCCAATGCCGGGGTCGCCACCGGCGGCGCCATTGAAGATGAAACCTTGGCGGACTGGCAATGGGGGCTTGAAGTTAACTTGCTCGGGGTGGTGCGCACCTGCAAAGGGTTTCTGCCGCTATTGAATGAGGGCAGCCATATTCTCTGCACCGCTTCGGCAGCAGGGCTGGTGGCGATGCCTCGGATGGGCAGTTACTGCGCCAACAAAGCGGCAGTGGTCTCCTTTGCTGAAACCATGGCGATTGAGCTTAATGCCCGTGGTATCAAGGTGTCGGTGGCCTGTCCTGAGTTTTTCAAAACCAATCTTGATAAAAGTGTCCGCGACGATGCGGTGGAATTGAAAGCTTTGGTTACTAAGCTGTTGGAGCGCAGTGGCGTCAGTGCCGAACAGATCGCCCAGCAGATTGTGGCGGCGATGGCGGCGGGTGAGTTTCAGATCGTCACCCACAAATCGACCCGCAAGGTGATGTGGTTTAAACGGCTGCTTAACAAGCAGCAATACATGCGGATGATGATTAAAAAGCTGGGTCATTTCGGCATCCGCAAATCGCAATCGACGGACGCCGAGGCCAAGGAGGCCGCATGAGCGCCGATCTTAACCCCAGTAAGGCGCAGCGACCGGGTGAAGAGCTCGATCTGGCGGCGTTACTGCCGTGGCTGCAACAGCAGTTACCGCAGCTGCAAACCCAAGGCACACCAACGGTTACCCAATACAGTGGCGGCGCCTCGAACTGGACCTACGCCCTGAAGTTTGCTGAGCAGGAGCTGATTTTGCGCCGTGCCCCAAGGGGCAAGAAGGCCAAAGGCGCCCACGACATGGTGCGCGAACACAATCTGCAGCAGGCACTGAAGCCACACTTCGAATTGGTACCACAGATGCTGGCACTGGGGCGGGCTGACGATGGCGTGCTCGACAGCGATTTTTATCTGATGGAAAAGGTCGACGGCTTTATCCCTCGCAGTCATTTTCCGCGCTCGCTCAATCTGAATTCGCAGCAGCATCGGACCATTTGCCAAAGCGCCATCGATACCTTGGTCAAGCTGCATTCGGTGGATATTACCCAAACTGGGCTAACTCAGTTCGGCAAAGGCCAAGGGTATATCCAGCGCCAGATCGGCGGTTGGAGTAAGCGCTTTGCCGCTGCCAAAACGTGGAATATTGGCAGCGGCAAAGGGGTGATCAGCTGGCTTGAGGCCAATATGCCGAGCCGCGAACGGCAAGTGCTGATCCACAACGATTTTCGCTTAGACAATCTGGTGTTTGATCCACATCAGCCAGATAAGGTGCTGGCAGTTTTAGATTGGGAGCTGGCCACCATTGGCGATCCGTTGATGGATCTGGGTAACTCGATGGCCTACTGGGTGCAAGCCGATGACGATCCGGTGCTGCGCAGCAATCGCCGTCAGCCGACCACCGCCAAAGGGATGATGACCCGGCAACAAGTGGTGGATTACTACTGCCAGCAAGCGGGGATTGAGTGTGAGGATTTCACCTTTTACGAAGTCTACGGCCTGTTCCGCTTGGCGGGGATTGTCCAACAGCTGTATCACCGTTACTACCACAAACAGACCCGCAATCCGGCCTTTGCCAAGTTGTGGCTGTTTACCAACTACCTGCTGTGGCGTTGTCAGCGTTTGATCCGCGCCAGAGCTCGACGGAGCGCCGCATGAGTGAAATTCTGCTAATTCGTCACGGCCAAGCCAGTTTTGGCAGCGACAACTACGACCGCCTGTCTGATCTTGGCCAGCAACAAGCCCGGCTTTTGGGGCAAGATCTTAATCAGCGGGCGCTGCTGCCCGAAGCGGTATTCGCCGGTAGCCTAGAGCGCCAGCAACACACTGCCCAATTGGCATTGGCTGGAGCCGGACAGGATCAGCCAGTGATCACCGACAGCGGCTGGAACGAGTTTGATTTTCAAAATGTGCTTAGGGTGCATCTGCCGGAATTTGCCGATAGCCACGCGATTAAAGCGCTGGCGGCCAAACAAGCGGATCCCGATGGTTTTTTGCGTCAGCAAAGCTTGGCGGCGTTTCGTCGCTGGCACAGCGGCGATTTTGATGGCGATTACAGCGAGAGCCATTCACAGTTTGTTGAACGGGTGCGCGCCGCACTGGCTAAAGCCGCGGAGGAAGCCAAACATGGCCGGTTGTGGGTCGCCTCGTCCGGCGGCGCCATTGCCGCGGCGGTGCAGCACCTACTAGGGCTGGATAACCACACCGCGTTGGCGATCAACTGGCAGATCGTTAATGGCAGTGTCACCAAACTGAAGCTGACCCCCAGCGGCCTAAAACTGGTGAGCATCAACGATCACGCCCTGTTTGAACGGCACAACCTAGTAACCCACCGCTAAGGTTTTGGCAGTTCGCTGTTGCTTATGGCTGTTACTGCCCACTAACAACTGAAAGCTATCAACTAAAAACTAACAACTATTAGCTAGCCACTGAAAACGAATAACTACCCACTATTGACCAAATAGGATGGTTGTCATGGAAAGACAGAATATTTTAATTACCGGCGCCTCATCCGGCCTAGGGATGGAGATGGCCAAGCAGTTCGCCGCCAAAGGTCGCAATCTGGCGCTGTGCGCCCGCCGAGTTGAACGGTTAGAGGCGTTAAAAGCCACGCTAGAGCAGCAACATCCGGGCGTAAAGGTGTTGGTCAAATCATTAGATGTGAACGATCACGACCAAGTATTCGAGGTATTTAAGGCGTTTGAGGCGGAGTTCGATGGCGGCATCGACCGAGTCATCGTCAACGCCGGCATGGGCAAAGGTGCCAGCCTCGGTACCGGTTATTTTGAAGCCAACAAGCAAACCGCGATCACCAACTTTGTGTCGGCAATTGCTCAGTGTGAAGCAGCGCTGGAGTTGTTCCGCGCCAAAGATAATGGCCATCTGGTGACTATCTCCTCGGTTAGCGCCGTTCGTGGTTTCCGCCGTGCCTTAACCGTTTATGCCGCCACCAAAGCGGCGCTGTCGAATCTGACCGAAGGCATTCGGGTCGATCTGCTTGGCACCAACATCAAAGCCAGCTGCATTCACCCTGGTTTTATTCGCAGTGAGATCAACGAAAAGGTCGACAAAGTCCCGTTTATGGTCGACACCGATATTGGCGTGGCGGCGATGGTCAAAGCGATTGAAGCGGAAAAACCGAACGCCTATGTGCCCGGCTGGCCATGGGCGTATATGCGCCATATCTTGCGCTGGGCGCCATTAAAGTCCTTACGAGGTATGAGCTAAACCGCCAACCTTGGGGCTTAGTGTTGGCTGTTGAGTTGACGGCTCGGCTACCCTCAGCGGTAGTCGAGCCGTTGTCATTCGCGCCACTGACCGTCATTAAGGCGCCAGATTAGTCCGTTGGCGGATATTTAAATCACCCATACTTCAGTACCATAGCAACATTCTTTCAACCTTTTGGTATTGGCGATGATGATCCGTTGGCTGTTTTTGCTGTTACTGGGCTTTTCCACCTTGGCTGTTGCGGCTACCCCACAGCGGCTTAAAGTCGGGGTGGCGCTGTCCGGCGGCGGCGCTAAAGGGGCGGCGCACGTCGGCGTATTGCGAGTGCTGGAGCAAAATCAGATCCCGGTTGATTACATTGCCGGCACCTCGATGGGCGCTTACGTGGCGACCCTATATGCGGCCGGCTATTCGCCAGAGCAGATTGAACGACGGCTAACCATCTTTGATTTTGCCAGCGGCTTTTCTGACGAAGTGCCGCGCAGCGATCTGGATTTGCGCAACAAACGTCATCGCGACGATTACCCGATCGAACTGAAAGTTGGCTTTGAAGACAACAAGCTGAAATTTGCTAAAGGCGCGCTGGAAGGCCAGACCATGGCCAGTTTGTTGCGACGCTCGATTGGCAATATTGCCGAGGTCAAAGATTTCGATACCCTGCCGATCCCGCTGCGTACCGTCGCTACCAGCTTAAGTGATCGCGCCGAAGTGCGAATTGATTCGGGCGATCTGGTCACCGCCATGCAGGCCAGTATGGCGGTGCCTGGTGCGTTGGCGCCGGTGAAATGGCAAGGCCAGCAACTGGCGGATGGGGGTCTGGTGAACAATATGCCGGTGCAGGTAGTGCGGGATATGGGCGCCGATGTGGTGATTGCGGTGGATATCGGTTCACCGCTGTTGTCAGAAGATCAACTGAACTCGGTGTTTGATGTGCTTGATCAGCTCACCAACTACCTAACGAACTTGTCGCGGGATCAACAAGTGGCGTTGATGCAACCGCAGGATCTGCTGATTGTGCCCAACATCGAAGGGGTCGGTACCAGTGATTTTGAGCAGATGCCGTTGATGATCGCCCGTGGTGAAGAGGCGATGCGCGGCCAAGTTGGCAAGCTGAGTGCGGTGGCGATCAGTGGCGACGATTACTGGGCCTATCAACAGCAGCGACAAACCGCTCATCAACAGCTGGTTGCTGGGGCATCGCCGCTGGTCGCAGTACGTTTGAATAATCAATCTTGGGTTAAAGACCGAGTGATTATGGAGGCGCTGCGATTAGAGCCTGGCGACAATCCGACTGCACTGCAGATCGATAATGCGGTTGATCGGGTGTACGCCATTAACGACTTTGCCCAAGTGGATGCGGCGTTAAAGGATGGCGACCATGGCCGGGAGTTGGTGATCACCACCAAGGGTAAGGACTGGGGGCCGAACGTGTTCGATCTGGGCCTGCGGTTTGAAGACAACTTCCAAGATGTGGCGCAGTGGGAGCTCGGCATTGCCTTAACCTCGAACAACGTCGGTCCCTTAGATGGTCAGTGGCGCAATGCCATCAACCTAGGAACACGGCGTACTTTTAGCAGCGATTATTATCAGCCACTGGAACAGCTGCGACGGATCTATGCCTTTGGCCGGTTTGAGTTTGAACAGCGCGACTGGGACACCTTTACCGTTGATGGCAGCAGCCGCTTGGGGTTGTTGGAACAACAGCGGTTAACTACCGCGGCGGGGCTGGGCTGGAATATTGGCAGCAGCGCCCAATTAGAGCTGAGCTATCTGTATGAGGATGGCAACTATAAAGAGCGTTTCTCGAGCATTGGCCAGCCGCAAAGTGCCGATTATTGGAAGCGTGCGGTAGAGTTGAAGTTCACCTCGGATGATCTTGATCGCCGCTATTTCCCAACCGAGGGGGCGCTGTGGGAGTTTGGCGTTAGCCAGGTCAGTGGCCAAAACCAAAATCTGATGGTGTCGTCGAATAATACCGGCCTTGCCAGCGACATCGAGCAGTGGGTCTACCATGGCCGTTGGTTGGGGGCGTCGCACATTGGTCGCCACAACTTCTTTGCTAAAGCTGAAGCACTGGTTAGTGAAGAGGACGATTTGACCTTGGCGCAATACACCACCGCCGGTGGCTTCTTTAACCTGTCTGGTTTTCACCGTGATGCCTTGTATGGCAACCATAAAGTGCTGGCAGGGATCGGCTATCACTACGATTTTGGTTTAAGCGATGCCACCGGCAATGCGCCGTTGTTTGTCGGTTTCACCTTTGAAGCGGGCAACGTTTGGTTAAATCGAGATGACATCAGCGCCGACGAGCTGATCTACGCCGGCAGCATCTTCGCCGGCGCAGAAACCGGCATCGGCACTGTTTCTTTGGGTCTAGGCAGCAATGACCGCGACCAATCCAGCGTCTACTTGGTGCTGGGGCAAATATTTGAGTGAGTAAACAACAGCAAATGACAATCGTAACTGAACTGTGGATCTATCCGGTCAAAGGCTTGGCGGGCATTTCACTGACCGAAGCTGAAGTAACCGCAACGGGGTTGAAGTGGGATCGCCACTGGATGGTAGTGGACGACAAAGGCCGCTTTGTCAGCCAGCGTCAGTTGCCGCAGATGGCGACCGTGAAAACCGAATTGAGCGCCGATAGCTTGCTGCTGCATCACCCAAGCCTGCCAAGCTTAACCCTGCCACTAAACGCCGATCCCGCTGAGTCGATGGCGGTTAAAGTGTGGGACAGCCAACTGGCGGCCAATCGCATCGAAGCGGCAGGGCAGTGGTTAACCGAGGCGCTGCAAAGTCCACGGCCACTGCATTTGGTGCGCTTCGCCGAAGACCAAACCCGAGCCGTCAGTGGCAAATATTTACAAGCCGGTGAACAGAGTCATACCCATTTCGCCGATGGCTATCCGATTTTGCTGTGCAATCAGCAAACCTTGCAGCAGCTCAATCAAGCGCTAATCGACAAAGGGGAACAACCGGTGCCGATGAGTCGCTTTCGTGGCAATGTGATTGTCGATGCGCTTGCCGGTGCGATGAGCGAACTGCAGCCTTGGCGGTTAACTGGCGCGCAGGTGCAGTTGGCCATTCGTAAACCCTGCGAGCGTTGCCCGGTAACCAAAATTGATCAGCACAGCGGTCAGCGGATGCATCCGCAAGAGCCGCTGCCAAGCTTGATAGCGCTCAATCCAATGGCCGATAAGCCCGGGGCATTCTTCGGCGGGAACGCGATTGTGGTGCGCGGCGGCCGGCTGCGAGTTGGCGAAAGCCTGCAAACCGAAACTGACTAAGTTCACACCGCGCAGTTCAATGCTGTGGACTGCGCTGGGTGAATTGGTATTAGGCGTGGGTGTTGGAAAACAGGTTGATGATGGTGACGCCAGCGATAATCAGCCCCATGCCTAAGATCGCCGCAAAATCGAGTTTTTGATTAAACAGCACCACCGCCACCAGCGATACCAGCACAATGCCTAAGCCACACCAGATGGCATAAGCGATGCCGACCGGCATGGTCTTTAATACCAACGACAAACAATAAAACGCCACGCCGTACCCCGCAGCAGAGAGCAAACTGGGGCCAAGATTGCTAAAACCATTGGAGGCTTTCAGAGCGCTGGTGGCGATCACTTCGGCGATGATGGCAATGCACAGGTAGAGGTAGGTCATATCGGCAATAAACGGTGGCGGGCAGAGCCTAAGATTATACCGCCATTGATGACTAAAACCTTACTTTTTATGTGGAAAAGGGCAGCGCCAGACAGCGTTGCCCCAGTAGTTGCATAAGCACTGGCATGAGTACTTACATGAGTATTGGCATAAGCCTTTAACTTAGTGCTGACGATCGTTAGCCGCCAAGCATCTGCTGTTTTAGATCGTCACTTAGCGGCTTGTCTCCGAGCCAAATGCCAAGCAGTACTTGGCGGAACTCTTCACCATCAACTGCCACCAATTTGCTGCCGTTTTTATGCAGCTCGACCGCTTGGCCGGGCAGTGAGATAACTTGAAAACGATCGCCTTCCACCACCGGCGCACTGAACGCGGCGGTAAACTGGTCGATCTGCGGTCGCAGCGCCGTTAACCGATCGCCGGCGGATTGGGCAAAGCCCTCTTCCATGCTGGCGGTCATCTTATCGGCGGTGATCAAGCCTGAGATTATATCCAGCTGGATCATTGCCGGCGCGTGGCCAGAGAGCATGGCAGTGACCTGATCGCTGCCGTATAGCGAGGCGACATACAGCTTCATAAAGAACTTTTTGCGCACGCCAGCGCCTTGATAAGGGATTTCGGTACTGGCTACGGTGGTCAGTTCCGGCAGCGACACACCAGCAACCGTAGCGGCAGTTAGGTTGCCAGAGAGCAACGCCATGCAAGCGGCAATTACGACACGTTTCATAACACCTCACAGATGATCAATGCGCCGTTACCGGCGTTAAGTCTTGCAAAAAATCGCCATACAAACAGGATTAGAGTATTCGCTCTAATTTGTTTTTCTTTGATCTTAGTCAATAGTTATTCCAAGTTTCGGTGAACGGCTGTTCGCTTAATATTTTCAGCTAGTAAATTTCAACATTTGCAGCGAGTAATGTTGTTCAACAAAGGCTGGTTGAACGACCACTCTGTTTGTTGTTGTTGGAATCTGGTTCGACGCTGATTCGGTGCGCTCTAAAAATAATCAAATGGTGTCTGTGATGTACCTCGCAAAATTGCTTTGGCGGCGAGTTAGAGTAAAAGCGTTAATTGATCGGAGGCTATATGGAAATACCTGTCTGGACATACGTCGCATCCATGACTGGCTACATAGTTTTTCTGTTGTTGCTGGTCGAGTTTATGCGCAAAACACCGCGCT
Source organism: Ferrimonas senticii DSM 18821 (assembly GCF_000422665.1). Classification (GTDB taxonomy): domain Bacteria; phylum Pseudomonadota; class Gammaproteobacteria; order Enterobacterales; family Shewanellaceae; genus Ferrimonas; species Ferrimonas senticii. Next base: position 295,468 of record NZ_KE383899.1, on the reverse strand, counting down.
TTACTTTTGTATTTTGGCTATTGGCTTTATTAACCGCACCATTGTGGGCGGATAATTTAGAGGGTTGGTTCCGCTGGGCTAAGACAGTCAGCGTGTTACTGCCAACGGCATTGATTGTTGGTTTTGCTCGCTTGGCTTACTTGTACAGTCAAGATAATAATGCCTTGTACCGTTTCTTCCGCCGCGATTGGGTACTATGGGCACTGTATGGGGTGCTCTTCCTGAATATCGCCGAAGCGACCTTAAAAGATTTGGTTACCGCCAACTACTTTAACTTTGTTGCTGGGGTGATTTTGCTGATCACCATGCCTTTCCCGAAATACAAAAACGGCCAGCGGCAATATTGGTTAATTGGCAAAGATAAACCCAATGACTTGCTATTTTATTCCACCGCGGCTTGGAACTTCCTCTATACCACTTGGAATATGGCGTTTGTATATGGCGAGAATGCCAGCTATTTCGCCAGTTCATTCTGTATTTTGATGGCGGCAGAACTGTACCCACTTATTAAAAAGCGGCCAGAACTGTACATCATTGCCCGGGTTTATACCTTGGCCTGCCACATCTTGATCCGCGCCTTGGGCGACCCATTTGTGCACGTGATGGATTCCAGCAGCTGGGCTAACAATACCGTGCTGTGGGTTTGGGGCGCCATCAATATGGTGCTGCATATCGCCTACCTGTGGTGGTACTTCAAAAAAGGTCGCAAACCTGACGGCAGTTTTGAACCGCCAACCGATGGTCGTGAACCGCCGTTGATCAAAGACTGTCAGCTACCAACCACCAAACCTGCTGCGGCATAGCCGCCCCGACTGTCTCTTTCTAGGGGGAGTGTGCTCCCCCTAAGGAAACCTCAATGAACAACTTACGGTTATTGTTCACCAGCCTGTTATTGCTGTGTATTAGCGCCCTTGCACCGCAGGTAAGCGCGCAAGTGGCGCCGGATCTGCAAGGCCAGATCTGGCAAGGCACCATGGATGGCGATCCCGGCCAAGGTAGCCTGTTGTACCGGCTTGAGTTTACCAGTGCCACCGACGTCACTATTACCAAACAGTACGGTGGCGACAACGTGGTCGAGCAACATCAATGGCAACTGCAAGGCGACCAACTGGTTATCCATGCCGCTGCGGATGCCAAAATTGATGATTTTACTGACGCCAGCATGGTGTTCAGTTCCGATACTCGTTTTCGCTATGACAAAGGCGATAAACACTTCACTGGGCATAAATGGATTCAGTGGCGTGCTTACGCCCACGTGCTGTTTGTTCTGCTGGGGCTGATGGCGATGAACGAGATCTGCCGCCATTACAAATGGCCAACGGTGGTGATCTTCTTTGTGTTGCCAATCGCGCTGATCCCACTTTGGGCCAGCTACGAAGTCAGCTACTGGTTTAAATGGGTCAAACTCTACTCGGTGGTTGGTGCCTGTGTGCTGTTCACCCTGATCCGTTACACCAAAGTCGGTGAGTTTAAGTGGGCCAAATTTGCTGCCGCCGCTTTCCTTGGCATCAACATCGCTGAAGCGGTGATGCAGGATTTCTCGATGGGCTACACCGCCAACGTCCTCAATGCCATTGGCGGCATCTTCTCAATCGTCACTATGACGGGCTGGGCCTACATTCATGCCCGTGAAGATAAGGTGCGCGACATGGTGTGGCCAGCGATGACCAGCTTCTGGATTATCGCTTACGACGTGTGGAACTTCGCCTTTGTTTACTTGAATTTCCCGGGCTCGGCTACCGCTCAATTTATGGTGCTAACTGCCGCCACCATCCCATCGTTGCTGATTGCCAAAGGTACTTGGCTGCAAGCCCGAGCGTTCACGCTTGCACTGAGCTTTATGTACTACTTCTCCAACCCAGCGTTTTACGAAAGTAACGTGGTGATGCTACCGCGTAACGACGAACTGATGTTGGCTCTTGGTCTGCTTAGTTTTGTGCTCAATGGCATCTTGTTTGTACAGGTGTTCGGCGCCAAATGGCGCGATTACCAAAACAACAAAAACAACCCGAATAACCAAACCCCAATCGCGCACTAACCCGATTTTTGTGACATGGAGTAATGATGATGAAAAAGCTAACTGCCGCCGCCGTCATGGTCGCACTGAGCCTGCCAGCAATGGCCAACGATGCCCCAGACATGGGCAGCCCAACCGAGGTCTACAACTACCTGGGTCTGTCCTACGGTAACTTTGGCGCCAACCTCAAAGGGATGCGGGCGCTGTCGGAAGACAAGGGCGAATACGATCAGAAAACCGGGATCTTGTTCGAGGTGAAAAACATCTTTAACGAGAAGGATAAGAATCCCAAGTTCTCTGGTTTAGACCCTGCAACTGGACAGCCAACATTCGATGATGAAGCAGACAACCGTTCTTACCGGCTACGCTACGGCACCGTTAATACCAAAAATGGTCTCGGATTCTCGGTTGATGCGGTGCTGGCGGATCACCCGTTCTACGGCACCATGTCGGTGATTCAAGCCGGCCCAGTGGCAACCATTCCCGTTGGTGACAGCCTGCTGATCTGGCCAATTCTGTACGCCGGTGGGGTGATTGTCGAAGACAATACCGAACAGTTTGCCGTTACTCCTGGACAGGTGGTGGGACAGCGGATGCAGAGCGAAGGGGTTGATATCGCCTCCACCATCGCCACCGCGATGATGTACGTCAAATGGAGCATCACCGACAACATCTGGATGCTTTCGAGCTACCAGTACACCACCGAACTGAGCGGTAAGTCGTGGGAAGATGACATCGCTGATGGTGGTTTGCAGTTGCAAGCGGGGGTGGTTGAGGTGTCGTTTGCCTATCAGCTGACCCCGAAACAGAACATCCGCGCGTACTACACCGATGCCAGTGATGACGATCGTTACTGGGTAGAGTTTAACTACGCCTTTTAAGTCATCAATGGCGATTGAATCTCAAGGTTAGATGTCAGTTGATGAGGTAAACAACAACGGGGGCTCCAATGAGTCCCCGTTGTTGTTTTGGTTTGGGTTAATCCGCTTCTTTCAAACTAGCGGTCAGCTCGACAATCGCTTTCTTACCATCGCCAAACAACATCAAGGCATTGTCTTTGGCAAACAGCGGATTCGGCAGACCAGCAAAGCCTGGGCTTAATGAGCGCTTAACGATAATCACGTTGCGGGCCTTATCTACATTCAGGATTGGCATGCCGTAGATTGGGCTGCCTTTGTCTTCCCGTGCCATAGGGTTGGTAACGTCGTTGGCGCCAATTACGATCGCCACATCAGTTTGCTCGAACTGCGGGTTGATCTCATCCATCTCCACCAACTGCTCATACGGCACTTCCGCTTCCGCCAGCAATACGTTCATGTGCCCCGGCATCCGCCCTGCAACCGGATGGATGGCGTATTTCACCTCGGTACCACGGGCTTCCATCACGTTGGCCAGTTCCCGTACCGCGTGTTGCGCTTGCGCCATTGCCAGACCGTAGCCCGGAACAATTACTACTCGTTCAGCGGTTTCCAGCATCATCGCCACTTCTTCTGGCGAGGAGGATTTGACCTTACCGGCATACACTTCGTCGGCGTCGATGGTTTCGCCGCCCTCAGCCATTACCCCAAACAGCACGTTGGTCAGCGAACGGTTCATCGCTTTACACATGATTTGGGTCAGGATCAGGCCAGAGGCACCAACCAGTGAACCGGAGATGATCAGCACGGTGTTGCCGCTGATAAAACCGGCCGTGGCGGCGGCGATGCCGGAGTAAGAGTTCAGCAGGGCAATCACCACCGGCATATCGGCGCCGCCAATCGGCAGCACCAGTGCCAGACCAAGCACAATGGCGACGGCGACCAGCAGCAGGATCAGCGCGCCGCTCGGGGCGTTGGTGTGCAGCAGCACTAGAAGCAGGCCAACGGCGAACAGAATAGCGTTAGTCAGGGTGCCGCCGGGGATCTTCAGCGAACCATCACTAAACACTTTCAGCTCTCTCAGTTTGCCAAAGGCAACGAACGAACCGGAGAGGGTGACCGAGCCGATCAGCACGGTGACGGCAATCGACAGCTGGGCGATGGTGTTACCGCCCATGCTGGGATCGGCGACGTTGGCCAGCGCTACAAACAGCGAGGCTCCGCCACCAAAGCCATTCAGCGCCGCCACCATCTCTGGTACAGCGGTCATCTGCACGGTACGGGCCAGATAGGTACCGACGCCACCGCCGATGATCATGCCGACGATGATCCAGCTGTAACTTAAGATCTGTTGATCCAGCAGGGTGACTACCACTGCAATCAACATCCCCAGCGAAGACAGTTGGTTACCGCGTACCGCAGTACGAGGTTTGGTTAGATTTTTGATGCCGAGGATAAACAGCACCGCGGCCACAAGGTAGGCCAGATAAACAACGGTTGAACTCATCGGTGGTTACTTCCTTTTAAACATCGCCAGCATCCGGTTGGTGACCAAGTAGCCGCCAACCACGTTGATGGTGGCCAGCACCACCGCGATAAAGCCAAGGATGTTGACCCATACCCCAGCACCAGAGCCGGCAGCCAACAGCGCCCCGACCAAAGTAATGCCCGAGATGGCATTGGAAGCCGACATCAGCGGCGTATGTAGGGTTGGTGGCACCTTGGTGATCAGCTCCACCCCCAAAAAGATCGCCACCACAAACAGGGTGATCAGTAGCATCAGTTCCATCTTATTTGCTCTCCTCGTTGCTGGCGGCGGCGTTTTCCGGCTCTGGTTCCGGTTCGTCAGTCATCAGTGTCGGCAGTTGTAACAGGTCGCGCAGACGGGCATTGACCACTTCGCCATTAAAGCTGACGGTGGTGTCACGGATGATCTCATCCTCAAAGTCCCAATTCAGCTCACCCTCTTTAGCCATCAACAGCAGTAGGTTGGTGAGGTTAGTGCCAAACATTTGGCTGGCGTGATTAGGAACGCTGGCGGGCACGTTTTGCGGGCCAATGATGGTCACGCCGTGATGTTGAACGGTTTTGCCCGCTTCGGTCAGTTCGCAGTTGCCGCCGGTTTCCGCCGCCAAATCGACGATGATCGATCCGGGCTTCATCTTATTCAGCTGCGCTTCGGTGATCAGTACCGGCGCCTTGCGACCCGGGATTGCCGCGGTGGTGATCACTACATCTTGTTGGGCTAACACATCGGCCATCGCCGCTTGCTGCTTAGCGATAAAGTCGGCGCTTTGTTCTTTGGCGTAACCGCCTTTGGTTTCGGTGTTTTCCGCTTCGATGTTAAGTTCCACCGGTCGCGCACCGACCGACAGGATCTGTTCGCGGGCGGCGGGGCGAATGTCATAGGCTTCAACCACCCCACCAAGGCGTTTGGCGGTGGCACAAGCTTGCAAGCCAGCAACGCCAACCCCCATCACGAACACCCGGGCAGGCTTAAGCGTGCCAGCAGCGGTCATCATCATCGGGAACAGCTGTGGGGCATTGGCCGCACCCAGTAGTACCGCTTTGTAACCGGCAATGGTGGCGTTGCTGGAGAGGACATCCATCGATTGCGCGCGGGTAATGCGCGGCACCAATTCTAAGGCGATGCCGTTGATCTGATGCTCTGCCAAAATCGACGCTACCGCTGGATTAGCCAGCGGATCCATCATCGACACTAAGGTTTGGCCTGATTGCAGCTGCGGCAGCAGTTTAATCAAGGCATCACCGTGGCCGCAGAGGGTTAATACCACTGCCGCATCCGCCAGTGTCGACGGGCGATCAGTGCCAATAGTGGCGCCGGCAGCTTGGTAATCCTCATCGGTGAAACCGGCTTTTAGGCCAGCGCCACTCTCGATGGTAACGGTCAGCTTGGCTTTGGTGAGCTTGCTGACGTTGGCGGGGATCAGCGCAACGCGCGTCTCTCCTGGTTGAATCTCCTTGATCACGGCGATCTTCACAATCAGGTCCTCGGTGACGGGGCAGGTCGATATCTGTCGTACCTGTTTGCGCCCGTTATTGGTTATTGTCGAAACTAAATTTGGCTGATTCTCTGTGTTGTCCAAACATGGTGAATGATGTTTTGTGTGTCCAACCTTGGACACCAGATATCAACCTGCCCCCAACCAACATTCAGCGCAGATGATGTCGATTGGTCACATATTTTCTGGAGTTTCCCACGTTCATCACAACCGTCAAAGGTGTGTAATGGATGGAAGTCACGATAAAGGCAATCGAAAACAATGTACTTTGATCCAGCGCAGTTTCAAACGCTTGTTTAGTTCTGCAGCAATTGCATTCGCTTATCTGGAATTTTGGCGTTGCTAAGCGCCGGGGCCTAATTGGGCTTTATATGCACTTTAGTTATAAAAAAACCAAATTGAGTATTTTTTATAACTATCAAGGCTCCTTACCCTGTGGGCTATCAAGTGAATGACACAAGCGATCAGGGAGCGTTGATGCTGTTGAACGAATTGCAGGCCGGTGCAGGAATGCTGGCACCAGAGCAGGTAACCAAGTTGCGAGCACTGGCGGCGGAACTAACGCCGGTACAAGCGGCTTGGATCAGCGGCTATCTGGCGGCGTTGGCGAATCAAGGGGCAAGCCAGGTTGCCGCTGTTGCTGGCGAAAATCCAGCTGCGGTGAGTGACAGCAGTGCCGCGCTCACCATCTTGTATGGCAGCCAGACTGGCAATGGCCGCAGCGTCGCCGAGCAAGCGGGCAAAGCCGCCAGTGAGCAAGGCTGGGCGGTGACGCTGAAATCGATGAGCGATTACAAGCCAAAGCTGTTAGCCCAAGAGCAGCGACTGCTGCTGGTGGTCAGCACTCACGGCGAGGGCGATCCGCCGGATGACGCCTTGGGATTCCATAAGTTTGTGATGGGCAAACGGGCGCCGCAATTGGATGGGTTGCAGTTCAGCGTACTGGCCCTAGGGGATTCCAGTTACCAGCAGTTTTGCCAAACCGGCAAAGAACTTGATGCTCGGTTGGCAGAGCTAGGGGCTAGCAGAATTGCCGAGCGAGTCGACTGCGATGTTGACTTTGCCGACAGCGCCAATACCTGGCAGCAAGCGATTTGGCAGGCATTGCCGAAGCCACAAAGCGCCGCTGCCAGTGCCGGCACGGCGCAGGTGTTGCCGTTTGCGCAAGCCGAAACCGCTAACTTCACCAAGCAGTCTCCTTATCAGGCTGAACTTATCGTCAGTCAAAAGATCACCGGCCGTAACTCCAGCAAAGACATTCGCCATGTCGAGATCGATCTTGGCGATTCCGAGATCCGCTATCAGCCCGGTGATGCCCTCGGTATTTGGTTGGATAACCCCAGTGCGCTGGTGGATGAGATCTTGCTGCTATTGGATTTAGCCGGAGACAGCACCATCAAACAGCAACTGCAAAGTGAGTATGAACTTACCTTGTTGAGCCCCGCCGTAGTTAAAGGCTGGGCGGCGTTGACGGGCAGCGAACCGCTTAACAACATCATCAATGATGGCACCCAGCTGCGGCGCTTTATCACTTCGCACCAATTGGTCGATTTAATCAAACGTTACCCACTGCCGAGCGGCACTAAGGTCACCGCTGATGAGCTGACTGCGATGCTGCGACCACTGACCCCACGGCTGTATTCGATCGCCTCCTCGCAAGCGGAAGTGGGTGACGAAGTGCATCTAACGGTTGCCAAAGTGGCCGAGCAGCGCGATGGCATCGAACGCCTCGGTGCGGTATCGGGGGCGCTGGCAACCCGACTCGGGGAGGGCGATAAGCTGCGAGTGTTTGTCGAGTCCAACGACCGCTTCCGCCTACCTGCCGATGCCACCACCCCAATCATTATGATCGGCCCCGGCACCGGCATTGCGCCCTATCGCGCCTTTATGCAGCAGCGTGCCGCTGATGGGATCCGTGGTAACAGTTGGCTGATCTTTGGTAATCCACACTTTACCGAGGATTTCCTCTACCAAGTGGAGTGGCAGCAGTATCTGGCCAGCGGCGAGCTGGAAAAGCTCACCTTGGCGTTCAGCCGCGATCAGCCCGACAAAATCTACGTCCAAGACCGCCTGCGAGAGCAAGCCAGCGAACTGTGGCAGTGGCTAGAGCGCGGTGCCGTGCTGTATCTGTGCGGTGATGCCAGCACCATGGCACCAGCGGTAGAGCAAGCGTTAAAAGATATCGCCGCCGAGCAGGGGCAGCTGGACAGCGAGCAAGCGGCTGAGTGGCTGTTCGAACTGCAACAACAAAAACGCTTTTTCAAGGATGTGTACTGATGAGCAGCAATCAATTACCGGCGGAACTGCAAGACTTGGTGGTGACCGGCAAACTGGCGGATAACGAACGGATCAAAGGCCAAAGCCAGCAGCTGCGCGGCACCATCGCTAGCGATCTGACCGATCCTGTCAGCGGCGGTTTCACCTCCGATAACTTCCAGCTGATCCGCTTCCACGGCATGTATCAGCAGGATGACCGCGACATTCGCGCCGAACGCGCCGAACAGAAATTGGAGCCGCTGCACACGGTGATGTTACGGGCGCGGCTGCCCGGCGGGGTGATCACTCCCAAGCAGTGGTTGGCGATTGACGACTTTGCCAAGCACAGCAGTCACGCTGGCAGTATCCGTTTAACTACCCGGCAGACCTTTCAGTTTCACGGGGTATTGAAGCGCGACATCAAAACGATGCACCAGATGCTAAATCGCATCGGCATCGATTCGATTGCCACCGCTGGCGATGTAAACCGCAATGTGCTGTGTACCTCTAACCCCGAGCAATCGGAACTGCACAGCCAAGCTTATGAGTGGGCAAAGAAGATCTCTGAGCACCTGCTGCCGCACACCCGCGCCTACGCCGAGATCTGGCTCGATGGCGAAAAGATCGAAAGTACCGAATCGGACCGTGCTACCACCGCCGAGGCCAGTGGCGCCGAAGTGGAACCGATCTTGGGGCAAACCTACCTGCCGCGAAAATTCAAAACCACGGTAGTCGTGCCGCCGCACAACGACGTTGATCTGCACGCCAACGATCTTAATTTTGTGGCGATTGCTGGTAGCGGCGAACAGGCGGGGCAGTTAGTTGGCTTTAACGTGTTGGTTGGTGGTGGCTTGGCGATGACCCACGGTGATCAAGCGACCTACCCGCGTACCGCTGATAACCTTGGTTTTGTGCCGCTCAAGCACACGTTGGCGGTGGCGGCTGCGGTGGTGTCGACCCAGCGCGATCTCGGTAACCGGGTTAACCGCAAAAACGCCAAGACCAAGTACACCATCGATCGCATTGGCCTTGCGGTGTTTAAGCAAGAGGTTGAGCGCCGCGCCGAGGTAACCTTCGCTGCCGCCGCGCCGTTCGAGTTGACCCATCGCGGCGATGCCTTCGGTTGGACCGCGGGAATTGATGGCAAACACAACCTGACGCTGTTTATTGAAAATGGTCGGGTGTTTGATTTTGTCGATAAGCCACTGAAAACCGGAATGGCAGCGATTGCGCAAATCCACAAAGGTGAATTTCGCTTGACCGCCAACCAAAACCTGATTGTTGCGGGGGTAGCTGAACGCGACAAAGCGGTGATTGAACAGTTGGCGCGGCAGCACGGGCTGATCAACGACAGCCACTCTAACCAGCGCAAAAGCGCCATGGCTTGTGTGTCGCTGCCGACCTGTCCATTGGCGATGGCCGAAGCCGAGCGGGTGCTGCCAAGCTATGTCGATCGTTTAGAGGCGTTGCTGGCAAAACACCAGGTGCCTGAAGAGGCAATCATCTTCCGCATCACCGGCTGCCCCAATGGCTGTGGCCGAGCGATGCTGGCGGAGGTGGGGTTGGTTGGCAAAGGGCCGGGCAAATACAACCTGCATCTGGGTGGCAATCATAATGGCAGCCGCATTCCCAAGCTGTATCGTGGCAACCTTGATGAGCAGGCACTGTTTGCCGAATTGGACAGCTTGATCGGCCGCTGGGTGGCAGAGCGTCAACCGGAAGAACGCTTTGGTGACTTTGTGGTTCGGGTTGGCATTATTGCTGCGGTAGTGGTGCCCAAAGACGATTTCTACGCGGCTTAGTCGCGTTAGGGGGAGAGCATGTTAACGCCAACCTCAGCCCAACTGGCGGCGCTGCTGCGCGAGCCGCAAAGTCCAGACAGCCAAGCGCTGCTGGCGGTGCTGAATCAGCAGCTTGGGCAGCTTACCGCAGCAGAGCGGATCGCTTGGGGGCTGGAGCAGTTGCCCGGCAACCATGTGCTGACTTCCAGCTTTGGTGCGCAAGCGGCGCTGATGCTGGATCTGGTCACCAAGCAAGCGCCGCAGATCCCAGTGGTGCTAACCGATACCGGCTACCTGTTTGCGGAAACTTACCAGTTTATCGATCAACTGACAGAGCGGCTGAAGCTAAACCTCAAAGTGTTTCGCGCCAAGCATAGCCCGGCGTGGCAGGAGGCGCGCTTTGGGCAGTTATGGCAGCAAGGGGAGGCGGGGCTGGATCACTACAACCGCTTGAACAAAGTTGAGCCGATGCGCCAAGCCTTGGACGAATTAGCCGTTGGCAGTTGGTTTGCCGGGCTGCGGCGGCAGCAATCCCAAAGCCGCAGTGAATTGCCGTTTTTAGCCATCCGTTCCGGCCGCTTTAAACTGCTGCCCGTGCTGGATTGGCACGCCAAGCAGGTGCACCAATACTTAACTGAACATGAACTGCCGTATCATCCACTGTGGCATCAGGGCTACGCTTCAATCGGTGACTATCATACCTCAAGGCCGCTAGAACTTGGCGAGAACGAAGAAGATACCCGCTTTTTCGGGATCAAGCGCGAGTGTGGTTTGCACTATGAGATCTGACCAGTAAACCGTAGCCCATTAAAAGCCTGCTCAGTTTTGCCGAGTCTTGGCCGATAACCGACTGTCGGTCATTTTCTAGGGCATAACAATGCGGATAAAAACTCGGTTGCAAGGCTTTGTGGCGCTGGTAGCGCTGTTTACGGGGCTGATTCAAGCCGCATTTGTGTTGCCCTACTACTGGCAGCAAAGCCAAGCGGAACTGCAGCAGCAACTGCACACTCAGGTGGAATCGCTGCAGCAAAATTTGCAGCAATGGTTGCAGCCTCGGGCGCAGATGGTGCGGCAAACCGCAGCGCAACTGCAACAGCGCGCGCCACAAACCGCCACCTTTAATCTGCTGGCCGCCAGTAATGGCTTTGATCTGATGTACGCTGGCTACGGCAACGGCGAGTTAGTCTGGAGCCAACTGGATCAGCCTGCACCGGCCATCGATCCGCGCCAGCGTCCGTGGTACCAAAGCGCGCAAGCGCAGTCGCAGTTGGTGTTTACCGATCCCTATCAAGATGTTCATGGCGGCATGGTGCTGAGCTTGTCGCAGCGTTTTGATGGCGCATTTTCTGGGGTGGTGGCCGCCGATATCTCGCTCGGTGCCATCGCCAACTCGGTGCTTGCCAGCGCCTCCAAGCAGCAACGAGTATTGCTAGTGGATGCTAAGCAGCGGGTGATTGCCGCGGATGACGACAGTCTGCTGCTGACCAACCTCAACCAACTAGTCGCTGCCGATGCCATTAAGCAATACGATCCAACGGTACCGAATTTGGTCGCTTTCCAAGGTCAAAGCCACTATCTGGCGGTCACTGACATTGCCGATGCGCATTGGCAAGTGGTGATCCTGGCGGATCAGCAACAGCTGGAGCAGGGGATCATCGCCATGACCTTGCGGATGTTGCTGGTGACCTTGCTGGTGGTGGTAGTGATCACGCTCCTGACCGGCTGGCTGTTGCACCATCTGCTTAAACCGGTCGAAACCCTGCGCAGTTCGATCAACGATTTAACTGAGGGCGAGGCGGATCTAACTCGTCGCATCGATATTCACCGTGCCGATGAAGTCGGTAAAGTGGCTAGCCATCTCAACCAGTTTATCGAGCAATTACAGCAGATCGTTGGCAATGTTCGTGGTCAAGCGGAGGCCTTGTCAGATCAAAGTCGAACCACTGCGGTACAGGCGTTGCAACAGGCCGAGGCGGTGGCGCGCCAAGATGATCAACTGGCGCAGATCGCCACAGCGGTCGGGCAACTTGAACAAAGCGCCAACATGGTGGCGCAGCAAGCCTGCGCCGCGAACGATGCGGTAACCAATGTCAGTGACGCCTGTCGCCAAGGGCGTGAGGTGATCCTGCGTTCAGTCGCCAGCAGTGATCAACTGCTGCAACAGGTGGTGCACAGCGGCGAAGTGATCGGCCAGATGGAGCAACACGCGCAGGGCATCGACAAGGTGCTGGAAACCATCGAAGCGATCGCCGCCCAGACCAACTTATTGGCATTGAATGCGGCCATTGAGGCGGCACGCGCTGGCGAAGCGGGACGCGGTTTTGCGGTGGTAGCCGATGAAGTGCGGGTGTTGTCGCAGCGTACCAGCGCTTCGATTGATGAAATTCGGTCGATGATCGAGGCGTTGCAAAGCACCAGTCAGGTGGCGGTTGGCGCCATGAACCACGGACAACAGTTGGCCAAGTCCAGTGCCGTTGAGGCGGAACAAGCAGAATCGGTGTTGCTGCGGATCGTCGCCGAAGTGGAGCGGATCTCGGCGCAAGTGGCCGAGATCGCCGCCGCCGCCGAAGAGCAGCATCAAGTCAGTGAGGTGATGACCGCCCGCTGCGATCACTTGCGCCAAGACAGCGCCGAGCTAACTACCGTTGGCGTCCAGTTGCAGCAGGCCTCAGAAGCGATGCAGCAAAACTGTATGCAATTGCAGCAGCAGTTGGCCAAGTTTCAGGTTTAAGGCGCTGCCGGTGAGCTAGGGTTAACGGGTTACGATGGATAAATCAGGAGCCCGTTATGGCGAGCAATCCGGTGGGGTGGTTTGAGATCTACGTGGATCAGATGGCGCGTGCCAAAGCCTTTTATCAACAGGTGTTTGCGCTGGAACTGGAAGCGATGGAAGAGCCCAGCGATGAGATCGAAATGTGGCTGTTCCCCGGCCACCATGAAGAGTACGGTGCCAGTGGCGCCTTGGTGAAAATGGCTGATTGCAGTGCCGGTGGCAACAGCACCGTGGTCTATTTCTCTTGCGACGATTGCGCCGTCCAGCAACAGCGGGCGGCGGAGGCTGGCGGGGCCGTCGTGAAACCGAAATTCGCCATCGGCAAGCATGGCTTTATCGCCTTGGTGCGAGACACCGAGGGCAATCTGATCGGTCTGCATTCGATGAGTTAACCATTTAACGGTTGTTTTTTTGAACACGCCATCGGTAACCTGCTGAGATAAGACCGCGACAAGGAAAGTTATCGATGGATATTGTGGTTCGCCGAAGCACCGTTGCCGATGCGGATGCGATCGTGGCGCTTTATAGCCATGGCAATGCGCAGATGAATACCTTGCAGATGCCGTTTGCCGAACCCAACCGTTGGCGTGAACGGTTAAGCAATCAGCCCAGCAATGTATTCAGTTTGGTGGCAGAAGTGGATGGTGAGCTGGTTGGCAGTATCGGTTTGACCATTAGTGAGTGCCATCGCCGCCGCCATGTCGGCGACTTTGGTATGGGGGTTAAAGACAGCCATCAAGGACTTGGGATCGGGCAAGCGCTGCTGAGCGCAATGATCGACTTGGCCGACAACTGGCTGGATCTGCATCGGATCGAGTTGACCGTATTTAGCGACAACCATCGCGCCCAGCATTTGTATCAGAAATTTGGTTTTGTCACCGAAGGGGAACTGCGCGATTACGCCTTTCGCAATGGCCAATACGCCGATGCATTGTCGATGGCGCGAATCAACCCGAATCACTAGCCCCTGCTAGTGGAAACCGCCGCACTCTGCGTTGTTCAACTTACTGGTAGAACCCCTAGCAGTTGCGTTGAACGCCTCGATTGCGGCGATTTCTCCTACGCAATGGAATCGAGTGGCTAACTAACAGTACTTAGCAACGTTGCTGGGTAGCCGAGAACGCATTCTCGGACTGGCTTTGGCTCAAATAATAAACGCTCCGATTCGGAGCGTTTTTTGTTTGCAGTGGCATTAGCCGATGAGTTTTAGGCCAAACGGTTGATGCTGTCTTGATACAGCTTCAGTAGTCGCTGGTCATCGACACTGACGCATACCTGTTGGGCGCGGTGATCGCTGAACTCATCGTCAGAGTAACGGCGGGCATCGACTTTCTGCACGGTCATGCCAGTCAGTGGGCCGTCACACACCACTCGAACTGGGCCAGAGCGGGTGCCGAATAGGCTTGGATCGGCGACATAGGCAATCGCCGATGGATCGTGGACGTGACAACCGTTCAGGCCCACCTTGTTGGAGTAGAACTCCAAGTAGAAGCGGCTGATGTCGTGGATAAACTGGCCGGTTTCGCCGGCGCTGTCGCGCAACGCATCCAAGTATTCGCCACTAAAGAACGCTTTATGGGTGACATCCAAACCGACGATCACCACCGGCCAATCAGCGGTAAACACCAGATCGGCGGCGTGCGGATCGTCGTGGATATTGGCTTCGGCAAATGGCGCGACGTTGCCGCAGTTGCCATCAAGGCCAAAGGCACCACCCATGATCACCACCTGCTTCACATGCTGGGTGATTTCAGGATCGTGCTGCAAGGCCAGCGCCAAGTTAGTCAGCGGGCCAACCGCCACAATGGTGATCTCGCCGCTGCGACGTTTTACCTCTTCACACAGGAACTGATAGGCCGGGCGTGGATCGAGGTTAATCGCGGTATCCGCTGGGGCTTCGACATAGCCTAAGCCATGCTCACCATGAACGATGGTGGTTGGTCCGACTGGTGGGCGAACCAGCGGTTTGTCGGCGCCTTTGGCGATAATGGCGTTGATGCCAAAGCGATCGCGCAGGTAGCAGGCGTTCTTGGTGCCATCATCGATGGTGGCGTTACCAAAAACGGTGGTGATGCCATACAGATCGATGTTCGGTAGAGCGTGAGCGAACAGCAGTGCCATTGCATCGTCGATACCTGGATCGGTATCAAAAATAATGGTTTGGGTCATGGATAGTGGCTCCAAGGTAGGGGGGAGCCATCTAAGCAAAGGTGGGCGCTGGCGCCAATAAAAAAGGCGATCTGCCGATCGCCTTTGTGATTTGGATTCAGTTGCTTGCCAGCATTAGCTCGGCCGCTTTGAGGATAAGCTCAGGATGGGCGCGCACTTTAAAGTTAGGGTTAACGTAGGAAAACTGCACTACGCCATCGGTATCAACCAGATACACCGCAGGTACCGGCAAGATCACTTGGCCCTCAGGGCTCAACACCAAGCGATCGCCCATCTTGGCTTTGTAGCCCAGATTAGCGGCACCAGAGAGGGTATAACCCAAGCCAAAACCGGTGGTGGCCTGCAGATTACGGTCACTCAACAGTTGGTAATTGCCTTTGCCTTCACCGGCCTTTAGTTCTTCCGGTGGCTCTGGTGCCAGTGCCAATACTTGCACGCCCAGCTGCTTTAGTTGCGCCTCAATTTGCTGCAGTCCCGCCAGCTGGGCGTTGCAGTAGGGGCACCAACCGCCACGATAGAACAGCACCAAGCTTGGCTTTTGTGCCAGCAACTGGTTCAGTGAAAGCGCTTCGCCCGCGCTGTTTTGCACCGTAATTGCCGGTACTTGCATGCCATTGAGCAGTGGCGATACCGCTTCGGGGTTGGCGGCAATACCGCCATCTTGATTGGCAAGGGCGGTCAGCGGTGCGCTGATGATGGTGAGCGCCAGCAACGCGCGGCTGAGCAATCGAGCAGTTCTGTTCATAATTGGTCCTTCAATGTGGCTATGTCACTGCTTGGATTGACCGCGTGACTGCCGCGGTGCTTTCACTGCTGGCGACAATCAGTACTGACTGCGGTGATTGTGGCGGTTTGCAGCACTATTCACTGCCTTTGCTCACCAACTTTGCCGGGTCATTGATGTGAGTCAAAGTACTCAGCAGCCACTAATGTTGCTATTAGAGTTAGCAAGTTCAAGGTTGCAATGGCCGTTCAGGCCGATCACTACAGGGCGAGGAAATCACCATGGATAAGTACACCAAGATTCTGATTGCGTTAGATTTTCATGACGATAACCACCAGATTATTCGACGTGGGTTGCGGGTTTGCCAAAACAACGAGGCGCAACTGTACTTTATTCATGTGCAAGAACCGATGGCGATCGCCTACACCATCGATGGTCTGGATTTTGCCGATCAAATGGTGGCGATGAAGCAGTCATTGCGCGAGCGCGCTGAGCAACGTTTGGAGGAGCTCGGCAAACTGCACAATATTAATCGCAGCAATCTGCTGCTGCGTGAAGGGGTGGCTTCGGATGAAATTGAACGTGCCGCCAACGATCATGATATCGATCTGGTGATTATTGGTACTCACGGCCAATCCGGATTGCGGTCGCTACTGGGGTCAACCGCCAACAGCGTATTACACAGTGTCAGTTGTGATGTGTTGATGGTTGATCTTCGTAAACAGTAACTGCAATGCAGCCGCCATTGAGCAGCCGTTGTGCTCAATGGTGGCCGTCTGTCGAATAGATTAAATTCATGCTGTTTAATTTGTAGAGTGCAGATAAGTTTATTTAATGAAATTAACTTAACTCTCTATCAAATATCATTTTGGTTGTTATTGGTGTGCTTTTTGTTTATTAATGAAACAGCATTGGCTGAGCAATCTAAATTAAATTCAGTGGTAGTCACTTGCGAGTTCAATAGTTTGATGTCACCGCAATCTTATTCTGGAAAACTAAATTAATGTCGCAGATTCAACGCAATATCAGTGCGTTGCTTGGATTTTGCCCTAAAGGAGTTTTCTCGTGTCATCAGCATTAACCAGTGTCACCAGTCGTCGTCAGTTTTTAAAAGCAGGAAGCGGCGTTGCCGCTGCGATGGCGTTGCCTAGCTCAGCAATGGCGGCGGTTGCCGAACCTGAATGGCGGGCTAGCGACTTCCGGCCAAACAAGCTTTGGCAATCATTGCGCCGCGAGTTCATCTTGCCAAAAGATAGCTGCTACATGAACATCGGTACCACCGGCTCTATCCCGCGAACCGTGCTGGATAAACTGGAACGCAATAATCGTCTAGTGGCACGAGATCCCTACGCAATGGGTGATAAGTTTGGTCCGTTCCCACACGTCACTCAGATGATTGCCGATGTCGCACCGGGCTTTGGCGCCGAGCCGCATGAGATTGTACTTAGCCGCAATACCACCGATGGTATTTGTAGCATCATCGGCGGATTGCAATTTGAAGCCGGTGATGTGGTGCTGACTACCCACCACGAGCACATCGGTTTGACCTCGCCGCTGCATGTTGTCAGCGAGCGCTACGGGGTTGAAGTAATTGAACTGGAGATCCCGGTGGATACCGGCGCCAACAGCGTTACTGAAGATCAGTTTGTGCAGGTGTTTGCCGATGCGGTGGCGCTGTATGGTTCGCGAGTGCGGTTGCTGGCGTTCTCGCACATTACCTACAAAACCGGCACCACCTTGCCGGCAAAGCGGATCTGCAAAGAGGTGGCGATCCCCAATCAGATCCCAACCTTAGTCGATGGTGCCCACGGTATCGGCATGTTGGATCTCGACTTCCACGATATGGACTGCGATTTTTACGCGGGCCCAGGCCATAAGTGGCAGTGTGGTCCCGGTGCCAGTGGCATTTTGTATGTCCGTGACAATGCCGAACGGCTCAAACAATTCTGGTACGACCGTCCACAGCCGTTGCACATTATCAACAGCTCGATGGCAGCGATGAACCAGCCTTTGAACATGCAACTGCAATATGTCGGCAACGATAACTTCCCAATGAAACAAGCACTGGCTGATGTCTGCAAAATGTGGGATCAGATCGGTCGTGATCGCATCGAACAGCGAGTGTTGGAACTGAGCGCTCGTCTGAAACGCGGCTTGGCAAAGGCGTTTCCTGAAGCGGCAATCTACTCGCCACTGGTAACCGGTTTAGAGTCGGGGTTAACCACTATCAACCCATTCTATGACCAAGCCGATCGCGATCTGATTGCACAGATGAATAGCGAGCTGCGTGAACGCCACGGTTTTACCATCCGCACCGTTAACTTTAAGTTGCGCGCCGATGACGCGTTCGACACCCACGCGCTGCGGATCTCTACCCACCTGTTCCACAGTGAAGAAGAGGTAGATCAGCTGGTAAAAGCAATGAAACGAGTTTATCGCCAGTTGGCGTAACCGCGTTAGTCAGACAAGGGGCATTAGCCCCTTTTTTAGGGATAGGAATGAGTTTTCTCGGCTTATATCGCGGGGTCGTGCTGGCCTGCGGTTTATTGATGATGCCGTTAGCGGCGGCGGTGTGTGATCTGCAACAGGTCAAGCAGGCTGGGGTGTTACGCCATCTGGGGGTGCCCTATGCCAATTTTGTTAGCTTGCAAACCACTGCTCAGGGCAGCCAACCGCAGGGCATGGATGTCGAATTGATCCGTGGCTTCGCCGAATATTTGGGGGTCGATTATCAATATGTCGCCAGTGGTTGGCCAACGCTTGTCAGCGATCTCGTTGGTGATGGGGTTAACAGCGGTTGCGATGGCATCAACGGCGATGTGATTGCCAATGGCTTAACCATATTGCCTTCGCGAGCTGAGTTATTGACCTTTTCGAATCCCTATTTCCCATCTGCGGTGTGGTTGGTGGCTCGCAGCGATGCGCCAATCCAGCCGATCGCGCCCAGCGGTGATCAGCAACAAGATATCGATCAGGTGCGCGCCCTGATGTCCGGGATCTCGGTGCTGGCGATGGAACACACCTGCCTGGATCCGGGCTTTAACGAGCTACATCAAACCAATGCGACGGTGGTGTTGCCGCGAACCGCACTGCAACTGAATGAGATGGTGCCGGCGATCCTCAATAGCATGGCGCAAACCACCATTTTGGATGTGCCGGATACCATCATCGCCCTCGATAAATGGCCGGGGGAGATTAAAGTCATCGGGCCTATCTCTTTACAACAACAGATGGCGGCCGGCTTTCGGCAAAATACGCCACAACTGACAGCAGCGTTTAATCAATACCTGCAACAATTAAAAACCGACGGACGCTATCTGCAACTGGTGCAGAAATATTATCCATCGATGTTTTACACCTTTCCTGAATTTTTTGATGGCATCGTTCAAGCGCAATGATCAAACCGCCTAAGTTCAACATTGGGGCGAAGTTACTTGCCCTTGGAACCCTCGTTACCGCTTATCTGGTCGGTCTGTTTCTGTTTGTTATTGAAGGCCACCAGCAATTGCGATCCCATCAAAACAGCCAATTTGATGTCCGCATTCAGCAGTATGGTCGCGAGCTGAGCTACCTGCTCGACAGCAGCGCTTTGGCGTTGGCGGATCTGGTGCAAGACAAAGCGATCTATGGCTACTTATCGAATCGGGCGCTGGGAATGTCGATGTCCTACGGTTTGGGAACCAGTTTGCACAAAGTTAATCTGCTATTGCAGCAGCGACAACGGATGCAGATTGGCGATCGACAGGCCTATCAGCGGCTGGCACTGCTGGATCTTAATGGCCAAGTGCTGGCGGATACCGGCGGTGCCAGTGAGGAGTTGCAGCGGCTAAATCTCGCTGCGTTATTGGTCAAGCCTCGCGGCAGCAGCTACCTGCAGGTTATCCCCGGCGAGACCCAACCGCAGTTACTGCAACTGATGCTGGTGTATCACTATGATCAACCCCATGCGGTGCTGGTGGCGCAATTGGATCAACGTACACTGCAGCGCTTACTTACCCGCTTTGAGGCGCTTTCCAAACACAGTCGGGTGACGCTAACCACCCCGGCTGGTGACCTATTAGCGTGGAATTCATTACCCTCCGATCAATTGCATAAGTCGGAGTTGCTCTATCAGGTGCAACAACCGGTCGCCGGTGCCCCGTTGACGGTTAAGGGCTGGTTTGAGCCGCTGACCGAGCAACAGTTGCTGACCTCGCGTCGGTTTATGATTGCCACCGGGGTCTTTGGAGTGGCGGTGTTGGGGTCATTTTTGTTTGTGCTGTGGGGCTACAATCGTCACCTGCGATTACAAGCCAAGATTGCTCGCAGTGCCAACCAGCGACTTGAATTGAAACAGAAAAACCAGGAACTGGAGCTTGAAGTCGCTCGCCGCAAAGACACCGAGCTGCGCTTGGAGCATCAGGCCAATAATGACGGCCTTACCGGGCTGGCCAACCGTTACTCTGGGCAACGGGCGCTGACTGCCGCGTTGACCGAGGCCGCCGCTGCCGAAGAGTCGGTGCTGTTGATGATGCTCGATCTCGACAACTTTAAAGATATCAACGACACCCAAGGGCATGCCGCTGGCGATCAGTTATTGTGTGAATGCGCACGCCGACTGGCGGCACTGCAAACGCCGCACAGCACCTTGGCGCGTTTTGGTGGTGATGAGTTTTTCTGGGTAGTGCCGCAACTGGCGCAGGTCGAGCAGGCGACCGAATTGGCGCAATCGTTGTTAGAACTGTTCGAACGCCCGTTTATCCTCAACGGCAATGAATTCTTCGTCAGTGCCAGTGTTGGCATGGCGTTTTATCCAGCCGATGGTGACAGTGGCGAGCAACTATTCCAGCGTGCCGACGAAGCGTTATACCGCGCGAAAGAGCGTGGCCGCAATGGCTTCTGTTTTTACGATGCCGAACTGGGGCTAAAACTGCGACGAAAAATGCTGCTGCAAAGCAAATTGCGTAATGCGTTGGCCAATCAGCGGATCTCGGTGTTCTATCAACCGATCATTGACCTTACCAGCCAACAGGTGATCGGTGCCGAAGCCCTAGCACGGTGGCATGATCCTGAGCTTGGATTTATCTCACCGTTAGAGTTTATCGACATTGCCGAGCGCAATGGCATGGTGGCTGAACTTGGCAAACAGGTGCTAATGCAAGCGTGTGACCAAGCCAAACGTTGGCAGCAGTTGGCGCCGTTAACGGTGTCAGTGAACGTGTCTAGTGTGCAGTTTCAGCAGTTCAACATCTTACTAAGTCACATCTATCAGGCACTGGAACACAGCGAATTGCCGGCGCAACAACTGGTGCTTGAGGCAACTGAAAGCCTGTTGTTATCAAACCACGCTGCCTTTGCCCAGCAGCTCAGCGTGCTGACCGAAATGGGCATTCAGTTGGCTATTGATGATTTTGGCACCGGTTATTGTGGCTTAAGTTACCTGCACCGTTTCCCATTTAGCATCTTGAAAATCGACCGTTCGTTTATTCCAAAACAGATCTCGCAACAGGGCGAACAGGCGGCGTTGGTGCACGCCATTTTAGCGATGGCGAAGGCGCTCGATTTAAAAGTAGTGGCCGAGGGGGTAGAGCATTCTTGGCAAGCCGAATACCTGCAACAGCATGGTTGCCAGCGGGCGCAGGGTTTTTATTATGGTGAACCGATGTCCGCAGAGGATTTTTGGCAGTTCCTACAGCTGCGGGTAAAACGGCAGAAGCTGCTGCAGCCAACGGTGGTCGCCTTGCGAGCTCGTTAACTCAAGCCCTTGATTTTACTATTGCTGTTTTTCTCAGCAGTTGGCAGCCTAAGGCCAGATCCGAGCCGGTTGCTCTGGTGACATCAGAAATTTCAGCCAGTATAATCGCTCGCAGTTCATTGCATTAGCCGTTCAAACCGCAGCGCAGTGACAGATAATCAGGCCCCTTAGCTCAGTTGGTTAGAGCAGGCGACTCATAATCGCTTGGTCGTGGGTTCAAGTCCCCCAGGGGCCACCATATATAGATTTCGTCGGATTTTTCTGGACGATAAAATTAGCCTCAAAGCCTTATTATTCATGGCTTTGGGGCTTTTTTGTATCTGTGGTCGTCCAGTGGCATCCATGGACAGCCAGCATTTTTTGGTACACGATTTGGTACACGAGTTACCAAAAGGAAGAGGTCGTGTACCAAAATGAGTGACGCAAAGCAGACGTTGACCGCAACCGCAGTCAAGAACGCCAAAGCCACCGGCAAGGAATATGTACTGGTTGATGGTGGTGGCTTGCGCTTGAGGGTTAGTCCAAAAGGAGCCAAACGCTGGCTGTTTAACTATGCCAAGCCTCTAACAAAGCAACGGACTAACTTTGCATTGGGTGCGTACCCAGATGTGTCGTTAGCGCAAGCGCGGGACCTAGCTGCTGAAGCACGCAAGTTAGTTGCACTGGGCGCAGATCCCAAGGAACACAAACTTGAGCAACAAGCGTTACAGCTCGATGCCAAGCAGGCGACTTTAAGCGCGGTGGGGCTGGAATGGTTGCAGGTAAAGCGCACCAAGGTCTCCGTCGAGCAGGCCGATAAGATTTGGCGTCGGCTCGAGCTGCACGTGCTGCCAGTCATAGGGGAGCGACCGATCACCGAATTGACTCGCCAAGAGGTGATTAAAGTGCTTCGGCCAATCGAAGCCGCTGGCAATCTGGAAACAGTTAAGCGTCTCTGCCAAGTGTTGAATCAGCTGATGACCTACGCGGCTAACACTGGCTATGTGGATGCCAACAACCTAACTGGTATCAATCAGGCGTTCGCCACCCCTAAGCCTCAAAATATGCCGTCTATCGCGCCGGAGCGGCTGCCTGAGCTGATGGGTAAGTTGTATGGCAGTTCGCTAACCAAACAGACTCGGCTAATGATCGAGTTGCAACTGCACACGATGACTCGGCCGAATGAGTTAGCCGAAGCCCAATGGCATGAAGTTGATTTTTCGGAAGGTCTTTGGACGATCCCTGCCGAACGGATGAAAATGAAGCGAGAGCATAAGATCCCGCTATCGGCGCAAGCCATTGCGCTGTTCAAAGAGCTGCATGCAATTAGCGGCACTCGTCCTTATGTTTTTCCTAAGCGCGGCGACCCTCTCGGCCATGCAAGTTCTCAGACCGCCAATACGGCATTGAAGCGCCTTGGCTATCACGGTGAGCTGGTGTCTCACGGCCTGCGCTCATTGGCCTGTACCACCTTAAACGAGCAAGGTTTCGATGCCGATATTATTGAATCGGCGTTAGCACACCAAGACGGCAATGAAGTGCGGCGCGCGTATAACCGTGCAGATTACTTGCAGCGGCGCCGAGTGATGATGGACTGGTGGAGTGCCCATATTGAACGGGCCAAGCTGGGGGAGTTCCTATTAACGGGTACCGGTTCATTGGTCAGCGGCTAAATTGATGCAAAAAGCGATTATTTATGGCACTTTTAGCCAGTAATTCTGATTGATGTTGTTGCTAACACGGGCTATTCCAGTGCTGGGATAGCCCTTTTTTGTGCTGTTAAGACGGGCAAGTTGCTTAGCTAATGGCGTTTATGGATCGTTGAGTAGGGGTAGGGGAGGCTGCAAAGTGGCATGGGGGATGCCTCTTTATTTATATGTGGCGGGCAAAATTTTCCAAAATTTGACCCAAATTGAATTTGTCGCAGCTTGTCGTAAGTGTGCCGTAGGCTTTTACTGCTGAAATGCTTATAGAACGGAGATGTCGTAAAAATCGTACGACAAATACGACATTGCCCCGCAAAGGCCGATGTAGTGGGCATGATGAGGGTTTTATTCGTTACGACAAGATTGAGACAACCATCGACAGTTTGGCTAACAGCAGAGGGCGCCTCTCCACTGGTTTAAACAAACTGGCTATGGGCAGCGATAGATGAATCCGTGACTGCCAGACGGCAATTGGATGAGATCACCATTGGCGACGCAGCGTGCTACAGCTTGGCGAACAAACTCGGATCGATTGTTGGAATAAGTTTTAAATGGCTTTACGTTGATGCGGCTTTTGATTATCTCGCGTTCGGTATAGCACTTACCGTGTTTGATCATCTTCATCACAGTGTCACATTCGGCGTCTTTACCGATTTCGCCCTTATCCTCGAGCAAACCGACCAAACCGCTTAGCAAGGCATCAGTCAGTTCAATGGCGGCATCGATCCACTGCAGATCAATGCTGTGGGCGATGGTATTTTTCAGCATCCATTCGTTATACACGTGCAGTACGGCAGCCAACTTCATGATCTGCATGTCAGCTTTGCCAAAGGCGCCGCGCAAGATACTGTGACTGTACTTTTGACCGTCGGCGAGGTGAGGTTCAATCTGCTGTCGGTAGGCATTGACTTTGGCCCATCCGGCTTCGGTGATAGCCAGCGGGATTAGGCTGTTTAGTTGCGCTGAATCCAGTCGACCTATCTGTGCCGTGATGGCGTTGACTGCTATGTAGTAGCGATCCAGATAAATGTTGCGAGTTTGTTTTTCAGCTAAATCGAAGCGGCGGTGCCCTAGTAGACTAGGCTCGCGGAACAGCAAAAAACGCTCGGCAATACCAAGGCCATTGGATTGGCCCAAGATGGTATCAATGGTGCCATCTTGCGCGAGTACGGTAATGGTGCCGTGGACATAGCCTTCAAAGCCACTGCGGGTGATCCGGGCTGAGCTATGCCATTCACCGTTGAAGCCTTTTAACAGCAGATCATTGTCGTTGCAGCGGTCTTTGTTACCTGTGCCAAGCAGCAGATTGGTTACCCCCTGTTCGGCACTGGCAAGACTAAAGAAGCCTGAGTTTGGCACCAGCATCTGCTGCTCAATGGCCTCAGGGGTTGCATTAGATAGAAACATTCGTAGTTGTCGCGGCACTGATGTCGATGAGTCATCGTTGGTGGTGTCGTGACAATTGGCCCAATCGCTGTTGAGTTTGGCGACAGCCTCTTGGACTGGAACAATCAAGGTTCTCACAACCCAGCTTTTGCCTACGCCGGGCGGCTGCTCTGCGGAGAGATACAGGCCGCCCCCTAATCGTTGCCCATTAGGATATTGCAGACAGTAAGCCGCACTGGATAGGGCGCTGGCAATTCCTAATGTGATCAAGATGGCGGTATTGACCGGCAGCTGCGCCTCTTTAGCAATGCTTTCACCCAGTTTGGCCAACTGATTGCCGCCAAGTATTTGGGCAAAATCCCGATGCGGCTTTTGCTGTTGCGGGGCGTTGTGCGCCAAATCTGCAGAAAGCGTTGGAGTTAACGCGAGACCTTCGGCTTTTAACATGGTGGCTTTGTCACCGGCGTAGCGGTAGTGCAACAAGACATCGCAGGCATCAAAACGGCCGCCGTCATTATGCAGTGGGCAACTGCTGTGGTGACACAAGCCAGATTGTAAATCATCGAACAGCTCAATACCGGCTTGACCACTGGTGCTTTCAGGGGCTAAGAACTTATCGCCAACGCGTTTAAAACCGTATTGCAGCAATAACTCTGGCAGCGAGTGACACGACTTGATGGTGGCATAAAAAGGATCTATACCGGCGTTGCTGATAGGCTTCAATTGTGGCGACGATTTTACATCTTGCGGCTCACGATCTGCGCCAATGTGGGCCAACCACTGCGGGCTAGTTATATCCAGTAATGGTTGTCGCTCATCCAGCAGATATTCAAATTCGCCGTTCGCTGGGACGCCGGGGGCAAAGCTCACTTGCTGGATGCGGGTGCAACACTCATCAGCGTTAAACTGCGCAGCCAAAAATCGTTGCGATTGCAGCCATCGTTCTACCGTGACCGGTGCCAATAGGGGGATAACCACCCGCCAGCGCGGCAATTCGGCCGTGCTTGAGTAAGTGCTATACGCCAGATAAGTGCATCCCAGCGCATCAAGTTGTGCTTTTAGCTCGCAAGCAGTCGGAGCATTTTCATCTAAATCCAAAATCAGGGCGGTTTGGGCATTGGCCTTTTCTACTGCCTCTTTGGTTTTGGCTAATGCGGTAGTCGGTAAGAATATCGGCAGATCATGCTTACGTTGATAAGTCGTGGGGATTTCAACAGCCGCGATAAGATCACTAAAACTGGCTTGTTCAAAGCCACCAGTGGCAGTAAGGCTGTTGCACCACAGAAAGGTGCAATCGTTTACGATCGACAGAGTTTCGGTCATGTTCGTTTGTCCTTAACCGCGCTTGGCCATCTGTTGTTCAAGCCATGCATCGATTTCGGACTCGACCCAGCCAACACTGCGTGGGCCAATTTTGATCTGTTTGGGGAAGGTGCCGGCCTTGATTTGCGCATAAATACTGGCGCGGGAAAGGCCTACTTTGGACTTAATAGCGGATAAGCGAATGATGTTGGCAGCCATGTCTGGATCTCCTGAGTGGCTCGGGGACAATGGCTGCCAGTTTGCCGTTTAAAACGGCTTTCGGATCATGTAGCTACTGCACTTGCAGTAGAGTCGTTGGTGCATTCAGGCTCGAGCTAAGGTTTGATTGGCGCGACCGAATACTTTGTCGAGATTACGTTGAGATAGCCCATGTTTATTCCGGTACTTGGCACGGATAGCGGCAGTCACGTCCGCCTGACTTCCGTAATTGCCTGACTGAAGGACCAACTCAAGCAGGGAGCCAACGATGTTGTGCAATGCTGATACCTGTCTGGGCATTCCGTCTTCAATCTCGTCCAACACGGCGAGACTGGCTTGCACCCTGGCATCAATCACCTCTTCAACCGCATCGACCATAGCTTGGCTGTCTGCCGCTGAAGCCTCGTGCTTGGTAAGCACCCGACCCATGATGCGAACCAGTGCATAACTTCTGTCAACTACGCCGTAGGGGTCGCCATAAGGGCTGCGTGCCAGATAATTGATCGGAGCATCCACTGCGATCCCTGCGCGTTGAAGCAGTTTGCTCATCAAGTCGGCGAGTTCAGGGCGAGGGTTGATGATTTCATCTTGGTCTTTTGCCCATTGAGTAGGCTTCTTGCCAACGCCGCATAAACCACTACTAACTTTGATTCCGGTGGTGCGATAGGAGGTGTTGTTATCCAACATCGAGGTTTCCGTTTTGTTTCGGTTTGGTCTGATGACATCTGAAGATGTCTTGAATATCCATACCATGGATTACGATGCTTTGGTCAATTTAGTGGTATTTCTAAGACCTCGATAAAAAATGATGTTCGAACGCAATGTCGCAGCGATCCGGCTGACTAGGTTGGCAGAATCGGTGCCTGTGGATAAGTGCGAGCTAACTACAAACTTGGTTGGTTTGCCGCCCAATAGCCGCCAGTTGATTGTCGAGCCACTGCCACCGCCGTAATATGTCGGGCATTGCGCCGGGACTTCTCCGGCCCCAGTCTCTGATGGAGTTACGATGCCTCACAAGCTTTCGCTGAAACAGCTTGAGTCCTTCCTGTGGGAAGCCGCCGACATTCTGCGCGGCAATATGGATGCCTCTGAATTCAAGGATTACATCTTCGGGATGATGTTCTTGAAGCGCCTATCCGATGCCTTTGACGAGGAACAGGAAAAGGTGGTGGCGCATTACGTTGCTAAAGGTAAAAGCGAAGCGCAGGCGCTGGAACTCGCCCAGGATGAGGATGAGTACGACGCCACTTTCTTTATCCCAGAGAAGGCCCGTTGGGCGCAGCTGAAAGACTTGAAGCACAACGTTGGTGAAGCGCTCAACACCGCTGCCGACGCGATTGAAGAACACAACCCATCATTGGAAGGGGTGCTGGCCAGCATCGACTTCAACATCAAGAACAAGCTGTCCGACAAGAAACTGCGGGATCTGCTGTCTCACTTCAGCAAATACCGTCTGCGTAACGCCGATTTCGAGCGGCCCGATCTGCTGGGCACCGCCTACGAGTATTTGATCAAGATGTTCGCCGATAGCGCGGGTAAGAAGGGTGGCGAGTTCTATACCCCCGGTGAGGTGGTGCAACTGTTGGTGTCTCTGTTGGAGCCCCATGCCGGGATGCGTATTTATGATCCCACCGCCGGTTCGGGCGGGATGCTGGTGCAGACCCGCAACTACTTGGCTCGTCATGGGGAGAATCCCGCCAACCTGTCGCTGTTCGGCCAGGAGATGAACCTCAACACCTGGGCCATCTGTAAGATGAACATGTTCCTGCATGGGGTGATGAGCGCGGATATCCGCAAGGGCGATACCTTGCGCGAGCCACAGCATACCCAGCACGGCACACTAATGACCTTCGACCGGGTGATCGCCAACCCGCCGTTCTCACTGAAGAAGTGGGGCAAGGACGAGGCAGACAACGACAACTTTGGCCGCTTCCCTTACGGCACACCACCGAAGGATGCCGGGGATCTGGCCTTCGTGCAGCACATGATCGCCAGCACCAATGCCGAGGGCATGGTGGGCGTGGTGATGCCACATGGCGTATTGTTCCGAGGCTCCAGTGAGAAGGCGATCCGTCAGGGCATTCTTGAAGATGACCTACTGGAAGCCGTAGTGGGGCTGCCGTCCGGCTTGTTCTACGGCACCGGCATTCCGGCTTGCCTGCTGATCATCAACAAAGCCAAGCGCGTCGAGCGCAAAGGCAAGGTGCTGTTTATCAACGCCGAGCTGGAGTATGAAGAGGGCAAAAACCAGAACAAGCTGCGCCCGCAGGACATCACCAAGATCGTCGAGACTTTCGAGCAGTACGCCGAGATCCCACGTTATTCCAAAGTGGTGGAACTGTCTGAGATCGCTGAGAACGATTACAACCTCAATATCCGCCGTTACGCCGATACCTCTGCACCAGCGGAGATCTTTGATGTGCGCGCTCTGCTGCACGGTGGTGTGCCGCTACGTGAGGTGAATGACGACTATATCCAAGATGCGGTGCTGGATGGCTTCGACGTTTCCGCTGTGTTGGAACACAAAACTGACGGCTACCTGCAATTTAAGTCGGAGATCATCGAGAAGGCACAGATCCGCCAGCAGATTGAGCAGGCAGGCATCGACGCAGAGGCCAAGGTGATTGTCCAGCTAGAGCGCTGGTGGGACAAGTATCACGTGTCGCTGGACCAACTGGATACCCAAGTGACCGAAGCCGAACAGGCGATGCATAGCTATCTGAAGGAGCTGGGTTATGAGTGAGAAAGTGCTCATAGAAGTAGATTCAGCGCACTCTAGAACTTCAATGGTTAAAACAGAGTCTATGGAAGAACTTTGGAGAAACCCAGAGCAGATGCTTCCGGTTGGCTGGCAATTAGCCAAGTTGTCGAAGGTAACAGAGAAGATTGCGGATAGGGACCACACGACGCCAAAGTATGTCGATAGCAGCGATGGGGTTCCTATTGTATCGCCGACAAATCTAGATGCTAACATGCGATTGGACTTGACCAAGCTCAAGTATATTTCACGTGAAGCCCACGCTAAGAATTGCAAGAAAACAGACTTGCGGCCTGGAGACATAATTTTTTCCAGAATTGGTGCTGGGCTGGGGAAATCATACCTTCTGGAAAGCGACTTTTACGATTTCTCAATCTTACACAGTCTGTGTCAAATACGGCCTGCCTGCGCCATTGACCCTACCTATTTACTGTGGTTTTTGCGTTCAGATTATATGCAGTGGCGTCTGAAGTTTGGAATTCAAAGCATTGGCGTGCCAGATCTGGGTCTGAAAGAAATCGGAGAGCTGCCAGTTTTCTACCCAGGCCTCCCCGAGCAGCGCAAAATCGCTGAGATCCTAACCTCGGTGGATACCGTGATTGAGCGGACGCAGGCGCAGATCGACAAGCTCAAGGCGGTCAAAACCGGGTTGATGCAGGAGCTGCTGTCCCCGACGCCGGATAACTATCGAACCGGCGACGGCACCACCGCTTTTAAGGATTCCCAGCTGG
The DNA here is from genome assembly GCF_000422665.1 of Ferrimonas senticii DSM 18821. Taxonomy (GTDB): domain Bacteria; phylum Pseudomonadota; class Gammaproteobacteria; order Enterobacterales; family Shewanellaceae; genus Ferrimonas; species Ferrimonas senticii. The sequence continues at coordinate 266,053 of NZ_KE383899.1, read as the reverse complement.
GGGCGATCCCAGAGGATTGGGAGGTGCTCGAACTTAAAGATGCATGCAGTTTGATCAAAGATGGGACTCACCTTCCTCCCAAGCGAGTACCAAAGGGCGTTCCACTATTAAGCGTCCGAAACATGAAAGACGGCATGTTCACTCTCTTGGATGATGACACTTATGTATCTGAGGACTTTTACGAGAAGATGCATGCAAAGTGGAAGCCGGAAGCCGGAGACTTATTGCTCGCCGTTGTCGGTGCAACGGTCGGTAAGGTCTGCCAGGTGCCCGAGGGCTTTCCGACGTTCACCTTGCAGCGCAGTGTTGCTGTTATTCGGGGACATGAAACAAGATTGGATGCCGATTTTTTGCGCTTTTATTCTGAGAGCGCAGACTTTAAGAGTAGGCTTTGGGACCGTGTGAACCAGACGGCGCAGCCAGGTATCTACCTAAGCGAAATAGGAAAAATCCTCTCACCCATCCCGCCGATTCATGAGCAAAAAATTATTGCTAGAGCAATCCGCAGTATCGATGGGCGCATCAATGCTATGCAGCGGAAGAACAACGGTCATAAGGCAACAAAGAAAGCCCTTATGCAAGACCTGCTCACCGGTAAGGTGCGGGTCATGGTCGATAGCAACAACTAAACACGTTATTTGTAACGCGCTTGGCCAGCGACTTTTATGCGTCCGCTGGCCATTTTACTCAGGCGCTTAAGCTGGCGGAGAACACTTGCCAAGAGGGAAGAATGATGTGTGCTGATGACGGCAAGTCCCAAGTAAAACAACCAGAACAGCAAGGTGAAACCAGCGACCATTATGATCCGTTCGTAGGATTGGCGAACGCCTTAGAAGACTGGGGGGACAGTGATGGCAAGTATCGCTTTAAGGTGTTCGAGGTTAACCACCTATTTCTGCCCCCTGTCAATCAGTTTGCCGCCCTACTTGGGTTAAAACTGTCTCCCTCGTTCATGCTCAAGATGATGGAATCCCACAGTGGACTAAGTCATGGGCTCAGTAAGGGCAGCATTGCCAACCTCACTGGGGAAAAAGGTATTAGTCGCAAGTCTGCTGAACAATTTCGTGATTGGTTTATGTCGGTTGCCGAGCCAATGAAAGCGATATTTGATGTACCAGAGTCTGCCCTTATTGGGCGAGCAGAACAGGTTCGATCTAACGCATCTAACTGGCTATCGGTTGCGGTGGGCGTGGCATTTACCGGCAGCCCTGCAGTAAAAGGGCCCCCCCCCACCGAGCTACGGCCACTTTTACAGTTTGTTAAGAAGAGGGCCCAACAAGATATCGAATTATTCGAGTTGGCACGTGCTTTTGTGAAAGCAAAACAGGTTGGGCACGATGAGCGAACCGTTCATTGGCACATCATCAAGCCTTACTGGCAAAAGAACAGCCTGGTACCTCAAGCACAGCTGGATGCCATGGAGAGGTTTCCATCCAATAAAGGGGAGTGGCATGAGCTAGAAGCAGAGAAAAGGGTACCTCTGTTGGCAGCGTGTCTGCATTTAATGTTCGACTTTTATCTGCACATGATCTCTGCCTACGAAGTCGGCTGTGTTATGCAAATCGAAGCCAGTGAGGAGACACTGCGCGCTCGCCCTTGGTTGTTGTGCCGAGCACTCAGCAGTTTTACGGATAAAGAAGGCAAGCCTACCACGTGCTTTGGGGCGCTGCTTCGTGAACTGCAAGGTGCCGCTTCGGTGTTGCACGGGAAGCCTATCGGTGAACGTGACTTTGCCCGCTACATACCAATCGATAGTGACCCCAGTAATCCGTCTTATGAAAGTGACTCCGACCGTCATTACAATGTGCTAAAGAAGTGGCGGAGCCACCAGGACTTGCCCAGCTTTGAACGACTTGAGTTGTTTATCACCAATGTTTCTAGACCGGTGCAACCGGCGGATAACCGTCCTTTGGTAATACTCTGCAAAATTGCCATTGGCCTTGATGGTTTTGTGAAGCAACTGGCTCACCAAGCTCTTAATGATGTTAGAAACATCACGCAAGTGGCTGGTGTCTTTGAGGACGTTTTGGCCCGTTATCCCGTGTACTACCAGCATCATTTGGATAAGCAGTTGGAGCAAGCCGCCAATAGCTAAGACCAAATGTAAGCTTTGGCGGCCAAAGGTGTGTGCTAGTGATTAGGGCTTGGTTTTACCTTGTTCAATGCGTTGCTCCCAGTCTTTGGGACGCTGATTGAAGCCATGGGACTTCCAGTATTCATTGTTGTTTGGATTGAGCTGCTTGCTGCGATTGAGTTCGTTGGTCTGAACCTGTTGCGCAGTGTTGTTGTTTGCCGCCGCTCTTTGCGCTCGTGCTGCCACGCTATTGCTGACAACTGTACCGCCTTGCTGCTTGGCAACAGCGCGTTGTATCCGCGCGGCTGCTGCGGGGGTCATCGGGGTTTTCTTGTGGCTCATGGTTTATCTCCATATTTGAATGACACTGGCAGGAGCCCCTGCCAACACCTCCGATAGTGCCCAAGTTTTTGTGGCTTGCCGTGGGGGGGAGCGCGTCCAAATTGCAATTTTTCGATGAAGATGGATGTGTCATTTATTGATGCGGTGTGGCGCAATCTGTGCGGTGTTTCTGGCAAGATTGGCCCCTAAAAGACAAAAATAGAAAAAGGCTATGAGCCAGGACGAACTCAATAAGGTAGAACTCCCCGCACTCGCACAACTTCAGTCATTAGGCTGGCGTTATGTGGACGGTGTGGCGTTGTCGCCGGAGCACCCGAGCCAAGAAAGGGCAGCACTGCGAGATGTGGTGTTGGTGAAGCGGTTGGAAGCGGCGGTGCAGCGACTGAACCCATGGATCAGCCCGGAGAATCTGCGCAAGGTGATGCGGGAGCTGACTCACCCCACCCATGCGGCGCTGATGGAGTACAACCAGGCGCTTTGGAACCTGTTGTGTGGCGAAGGTATTTCCGTGGAGCAGGACTTGGGTAAAGGGCGCAAGGGCCAGACGGTTACCTTGATCGACTTTGCCAACCCAGCCAACAACGAGTTTCTATGCACCAGCCAGTTCAAGGTGGAGGGGGCGCAGAACATCATCCCCGACATCCTTGGCTTTGTGAACGGGTTGCCGCTGGTGGTAATCGAGTGCAAGTCGCCTTACATCACCAATCCCGTGGGTGACGGTATCGAGCAGCTTCGGCGTTATGCCAACTTGCGGGGCTTTGCCGAGGAAGAGGGCGCGCAGCGCCTGTTTTGGTACAACCAACTGATGATCACCCTGTGCCGAGATCATGCCAAGGTTGGTACCATCAGCTCCGGTCCGCAGCACTATGGCGACTGGAAGGATGCTTATCCCTTTACAGACGCCGAACTGTCGCAAGCCAATGTCACCCAGTTTGTAGCGCAGTCTGCGGACGTCGTTCAACGTGATGGTGCAGGCGCATCCTTAGCGCACGTTGCCGAAGCCAGCCCGCAATATGGCGCAGACTTTGAAGCGCTAATGGCAGTGACCCCGCAGCAGCGGCTAATCGCTGGGATGCTCAGCCCCGCCAACTTCCTAGACATAATCCAGAATTTTGTACTGTTTGAGCCGGACGAGGGGCGCATCATCAAGAAGGTTGCGCGTTACCAGCAGTTCCGAGCAGTAAACAAGGTAATTGAGCGGCTTAAATGTGGTACCGACCGCCAAGCCAAATCGGGGGTGGTGTGGCACACCCAAGGCTCGGGTAAGTCGCTGACTATGGTGATGCTGGCGGTGAAGATCCGCCGCGACCCTGAGTTGAAAAGCCACAAGCTGGTGTTTATCACCGATCGGACCCAACTGGATGAGCAGCTCACTAACACCTTTATGGCGGCGCAGGGCGAGACGGTGCATAACGCCGGTTCGGTGACGGATCTCAAGGCGCTGCTGAAAAAGGATAGCTCCGACTTGGTGACGGCGATGGTGCAGAAGTTTCTCGACTTGGAGAAAGAGCAGAGCCAGAGCGAGTTTGTCGATCTCAACCCCAGCGACAAGATCATCGTGCTGGCGGATGAAGCACACCGTACCCAGTTTGGCGGGCTGGCCACCACCATCAACAAGGCGCTGCCCAATGCGCCGAAGATCGGCTTTACCGGCACCCCGCTGCTGAAGACCCAGAAGATGGGGCAGGCGTTCGGTGGTTACATCGATGCCTACAAGATCAACGAGGCGGTAGATGACGGTGCGACGGTGCGCCTGCTGTACCAGGGCCGCGAGGTGAAAAACCAGGTGGCGGGCGAGTCACTGGATGCGCTGTTCGAGGAGTACTTTGGCGAGTACTCGAAAGAGGAGCAGTTGGAGATCAAGAAGAAGTACGGGGTGGAGAAGGCGGTGCGCGAAGCGCCTGCCCGTATTCGCTGGGTGTGTCTCGACCTGCTCAAACATTATCGCGAACATATCCAGCCCGATGGCTATAAGGCGATGATTGTGGTGGGCGGTCGCCATGCGGCGGTGAAGTTTAAGGAGACGCTGGATGAGTTAGGCGCACCACCGTCTGAGGTGATCATCTCCGGCGATCATAACGATCCGCCATATCTGGCCAAGTACACTGATAAAGCCAAACAAAAGCAGGTCATCAGTGCCTTTAAGAAACCGTTGACCGAGAACCCGGTGGCGTTCTTGATCGTCAAGGATATGCTGCTGACCGGGTTTGACGCGCCGATTGCTCAGGTGATGTACATCGATCGCAAGCTGCAGGACCATACCTTGATGCAGGCCATCGCCCGTGTGAACCGCACCTGTACCTCGCCGGTGAGCAAGGCAGCCAAGCCTTGTGGCCATGTGGTGGATTATTACGGGCTGGCGGACTATCTGACTGAGGCGCTGGAGCTGTTCAGCAGCGAGGATGTGGAGGGCACCTACGAGAGCTTGAAGGATGAAATCCCCAAACTGAAGGCAACACACACCTTGGCTAAGGGATTCTTCAAAGACATCAAGCATCCGGGCGATGACGGTGATTACATCGATCTGTGTGTGCTGGCACTGAAAGAGGAGAGCGTCCGCGCCCAGTTTGAGATGGCGTTTAAGCGCTTTGCCAAACAGATGAACATCGTCCTGCCGGATGCGGCGGCTGCCCCCTTTATTGGTGACATGAAGGTGCTGGGGAAGATCCACAATGCGGCGCGAAACCGCTACCGAGATCCAGCGCTGGACCTGACCGGTGTGGGTGAGAAGGTGCGCAAGCTGGTGGATGAACACATCATTAGCACTGGGGTGGACCCTAAGATCCCACCGGTCGACTTGCTGGCGGCCAACTTCAAGGATGAATTGGCGCAGGTAAAGTCGGATGAGTCTAAGGCGTCGGAGATCGAGAGTGCCATCAAGCATCACATCACGGTGAATCTCGAGGAGGACCCGGAGTACTACAAGTCGCTGAGTCTGCGTCTGCGGGACATCATCGAGAAGACGGCGGGTAAGTGGAATGAGCAGTACCAACTGTTGCTTAATTTGGTGGCCAGTATCGAGAGTGACCGGGTGCAGGGCGCAGAGGAGTCTGGGCTGTCGCAGACCGAATACGCCTTCTACAACATCTTGATGGCTGAGGTAACCAACCACAGCGAGATGGAGCTGATGGACGAAGCCAGTGCCGAAGCGGTTAAGTCTACCACCCAGTTGTTGGTACAGATGCTGGAGGAGGCAACCGAGATCATCGATTTCTTCAGCAAGGCCGATGAAGTGAAGCGGATGAAGAAGGAGATCAAGCGAGCCGTGCTCGCTCAGCCCTTTGGCTGTAAAGAATTGGTGATCGTGTTGCAAGAGCGCTTTATGGAGTTAGCGCAAACGAAGTTTGGTAAGAAGTAGTTGGAAAGAAATGAGCCCCGTTAGAGCACCGGAATATATCCAGGCCGAAGGTTATGTTGCTGAAGTGCGCCGCACTGCGCGGCGCAAGACTGCTTCCATCCAGGTGGAGGATGGCGAGGTGTGTGTGGTGGTGCCGCAACAGTTGGAACTGGAGCGCATTGCCCGGTTACTGAAGGACAAGCATCAGTGGATCATTGATAAGATTGCCCGCCATCAGGTCGCTGTACCGCCCAGTAACAGGTCTTTCGTCTCCGGTGAGGCTTTCCCCTACCTTGGCCGCAACTATCGCTTGAAGGTGGATTCTGGCCCCTATGCGCCGACCAAGTTGTTGCAAGGTCGGTTGCAAGTAACGGTGCCTGAGCATGTGGACACAGCCAAAGCGGTACGCAACTCCTTGGCGCGCTGGTATCGCAGTCATGCGCACAGCAAGCTGCGGGAGAAGTCTGCGCGCTATGCCCAGATGATTGGCGTGGAGCCCAAGTCAGTGTCGGTGAAGACCTTCAAAAGCCGCTGGGGAAGCTGCACAGCCAAGGGGGATATCGAGTTTAACTGGGTCATCGTGATGGCCCCGAACCGCATCGTGGATTACGTAGTGGCCCATGAACTGTGTCATCTAAAACACCATGATCATTCGCCGAAGTTCTGGAAAGAGCTGGAACGGGTGATCCCCGACTATGTCGAATGTCGTGAATGGCTGCGAGATAATGCGGAGCGTTTGGGATTTTAGTGGCAGGCTAAAACTGGCCATCTGATTGATGCCTTTGATTAGGGCAAGCTCGATAAGGCCTGTTCCTTTAGCACCCAGCAAGATTTTTTTGGTACACGATTGGATACACGATTTGAATTTCTGAAACTAAGGATTCAGTAAAATCAGCTAATTCAGGGGGTTGGTCAAGTCCCCCAGGGGCCACCAAATTCAGATTTCGTCGGTTTTTTCTGGACGATAAAATTAGCCTCAAAGCCTTAATGTTCAAGGTTTTGGGGCTTTTTTGTATCTGATAACGTCCAATGTGGTGTTGCAGCGACGCCGAGTGATGATGGATTGGTGGAGTGCGGCCAAATTGGGGGGAGTTCCTATTAACGGGAGCCGGCCCATTAAGCCGTTATTAATGGCGTTCATATCCGCCAGCTTCTTCTGCTGAGGCTGGCGGATAATCTAGTCGGTGGTTTAAGGGCAATAGCGGCAGCTGGGCGTGCCGTCCTCAAGTGATTGCAAGGCACTGCAGTTTTTCTCGATCATCGAGTTTTGCTGTTCTACGCGATGGCCCAAGTCCTTAAAGCAGGTAGCGACAAACGCCGCCTTGCAATAATGAATCCCGTGATCATCGTCGGAATACGCTGTTTCCCGATAATTACTTAAGCTGCACTGCGCTTTGACTTTGGCTAGTAGCTCGGCCTCATTAGTGGCGGCCTCAGGGGACGGTGCAGCATGGCTGCTGGCCTTTGCGGCGGCTTGGGCTTGCTGTTGCAGTTCGTTGGTTTGTACTGGCTGGCCATCATTAACAAACATATCGACCGCTACCGAACCGGTTAAGTCAGCAACCTGAGTAGCATTTAAGCCGGCGTCTTGAGCAATCCCGTAAGTCGTGCCCACGATCGCCGCCTTCATCACGTTGTTAAATAGGCTTGGCTCACTGGCTTTGGCGTTTAGGTGCTTCTGTCGCTCGGCCTTGGCGTATTGATTGTACTTTTTGATGGCGCCATTGAGGTGGCTCAGCATTTGTGGGTTATCAGCAAGGATGGCGTCCATGTCACGCCAGTTATTGGTGCCGTGGTTAAGGGATTTGATGTGGCCGAATGTCCGAAGGCTGAGCTGATAATAATGGTTGCGTTGCTTGTTGAACTGCTCAAATTGCTCGAGTCGATGTTCGATGGCGGTGTGGCCATAGCCATCTTTCTTGCCCCACAGTATCCGGCCATAGCGATCCTGCTCATAGAGGTAGTTGTTAAACTCCTGCGGCGATTCGACCGTGTTATTGCCGATATAGAAATCCAGCAAAAGATGGCCCAGGAAAGCCTGATGGTGCATGCTTGGTTTATCACTGAAACGGAAGCCCCACGACTCCCATTGTTTGATGTCGGCAACATTAAGGTCCGGTTCGCCCGAATCATAGTGCGCCGATGGGTTGCGGGTGCAAACGAAGTACGAGATTAGCGGAAAAAAATCAACATAGTCGAGGCGAGAGTATCTGCCGTAACTTCTGCTACAATTAACATGAGCAAAATACACATTGTTGGCAAAATAATCGTTCTCAAACAATGTGTTGCCAAGCGCCACGTCGCGTTCGTTCTCCAGCTTGGGGTCGATGAGCGCATACAGGCTTAAGGGTATTTCGGTGCCCGATCGGTTCTTGTGAACCGCGTGGGGAAAGGTTGGATCGGCGCCTAAATCAAACAGCAACTGCGTCACCGTGGGCTTTTTCAGATAGACACTCCAAGCAAGTGGCGTCAACTTTAGCTCGCTGTACCACGCCATATTTACCAGAGACCAGGTGTGTTCTGGCATAACCTCCATAACGCCTTTCTTATTCAGCTCATTGATCAAGGCCGCGCCGCCGGTATGTCGATGGTATGTGTTTAATAGACCGGGATCTTGCTTAATCAGCGCTTCTACCGTGCTCACGTCTTCAAGCGCGATGGCGTTTATGATGGGGACATCTACATCCAAATCTTTTTTGATGGTGGCGCAGCCGGTGAGCCAAAGTAGGCTCAATAAATACAAAATACACTTGTTCATTCCTTGACCTTATTGTGTACGTATCAATTCCCCTAGAGACTATAGGTAAATTATCTCCATTGGGAGTATGGCGGGTTAATGTGGCATGAGCTAAGCGCGGTGCAGCTTAGGGGGACAGTGAAGGGCGACGGCGTGGCGTAAGGTCGCTGTTCGTCGTGGTGTTCGCGTACATTCACATCCCACCATATTTCGCAAAGGCTCGTAGAGAAATCGACGGGCCTTTGTCGTATCTGGGAAAACGGCGATAACAACAGATACACTTGCGGCTCTGAATTGTTAAGGAAGTCCGGTGATGCAACAGATCTATTTGGCTGGTGGCTGCCTGTGGGGCGTGCAGGAGTTTGTGCGTTATCTGCCGGGAGTTATTAATACCGAAGCGGGTCGTGCCAATGGCAGCAGCAATAGCACTCGCGGTGATTACGATGGTTACGCTGAGTGCGTTCGGGTTGAATTTGAGCCGCAGCAGACCTCGGTGGCGCAGTTAGTGGCGCATCTGTTTGAGATCATCGATCCCTACAGCATCGACCAGCAGGGGCCGGATCTCGGCCATAAATACCGCACCGGGGTGTACAGCACGGATCCGCGACATCTGGTCGAAGCCAAAGATTTTATCGCCAAGCGTGACGATGCCGAACGAGTAGTCGTTGAGGTGTTGCCGCTGACCAATTTCGTCCGCAGTGATGAGCAACATCAGGACAGGCTAAGCCGCTGTCCTGATGACATTTGTCACTTACCGAAATCGCTGCTGCATCGCTACAAGCGCGCTTAGCGGGCTATTGCGTCCGCTGTTGCAGCCAGCGCTGATTCAGCACCATCGACAGCACGATAATGCCGCCGCCAATCGCCAGTGCGGTTAAGTCCGCTTGGCGATTCCAGATCAGCAGATTGACGATAAGCCCGGCGGGGATCAGCAGGTTATTCATCACCGCCAGTTGGCCGCTGCTGACCATGGTCGCGCCGCGATTCCACAGGAAATAGCCCAGCCCAGAAGCGACCGCTCCCAGCCAGACCAATACCCCCCATTGGGTCAGGGTGGTTGGGTATTGCTCGCCGCCTTTAACCGCCCACAGCAGCAGTGCCACTGCCAACGCGCCGAGGTAGAAAAAGCCAAAGGTACTGCGCTGATTGACCGCCTCGCCATGGTTTTCCATCAACACCTTGTAGCCGACTTGGCCGATGGCGAAGCAGAGGTTAGCCCCTTGCACCACCGCAAAGCCCAGCAAGTAATCGTCGGTGATGGCGTCGTAGCGGATAATCGCCGCGCCGATCACCGCCAATACCGCAGTAAACAGGAAGTAGGGCGAGAAGCGACCTTTGAGCAGATCGTAAATCAGGGTGATGTAGATCGGAGTGAAGATGGTGAAGATCAGCACCTCTGGCACCGTCAACAGCAGGAATGAGTGGTAGTAGAACACGTACATCAATCCTAACTGGATTGCGCCAATGGCCATCAGCTGCAGGGCGAGCTTGGGCTGTACTTGGCGCCACTTGATAAAGGGCAAGAACACCAATGCGGCGAGGACGATGCGGGTAAGTACCGAAAAGTAGCTGTCCACTTGGCCAGCCAGATAGACGCCAATCAGGCTAAATGAAAACGCCCACAGAAGGGTCACCAGAAGTAACAGATGCACGAGAGATTGTTGATTACAGCGAAAATGTGCAGCGACGATAACAATTTATCGCCAGAAGTAAATGTCGCAGCGCAAGCGAGATTTACAACTAGCGGTATTTGCCCTGACGACTGGTCACTTTACGGACGTAGTTGCGGGTTTCATCGCGGTTGTGGCGATTGGTTAAGAACCAATAGAACTCCTTTTCGGTCATCTTGTTGATGCGGGCGATCGCGTTGGTTTTGTTGCCGCGCCGATCTAAGCTGTTCCACAGGTTACCGGCGCCGCCGTTGTAACTGGCGATCATCGCGTATTCCAACTTGGTGGCGTTCCAGATCCCTTTCAGGTAGCGGGTTTTCAAGATCTTCAGATAACCGGCGGCGGTTTCGATGTTCTGCGCCGGCTGGTACAGGTAGCTGGCCGATGGCGTGTGTTGGTAACCCTTAATCAAAGCAAAGTAATCGCGGCCGGCAGTATTGGCTTTGATCTGCATCAGCCCCAAGGCGTTTGAGCGTGAGCGTGCCAGCGGGTTAAAGGCGCTTTCGGTTTCCATAATTGCCATCATTAACGGCACTGAGATCCCATGACGTTGCCCCGCTTGGCGGGCCAGACTTAAGTATTTGCTACCGGCAATTTGGGTGTGTTCGGCCACTAAGGGGATCCGCACTTGCGGTCGGCCGTTACGCCAGCCGAGCTTGGTCATCAGGCGGTCGGCGTAGCGTTCCGCGCGCCAGGCAAATTCAATCGGCTGACCATCGTGGTCGCGGATCTGATTGTAGAAAAACGGCTTTTGGTTTTTTCTGACTAGTCCAAAATCCTCGACGGTTTGGGCATCAATTTCGGTCGGATCAAACTGGGTTAGAATGATCTGCACGATCCCCTGTTTTAACTGGTCGCGACTGTCGGCCACGACGGTGATGGTGCCCTGCTCAAAATCCACCAAGGTGTCGGCGCCGTTGTTGCGCAGCGCCATCTGGGTCGGTTTATCGGTGGCCAGCAATTCGCCCTGATGCAGATATTCCCACAGCAGCGCCGCGACATCGCTGTCGTAATCGCCAAACTGAATGGCACGGCAGGGTAGAACCACACTGAAGCACAGCAGTAACCAAAGTAACAATGGCAAGGGCATAAACGCGGACGCAGACAGAAAAGAGAGAGCGGCGATTGTGCCTAGACTGGCTGCAACAAACAAGGCGCTGATTTATCAGCGCCTTAGAGGGATTGTGCAGTTAGGGCGTGTTGACCTTTGCCGTATATTTTTGCGCCCACCGTAGTGTGTTTTAACAGCAAGTTGCACTCGGTAAGCCAACCAATTGTTACTGATGGGCGCCTTTCAGGGCCGGACTAGCGGCCGTCACTCTTCGTCATACGATTTCGACGTAGAGCCACTATGCCTTCAATCGCAGTCCTCGATTGACGACCGCTATCCTCGACCAAATTCTGAACACCAAACGTCAACACGCCCTAATCACAACGACAGCATTAGCCGAAACTTGGCAGTAATTTCGGCGGCATCGCTTGGTTATAGAGGGCGGATTGCACCAGTTGTTTGGCGGCTTCGATATCTGGGGCGAAGTAGCGATCTTTGTCGTAGAACGGCACCAGCGCTCGCAGTTGCGCTTTGGCCTGTTGCAGCGGTGCGCTGGTTTGCTTCGGTGCTAAGAAATCCAGCCCCTGACAGGCGGCCAGTAACTCTACTGCCAGTACCCCTGCGCTGTTGTCGCTCATCTCCCGTAACCGCCGCGCGGCAAAGGTCGCCATCGACACATGATCTTCCTGATTGGCGGAGGTTGGCAAGCTGTCCACCGAAGCCGGATGCGCCAGACTTTTGTTTTCGCTGGCCAGTGCCGCCGAGGTCACCTGAGCAATCATAAAGCCGGAGTTAACCCCACCGTTGTCGACCAAAAATGGCGGTAGGCCGGTCATTTGGCTGTCGATCAGCAGTGCCATCCGTCGCTCCGATAGGGCGCCAATCTCGGCAATCGCCAGCGCTAAGTTGTCCGCCGCCATCGCTACCGGCTCGGCGTGGAAGTTGCCGCCGGAGATGATGTCGTTGTCGTCGGCAAACACCAACGGGTTGTCGGAGACCGCGTTGGCTTCCACCAACAGCACCTTGGCGGCGCTGCGGATCTGTTCTAGGCAAGCTCCCATCACCTGCGGCTGACAGCGCAGTGAATAAGGATCTTGCACCTTTTCACAATCGACGTGGCTGTCGCCAACGTCGCTGCGTTCGGTCAGCAGATGGCGATAGGCGTGAGCGGCGTCGATCTGAGTTTGATGGCCGCGTACCTGATGGATGCGATCATCAAACGGCCGCCGTGAACCTTTGGCGGCTTCCACTGATAGCGCCCCAGCGACGGTGGCGGCGGCGTACAGATCCTCGCTGTTAAACAGCCCTTCCAGCGCAAAGGCGGTCGAGGCCTGAGTGCCGTTCAGCAGCGCCAAGCCCTCTTTCGGCGCCAGCGCAATCGGCGTTAGCCCCGCCAGTTTCAGTGCCTCAGCAGAAGGCAGCACTTCGCCTTGATGACGGGCAAAACCTTCACCCAGCAGCAGGGTGCTCATGTGTGCCAATGGCGCTAAGTCGCCGGAAGCGCCGACCGAACCTTTTTCTGGCACACAGGGGTAGATCTCGGCATTGAGCAGGGTGATCAGCATATTGATCACTTGCAGCCGCAGCCCCGAGAACCCCCGTGCCAGCGAGTTGATCTTCAGCACCATCATCAATCGCACCGTGGCGTCACTCATGTACTGGCCGATGCCGGCGGCGTGGGACAGCACAATCGAGCGTTGCAGCAGCTCTAACTCGTCGGCGGCGATGCGGGTGTTGGCCAGCAAGCCAAAACCGGTGTTGATGCCATAAACGGTGCGATCTTCCTCCAGCACTTTGGCGACGGTGGCGCAGCTGGCTTCAATGGCAGCGATGGCGCTGTCGTCCAGCGTTAACGATACGGGGGCGCGGCTGATCTGGCGTAACTGTGACAGGGTCAGGGTGCCGGGAATTAAATTGATGTGGTTCATCGGCTCGTCTCCTTAGCCAGCATCGGCAGATCCAATTGTTGCTCGCTGGCGCACTGCTTAGCGATGTCGTAACCGGCATCGGCGTGGCGCATAACCCCAGTGGCGGGATCGTTGTGCAGCACCCGGCCAATGCGGGCGGCGGCGTCATCGCTGCCGTCGGCGACTATCACCACTCCAGAGTGTTGGCTAAAGCCCATACCGACGCCGCCACCGTGATGCAGCGACACCCAAGTGGCACCACCGGCGGTGTTCAGCAGCGCATTCAGCAGCGGCCAGTCGGAAACCGCATCGGAGCCATCCAGCATCGCTTCGGTTTCGCGGTTGGGGCTGGCGACCGAGCCGGAGTCTAAGTGGTCGCGGCCAATCACAATCGGCGCGCTCAGTTCGCCATCTTTGACCATCTGGTTAAAGGCGGCGGCGATGCGGGCGCGATCTTTAAGGCCAATCCAGCAAATGCGGGCGGGCAATCCTTGGAAGGCGATCCGCTCGCGAGCCATATCCAGCCAGTTGTGCAGGTGCGGATCGTCGGGGATTAATTCCTTCACTTTGGCGTCGGTTTTGTAGATGTCCTCGGGATCGCCAGACAGCGCCACCCAGCGGAACGGGCCAATGCCTTGGCAGAACAGCGGGCGGATGTAGGCGGGCACAAAGCCGGGGAAATCAAAGGCGTTTGCGACCCCTTGTTCGAACGCCATCTGCCTGATGTTGTTGCCGTAATCGGTGGTGGCACTGCCGCGTGCTTGCAGGGTCAGCATCGCTTGCACTTGCAGCGCCATCGAGTCTTTGGCGGCCTTAACCACCGCATCGGGCTGTTCGAGGCGCATCGCTTTGGCGTGTTCTAGCGTCCAGCCTTTGGGCAGATAACCGTTAAGCGGATCGTGGGCGCTGGTTTGGTCGGTGACTACATCGGGAACCACGCCGCGCGCCACCAGCTCGGGGAAGATATCGGCGCAGTTGCCCAGTAGACCGACGGATACCGGTTTGCCCTCAGCATTGGCCTGATCGATCAGCGCCAGCGCTTCATCCAAGCTGTAGGCCTTCTTATCCAGATAGCGGGTGCGCAGCCGAAAATCGATGCGGGTTTCATCGCATTCCACCGCTAAACAAGAAAAGCCCGCCATGGTTGCGGCTAAGGGCTGAGCGCCGCCCATGCCACCAAGGCCACCGGTCAACACCCAGCGGCCGCTGGCATTGCCGTCAAAGTGTTGTTTGGCCATCGCCACAAAGGTTTCGTAGGTGCCTTGAACAATCCCTTGGGTGCCGATGTAGATCCACGAACCGGCGGTCATCTGGCCGTACATCATCAGCCCTTGCTTATCGAGCTGATTAAAGTGCTCCCAATTGGCCCAGTGCGGTACCAAGTTGGAGTTGGCGATCAGCACTCGTGGCGCGTCTTTATGAGTTGGAAATACCCCTACCGGTTTGCCGGATTGCACCAACAAGGTTTGGTTATCCTCCAGCCGCTTGAGTACCTCAATGATGGTATCGAAGCACTGCCAATCGCGGGCAGCGCGGCCTATGCCGCCATACACCACCAACTGTTGCGGGTTTTCGGCGACCTCGGCATCGAGGTTGTTTTGCAGCATCCGCATCGCCGCTTCGGTCAGCCAGCTTTTACAGCTGATGCTGGTGCCGGTATCCGCCTTGATATGACGGCTGGGGTCGTTCCGTGAACTCATGAGTACTCCTTGTCGGATGATTGTTTTTGTTGTTTTAGAGCCTTGTTTAGAAATCGAGATGGGCGCCGAGGCGATAGCGGCTGCCGGGGTAGATCAAGCTGGCGATGCTAACCACTCCGGAACGGCTGCGGGTTTGGCGGCTGATCTTCAAGCACGGGCTGTGCAGCGCAATCTGCAGTTGCTGGGCTTGCTCGGCGTTGGCGGCAATCGCTTCAACGATGTGATCGGCGGCGGTAAGTGGCGCCACCGAACACAGGTATTCGTGCGGGGTGATCTGGGTAAAATCCTGCGCCAAGTAATCCTCGGCCAGCGCCGGATTCACCAGTCGCTGCTCTAACTGCACCGGTCGGTCATCTTCCAGATGGACAATCTGCGAGCGAAACAGCGGCGTCCCCGGTTCAATAGCAAAACCGACCGCATCGCCGTTGCTGGCGACCGTGCCTGTAAGTGCCAGTACCTTAGCGTGCCAACGGTTGCCGCGACTGCGGATCTCATCGGCGATATTGCGGATTGCCAACATCGGCGTTTGCGCGCGGTGATCGGCAACATAAGTGCCTTTGCCCTGCTGCCGCACCAGCACCCCTTGTTCGACTAACTCGCTGACCGCACGGCGGGCGGTCATGCGGCTGACCGCGAATTGCTCGGCCAACTCATTTTCCGATGGCACCGGCGCGTGCTCAGGCCAATGCCCTTGCTCTATCTGTTTAAGCAGATGCTGTTTGATGACCACAAAACGAGGTGTCGACATGCTGGCGAATTACCGTACAGATGTTGAGTGTTAGTTAATCTGGCATAGCTAGGTTGTATATACAAGCTGCTGGTTTTATCCTCAATACAATTGGATTGAATGAGATCAGGATGATGACCACTGCTGCTGGCCGCTGGGATCGGCTTATTCGTAATGTGCATTTGGCAACCTTTACAGGCGACCAAGAGTACGGCCAATTGCGTCACGGCGCAGTGGCGCTGGTGGCGGATCGGATCGCCTGGGTTGGCCGTGAAACCGACTTGCCCGCCGAGTTTGATTGCGATGAGCAGATTGACGGCCAAGGTCAGTGGTTGTTGCCGGGCTTTATCGATTGCCACACCCACCTGGTGTTTGCCGGTAACCGCGCCGATGAGTTTGCGATGCGCTTAGCGGGGGCAAGCTATGAGGAGATCGCCCGCGCCGGTGGCGGCATCGCCAGCACCGTCGCGGCAACCCGAGCGGCCAGCGTCGATCAGCTGGTAGCGGCGGCACGGCCTAGACTGGCGGCGCTGATGGCCGAGGGGGTTACCGGCATCGAGGTAAAATCCGGCTACGGCTTAAGCCTTGAGGCCGAGCGGCAGATGTTGCTGGCGGCGACGCAGCTGCGGGATGAGTTTGGCATTTCGATGCAGCGCACCTTTTTAGGCGCCCACGCGCTGCCGCCGGAATATCAGGGCGATGCCGACGGTTACATCGACTATCTATGCCTTGAAGTGCTGCCGGCGTTGGCTGCCGAGGGCTTAGTGGATGCGGTCGATGGTTTTTGCGAATCGATTGCCTTTAGCCCAGAGCAGATCCGCCGAGTGTTCGAGGCGGCGCGGGCGCTCGATTTGCCGGTGAAACTGCACGCCGAGCAGCTCTCGAACCAGCACGGCAGCGCCTTAGTGGCCAGTTTCGATGGCTTGTCGGCGGATCATCTGGAATATCTCGATGGCGACGGTATTGCCGCCATGGCCAACGCTGGCACCACTGCGGTGCTGTTGCCCGGCGCTTATTACTTCCTAAAGGAGACTAAGCAACCGCCGCTCGCGCAACTGCGCCAAGAGCAGGTTGCTATCGCGCTGGCCAGCGATGCCAACCCCGGCTCCAGCCCAATATTCTCGCTGCTGTTGATGCTTAATTTGGCCTGCACCTTGTGGGGGATGACGCCTGCCGAAGCGCTGGCGGGGATCACCCGTAATGGCGCCAAGGCGCTTGGTTGGCAGGGGCGGTGTGGCACCATTGAGGTTGGCAAACGGGCCGATCTGCTGCTGTGGCCCATCGATACTCCAGCGCAGCTGGCCTATCAGGTCGGAGCGCTTCGTCCGAGCCAGATCTGGATTGGCGGCGAGTTACGCAAGGACCGATTATGACCATCACCCCAGTACCACTGCAGCCCGAACAGCCACTGGAATATGTGCGGCCACGCCACGGCGAGCAGCGCATCGGCGAGCGCCTTGCCCACTACGATGGCAGTGTGCCGCTAAGCCAACAACTGAGTCGCTGGGCCAAAGCGGGTAAGCGTTATGTGTTGCTGGGGGTGCCGGAAGATCTGGGGCCGCGAGCCAATTTAGGTAACGGCGGCGCAGACGGCGCGTGGTCGGCACTGCTAACGCGGCTGCTTAATCTGCAATGGCATGATCACTTGCCGACGCAGTCGCTGGCGCTGTTGGGACGAGTGACCGTCAGCGATCTGCAAACCCAAGCGCAGGATCTGGATCTCAGCAAACCGGAACAATTGGCGCGGCTGCGCTGGTTGGTGTCGCAGCTGGATCTGCGAGTCGCCAGCGTGCTGGAACCGATTTTTGCTGCTGGGCTTATCCCCATTGTGATTGGTGGTGGCCATAACAACGCGCTGCCGATCATTCGTGCTTATGCGCAAGTAAAGCGGCGGCCCGCGCAGGTGATAAACCTTGACCCCCACGCCGATTGTCGGGCGTTGGAAGGGCGTCACAGCGGCAATCCATTTAGCTACGCCTTGGACGAAGGCAGCCTTAGCCACTACGCGGTGGTGGGGCTAAACCCCTATAAAAATTCGGCGGCCACCTTGGCGCAGTTGCAGCGCTTTGGCGGCTTGGGGTTGGCGCGGACGGTGTTCAGCGACAGCGGCTTAAGTGCCGATATCGAGCAGGCGCTTAAACAATTGCCTGACGACAGCGCAGCGCAACCGTTAGGTATCGAACTGGATCTGGACAGCATCGCGCTGATGCCCAGCAGTGCCCAAAGCCCGTGGGGCGTTAGCCTGTACCAAGCGCAAAGCTACATTCAGCAGCTGCAAGCGGCGCGACCAATGGCGTGGCTGCATTTAGCCGAAGGAGCGCCAAGCTGTCATCCATCGGGATTGCTGGCGGGCAATATGGTGGTGGGGGAAGCGCTAACGGCATTAGTGCTGGCGGCGTTGGCGGACTAAGTGGCCTGCCGCGAAATAATAAAACGCGCCGCCGGTTAGGCGCGGCGGCGCGTTTTTCTGCGGATTATCGGTTATTGATGACGGCCGCGGATAACCTTAACCGCGTTGGTCACGATCGCTGCCGATTGGCCAACGTAGTTGGCTGGATCCATCAACTGCGCGGCCTGCTCTGGGCTGATGTGCTGCTTTAGGTTGGCATCGGTCAGCAGGATCTGATCCAAGGTGGTGCCAACTGGGGCGGCTTTGATCGCCTTTTTCACCATATCGTAGGCGGCGCCACGGCCGATTTTGGCCACCATCGCGTTCATTACCGCTTCGGACATCACAAAGTTATCGGATGCCATAAAGTTGGCTCGCATCGCTTCTGGGTTGACGATCAGGTTGTCAAACAGCCGCTGGGCACGATCCATCGCTTCGTTGGCGACCATAAAGGACTCTGGGATGATGCTCCACTCGACAATCCACGGCGCGCCCTGACGGGTGTCGTTGTGGCTCATGATCTGAGTGGCGGCGGCGTTGTACATGCTGCCCATCCGTTCGAAGGCGCCCATAAATTCCGCCGCTCGTGGGTTGCGCTTTTGTGGCATGGTCGAGGAAGCACCGCTTTCGCCCTCTTTGATCTCATTGATTGGGGTGCGGCTTAAGGTGTTCACATCCAGCGCCAAACGCCCCAAGGTGGCGTTGATCAGGCTGACGGTTTGCACGGTTTCGGCGAATACATCGCGGCTTGGGTTCCATGGTGTCAGTGGCGCCGCCAAGCCCAGTTTGTCGGCCATCTTGTGTTGCAGTGCCACGCCTTGTTCACCGTATGGTGCCAGCGTGCCCACGGTCGAGCCAACTTGAATGGTCAAGCGGCTCTGTACTTCTGCCAAGCGTTGGTGGTGACGATCTAACTCGCTGAGGTAGGTGCTTAGGTGCAAACCGAAGGTGGTTGGGATCGCATCTTGGCCATTGGAGCGAGCCACCATCACGGTGTCTTTATGGGCTTCGGCCATTGCCGCCACGGTTAAGATCAGCTTGGTCAAACGCTGCTTGCTGACTTCCAACGCGGCATCGATCTGCATTGCGGTGGCGGAGTCCATGATGTCTTGAGTGGTCGAACCGTAGTGCAGGTAGCTCTTAACGTTGGCGTCACCGGCTTTGCGCAGTTGATCGGTTAAGCCTTTGATCCCTCGGCCCACCTTAGCGGTGTTGGTACCCAGCGCCGCCATGTCGATGGTTTCCAGTTTGGCGACCTTGGCGATCGATTGTGCCGCTGCAGCAGGGATCAGCCCCAGTTCCGCTTGGGATTGGGCGAGCGCGACTTCCACCTCGAGCCAGTAACTGACCAGCGCATCGTCGTTAAAGATGGCGCGGATCTCGTCGTTGCTAAACAGGCTGCCGTAGATGGCGGAATCAAACACGCTCACGGCGCTGTCGCTGTGCGGTTGTGGCGCCGCAATGGCGTGGCTGGTAAACAGACTGGTGGCGGCAATCGCGGCGGCAATCAAAGTTTTGTTCATGGTGAAATCCTTAATTTAAAAAGGCTTCGTTTCCAGTGAGGTTAGAAACGAAGCCTTGAAGTTATTTGCCGATGTACTTCGCGGCTTGTTCGCCGGCGACGCGGCCAAAGGTGACGATGTCGGAGATGGCGTTACCGCCCAAACGGTTGGCGCCGTGCACGCCTCCGGTTACTTCCCCTGCGGCATACAGGCCAGCAATTGCTTTGCCATCGGTCCCTTGCACGGCGGTGCTGGCATCAATCGCAATCCCGCCCATGGTGTGGTGCACCGCTGGAGTTACCTCCAAGGCGTAGAATGGCCCTTGCGTTAATGGTCGTGGCAGGTTTTGCCGTTCAAATTGCGCGTCTTTGCCCTCTGCGACATAGCCGTTATAGCTGTTGATGGTTTGGCTTAGTGCGGCGCCATCAATGCCCGCTTTGGCCCCCAGAGCGACCAGATCATCGGCGACCGGCACAATCCCCAGTTCGACATAACCTTCAATCTTCTTCAGCGATTTACGTACCGCGTGGTCAAACACCAAGAAGGCACTGCCTTGGCTCTGCTGCAGGATCGCGGCGGCGGCGCGGTCACGGGTGGTGATCTCGTTGACGAAGCGCTGGCCTTCACGGTTCACCAAGATGGCACCGTTACCGCGAACCGCTTCAGTGATCATCACCCCACCTTTAACCGAATGGGTTGGGTGAGCTTGGATGTATTGCAGATCGCGCATTGCCGCATCGGCATTGGCTGCCACATCCAAGCCGTCGCCAGTGGCGCCCGGATGGTTGGTGGCCATAAAGCCTTTAAGTTTTGGATCCAGCGCCGCTACTCGGTCGTTGTTTTTGGCGAAGCCACCGGTGGCCAAAATCACCGATTTGGCTGAAATCCAGTAGTAACCGGTGTGAGCGCCCTTCACTAATAGGCCACGGACTGCGCCGTTATCGTCTTTAAGGATCTCCACCGCGCGAGTGTTCAGGCGCATGTCGATGTTGCGTTCAACCGCGTTATCCAGCAGTACCTGCACCACGTGGGCGCCAACACCGGCACCGCCGGTTGGCCGGTGGGAACGGTTAACCGATGCGCCGCCCATGCGACCAACGTCTTTCAGATCGGCCCCCATTGCGGTTAGCCACGCCACGGAGCCGGCGGAGTTCTGCGCCAAGACATCCACCAGCGCCGGATCGTTTTTGTCGTAGCCGCCTTTCATGGTGTCTTTGATCATGATCTCGACGTCGTCTTTGATCCCCAGCGCCGCTTGCGAGGCGGATTCGGCAGCGTTCATGCCACCGGCAGCCAGCTTAGCGTTGCCGCCGATCACCGGCTCTTTCTCAATCAGGATCACCTTTGCGCCCGCATCGTGGGCGGCCACGGCGGCAGAGAAGCCGGCACCGCCGGAGCCAACTACCACGATGTCGGTGGTGGCGCGCGGCGCCAGTGCTAGGGCGGCGCTGCGATCCGCTTGCTCTTTGGCCAGTTCGGCAATGGACGGTTCATGACGCTGCCATTTACCTGCAAACGGCAGATCAAAATCGAAGCTATGGCAGGCGTCGCAGTAGTTCACCGAAGGCTGGTGCGCTTGGTGGCAACTGGTACAGGCCGGCTCACCAGGGAAGTGCGAGGCGTGCACGTTAACGTGGGCGCTGGCGGTCAGTTCGGCCACTTCGTGGATGTCGCCGTGACAATCCGCGCAGTTGCCATTTTCGATGCTGAGGTTGTCGTCTTGCGGTTGCATGCTGGCGCTGTGGCAGGCGTCACAGCCGAGCATATCGGCGTGTAAGCCGGCCAAGTTGTCGTTGGCCGCCACGGTTTGGCTAAGAGCGGCGACAATGCCAGCCACCAGCAGAGAGTGTTTTAGTTTCATGGTTGTCTATCGAGCTAATTGGAATTCGGGCGGTTGCTTAGAACACAAAGCGGATGTGGGCCGTGGCAACGGTATCGTCGTAGCTGATGGTTTGGCCGCCTTGCTGGTATTCACCGTCGTAGAAGCTGGCCAGCGCACCGATAGACAGTTGCTTCGATAGCTGGTGATCGATGCCTACGGAAACGTTGTAGGACTCGGCGTCGCTGATCTCAGCCAATTTGTGACTGTTGGCGGCAACGGCGGTGCTGGTGACTTTGCCCATGCCGGCCTTATCGGCGATAAACTGCGCCTTGAAGGTGTTGGCATCGGCTTGGTATTGGGCGCTTACTAGGTAACTTTGGCCGCCAAGGTTGCTGTTTTTGAGCGAGTCACTGTCTTGCCACATCGCACCTAATTTCAGGTTGTCTAGCTTGTACGCTAGGGTTAAACGGCTAGCGTCGACGCCGTTAATGCCATCGGCCACGGTGGCGCTAACAAACAGCGGACTGGTGCGGAACTTGTTGTCGCCGTAATGCAGCGAGATGGCAAAGTTGCCCGCATCTTCTAGTTTGGCGTTGCCTTTAAAATCTTCTTCCAGAATGTAGGAGCTATGAACGCTGAAACGGTGTGGTAACAGGCCGATAAATTGCAGATGATCGGATAAACGGTCTTGACCGGCGATCATGTAGCTCATATCACCATTGGTCGCATTGAACGCATCCACAGGCCCTTCAGAGGTTTTTAGTGCGGTGTTCATTCGGCCTGCGAACAGGGTGCCGTACTGGCCTTTCAAACCTAAGAAAGTATCGCGGGCGTTAACTGGATCTTTCTTAGCGTCTTCATCAACGCTGTCGATCCCCAACTCGATTTGGTAGATCAACGTCAAATCATTGTTCACCTGATAATTGCCTTTCACGCCTACGCGGGAGGCATAGTTTTCTAAGGCGCTGCCAGCGACTTTCTCTTTGCTGGCTAAGCCGTTTTGGCTGTGGGTGGCACCCAACCAAATGCGGCCATAGAAATCTGGCTCGCTTAACTGCGCGGTGGCGCTGCAACTGATGGTGGCCAGAGC
Source organism: Ferrimonas senticii DSM 18821 (assembly GCF_000422665.1). Classification (GTDB taxonomy): domain Bacteria; phylum Pseudomonadota; class Gammaproteobacteria; order Enterobacterales; family Shewanellaceae; genus Ferrimonas; species Ferrimonas senticii. The sequence goes on along the minus strand of NZ_KE383899.1, from coordinate 243,705 downwards.
TAAAGCAATTACGGATCTGTTCATGTTGACGTTCCCAAAGTGGCCCTCGGCTTAGGGCATTGGCGCTACGGTAGAGCGATGTTGAAACGACGACAAATGCGGAATTTGTTTGAATGGTTGTGCTTTTTGCAACTATGCATTTTGGCTTAAGTTGTTTAAAAACAGTGATTTGATTTTTTGTTTCTGTTTTTTAACCGCTTATGAAGCTGACGAAGTTGTCGAACGGCAATGGCTGCGCAAGGGGTATTGAATACCCCTTAAGGGAGAGTTAAACGCAAATTTGTGAAATCCGCTTTAACCGCAGTGGCGACGGTAAAACCGCCGGAGGAGGTTAGTCCAACAGGCGCTGGGCTTGTTCGCGGATCATGGCGATAAGCTGCTGCACGTTGGGATTGTGCTTATCGGATTTGTGCAGATAGAAGGCAAACTCAAAGCGAAAATCGCTGCGCAGCGGCACTGCGACTAGCTGTGGCTTGGCTTCGTTAAGGGCGCCTAACTGATCGGTGATGGTAAAACCTAAGCCGTGTTCGACAATGGCGCAGGCGGCGTGGGTCGATACGGTTTCGATGGTTGGGATCAGGTTGATCTGTTGCTGTTGGCACAGCTGCTCAATATCACGGCCCAGTTGGGTTTCATTGAGCGAGGGGGCGATGTAAGGCTGCGTCTGCAACTGCGCTAGCGTCAGTTCGCTGACATTGGCCAACGGGTGGGTCTTGGCTAAGACCACCACCGGACGGCAAGCACAAAAGGGCACTCGCAGCAGTTCTGGGTGCTCGACACTGCTGCGGCCAATCGCCAGATCGTATTCGCGTCTGGCAATCCAGCGCCGTGCGTGACGCATGGTTTGCACATCCAACTGCAGTTGCAAATGCGGCGATTGCTGCGTTAGTTGCGCCACCACCGGCGCTACCAAGGTGCGAACAATTCGCGCCACCGATACCAGTTTGATGGTGGTTTTTTGCTGTTTCAAACTCTGTGCTAACTGCGGTAAACCATCAAGAGTGGTTAAGGCGCGACTGAGTTCGTCGTTTAACGCAAATGCGGCGGCGGTCGGGATGAGTTGCCGCACTTGACGTTCAAATAGGGTGATCTGCAGATGTCGTTCTAACGCTTTTAACTGGCGACTGGCAGCGGATTCACTGAGGGCAAAACGTTCAGCGGCATGCTTTAGGGAGCCGTCTTCCATAATTGCGGCGAAGATCCGCAAGCTCTTTAGATTCATTACTGGTTGCCGTTGTAGCTCAGCGGTTCGTAGCGATAGAGTTTTAGCTGCGCCTTGAGCGTATCGTAATCGAGAGTATCTTCGTGGCGGTCGATGCGCTGCTTTTTGACATCCACATCGAGCACGGTGATCCCCGGCAAGGTTACGGTGATCAGTTCGTTCGGCAGGCCAAACAGATTGCCTTTGGCGCGATAGTAGTAGTTGCCGATCATCACCACTTTGTCGTCATGATAGAACTGATGATCGATAACGAACTGATAGTCTTTGGTGTACAGGTGGACGCGGCGCAGAAATTTAAGGATGTCACGGCCACCGGTGAGATCGGTGCCCGCCATCACATCCTCATATTCCGTTTCTCGGTGCAGCATTCGTTGCACTTGGCGAAAGTCCAAACTGGTGATGGCGTTGATATAGCGCTGGGCTAACTCTAACTGCGGTGGCTGTTGGTCTTGTGGCACGGTTTGCTCTGCCGCAGGTAGCGGCAGCGTCAATATCCACAATAACAATCCAATCAGTCGTGCCATATCACTTAAGTTTATTTGTTGTCGTCAAGGGCAAACGCCGGTAGCGACAGATGATAGAAAATGGCGATCAAGCGCAACAATAAGGTACCCGCCATCGCCAGCAAGGCGGCCGGAATTGCCGCCAGACCAAGACTGAGCGCGCTGGTGTAGATGATGCCGCCGACAATACATGCGGTGGCGTAGATCTCGGTCCGTAGCACCAGCGGCACTTCGCGGCACAGCACATCGCGGATCAAGCCGCCCATCACGCCAGTCATGGTGCCCATCATTACCGCGATGATGGGCTCGGCACCAAAGGCCAACGCTTTTTGTGCGCCGATCACCGTAAATACCGCCAAACCAAAGGCGTCAGCGACTTGGAACCAGCGACCACTGAGTCGTCGCGGGCAGCGTACCATTAACATCACCAAAGTGGCAGTGGCGGCGATCAGCCACACGTAGGTGGTGTCGGTGATCCAAAACACTGGGGTGGCGCCTAAGATGGCATCACGCACGGTGCCGCCGCCAACGGCGGTAACCCCGGCCAGTACCAGTACGCCAAAGGGATCCATCCGCAGTCGTCCCGCAGCCAAGGCGCCGGAAATGGCAAATACCACAGTGCCGAACAGATCGGCCAAATAGATAAATTCTGTCATTGTGTAGGGTTTGTTATTGGTGGCTAAGCCAACTGATGGTGACGGCCAATAGCATTGGGATCAGCAGCCACAGGCCTTGAGCCAAATTGAGCATATTAACGGCGCGTACTAATTGCGCCGGTTGTGGGGCGATCTCCGGCCCCAAGCGTGGTCGCAGGGCTTTATGGCCCTCCAACAACCACGGTCCTGATAGTTGTATACCAAGCGAGCTGGCTAAGCACAGTTGCGACCACTGCTGGTAGCGCCATTGCCAGTGTTGGCTTAGTTGATGACGCCACTGCCACGCCTGTGCTGGCGACCCATACAAGCTTAATGTGAACCCCAGCAGCAGTTGTACCGGCCACTGCAGTAACGAGGACAGTTGCCAAGTTGGTGCGCCAAATGCAGCCATCGGGGGTTTTTCAATGTGCCAGTGGCGGGCTAATTCTGCCGCACTCCACGCCAGCATCGCCAGTGGCATGCCGCCAAGCAGATACCAGAAGCTCACTGCAAAGAATTGGCTGCTGCGTCGCTCTAGTTGCAATTCAATGGCGGCTTTGGTGAGTCCCATCAGCGACAACGGGGTTAAGTCACGCATCGCAAACGGGCTAAGCAACTTCAGCGCTGCTGTTTTATCAGCACGCTGTAGCGCTTCGGCTAAGGCTTTGCCCGGTAATTGTGCTAGTGGCAACAGCAGCGTTAGTAACAGCAGTTCCAAAGCGGGATGCAGCAGCGCCAGCGATGCCATTACCAGCAGCGGCAGCAGCACCAGTAGCAGTGCCAACAGCCCCGCCAGCCGTTGCTGGCCAGCGGGGCGATTTGAATGCAGGGTTTTGTGGCGCAGTGCCTGCGCCCAAGTGCCCACAAGCCATTGCAGATGGAGACGCTGGGGTAATAGCAAACGCGCCACTGCGGCGAAAGCAAGCAGCAGTGGCGGCCATAACAGCGGCCCATAAGGGCCAAGCGGATCGCTGAACATTACGGTGCGATACCCCGAAGCGCTGTGGTTACTGGGCGAGTCGCTTAAGCGGCCAGTTTCGCCAGCATGGCGATAACCACTTTGGCGGAGTGTTCACCGGCTTTGATGATAAAGCTGTCGAAATCCACGGCGCCGTCGTCGTTGGCGTTGTCGCTGATGGCACGGATCACCACAAATGGGCTGCCGAACTGGTGACAGGTTTGGGCGATCGCCGCTGCTTCCATTTCACAGGCTGCCATGGTTGGGAAGTGGCTCAGCATAACCTTGGTGCGCGCTGGATCGGCAATAAAGGAATCGCCGGTACAGATCAGGCCTTCAATCGCGGCGACTTCGCCGACATCTGCGATGGCGCTCTTGGCGATTTCAACCAGTTTGGCTTCTGGGGTAAAGCCTGCTGGCTGGCCCGGCAGCTGACCCATTTCGTAACCAAAGGCGGTTACGTCAGCATCGTGGTAACGCACGTCAGAGGAGATCACCACATCGCCGATCTTCAGCTCTTTGGCAAAACCACCTGCAGAGCCGGTGTTGATTACGTAAGTCGGGTTGTAGCGCTCGATCAGCATGGCGGTCGCAATCGCTGCGGTCACTTTACCGATACCAGAACGGGTAACCACAACGTCAACGCCATTCAGTTGGCCTTGGTAAAACTCGATGCCCGCAATGGTGTCGATCTGCAGGTTTTCGATCTGGCTACGCAGCAGCGAAACCTCTTGCTCCATCGCGCCGATAATGCCGATTTTCATGGTGTTGCTTCCAATAACAAAGGGGGAGAATTCAATGGCGGCTATTCTAGCAACAAACGCGGCGAGGGCGAGTGATCAAATCCTCGGAAAGATCCAAGCGAGTTAGTGGTGATTGGCGGGAGTGATCCGTTAATCGTGACTAGTTTGCAGTGAATCGTTCGAGCACAACGGCGGCACAGCCCCGATTGGTAACGCCAGCAGATGCCCAACATGGGGCATCAACATCTGGCGGTTGGCACTTAGGTATTGCTAAGGAGTTGGGGCGGGATGGTAGAAGTGAGGCAGGTGAATGTTGTCATCCACTTGATAGCTGCCGCCCATCTGTACCGGCAGCAATTCGGGATAGCGCTGCCACAACGGCTGCAGCATCTCCAGATACAACGCCCCCATTATCTTTCCTGCGCTGCTGCGATAGGCGGTAAATGACTCCGGCGAATCCTTATCCATCACAAAGCAGACACTCTGATCGAGTTTGCCGGATACCTGCATCAGCAGCAGGCTCAACTGTTCTGCTTCTTGTTTAGTCATGTTGGTTTTAACGTCCCTTTAGGTGCGAATGTCATTCATTGCGAATGATTCTTGATTAGTTTAATCGCTCTTTTTTGGCAGTTAAATGAATATCGATAGCGGGGGTTAAAAAGTCAGTGCTATTCGCCCATCATTCCATAGCCGTTAGCCTCCGGCGGGCGAGGGCGTTGCCCTCTGCATACCCGAAAGCCTCCAACACGGCGAAAACCCTTCGCTCCTTGTACTGCTCCTTTCGGCACTGCGCGGATGCATCGTCCCTGACTTAGCCGCGCACTTCGGCCATCCATGGCCTCCGGCCTCAATGCGCAGCACACCACTCAGCGCCGCGAGTCGGCCAAAGCTCGTTGGCGCAACCGTTACAAGAAAGTCACTTCCCTTAATGCTTCTGATGACGGTTGCTATGGCGGCTCTAAGCCGACTTGTTGACGCCGAGTGAAACCGCAAACACAGGGGAATTCAAAGGGCGCGCCTTTGGCCGCCGGAGGCAAAGATAAGAGAGTTATCAGTGATTAGTGTGTAGTAATCAGTAAGAGCAAGAGTGTCGGTGGCAGCAGCGACTACGCTTATCGATTAGGTAGCAACACAAGGAACCCGCAATGCCGATCCGCAATCACGCCCTTACTAAGGAATTTCCGCAGTACATCGACCGCATAAAAGAGTTACGTATGAGCGACTTGCCGTTTCGCGAAGCCTGCGACAAGTACCATGAATTGGATAAAGAGATACGCAATCTAGAGCAAAATGATATGCCGATAGAGGATTCGGCTTTTACTCAACTGCGGTTTGAACGGGTGTTTTTGAAAGATCAGTTGTATGAGCAACTAAAACAAGGGGGCTAGAGCGATATACCCTAGTCCCCTTGTTGTTAAGAAATGCCGAGCTTAGTCGACCACCGCCACATCCAGTTGCCGGCCGGCGGCGCTGCCTTGGCCGCCGAACTGCTCTAAGTTAGCGACGATGGCGTTCATCGCCAGCCACTTATCGCCACACCAATCTGGGGCTAACAGCTCCGGCGGACGGGCGTAGGCGCTAACCCGGTGGAACACCACCTCTTGCGGGGTGCGGCGGATCAGATCGCCAGCGGTGCGGACGTACTTATCCAAGTCCCATAACGGCAAGCGGTCGGCGCGCCACTGTTTCGCCATGATGCTGTTTTCAACCACATGCAGTGGGTGCAGTTTGATGCCATCAACCCCGGCGGCTAACACCTTTTCTAAGGTTTGATGAGCGTGCTCTGGGGTTTCTCCCGGCAGCCCCAAAATCAAGTGGGTGCAGACCTTAATTCCCAAAGCGCGAGCGCGGGTTACGGTGTCGTGGTAGGCCTCAAAGCCGTGGCCACGGTTGATCTTTTTTAAGGTGTCGTCGTGGGCGGTTTGCAAACCCAGTTCCAGCCACACCTCCATCCCTTGGCTTTGGTAGCTGTGCAGCAGCGCCAATACGTCATCCGGTACGCAATCAGGACGGGTGCCGACGCACAGGCCGATGATGTCGGACACATCCAGCGCCTGCTGATATTTGTCTTTCAGCACCTGATATTCATCGTAGGTCGAGGTGTAGGCTTGAAAGTAGGCCATGTAGCGCTTGGCTTTATCGCCACGGCGCTGCTTACCGGCGGTCAGCTGTTCCGCCACCGAGGCGGTGCTGCCATGCTCGGCGCTGAATGACGAGACGTTACAAAAGGTGCAACCGCCAATCCCAAGGCTGCCGTCACGGTTCGGGCAGGTAAAGGCGGCGTCGATGGTCAGCTTGTGAATTTTGCTGCCATAACGCTGCTTCATGTAGGTGCCAAGGGTGTGTACGTGGCGATCTAGCCCCATGGTTAAGTCTCGCTGAATGAAAAGTGCGCGACTTTAGCAAAACTGAGATTGCGACTTAGGGATCTGGATCACAGTGAAGATAACCGCCCCTTATTAGCCAATAAACTCGGCAGAGGAAAAGCCGTTCGCCGCGTTCATTTCTACGAACAGTGGCAGACCGTTTTGCCAAACGGGCGTACAATGCCTCGTCAATTTATGCAGTAAATTAGCCGCTTTACTGCCCTGCCGTTTGTCGCAGGCGCTGTCAAGTTATTGCTCTATATAACAACAAACTGCCTAGGAAATAGTCTCTGCTGCAGTTGACCGTCTAGTCTGTGGCCACGTAGGTTGGTTCCACTCCTTGATGAGTCAATTGCATAACTATGTAAGCAAAACTACCGAACGCAGGGGTTCGCTGCACCCAGATAAGCAGGCGGAGGAATGTCATGAGCCTTTTACTTCCACAGTTCGAGCGCGAAAATTGTGGCTTCGGTTTGATCGCTCATATGGAGGGCGACAGCAGTCATCGAGTGGTTCGTACTGCCATCTCGGCACTGGATCGTCTTCAGCACCGTGGCGCCATTGGTGCTGACGGCAAAACCGGCGACGGTTGTGGCCTGTTGATGGCCAAACCGCACGAATTTTTCAGCCACATTGCCGAGGAGAACGGCTGGCATCTGTCCAGCAAGTACGCCATCGGCAACTTGATGCTCAGCCACGACCAGACGCTACAAGCCCGTGCGAAAGCCATTGTTGAGAACGAACTCCAACAAGAAACCTTAACCGTGGTGGGCTGGCGTGAAGTGCCGACCCGTCCTGAGGTGCTGGGCGAGATCGCTGCCAAAGACGCGCCAGCGATGTGGCAGGTATTTGTTAACGCGCCGGTGGGTTGGCGTAGCAAAGACTTAGAGCGCCGCCTGTACATGGCACGTCGCCGGATGGAGCAACAGCTCGAACAAGACCGCGATTTCTACGTCTCTAGCCTGTCTGGCACCTGCGTGGTCTACAAAGGCTTGACCCTGCCGCGGGACTTGCCAGAGTTCTACCCAGACTTGGCCGATCTGCGGATGAAAAGTGCCATCTGTCTGTTCCACCAACGTTTCTCCACTAACACCCAGCCGCGCTGGCAACTGGCGCAGCCGTTCCGCTATCTGGCTCACAACGGTGAGATCAACACCATCGCCGGTAACCGCCAATGGGCCATTGCCCGTCAGTACAAGTTCCGTACCCCACTGATCCCCGATCTGCAGCAAGCGGCGCCGTTTGTGAACCAATCGGGTTCCGATTCCTCCAGCCTCGATAACATGCTGGAACTGCTGTTGGCCGGTGGCATGGACATCAAACGCGCGATGCGTTTGCTTATCCCGCCAGCGTGGCAGTCCAACCCAGAGATGGACGACGATCTCAAAGCGTTTTACGACTTTAACTCGATGCACATGGAGCCGTGGGACGGCCCAGCTGGGGTGGTGCTGACCAACGGCCGCCACGCCGCCTGTGCGGTCGATCGCAACGGTTTGCGTCCGGCCCGTTACACCATCACCAAAGATCGGATTTTGACCCTCTCTTCGGAGATCGGCATCTGGGATTACCAGCCGGATGAAGTGGTTCAAAAAGGCCGAGTTGGCCCGGGTGAACTGCTGGTGCTGGATACCTACACCGGCAAGCTGCTGACCAGCTTTGAAATCGACGAAGATCTGAAAAACCGCCACCCGTATGCCGAGTGGATGAAGGTGAATACTCAGCGGATGGTGGCCGGCGAAGAGCTGCCAGTGGAAGCCGCCGGTAGCCCAGAGATGGCGCCAGCGACCCTGACCCAATATCAGAAGCTGTTTAACATGAGCCGCGAAGAGCTGCGGGAGATCCTGTGGCCGCTGGCGGCCGGTGGCGCCGAAGCGGTCGGCTCAATGGGCGACGACACGCCGATGGCGGTGCTGTCGACTCAAGTACGGTCGATCTACGATTACTTCCGCCAGCAATTTGCTCAGGTGACCAACCCGCCAATCGATCCGCTGCGGGAAAAGCACGTGATGAGCTTGACCACCTGCATCGGTAAAGAGCAAAACCCATTTAACGAAACCAGTGGCCTGGCTAACCGAGTGCTGTTTGATTCGCCAGTGCTGCTGTACTCCGATTTCCAACAGTTGTTGGCGCTGGGGGATGAGCACTTTAGCTACGAGCTGATTGAACTTAGCTATGAGCCAAGCGAAGGGTTGCAAGCGGCGATTGAGCGAGTTTGCCGACAGGCGCAGGTAGCGGCGCAAAACGGTGCCACCATGGTGGTGCTGTCGGATCGTAATATCAGTGCCGACAAGCTGCTGATCCCAGCGGCGATGGCAGTAGGCGCAGTGCAGCACAATCTGGTTCAGCAGCAGCTGCGCTGTGACACCAACATCGTGGTTGAGACTGGCTCGGCACGGGATCCGCACCACTTTGCGGTACTGCTGGGCTTTGGCGCGACCGCCATCTACCCGTACTTGGCGTACGAGTCGATCACCGCCTTGGCACCGAAACGTGGCGAAGCGCATCGCTGCCGCGAACTGCAACTGACCTACCGCGCTGGCATCGACAAGGGGCTACAGAAGATTCTGTCGAAGATGGGCATTTCGACCATCTCCAGCTATCGCTGTTCGCGTCTGTTTGAAGCGATTGGCTTGGCCGATGAACTGGTGGAGCTGTGCTTTAACGGCGTGACCTGCCGTATCAAAGGCGCCAACTTTGATGACATCGAAGCCGACCAAGCGCAGCTGCACCAAAAGGCGTTCCGCGCGCACCAACCATTGGCCCACGGCGGTTTGCTGAAGTTCGTCCACGGCGGCGAATACCACTGCTTTAACCCGGATGTGGTTAAAGAGCTGCAACAGGCGGTCAACTTTGGTGATGCTGATGCGTGGCAGCGTTACAGCCAGTTGGTGGACCAGCGTCCGGTCGCGACCTTGCGTGACTTGCTGGCACTGAACCCAGCCGATAGCGCCAACAACAACGTGGAAGTGCAGGCGGCCAAAGATCTGTACTGGCGCTTTGATACCGCGGCGATGAGTGTCGGCGCCTTGGCCCCGGAAGCCCACGAGGCGTTGGCGATCGCCATGAACCGCTTGGGTGGTCATTCCAACTCTGGCGAGGGTGGCGAAGATCCACGCCGCTTAAATGGTCCGGGTAACTCGCGCATCAAACAGGTGGCCTCTGGTCGCTTTGGCGTAACCGCGGCGTATCTGATGAGCGCCGATGTGATCCAGATTAAAGTCGCCCAAGGGGCGAAGCCGGGCGAGGGTGGTCAGTTGCCGGGGGATAAAGTCTCTGCCGAGATCGCTGCACTGCGCTTTAGCCGCCCGGGCGTGACTCTGATCTCGCCACCGCCGCACCACGACATCTACTCGATTGAGGATCTGGCGCAGCTGATCTTTGACCTAAAGCAGGTGAATCCGAAGGCGCGGGTATCGGTCAAGCTGGTATCGGAGCCGGGCATTGGCACCATCGCTTGCGGTGTGGTTAAAGCCAACGCCGATATGATCACCGTCTCTGGCTACGATGGCGGCACTGGCGCTAGCCCAATTACCTCGATTCACTACGCTGGCTCGCCGTGGGAGCTTGGCCTTGCTGAAGTACATCAAGCGCTGGTGGCCAACAACCTGCGCCACAAGGTGCTGCTGCAGGTGGATGGCGGCATGAAAAGCGGCCTCGATGTGATCAAAGGGGCGCTGCTGGGGGCGGAGAGCTTCGGCTTTGGTACCGCTCCGATGATCGCTTTGGGCTGTAAGTACCTGCGTATTTGTCATCTCAACAACTGCGCGACTGGCGTGGCCACCCAAGACAAACGTCTGCGGGATAACCACTACCATGGCACCCCAGAGAAAGTAGAGCAGTTCTTTAAGTTCATCGCCGAGGACGTACGCCAGTTGATGGCCTCGTTGGGGGTGAGCGACTTTAACCAACTGATTGGTCGCAGTGATTGGCTTAAGCAGTTGCCGGGGCAAACCGACCGTCAGGGCCGTTTGGACTTAGCGCCGGTATTGCATCGCGCTATCGCCTCTGAGCGTACCTGCGTTTACAACACCGAGCGCAATGCGCCGCACGATCAAGGCCTTGGTAACAAGCAGATGCTTACGCTTGCCAGTGCTGCGGTGGCGGCCAAATCCGGCGGCAAGTTCCAGATGACGCTGAAAAACACCGACCGTTCCATTGGCGCCACCTTGTCGGGGCAGATCGCCCAGCAGTGGGGCAACCAAGGGATGGCGGAAGCACCAATCGAATTTGAGTTCAGCGGCACCGCTGGCCAAAGCTTCGGGGTGTTTAACGTCGGTGGTTTGAAATTGACCCTGTCTGGCGATGCCAACGATTACGTCGGCAAAGGCATGACCGGCGGCGAACTGGTGGTGAAAACCCCAGCGGGGGTCGCCTATGACAGTCACGAATCGGTGATCATCGGCAACACCTGTTTGTACGGTGCCACCGGCGGCAAACTGTTTGCCTCTGGCCAAGCCGGTGAGCGTTTCGGCGTGCGCAACTCTGGTGCCATCGCGGTTATCGAAGGTTGCGGCGACAACGGCTGTGAATACATGACCGGCGGCGTGGTGGTGATTTTGGGCAAAACCGGGGTTAACTTCGGTGCCGGTATGACTGGCGGTTTCGCCTTTGTGTTCGATCAGCACAACGACTTTAGCCGCCGCGTTAACGGCGAACTGGTGGAGTTGATGTCGGTGTCAGAGCCGATGGTTCAGCATCATCTGAAGACCCTGATCCAAGCCCACTATGAGGCTACCGGTTCAGAGCGCGCCGCCGATATCTTGGAAGATCTGACCCACTGGTTGCCGCGCTTTAAGCTGGTGAAACCAAAGACCAGTCAGATCCAAGAGCTGCTTGCGTTGCAATCGCAGCCTATTGCCGTGCAAGCCAGCTAAGAGGTCATTATGAGCAACGTATTTCAATTTCTGGATCAGCAGCGTCAAGATCCAACCAAGCTCGATGCCGCAGAGCGTAAGCAAGCGTTTGTCGAGATCTATCAGCCGTTCGCGGAAGCTGAGCTTAACCAGCAAGCGGATCGCTGCTTGGATTGTGGCAACCCTTACTGTGAGTGGAAGTGCCCGGTGCACAACTACATCCCAGATTGGCTGCGACTGGCCAAAGCGGGGCGGATCATTGAAGCGGCCGAGATGTCCCATCAAACCAACTCGTTGCCAGAGATGTGTGGTCGCGTCTGCCCGCAGGATCGCCTGTGTGAGGGAGCTTGTACTCTCAATGACGAGTTTGGCGCGGTCACTATCGGCTCGGTTGAGAAGTACATCACCGACGAGGCAATTAAACAGGGCTGGAAACCGGATCTGTCCAACGTGATTGCTCGTCCAGAGCATGTGGCGGTGATTGGTGCAGGCCCTGCAGGTCTCGCCTGCGCCGATGTGCTGACCCGCAACGGCGTTAAGGTGACGGTGTATGACCGTCATCCCGAGATCGGCGGCCTGCTGACCTTCGGTATTCCGTCGTTCAAGCTGGAAAAATCGGTGGTACGTACCCGTCGCACTTTGCTGGAGGGGATGGGCATTGAGTTTAAACTCGGGGTTGAGATCGGCATTGATGTCAGCTTTGAGCAGATCATCGACCAGCACGACAGCGTGTTCTTGGGGCTAGGTACTTACAAGGCGATGGCCGCTGGTCTGCCGGGCGAGTCCGGCACCGGCGTCTACCAAGCGCTGCCATACCTGATCGCCAATACCGCCGAACTGGAAGGCTACCCAGTGGCGGATCCGTACATCAATCTGGCCGGCAAGCGGGTGGTGGTACTGGGCGGTGGCGATACTGCCATGGATTGCGTGCGTAGCGCGGTGCGGCAAGGGGCGACTGCGGTGCAGTGTGCCTATCGCCGTGACGAAGCCAACATGCCAGGCTCGCGCCGCGAGGTGCAAAACGCCCGCGAAGAGGGGGTGGAGTTCCTGTTTAACCGACAGCCGCTTTCGATCAAAACCGACGCCAATGGCAACGTCGTGGCGGTGGAGTGCATCGAAACCCAATTGGGCGAAGCCGATGAGTGGGGCCGCCGTCGCCCAGAGCCAATCGCCGGTTCAGAGCATCTGTTGGCCGCTGATGCGGTACTGATCGCCTTTGGTTTCCAGCCAAGCCCACCGGCCTGGTTGGCAACCCACGGCATTTTTACCGATGAAAGTGGCCGGGTGTTGGCGCCAGAAGCGGGCAAATACGCTCTGCAAACCAGTAATCCGAAAGTGTTTGCTGGTGGCGACATGGTGCGTGGCTCTGACTTGGTGGTAACCGCCATCGACCAAGGTCGCAAAGCCGCGCTTGGCATGCTCGATGCGTTTGATGCGCAGCTAAAACAGCGTGCTTAACGCTTAGCTGGTTTGGCTGTAATGAACGCCCGCCCCGTGACGACGGTGGCGGGCGTTGTTGTTTTCGGGTCTTTACCGCAAAGATAAGAGAGTTATCAGTGGTAGTCAGAAAGTTATCAGTGATTAGTTTTTAGTTGTCAGTAACAGCAGAGCCAAAGCCCCGTGGCCGCCGGAGGCATTGAACCGTGGGCGGCAAACCGCCCCGAAGCCTTGCCACTCGTGAAAAAGGTTCACCGAGGTGGTCGCAAAATTGCGCAGCCAATTTGGCATATGCCAAATAACGGGCTTATTGTTGGCATATGCCAATAAAGAGTGTGCGATAGCGTTCATATGCCGCGTCCCAAGATCGATCGCCTCGTGTGCGGTCACCCCGCCAACCAGTGTTTTAAGCCAAACGGCGTGCCGATGGGCAAGCTGCAGCAGGTGCGCCTTGGCGCCGATGAGTTTGAAGCGCTGCGACTGGTGGATCACCAAGGGCTGCAACAACAGCAGGCGGCGCAGCAGATGGGGGTGTCGCGGCAGACTCTGGCCAACATTTTAAAATCCGCGCGGGCCAAAGTGGTCGATTGCTTGCTTAGTGGCAAGGCGCTCATGATGACGCCAGCGGAACCCTCACTTGAGATCACAGCAGTAAGGAAATCGCGATGATTACCGCCATGCCAACCGACGGCAATAAACTTGCCGGTCACTTTAAAAAAGCCCCGCAGTTCACCATCTTTGCTGCCGATGGTAGCCAGTTGGTGCAGTTCGATAATCCGGCCAGCAGTGGCTGCAGCGGGCGCAGTGAACTGATGGCTAAATTTACCGAATACCAAGTTCAGCGTGTGCTGGTGCGTAACATCGGCGAACGGATGTTGGGCAAATTGCTAAGCGAAAAACTGAGCGTATTCAAAACCAGTAACGGCCGCGCCAAGTTAGAATTGTTGGCGCAGAGTGCCAATGAAGAGCTGACCCCGCTGATCTACCCAAGCCAAGGCCGTAAGTCGATTAATCACCGGATCAAACAAGCCAACGGCGGCGGTTGCAGCGGTCATGACCACGGTGCTGAGGGGCACGGTTGCTGCGGCCACGATGGTAGCAGCGATCAGCCGAAATCCTGCCAAACCACCGGCATTCGTTGCTGTGAAAAGCAGGATAAGCCAGCGGCGCCTAAATTAAGCCTCGGCGGTTTTAAGGCCACTACGGCGGCGCCGATGACCGGTTTTAAGCTGAATAAATGATATAACGGGTCACTTCGCTGAAGTGACCCGCCAGTTGGCTTTAGGCTTAAAACAGTTTTCGAACGCCGAACGACCAAATCACGCCGGTATCTTCGATCTCGAGTTCGCCTGCACCAGTTTCAACAGCTGTCCAAGTGCGATATTGCAGCTCGCCACCAAGATGAATACGCCATGATGGGGTGATGTAATAAGCCAAACCTGCACCACCTTTGATGCCGATTGCAGCAGCGATATCATCGCTGTAAATACTGTCATCGATGGTCACTAATCCGACCGAAAGTGCCCCATTGATGTACGGGCTCAAGCCGTTATCCATGCGCCACTCCTTGCCGATACCGCCAACCACTGAGTGCAGAGGATTGTTTTCCTCATCATAGATGCCAAGATCGAAGTCTTCGTATTGATAGCCAACATGGAAGAACATGCCATTACGGTTTTGCCAGTTAAATGAGATATTCAATCCGGAGCTGTCATTGTCTAGGTCGGTGCTACCGACACCTTGTAGATCTGCAGTAAATTCATTAGCAGATTGAAATAACGATACCGAAATACCTTTACTTAAATAGTCAGTGTGTTGTTCTGCGGTTGCCGGCATGCAAAGCGCGCCGAGAAGGCAGGCAGCCATGATGGACTTATTCATCGTATATCCTTATTCGGTGAGTTAAGTTTCCGTTAAATATCAATTAATTTTTTCTTTGTGGTGCAATTTATTATAACTAGCATTGTCGGTTTAATAGAAGTGGGATGTTGGAAAATAATCAATGTGAGTTCAGTTCACGATTTTAATTTGCCAAATATAATTATTTCGGTAGCTTGCACCAGCAGTAAACAATTCCTCGCTCTAATTTGATATTACAGGTAATCTCAACCGACAATAAACAAAAACGGCGTCCGAATGGACGCCGTTGTTATTTGGTAACGCTGTTACATCGCGGCGATGCGAGCCAGCACGCGATCCGCGGCAGCGATGGTGGCATCGATGTCTTCATCGGAGTGCGCCAGCGACAGGAAGCCTGCTTCAAACGCCGATGGTGCCAGGTTTACCCCTTCATCCAGCATGCCGTGGAAGAACGCTTTGAAGTGATCCATGTTGCAGGCAGACACTTGCTCGAAGTTGGTCACTTTGGCTTCGGAGGTGAAGAAGAAGCCGAACATGCCGCCAACGGTGTTGATCGCCATCGGTACGCCGTTCTTATCGGCCATCGCTTTGATGCCGTGGATCAGTTTTTCGGTCTTGGCGGTCAGGGCTTGGTACACGCCTTCTTGCTGTAGTAGCTTAAGCTGAGTCAGACCGGCGGCCATCGCCACTGGGTTACCTGACAGGGTACCGGCTTGGTATACCGGGCCGTTAGGTGCCAAGAACTCCATCACATCGCGACGGCCACCGAAGGCGCCCACTGGCATGCCGCCACCGATTACTTTGCCCAGACACACCAGATCTGGGGTTACGCCGTAGTGACCGTGCGCGCCGCGCAGCGACACGCGGAAACCGGTCATCACTTCGTCGATGATCAGCAGCGCGCCGTATTGATCACACAGGGCGCGCAGGCCTTCTAGGAAGCCTTCCACCGGTGGGATGCAGTTCATGTTGCCGGCCACTGGTTCGATGATGATCGCGGCGATGTCGGTTGGGTTGGCTTCAAACAGCGCTTTAACCGAGTCCAGTTTGTTGTAGTCGGCGGTCAGAGTGTGTTTGGCGAAATCTGCAGGAACGCCTGGGGAGGTTGGCTCGCCAAAGGTCAGCATGCCGGAACCGGCTTTTACCAGCAGGCAGTCGGCGTGGCCGTGGTAGCAACCTTCAAACTTGATGAACTTGTCGCGGCCGGTAAAGCCACGGGCCAGACGCAGGGCGCTCATGGTTGCTTCAGTACCAGAGTTCACCATCCGCACTTGGTCAACGCACGGCAGGATCTCGGATACCAGCTCTGCCATCTCCACTTCAGACGCGGTTGGGGCGCCGTAGGACAGGCCTTTTTCAACCGCTTGCATTACCGCATTGCGGATCTCTGGGTGGTTATGACCCAGGATCATTGGCCCCCAAGAACCAACGTAATCGATGTAACGCTTGCCATCGACGTCAAACAGGTAAGCGCCATCGGCGTGATCGATGAATACTGGAGTACCGCCAACACCTTTAAAGGCACGTACTGGTGAGTTAACGCCGCCAGGAATGGTTTGCTGTGCTTGTTCAAACAGGGTTTCGGAACGGTTCATGGTTCTCTTGCTTTCCTTATATCGATGCGGATCGACGCGGTTGCCTTGGTAAGCGCCGCGACTGGCGGTAAACGTCGATCCGGCTCAGTGCGCTGAGCCGAGTCAAATGATGGCAGACATTGTCCTGTTCTATAGGGGGGATGCAACCACCATGATCACAGCTTGTTGATGCAATGTGGTTATCGATAGCAAATTGATACAAAGATGCAATCGAAAGTGACTTAGCGAACCGCAACCGTCACATGGCGTCGCTGGGCTAGCTTTGACTGCTGCGGGCGTAGTTGTAAAGCATCGGCCAGCTGATTAGGCCAATCGGGCAGTCTGGTTGCTGATGGTAGATGTACACCATGCCACGACGATCGGGGGCCAACAGTTGATAGACCTCAGCCAAGGTGGCGGTATCGGGCACGCCGGGGATATCACTGCGGGACAATGGGCTGCTGTTGTGATCGGTAAAGTCACTGTGCAGTGAAATCAGTTGTTGGCCTTCAGCAACTGGCATCAGCAAATAGTGGTCTGGGGCCGACTTTAACAGATCCAGCATCTCCTCCTGCGGCAAATTGGGGCGTACGCTGACGAGGTTGCTGTGCATCAACGCCAGCACCCCAGTTCGACCAAGTTCGCGCTCCATTGGCGGAATTTTGTAGCCCAGCCCCATGATATCGAGCTGCTTTAGAAACAGCGGCTGGGCGCCAAGCCCCAAATGTGCCAATAGAAATGCCGGTAGGCTGACCAGCAGAAACGGCAAGATCACCGTGGCGTTGTTGGTCAGCTCCACCAGCGCCAGCAAGCCGGCGATGGGGGCATTCAGTGATACCGCCATCATCGCAGTCATGGTGATCGCGGCAAAGGTGCCTTGGTAATCCAGTAATTCGGGGATCCATGGTGCCAGCAACAAGCACAAAGCGCCGCCGGCGAGGGCACCGATGCCGTACATCGGGCCGATGATGCCGCCGGGAATACCGAGGCCGATGGCGGCGATGGTCAGCGCCATTTTCGCCAGTAATAACAACCCCAGTAGCGCGGCGGTTGAGTCCAATTGGTGGGCTAAGTCGATAACGTGGTGTTCGCCGCCCATCGCTTGTGGGATCACCATGCCGATGGCGGCGGTAATTACCCCCGCAGCCAGCAATCGCTTGGTCAGTGGAATATTGGCGGTGTGGGCGGTGGTGTGGATCATTGCGCGGTTAAAGACAGCGGCGAGTACCCCCAGCGCCAGCCCAAAGCCAACCAATAGCGGATAGAACGACAATGGCATCGCGGTCAGTTCCAGATCGCTGTAGAGATGAACATCGCCTTTGGCGAGGCGGCTGGCGACACTGGCGGTCATGGCGGCGATGGTGATCGGCAGGAAGTAGTGCACCTTGTACTCGCGCAGGATCACCTCCAGCACGAAGATCACTCCCGCCAGCGGGGTGTTAAAAATCGCCGAGATCCCGGCGGCGACCCCGCAACTAGAGAGAATGCGCATGGTGTTGTCTGGCAGCGCCCAGCGCTTGGCGATCAAGGTGGCGGCGCTGGCGCCAATGTGCACTGCCGGACCTTCGCGGCCGACCGAGAAACCGCTGATCAGTGCCAAAATGGCGGTGACAAACTGATTGAAGCCGGATCCCAATGGCATCCGGCCGTAGCGTTGCTGAATGCAGTGGATCACAAAGGCGATGCCGGTGCGACGGTATTGGCGGCGACTGAAATGGATCATCACCGCGATGGCTGCGGCACCGCCAATTGGCAAAGCTACTCGCATCCATTGCGGTAGCTGAGTAAAATCGTCCGCCTCGCGCCACAGCAGCGCTTGCAGCTGAGCTACCGCTAACTCAAAAGCGATAATCAAGCCACTGGCCAGCAGTCCCACTAACAACCCCAAAAAACAGAGTTGTACGCTGAGACGAGCGGTCGCCAGTCGATACTTGTAATCGGCAATCATGTTATTGAGTTAGCAGAGAATAATTATTCAAACAGTCTACCACAGAGAGAAAACTGGCCAATGGCTGAACCACACAATCCCCCCCAGCAATCTTGGCTGAAGCGGCTTTATCCACACTGGGCGGTACAGCTGTTTGTCGCCATCATGTTGCTGCTGATTGGCTTTGCGGCGATGCTGCCAAGCCAGCTGCAAAGCGAACTGGCGAAGGTTGACTTAGAGCAACAATTCGAGCTGTTGCTGCAAGAGAATGCGCGCTTAACGGAGCTTTTGGAAACCAGTGAATTGGCGCTGACGTTAGAGCAGCAAAGCGCCAGTGCTACCCAGCAGACGATGTTGGCGCAGCGGCAACAACTGGATGAACTGCAAACCGAATTGGCGTTCTATCGCAGCATTATGGCGCCAGAAACCATCGTCGATGGTGTGGTGGTGCATCACTTTACTTTGAACGCCATGAGTGAACCGCATCGCTGGCGTTACGAATTGGTGTTGTCACAACAGCAGGTGCGCAAACGCTGGGCCAAAGGCCAAGTCAGCCTGTTGCTGGTTGGCAGCCTTAACGGTCAAACAGTGACTTTGGGGTTAAGCCAATTGGGCGCTACGCAAGATCGCCAAGATTACTCATTCCGCTACTTTAAGCAGTTTGATGGCGAGTTATTGCTGCCGCAGGGATTTATCGCTGAGCGAGCCATTGTGCGGGTACGGCAACAGGGCGGTAAAAAGGTCAGTGACAACGACTTTGCCATTAGCCGTGATGTCGATGGCATCCATTTGCAAGCGCTGACGCCAAAGTCGAGCTAGCGCGGACTAGGACGTGTTGACGTTTGGGCGTGCAGAATTTGGTCGAGGATAGCGGCTGTCAATCGAGGATTGCGATTGAAGGCATAGGGGCTCTACGTCGAAATCGTATGACGAAGAGTGACAGCTGCTAGTCCGACCCAGCAAGGCCCCCTCAGTGATCTCTGAACAGCAAAACAAACCTGCCAAGTTCAATTTGCTGTCAAAAGTAGCCAATAACGGGGGCAAAAATATACGTTGAAGGTCAACACGGCCTAATGCACGCACACTATTGGTATATTCGATTGGGGCGATACTTGAACGCTCTGGTCGGGTATTAGATAATCGCCCGGTTAATTATTGAGAGGTTCCTATGACTGCTGCCGCTGAACAAGCACTGCCAATCGAATTCTCCGATGCCGCTGCGGCCAAAGTGAAGGCCCTGCTGACTGAGGAAGAGAACCCAGAGCTGAAACTGCGCGTCTACGTGACCGGTGGTGGTTGTTCTGGTTTCCAGTATGGCTTTACTTTCGACGAGAAGGCCAACGACGGCGACACCACCATTGTCAAAGATGGCGTGACCTTGTTGGTTGATCCAATGAGCCTGCAATATCTGGTTGGCGGCATCGTTGATTACACCGAAGGCCTGGAAGGCAGCCGTTTCTTCGTTAACAACCCGAACGCCACCACCACCTGTGGTTGCGGCGCGTCGTTCTCGATCTAAGCGTTTGGCATGAAGCCAGTAGAAAACCACCCTTGCGGTGGTTTTTTTGTTATTAGCAATTGGTAATAAAGGAATCGAGCTGCAATGTTCGAGGTATTTTGGCAATTCTTTAAGTTGGGACTGGTCAGTTTCGGTGGTCCGGCAGCGCATCTGGGCTATTTCCAGCGTCGTTTTGTGCAGCAGTTAGGCTGGCTAAGCCAAAGCCAATACAGTCAACTGGTGGCACTAAGCCAACTGCTGCCGGGGCCGGGCTCGAGTCAAGTCGGTTTTGCCATCGGCCACCAGCGGGCGGGGTTGGCGGGCGGGATTGCCGCCTTTGTCGGTTTTACTTTGCCATCGTTTGCGTTGTTGTTGGCGTTGGCGCTGGGTTATGGCCAGTGGCAGGCGTGGCCTTGGAGCATCAGCATCATTGCCGGATTAAAACTGGTGGCGCTGGTGGTGGTGGCTGACGCGGTGTGGCAGATGGCGAATGCCTTTTGCCGCAAACCCGCCGATTGGTTGCTGGCGGCGTTAGTGGCGGCGGTGATGCTGGTCAGCAATCAGTTGCTGACGCAATTGCTGGCGTTGGCGACAGCGGCGCTGTGGGGCTGGTGGTCCAGCCGAACGGATGCGCTGGTGCAGCCAGCCGCGGTGAAAACGGCCAAGCTGACGGTGAATCCATTGGCACTGCTGTGCTTGCTGGCCTTTAGTGGTTATCTGTTGTGGCCGAGTGACAGCGCCCTTGGGCAACTGGCGGCGGACTTTTATCAAGCGGGTGCTTTGGTGTTTGGCGGTGGCCATGTGGTGCTGCCACTGCTGCAGTCGTTGCTGGCGGATAGTCTCAGTAACTCGGAGTTCCTAACCGGCTACGCGGCGGCGCAGGTGGTGCCGGGACCGATGTTTACCATGGCCACCTATTTAGGGGCGATGAGCGTTCCTGAGGATCCGGTGGTGGCCGCGACCATTGTCACCATCGCCATCTTTTTGCCGGGATTGTTACTGACTTGGCTGTGTTTGGACAGTTGGCAGGCGATTACCCAGCGACCGCGGTTTGCGGCGGTTATTGCGGCGGTTAATACCGCGGTGGTGGGGCTGCTGTTCAGTGCCTTGTATCAGCCGGTGTTTGTCAGTGCGGTAAACAGTGGCCTTGATTTAGCGATTGCGGCGCTGGCGTTGGTGCTGCTGCGACAATGGCGCTGGCCGCTGTTGGCGGTGATTGCGCTAACGGTGGTGGCTAAAATAGTGGTTAGTATTTAGTTGCCAGTTGCCAGTTGCCAGTTGCCAGTTTTCAGTTGTTAGCTGTTAGTGGGGAGTTGGCAGTGACTCGGTTAGCTGGCCACTGCTGTTAAGCTCTAACTACTCGCTAGTTACTGAAAACTGAATACTGCTACTGTCTGGCTTTAAGCGGCTTGAGTTGGAATGCTGCTGTCGGTGCCTTTGATGTTGTTGTTGGCATCGCAGTACACCAGCTTTGGTTGGTGGCTTTGGGCATCGCTGTCATCCACCACCCCATAGGCACAGATGATCACCCGATCGCCAGGGCTGGCTTTGTGGGCGGCGGCGCCGTTAACGGAGATCATCTTGGAGCCGCGCTCACCGGCGATGGCGTAGGTGGCGAAGCGTTCGCCGTTGTCGATGTTGTAGATCTCGACCTTTTCAAAGGCGATGATCCCTGCGGCGTCCAGCAGATCCATATCGATGGCGCACGAGCCCTCATATTCTAACTCGGCGTGAGTGACGCGGGCTTGGTGCAATTTCCCTCTTAGCATTACGCGTTGCATTCCATACTCCATTGTTATCAATTTGTTGCTGCCGTGAGCCGCGCCATAGTACCAAATCGAGGCTAGAGATCCAGTCGCAGATTATCGATTAACCGTGCCTTGCCCAGATAAGCGGCAGCCAAGATAACCAGTTGCTTATCGTCCGCTTGCGCCGGTTGCAGGGTCTCGGCTTGACAGACAGCCACGTAATCGGTGCGAAAACCGTGTTGATCAAGGGCGTCTTGCACTTGCTGTTCAATCCGTTGCCGTTGGCTGGGCCCTTGTAGGCGCAGCGCTTCAGCCGCCGCGTCCAGTTGTTGTTTCAACTGTGGCGCCACGGCGCGCTCGGTCTCGGTTAAATAACCATTGCGTGAACTTTTGGCGAGGCCATCGGCATCGCGGACGGTATCAACATCGACGATCTGCACCGCCATATTCAGATCCCGCACCATCGCCCGGATCACCGCTAACTGTTGATAATCCTTGTTACCGAACAGGGCTAGATCTGGCTGCACTAAGTTCAGTAGCTTGGCGACCACGGTGGCGACCCCACGAAAATGACCAGGACGGCTGGCGCCGCAGTGCAGTTCAGTGATGCCGGGTACCTCAATAAAGCTTTGCTGTGCTAATCCGTTGGGATAGAGCAGGCCTACCTCTGGGGTAAACAGCAGATCGCAGCGAGCGTCATAGAGCTTGGCTTTGTCCTCATCCAAGGTACGCGGGTAGCCAGCGAGATCCTCATTAGCGCCAAACTGCAGCGGATTAACGAAGATGCTGGTGACCACCTTGTCGGCGCGAGAACGGGCTTGATGCACCAGTTCGAGATGGCCTTGGTGAAGATTGCCCATGGTCGGAACCAAGGCCACTCGTAGACCTTGCTGGCGCCACTGTTGTACCAAAAGACGTAAGCGAGCCGGATCGGTGACAGTCTGCATGGTGCACTCCCAAGTTAGTCAAAGCTGTGTTCGTCGCTGGGGAAATCGCCGTGGCCAACCTCTTCGACAAAGGCGCGCACCGCGGCGGCGATGGTGCCGGTTGGTTCTAGATAGTTTTTGGCAAATTTGGGGATGTAGCCGGAGGAGATCCCAAGGATATCGTGCATCACCAAGATTTGGCCGTCGGTGTCTTTGCCGGCGCCGATGCCGATCACCGGAATGGTCAGCGCTTCGCTGATGGTTTTGGCTAGGGTTTGGGGTACGCATTCCAGTACCAGCATGGCCGCGCCCGCTTGTTCTAACTTACGCGCTTGTTCCAGCAGTTGTTGCCCCTGTTCGCCGCGTCCTTGCACTTTGTAACCGCCAAATACATGCACCGATTGCGGCGTCAGCCCAAGGTGAGCACAAACTGGAACGCTGCGTTCGGTCAGCATGGTGACGGTATTAAGCAGCCAGTCACCGCCTTCCAGTTTGACCATCTGCGCGCCAGCGCGCATCAGTTCAGCGGCATTGTTGCAGGCTTGTTCTGGGCTGGCGTAACTCATAAACGGCATATCGGCGATCACTAACGCGTTGGGGGCGCCAGCGACCACGCAGCGGGTGTGGTAGGCGATCTGCTTGGTGGTGACTTGCAGGGTATCGCGGCCGCCTTGCAATACCATCCCAAGGCTGTCGCCAATCAGCAGCACCGGCACCTGCTCGGCGGCAAAGATCCCAGCAAAGCTGGCATCGTAGGCGGTTAGTGCGGCAAATTTGCGCCCTTGCTGTTTGTATTTCTTCAGCGTACTGACGGTGATTTTGTCCATAAAACGCCCGTTTGAATCCGTTGAGGAGGTTCGTTATATGACAAACCAGCAGCGGATTTCAACGCTTGCAAGTTAACTGCTTGTGATTTTTAGGTTTAAAAATTTGTCAAAAAAAACGCGATGCTGGAGGCATCGCGTT
Organism: Ferrimonas senticii DSM 18821; assembly: GCF_000422665.1. Taxonomy (GTDB): domain Bacteria; phylum Pseudomonadota; class Gammaproteobacteria; order Enterobacterales; family Shewanellaceae; genus Ferrimonas; species Ferrimonas senticii. The sequence continues at coordinate 220,489 of NZ_KE383899.1, read as the reverse complement.
GTTGGTGAGGTTAACCGGTTGCGGCTATTACCAGCGGGTTAGCGGCTGTGCAGGGCAGTTGGCTAGCAAGCTAATCAGGCTATCGCCATTGGGCAGCGACAGTTGCGGCGCTAACTCAAACAGCGGCAGCAATACAAAGGCGCGTTCGGCCATGCCGTAATGCGGCACCGTTAGTCGCGGCTCGGTAATCTGCTGATCGCCATACAGCAGCAGATCCAGATCTAAGGTGCGGGCGCCCCAGCGTTCGCTGCGCTGCCGACCTTGCTGGTTTTCAATCTGTTGCAGTGCATCCAGCAGTGCCAGTGGCGCCAGCGTGGTATCCAGCGCGGCCACGGCGTTGCAGTAATCTGGCTGTTGCATACCCGCCATCGGCGGACTGCGATACAGCTGCGACTGCGCCACTAAGCGGCTGTGTGGCAGCTGTGCCAGCGCCGCCAAGGCTTGCTCCAGTTGCTCATTGGCCGCGCCGAGGTTAGCCCCCAGCGCGATATAGCAGCGAACCATTTAACCTTGCGCTCGATTTGGCGTGCGGCGGCGTGGACGGCGGCGACGGCGGCTGCCATCGTGACCGACATTGCGCACCATCTGGCGACGGCCCTGTTCGTCGGCGTCGTTGAACTGGGTCCACCAGCGCGACAGTTCCAGCAGTTCTGGATCTTGTTCAGCTTCGGCACGCAGCAACAGGAAGTCGTAGGCGGCGCGGAAGCGTGGGTGTTCGTGCAACTTAAAGGCACGGGCGCCAGCGCGTTTGTCCAGACGGCCTTGCAACTGCCAGATCTCCATCGCTGGGGTAGTGAAGCGACGTGGCAGCGAAATGGTCTTGCACTGCTTACTGATGGCATCGCCAGCGGCGGCGGTCAGGGCATCGTATGGCGCCATGCCGCCTTGACGTTTCACTGCGGCTTTCTCTTCCACCACATACCACAGCAGCGCCGCGTACAGGAACGCTGGGGTAACCGGCTTATCGGCATTAACGCGATCGTCGGTGTTGCGCAGCATCGCTTCGATTAACGCGGTCACTTTGCCGCTGTCGTCGCGCTTTAGCAGGCTCTCTTGCAATGGGAACATCGGTTCCCACAAGCCGTATTGGCGCAGCATCCGGAAGTTTTCTAAGCCCTTACCGGACATCAGCAGCTTGAGAGTCTCTTCAAACAGCCGTGCGGCGGGAATGTCGCCAAGCATTTTGGCCATCCGTGGGATCGGCGCAGCAGTGGCTTTATCGAGGCTGAAGCCCAACTTGGTGGCGAAGCGTACCGCGCGGATCATCCGTACTGGATCTTCGGCGTAACGAGTTTGCGGATCACCAATCAGTCGCAGGCGTTTGGCTTTGAGATCAGCCATGCCGCCGAAGTAATCGCGGACGCTGTAATCGCTAATATCGTAGTACAGGCCGTTGACGGTAAAGTCGCGGCGCTCGGCGTCTTCGTCGATGCTGCCGTACACGTTGTCACGCAGCAGTCGGCCGTCTTTGTCCTGCTTGGCAAATTTGGCTTTATCGCCGTCGGCATCGTGGTGACCACGCAGGGTGGCAACTTCGATGATGTCACGGCCAAACAAGATGTGCGCTAGACGGAAGCGACGACCAACCAGACGGGAGTTGCGGAACAACTTACGTACCTGTTCTGGGGTGGCGTTGGTGGCGATATCGAAATCTTTTGGTTGCTGGCGCAGCAGCAGATCGCGGACGCCGCCGCCCACCAGGTAGGCATCGTAACCGGCTTTGTGTAGGCGGTAGAGCACCTTAAGGGCGTTATCGCTGATGTCGTCGCGGGAGATCTCATGCTCACTGCGCGGGATCACCGCCAGCTTGGCTTCGCTAACGGCGCTGGATTGCTCGCCGCCCATTAGGCGTTTAGCGATGTTTTTCAGACGCTTAAGGATGGTACACCTCGTTGAATTCGGGGGCCTTGGTGGGCGGCTTGAACGCCCATCTATTCTGGCGCGCAATGATATACCAAGGCTGATTAAATGATAAGCCGTTATGCCAGTGTGGGTACTGGCCGTTGTCGCTGCTGCGGCAGGCGTGCCAACTGGAAGTGGGTCACGGCGTAGCGCAGTTGCTCGGCGACCGGTGCGCTGGCTAGTTCGGTTGGCAGTGCTTGCCCCAAAAACGCTAAGGCACTGGCCATGGTGTGACTTAATTCGGACTCGCTCAGGGCTGGCGCATGGTTTTGCTTGGACAGCTTGTTGCCATCGGGATTGATTGCCAGTGGCAGATGCAGCCACTGCGGCGCTTGCCAACTGAGGGTTTGATAGAGCGAGCATTGCCGCACGGTCGGTTCCAGCAGATCGTTGCCGCGCACCACTTCGGTGATCCCTTGGTCGTGATCATCCGCCACTACGGCTAGTTGATAGGCGTAGAGGCCATCACGGCGCTTCAAGATAAAGTCTTCAGCGGCAAAGCTGTATTCGGTATCGATGTGACCGAGTAAACCGTCATTAAAGTGGCTGATCTGCGCTTGGTTGCGCAGCCGGATTGCCCCTTGGGTTAACCCTAAGTTGTGGCAATGACCATCGTAGATGCCGCCGATGGCACTGATCCGTTTGCGGGTGCAATCGCAGTAGTAACCACGGCCGCTGGCGAGCAGCTGCGCCAGCAACTGTTCGTAACGTTCGCTCTGCTGACTTTGATAACGAACGCTGCCGTCCCACTCCAAGCCGTAACGCTCTAACTGCCTAAGGATGATGTCAGCGGCGCCGGCCATCTCTCTTGGTGGATCGACGTCTTCAATGCGCACCAGCCATTGGCCTTGCAAACTGCGGGCACGCAGGTAGCTGCCTAAGGCGGCAATCAGCGAACCAAAGTGTAACGGACCAGAGGGAGAGGGGGCGAAGCGACCGACGTAGGTGTTCATGAGCGAAGCTTTTGGCAGTGACGGTGGAACAGAAATGAAAACGCGGAGGGCTGGAGCCTCCGCGTTTGGTCAGACAAGGCGATTAACCTGCCATCTGACGTTCTTTGATCTCAGCCAGGGTCTTACAGTCGATGCACAGATCGGCGGTAGGACGCGCTTCCAGTCGGCGGATGCCGATCTCAACGCCGCAAGAGTCACAGAAACCGAAGTCGTCTTCTTGCACCTTAACCAAGGTCTTTTCGATTTTCTTGATCAGTTTGCGCTCACGATCGCGAGTGCGCAATTCCAAACTGAACTCCTCTTCCTGAGCTGCACGATCCACTGGATCTGGGAAGTTAGCCGCTTCGTCCTGCATGTGGTGCAAGGTGCGATCTACTTCTTCGCGTAACTGGTTACGCCACGCTTCAAGGATCTTCTTGAAGTGAGCCAGTTGCTTCTCGTTCATGTACTCCTCGCCAGGTTGTTCCTGGTAAGGCTCCACGTTGGCGTAGGCCAATACGCCGATCATTTTGGTCTTGCCCTGAGGCATCGCAGGCGTCTCCTGTTTACTTATACGAGAGGCGGCTCTCTGAAAAATTGGGCGCTATCTATACCAGATGGCGCTGGATAGCGCAATTGCCAAAAACCATGTTCATTGTGCCGCTAGGCATGCTATCAGCATTTTAAGTGCAAAATCATCGACTCAAGCAACTGAATAACCGCCTTATATGGTTACATCGATAACCTTGCCAATCTCGATCCCAACTTCAGTTGGGGTAGCCGATATGGCGAAAAATTCCACGCCAGTTTGTTGCGCCTGTTGACACAATTGCGCGTACTCGGCATCGATGTGCGCCGCTGGACTGACCCGCGTAATGCCACTGTGGGGCACCACAAACAGGATACAGCCGCGATAACCTTGTTCGACCATCGTCATCAACTCGCGCAGATGCTTTTGGCCACGACTGGTCACCGCATCAGGAAAATAACCCTGTCCTGCTGCGCCTAATAATGTGACGTTTTTTACCTCGACATAACAATCGACTTGCTCACCCTTTTGCAACAGCAAATCTATTCGGCTGTTTTCTGACCCATATTTCACTTCACGGCGGATCTGCTGGTAGTGATTAAGCGCTGGAATCGCCCCCTGCTCAATCGCCTGTTGAGCGATGGCGTTGGCGCGGCCGGTATTAACCATAATGCGATGGCCGTGCTGGTTTTCGACCCATTCCCAGGTGTGGCGGTATTTACGCTTGGGGTTGTTTGAATCGGAAAACCACAGCTGCCAGCCTGGCTCGGCGCAACCGGTCATTGCGCCGGTGTTAGGGCAGTGAATGGTGATCTGCTCGCCGTTGTCCAATTCAATGTCCGCCAAAAAGCGTTTGTAGCGTTTGATTAAACGACCAGGCTGCAGTACCGGTTCAAACCGCAGCGAGTTTGATTTGCTCGATGTTGTTGCCATGTTGTTTCTGATATTGGTGTTACACTGCCGTCATCATAACAAACTCATTGAATTAGGTGGGTTTGTGACAGACAGGAACAGTCGAATAAAAATAGCTAGGAGAACAAGATGACCAGCAGCATGAACGTACGATTAACTCATGAGGCAGTTGCCCCGAAGTGGGGTAAGGCGTTGGTTAGCTTTGATCAACAAGGGGCCTTAATTCATCTACCAGCTGGGGATGAGGGACGCTGGATTCAAACCGCGGCGCGGATCTTAACCACCCAAGGAGTCGAGCAAGTGACCCTAAGCGGTGACTGGAGCGTGGCTCAGCAGTGGCGTTTTGCTCAAGGCTTCGGAATGCCACTGGTGCCGGGCGAGATCCGCTGGGCTAACGAACACGACAGCCTGCAAGCGCAATGGGAGGCGATGCTGTGGCTGAAATCGTTGATTCATGCCAGCCCAGAAGCGTTAAGCCCAGAAGTGTTGGCGGATGAAGTGGCCGAACGGATCTCGGCGTTGGCGCCAGATCAGATCACCACCAAGCAGATCGTCGGCGATGCGTTGTTGACTGCCGGTTGGGTCGGCATTTACGGCGTGGGTCGCGGCAGTGACCGGCCACCGGCGCTGTTGGAGCTAGATTACAACCCAACCGGCGACAGCAATGCGCCGATTTCGGTGGCGTTGGTCGGTAAAGGCATTACCTTCGATTCCGGCGGTTACTCGATTAAGCCATCGGAAGGGATGGTGACCATGAAGTGCGACATGGGCGGTGCTGCCACTGTTGCTGCGGCGTTGATGTTGGCGATCCGCAAAGGGCTCAGCAAGCGGGTAAAACTGTATCTGTGCTGCGCCGAGAACTTGGTATCAGGCCATGCCTACAAACTGGGGGATATCCTTCATTACAAAAACGGCACCAGTGTTGAGATCGTTAACACCGACGCCGAAGGGCGCTTGGTGCTGGCCGATGGCCTGATCGCCGCCAATGAAGCGGGCGCCGAGCGGATCATCGATGCCGCCACTTTGACCGGTGCGGCGATGATGGCGGTGGGCAGCGATTACAACGCGCTGTTCTCGATGGATGAGCAAGCCGCTGCCGATGCTCTGGCGGCCGCAGCCGATGCCGACGAAGGCTTGTGGCGTTTGCCGTTAGCGCCGTTCCACGCGGAAAAATGCCCATCGTCGTTTGCCGATACCGCCAACAGCACCATCACCAAAGGCGGCGGCGCTGGCGGTGCCTCCAATGCCGCCGGTTTCCTCAGTCGTTTTGCTGGGACGCCGCCAAAAGGTTGGATCCATCTGGATATCGCCGGTTCCTACGTTAAAGGCGGCAATCAGCTGAATCACGACGGCGCCACCGGTTTGGGGCTGCTGACGGTGACCAACCTGCTGCTGCAAGCGTAACGCTTGACCCAGTACAGATAACGCCAGCCTTCGGGCTGGCGTTGTTGTTTTTGCCCAAGAGTGACAATAGATCCCAGCCTGTTTTTTAAATTTGGTTCAAATTGTCTCGTTCGTCTTAGGTTTGCTGAACTCGTTGTTGATTTGTTGGCCACAGCGGCGGTGGTTTTGTGATCCCTCCGTTGCGGCGAGGCAGTGAATGCCAAAAGCGGCCCAGTTGGCCTAGCTCCTGCAATGAACATCGTTATTGGACTCTGACCCCGAATTCGGGACTTTTTGACTAGGAAATAACGATGTTTAAGCACTCTGTGTTGGCGCTGGCGTTGCTCGCCAGTTGTGGCTCTGCGGTCGCGGTGGAATGTAAAGCGGTGTTTGGTGACGGCCAGCAACAGTTTATTTTGGCCACTGGCAGTCCAGGCGAGCTGGGTTTGCTGGAGCAACTGGCGGTGACGTTTGGTAAGCAGCACGATGCCAACATGTGTTGGGTCAAAGCCGGTTCCGGCAAAAGCTTGAAAATGCTTAGCGAAGATAAGGTTGATATGGTGATGGTGCACGCCCCAGCGGCGGAGCAACAAGCGATCGACGCCGGCTGGGCGACCCAGCACACCTTGATCGGCGCCAACGAGTTCTACCTAGTGGGGCCAGCGGCGGACAACGGCGACATTAAAAGCGCCAACAGCGTAGCCGAGGCGTACGCCAATATCGCCGCTAACCAAGCGCCGTTCTACAGCCGTGGTGATAACTCCGGTACCCACAAGAAAGAGCTGGCGATTTGGCAAAGCGCCAAGATCACCCCAAGTGGCGATTGGTACCGCACCACCAACGATTTTATGCGCGCTTCACTGAAATTGGCGGACGCCAATCACGGTTACTTTATGACCGACAGCTCCACCTATGTCGCGACCCACAAACAGCTGAAAAACAGCCAAGTGCTGTTTAAAGGCGATCCGGTGCTGATCAACACCTACCACGCGCTGCGCGATACCGATTTGAGCCGTAACGGGGTGCAGTTGTCGCAGCAGTTCATTGAGTTTGTCGCCTCGGCTGAGGGGCAGCAGATCCTCACTGACTTTGGCAAAAAAGAGCATGGGGCGGCCATGTACGAAAACGCCAAGGCCGCCGAGAAGTACCTGCACTAGTGGTGGCCGTGACCGAGAGTTATTCGTCCTCGGTCTTATCATGGGCGGCGCGGCAGTAGTGCAGCGCCCCCATTACCACATTGATCCCCAGCACCAGCGGCGCCCAGCTCAGCAGAAACTCCCCCAAAGTGCGCCACTGTACTTTGCCATCCGCGAGATAAACCCCAGTCGGCGCCGTCAGCAGTTCGTAGATGGTCAGCAGGGTTAGCATCGCCAGCCCCAACAGTAAGCCGAATTTGGCACCCAGCCACAGTCGTGCCCCCAGTTTTTGCAGGGGCCGAGGGTGGTGTTGTTCAGTCATGGCAGTACCAGCGTTTGATTGGTTGATAGATAACCCCATCTGGGGTGTGTTCCGACAGCATCAGCTGTACCTCTTGATAATCGACGGTCAGCGGCGCCAGCGCGGTTGCTGGCGGTGGCTGGCCAGCATGACGGAACAAGGTGATGTGCGGCCGAAAACCATGATGGCTGTGGTGCAAACCGTGCTGCTGCGCATCCCGCTGCAAGGCGCCCGCCAGCTGATACAGTGGCGCTGGGCAGGTATTGGCGGTTAGCGCCAGCACTTGCGCCTTGGGCCACAGTTGCAACTGATTAAACTGCAATTGTCCTTTCGGCAGCGCCAACGATTGCCAGCGTGTCAGCAACTGCTGTTGGCTGCTGGCGTTGACATTGCCTAAAAACGCCAAGGTGATGTGAAAGTTGTTGGCGCGTACTGGCTTGCCCATCCCCTCAAACTGGGTTTGCAAACGCAGCAGCGGGAAGTGCTGACTGCGGGGAATGGGTATGGCAAAGAACAGTCGATTGGCCATGGGCGTCCTAACTTGGGTTGCTATCGGGTAGACTGGCGTCTTTGTTTGTCCCCCAATTGAGCTTCACCGTGTCGAGATTGCCCATCGAGGATCTGTTTGCGCCGATCCGCGCCGCCTTAGCGAATCATAATCAGCTTATTCTACAAGCCCCTACCGGTGCCGGTAAATCCACAGCGTTGCCGCTGGAGCTCAGCCACTGGGATGAGCTCGACGGCAAGATCCTGTTGTTGGAGCCACGGCGGTTAGCAGCAAGAATGATCGCTCGCCGGTTGGCGCAGGCTTTAGGTGAACCAGTTGGCCACACCATCGGCTTGCGGGTGCGTGGCGAATCGCAGGTATCGAAGCACACCAAACTGGAGGTGATCACCGAAGGGGTGTTGACTCGGCTTATCCAAAGCGATCCAGAACTGACTGGGGTAGCGATGGTGCTGTTTGATGAGGTTCACGAACGGCATCTGGCTACCGATTTGGCGCTAGCGCTGACCTTGGAAGTGCAGGCGGGTTTGCGGGATGACCTAGCGATCATGCTGATGTCGGCCACCTTGGAGGGTCAACCGCTGCAGGCGCTGCTGCCGGACGCCAAACTGCTGGTTAGCGAAGGCCGCAGTTTCCCCGTTACCGTTGAATACCAACCGCCCGTCAGCGGCGCGCCGTGGCTTGAGGCGTTGGTCAGTCAGGTGCGGCGACAACTGAGCCAGCGTGATGGCAACCTGTTGGTGTTTTTGCCGGGCATTGCCGAAATTCGCCGTGCCGAAGCGCAACTGCGTGAATCATTGCCCGCCGATGTGCTGCTGTGTCCGCTCTATGGCCAGTTATCCAGCCAAGCGCAGGATCAAGCGGTGCAACCGCCGCCGAGCGGCCTGCGCAAGGTGGTACTGGCCACCAACATCGCTGAATCGTCGCTGACCATTGAGGGGATCTCGGTGGTGATCGATTCTGGCTGGCAACGCCGTGCCTCACTGAACTTGCGCAGCGGCCAATCCCGCTTAGAAACCGTGCGGATCAGCAAAGCCAATGCCGCCCAGCGTGCCGGTCGTGCCGGTCGTCTGATGGCCGGCCATTGCGTGCGGCTGTGGAGCGAAGCGATGCAGCAGGGCTTGGCCGACAGCGACAGTGCCGAGATCAGCCGCGCCGATCTGACCTCGCTGCAACTGGAATTGGCCGCCTGGGGCAGCAGCGCCGATGAACTGCAGTGGTTAACCGTGCCTCCGGCCGCGGCGTTGGCGCGGGCGGATCTGCTGCTAACGCAACTGGGGTTAATCCACAATCGGCAACTGACCGCGCTGGGACGGCAGGTGCAACAACTTGGTGCCGATCCACGACTTGGGGTGATGCTGTGTAAGGCTGCCGAACTGGAAGCCAACGGCGATGGCAACGGCTTGCTGGCGTTGGCGGCGATCCTAGCGGCGACCATCGAAGAGGGCGATCCGCTGCGTGGTCGTGATGTCGGTGCCGATATTGGCCGTCGCATCGAAGCGGCACAAACAGGCCGTCATCGACAACTGGCGCAAAAGTGGCGACAGCAGTTGGCTGCGCAGCTGGGTGGTAAATTTAGTGACCGTCCTGGCCATCACAGTGACGCCGGTTTGCTATTGGCGCTGGCCTATCCGGATCGCATCGGCTTGTGCCGCGACAATGGCCTACGTTACCAACTGGCCAACGGCACAGGCGCCACCTTAGCGGAGGGCGATGCCTTGATTGGTCAACCGCTGTTGGCGGTGGCCAGCCTTAATGAGCGTGAAGGGCGCAGCGACGGCATCATTCATTTGGCGGCACAAATCGAGCTGAGCCAGCTGCAAGCGCTGTTGCCACAACGGTTTGATGAAGTGCGTCATGTCGAATTTGACCGTCAAAGCGGTGGTCTTAAAGCGGAACTGCAAACTCGTCTAGGGGCACTGGTGGTGGCGCGTAAGCGCCTGACCGATCTGACTGCGGCCGACAAACAGCAGGCGCTGCTTAATGAAGTATCTCGCCGCGGTCTGGAACTGCTGCCGTGGACCGAGCGCTGCCATAACCTCTGTCGCCGAGTGGCGCTGGCGGCGCGGTTTATCGACGAACGGCAGTGGCCGGATCTTTCGGAAGACGCGTTACTACAGAATCTAGAGCAGTGGTTGGCACCTTATCTGGCGGGGATGGGCAAACTCAGCGAACTGAGCAAGCTGGATCTCTACACGCTGTTGCTTAACCAAGTGGACTACTCGGATCAGGCGCTTTTGGCGCAAGAGCTGCCGGAATCGCTGACGGTGCCGACCGGTTCCAATTTGACCCTCGATTATCATGCCGACGGCGTTAAATTGGCAGTGCGAGTGCAGGAGATCTATGGCCAAAGCGACACGCCAAGATTGGCGCGTGGGCGTTTGCCAGTGACCTTAGAACTGCTGTCACCGGCGCGGCGACCGCTGCAAATTACCGAAGATCTGGCTGGATTCTGGGCCGGTTCTTGGAATGAGGTGAAAAAAGAGATGCGAGGGCGGTATCCTAAGCACCTTTGGCCGGACGATCCGGCCAACACCTTACCGACCACGCGGACGAAGAAATACAGTTAATGGCCAAACCAGCAACGCCCTCGAAAGGAAAATCGACCACCACTCGCAAAACGGCCGCCAAACCCGTAACCAAGCCGAAAGCCAAGCCTCGGGCTAAACGCCCAAGCAAACCAACCGGTGGTGGTTGGCTAAAGCGACTGTGGCAGTGGTCGTGGAAATAGCCGCTTTGTGCTCAACGCTCTTCAGCAACATCCGCTGAAAGCGAGCAAGCAAACTAAGGTGCAAATAGCTTAGTTGAGCGATTAAATCAGATGATGGATTTTCTTTGGATAATTGGATTTAACAAAGTTCAATCCCGGCCTGCTCTGGGACTAGGTATGCCTGTTCGCCAGGAGGTTCGGCTAACCATGGGAAAGCCCACAGGCTTAGCGTTCTGATAATTAATTGATCATCAACCCCTGCCAGTATGCATAAACGAGTGTTGCGTTTCGATGTTGAACTTGCGGACAACGATCTATTCAATATTGAAATGAAGAAAATAGTCAGGATTGACAAGGTTTATACTCATCAGTTAAGCCATTAGTCACAGTTGAGCGCATACCAGAACGTCTTCGATTAATGACCTTTATCAAAAATGTTTTTTGAGTTCAGTCTAAGCAGCACTTTTATTACAATGCTGTCTAACATAACAAAATTAGCAACAATCCAATAATCTATAACTCCTAAATAGCCTTGAATTTCCAACCTAAATAATAGGAAACATCCCGTCATAAAAAGCGTCATGGATAAAAATACATACAAAGACCATCTTCTATTTTTGTAGATGCCCCAAATCACAGCGATACAAAAAATCAAAACAACAGAAAAAAATGGCAATCTACTTCCGTTAGCGGTTTCATTGTTAGTGAAGTGGACTAGTTCTCCCCACATCTGATAAACAGATGCTAGTGATAACATTAAGCAACCAACTGCTATTGAAACAATAGTTGATAATTTCATTTTAAATTAGGGAGAGTTGCCTCTCCCTACTCACGATTATTTTTGCGAATAAATCGCAATTAAACCACTACCAATTGCTCCTGACCCAGCTCCGATGGCCAAAGAAGAAGCAACGCCGCTAGCGGTTATTGATACACTCTTAAAAAGTAAGGGGGCCAAAAAGGCAAGGCCACCATTTACTTCTCCAATTTCATTTTTAGTTAGCTCTTTCATCACAAATCTTGATGTGACCTTTGGTGAAGATGCTTGCCAAATTTATCGAGAAAATGCGGCGGAAAACGTTGCTTGTCTTCGCCACATGGCGCTGAACATGCTGCGCGCTGAAACCACCAAGATCAGCATGCCGATGAAGCAGAAGCGCTGCATGATGACTACGGGCTTTCTAGAGGGGGTCCTTTTCGCTGGATTTGCATCAATGGTGAATTAATGCACATTCATGCGGACGCCCTGCACATAAACTCCGATAACTTTTCTTGGGATTTTACATGCCTGCAACATTCAATCAAAAATCAGGCGGAATGATTTAACTGACCTCCAGTATGAACAAATGCGTGAGTTGCCGACGAAATGGCCAGCTCCTGCACCTTGAGCGGCTTGTTTTTCCTTTCAGGGCTCAGATGAACAACATTACCAATCGCGCGTGAGAAATTCCTGCATACAAGACAGGTCAATATCTTGCACGAGAAAGTATAACTTTCTGAGAGGCGTGACGGCGCAAAGACAGTAAATGCGATGGAAGTGGGGGCTATTCAGACGGCGTTAAATTGGCAGTGCGAGTGCAGGAGATCTATGGGCAAAGCGACACCCCAAGATTGGCGCGTGGGCGTTTGCCAGTGACCTTAGAACTGCTGTCACCGGCGCGGCGATCGCTGCAAATTACCGAAGATCTGGCTGGATTCTGGGCCGGTTCTTGGAATGAGGTGAAAAAAGAGATGCGAGGGCGTTATCCTAAGCACCTTTAGCCGGACGATCCGGCCAACACCTTACCGACCAAACGGACAAAGAAATACAGTTAATGGCCAAACCAGCAACACCCTCGAAAGGAAAATCGACCACCACCCGCAAAACGGCCGCCAAAACCGCGACTAAGGCGACGGCCAAGCCTCGGGCTAAACGCTCAAGCAAACCAACCGGTGGTGGTTGGCTGCAGCGACTGTGGCAGTGGTCGTGGAAGTTGGCGCTGGCGGGGATCAGTGTGCTGTTCGTCTATGGCATCTATCTGGATGGGCAGATCGCCCAAAAGTTCTCCGGCCAGCGTTGGCACCTGCCAGCGCAGATCTTTGCCAGACCGATGAGCCTCTATCCCAGCGCGGCCATTACCCATAACCAACTTAAGCAAGAGTTGGCGCTGCTGGGCTACCGCAATACCGGTCGCGCCGCCGCTGAGGGCGAGTTTGCGGTATCGAAAACTCGAATTGAGATCTTCCGCCGCCCGTTTGATGGCCCCAATGGCTATGAAACCGCGCTCAAGGTGTTGGTGCATTTTGAGGACAACCGCGTTGCCCGCATTAGCCGTAGCGAAGATGGCCGCGAACTGGGCTTTGTCCAGTTAGAGCCGCTGCTGCTGGATCGGATCCTCTCCGGCGAGCGCGAAGATCGGGTGTTTGTACCGCGCACCGACATTCCAGAATCGTTGGTCGATGCGCTGCTGCGCACCGAGGATAAAGATTTCTATCACCACCACGGGGTATCAATTACGGGGATCGCCCGTGCCGCGCTGGCCAATGTTAAAGCGGGTCGTACCGTTCAGGGCGGTTCGACCTTGACTCAACAGTTGGTGAAGAACTTCTTCTTAACCCGTGACCGGACCTTGCTACGCAAAGTTAACGAAGCGCTGATGGCGCTGATCATCGATGCCCGTTACGACAAAGACACCATCTTGGAAGCCTATCTGAATGAGGTCTACCTTGGCCAAGATGGTGCCGTGGCGGTGCATGGAGTTGGGTTAGCCTCGTGGCACTATTTTGGCCGACCGTTGGCGGAGCTCGACTTAGCCCAGCAAGCGCTGTTGGTGGCGATCCTAAAAGGGCCGAGCTACTACAACCCGTGGCGCTACCCTGACCGCACCCAAGCGCGGCGGGATCTGATCTTGAAGATGCTGATGGAGCAGGGCGATATCAGCGCTAAGGATTACAATCGTTTGGCTTCCAGTTCATTGGGGCTTAAAGATCCCAACTGGCGCCAACGCCATAAGATCCCGGCGTTTCGCGCGATGATGCAGCGCGAGCTGAATGACCGCTTTGGCGAGCAAACCCTTGAGCAATCAGGCTTGAAGATCTACACCACCCTAGACCCATTAGCGCAGCAAGCGGCGGAGCTGGCGGTGCACGATGGCATCGACGCGCTGACCAAACAGCGCAAGGATGACCAGCTGCAGGCGGCGATGGTGGTGGTGGATCGTTATCACGGCGGCGTGTTGGCGCTGGTGGGTGATCGCGATCCTGGCTACAAGGGCTTTAACCGCGCGCTGGATGCGCAGCGACCGATCGGCTCGTTGGCCAAACCGCTGCTGTACCTAACCGCGTTAGAGCAGCCGCAGCAGTACCACCTGATGACATCGTTGACCGATCAGCCAATTAGCCTGAAGTCCGCCGATGGTCAGCGTTGGAATCCGCAAAACGTTGATAAACAGTACCGTGGTCAAGTGTCGCTGCAGCAATCATTGGTGCAATCGTTGAATGTGCCAACGGTTAATCTGGGGATGGCGCTGGGGCAAGAGGCCTTTAACGACACCTTGCGCAAAGCGGGGTGGACTGGTGCGCCGACCCGTAATCCTTCGGCATTTTTAGGAGCGATTGACGCCAGCCCTTATCAGGTGGCGCAGCTGTATCAAACCTTGGCCGACGGTGGTCGTTACCGACCGCTGTACAGCATCGGTCATATTACCGACAGCGACGGCAATCGCTTGGTGGAGCAGCAGCCATCCTCGCAACAGGTGCTCGGTGCCAACGCCACTTGGCTGACCAACTACCTGATGACCCAAGTGGTGCAATCCGGTACCGCCAAGAAGTTGGGGGCGCAATACCCGGCGATGCAACTGGCCGGTAAAACTGGCACCACCAGCGATGGCCGTGATGCTTGGTACGCCGGTTTTGACGATCGCGATGTGGTGATCACCTGGGTTGGCCGCGATGACAACAGTGCCGCGAATCTGTATGGCAGTTCGGCAGCGTTGCCGCTGTATCAGCGCTACTTGCAAAAGCGTGAGCCGCTGTCACTGGTGATGGTGCGGCCACATCAGGTGATTGACGGCTACTTCGCTGGTAACGGCCAATCGGTCGGTAAGCGTTGCCGCGGTGCCTTGCAGGTGCCAGTGGACAGCCGCAGTTGGCAACAGACTCGCAGCTGCGATGGCATCAGCGAACATGCCGAAGCCAATCCGCAAACACCAGATAACGGCGATGACCAACGCAATTGGCTCGAGCGGTTGTTGGGGATTTAAGCTAGTTGTCAGTTGTCAGTTGTCAGTTGTCAGTTGTCAGTTGTCAGTTGTCAGTTGTCAGTTGCCAGTGGTTATTGGTTGGTGGTTCGCTTGAAGTGCAGTCGTCGGCGCATCAATAATCCGTTGATTAATCCGCCGTTGACGACCGTTTTGTTCGATAGTCGCAATCGCTTAGCAGTGGCAAAATAACCTTATAGGTTGTCGGGCTAAGTCGCGATAATCAGGTCATCGCTAGCGGACCTTGTTTTGGTCCGATACACAGTAATGAGGAATCACCATGTCTTGTCACCGTATTGATGAACTGTTGGAACTGCTGGAGCCAGTATGGCAAGCCAACCAAGAGCTAAACTTGGCGCAGATGCTGGTTAAATTGGCCGGTGAAGCAGGCTTTGCAGGCCCGCTGGAAGAGTTGACTGACGACGTGTTGATCTACCACCTGAAGATGAAAGAGACCGGCGAAGGCAAGATGATCCCGGGTATCGCTAAGGATTACGTTGAAGACTACGACTGGAAGAGCGCCATTTTAAAGGCTCGTGGTATTGATCCAAACGAGTGAGCTAACCGGTTCGTGAGTTTCTAGCTCAGCACAACGCCGCTGCAATCGCCGCGGCGTTGTCGTATTCTGGCGCCACGGATTTTTATCATGGACAGCGAAATGCAGGGCAACCTTCGCAAAATGGCGGTGAATTTAACCGCCGATAATCAAGCGCAATATCAACTGCGACTGGGCGAGCAACTGCTGCCACTAAACGATTACATCGGCAAGCCGATGGCGCTGATCTACACCGGCACCATCAACTGTGTGGCTTGTGGTCGCAAGACCAACAAAAGCTACTCGCAGGGGCACTGCTTCCCATGCATGAAGAAGCTGGCCTCCTGCGACATGTGCATCATGAAGCCGGAAACCTGCCATTACCATCAAGGCACCTGCCGCGAACCGCAGTGGGGCGAAGCCAACTGCATGGTGCCGCACTACGTTTACCTAGCGAATACCTCTGGTTTGAAAGTGGGGATTACTCGCCACAGCCAGATCCCAACCCGTTGGCTCGACCAAGGTGCCACTGAAGCGATGCCGCTGCTGCGAGTCGCGACCCGGCAGATCTCAGGTCTGGTGGAAGTGGCCATCGCTAAGTACGTGGCCGATAAAACCAACTGGCGAGCAATGCTTAAAGGCGATGGCGCCAGCATCGATTTAGCCGCCGAGGGCGAACGCTTGCTGGCATTAGTTGCAGAGGAATTAGCCGAACTGCGGCAGCGCTTTGGTGACGACGCCATCGAAGTGTTGGATGCAGCCAAGCGCGCGCTGCTGTTTCCGGTCGAGCAATGGCCAACCAAGATTGCTTCACACAACTTTGATAAGAACCCAGAAGTTTCCGGGGTGCTGCAGGGGATCAAAGGCCAATATCTGCTGTTTGATACTGGGGTGATTAACCTGCGTAAATTCAGCGGTTACGAGGTGAGATTCGAAGCGCGGTGAGTGTTTTGGTTCGCTGCCTCCGATAGCGGTTATTGCGGCGGCAAAGATAACAGCGAGTTGATAGTAATTAGTTCGCAGTAAGTAGTAAGAGCGAGATTGTCGTTGGCGTAGCTAATGTCAGCGACGGTCAATTTACCCTTCATTTCGTAGCCGTTAGCCTCCGGCGGGCGAGGGCGTTGCCCTCTGCCCACCCTAGTGCCTCCAACACGGCGACAACCCTTCGCTCCTTGTGCTGCTCCTTTCGACACTGCGCTGATGCGCCATCCATGGCTTAGCAGCGACTTCGGCCATCCATGGCCTCCGGCCTCAATGTGCAGCACACCGCTCACCGCCGCGAGTCGGCCAAAGCCCGTTGGCGCAACCGTTGCCAGAAAGTCACTCCCTTTAATGCTTCTGATGACGGTGGTTATTGCGGCTCTAAGCCGACTTGTTGACGCCGAGTGAAACCGCATAGGTAGTGGCAAGCCGAGGGCAGGATGCCCGAGAGGCCCGTGAAGGCATGGATGCCGCCTCGGGCCGGTGCTGCCGCGAAGTGCGGTGAGAACGAGGGGCTCTCGTCAACCGTGGAGGCTAGGGGAATCCAATGGGGCAACGCCCCGTGGCCGCCAGAGGCAAAAGCTACGAAGTACAGCGGTGCTACAACAAGTCGAGACACTGACCTTCGAACCAACAATCCCGCGAACACGTTCGCGGAAAAACTAATGCCGATACGGCTGATGCACTTCCTGCTCAGTAGCGATGGCGTCCAGCGGCACATCCCACCACTGGTTTTCCAAACTGGTCACTTGTTGCTGGCGGTGTGCCAGCCCAATCAACGTCGGCCGCTGCGACACCGGCAGTGCGCCTATGGTGCGGTCGTAAAAGCCGCCGCCCATCCCTAAGCGATTACCATCGCCATCAAAACCCACCAGTGGCAACAAAATCAGATCCAGTTGGTACAGCGGCACCACTTGGCTTTTATCCAGTTTTGGTTCGAGAATACCAAAGCGGTTGGGGAGCAACTTCATTCCCGGTTGGTAGCGTTGAAACAGCAGTTGTTGGCGGGCAAAGGGGTGCAGCAGTGGCAGGGCGAGTTGTTTACCACGGGCGTGCAGGATTTCCGCCAGCAGATGCGGGTCGAGTTCGCCGTCGTTGGCCAGATACACCCCAATCTGGCTGGCGTGTTGCAGCAGTGAATGTTCGGGTAGATGACTGGCTAGGTTAATCGCCGCTTGGCGCTGTTGCTGCTGGCTAAGTTGCTGCCGGGCTCGACGCAATTGCTGCCGCAGTTGTTGGCGGCTGGTTAGGGCTGGTTGGTCGGTCATAGGTTGGCTTCCTACTTCCTAAAACAAGCCCTAAGTGTGCGCCGCTTGCTAGCCTTTGGCTACCTCTGCTTGCAACAAACTGGTTAGCTCGCCAATAGGCAATGGCTTGGCAAACAGATACCCTTGCAATAATTGGCAGCCGAGGCGGGTGAGCAAATGCTGTTGTTCAACGGTTTCGACCCCTTCGGCGACCACCTGCATCTGGCTGTACTGGGCCATAGCGATGATGGTCTTCGTTACATTAAGACTGTGCTGGTTACTCTGTATATCGCGCACGAAAGCCCGGTCAATCTTGATTTCGTCGATTGGCAGGCTGTGGATGTAGCGCAACGACGAGTAACCGGTGCCAAAATCATCCAGCGAGATCTGCAGTTGCAGCGCTTTTAAGCGGTGCAAGATAGTGCGAACCGCCTCGATATCCTCGATCACGATGTTTTCGGTCAACTCTAGGGTCAACTGTTGTGGCGGCAAGTTGCTGCTGGCGAGGATCTGCGCCACCTGTTCGACAAATTGCTCTTGTAGTAGCTGCATCGGTGAGATATTCACCGACAGTTGCAGTGGCGGCCGTTGTTGCTGTTGCCGTTGCTGATTCAACTGGTGGATCTGGCGGCACGCTTGTTCCAAGACATAATCGCCCAGCGGGTGAATATCACCGGTTCGCTCGGCTACGGCAATAAACTGATCCGGCGGCACCATGCCTACTCGGGGGTTATGCCAACGGCACAGCGCCTCCACCGCTTCGATCTGACCGCTGCGGCTGTCCACTTGTGGCTGGTAGTAGACCTCAATCTGCTGGCGCTGCAACGCCCACTGCACCTCTTGTTCTAACAACCGCTGCTCGCTGAATTTGGCGCTCAGTTGCTCATCAAAAAACAGTGCTTGGCCTTTGTGGTGCTTTTGCGCGTCCTGCAGCAGCAAGTCGGCTTTTGCCAGCAGATCATCGCTGTTTTCACCATCATCGGGGTAGATCGCCACCCCTGCGGTTAAGCCACTTTGGATATCGTGGCCATTGATCGCAATCGGTTGTTGCGCGCGCAGGCAAAAGCGCTGCAGCAACAATGGCAGTTGCGGACCGGGGTTTAAGATACTGATGACAAATTCGTCGCCACCATAGCGTCCAGCAACGCCGCTGTCTGCCAGCTGTTGCTTCAACAGACTGGCCAGATGCACCAACAGTTGATCGCCGACATCGTGGCCATAGTTGCTGTTGATCCGTTTAAAGTGATCGACATCCATGTAGATTAATGCCAGCCGCCGCTTACCGCGTTTGGCGTGCGCCAGTTGCTGCTCGAGCTCTTGGCGGATCCGCAGTCGGTTTGGTAAGCCGGTAAGATCGTCGTGTTCAGCCTGATGTTTAAGCTGATCTTTGTGTTGCGATAGTTGCTTTAGATCTTCATGGATTCGGGTTTGGTAGTGGCTAACTCGCCGCTGGATTGAATTGGCCAGTACGGTTGATGGCCACAACGCCAATAGGCTAACTAGCACAAACAGGACTGACAGTTGGGCAATCAACTGAAAATGCTGCTGGCGAGCAATCGTCAGATCGGCGGCAATTTTCTTATCCAATTGATATTTGAAGAAACCGGCGCCAATCCACCAATTCCAATGCGACGATCGCCGAATAAAACCAACCTTCTCATGAAGCTGACCCAGATGCTCAGCGCTGGTCATCTGATAATAGATAAATTTACCGTGGGAATTGATGCTGGCCAGGTCATGATTGCGCAGAATATCGCTAACGAAATCGGCCCGAAAACCAATCAGTTCGCGTTGCTTGTGCGCCAAAATGATGCCATTGCGATTTAGCACATAGGCGTAGCCGTCACTGTCAAAACGATGTTCGGTAAACCAGTTGAGCAGTCGCTGATGGATCTCCTGCTCCAAGTCCTCAACGTATTCGCCGGTGCCGATATACCAACCTAGCGGCTCAAAGATTTTGCCGTAGCC
Source organism: Ferrimonas senticii DSM 18821 (assembly GCF_000422665.1). Taxonomy (GTDB): domain Bacteria; phylum Pseudomonadota; class Gammaproteobacteria; order Enterobacterales; family Shewanellaceae; genus Ferrimonas; species Ferrimonas senticii. Next base: position 201,210 of record NZ_KE383899.1, on the reverse strand, counting down.
AAACTTTTCATGTTCGCCAGCACGACCTGGGCGTTCAAAGAACCAGCGATGGAAGGCGCCACCGTCTTTGGATTTTTTAATTAGATCAAGGTGTTCCCGCAGAAATTGGGTGCCATCGGCATCAACTCGGTTGAGCATCGGCTGACCTTCGGTGTGCGGCTGCAACGGATGCATCAGGGCGATGCCGTTTTGATCGAAAATAAAATAGTAACCGCGGCCATCATTAAAGCGGATTGGTCTCAGGGCAGCGGTGATCCGTTCGGTCAGTTGCTCGGCACTGGCATCAGGGTGAGCGCGGTAGATGCTGTCGGCAATGGCGCAGGCTTCGTCAACTTTGGCGCGCAGTCGCTGACGCAACTGTTGTCGATACAGAGCGTATTCGTACTCAATCTGGTTTATCGCCGAGTTGACCTGATAGCGCATCTGTTCTTTGTGCTGCTGCAGATGGGTATCACGGATAGTCCGTTCTAATTCAGCTAGGCGCAGGTTACTTTGGATAACCGCCGTTGGAATGGCGACGACCATGACGATCGCCAGCAAGATAAGAGGTACGAAACGGATGATTCGAATCGAATTGCGGTCGCTTAGCCAGCGCATTATCCAGTCGTCCTCTTAAAATAACCAATAGGGATTAAGCCGTAGCAATTACAGCATCTGACAGCAAAAAATCCTGTGAATGTGAGTCGCGATTGCTGCCATTGACGAAATAAATTCGTCTGCTCGTTTTTGGGAGGCGAGAGAGTACTGTCTTGTTTGCCAATTGGCTAGAGAATGTTGTGTTGCTGAGCGCTTTTTAACCCAAATGGCAAAAAGTTGTGATCGAGATAAAAAATCGGAAGGGGTGGCGAGAAAGCCGAAAGAAAGGTGGTGCTCCCCGGGGTGCCGCTGCGACAGGTTGCCCTTGAATCCGAAAATTCAAGGCGGGTATTCAGTCGATGCTTTCGGCTTCTCGGTCGTGCCGAGCATGCACAGCCGCATCAGTTGAACACCCTGGGGTTAAAAGCATCGGCCAGGGACGTTTGAACGCTGGCGTACACTTCAGGGAGCCTGGTGAGTATAGAGAATCGCGTGGCGTTCCTCCTAACTCACGAGTTCATACTATGAAGCTTCGGGATCGGATTCAACCGCTTTTTGTGGGTTTGTGGTGCGCTCGCTTAAACGCTGCTCAATGGTGACTTGCAGCGCATTTAGACGGCGCTGCAGTTGTAATTGTTCTTCGCCCTGAGCTAAGCGCTGTTGGTCTTTTTCATGCAACAGGTTGAGTGCCACCATCACCGCCAGTTGTTCCATGCTGGCGTTGCCGGTGCGCTTTTTCATCTGATCGATGCGGTTGTGCAGCTCGGCGGCGATGGCGCGCAGTTGCTGCTGTTGATCAGGCGGGCAGGCCACGGTGTAGTTGCGACCAAAGACGGTGATTTCGGTGGTGTGCTGGCTCATGGGTATCGAATCGTTCGTTATTTTAAAGCTCGCAGCCGTCACTTGGTGGAGCCATTTAGGGGCTCATGATAGCATGCCTGCAACGTTAATCATTGGAACTTCCGCCATTATGAAAACCACTTCTGTGTTGCTACTTAGCAAGCTGCAAGCTGCCCTTGATAAAGACAAATTGGCGGTATTGCCGGCGGAGATCCACGGGGTCTTAACTGGCTTAGTCTGCGGTGGTGTGCCGCTGGAAAACAAACAATGGGTGCAGCCGATGCTGGAGCTGATCAACGACGGTGAAGCGCTGTCGTCAGAGCTGATGCCGCTGGTGGAAGAGCTGTACCAGCAGGTGGTGACCAGCTTGGTTGACCCAGACATGAGCTTCACGCCGATGCTGGCGGATGCCGATGACCCACTGAACGATCGTCTGGAAGCCTTTATCAACTGGGTACAGAGCTTCCTGACCGGTCTGGCGATGGTACAAACCTCGCTGGACAAAGCCTCTGATGAGGTTAAAGAGCTGATCCAAGACTTGACCGAATTCACCATGGTGGAGTTGGAAGTGGACGACAGCCCAGAAAACGAAGCCGGCTTTGATGCGTTGGTCGAGCACGCCCGCATCGGCGCTTGGGAGTGTCTGCGCGAGTTCCGCGGTCTGGATGACGGCGACGACGAGCCTGTGGTGCTGCACTAAACCATAAGCGAGGGCGTTGATGGTGATCATCAACGCCCTTTGTTTTAGAGCTCCCGTACAACACCAACAACGATAACAAGGAAACGCTTTTATGGATTACGCCTTAGCCGCCAGTCATCGTCAGCAGTTGCTGGCACAAATGCCAGATAACAGCGTTGCGCTGGTTTATGGCCACAGTGAAGTGACCCGTTCCAACGACACCGAATACCGCTTCCGTCAGGATTCCGATCTGTTCTACCTGACCGGATTTAACGAGCCTGATTGCGTGCTGTTGCTGCGTAAAGGGCAATCGCCGGAGTCGATTCTGTTCCTGCGACCACGGGACGAACTGATGGAGATCTGGCACGGTCGTCGTCTTGGGGTCGAGCGCGCGCCGGCGGCACTGGGAATTGATGCCGCTTACTCGATCGATGACATTGCCACTGAGCTGCCAAAGCTGCTTAACGGTGCCGAGGTGCTGCTGCATCGCCTTGGCCACAGTGTTCGTGAAGATGCTTTGGTCTCTGGTGCCTTAACCAGTTTGCGCGGCGGTTTACGTCAAGGCTTAACCCCGATTGCCCAGGTGCAGGATCTGCGCACCGTGCTGCATGAGCTGCGGCTGCACAAATCCGCTGCCGAAATCGATATTTTGGCTAAGGCCTGTCAGATCAGCGCCGATGCCCATACCCGAGTGATGCAGCTTTGCCGTCCGGGGATGTTTGAATATCAACTGGAAGCCGAGCTGAAGCACTTTAGCGCCATGAACGGCGCGCTGGAGATGGGCTACGGCACCATCGTTGGCGGTGGCGACAATGCCTGCATCCTGCATTACACCGAGAACGACTGCGAGCTGAAAGACGGCGAGTTGGTGCTGATTGATGCCGGTGCCGAGTATCACGGTTACACCGGCGATATCACCCGTACTTTCCCAATCAACGGCAAATTCAGCGCCGAGCAAAAAGCGTTGTACCAGATTGTTCTTGATGCGGAAAAAGCGGCGATTGCGATGCTCAAACCCGGCACCACCATCAAGCAAGCGAATGACCGAGTGCTGGAAATTTTGGTCGGCGGTTTGGTTGACTTGGGGATTATGCAGGGCGAAGTCAGCGAGCTGATTGCAGCCGAAGCCTACAAAAAGTTTTACATGCATGGCCTTGGCCACTGGCTTGGCTTGGATGTGCACGACGTTGGCGACTACTACAGCCCAGATCGTACCCGTCCGCTGGCGAAAGGGATGGTACTGACCATTGAGCCAGGCCTATATATCGCCCCAGACGCCGAGGTTGATCCCAAGTGGCAAGGGATCGGCGTGCGCATCGAGGATAACATCCTGATCACCGCCGATGGCCATCTCAATCTTACCGCTGCGGTGGTGAAAGAGATCGCCGACATCGAAGCGCTGATGGCCAGCTAAGATGGCCAAGTCACCGAAGTTTGATGTGGTGATTGTCGGTGGTGCCATGGCGGGCGCCACCTTGGCGTTAGCCCTGTCGAGATTAACTGGCAACGACGGTCAGCCATTGGCGGTGGCGCTGGTGGAAGCTAACCCGAGCGCCGCGGCAGCGTCGCCGCAGGCCTCGGGGTTTGATGCCCGCTCGATTGCGCTGGCCAATGGCTCAGTGCAGATCTTGCAGCAGCTGGGGTTGTGGTCGCTGCTGGGTCATCACGGCGCCGCCATTGAGCGCATTGAGGTCTCCGATCGAGGCCACTTTGCTGGGCTGGCGATGACCGCCGCCGAGTATCAGCAGCCGTTTCTTGGCCAAGTGGTCGAGCTAGAGCGCCTTGGCCCGGCCCTGTGGCAACAGCTTGAGCACTCCTCGGTGCAGCTGTTTTGCCCCAATAAAGTTACCTCGATTGGCCAATTTGATGATCACATCGATGCTGAGCTGGATGACGGTCAACGGCTTTCAAGCCGGCTGCTGGTGGGGGCCGATGGTACCCAATCGCCGGTGCGGCAGTTGTTGGGACTGAATCTGGATAGCCACTGCTATGGCCAAAGCGCGATCATCGCCAATCTGCGCTTTAGCGATAGCCAAGCCCACAGCACCGCGTTTGAACGATTTACCAGTGAGGGGCCGTTGGCCTTGTTGCCGATGACCGAGCAGCGTTACTCCTTGGTGTGGGTACAAACTCCAGAACAAGCGGCGCGCCGGTTGCAGTTGGACGATGCCGGCTTTGCCATGGAACTGCAACGGGCCTTTGGCATGCGCCTTGGCACCATCGAGCAAGTAGGAGAGCGCAGCAGTTATCCATTAAGTTTGAGCCGCGCCGGACGGCTGTTTCACCATCGAGCGGTGTTGATCGGCAATGCCGCCCAAACCGTTCACCCGATCGCCGGGCAAGGTTTCAATTTAGGCCTGCGTGATGTGGCGGCGCTGCTGGCATCGATTCAGCAAGGCTTGGCCAACGACGTCGATATCGGCAGTTTTGCCCAGTTGCGCGCTTACGCCGACAGTCGCCAAACGGATCGTGCTGAGGTTCTCAGTCTTACCGATGGCTTGGTTCAGCTATTTTCAAATTCGGTGCCATTGATTGCGCTAGGCCGTAATGTCGGTTTGTTGTCGATGGCATTATTACCGCAATGGAAACAAAAGCTTGCTGCGCAAGCGATGGGTTGGAAACGCTAGCGTTTAGGCAACTCGCGAATAAATAGAAGGAAGACCATGGTCAGTACCGAATCGGTTGATATCGCCATCGTTGGCGGTGGCATGGTGGGGATGGCGACCGCCATCGGCTTGGCGCAAGCGGGTTATCAGGTGGCGGTGCTTGAACGACAAGCGCCAGAGCCGGTCAGTGGCGCGCCGCGGTTGCGGGTCAGCGCCATCAATCGCGCCAGCGAGCAATTGCTTAGCCAGCTTGGGGCATGGCAACGATTACCGGCGGACCGGCTGAGCCCCTATCAGGGGATGTCGGTATGGGATAAGGACAACCTGGCCCAGATCGACTTTGACGCCAGTGCGCTGCCGCAAACTGGGCTGATGGCGAGCGCCAATATCGGTCATATCATTGAAAACGATGCCATCGCCTACGCGCTGTGGCAGCAGGCGCAGAGCCTAAGCAACCTCAAGCTAGTGATCGCTGCGCCGCAAGCGGTGGCGTTCAGTGAACGCGATGCCTGGCTGACGCTGGATAACGGCAGCATGCTGACCGCCTCACTGCTGGTGGCCGCCGATGGTGCCAATTCGTGGTTGCGCCAGCAGTGCCAAATTCCACTGACGTTTGCCGATTATGGCCATCACGCGGTGGTGGCGACCATTCGTTGTCAGTTATCCCATCAGGGCATTGCTCGCCAAGTGTTTCTGCCGGACGGGCCGTTGGCGCTATTGCCACTGGCGGATCCGCATTTGTGTTCAATTGTTTGGTCGCAATCGCCCGAGTACGCGGAAGCGCGGATGGCATTGGATGAGACGGAGTTTAATCAACAGCTGAGCGTGGCCACCGAATCGCGGTTGGGTTCCCTGACGATCGAGTCAGAGCGGGTCAGCTTTCCGCTGATGATGCGTTACGCCCAAGATTTCGTTCGCCCTCGCTTGGCGCTGCTTGGCGATGCGGCCCATACCGTCCATCCATTGGCGGGGCAGGGGGTAAACCTTGGGTTTCGCGATGCGGCGGCACTGATTAAGTTGCTGGAAGAGGTCAAACAGAGCGATTGGGATATCGGCAGTGAACGGCTGTTGAAACGCTATGAGCGCTCGCAACAAGCGCAGGCTCAAGAGCTGATCGCCGCCATGGCTGGGTTTCAATGGTTGTTCGATGGTCAGCACCCGCTTAAGCAAGCGTTGCGCGGTGTTGGTATGAACTTGTTTGACCGCGCGGGACCAGTAAAACAGTGGCTGTTACAGCAAGCGCTCGGCACCGGCGGTCGTTGTTAAGCTGCAACGGCAGCCTGACAAAATCGCTGAAAATTGCGCCTGCGCAAAGTCTATACAGCAAAAGCGTGATCGGTATAATGCGCCGACATAATCGGACTGTGATCTTTCCCTAGTTTGGGGTTCAATCAAGTTCATCTCTTCATATCCAAGGAACTGATATGACGAACAAAACGCCGTTATTTGAGCAACATTTGGCAAGTAATGCCAAGATGGTCGATTTTCACGGGTGGCAGATGCCACTGCACTATGGCTCGCAATTGGATGAGCACCATCAAGTGCGTCGCGACGCCGGCATGTTTGATGTCTCGCACATGACCGTGGTCGATATTCAAGGGGCCGATGCCAAAGCCTTTTTGCAACGGGTGTTGGCCAACGATGTCGCCAAACTGACCTCTCCTGGCAAAGCCCTGTACGGTGGCATGCTCAATCACGACGGCGGAGTGATTGATGATCTGATCACCTACTACCTGTCTGACACCTTCTATCGGGTGGTGGTTAACTCCGCCACCCGCGAGCAAGATCTCGAATGGCTTGGCCTGCAGGCCGATGCCTTCGACATCACCATTACCGAGCAGCGCCAACTGGCGATGATCGCCGTTCAAGGCCCCAACGCCAAAGCCAAAGCCGCGCAGGTGTTTACCCCAGAGCAAAACCACGCCATTGCCGAGATGAAGCCATTTTTCGGGGTGCAAGCGGGGGATCTGTTTATCGCCACTACTGGTTATACCGGCGAAGCCGGCTACGAGATTATCCTCGCCGAAACCGAAGTGGCGGCGCTGTGGGATGCGCTGCTGGCGGCCGGGGTTAAACCGGCCGGCCTTGGCGCCCGCGACACCTTGCGGTTGGAAGCGGGGATGAACTTGTACGGTCAAGATATGGATCAAACCATCTCGCCGCTGGCGGCCAATATGGGTTGGACAGTGGCGTGGCAGCCAGAGGATCGCGACTTTATTGGCCGCGCCGCGCTGGAACAGCAGCGCGCCGAGGGCAGCGCCAAGTTGATTGGTTTGGTGCTGACCGCCAAAGGGGTACTGCGTGCGGGGATGCCAGTGTTTGTTAAAGACGACGCTGGCAACGAGCACCAAGGGGTGATCACCTCTGGAACATTTTCGCCAACTTTGGGCCACGCCATCGCCATGGCGCGTGTACCGTTTGCGGTCAGTGGTCGAATTGAAGTAGGCATTCGTAACAAACGCGTCGAGGTAGACGTCGTCAAGCCGTGCTTTGTGCGCAACGGCAAACCAGCGTTTTAATAAGGAACTTAAGGTTATGAGCAACATCCCAACCGAACTGAAATTCGCCGCCAGCCACGAATGGGTCCGCCCTGAGGGTGATGGGATCTACACCATCGGCATCTCTGAGCACGCGCAGGAACTGTTAGGCGACATGGTGTTTGTTGAATTGCCGGACGTCGGTGATGACGTCAATGCCGGTGAAGATTGCGCGGTGGCGGAATCGGTGAAAGCGGCATCGGACGTGTACAGCCCACTGACCGGCGAAATCGTCGCCATTAACGAAGAGCTGGAAGACGCGCCAGAGACCGTTAACAGCGATCCCTACGGTGACGGCTGGTTGTTTAAGGTCAAAGCCAGCGACGAAGCCGAATTGGCTAACCTGCTCAGCGGTGACGCCTACTTAGCCTCGATCGAAGACTGATCTGCCCATTGATGAAAGCCCCCATTAGAGGGGCTTTGTTGTTTTGTACGCCGTGGTTGCTGTAATGCTGCGGTGGTTGTTGAAGGATGCAACGTAATGACTACTCGAAGCCTCGCCCAGCTTGATCGTCGAGCTGAATTTATTCGCCGTCACATTGGCCCAAGCCTCGACGAACAGCAGCAGATGCTGAAAACCATCGGTGCCGATTCGCTGGAGGATCTGACCGCGCAAATCGTCCCAGAAGCGATCCGCCTAGATAGCCCGCTGGCGATTGGTGAGCCGATGTCGGAAGTGCACGCGCTCGAACGATTGCGCAATCTGGCCAAGCTTAATGAGGTGCGGAACAGTTTTATTGGCATGGGCTACTACGGCACTCGGGTGCCCCATGTGATCCAGCGTAACGTCTTGGAAAATCCCGGCTGGTATACCGCTTACACTCCATATCAGCCGGAAATTGCCCAAGGTCGTTTAGAAGCGATTTTGAACTTCCAGCAATTGTCGATGGACATGACCGGCATGGAACTGGCCTCGGCGTCGCTGCTGGATGAAGCGACCGCCGCGGCGGAAGCGATGGCGCTGGCCAAGCGTACCTCTAAGAACAAAAAGTCCGATCTGTTCTTTATCGCCGATGATGTGTTCCCACAAACCATCGATGTGGTGAAAACCCGCGCCGAGCAGCTGGGCTTGGAGATTGTGGTAGCACCAGTAACAGAGGCAACTGAGTACGACAGCTTTGGCGTGCTGGTGCAGTACCCGAACCAGTTTGGCGCCATTGAGGATTATCGGGCGCTGGCCGATGCGGTGCACGCCAACAAAGGCCTGCTGTGTGTCGCCACCGATCTGCTGGCGCTAACTCGCCTGCAGGCACCCGCACAATGGGGTGCCGACGTGGTGTTTGGCTCGGCTCAGCGATTCGGGGTGCCGATGGGCTTTGGTGGCCCGCACGCGGCGTTTTTTGCGACCCGTGATGCCTACAAGCGGTCAATGCCGGGGCGGATCATCGGTGTATCGAAAGACACCCGTGGCAAACCGGCGCTGCGGATGGCAATGCAAACCCGCGAGCAGCACATCCGCCGCGAGAAAGCCAACTCCAACATCTGTACCGCCCAGGTGCTGCTGGCCAATATGGCGTCGTTCTACGCGGTCTATCATGGCCCGCAGGGCTTAACGGCGATTGCCGAGCGCATTGAACGGTTGGTGGCGATTGTCGCCGCCGGTCTGAAAGCCAAAGGCATTACCCCACACAATCAAAACCACTTCGATACCCTAACGGTACCGGTCGCCAATAAAGAAGCGGTTCAGCAACGGGCTGACGAGGCGGGCATCAACCTGCGGATGGACCTTGATGGGGTGGTGATCTTAAGCCTTGATGAAACCCATAAAGCGCTGGATGTGGTGCTGCTGTGGGATGTGCTGTTAGGCAAAGATCACGGCCTAACGGTGGCCGATATGGAAGCGCAGGTGGCGATGCCACAGTACCCTGTGCGTGATACCGAATTTTTGACCCACGAGGTGTTTAATCGCTACCACAGCGAAACCGAGATGCTGCGTTATATCCGCAAACTCGAAGGTAAAGATCTGGCGCTCAATCACTCGATGATTTCGCTTGGCTCTTGCACCATGAAGCTTAACGCCACCGCCGAGATGATGCCGGTTAGCTGGCCGGAATTTGCCAATATGCACCCGTTCTGCCCAAGCGAGCAGGCCGAGGGCTACAAGCAGATGATCGATCAGTTGGCGGATTATCTGGTGGAGATCACCGGCTACGACGCGGTTTGTATGCAGCCGAACTCCGGCGCCCAAGGCGAGTACGCTGGGCTGGTGGCAATTAAGGAATACCAACAGTCGATTGGCGAAGGGCATCGCAATATCTGCCTGATCCCAAGCTCGGCCCACGGCACCAATCCGGCGTCGGCGATGCTAACCAGCCTGAAAGTGGTGGTGGTGGCTTGCGATGCATCGGGCAACGTTGATATGGTCGATCTCAAGGCCAAAGCCGAACTGCACCGGGATAACTTAAGCTGCGCGATGGTGACCTACCCATCGACCCACGGGGTTTATGAAGAGCAGATCAGCGAGATCTGCAATGTGGTCCACCAGCACGGCGGTCAGGTGTACATGGATGGCGCCAACATGAACGCCCAAGTCGGGGTCACCTCGCCGGGCTTTATTGGCTCCGATGTATCGCACCTGAACCTGCATAAAACCTTCGCCATTCCCCACGGCGGCGGTGGCCCAGGGATGGGACCGATTGGGGTGAAATCCCATCTGGCGCCGTTTGTTGCTGGCCACGCGGTGGTGAAAACCGGCCACGACAGTCAAAACAACGGTGCGGTCTCCGCCGCACCTTACGGCTCGGCGTCGATCTTGCCGATCAGCTGGATGTACACGGTGATGCTTGGCAGTCGCGGCCTGACCGAATCGACTCAAGTGGCCATGTTGAATGGCAACTACTTGGCGCACGAGTTGGGTAAGCACTATCCGGTGCTCTACACCGGCCGTAATAACCGGGTTGCCCACGAGTGCATCATCGATCTGCGACCACTGAAAGAGGCCACCGGCGTCACCGAGTTGGATATCGCCAAGCGTCTTAATGATTACGGCTTCCACGCCCCCACCATGAGTTTCCCAGTGGCGGGCACCTTGATGGTCGAGCCAACCGAATCGGAGTCTAAGGTCGAGTTGGATCGCTTTATCGAAGCGATGGTGATGATCCGCGCTGAGATTGATAAGGTCGGCAGCGGTGAGTGGCCTGCGGACAACAACCCGCTGCGCAACGCCCCGCACACCTTGGATGACATCGTTGATCCGGCCTTTGATAGCCGTCCTTACAGCCGCGAGCTGGCGGTCTACCCAACCGCCGCCACCCGCGACAACAAGTTCTGGCCAACGGTTAATCGCATCGATGACGTCTACGGCGACCGCAACCTGTTCTGCGCTTGCGTGCCAATTGGCGAATACCAGTAACGCTTTCCCATTAACCAAAGCGCGCTGTCAGTTGACGGCGCGTTTTTTTGTTTGGCTTTTGGGATCGCAGGGCTAGTTAAGCTGTTGCCAACTGGCGTTGCCTTCACAGCGACTGCGAACATCAGCACCATGCAGTCGTGAACTGAGTTTGACCCGTCGTGAGTCGCCGGGCTTTAGCACCAGCAGTTGGCGCTGCTTATCCCATTCGATAAAGCTGCGGGTGCCTTTGTTTTTAATGAAAAACTGGCTGCTGACGTTGACTCGGTAGCGGTGGGTGGGGCTGTAGTTGCTGATCATTACTGAGTAGACGGTGTTGTCGCCCTGCTTAAAGCAGTCGGCTTCATAGGCGGCGATATCCTGACTGAAACTGATCGTTCGGCTTGGGTTCGGTGTCGTTGGGTAGGTCGATGCTGCTCTGGGTGCCGAAGGCAGGTTACCGAGGGTGCTGCCGGGTTTGAGATTCACCTTGCCCTGCGACTTATCAAGCTGATTGCAAGGCTTATCCTGATAGTGGCTATCGCCCTGATCATCACAGCGATAGATGGCGGCAGAAAGTGGTGCCGATGTTAGTGCTAATAGGGCGATCAACAGGTTACGCGTAAGGTTATTCATTGTGCTAACCGAATTGTCTACGGGCAGCACCTATTAGCCCTCAAAGCCAGTTATAGGTCAACAACAACGCGCCGCAATGGCGCGCTGTTTTACCTGATGCGTTACTTAAAAATACTGCACCATCTGCGCTTGGTTGCGGCGGGTTTTGGCAAACGCCGGCTCATTGGCACGGTAGCCCAGCGCCAGCATCATTGCCGGTTGGTACAACGTTGGATCAACCCCGAAGTGCTGCTCCAATACCCCGACCGCCTTATCAATTTCAAAGCCTTCAATTGGGCAGGAATCGATCCCCAGCAGCGCGGCGACGGTCATCACATTGCCAGCGGCCAGATAGGCTTGTTTGCTGGACCAGTCGGTGATTTCGCGACGACTATTCAGATGGAAGTCGTGCTCTTGGAATTTCTGGAACGCTTGGTTCATAAACTCGACTACCTCTTCCGGCAGTTGCTTTACCTCGCGCATAAACTGCTGTTGGTAGGCGCTGTTGTGGCGTTGCAGTTGCTCGGTATGAGCCAAGAAAATCAAAAAGTGGCTGGCGCTGCCTAGCTGGCCTTGGGTGCCATGGAAGGCACCGCTGGCGCCCCAGCTAAAGTCGCGGAACAGTTCCCGTTTCTCCGGTGATTGCACCACCAGCAGTTGCCACGGCTCAAAGCCAAACGAGCTTGGCGACAGTCGCGCCGCTTCCAAAATGGTGTTGAAGTCGTCGTCGCTGATTTTGCGCTCGGCATCGAACAGTTTGGTGGCATGACGAAAGTTAAATGCCTCAATAATTTGTTGCTGTAACTGTGGATTAGACTGACTCACGATGATCCCTCGGTAACGATTAAGTCAGGGCAAGTTTAGCGCTTCAGCAGCGCGATGTGAGCCTGCATCCACCTGTGAGTTGCGTTACCATTTGCCGGTCTTGTTTTGCTTGGACTGACCGTGGAAGACCAACGTTATCGCCAACTTAGGCCGCTGTATGGGGCCGATTTTCACACCTGTTTTTACTGTGGTTGCTTGGCGACCGAGTTTGACTTTGCGCCGCCACAAGCCCATTGGCAGTCGTTTTTCGTGCGCCAAGCCAGCGCTGATAATTTGAAGTTGCCATGTTGCCGCGAATGCCGATTATTGCTCACCGGCTGCGCCATGGGGTTAGTCGAACAGCGCCGCGAGTGGTTGCAAACCAAACTCAGTGCCAAGTACGCCAAAGCGATCGGGGTCTATCTGAAATGGAACCACAATGAATTGGCGGAACTGGACTATGGCCTGCGCCACAGCATTGGTGCCGGGCTGGAGTTGGGGGAAGAAGCCCATCGCCGTGCTAATTATCAAGGCTACCCTTACGAAGTGGATGGTGCTGTGGTCGCCCAAGCTACCATCAAACCATTGCCAATCAGCGTGTTTGAGCAGCGCTTTGACACGCTTAAGCAGGCGCTGGTGGCGGTCAGCGAACAATACCGGATCCCTCAGGCCAAGTTGGTGGAAGCACTGGCGAAACACGACAACAACTTAGAGGCGGTGGTGCTGGCTCATCAGCAACAGCAAGCGGATCAGCTCGCTAAGCGTCAGTTGCAGCAGGCGTGTCGTCAGTTTGCCAAGCAACATGGCCAGTCCAGCCGCTACGTCACCAATTCGGTCGAGCGCTACCTAGATAAAGATCCCGAGCTTACGGTGGCTGAGGCGCTGGATAAACTGCTGAGTGAGCGGATTTTGCCGCGAGCTTAGTTGACGCTTAAGCCAGCTTAGCTATCCATTGCTGATGCTGTGTCAGCTTGTCGGTTAGAAAACGGTGTAAAGCTCTGATTGGTGGGGTTAGTTGTTGGCGCCCAGCACAAAGTAGAGTCAGTGGCACCACCGCGCTTTGCCACGGGGCGCAAAGTCTGACTAACCGACCATGATGAAGATCATCGGCGATATCGACAATCGACTTAAAGGCGATGCCGTGGCCGGCTAACGCCCAACGATGTACCAATTCGCCATCGTTGGCAATGCGGTTACCGTGAACCTGTAACGATAACTTGCGGTCACCATGTTGCAGTTGCCATAGGCTGAATGGGGCATCATCCAGTGAGAAACACAGGCAGTTGTGTTCAGTCAGTTGCTGTGGCGACTGCAGTAAGCCGTATTGGCTAACATAGTCCGGAGATGCACAGAGTACGCGAACGTTCTGATTATCGAGGCTTAACGCCACCATGTTTGATACTGGTGGCACGCCAAAGCGCAACATCAGATCAACCGGCTGTCGATAGAGGTCAGCAATCGAATCGCTTAGATGCAGTCGCAGTTGCAACTGTGGGTGCTGCTGTTGAAATTGGTCTAGCCACGGCGCTAAAAGTCGCCGGCCAAAGTCTGAGGGAGCCGACAATTGCAGCAGGCCCTGCAATTGATTGCTTTGATTGCGCAGCTGCGCACAGCCGTCGTCCAACAACATAAGTGCCTGATGAGCATGTTCGAGAAAACGCTCTCCTTGTAGGGTAAGTCGCAGCCGTCGAGTTGATCGTATCAATAGCGGCTGCCCCAGCTCTTGTTCCAGACGCTTGACTGCGGCACTGGCCACGGCTGGGGTGAGGTTAAGTGCTCGTGCGGCCGCCGAAAGACTCCCAAGGCGAGCGGTTTCCACGAAGATCCGTAAGTCTTGTAACGCTTTCATTTTCGCATTTCGTTTGAAACTGATTCTTGTGAAAGCTAGTTTTTCAGTCGTTATGCATAAAATAAAGTAGTAGCTTCACAAAAGCTGGAGCGAAATCATGAAAGCCGTTGCCTACCAACAAAGCCTGCCTGCTACCGAAATCAATGCCTTGCAAGACGTTGAACTACCCAAGCCACAAGCGCAAGGGCGCGATCTGCTGGTCGAGGTGAAAGCCATTTCGGTAAACCCGGTTGATACCAAAGTTCGTCAGCGAGTCAGCGTTGAGGGTGATCAGTGGAAGGTGCTCGGTTGGGATGCCGCTGGCGTGGTGGTCGAGGTGGGCCCAGAGGTCAGCGACTACAAGGTTGGCGATCAGGTGTTTTATGCTGGCGATCTGACCCGTCAAGGCAGTAACGCTGAATACCAACTGGTGGATGAACGGATCGTTGGCCGCAAACCGCAAAGCTTAAGTTTTGCTGAAGCGGCGGCGCTGCCACTGACCGCGATTACCGCCTATGAATTGTTGTTTGATCGCTTGAAGGTGGCGAGCGAGGCACCAAAGAAACTGCTGATCGTTGGCGCCGCTGGCGGGGTTGGTTCGATCATGGTGCAGTTGGCTAAACAGCTGACCCAATTGCAAGTGATCGGCACCGCCTCAAGAGCGGAATCGGTGCAGTGGCTGCAAGAGTTGGGCGCCGATAAGGTGATTAATCACCGCAAACCGCTAAGCGAAGAACTGGCGGCCATCGGTATCGATGAAGTGGATTACGTTGCCTCGTTGACCAACAGCGACGATCACTTAATCGAGATCGTTAAGGCGCTGAAACCGCAAGGTCAGTTCGGCTTGATTGACGATCCCGAGTCATTTGATATTCGTGCGTTGAAGCAGAAAAGCATCTCGCTGCACTGGGAGTTTATGTATACCCGTTCGATGTTTATCACCGACGATATGGCGGCTCAGCAGGCGCTATTGAACAAAGTCAGTGCGATGGTCGATGGCGGTCAATTGCGCACCACCGTTGGCGAGCACTACGGCCGCATTAATGCGGAAAATTTATTAAAAGCTCACCGCAAACTGGAAGCGCAGCAAGCGATTGGCAAGATCGTTTTGGAAGGTTTTTAACTCGCCAGTTAACGACTAGGTGATGCACAACGGGACGCTCAAGCGTCCCGTTTTTGTTAGCTGCGGCCAAAGCCTTCTAAGTGCAGGTGTTTACGGGCGACACCGGCGATAAAAAGTTGTCGCGCCAGTGGTTCTAGCAGTGGTGCTTGGCCGGCCAAAAAGGCTTGGCTGTGATGTAATTCGCTGTTGGTTGGCAGCCAGTCGTTGATACGGCTAGCCATGCTATCCAGCGGCAGTAGCTGTACATCGAGATTCGGATGTTGCTGCGCCAGAGTTCGCAGTGGTTGTTGCAGATAGCAGCTGGCGCCGCGGTAAAAATGGATTAAGCGAATGTCGGCCTGATGGCCTTGTTGCAGCGCGTGCTGCGCTAGCCCATACAGCGGCGCTAAACCGGTATGCACGCCAATCAGCAGCAATGGTTGGCGGGGGCTGGTTGGGTCGTATACGCACTGTCCTTGGGCGTGGGAAATTAATAACTCGGCACCATCGCTTAGCGTGAATAACTGCTGGCATAGATCGCTGCTGAGGCGATGTTCGATATGCAGCTCAATGTAGCTTTGCTTTGGTGGCACGCTGGCGATGGAAAAGCGTCGCTGGCGGCCATTCACGTCCAGTTGGATCGATTGTCCGGGAATAAACGGAATCGGCGAGGAGAGGCGCAGTTGTAAAACGTCGTCGGCAAGCCATTCGGCGGCCAGTTTGCGGGCCGGAAAGCGACAAGCGCGTTGTGGCAAATCGATGCTCAGATCTTGTTGTGGATGACATTGACAAGCGAGCATCATCCCCAGTTGTTTTTGCTGCGGGGTAAGCCCCAGTTGGGCTTTAGGCTCAGGCGAGCCTTTAAGCACTTGCACCATGCAAGATTGGCAAACGCCACTGCGACAACTGTGCGGTACCGGCGCGCCGGCATCCAATAATCCTTGCAGCAGATTGTCGCCGTCTTTAAGCGCATAGCATTGCTGTTGGTATTCAATAATTGGCATCGAACACAATCAGTTAACCATTATTGCGGTAATCATGGGAAAGGGCGGCGGGAATTGCAATGTTTGCCGAAAACCAGAAAAGCAGTTGCTTGTTGTTAGTGATTAGTTGTCAGTAAGAGCTAAAGCCGCAGAACATCACCAACAACAAAGGGCTCCGAAGAGCCCTTTGCGTCACATCAGCGATCAATCAGTTGATGGCGCCGTAGCCGCCGTCGACGCCTTTGGTGGCGATCGCCACGGCGTCGTGGGCGTGCAGACTTTCCAGGTGGTTTACCTGCAGCCAGAAATCCAGCAGCTGTGGTTGCTGTTCCAGCGCGTATTTAACTCGGCGAGCCGCGTCTTCAACGAACATCAGGTTCTGGCCGTTTAGACGGGCGAACTCTTGCTCATCTTCGCGTTTCACGGTCGCTTGCACTGGGGTCTGCAGGGCGTCTTCCACCGCAGCCACAATGGCAGCAATTGGCAGCGTCTGCTGGCTGTTGTCCAGTTTCACTTTGACCTGAGCAATCGAGCGCTGGCTGTGTGGGGTGGCGACTACACCCTGGCTGGTGCCTAGCCACTGCTTCACTTGTTCGGCGCTCACTTGCTGTTCGCCGTGGAAGTGGTGTTCGAAGGCGTCCTGGATCAGCTGTCGAGCCAGAGCTGCGGAGCATGGGCAAGTGGAGGAGTAGGCGATATTAACCTGCATCTCGATGCTGATTTGGCCAGCCTTGATGCGACCGGTAACCACCACCGGATAGTTACGCCAGCCATAGTTGTCGGACAACAGGGCTTTAGCGCGCAGATGGTAGTCAAATGCCAAGCGGATAAAGGCTTCATCAGACAAGTCTTGATGGCTTTGCAGAAATTCCTGCAGCAGCGCCGTCAGGCTGTTCAGGTCCAAGACCTGTTCTACCGACAGTTTATCCAAGGCCACGTACAAGCGGGACATGTGGATCCCTTTGGCATGGGCTTTTGGAAGGTTTACATAAGCTTCAGCACGGGCGCTAACGGTGCGCGGTGCTTGATCATCGGCGGCCACTTGCAGCGGCAGCTCGATTTGGCTCATGCCTACCCAATCCAACGTGCCACTGATTTGGGCTTGGCTGCTGCGCGCCACGTCCGGCATCGCGGTGGGTAGAGTTGGGTTTTCTGTCATTGTTACTACCATCAAACTTCGTTAATGGGCGGCAGTATACCACGGGCTAGAGGGGCGCTCATGGGGAAAAACCGAATGAGTTAGTAGGATTTATCAAAGCGTGTGCTAGGGCGCATTCGCTGGCGATAATGGTATTGCGGTTGGCAAAAAAGACGGTGGCATCACAGCCTGTGAGGCCACCGTCGGTTAATGGCTTTACCGTACCGCAGAGAAGGGCCGTAACCACGGTTGAGCCAACGGCTGTGGCAGCTGCTGCAGTTGTTGCTCGGCGGTTTGGCGATCGGCAAAGCTGCCCCACAACACTTGATACCAGCCGTTGTGTTCGCTGATTTGCCATGGCGGAGGTAACCGCTGCTGGCGCACAAACGCTTCGGCGCTGGCGCGGGCTTTGGTGGCGACCACCTGCCAGGTAAAGTGATCGGCCGGTTGCTGGGCGAGCCAATCCTCGCTGCTCAGTTGCGGCGCTGCGATCGCAGCTGAGGCCGCGACAATCCGCTCACGGCGCAGATCGGCAACCCGTCGTGGCATCGGCTGGCCGTTGCTTAAGCCGTTGGGGATCTGGCGCGCGCCGCGTTGGGCGGACAACGCATTGGGATACTGCCCAGCTAGCAGCAAATAGGTTGGTTTACCGGCGCGTTTGACTGGCACTTGATTGAGCGACAGCTGTGGGTACTGTTGCCGCAGTTGCTGCAATGGAAACGGCCGCTGGCTGGCGGCGACTTGTAACAGCACATCGTCGTCGGCCATTTGTGCCAGAGGGTCGCTTACCGGTGGGCGCATCGCAACGGCAGGCTGTGGCTGCGGTTTGCTGACGGTTGCCGGTGCCGGTTTGGGTGCCGATTCGGTGACTGGTTGCGGTTGGGCGTCGTTCAGTAGCTGAATCGCCCAGTCTCGGCGCTGTTCGCCACTGGCGCTGATATTCAGTGGATACAGCGGAATCGCGGTGCGCAGTTGCCGTTGCCGCAGCTGTTCGGGGTTGGCCATCAGATAATATTGGCCTGGGCGAAGCTGTGAAAACTGGAATCGACCTTCAGTGTCAGAGCGAACTGAGCGCAATCGCTGCTGATTTAAATCGGTGACGTTAAGTTCCAGATCGCCGATGACTTGACCGTGTTGATCGCGAAGCTGACCGGCAATGCTGCTGGTGTTAACCAGCGCTAAGTCCACTTGATTTGGTTGGCCAGCCAGCGGTACCAAGCCCATCACGCCACTGCGCAGCACCATGCCAGCAGGCAGCGACTTGGGATCGATCGCAAACTGGTAGCTGCGGTTGGTCGGTACTTGCTGCAGGTTAACGATACCGGCGTGGTCACTGACTTGGCGCGGCCAACTGGGGCTGGTATCAATGACGATGCCGGTGAGCGGTTCATCGGTGCGATCAAAGTGACCATTGTTGTTAACGTCGCGATAGACCCGCACGCTGATGTCGGCCAGTTGCGGCCTTAGGCTGCTATCAACTTGCCGATCTCGATTGTCGCGATAGTTATAGGCCATGGTCGCGGTGGCGTTGATCTGCCAATCGCCATGATCATCAAAGCCGCCCTCTAAGCCGACCGTGAGCCAATCGTGGCGATAGGCGATCTCATGCGCCATCCCCCACCGATTTTCGTTGGTGTCAAACGGCTTGTCGTAGAACAAGCGGGTGTGGTTACTAAAGTCGCCGAACGGGCGCCAGCGCAGCCGCGTTTCAAAATCCCGCAGTCCCTCGCCAATTTGGTAATGGATATTACTGGATAGCCCCCACTCATAGCCGCTCGTGGCCAGCAACAGCTTGCCTTGATGGCGGCCACGGACTTCGCCTTGATAACCGCCGTCGTACAAGTAGGTGTGAGTAACACTGAAGTTGCCTAACTGACTGGAGAGTCGATTGGCCAGCACACTGCTGCTTGGAAGGGCGTCATTTTGATAACGCTGGTGCTGTGCTCCGAACGCGTACTGCCAGCCCCCCAGTTGCCAAGTTTGCCCTTCAAGCCACAACTCGGCGGCACTTTGCAGTGGCGCTTGCTGATCAATCTGATCGGTTTGCATGCCATCGTGGTAGCGATAACTGCCGCGCAGGAAGTAGTTGTCGCCTAAGGCACGGCTGGCACCGGCAAAGTAGGCGGTAGCGTCAGCGCCATGCAGCGCTTCCAGTTCAATATTACTGTCCCACAACTGCAGGCTGGAATTGATGCCGAAGTAACGCTCGTCAATGTTCTGATTCGGGCTGGTGGTGCTGGCAAAGGTTTGCTGCTGCAGTGATAGGCCGATATCCCACCAATGGCTTATGCCATAGTTGAGTCGCAGTCCGTGCTGTTTTAGCGAACGTAACTGTGCTACCTCTTGGTCCTCTTTGTCATTGGCGACAAAGCGACGATTATCGATGGCCATCAGGTTATAGCTGAACTGACCTGCGGCAGTTTGATTGCTGTTATTGATGGTTTGACGCCGCACCTGATATTCGCCCTTGCTGCCATACAGGTGCATCTCAAAGGTGTTGGCGCCAGCTAATAGTGGTTGTTGTAAAAAGCGGTAACGGCCAGATTGCGGAGTTTCGGTGATCGCCAGCAAGACGCCGTTGCGGTACAGATGCACCTGCCAGCCAGGGGGGGCATTGCCCTCCAGATTGGCAAGCCCAAATTGGTGGCTGCGCGCATCACCAATTTGCACCCCGACGCCTTCGTTGGCGCCTTGGCTTAGGTTGTCGCCAAAATAACTGACATCGCCGAGTTGGTATTGACCAAGCTGAACTGGCAGATCGCCACCAAGATCATTCAGATCGCGGCTTAAGCGCAGCCGATATTCGCTGCGCTGTTTGGCCATCTTGTTGGCGCTGATCTCATAACTTTGTCCAGCTAAGTCACCACTGGCCAGCAGCCCCAACTGATAGTTTTGGGTAAGCAGGTCGTCGCCGACCAGTGCGCCTTTACCAAAAGCAAACAGCACCGGTTGGCTGGCGTCTTGGTAGGCGTGTGGGTGGATCGGATCAAAACCGCCGCTGTGGAAATTTTGCTGTTGCCCTAAACGGGTGTTATTGGCCTGCTGCGCCAACAGCTTGTCAACTGCCGGTAGCGGCATCTCGCTGCTTACCAACAGCTGCTGGCTTTGTTTGTTGAACGATAATTGCAGCGGCAGGATCTGTTGCAGCAGTTGCTCGGAGACATAAAGATCGACGCTGTCGCGAGCCCACGGCTGTTGTGGCCTTAGCTGATACTGTTCGATGCCACGACGGGCTTGTAGATTGCCGATATCGAGCAAAAAGTTGCTATTTTCACCGCCGATCCAGCCGTTGGCTTTGGCGCTGGCCGCATCACTGCGGATATCTAATCCAAGCGCGGCCGCAAACGCCTGCAACGGAATCAGGTTTTGCTCTTGGTAGCGATAGATTACAATCGGTTGCGGGAGTTGTTGCTGGTGGCTGTGCACGCTGAAAGTATGGGCTTCAGCTGCGGTTAGGCGGATCTCTTCGGTGCTGCCGTTGCTGGCAACCAGCACCAAAGTCGCCAATCCGATGGCGTAAATTCGCATCAATAATTACTGCATTCTGATGGAGTTAACAATTCATCGGCAGGATATCAGTAATTGGGTGGCCTGACAGCTTGGATGCTGATAATTTGCAGGCAGGTTAGAATAATTAAAATCGGTCTGATTTTAGAATAACGTTAAGCTGAAGTAGGGGAGGAGTTTATCGTGGTGCAAGTGAATGCCAATTTGGATACCAATACCTTAGATCAATATTGTGATGCCATTGGGCCGGCGATCTTGATGAAGTCGGTGGTGCTATTTGAACAGATGGCACCGCAGTATCTGCAAGAGATTGAAGCGGCCATTAACTCCGAAGACAAAAAAGCGATCATCGCCGAGGCACACAAATTTAAAGGGGCTTCCGGTTCCGTTGGCCTGTTGCGATTGCAGCAGTTAGCGCAGCTAATGCAGTGCGGTGATGAGCCCCAGTGGCCGACCAACTATCGTATTTGGTTTGCTGAAATTCAGCAGCATTACGATGAAGATCTGCAAGCACTGAAAAATTACCTGAACAGTAAATAACTTGGCTGTTTAGACAAAAAGAGCGCCCTTGGGCGCTCTTTTTGTTGCTTCGAAGCGAGCCTTATTCGCCCAGTTCGCCGCAGAAACGGTAACCTTCGCCGTGGATGGTGGCGATGATTTCTGGGGTTTCTGGGTGGCTTTCGAAGTGCTTGCGGATGCGACGAATGGTAACGTCGACAGTACGATCATGCGGCTTCAGTTCGCGGCCGGTCATCTTCATCAGCAGATCACCACGGGACAGGATCTTGCCTGGGTTCTCAACAAAGTGCAGCAGCGCACGGAATTCGGAACGCGGCAGCTTGAAGAACTCGCCCTGTGGGCTGATCAGCGAGCGGCTGTTGATCTCTAACGTCCACTGGTTGAAGTGGTAGAACTCTACCTGTGGGCGCTCGTCGGTTTGACGAGAAGCGTTAACGATGCGGTTCAGCAGGTTGCGCGCGCGAATGGTCAATTCACGTGGGTTGAAAGGCTTGGTGATGTAGTCATCGGCGCCGATTTCCAGGCCCAAGATTTTATCCACTTCGTTATCGCGACCGGTAAGGAACATCAAAGCGATGTCATCTTTTTCACGCAGTTCGCGTGCCAGCAATAGGCCGTTTTTACCCGGCAGATTGATGTCCATGATGACCAAGCTGATCTTGTTGCTGCGCAGCACGTTGTGCATCTCTTCGCCGTCGTTAGCTACGGTAACGGAGTAACCTTCGGCCTCAAAGATACTTTTCAGCGTGTTGCTGGTAACAGCTTCGTCTTCAACGATAAGGATGTGCGGATTTTGCATTTGGGCTACCTAAAAACCACGATTCAATAATGAACAGCGACGCCAACCGTAGTTCACGTCGGTAAGCATAGGCAAAGTCCCTTTTGATGCCACATTCAACACCGCAGTTGGCATGGATGACGGTGTTGAATTCGGCCTCTGCGCCTAACTTAAATTTTAATAGTCGCTAAGGATACCCAAAATCCATTAGCAGTAATCCGAGTTTGTTAACAAATCCCTCAAATCGTTATCTCGGTCACAACTTCTGTTACTGGCGCACTTGTGGCGGAATGGCAAAAACTGCGGTTGCGGTGGCACGGTTTGTTAAAAAACGGGTTTGAAAGCGGCAAATTAGCTGGAGATTGGTTTTTTTATAGCGACCGCTTCTGTTGTGGCCGTAAGGTTGCCAAGTTGTTGCGATTGCAATTGTTAATGGCGGCCATTTAGCGGTAATTATTGATGGTTGTTATCGGTAGTTTGCCAAGGTTGGCAATTTGTATCTTTGGGTTTGACTTGGGCGAAAACCATTTGCTTTATTAGGGCCTCAGAAGAGGTGCGATGCTCAGGTAATGCGAACGTAGTTAGGCCGTACGGGCCGGTTCAACTGAGGGGAGTCTCGCCGAGGTCAGTGATCGAGTACGCGATCGCTGATCGGCCACTGGGGCTGAATCCTCAGGGCTGTCACCATAGCGACAGGATTATGGTGGAGTGCTTCTTAAGGTTGCGCGGTCAATGGCTGGCGTAACCTGCGGACGCTCCGTTTCAAGGTAGATTTAGGGGCGCCAAGCATGCCACACACCAGTACGTTAACCGTCGCCAAATTTGGCGGCACCTCCGTTGCCAACTATCGGGCGATGCAAGCCTGTGCCGATATCGTCTGTGCCGATCCTGCCATTAAGGTGGTGGTGGTCAGTGCCTGCAGCGGAGTGACCAACCATTTAGTGACGCTTGCCAGCGGTCAGTTATCGCCATCGCAGCGTCAGCAAACCCTTGAGCAGATCGCGGTTATCCAGCGGCCAATTTTGGATGAACTGGGCGCTCCAGCGGCGTTAGCTGACTACATCGAACAGCAATTAGTGCAGATGGACCGCCTGAGCTTGCAGGCACAAACCTCGCCCTCTGGTGCTATCAAAGACTCGCTGCTGGCCTTAGGTGAAGCCTGCTCTTCGGCGCTGTTTACCGAGGTGTTGCAACAACGTCAGCAAGCGGTGCAGTGCTTTGATGTACGCCAAGTGCTACGCACCGACAGTCATTATGGCCAAGCGGAGCCGGATCTGGTGCTAATCGCGTCGCTGTGCCAGCAGCACCTGCAACCGGTTTTGGCTACCCAGCGGGTAGTGACCCAAGGATTTATTGGTGCCGATAGCGAAGGCCATACCACCACCTTAGGGCGTGGCGGTTCAGACTATTCGGCAGCCCTGTTGGCAGAGGCGTTGGCGGCAGAGGTGCTGGCGATTTGGACCGATGTCGATGGCATCTACAGTTGCGATCCGCGCTTGGTGCCAGCGGCGCGGCCGATTGCCGAGTTAAGCTTTAATGAAGCGGCCGAGATGGCGACCTTTGGCGCCAAGGTGTTGCATCCAGCCACCATCTTGCCGGCGGTGCGCAGCGGTTGTGCGGTGTTTGTTGGTAAAAGCAGTGAACCCCAACGTGGTGGCAGTTGGATCCGCCAGCAATTACAGGGAGCCCCAGGTTATCGGGCGGTTACCCTACGTCGGCGCCAAACTCTGTTGACGGTGCACAGCCTCAATATGTTGCATGCCCGTGGCTTTTTGGCGGAGCTGTTTGCGATTTTGGCCAAGCATCGGATCTCGGTGGACTTGATCACCACCTCAGAGGTGTCGGTGGCGCTCACCTTGGATAATACCGGCTCTGATGGCTGCGGTATCGAGCTAATCACCCCGGCGTTGCGGGCCGAATTGGAAGCGATGTGCCGCTTAGAGGTGACCGAAAATCTCAGCCTAGTGGCGGTGATTGGCAATCAATTGGCAACCACCGCAGGGGTGGCGCGCAAGGTCTTTGCCGAGATCGATGGCTACAATGTGCGGATGATCTGTCACGGTGCCAGTGCCCATAATCTCTGTTTTCTGGTCGCCAATAGCGATGCCGATGCGGTAGTACAACACCTGCATAAACAATTGATTGAAGCTTAAGGCTGAATTTGCCGCCCAATTGGCTGGCTCAATGACAGCAAGGTTTCGGTGGATTGGATCTGCTTAATCGCTTGGATCTGATCCACCAGCAATCGATGCAGATCATCGATATTGCGGCAACGGATCTTAATGAAAATGCTGTAATGACCGGTGGTGTAGTATGCCTCGGTCACCTCTGGTAGCGCTTCCAATTGCGCAAGTACCGCCGGGTAATCGCCGGCGGCCTTCAAATTAATCCCAATAAAACAACAAACCTGATACCCCAATGCGCGGGGATCGAGCATCACTTGAGTACCGCAGATCACCCCAGTGGCTTTGAGCTTTTCGACCCGCACATGGATGGTCGCGGGACTGACGGCGAAGCGTTTAGCCAGCTCAGCATAGGCAACTCGAGCATCTTGTTGCAGTGCCACTAGGATCTGTTTGTCCAAATTATCGATTCGTTGGCGCAACAGCTCGTTTTCTTGGGTATTTTGTTGGTTCATTAATTTTTGGCGCAATTACTTTGATAATCGAAATCATACAACGGCATTTGTTGTTTGATCTATTGCTGAATGAGCGGTTTGGCTAAATGATGGCTGCCAGTTAACCAAGATTTAGTGTGAGTGCCACCATGAAACAGAGCTACATCCAAACCCAACAACAGATCCAATTTGCCCGCCACCACTTCAGCCAGCAATTGTCGCAACAATTGGGGTTGTTGGAAGTGCAAGCGCCGCTGTTGTGCGACGCCGATAGTGGTGAGCAAGATGGGCTGTCAGGGATTGAGCAACCGGTGGCCGTTTCGGTTAAGGCACTGCCAACTAAGCGTTATCAAGTGGTGCAGTCTCTGGCTAAATGGAAGCGTCGCACCTTGGGCCGCTACCAATTTGCCGCAGGCGAAGGGATCGTGGCGCAGATGAAAGCCCTGCGTCCGGATGAGGACAGCTTGGGCGCCAAGCATTCGGTCTACGTTGACCAGTGGGATTGGGAGCAGGTGATCGACGCCAGTGAGCGCTCCGTGTGCGGCTTAAAAGCGCGAGTTGAACAGATTTGGGCGGGCATTAAAGCCACCGAAGCGATGTTGGCAGAGCGATTTGGTTTGCCGCAGCAACTGCCTGAGCAGATCCACTTTATTCACGCTGAAACCCTGCGTCAGCACTATCCACACCTGTCTGGCAAAGAGCGTGAGATCGCCATCTGTAAAGAGCTGAAAGCGGTATTTATTATCGGCATCGGCGCGCCGCTGGCAGATGGGCTAGCCCACGATGCTCGCGCCGCCGATTACGACGATTGGAGCACCGAAGCGGCGGATGGCGCTGGCCTGAACGGCGATCTGTTGGTGTGGCATCCGCAACTGCAAGACGCGTTTGAGCTGTCGTCGATGGGGATCCGTGTTGATGGCGAAGCCTTGGTGCGGCAGATGCATCTGCAGGGGCGCGAGCGCGATCTGCAACTGCCATGGCACCAAGCGCTGTTGAACGGCGAACTGCCAGCGACCATTGGCGGCGGTATCGGTCAATCGCGATTGCTGATGCTGTTGCTGGGTAAGTCGCACATTGGCCAAGTGCAATGTGGCGTCTGGGCAGAGCAGTGCGATAGCCGCCTCTAGTCACGGCGGGCACTGCCAACGATAACAACAAGGCCTTAGCGTGTAACGCTAAGGCCTTGGATATTCACGCGAGGGGCTCTCGCGTGGCTAGGTGCGCGCGGAAAGACGCGCGGTTGCGCGTTAGCTCAGCCAGCGGCGACGCAAGCCAATGACAGGCAGTAGCAGCAGTGCCAGCCAACCGACACTACCGCTGTCGGTTTCATCGTCAGCACCGCTGGAGTCGTCATCGGTTGCTGGGGTCACAGTGACGGTGACCTCAACAGCATTGGAGTCAGCGCTGCCGTCATTGGCGATGGCGCTAAACACCAAGTCGGTGGCGGCATCGACGCTCGGCGCGACAAAGCTCAGTTGATTACCGGCAATGCTCAACTCGACTGCGGTGCCTGCGGTTTGGTTAACGCTCCAGCTCAAGCTATCACCATCAACATCTTCGGCAGACAAACTCACCGAAACCTCGCTACCGCCGGTAACGGTGCCAGCGGCGATCGCTTCCAGTGCTACCGGCGCGTCATTGACGTTGGCGACGGTGATGCTGGCAACGGCGGTGCCAATCACTGCGCCTGCGTCATCTAACGCTTCATAGCCAAACTGGTCTTCACCGGCAAAGTCGGCATTTGGGGTGTAATCCACGCTCAGGTCGTCGTTAACGGTAATCATCCCATGCTCCGGCTCGCGGCTGATGCGGATTGCCGTTGGTGCATCACCACTGACCTGCAGCAGTTGCAATGACTGCAATTGCTCGCCTTCATGACTGACGTGGAACTGCAGTGGCACTTGCACCACTTCGGTATCATTGCCTATCAGATCGAAGTTGGCGGTTTGATCTCCACCGCTGACCAATCTGGGTGCTGGGCACGCATCAGGGCCGCGGCACCAGCAACGTGAGGCCCCGCCATTGAGGTGCCGCTAAGCAGCGCAAACTCCTCGCCCTCTCGGCCAATCTCTTCCGGTGACATCGCTGAAAGAATCAAACTGCCTGGGGCAGCAATGTCCGGCTTAAGAATATTGGGGTTGCCGTTCGGACCGCGAGAACTTGAGGTCGCGGTGTTATCGGCAAACTCATTGGCAACGATACGACTGATGCTGGCGCTGATAGTGCCGTCAACGGCGCCGGTGGCCAGTTGCGCGAGGGCGTTGTCGCCATCGGTTTGACTGATCATTACTGCTGGAATGGTGGTGTCATCCAGTGCCATGGTGATCGGTTGACCATCGCGGTTGTTGTAGACGATTACCGCACCTGCGCCTGCGGCGGCGGCGTTATCGACCTTGTCTTGGAAGGTGCAAGCGCCGCGGCTGATTAGGGCGATGCCATCGGCAAAACTGTCGGCGGCAAAGGGCAGGCAGCCTTCGAAATTGGCTTGGTCGACACTGACCGCGCTGATCACCGGAGCACTGATATCACTGGTCAGTTTGCTGCTACCACCACCTTGAATCGACAGCAGCCCGCTGTCACTGCCGATGCCGACTTCGTTGGCAAAGAAGCGGCCATGAGTGGTGTTAGCGACCGCAATACCGGATTCAATACAGGCTGGGCAACCGATGGTTTGCGCCCCAGAGCCGGAATTACCTGCAGAGCTGACCACCACCACGCCAGCGGCTTCAGCAGCCAAAAACGCTTGTTGGTAGGGGGAGGTGGCTGGATCGGCACCGGCACCGCCGCCCCACGAGTTGTTGATCACATCGGCGCCATCATTGACGGCATGTTCAAGGGCTTCCAGCAACATGGTGTTGGAGCCGGATGCGCGGGTTGGATCCGCCAAGGTGGCGTACAGCGCCTTATAGGACATCAGGTAAGCGCCTGGAGCCACCCCCGAGATGGTGACATCCTGCCCTTGGAATTCGATGTCGGTGACGTTACCGACGGCGGTGCCCGCGACGTGAGTGCCGTGGCCATCAAAACCCAGTGGGCTCATATATTCCTGTTCGGCGACTGGGAAAGTGGGCACCGACCAGCGGGCCACAATCAATTTGTTGTTACAAAAGCTGCTGTCGATCTGGCCACAGTAATCGTCGCCAGGCAGGCTGCTTGGCGGATCCATGCCGTCATCATTAAACATCGGGTTTTCTGGGCGGATCCCGGAATCGATCACCGCCACCCGAACCCCTTTGCCGGCGTTGTCGCGATCCGCTAATTTGGCCCAAGCGGCGGCACTATTTATCAGTTCCAGTGACTGATCCATCTGCGTTGAGTAGAGCTGTTCAGGGTAGACCGCTTTTACCCCGGGCAACGCCGCTAATTGGGCTTGGCTGATCCCTGGCACATAAACGCTGATGCCGTTAAATACGGTGTCGAAGCTGGCCTGATGTTGCACCACTGGGAAGCGCTGTTTTAGCGAGGATAGCAGCGATTTTTGTTGCCGTTGCAGGTAGCCACGATAAGAGCTGACGGCTGGGGTTTGTAGCTGCAATTTGCCGTCGCTGCTGGCGGTGGCCGCCATGCTGGCGATGTCGCCACGATAAGTGGCGATGGGCTGCTGCTGCAACTGTAGAATATAGCGATCCCGTTGCTCATTGTGATGATGTTGGCGTTCGCTCGGGCGGTAGTTTTGGGTGACTTGAGTCACTTCAAAGTTAGTTAGTGTCGGGGCGTCAGACAGTGATTTTGGCGCAGCATGAACGGAGCCCGTAAGTCCAAGGGCGACCGCGATAGCTATTTTGGTTTTCATTCGTTTCCCTTCCTGTTTTGACAACCAGTGCGACAACCTTCTGCGCTGGATCGCACGTGCATGCGACTATGCGTTTTTAACATGGCTGTAACATTATTGCGAGTGGCAGGAATAGAGACGTAAATAGTCAATTTGACTGGATTTTGTTTCCTATTAAGTGGTTTTTTAGGTGAAACAAAAAAGCTCTGACAATATCTGTCAGAGCTTTCGTTTTCGGCGTACGGCTGTGTTGCTTGATAAGCTCAACGATACCAATTTGCTTAAGCAAATGGGCAGGGGGCTTTAAGTTCCAGCCAGCGGCCACTGGTGGGCTGCTTAATTCGCAGTTTGTAGGCGTGCAGTTCTAACCGGTCACTGAACTCCAGCGCCGCACCATCGGCATAGAAGCGATCGCCAACAATCGGGTGTCCCAGTGCCTGCATATGCACGCGCAATTGGTGCGAACGGCCGGTGATTGGGGTTAGCGCCATTAGCGTGGTTTGTGCTTCGCGGCGGATCACCTTGTACTTGGTTTGCGACGGTTTGCCGTGCTCAAAACAGACGATCTGCTTCGGGCGGTTTGGGTAGTCGCAGATCAGCGGCAGATCGATAAGCCCTTCATCTTGCTCCGGGTGGCCCCAAACCCGAGCCAAATATTGTTTGCTGGTTTCGCGGTCGCGAAACTGGCGTTTAAGTTCACGCTCGGCCTCTTTGGTGCGCGCCACCACAATGATCCCCGAGGTCGCCATATCCAAGCGATGCACATCAAATGCTTGACCATAGCGTTCGATGGCACGGGTCATCACACTGTCTTTGTGGGCGATATCGCGGCCCGGCACCGACAACAGTTCCGCCGGTTTATCGACCACGATAAGATCTTCATCACCGTGGATCACGGTCAGATACGGTTCGGTAGGCGGGTTGTAGACAAACATCGGGATACTCCAGAAAAGCGAGGGCGCCACGGTAGAAAAAACCGCGCCACTTAGCAACTATCTTTAGCGGAGCTTGAGCGAGGCGGCTAAAAAATATTGCTGCCGCTGGCGAACACAATCGAGAAGGTCCACACCACGAACGCCAGTGGCAGGTGAACCAAGGCGTAGAAGAACGCGTCGAGGCGATCCATCACCTCATCATCCACCATCAGCCACAGATGCACTAAGGCGATCAGTGGCAGCGTTGCCATCAGTGGCCATAGGATTAGATTGCTTGGCGGCAGCAATCGCCCCAGCAGCGCTAGCGCCACCATCACCAAGGTCAGCGCGGGGGCGGCGCCAATTTTTATCTGGTTGGGGTACCACTGCAGCATCGGCACTACTCCGGTTTGCGCGCCACCAGTTGGGCCAGGTAGCGCTCTGGATTGGTCAGCTTTCCTTCACGGTAGTGGATCTGCGACCAACTGGCAAAGGCTTTGGCCAATTCGCCGGGTTGCAATAAAAAGTCGGGGTTACGCGGTCGACCGATGCTGGCTTGTTCGATGGTGAAGGTTTCATAGACCAATACCCCTCCGGGCAACAGCGCTTGCGCTAGCCATGGCAGCAGCGGTCGATGCAGATAGTGATGGCAGATAATTGCGGCGAAGCGGCGACCGGCAAAGGGGTTGCTGCCAGTTTCAAGATCCTGATGCCACAGCACCGCGTTCAATTGTTGATCCGCTAACCGCTGCGTTACCAGCGTTAGCGCCTCATCGCTGCAATCACAAAACCACATCGGCAGCCCCTGTTGTGACAGCCACAAGCCATTGCGGCCACCGCCGCAGGCCAGATCCAGCACCGGTCCTGCCGGCAGTCGTTGCAGCTGCTCAAGGTGCTTCAGCAACAGCGGGCTTGGCGTCAGGGAATCGTGCATCTGGGTTAGCCTTTGATCTCTTTGCCACCAAGAACCCGGCGATGCCACAGCGAGTAGTGGCGAAAGTTACCGGGGCCGTGGGCGATGAATACCGATAACAGGGCAATAAAGCTGTACAGGTATGGCGCCAGCGAGGGGTAGGGGTAGCACAGTGCCAGAAGCCCCACCTTGCCGATGGTACAGGCGCCTTTAAGCTGCACCGCCCACAGCGGTGACCGCCAAATCTCCCACGCCATCAGCAGCACGCCGCTGATCATCGCCAAGATCCACCAGTTGCGCCACTGTTCAATATCAAGGCCATAGATAAAGCCACCAGCGCCGCCAACGATGCCGACCACATGCAGGGCGCGAAGAATGGTTTTGCCGGAGCGCAGCAGGTAAAACTCACGGTCACTAACGGTTTTCTGTTTTGGCATGGTTCTGTTTCACTGGTGAATAACGGCGCGATTATCGGCGTTGGCAAGAAAATATAGCGTTAACTGTCTCACAGCTTGCGGGATCACGCTGAGAATTGCCCGAGTTGCGGTTCTAGCTCGCTTAGCACTTGCAGTGCCATGCTGTGCCAGCCTTCGGCGCTCAAGGCGATTGGGCGGACCTGCAACACGTGTGCGATCGCTTCTGCTGGCGCCACCTTGTGCAGTTGCATCACTAAATACGCCATCAACATGCCGGTGCGGTCTTTGCCGCTGCGGCAATGGATCAGCACCGTTTGTCCCTGCGCTAACCGTGGCTGCAGTTGTTGCCAAGCGTGATTCAAACCGTCGGCGCAGCACTTGGCGTCGCCCGCTTGCGGCGGGATATTCGGTGGCAGCTCGACATGCAGGTGATCAATGCCATAGCGGTCGAGCTCGCTGACATCAACGCCGCTGGCGCAGTTCAGCGACACCACCAGATCGAAGCCAGCATCAGCAAAGTCACTCAGCTGCCACGGATCTTTATTAGGGCCACTGCGACCGGCGATCTGCCCTGGCACCAGCCAAAACACCTTATCCATTATTATCTTCCGTTGAGGTTTGTCGTTGACTATACGGCGATTTGTTGTGCTTGCGGCAACTATTATTGAGACAGGAGTCGCAGCAACGTCGAGTAACCAAACGCAAGGAGCGCGGGTGACCAATAACCGATGGGCGACCATCGCCATCTACATCATGTTGCAGGCGGCGCTGCCGCTGGCAGCGGCAGACACCAAGTTGGCGGATCGCTCGCAGATCTCCGGCGGCGAACATCAGCAGCAGTTGCAAGAACCGGGACTGAATGTTCGCGGAATGGTGCCAGTCGCAGAGCCGATCAAAGCGGCGCCTCAGCGGCTGTCGAGTGTGGCGCCGCCGGAGATGCAGATGTTATCGCTGCAAGCGCATGTGGTGCCAATGTTTGATGCGTTGACGCCCTTGCAGCGGCAGATGGCAAGCCGTGCTTGGGGTTACTTTCAAAGGGAATATCAAACGGCCACGGGCTTGGTCAATTCGGTCGCGGGTTATCGTGAAACCACCTTGTGGGATGTGGCCAGTGTTATCGCCGGTACCGTCGCCGCTTACGAGCTTGGGCTTATTGATAACGCCGAGTTTGATCTGCGCATGCGGCGGTTGCTGACCACCTTGGCGCAGATGCCGCTGTACGATGGCAAGCTGCCGAATCGTAGCTACCACACCGACAGCGCTAAGCCCGTGGTGCAAGCCAGTAACCGTCAGCGTAATGGCAGCGGTTGGTCGGCCTTGGATATTGCCCGAGCGCTGGGGTGGCTGGCGATTTTGCAGCGGCGTCAGCCGCAGTTGCAAACGCCAGTCGCTGCGGTGATTGCTGCTTGGCAGTTGCCGCTGCTGGTCAATCAGGGCGAGCTGCAAGGGGCGCGTTTTAGCCGTGGTCACGAGCGGCGTTATCAAGAGGGACGGCTCGGCTATGAGCAATACGCGGCGATGGCATTGGCGCTATGGGAGTTGCCGGTGGCCAAAGCGCTGGCGCGCCAGAGCCAGCAACGGGCGCGGGTGGCAGCCACGCTGTTGCCGTTTGATCGGCGCCCGCGGCCGTTTTTAACCAGTGATCCCTACTATTTGGCCAAGTTGGAATTTGGCGCACTGCCGCCAGCGATGGAGCAGGACTATCAACACTTGCGTCAAGCCCATGCCAATCGTTATCGCCAGCAGGCACAGTTAAGCTGTGTCGGTGAAGATGCCATCGCTTGGCCGCCGTGGTTTTTGTATAACAACCTGCACTATCAGGGCGAGCCGTGGCAGAGTACCGATTACCTTGGTAAGCCGACCAGTCGCAGCCAGCGGCTAAGCAGCAAATGCGCGGTGGCGCTGGCGGTACTGGCGGATGATCCGCTTGGGCGGGCGCTGTGGCAGCAAGCGCAGCAACTGCATCACAGTGATGGTTGGGATAGCGGCATCATGGTGGACGATGCCGTCAATCGCAGTCGCAACCTCAATACCAATGCGGTGATCTTAACCGCGCTGCTGTATGTCCATAATGGTAACCAAGGGCTGCTATCAATAGCGCCCTAGTTGTTGAACGGCTGAGCATCAGCATGATTTACGCGGTGCTGGCGCTGCTCTCTGCTATCATCCTGCTGCACTGCCGCGGCCTTGTGGTGCGGCGCCGTTCTACCTCAACTCAATAACTTCTATGCGCCTAGACAAATTTCTCGCCGATAACACTGAATTGACCCGCAGCCTTGCCAAACGAGAGTTAAAAGCCGGGGCCATCACCTGCGATGGCGTGGTAATTAACGATCCGGGCTTTAAAGTGTCGGACGATACCGATGTCTGTTGGTATGGCGAGACCGTCGGTGCCATCAACACTCGCTATCTGATGTTGCACAAGCCGAAAGAGTATCTGTGTTCCAACATTGATGAACTGTACCCGTCGGTGCTGCAGCTGATTGGCCTGCCGCGTACCGATACGCTGCGGATAGCGGGGCGACTGGACGTCGATACCACCGGTTTGGTGCTGTTGTCTGAAGATGGCCAGTGGTGCCACCGCATCACCTCGCCCAACTTTCACTGCAGCAAAACTTACCTAGTGCAGTTGGCCGAGCCTTTGGTTGCCGACGCGGAGGCCCAACTGCACGCTGGCGTTGAGCTTCATGGTGATGGGTTAACTCGCCCAGCGACGCTAGAGCGGTTGAGTGACACGGAGGTACGGATCACCATCATCGAGGGCAAATACCATCAAGTTAAACGGATGTTTGCGGCGCTGGGCAACAAGGTGGTTGGCCTGCACCGTGAGCAGGTCGGGGCGATTGCGCTGGATCCCGAGTTGGCTGTGGGCGACTGGCGCTACCTGAGTGCCGATGAGATAGCGCTGTTTCAGTAATATCTGCAAACATGGTGCACGGCTTTTGCGCGCTTTTTGACCTAGGGTTATAGGTAAGCAAGTGCATGAGGTGTAGCAATGTTTCGATTGCCTCTGGCGGCTGTGATGGCCGCCTTTTTTGTTCCCACGCTATACAGCCCGTCGCTCGCCGCGGAATCCTTAGTCGATGCCAGTGATCCTGATAATCTGCTGTCGATGATGCAGGTGCACGGGGATGCAGTGATTGACCGTGACGGCGTTGGCGATCCGTTGATTATCGGCTCCTACCAAGGCGCCATCTATACCGTCAGTTTTTACGGCTGCGAAGCGGGTCAAAATTGTCGTGATCTGATTTTTAATGCCGCTTGGCAAAACCCCGGCATGGACATGCGAGCGATCAACCGCTGGAACAGCAACAGCCGCTACGGCAAGGCGTTTTTTGATGATGAGGGCGATCCCACCATCGAGATGGCGGTCAATCTGCATCTGGGGGTGAGCCGCAGCAATTTTGCCGATACCATCGAGTGGTGGTTTGCCTCGATGCAGCAGTTCTCGCAGCAGATGGGTTATCAGCCTTCAGGCAGCGATGCTCCAGCCACAGGCCCAGCCACGCCGAGTATGTAACCAGAGGAACAGCCATGACCGCAGAGTATTGGCAGTGGGTCGGCTACGCCGCGTCGATTACCATTGCCGTGTCATTGATGATGTCCGATATGGTCAAACTGCGTTGGTGGAATCTGACCGGTGCAATCTTATTTGTCGCCTATGGCAGTGCCATCAGCGCTTGGCCGGTGGCATTAGTTAACGCTTTTATCGTCTGCATCAATATCTACTACTTGCAGCAACATTACAGAACATCATAAAAAACGCGGCGCTCAGTGAGCGCCGCGTTTGTTTTATCGGGGGTTAGCCTTCAGCCTGAACAAAGTTAGGCTCGGCGTACTTGTTGATAAGTTTGCCGACGTACTCTTGCACCGCTGGCTCCAGCCAATCGATGTAGCCACGAATGTGGCCAACCAAGTTGCCATTACCATCGAAGAAGTAACTGGCTGGTACGGTATCGATCACCGCGATATGGATAAAGTCGCCTTTGGTATCCATCCAGGTTGGTACGTGATCCATCTTGTACTTGGTGATCAGCGGCGCTACCACCGATTGGTCTTCATCCACGTTGATTGGCTGAATATGGAATGGCTGACCGGCGAAGTGCTGTTGCAGCTCAATCAACTCCGGCAGTTCTCGCCAGCACGGGATACACCAGGTCGCCCAGATATTAACCATGGTCAGTTTGCCGCCAAACTGGCTAAGGGTCACTTCATTACCGGCTTTATCGACGAACGGCACAACCGGTGGCTTGCGGGCGTTGGTGTATTCCACAAAGCGCGACAGCTGCCATGGTTTTTCAATCTGCTCGCCGGTGCTGTATACCTTTGGCAGATGGGCAGACAGGGCTTGCGGGGCGACCAACAGTGCCGCTAACGACAATACCTTAACGCTGCGGCGCAGAGCGTGCATGGACGATGTTACAGAGATCATGAGTTCCTCTTGACAGAACGGTGGCGCCACCACATTCCGCTAAGTAACAGCAGTAGCAGCACCACAGGAGTAAGCCACAGCACAGCAGTGGCGGCATTAAATGGGGGTTGATAGCGGATCTGCTGGCCGTAACGTTCGGCTAAGCTGTCAACGATCTGAGTTTTGCTTTGGCCTTCCGCCAACATCTGGGCGATGCGCGCTTTCAGTTCATAAGCGATCTGAGTTTCCGACTCGGCCAAGGTTAGGTTGGTCGAGGCCGGATCTCGCAGTTCCATGGCGATACCATGGGCACGCTCAGCCAGTGATGGCGCCGCTTGTAGTGGGGCGACAACGGAAAGTGTCAGCGTCAATAGGGCGACCGCAAGGCGGTTAATTAGGCGCATGCTGGCTCCTTTACCGTGTCAGCTTGTGGCACGTGGCGACGACGCTGAGCGATGGCGACAGTGCCACCGAGTAGCATCAAAAAGCCACCAAACCACAGGCCGTTGATCATCGGCTTGCGGCTGATCCGCAGCAGATGGCGACCGGACTCCAGTGCTGGCCCCATCGATAAGTAGCGATCCTCAAACACCGTTTGCTGCACCGCCGCTTCGGTGATCTGCATGTTGGTGGCGCCAAACAGTTTGCGTTGCGGGTACAGGTAGCCCAGTTGGTTACCCTGTTGATCTTCCAAACGCACGGTGGCTTGTTCAGCGGTAAAGCCACGACCCGTAACGGTATCGACAGACTCCATCACAAAGGCGATATCGCCAACAAAGCGGCCTTCGCCTGGGCCCATTTGCACCATCGCTGCCTGTTCAAAGTTGGAAACCGTGGTGGCGCTGATGATCGCCACCGCCAGTCCGGTATGGGCGAGCCATGCCGGCCAACTTTGGTTGCGGCGGACTAATGAATAGACGCAGCTTGGTAGCAGCACGCTGGCGCCAAAGGCACCTAACCACAGCAACCAGTACGGTTCAGTGGCAACACCCCAGTTCAGCGCCGAAGCCAAGGCCGCAGCGATTACGGCTAAGCCGATCTGCACCGGTCTACTTGGCCACATAATCCAGGAGATCAACAACGCACAAGCAATGGTGATCGGCACAAAGATGGCGTTGAAGTACGGTGGTCCGACCGAGATTGCACCTAGGTTCAACGCCGAGAAGATCAGCGGGTAGATAGTGCCTAACACCACTGCCACGGTGGCCACTACAATCAGCACGACCGCCACGGTAAGGATGCCATTACGACCGCTTAGATCGCTGCCAGCTTGTTGTTGCAGCAGCTTCTCGGCGTTTTTAGCAAACAGGGTAAAACCGCTGATGGTGACCGCGGCCAATAGCAGCAGAATGCTGTAACCGCGGCTTGGATCGGCGGCAAAGGCATGCACCGATTGGATCACCCCAGAACGCACTAAGAAGGTGCCCAGCAGCGACAAACAGAACGCCAACAGACACAGCAGTAGAGTGGTCAATTGCAGTTGGCCGCGACGATTTAAGTACAAGCTGTGCAGCAGGGCGGTGCTAATAAGCCAAGGGATAAACGAGGAGTTTTCCACTGGATCCCAGAACCACCAGCCGCCCCAACCTAACTGGCTGTAGGCCCACCAAGAGCCAAACAGGTTGCCGCCAGTCAGCAGCAGCCAGCCCACTAACGCCCAGCGTCGTAGCCACGGCAACTGTTTTTCAACTAACTCGGCGCGGTACAGCATGGCGCAGGTGCCAGCAAACAATACCGCCATCGCGACATAACCGAAGAAGACCAACGGCGGGTGCAGAATCAGCCCGATGTTTTGCAGCATTGGGTTGAGATCGCGGCCCTCAATCGGCACCTCGGGTAGCAGCCGCGCAAACGGGTTAGAGGTCAATAACAGGAACAGCCCAAAGCCAGAGGAGATTGCCGCCATCACGGTGCTGGCGTCATAACCGAAGCGGTCACGGCGGTCGATGATCACCGCACAGATCACCTTCGCGGTTAACCACAGCAGCATCGAACCTTCGTGGCTGCCCCAAACCGCGGCGATTTTAAAATAGGGCGCGAGATGACTGTTGGAGTGGTTGGCAACGTAGGCCACCGAAAAATCATCGACTAAGAAGCAGTAACCCAGCACCAGCAGTGACACAGTGATGCAGCTGGCACTTAAGCGCATCAATAGATGGCCTTGGTACTGCAAGGAGGGCACCAATGGCAATAACGCCCGAGCAATGCTCAGTACGGTACCGATAATTAATAGAAACAGCCCGAGTTCGGCAGCCACAATTTCACTCCTACGAAAATGCCGCCTCAAATAACCAATGGGTAGGCGGCATTGCTATGACGTAAATGTACCAATCAAGTTCCATTCAACGCAGAAGCAATAATGCAGAGTGTGACGCTTGCTCAAAAAAGAACGGTATTTAACCAATGAAACTTTATTTCCTTTAGCGGGGCTATTTGCGAGCGTTATTTATGAATACTGAGTTTTGTGACTTATAGAAAGTTTTAGCTTCTTTGGTGAATTTGTTTTTTCGCTAAAGTTCTCTAAAAAACTCTAAAAAAGTTCTAAAAAAGCCTTTTTTAATTTTGCTTAAATTGTTGTTTTTAAATGCATTTGGGTGGAGATTGATGGTTTAGGGTTGATCGCCCTGTAAATTGCGCATTTGGCTCACATTTAGCTTTTGCAGTTTCGGCAAAATGGCTCTCGGTTGATTGCGGTGGCGAGGATGGAATAGCCCAGCAACGCCACTTAGCAATACCAAACAACTAGGAGTGAATGATGAAAACCTGGAATACCAAAGCAACTGCAGTTGCACTGCTTTGCGCCGCTGCCTTCGGCGCTCAAGCAAACGATGCCCCACCGCAAAGCGACTTGGGCTACAAAGCATCGCCGCAAACCCACAGCGTATACGCTAAAGGTTCAGGCACTATGGAATCGCGCGGTGTAATGACCCTGCACGATTACATTATCACCGAGAAAGAGTTCTGGGATTACCTGTTCGAGAATCACCCGATCTTTAAGACCTACATTCCAGAAGGTCGTATCGTTGGTAAGCCACACATCTCTGACCGTGGTGAAGAGTACCTGCACACCGGTAACTCCGAAGATTACTCTGAAAAGAACGGCGCCATCATGGCGGTTCAGTACCGTCTGGGCGAGAAGTCGATCCTAGACTTCCCGAACAAGTTCATCGGTCCAGAGAAATGTGGTGAGTGTCACGCGGTTCAGTACGAGAAGTGGAAGCGCTCTCGTCACGCCAAGACCATCCGTTTCCCAGATGAAATGGAAGAAGTGGGCGGCGACCTGAAGAAAGGTATGTATGGCACCAAGTCTGGCGTTCTACCAGCGGGTATCACCGAAGAGGCGATCTACTCTGTAGTTGGTACTCCACGTACTAAGTACGGCTACATCGATGCGTGGCTGGTTCGTGGTTCCTACACCGTTCGCGACGGTCTGTTGGCTGACGGTACCGGTACCGTACACGCTGGCTCTAACCAGTTCTCTCTGAACTGGCTGACCTTCTTGACCCCAGAAAAAGCGGCTGAAATCCAGAAAGTTATCCCAACCTTCCCAGTGAAGATGGAAGAATTCGGTGATTCCGGTTCTAACGAATGGGGCCGTAACTCCTACGGCGCTAAGCAGGACAAATCGTTCCTGTTCCAGCCAGCCTCTTCCTACTGTGAAGTGTGTCACACCTTTAAGTTTGATTACCAAACTAAAGAGGAGTTCTTCGCCGATCTGGGTAACCCAGAAGCACTGCGCGAGCACACCATCTCCAAGGGTATCTCTTGTGAAGAGTGTCACGGCGCTGGCGCTCACCTAGAGGGCGGTGTTGGCGGCGGTATGCCATCCAACTGTGAACGCTGTCACCAGCGCTTCAACTACGTTGCTGAACTGGCAGAAGGCCCAGGTGCTAAGCCAGAAGACGCCTTCAACGTGAAGATGAAGTCTGCCTGTGTATCTTGTGGTACTGAAGGTTCGCAGATGTTTGGTTCCGCGCACTACGAAAAAGGCATGCGCTGTACCACCTGTCACGATCCACACGAAGTTACTGACACCTCTTACCTGAGCCACGTTTCTAATCCGAAACTGAAGAAGCAGTGTGAAGACTGTCACGAGACTCAGCTGGAGTTCCACCAGTCTTCTGCCCCTCACGGCGAAAACACCTGTTCTTCTTGTCACATGCCAAACATGGGCTCTTGTGAGAACTTCACTGCGATTCAGTTCCCAGACCAAGCGGGCTTCGACAACGTTCGTGCCTCGCACATCTGGAACATCAAAGTGGATCCAATCAAGAAGACTCTGAATCCGGGCGAAGGTCAGCCACGCGTATCTACCAGTAAAGGTTGGACCGTTGCTAAAGACGAAGACAACTACGCGTACCTGGATCTGATGTGGTCTTGTGCTCGTACTTCTGCTCAAGATCGTAACGTTCTGTCCGGTAAAGGCTGTCACTCTCAGTTCCAATCTGAACTGGATAAAGGCCTGCACTTCGAAGATCAGCAAGAGATCTACGGTGAAGTAATGAAGTGGCAGGGTCCGGTACAGGAACTGCACGCCAAAGTGAACAAGCAGATCGAACGTATTGATGAGCTGATGCTGATCACTCGTCTGACTCTGTCCGACAAAGCCGACGTGATGATGATGGTAGACAAGGCTCGCGCCAACGTTGCCAAGATCGACAAAGACGGCTCTTGGGGTGTTCACGGTCCAGCACTGGCTAAGCGCCTGATGGACGAAGCTTGGGTTTACGTACAGCAAGCTCAAGACACCATGGATAAAGCAGGTTACGACAAGAAGTAATCGCTAAATCCTGATTCGCCCCAGCGGCTCTCGCTGGGGCGCTTTCAAGGCCTACCGTTATGCGACTCATTTTCTCTTTATTACTTTCTTTATTTGTTGGCGTCAGCCAACCAGCCGTTGCAGGTGCCGGTGACGAGATGGTCGCCGCCGATGATTTTCGCTTTGAACTGAACATCATCAACATGCACGAAGCGGAACAATATGTCGGCAATCCCGATGTGCTGTTCTACGACGTCAACACCTTGGAATTGTGGTCTGAGGGTTTCATCCCTAACGCCATCCATTTCTTCGTTGAAGACTGGGAGCGCTTGCTGCCAGAAGACAAAAACAAACTGATGATTTTTTACTGTGCGAACCGTCTGTGTAACGCCTCTGAGCTGGCCGCCTATGCGGTTATGAAGAAGGGCTACACCAATGTCCGCCAGATGCCAGACGGCATCTTTGGCTGGCGCATGTCGGGTCGCCAAGTTGAGCTGCCATAAGCGGCTTAAATTGCAGATTTAACTGAAGTTACCACGTTGAGACTAAGCACCATGAAATACTCCCTGACTCGCACCCTGATCTCCGCCACCGTGGCACTGGCGATGACCGCCCCTGCGGCTTTTGCCCAGACCACTTTTGCCGACGACGCGGCAAAAGAGAGTTACGCCGTTGGCGCCAGTATGGGCAGCTACATGCTGGGCCAACTGTTAACCCAACAGGAGTTGGGCGTGGCCTACGACAAAGAGATGGTGCTTAAAGGCATTAGCGATGCCATCAGCCAAGATGTCAGCCTCGATCAAGACACCGTACTGACTCTGATCAACGCGCGCGCCGAGATGCTTAACGAAAAAGTGGCGCTGAAAAAAGCCGCGTTGGCGAAAGAAAACCTGGAAAAAGGTCGCGCTTACCTGGCGCAAAACGCCAAGAAAGAGGGCGTGTTCGTGACTGAATCTGGGCTGCAATATGAAATTCTAGAAGCCGGTGAAGAGGGCGCTGCTAAGCCGAAACCGGAAGAGGTGGTGACCGTTCACTACATCGGCAAGGACATCACTGGCGAAGCGTTTGAAGACACTTACCAGAGCAACGTACCGGCGCAAATCGCCCTGATCAACGTGATTGACGGTTGGAATGAAGGTCTGCAGTTGATGCCGGTGGGCGCCAAGTACCGCTTCACCATTCCGTCGGAACTGGCTTACGGCGAAGCGGGCATGAACCTGATCACCCCAAACAGCACCTTGGTGTTTGATATTGAACTGATCAAAACCGACCGCCCAGGCATGGGTGGCCACGGTGGCATGGGTGGTATGGGCGGCATGAGCATGAACATGGGCATGAACGCTCATTAAGGCCTGCCTAGATGCTGACTTTTGCAATTGCTGCATTACTGCTGTTGCTGGTGACCCCGCTGTGGTGGCGCTGGCAACAGTGCGGTCAAGCTGTGACCGTGCGGCAGCAAGCAGACATCGACAGCGCCAACACTCGCCGTCCCAGCGGTGTGGCGCTGTTGCTGTTACTGGCACTGATTGGGGGCAGCAGTATCGGCGCCTACAGCCAGCTGGGTCGCTTCGGTGACTATCAGCTGCAGGTGATTGATAACGCCCCTGACTATCTGCAACGAGAGCGCCTGCAATCGCTCGCCTTGCAAGCCAGTACCCCGGCCGAACTGGCGCAATTGGCGCAGGCTTATGCCGAATTAAACCAGTACGACCAAGCTGCGGCCACCATGGCGCGGCTGCTAAGCCTCTCTGCCGCATCCAGCCACGCGTTGGCGCTGCAGGCGAAGTTTAGTTACTACCGCGATGGACGCGTGCTAAACGCCGACACGCAGTTGCTGATCAGTCGCAGTCTCGCGCTCAATCCTGCCGAGCCCGAAGCGCTGTTGCTATTAGCAAACCACGCCTATCTGCAGGGCGAATACGCGCAGGCGCTAGAACATTGGCAACGGTTAATTGATGCCGCGCCAGCGTCTTTAGAGCTTGCGCCAATTCAACGTGCGATGGCGAAAGCCAACGCCAAGCTTGCGGCCGCGGCACCAAAATGATGATGGAGAACCTCCATGCCCCTTGTGGGTATGGTATTGGAGGATAACGTGAGTAACTCAACGCTAAATCGACGCGATTTTATCAAGTGCGTAGGGGTTGGCGGTGCGGCGATAACGGTGATGGGGTGCAGCTCCA
This sequence comes from Ferrimonas senticii DSM 18821, assembly GCF_000422665.1. Lineage (GTDB taxonomy): Bacteria > Pseudomonadota > Gammaproteobacteria > Enterobacterales > Shewanellaceae > Ferrimonas > Ferrimonas senticii. Next base: position 159,388 of record NZ_KE383899.1, on the reverse strand, counting down.
ACAGCGACTCCGCCGCGGCCGAAGGCAAGCCACACTATGTCATGGTATTTGACCAAAATAAGTGCGTTGGTTGTGGTCGCTGTAAAGAGGCCTGCAACACCGCCAACAACCTGCCAGAGGGGATGGCTCGGTTGACCTTAGAGCGTCAAACCGACCGTGTTCCTGGCGCCGTTTGCCCAGAATGTGGCAAAACCGACTGTAACTGTGACCGTAAATATGTGCGGGTTTCCTGTCAGCAATGTCAGAACGCCCCATGCGTGATGGTGTGCCCAACTGGCGCTGCCTACCGCGACGAAAAAACCGGCATTGTTACCATGGACGACAGTAAGTGTGCCGGTTGCAAATACTGCATTACCGCGTGCCCTTACAACGTGCGTCAAATCAACAGCGATACTGACGTTGCTCACAACTGCGATTTCTGTCTGCACAGCAAACTGGCCAAAGGCGAACTGCCTGGCTGTGTGCAAGCCTGTAAGTACGACGCGTTGGTGTTTGGTGATGCCAATGATCCAAACAGCTTCGTAGCGAAATTGCTGGCGGTGAAAGATTCCCAACGGATCCGTCCGCATCTGGGCACCGATCCAAGCCTGCGCTACATCGCTATCAATAAGCCGGAGATCTGATCATGAACGGAATCGATTTCACTACCGGTCTGGGTGAAACCATCGCTTGGCCTTGGCCAATCGCGGTTTACCTGTTCTTTGCTGGGATCTCTGGCGGTGCCATCTGTGTGGCACTGATGATGCGATTCTTCAAAGGCCAAACCGAAAACACCCCTCTGCTGAAAGCGGCCACTCTGCTCGGTTTCGTCGCTATCGCCTTAGGTATGGTGTGTCTGGTATTTGACTTAACCAACCCGCTGTTCTTCTGGAAGATGCTGGTGTTCTACAACCTCAAGTCAGTAATGAGCATCGGGGTTATTGCACTGCTGTTCTTCATTCCGCTGACGGTGATGTTGGCAGCGTGGGCACTGCGTGAAGAGATCGCTCAGTGGGCGGTACGCTTCCCAATCCTGAATCTGGTTAACAGCATCATGGATAAGCTGGTCGGGATCCGCCGCCCAGCCGAGTGGCTGACCCTGATTTTGGCGTTGTCGGTGTGTGCTTACACTGGCTTCCTGATCTCAGCGCTGATCCGCTTCCCGCTGATCAACACCTCGGTGCTGCCGGCGCTGTTTATCGCCTCTGGTCTGTCCGCCGGTGCGGCAGCGGCTAAGTTGCTGGCGGTGGCGATGTTTAAAGAGAACGTACACTCCCAAGAGATGGGCATTCTGCACAAAGCCGAATGGCCAATCCTGGGCGCCGAAGCGTTGTTCCTGTTTATGCTGTTCTCGGCACTGCTGTTCAGCGGCTCCGATGGCCAAGCGGCAATGGGTGCCTTTGCTGGTGGGGTGTGGACTAACCTGTTCTGGGTTGGGGTTGTTGGCTTAGGCTTTATCGCCCCGGTGGTGTTTGGCTTCGGTTTCGGCCAGAAGTTTGCCCACTCTAAGCAGGCGCTGTACTTAACCTCCGCTTGCGTGATTTGCGGCATGATGTGTCTGCGTCTGTTCCTGCTGTACGCCGGTCAGATCTACGCCATCTAAGCGGCACTAATCGACTCGATTAAACATTATTAACTCCCAGTAAAAGCTTGCTTTCATCAGCAAGCTTTTTTGTTTTTTGGCGGCGGATAACGGCAGCTCAAACCGTTGCGGCTGGCGGCCGATGCTAATTAGCGAATCTCCCTTTAATCGGCGGTTTGGATGGGATTCAGATCAAAAAAGCCATGTCAAAAATCCAAAAAAATTTTCAAATTTTCGATGGTGTGACCTAGCCGCAAGCTTGTGCCAACGTCAGCCAGTAGTCTTGCTCGAACTTTATTTTTACCCATAAAGAAATAGGACTTCTGATGATCTCTCGTCGCGACTTATTGAAATCAGCCACCGCCTTTACCCTGCTGATGAGCTGCCCGTGGGCGCAAGCGATTGCCAAGCTGGCGCATCCAGAGAATTACCGCCTGCATGAAAACCACCGTTGCCACCAATGCGGCATGATGGTGACTAAGTACCCGGGGCCTAAAGGGATGATCACCCTGAAAAACAACCAGCCAGCGATGGCGTTTTGTTCCAGCCGCGACATGTTTATGTTCGCCCTGCAGCCGCAAAACGCACGACAAATCGCTGAAATGGTGGTGCACGACATGGGACGCACCGATTGGCAGACCCCAAGCGATGAGTTCTTTATCGACGCCAAGAGCGCCACTTTCGTTTACGGCACCTCTGCCAAAGGGGTTATGGGGCCGGCGGTACCAGGGTTCTCTACCCCAGAACTGGCGCAGGCACACATCGATAAGTTTGGCGGCAAGATCTACCGTTTTGACGAAATCACCATGGCGCTGCTGAACAGCAATGCGCCAAAAATGAAACACCATAAGCATCAGTAAGCTGAATCCAATCGATGAAACAACTGTTATTGCTACTGCTGTGTATCGGCTCGCTGGCGCCACTGAGCGCCCTGGCGGCGAGTCATCAGGTTACCAACGATAGTGAGTTGGCGGCGGCGCTTAAAGCTGCCGCTGCTGGCGATCGGATTGAGTTAGCGCCAGGCAACTACCAAGGCGGTTTTAAGATTGAGAAACCGCTCAAGCTGCGTGGCAGCAGTGGCGTAACCGTAGATGCTGGCGGTCACGGCAGTGGCGTGATTGTCGATGCCAGTGACGTTACGGTCGAGCAACTGACCGTGGTTGGCTTTGGTGGCGCCTTGGATAAAAAAGACGCCGGAATTTTGGTCGAGCCGGGCCATCAGCGAATTGTCATTGCCGCCAACACCATTAGCGGCCCCGGTTTTGGGGTGCGGATGGACGACGGCCAACAGCTGCTGGTTAAAGCCAACCGCATCAATGGTAACCCTAAGCTCAACGTGCTCGAGCGCGGCGATGGGGTGTACACCAAAGGGGTCAATGAGATCAGGGTCGAGGATAACGTCATCAGCGGCACCCGTGATGGCGTTTATCTGGAGACTGGCAAGCAGGCGGAAATCCACCGCAACCAGTTCAGCATCACCCAATATCCGGTGCATTTTATGTACTTTGATGAGTCGCGGGTGACCCAGAATCACTCCATTGACAGTGTCGCCGGTTACGCGCTGATGAGTTCTGAGCGGTTGGATCTGATCGGTAACACCGTTAAAGACGCCGATGAGTTCGGGGTACTGCTAAACATGGCAACCCACTGCGTGGTCGCCAACAACTATGTCGATACCGTGGTCAACCCTCGTGCCAAAGAGATGTTCGACGGCAATGGCAAAGGGATCTTCATCTACGGGGCGTTTGATAACGAGGTCCACCACAACCATATCGTCGGTGCCCAAGAGGGAATTTCGATGGCGCTTGGTGGCGAAGGCAACAAGATCTACGCTAACAACTTTATCGATAACCAAGTGCAGGTGATGTACATCGGTAATGGCGCGGTCAACTGGTCGCAACAAGGCCGTGGCAACTATTGGAGCAACCATCGAGGTTGGGATCTGAATAACGACGGCATCATCGATCAGGGGTTTGAGCCAAACGACGGCCTTGATCGCCTGTTTTGGATCTACCCCGAAGCCAAATTCCTCGTCGACAGCCCAGTGGTGGTACTACTGCGCTGGCTCGACAGTCAAATCAGTAAACCGGCGCCAGCGGGGGTGTACGATCCGTTCCCGCTGTTGAGCCCAAGTTCATTTCAAGCAACCAATGCGCGCGGAGAGCTGCAATGAGTGAAGTGGTAGCGATTGACCGCGTCAGTAAGCGGTTTGGCAACCATCAGGCGTTGGATAACGTCAGTGTGACCATCGCCGAGGGCGAGCTTTTGGCGCTGCTCGGCCATAACGGTGCCGGCAAAACCACCCTAATCAAGATGATGTTGGGGCTACTGCGTCCCGACCAAGGCCATGTTCGGGTGCTCGGTGGCGATCCATCCGACAGCCGTCAACGTGGTCAGTTGTCGGTGGGCTACCTGCCAGAACAGGTTAGCTTGTATGACAATCTAAGTGGCCGCGAAGTGCTGCAGTACTTTGCCAAGCTGCGCGGCATCGCCGCTCACAAAGTGGAGCGACTGCTGACCGAGCAGGGGCTGCAATACGCTGCCGATAAACGGGTAGCGACCTACTCCAAAGGGATGAAACAGCGGTTAGGATTGGCACAGGCGCTATTAAGCGAGCCGAAGTTGCTGTTGCTGGATGAACCTACCGTGGGTCTGGATCCCAGCGCATCGATGGCGTTCTATCAGCAGATCGCCGATATCCGTGCCCGTGGCACCGCGGTGGTGATCTGCACCCACGAACTGACTCTGATTGAACCGCATCTTGATCGGGCGCTGATTGTCGCCGGTGGCCGCATTAAGGGGCTGGGCGATCTGCCAAGCTTGCAGCAACAGAGCGGGCTGCAGAGTCAATTGCAGCTGCCGCCAGCGGTTGCGGCGTTGGCGCAGGATGATCCCTACATTGGCGCTTACGATGCGACCAATCACAGCATCGGTTATGAGCCAGTGCAGCAGGGGGCGCTACTGCAGCACGTTATTGGCCGCCTTGGCTGCAATGATTTCCAGTTAAAACCGGTGGGTCTAAGCCAGATCTATCACCACTGTCAGCGGGCGTAACACCATGAACATTATCTCTATTATTGCTGCCAAAGAGTTTCGAGATGGCGTTCGCAGCCGCTGGGTATTGTTGCTCTCGGTGTTGCTAACGGCGTTGTCGTTGCTGATCTGCCATTTTGGTGGTGCCGGTTCTGGCAGCGCCGAAGTGCTGCCGCTGCCGCAATTGCTGATCTCGCTAAGTACCCTACTGGCGGTGATGGTGCCATTGATTGCGATCTTGCTGAGCTACGATGCGGTCGTCGGTGAGCAGGAGCAGGGCACCTTGCTGTTGTTATTGAGCTACCCGCTTAGCCGCAGCCAATTGCTGTGGGGCAAATTTGTTGGCCTTGGGGCGATATTGGTAACCACCTTGTTGATCGCGATGCTGATCAGCGCCGGCTCCTTGGTGAATAAGGTCGATGCGCTGCTGCCGCTTCTGCTGGGGCTGGCGCAATTGACCCTCAATGCGATGTTGTTGGGCTTGGTGTTTATGGCACTGGCGCTGTGGTTATCGAGCCGAGTGATCAGCAAAGGTCGGGCGCTGGCACAACTGTTCGCGTTGTGGTTTGTGCTGGTGCTGCTGTGGGACCTGGGGGTGCTGGCATTGTTGGTGGCGGACTTGGGGATGCCACAGTGGGCGCGAATGCTGATGCTGGTTAATCCGGTCGATCTGTTCCGGCTAACCACGGTGCTGGCACAGCAACCAGAAACCATCAATGGGGTGATGGCGCTGCTATCTGGCAGTGGCTGGCACTGGAGTCTAGCCAGCCTTGGTTTACTGCTATGGCTGACCCTCTTCGGTTTGTTGGCGCGTTGGCAACTTCGCTGTAAATGGTTGTAAAAGCCTGATTAAATCAAAGTGCGATCAAAAAGGATCCCGATCTAGATCGTACTTTGATGAATTTCATCTTTTCTCGCCCCAAGCGCCGATATGATTGCCAACAGGATCACGGACATTGCCGTTTTCAGGCTGAATAATTACTAAAAAAACCTAAAAGCGCTTTTTAGCGCCGGAAATGGTGGCGATTGAGCCCAGTTCATCATTGGAGGAAGAGCGTGCGACTGACCCCGGACTTGGTGTTAGATGAACAGGGCAATATGCTGCTGGATAGCGGCAATGAGATTGAGATCGGCCTGACCTTTGCTGAGGCCAAGGTGCTCGCCTGCTTGGCGGCCACTCCTGACGAAATTTTTACCAAAGAAGATCTATTGGCGATCGGTTGGCCCGATCGCGTGGTGGCGGCCACATCACTGACTCAGTGCATCAGCACCCTGCGTAAAAAGCTGGAACCCTACCCGCAACTGCAATTAAAAACCGCTGCTCGCCGGGGTTACAAATTACATATCGAACAACTAGAAGCCGCGCCGGAACTGCAACCGACTGCGCCATTGCCGCAATCAGAGCCGGTTGTGGTCGGCCGTGTTAGCCGCTACAGCAACAACTTGTGGTTTTCTGGGGCGGCACTGTTGATGCTGCTGGTGTCGATGGTGTGGTACATCAGTGACTATCACAAGATGCTGAAACAGCGCAGCCAATGGCACTACCAGAGCGAGATGCCGCTGAATTTGGGCGGCATCAAAGACAATGCCGAGCTGTACTATCTTGGTGACAACACCAATACCCAAGCCAATATGTGGCAAAAGCATCTGTTGCCAGAATCGCAACCGATTCGACTATTTGACCGTTTTGGCGCTTTTGCGGTGACCGACGGGCAAACCTATTCGGTGGGGATCTGCCCTGACTTTATCGATGGCTATTGCGCCGGTAAGAACCTAATCAATATCACCGCGATCAATTCGCAACCGGCAGGGCTGGATATTGCTAATTTCCTAAACACCAGTCGGGTGATGGAAAATCGGATCAAATACAATCGCTTGCCGCAAATGCCAGAGGATGACTACAGTGGCGATGTGCTGGAGCACTACTACCACAGTAACATCTATTTTCCGGTGGCGAATGAACTGCTGATCCGCGCCGATTACAGCATGTCGTTTGTGTACGAGAGCGCCAATAACGGGGTGTTTTTCTCATCCACCTGCATCACCGATGAAGATTGTGAAACCACGCCGGTTAGCTACAAGGTGCGCGGCCATTTCAACCAATATTCGCAAGAGATCGATGGCCATTTGGTGGACGTGTTCCATGTACAGATCGACTCTAAAGAGCTTTCCAAGCCAGACAACGTTCATGCCTCGGCGTCTGAGTTTTATCGCAAAATTCGCAAGCACAGCATCTTCGATGAAGAGCTTTATTTCTATCGTCTCTATCAAGACGATAATACCGCGGTGTGGATTGTGCCGATGATGGGGCAATTGGCGGTGTGGATGACCCGCAATGAATTGGCGATGTAGTGGCGCTGACTCTAGCGTGAGTAAATAGTGATCAGTTGTTAGTTATCAGTTTTTAGTGGTTAGTTAAGAGCGTAATCCTGAGTCGCAGGGCAGCTTGCTTTGGCTGTTAACTGATAGCTATTCACTGAAAACTACAAACTAAAAGCCAACAGTGATCAGTTTTTAGTGGTTAGTTAAGAGCGTAATCCTGAGCCGTAGGACAGCTTGCTCTGGCTGTTAACTGATAGCTATTCACTGAAAACTACAAACTATCCCCTAGATACAAAAAGAGCAGCTTATAAGCTGCTCTTTGCGTCTGTACGGGTGATTTTAGTAATGGTATGGGAACTTAGAGAAGTCTTGATCGCGGCGCTCTAGGAACGCATCGCGGCCCTCTTGGGCCTCTTCGGTGCCGTAGGCCAAACGGGTGGCTTCACCGGCGAACAACTGCTGACCAACCAGACCATCGTCCGGCAGGTTAAAGCCGTACTTCAACATCCGCATCGCGGTAGGTGATTTGGAGTTGATCTCTTTGGCCCAACGCAGTGCTTCGGTTTCCAGCTCGGCGTGTGGCACCACCTTGTTAACCATCCCCATCTCGTAAGCTTCTTGGGCAGAGTAGTTAAAGCCGCAGAAGAAGATCTCACGGGCGCGCTTTTGGCCAACCATCTTGGCCAAGTAAGCGCTGCCGTAGCCGGAATCAAACGAGGCCACGTCAGGATCGGTTTGCTTGAAGATGGCGTGCTCTTTCGAGGCCAAGCTCATGTCACACACCACGTGTAAGCTGTGGCCGCCACCGGCTGCCCAGCCTGGTACCACGGCGATCACCACTTTTGGCATAAAGCGGATCAGGCGCTGCACCTCAAGAATGTGCAGACGGCCCATGCGAGCCACATCCGCTTGACCCTCTTCGCCTTCGTATTTGTAGCCATCTTTGCCACGGATACGTTGGTCGCCGCCGGAGGAGAATGACCACTGGCCTTTTTTAGATGGGCCGTTGCCGGTAATCAGAACGCAGCCAACGTCAGACCACTGGCGGGCGTGATCCAGCGCGGTGTAGAGTTCGTCAACGGTTTTCGGACGAAACGCGTTTAAGCAATCTGGGCGGTTAAAGGCGATCCGCACCGTGCCGTGTTCTCTGGCGCGGTGGTAGGTGATGTCCTCAAAGTTGAAACCGGCAACCGGTTCCCACAGTTCGGCGTTAAAAGGGTTTGCTACGGACTCAGTCATGGTCATATTCCGCGTCTATCTAAGGTAGCCAAAGGCTAGGGAGTGGCGCCCCGACGGTCAACTTTACTGACCGCTTTCGTGGCGCAGATCAGCGAATTAGTTCGCCATTTTAACTAGCAGTGCATCCAGCAGCGGCAGATCCGCCGGGGCTAACGTGCGCCGATCAATGTGGTTGGCATCGATCCACGCAAACTCGCTATGGCTGCCGGTAAGCGCAATCCGATCGCCGTGCCAGTGGCACAGGTAGCCATGCAGGCGCACGATCTTGTCGCCGTAGTCATGCTCACTGCTGGCAAGGTAGTGGCCAACGGTTACGGTTATCGACAACTCCTCTTCGATTTCGCGCTTAAGCGCTTGCTGTGGGCTTTCGCCGGCCTCAATTTTGCCGCCGGGAAACTCCCAAAAACCGCCAAGATAACTGTCAGGATGGCGCTTGGCGATAAACAGTTGGTTTTGGTGACTGATAACCGCAGCCACAACATCAACAATCATTAGTTATAAAATCCAATTAATTATGCAATTTGGTGGTTTCGCTGGTAACGGCTCGATGACGTAGTGATTTATCTTGTTGATATCACATATCGTTTCAGCCAAACCCTAGCAAAGATAGTTAAGTGACTGATGTTTATCTGTTTAAATGCACTAGTGAAAGTTGCTGTGGCGGCACCAGTCTGTCACAGTCGCAGTTGTTGAGTGAGTCGTGCTTCCTGTCGGCAGCTCTTAGCCCAGTTATCCGCGATAACTGGGCTTTTTTTATTGGGTGACCGATCCGCAAATCGGTGAAATTGGCCGACTTAGTCCTACACTTGGCGAACTCTTGTTACTGTCGGAGCGGTAAGTATGCCCCATCATATCTATGAAAAGATCGAAGTGACCGGTTCGTCAACGGTCAGCAGCGACGACGCCATTGCCAATGCGGTGGCGTCGGTGGCCAAAACGCACCGGCAACTGCGCTGGTTAGAGGTGGTGGAAACCCGCTGTCACCTGCAGGATGATAAGATCGCCCATTGGCAGGTGACCGTCAAAGTGGGCATTAACCGCGGCTAAGCGTCCCGTGGTAAGCCTTTTTCGACAATGCGGATCAGCCGCTGTTGCTGGCGGTTTTGCTGTTGCTGCTCGGTCAAGCGGGCTACCGCCCAGTGGATATGCTCATCGACCATTTCATCGACTAGGCCCAAGTTGCCCCGCAACGCGGTGATGGCGACCTCGCCCAAACCGCTATTGCCAAGTGCCACCGCCAGATTGCGCTGCCAGCGGCGAAAGCCGATGCGACGAATTGGCGATCCTTCCGTTTGCTTTAAGAAGGTGGCTTCATCCCACTGCCATAACGCCAGTAGATCCGGCTGGCGCAGCTGTGGCCGAGTTTGAAAATCAGCCTCTTGAGTCAGTGGTGCCTGACGATTGTGTGGGCACACTAACTGGCAGTCGTCACAACCGTAGATGCGGTTGCCCAGCGCAGCGCGCAGGGCCATCGGGATGGCGCCATCGGCCTCGATGGTCAAATAGCTGATACAGCGGCGACCATCAACCACATACGGGGCAACAATCGCGCCGGTCGGGCAGATGGTGATGCAGGCGCCGCAGTTACCGCAATCGCCTTGGCTGCTGGCGGCGGTGCTGAGCAGCGGCAAATTGATCAGTAACTCGCCGATAAAGAACCAACTGCCGGCTTGCTGGTTAAGCAGCAGTGAGTGTTTGCCAACCCAACCAAGGCCGGCGTTACGCGCCAATGGCCGTTCTAAGATCGGCGCCGAATCGACAAAGGGGCGAAAGTCCAGTGACAGCTGATCTGGCAGTTGTTGTTTAAGCCAGTCGCCAAGTTGCTTAAGGCGATTGCGCATTAGCTTGTGGTAGTCACGACCGCCGGCATAGCGGCTGATATAGGCTTTGCTTGGTTGCGACAACGTTTGCGCAAATTCGGCGTGCTCAGGCAGATAGTCCATCACCACCGAGATCACTTTCAGCGTGCCCTGATGCAACTGTTCTGGATGACAGCGCATATCGCCGTGGCGCGCCATGTAGTCCATCTCACCATGGTATTGATTGGCGAGCCACTGCTGCAGGTGTGGCCACTCATCGCTTAGGTCAATATCGGCAATCCCCAGATCGCGAAACCCCAGCGTGCGGGCCTGTTCGGTAAGGCGGGCAGACAACGCCGCCCAATCAAAGTCGTTCATGGCCGCAAGGGTAGCAGCCAATCTGCTGGTTTCGAAGCGAGTTTGCGTTAGATCAGCCCAAGCCATTAAAAAATCACGTTTTCGTTAGCAACTTAGGGGGCTTAGCCGCTAGCTTATTGCCGCTAAGGATGAATTTTGAGCAACCATTAGAGAGGTGCGCATGCAACCGGTATTTTTTGCTTTGATGTCGCGAATGCAGAACGTCCATCGTTGGGGCAAGTCCAATCCAACTCGCGCCGAAAACGTCGCCGAACACAGTATGCAGGTGGCGATGTTTGCCCATGCATTAGGGCTTATTCGCAATCGCTTGTTTACCGATAAACCGCCGGTAGACGCCAATGCGCTGGCGGTGCTGGCGCTGTTTCATGATGCCCCAGAGGTACTGACCGAAGACGTCAACAGTGGCATTAAATACTCGGCGCCGCGAATGCTTGAGCTGTGCCGAGAGATGGAAACCATCGCAACCGAGCTATTACTCGGGACTGTGCCAAAGCCACTGCAGGCGGATTATCAACAACTGCTCAACCAACATGGCGATGATGAGACTGCGCAGTTGGTCAAAGCGGCGGATCTGTTGTCGGCCTATACCAAGGCATTGTCGGAGCTGCGTGCTGGCAATATGGAGTTTGAAGGCACCGAGCGCAAGGTGCTATTGGCGTTAGCGCCATTTATCGAGCAGTTGCCAGAAGTGGCGTGGTTTATGGAGCATTGCGTCAGTTCATTCCAGCTGACCATCGATGATCTGGTCGAGGCGGCATTTGCCAGCAAATAGTGGCGGCGGAGGTCGGCTTAGATCAATCAATGGCAAGAAAATGTGAACGGTACTATGACGGCATCGGGTAAATATGAGATAAACGCTTTTATCGATTAGAAAGAGCAATCGTTATTATGACCAAATTACCCAGCCTCAAGAACCTGTACTATTTGGTGCAGCTGCATCGTGAGCAAAACTTTAACCGCGCCGCCAAAGCCTGCCACGTGAGCCAATCGACGCTGTCCTCTGGCATTCAAAATCTGGAAGAGCAACTGGGCGGGCAACTGATCGAACGTGATCATAAGTCGTTTATGTTCACCGCCTTGGGTGAAGATGTGGTGGTACGCTCGCGGGCGTTGCTGGCGGAAGTCGGCGAGATGACCGAGCTGGCACGCAGTGCTGGTGAACCGATGGCTGGCACCATCCGCTTGGGTTGTATCCCAACCATCGCGCCGTTTTTGCTAAATCGGGTGGTGAAAGAGAGCCAGAAGCAGTTTCCCCAGTTAAGCCTGCTGCTGCGGGAAGACACCACCGACAATCTGATTGCGGCGCTGGGCAGTGGCGAACTGGATCTGTTGTTGTTGGCATTGCCGGTCGATACCAGTGGTTTTCACAGCATGTCGGTGGGGATCGATCCGTTTAAGTTGGTGGCTCACCAAGATCAGCCAATCAATGGCGACGATCTGGAATATGAAGACTTCCCGGATCAAAGCATCTTCTTGCTGCAACGTGAGCATTGCATTACCGGCCACGCCATCAGTGCCTGTGATCTGAAGAACAGCGCCAAGATCAACCCGTTTGCCGCCACCAGTTTGCATACCCTAGTGCAGATGGTGGACTCCAAACTGGGCACCACCTTCCTGCCACAGATGGCCATTGATGCGGGTATTTTGACTGGCACCAGCCTGGAAGCCTACCAGCCGCAAGGCAGCGCCCCATATCGTGAAATCGGCTTGGTTTGGCGCCAAACCTCTAGCCGCTTGCTGACCTTCAGAACTCTGGGGCAGATGATTCAGCAGTTGCTGCCAACGAAGTAACCGCGTAAACGTCGATCTCATGCTGCTTGCCCTTTAAGCGCATGGGACCGATGGCCTCTAATTGATAGTTGGGGTTGTCGCCTAAGCGATGACGAATTTGACCGGAGATCAGCAGATTCTTCTTCAGCGGCCCGCATTGATCTTGCAGTCGCGCTAAGGTGTTAATCACATCGGAGAAGTAGCTGATCTCCTGTTTATTAACGCCCACCACCGCGGTCATAACACGACCACCGTGGATCGCCCCTTTAAAGCGCGGCATAAAGCCGTACTGCTCTTCAAAGTAATCTCGATGCCAACCGATCAACTGCACGAACTCATGATAGAGATCGAGGCTGTGCTCCAAGTTGCGGTCGTGGTTTAGCTCCCAACTGATCATTGCGGCATCACCGATGTAGCGGTAGATCTCGCCGTGCTGACGAGTCACGCAAGAGGAGAGTAGGTCGAAGCAGTCTTGGACTAAGCGTGAGAATTGGAAGTCGCCTAAGGCTTCGGCATGGGCGGTGGAACCGGCCATATCGATAAACAGAAAGACTCGTTCCTCTTGGCGTGGCCGGTGATAGTTACCCAGCCCCATGTTGACCAAGTTGCGAGTACCAACCAGCAGCACCATCTGTTCAAAGAATGCCAAACAGAGGCGAACCCAAACAAAATAGGCCAGCAGCACTTGGGTGGCGGAACTGTCCAGCAGACTTTGGGTTAGATCGTTGTAGTGGCGATCTTCAATCGGGGTCGGCGTCCAGGTGTTGATCCAGGTGGTGATCTTAATCAGCACCAAGGCGCCAACCAGCAAAAACACCCCTTTAAATACCACGATGGTCAGATAGTTCATCCGCCGCAGTGGACTGGTGACCGCAATCAGGTTCGACAACCAGTGTAAGCAGCCTAAGATGGTGCCCAGGTAAAGCACTAGCGTCACCACATCCCCAAGGGTGTTGGCGTCGGTGATGGTTTCGTGGGTCAGGGTGAACCGTAACGATACGAAAATCAGCATCGCCGCAGACCAGGCGGCAACGGCAAAGGCGAATTTTTTTAATTCTTGGGTCGCTTGCAAAGGGATATCGCTACGTAGTCGGAATGGGGCAGGTCGAAACAGCGCACGATTGTAATGAATATTGTGAACTGGCACCAGCATCGCTGGCGCGATCTCGGCTGCATAAATTGATTAAGATCAAACAAAATGCTGCCGTAATAATGCGCTTGTGAAGCGGCTACGCAGGTAAAAACCTCGTGGAAGGGTCTGAATTTTATTTCCATTTGGGCCGATGGCGTCGGTCAGTGCTTTGCGGTTGGCGGCTTTGGGTCGCAACTGCAGTAACTCTCCCTGATGAGCGGTGATCTGCTCGACATTGCCCAGTGCCACTTGCTCTATCAACTCTTCCCAATCCTGCTGCAACTGCAGTTGTTGGGCTGGGGTCGGTTGCCACAACAGTGGCATGCCGATATGACGTTGTGCCGGTGGGATCGCCTTATTGCCTTGCACGGGGATCCACAGCACCTGTTGTAATTTGTGACAAACCGCTGAATCTTGCCAGCGCAGACCGGTTAGCCCGGTCAGTGGACAGACACTGATGTAGGTCGACTCCAGCGGTTGACCATGGTCGTCAATGGGGATGGTTTTTAGCTCGACCCCGAGGGCAGGAAAGTCGGGTTCAGGTCGTGAACCGGCGTTGGCGCCAAGCCACAACTCCAACAACTGGCCAACCCAACCTTTGTGATGGCGCAGATCCGCTGGCGCTTGCAGTCCCATCGAACTGGCTAATTCGCCAAGTTGCCAACCGGCGATCTGGTTTGCGCGTTCAAGCAACTGGGCTATCGAGGTAGGGGCTGGGTGCATAACAAACGACTCTTGTGAGCGATGGGGTGAGACGGCCTCGGAGAGCCGATCACTATATCTGGTGTTATCCCCAAATGCAGTCCCTATATCGGCGAGAGTTGTTGATTTTTAGCTCAGTTAATTGCTCGTTGTGGATAAAACCGTGACCTTTTGTGATCTTTGTGACAGTGGCAATGGTTGCGCAAAAAAGCAGCAAGCAAGCAGGCTGACGCCATTCAATCCTGATTTTTATTTTTAAGTTGTTGATATTAAATGAGTTTGTTTTGTTTTGTTTGGGTGGTGTTGATTTGTTGGCGTTGATATTTTCGGCGATACGTTAGATATATCGGGTTATTCACGAGGTTATCCACAGACTCAGTGGATATCTTCTGTTTATAACTTTAGTCACAACCCCCGTTTGGCTCATTTGCCGGTCACTGGAGTTTGTGGAACAATCCCAGCAAGTTACGAAATTAATCGGATTATTCAGTGATCGATAGCGACGGCTTTCGAGCCAACGTTGGGATCATTATCTGCAATCGCTCTGGGCAGGTGCTTTGGGCACGCCGCTTCGGCCAACATTCGTGGCAGTTTCCGCAAGGGGGCATCAACGATGGTGAAAGCGCAGAGCAGGCGATGTATCGCGAGTTGTTTGAAGAGGTGGGGCTGAAGCGCGAAGAGGTTCGCATTATCGCCCGCAGCCGCTCTTGGTTACGCTACCGTTTACCGAAACGGTTGGTGCGCCAAGACAGCAAACCCGTGTGCATTGGCCAGAAGCAGAAATGGTTCCTGCTGCAACTGCAGTGTGCGGAAAGCCGCATCAATTTGGCCGCGAGCGGCCATCCAGAGTTCGATGACTGGCGTTGGGTAAGTTACTGGTACCCAGTCAGACAGGTGGTCTCTTTTAAGCGTGAGGTCTATCGTAAGGTATTAGATGAGTTCACGCTGCCAGCGTTAGCTGGTCAACATCAACCTCAAAGCAAAGGAAAGCCCGAAGCCGCACGGCCCCGTCGTCGGCGACGTCAACGATGATTCATACTCTGCGGCAAATTGTGCAGCAGGTCTCCCGTGCCGAGACCGTCGAACAGTCGGTTACCGATCTGGTGAACCTGACCAAAGCGGCCATCAACAGCGATTGCTGTTCGCTCTATCTATTGGACGAACAGGGCTTGTTGTTAAGCGCCAGTCACGGCCTTGCCGCAGAGTCCATCGGCCGAGCGCGGTTGCAGCTCGGCGAAGGGGTGGTGGGCACCGTCGCCCAGCGCGAAGAGTTGCTTAATCTGGCCGATGCTTCGCAACATCCAGCTTTTAAACACCTACCTGAAACTCACGAAGACGATTTCAAAGCCTTTTTGGCGGTGCCGCTGATCCATCGGGCGCAGTTGGTGGGGGTGTTGGCGGTGCAGCAGTGCGTTGCCCGTCAGTTTTCCGAAGAGGAAGAATCGTTTCTTATTACTCTGGCGTCGCAACTGGCGCCACGGGTACAGCAGCGCGCGTTAGCGGCCAAACGGCAGCAGCCTCGGCGCTGTTTTGGTGGCTTAGCGGCCAGCGCTGGGATCGCCATTGGCACCGCGGTGGTGCTTCGCCCTACCGCCAATTTGCAGCAAGCGGCCAAGCGCAGCAGCGCTCCTGCAAGTGAATGGCCACGGCTGTTGGCCGCCCTACAAGCAGTCAGTGGCGATCTGCAATCGCTGGCTGATGGGCTTGATAGCGACGAAATCCAGATGTTGTTTGATGGCTATCAGTTGCTATTGGATGATCCTGAGCTCAAACGCAGCCTCGAGCAGGAGTGCCAGCAAGGCTGGAGCAGCGAAACGGCGGTTTGCCGGGTGATGGGCCAGGCGATCGAGCGGATGGCTGGGTTAAGCGATGAATATCTGCGAGAACGCGCCGGTGATCTGCATGATCTGGCGGTGCGCTTACTGAGCAAACTGCAACAGACCGAATCACCTCGCAGCGACGATTGCGAGCAAGCGATCTTAGTGGCCGAAGAGTTGAGTGCCAGCATGCTGCTGGAGCACCACAGCGACCGCTTGCAGGGGTTGGTGAGTTTGCGCGGCGGGGTTAACTCGCATGCCGCCATCTTGGCTCGCGCGATGGGCATTCCCGCGATTGTCGGGGTTGAAGGGGTTAGCCTTAACCAACTGCAAGACAAACCGCTGTTGCTGGACGCGCTTTCTGGTCAGTTGTGGCTTGAACCGGATTCCCAGCAATTGGCGCGCTTTAGTGATCATAAGGCGCAGCGGCAGCGACTGCTGGCGCAGATGGCGGAGCAACTGTGCCAGCCCTGCATCAGCGCCGATAACCAGCCGGTCAAATTAATGCTCAATGCCGATGCCGGCGCCATCGGTGAAGTGTTGGCCGTTGATGGTGTCAGCGGCGTTGGCTTATACCGTACCGAAGCGCTGTTTATGGCCGCGACGCATTTCCCATCGGAACAACAGCAGCGTCGTCACTATCAGCAGATGTTGGAGCAAGCTGCCGGTAAACCGGTGGTGATCCGAACGCTGGATGTCGGCGGCGATAAGCCACTGCCCTATATGCCAATCAGTGAAGACAATCCGTTTTTGGGTTGGCGTGGTGTGCGTTTAAGCTTGGATCATCCCGAGCTGTTTTTAAGCCAGTTGCGAGCACTGATCCACGCCAATGCAGACACCGGCAACTTAAAAATTTTGGTGCCAATGGTGGCACGCTTGGATGAGATCCATCAGTGCCAGCGCTTGCTGCATCAAGCGGCGGCCGAGTTGGTTGAAGAGCTCGATCGGCCGCTGCCGATGCCAGAGCTTGGCATTATGATTGAGGTGCCCGCGGCGCTGTTGCAACTGCGGCCATGGTTACAGCAGGTTGATTTTGTCTCGGTTGGCTCGAACGATCTCACCCAATACTTGCTGGCGGTGGATCGCAACAATGATCGAGTCGGACAGCAGTTCGATAGTTACCACCCTGCGGTTGTGCAAGCGTTGGCGATGGTGGCCGAGCAGTGCGGTGATAAGCCCTTTAGCCTGTGCGGTGAATTGGCCGGCGAGCTAAAGGGCGCGCTGATGCTGTTGGCGCTGGGTTATCGGGATCTCAGCATGAATGCCCAAGCGCTCGGGCCGGTTCACTATTTGGTGCGGCAACTGCAGTTGCAGCAACTGCAAACGCTGCGCCAGCAATTACTGATGGCGCGTGACAGCCAACAGGTGCGGCAACTGCTGAAAAGCCATTTAGAACAGGTCGGTTTAACCCATCTGCAGGAGTTTTAGCCGAACCGTTGTGACCTCTGCGCCCGAGTTATCGGGCGTTGCTCGTTTTGGCGTAACTCTCTATCCTAGAGCCAAATTTTTTGTACCCAGAGTACCTGATTCGTATGTCTGAACCGTGGTTTCCCTTTCCTCAGATCGATCCGATTATTTTCCAAATAGGGCCAGTGGCATTGCGCTGGTATGGGCTGATGTATCTGGTCGGCTTTTTGGCGGCGCTGGGGCTGTTGAATCGGCACGCGGATCAGCCGAATTCCGGTTGGACCCGGGATGATGTCTCGGATCTGCTGTTCTACAGCTTTCTTGGGGTCGTGCTTGGCGGTCGCATTGGCTATGTGCTGTTTTACGGTTTTGAGTGGTTCCTCGAAGATCCGCTGTACCTGTTTAAGATCACCGATGGCGGGATGTCATTCCACGGTGGGCTGATCGGGGTGATCAGCGCCATGGGCTTTATCGCTTGGCGGCAAAAGCGTAGCTATTGGCAGGTAGCCGATCTGGTTGCGCCGGTGGTGCCAATCGGTCTTGGCTTTGGCCGCATCGGTAATTTCATTAATGGCGAGTTGTGGGGACGCACCACCGATGTGCCTTGGGGCTTCGTGTTCCCAGGAGCTGGGCCATTGCCACGCCACCCATCGCAGCTGTATGAAGCGGTGTTGGAGGGGCTGGTGCTGTTTATCGCCCTGTGGTGGTACAAGGGACGCAACCCACGCCCTGGAGCGGTTGCGGGGCTGTTCTTGGTTGGCTACGGGCTAAGCCGCTTTGCGGTAGAGTTTGTCCGTCAACCGGATGCTCATATGAGCCTCTATTTCGGCTTGACCATGGGACAGTTGTTGACGGTACCAATGCTGGCGTTCGGCGCATTCTTGATGTTCCGCCCAGTTAAAGCGGTTAAGTAATCGCGTTTAAGTAATAAAACGGCGGCCACCAGTTATCTGGTGGCCGCCGTTTTTGCTTTAGGCGAATTGGTATTAGACCGAGAATGGGTATTGAATCGGTTCGTGATGCTGGTAACCGATCACCTCGAAATCATCCATGGTTACCCACGTTTCTAAGTCTTCTAGTGACTTGATCTTAGGGTTGATCTTTAAAGTTGGCAGCGGCAGTGGTTCCCGCTTTAGCTGCACATCGCGCATCAGCTCTAGCTGATCTTCGTAAATGTGAGCGTTAACGATCTTGTGGTAGGCCTTGCCTGGCTTATGACCGGTGATCTGCGCCACCAGTGCCAGCAGCACGTACACCTGAACCATATTGAAATTAAGCCCCAGTGGCACGTCGCAGCTGCGCTGGGTGCTGTTTAGGTAAAGTGTGTCGCCCAGCAGCGAAAAGTGATGGCTGTACATGCAAGGACGAAGGCAGCCCATATGGAAGGCGCCGGGGTGGTAGAAGGTTAGGATTTCGCCACGATTGTCGACGCCATTTTTTAAGTCATCGATGATCTGTTTTAACAGATCGATGCTACCGCCATCGGGCTTTGGGAAGTTACGGGCAACCGCACCGTAGATAAAGCCGCAGTCATCTTCGCCTTTGCGATGGGGATTAGCCAGCCAAGCGGGGTTTAGGTTGGCATTCGCATCCCAAGTTTTGGTGCCCAGTTTGCGAAAGTCGGCGGCGTTGTCGTAACCGCGCAGGTAGCCTATTACTTCGGCGATTGCCGCTTTGTAGAAACTTTTACGGGTGGTTACCAATGGGAATTGGCCGGCGCCGACATCGTATTCCAGATCGGCATTAATTACGGTTAAGCAGCGTTTGCCAGTGCGTTCATTGTCAACCCACTGACCTTGGTCAATGATTCGTTGGCACAGATCCAGATACTGTTTCATCGGGGCGGGGTACTCGCAGTTATGTTATTGAATCGACAAGATCCTAACAGAAGGCGGATGCAGCGACTATGATTTGGGATGCACGGCTAATAGCTCGGTTTTTTCGAGTTTAATGGCCGAAACAAGCGATTTTTCCAAAATCTGCTTGCTGCGTAGACTGAGTCCTTTGTGATTGTTTAACGGAGCTTTCGATATATGCCACGGCGCATTATGAACTTTTTGGGACAGCCTGCTGCTGGCGGTGTGATTTTGCTGCTGATGGTGGTGTTGTCGATGACCTTCGCCAACTCGGGATTATCGACCTTTTACAAGGGCATTTTGGATCTGCCACTGCAGATCCGTATTGGGCCGTTGGATCTGGATAAACCGTTGTTGTTATGGGTTAACGATCTGTTGATGGCGCTGTTTTTCCTGCTGATCGGCTTGGAGGTTAAGCGTGAGCTGCTGTATGGCGCCCTGTCTTCTTGGCAGCAGGCGGCGTTACCAAGCTTTGCCGCCATCGGCGGCATGGTGGCGCCGGCACTGATTTTTGTTTACATCGCCGGCGGCGATCCGGTGGCGCTAAACGGTTGGGCGATCCCAGCGGCGACTGACATTGCTTTCGCGCTTGGGGTATTGGCTCTGGTTGGCAGCGGCGTACCGCCGGCATTAAAGGTGTTTTTGCTGGCGCTGGCGATCATTGACGACCTGTTGGCGATTTTGATTATTGCGCTGTTTTACAGTGGTTCGCTGTCGACCATCAGTTTGACCGTGGCCGGTATTGCGATTGCGGTGCTGATCACCATGAACCGCTTTGGTGTGCGCAGCCGTCTGCCGTACATGCTGGTGGGCACGGTATTGTGGGTTGCAGTACTCAAGTCCGGCGTACACGCAACACTGGCGGGGGTGGTGCTGGCCTTTACTATCCCCGCTGACGAAGATGGCGGCGAAGGCTGCCCAAGTGCGGCGCTAGAGCATAGCCTGCATCCATGGAGCACCTTCTTTATTCTGCCGTTGTTTGCCTTCGTCAACGCAGGGGTGCCGCTAGACAATGTCAGTTTCGCCGATCTGACCGCCGCATTGCCGCTTGGTATTGCCCTGGGTCTGTTGGTAGGTAAGCCACTGGGCATTGTGCTGTTCAGTGCCATTGCGGTGGCCACTAAAATGGCGCGCTTGCCAGATGATGTTAACTGGACGCAGATGGTCGGGGTGGGCCTGCTGTGCGGTATCGGCTTTACCATGGCGATGTTCGTGGCCTCGCTGGCGTTTGAAGCGGGTATGGTCGAGTACAGTTCAATGGCACGCTTGGGGATCTTAATCGGCTCTGGTGTGGCGGCGGTACTTGGCTTTATGATGCTGCGCTTAACCACAAAGCAACCGGCGAAATCCGCAGTAACTGAGTCGTAACCTCGATGGCGCACTTTAACTTCAATCACCTGTATTATTTTTGGATGGTACAGAAAAAAGGCTCGGTGGTGGCCGCAGCCGAGGCGTTATGCCTGGCACCGCAAACCGTCACCGGTCAGATCCGTCAGTTAGAGCAGCGCCTGGGTGGTAAGCTTTTCAGCCGCAATGGTCGCCAGTTGCAGGCGACCAAATTGGGCTTGCTGGTATACCGCTATGCTGAGCAGATGTTCAATCTCGCCAATGAGATGCAGGATTTGCTTAATTACAGCAAAGATGAATCGATTCTGTTTGAAGTGGGCATCGCCGAAACGCTGGCAAAACCGATGGTTAGCCAGCTGTTGATGACGGTGATCCCCGCCGATGGCAGCATCCGTCTAAACTGTTATCAAGCTTCGGATGCGCAGCTTGCCGAGCGTTTAGAGCAACACAAGTTGGATATGATTCTGTCCGGCAGCGATGCGCAATCGTTGAACTACCCGACAATCTTAAGCCAGCGCCTTGGCAGTTGTGGCATCTGCTTTTTCAGTCGCGAGCCACTGTCCGGAACCTTTCCACATAACCTTGCCCAAGCGGCGATGTTGCTGCCGCAACGGCAATCGGCGTTAGGGCAGCAGTTACTGCGCTGGTTTGATGGCATCGGCGTTACTCCCAAGGTGATGGGCGAGTTCGACGACGCGGCGATGATGAAAGCCTTTGGTCGCAACAGTCATGGGGTATTTGTGGTGCCAAGGCTGCAAAAGGCGGAACTGTTGAAAGCGGGCTTGGTACTTATCGGCGAAACCGAACAGGTGCAGGAAGAGTACCACCTGATGTTTGCCGAACGGATGATCCAGCATCCAGCGGTACGGCGTCTGTTGGATGCCGACTTTAGCGAGTACTTTGCGGCGCAAACGGCCTTAGACAAAACGTTGGCTTGATCACATCGTCTCGACAGTTTGTTAGCTAACGCTCTTGTGCTGTGACGGGGGCGGTGGGATCATGCGCCGTTCATTTTGCGAGGTACCCCTGTGCGCAGCACTTCCTATCCGGTGATTATCGCCATCCTTGGGCTCGTGGCCGGCCTAACCCCTTTTGCTATCGATATGTATTTGCCTGCCTTGCCAGCGATCGCTAGCGACTTTGCCGTTAATACCGAACAGGTGCAGCTGACGGTCAGTATCTATCTGCTGTTTTTCGGCGCGGGGCAACTGCTGTTTGGGCCGTTAACTGACGCACTTGGCCGGCTAAAAGTGATGAACGGTGGCTTGTTGTTGTTTGCGGTCGCCAGTCTGGGCTGTGTGTTGAGCGAATCCCTAAACAGCTTGCTGCTGTGGCGAGCGCTGCAGGCAATCGGTGGCGCCGCGACCTCGGTAGTGTTGATGGGGATGATCCGCGATCGCTTCCAAAAAGAGGAGTTTGCTCGCGCCATCAGCTTTGTGATGTTGGTGATGCAGTTAGCGCCACTGCTGGCGCCGATCATGGGCGGATACCTGCTGAAATTTGCCGGTTGGCACAGTCTGTTTGTGTTTTTGGTGCTGATCGCCATCACCATGATTGTCGCGGTGACCTTAGGTATTGGTGAAACCTTAGTACCAGAAAAACGCAGTGAATTAAGCTTTCGCGGGGCGCTGCGAACCTATCGTCAAGTTCTGACCAATGGTTACTGTATGAGCTATCTGGCGATCGGCATTATGACCGCCGGCTCACTGTTTGCCTTTATCACCAACGCTTCTTTTGTCTACATCGAATTCTTTGATTTGGCGCCGCAGCACTTTGGTTATGTATTCGGATTAAATATCGGCCTGATGATGCTGTGCACCAGTATCAACGCCCGCTACGTAGGACGTTATGGTACACGGCGGATGCTGGGCTGGGCATTGTGGTTGGGGCTGATTGGTGCGGTGCTGTTGGTGCTGGCACGCCTGTTGCTGCCAGATTCGATGTGGGGCATCACCATCCCGGTAATGTTGATACTTGGGCCTTTAGGGATCATCTCCGCCAATGGCACCAGTTTGGCGCTTGAGCCTTTTGCCCACGCTGCCGGGTCAGTGGCGGCTTTGGGAGGCTTTATGCGCTTTACCTGGGGAGCGGCGGTTGGGGTGGCGATCAGCACCCTGCACACCGGTACCCCG
Source organism: Ferrimonas senticii DSM 18821 (assembly GCF_000422665.1). Lineage (GTDB taxonomy): Bacteria > Pseudomonadota > Gammaproteobacteria > Enterobacterales > Shewanellaceae > Ferrimonas > Ferrimonas senticii. The sequence goes on along the minus strand of NZ_KE383899.1, from coordinate 136,893 downwards.
CTGCCACTGGTGGTCGCGATGGCCGCTTGCAGTGCTGCGGCGTTGGCGATTTACCTAATCCAAGGCCGTACTGAAGCCCGCGCTTGACCTAGGGGAGGGTTGCCAACGTAGCGCTTGTGGTACAGTGAGCACCATGGTGTTTAAGGAGTAAACCACAATGTCTTTGCAGGAGTTACAGGCGGCGCAGGTGCGTCGTTTAAAGTGGGCTTGTCGGCGCGGAATGTTAGAACTGGATGTGCTGCTTGAGCCTTTTGTTGACAACCATTATCTGTCGCTCGATCCGGCTCAGCAGGCGCTGTTTGAACGGTTACTGGGTTGCGATGATCCGGAGTTATTCGCCTGGTTTATGGGGCATGAGCGCTGTCCGGATCTAGCACTGGCGTCAATGGTGGCGCTGATCCGTGAACGAAACGTCGCCTAACACGGCGCCGTTTCACTTTGTTCCCGTCGCTAGCGCTAACGCCGCAAGCAGCCATTGCTGGCTGATTGCGGCACTATTATCGCTGTTGCTCAGTTGGCCATGGTTGTACGCCGGCACCTTACACAGTTCGGCTTGGGTAACTTGGCCTTGGTACGGTCTGGCGCTGCAACTGCTGATGCTGGTGCTGTTAGGGTGTTGGGGCTGGATTAACTACCCAGCAACGGCGGCGCCATTTAGCCTGTGGGAACATGGCGTTGGTCGCAGCGCCAGCGGCGTTCGCTTTGAATTGTCAGCGCGCAGTCGGTTATTACCGTGGGGCGCTCTGTTACACAGTCGGCAATTGGGGTGGCAACTGTTGTGGCGGGACAGCATGGCTGACAGCGACTGGCGCCGCTTGTGTCGCATCCTGCTGCAAGCGCAACGGCCTCGCGATTAACCGCATAAAAGAGGGAGCTGATGAGCTCCCTTTGTTCTTGTGCTGACTGCGCCAGTTTACGGCACCAAAATTGTTGGTTTGGGGTTATCCTGCAGTTCAGGGTAATCCAAGGTGAAGTGCAGACCGCGACTCTCTTTGCGCTCCATCGCGCAGCGAATGATCAGCTCTGCCACTTGCACCAGGTTACGCAGCTCCAGCAGATCGCTGGTGATGTGGAAATCACTGTAGTATTGCTGGATCTCCGCATTCAGCATCTCCGCCCGGCGCAGCGCCCGTTGCAGTCGCTTATCCGAGCGAACGATGCCAACGTAGTCCCACATAAACAGTCGCAGTTCATGCCAGTTGTGGGCGATCACCACCTGTTCATCGGAGTCCACCACTTGCGAGTCATCCCAAGCTGGCAACTGCGGTTTCGCGGCGGCGCGAGCGTCGGCCAGTTGCGCTTCAATGTGATTGGCAGCAGCACGGGCAAACACCAAGCACTCCAGCAGTGAATTGCTGGCCATCCGGTTTGCACCGTGCAGGCCGCTGTAGGCCACCTCACCGATGGCGTACAGCCCTTTAAGATCGGTGGCGCCATTGAGATCCGCCATCACCCCACCGCAGGTGTAGTGCGCCGCTGGGACCACTGGGATCGCCTGTTTGGTAATGTCGATACCCAGTTCCAGGCAGCGCTCATAGATGGTTGGGAAATGCTTAATCACAAACTCAGCCGGTTTATGGCTGATATCCAGATACATGCAATCGGCGCCCAATCGTTTCATCTCAAAGTCGATAGCGCGAGCAACGATGTCCCGCGGCGCCAATTCCGCCCGCGGGTGGATCTCTGGCATAAAGCGGCTGCCATCGGGACGCAGCAGGTGGGCACCTTCACCGCGCAGGGCTTCGGTCAGCAGAAAGTTGCGCGCCTCTGGGTGGTACAGGCAGGTTGGATGGAACTGATTAAATTCCATATTAGCGACCCGACAGCCCGCCCGCCACGCCATGGCAATGCCATCGCCGGAGGAAACGTCGGGGTTGGAGCTGTACTGATACACCTTAGAGGCACCGCCGGTGGCTAGGGTGACAAAATCGGCGTGAACGGTTTCAACTCGGTCACTGCCGCAGTTCAATACATAAGCGCCGAGTACCCGGTTTTCGCCAGGTAAGCCTAGTTTTTCCGAGGTGATCAGATCGACTGCGTTGTAACCCTCTAATACGGTGATGTTCGGGTGTTGGCGCGCCTGTTGCTGCAGCGTCAGTTGGATCTCTTTGCCGGTGGCATCGGCGGCGTGCAGAATGCGGCGGTGGCTGTGGCCGCCTTCGCGGGTTAGGTGGTAACGACTGTGGCCGTCACTGTCGACTTCGGTGTCGAAATGGGCGCCTTGGCCAATCAGCCACTCCAGCGCATCGCGGGCATTACTGGCGGTAAAGTGCACCGCTTGGCGATCACACAGGCCAGCGCCGGCGATCAGGGTGTCTTCTACGTGGGAATCAATGCTGTCGGCTTCGTCAAAAACCGCCGCTACGCCGCCTTGGGCATAATAGGTGGAACCGTCTTTCAGTTGGCTTTTGGCTATCACCATCACCTTGGCGAATTCGGCCAGTTTAATGGCCAAAGTGAGTCCCGCGGCACCGCTGCCAATAACCAGCAGTTCGGTGCGATGTTCAAGTCCGTGAGTCATCCGGTATAGTGTGGGCATCAAAAAATCGTTCGCCAATGGTATCCTGTGTCGGCGCAAATCCCCAGCGTTTCAGGGGCGTAGACCTTTTTTGTCAAAACACATAAATATTTACGAACTTTAATTGATCGCCGCAGTCTCAATTAGTGCGCATAAGACAAGTTAGGTAGGTATACCAACCAGTTGGGTTGGTAATAAGCGGAAAGCTTAATCCGTAGTTTTAGTAGGAGTGACGACTCGAGTGAAAGAGCCGTTAAGTGATCAACAACTGGTCGAGCGCGTGCAGCAGGGGGATAAACAAGCCTTTAACCTGCTGGTTGTGAAGTATCAGCACAAAGTGGCCAATTTGATTGGACGCTATGTGAACAACCACGGTGACGTGGCGGATGTGGCGCAAGAGGCGTTTATTAAGGCCTATCGCTCGCTGCCCAATTTCCGTGGTGACAGTGCGTTTTACACTTGGTTGTATCGGATTGCGGTCAACACCGCTAAAAATTACCTGACCAGCCAAGGGCGTCGACCGCCGAGCAGTGATGTTGATGCCGAGGAAGCAGAGTTTTATGAGGGTGCGGATGCGCTGCGCGATGTGGCATCGCCAGAGCGTCAGGCCCTCTCTGATGAGATCAAAACCGTGGTGTTTGACACCATTGAATCTCTACCAGAAGAGTTAAAAGTGGCGATTACCTTGCGAGAGATCGAAGGCATGAGCTACGAAGAGATTGCGGCAGTGATGGACTGCCCGGTTGGAACGGTTCGTTCGCGGATCTTCCGAGCTCGGGAAGCCATTGATCGGAAAATTCAACCGCTGCTTGAGCGGTAACTGGGGAACGACCTTTATGGTAACTGACAACAAAGCGCAACTATCGGCGTTTATCGACGGCCACGGTCAGCACGATGATATCGATGCGATCATGGCGGACGAGCAGCTGCAGCAGCGTTGGCAAAACTATCATCTGATTGGCGATGCCATGCGTGGTGATCTGCCTAATCAGCTGAATTTTGACATCGCCGCAGGCGTTGCTGCTGCACTGGCGGATGAGCCAACCGTACTGGCGCCAAAGCCAAGCAAGCGCCGTTTTGCGATGCCCGCTAAAGTGGTGCAGCTGGGTAAACAGTTTGGCCAGTACGCGATTGCTGCGGGCGTGGCGGCGGTGGCCGTGGTCGGCGTTCAGCAATATGGCGCAGAAGACATTGATAGCCCGATGCCGGTGCTGCAAACCCGAGCGATGTTAGGCGCGCCAACCCCGGCCAGCTACCAAGTGCCGGGCATGGGGCAGCCACAGCCCGAGATGAGCGCGGAACAAGAAGCGTTAGAGCAGCAAAAGCGTGCTAATGCGTTCCTGCGTGATCACCTGTTGCAGCAACGACTAAATGGTATTGTGGTCGCTAACTAAGCGGCCCCTTAATAGGGTTCTCCTTTGCAAAGACTGTTATTGGCACTCGCGCTGATCTGCTCCTCAGTGATCAGCGTTGCCGCTGAGACCCCAGTGGTTTCACAGCCGAAAACCTTGCCAAGCTCCGCTGGCAACGACGAATCCAAGCTGTGGTTGGCGCGTATGCAAGAGGCGCTTAATTCCAGCAACTTCCAGATCTCCTACATCCACATGCAGCTGGATCAGATCCGTGCCTTTCGTTACCAACACGGGCTGATCGATGGTGAGCAGGTGGCGTTTTTAGAACATCTTAATGGCCCACTGAAAAGCTCGGCGCGGGTCGGCAATAAGGTGATCTACCTTGAGCAAGACACCAAACCTTACAGTGTCACCAGCGATCGCATCCCTGGCATTATGCCCGGCGCCTTTGCTGGTGGATTGCTGGAGCTTGATGGCCACTACCGCTTTGTGCTCGGCGGCCGTAATCGGATTGCCGGTCACAGCGCCCAGCTGATCCGCATCGTTGCTGCCGATCAATATCGCTATCAGTACCGGGTGTGGATGGATGCCGAAACCGCGATTCCACTGCGAATTGACCTGCTCGATACCGATAACAACCTGCTGGAACAGTTGCTGGTGATTGAACACCATCGCTTCAATGACGCCAGTCCGCTGCTGCACGAGCTGCGAGCTCAGCAATGGCCAGCGGTAGTCACCGCGCCGGAGTCGCCGCAAACGCATCCGTGGCGTTTTGGCTGGTTGCCATCAGGGTTTGAAGTACGTCATTACGATCAGCATTTGCTGATCGGTTTGAATGAGCCGGTGGAATATCTGGCGGTGTCTGACGGTCTTAATGACTTCTCGGTATACATTGGTCGGGTTGGTCAAGTGCAACTGCCGACCAATATCAGCAGCGGCAATGGCTTGTCGCTGGCTTCCGCCCGCCACGGCGAATTTGAAGTGGTTGCGGTTGGCCGAATGCCGGTGGAGAGCCTGCAAAACGTGGCTGAAAATCTTTATCCCGCCACCCAATGATTGAAGCCATTGCCACCGTCGAAGCTTGCGATGGTCACCAAGTGACCATCAGTTGGGTTAGCCAAAGTGCCTGCGGTCATTGCGAACAAAGCGATGATTGCGGCACCGGCGTGGTCGCCAAAGCGTTTGCCCCCAAACAAAATCGACTGACCTTACCCTGTGAGCAGACCTATGCGGTTGGTACCCAGCTGCGGGTTGGGATCACCGAACAAACTCTGCTGGCGGTATCGGCGATGGTTTACCTGTTGCCATTGCTTAGCGCCATCTTGCTGGCGCTGTTGGCGCATACCCTGATTGCGCTGGAACCTACTACCATCACCGCCTTTGTTGTTGGCGGATTCGGTGGCTGGCGGATGGCCAAATACTGGTCGGCCAAGCAGGCCAAACCGCTGCAGATTTTGGGGCAGTTGGGGGCCGCGGTGCCCTGCAACGGTAGTCACTGAGATCCCCTTGGTTATCGCTGTGGCAGCAATAGCCCAGCGGCCAAAAATCCGCTAGAATCGCTCCCCTTGTAGGCGTCTGAAAGTAGGCGCGTCAGTCACAGCAAATAGCTACGCTGCCAATGGCAACCTAACTATTTGTTGTGATTCTTAATTTGACCTTTTTTGAGTGAAGTAACGGCCAAATGAAGCACATTCGCAATTTCTCGATTATTGCTCACATCGACCACGGTAAGTCGACTCTGTCCGACCGTCTGATCCAACACTGTGGCGGCCTGACCGAACGTGAAATGGCGGCTCAGGTACTGGATTCAATGGATCTGGAGCGTGAGCGCGGCATTACCATTAAAGCCCAGAGTGTGACTCTGGACTACACCGCCAAAGATGGCGAAACCTATCAATTGAACTTCATTGATACCCCAGGACACGTGGACTTCAGCTACGAAGTATCCCGCTCTCTGGCGTCCTGTGAAGGCGCGCTGCTGGTGGTAGATGCCGGTCAAGGCGTAGAAGCGCAGACTCTGGCGAACTGCTACACCGCCATCGACATGGATTTGGAAGTTCTGCCAATCCTGAACAAGATCGATTTGCCACAGGCGGATCCGGATCGCGTAGCGCAAGAGATTGAAGATATCGTTGGTCTGGATGCGATGGACGCGGTGCGCTGCTCCGCGAAAACCGGCATCGGCATCGAAGACGTACTGGAGTGCATTGTCACCAGCATTCCGGCGCCAGAAGGTGATCCTGCGGCGCCGCTGCAAGCGTCGATCATTGACTCTTGGTTCGATAACTACCTGGGCGTAGTGTCTTTGGTGCGCGTGAAAAACGGCAAACTGAAGAAAGGCGACAAGGTTAAAGTGATGAGCACCGGCCAGACTTGGGGTGTGGATCGCTTGGGTATTTTTACCCCGAAGCAGAAGGACACCACCGAACTGAACTGCGGTGAAGTGGGCTGGGTTGTGATGGGCATCAAAGAGATCCACGGTGCGCCAGTGGGCGATACCCTGACTCACGCCAAAGGCGGCGCCGAGCAGCCACTGCCAGGCTTTAAGAAAGTGAAGCCACAGGTTTACGCCGGTCTGTTCCCGATCTCCTCGGACGATTACGAAGATTTCCGTGATGCGTTGGCGAAACTGTCGCTGAACGACGCGTCGCTGTTCTACGAGCCAGAAACCTCGGCGGCATTGGGCTTCGGCTTCCGCTGTGGCTTCTTGGGCATGCTGCACATGGAGATCATCCAAGAGCGTCTGGAGCGTGAATACAACCTCGAGCTGATCACCACCGCGCCAACGGTAATCTATAAAGTGACCAAGACCGACGGCGAAGAGGTACTGGTGGATAACCCATCGGGCCTGCCGGCGATCAACAACATCGAAAAGATTGCTGAGCCGATCGTGGAAGCCAACATTCTGGTACCACAAGAATACCTGGGTAACGTAATTACCCTGTGTATCGAAAAGCGTGGCGTCCAGAAAGACATGACCTACCACGGCAACCAAGTAGCGGTGAAGTACGAATTGCCAATGGCGGAAGTGGTACTGGATTTCTTCGATCGCCTGAAGTCCACCTCCCGTGGTTACGCGTCGCTGGATTACAACTTTATCCGCTTCCAAGAAGAGAAGATGGTGCGAGTTGATGTACTGATCAACGGCGACCGTGTCGATGCGCTGGCGATGATCACTCACGCTGATAACGCTCAGTACCGTGGCCGTCAGCTGGTGGAGAAGATGCGCGAGCTGATCCCACGTCAGATGTTCGATATCGCCATTCAGGCCGCCATCGGCAACCACGTAATCGCCCGTTCTACCGTAAAAGCGCTGCGTAAAGACGTAACCGCGAAATGTTACGGCGGTGACGTTTCTCGTAAGAAGAAACTGCTGCAGAAACAGAAAGAAGGTAAGAAACGCATGAAACAAGTGGGCAACGTTGAGGTCCCACAAGAAGCGTTCCTTGCGATTCTGAAAGTCGGAGAAAGTTAATTTATGGCGACACTGTTTTCACACATCCTGGTGATCCTGACCCTCGCGGCTGGGCTCATCTGGGCGTTTGATCACTTTGTGCTGCTGCCTAAGCGTAAGGCGTCACTGGCGTTGGCGGAAGCCAATGCTGGGGCGCCGTTGGATGCTGACGCTCGTCATAACATCCTGCGCGAAGGTGCCATTGCCGAGAACGCCCATGGGGTGTTCCCGGTACTGGCGGCGGTACTGATCTTCCGCTCATTTATGTTTGAACCGTTTCAAATTCCATCCGGTTCGATGATGCCAACGCTGTTGGTTGGCGACTTTATCCTGGTGGAAAAGTACGCCTATGGCATCAAAGATCCGGTGTGGCGCAGCACCCTGATTGAAACCGGTAAGCCTGAGCGTGGCGATGTCGCGGTATTTAAATACCCGCAAGATGAGCGCATCGATTACATCAAGCGAGTGGTTGGCCTGCCGGGCGATCGCATCGTTTATCGTAATAAGCAACTGTACATTCAGCCTAAATGCGAAACTGGCATGAACCCATGCCCAGAGCTCAAAGCGCTGAACGTGGCTGGTGTTAACCAAGGCGAATACCGCAGCGGCACCATTCCGCTGGAGCGCTACCGCGAAGTGCTGGGTGAGGTGACGCACGATCTGCTGATCAACCCAGCCCGTGGTGAACCGACCGCTTATTATTTCCAACAGCAGGGCAACCGCATCGGCGAGTGGATCGTGCCCGAAGGCCATTACTTTATGATGGGCGACAACCGCGATAACTCTACCGACAGCCGTTTTTGGGGCTTCGTTAGCGAAGACCAGTTGGTTGGTCGTGCCAGCGTGATCTGGATGTCATTTGTGTTTGATCGCAGTGAAGCCGACTTGCTGCCAACCTGGATTCCATCCGGCGTGCGCTTTGAGCGCATCGGAGGCATTGAGTGATCGACAAGTTATCCCGCCTGCAAAGTGCGCTGCAGTATCGTTTTAACGACGTGGCGCGCCTGCAACTGGCGTTGACCCATCGCAGCGCCGCCGGCAACCACAACGAACGCTTAGAGTACCTCGGTGACGCGGTGCTCGGTTTTGTGATTGCCGACGAACTGTTTAACCGCTTCCCGAAAGTCGCCGAAGGCGACATGACTCGGATGCGCGCGTCTTTGGTTAAGGGCGTGACCTTGGCAGAGATCGGCCGCGAGCTGAATCTGTCGGAAGTGGTTAAGCTCGGCCCTGGCGAGTTGAAATCCGGCGGTTTTCGTCGCGAATCAATTCTGGCCGACGCGGTGGAAGCGATCTTTGGTGCCGTTTACCTCGATGGTGGCACCGAAGCGGCGCGCACTCTGATTTTGCGTCTGTACCAAACTCGATTGAACACCATCGTTCCCGGCCAGCGCCAAAAAGACCCGAAAACCAGCCTGCAGGAGTATCTGCAGGGGCGTCGTAAGCCGTTGCCGGTGTACGATGTGTTGGACATCACCGGTGATGCCCACGACCAAACCTTTACCGTAAGCTGCCAAGTGGAGGGCCTAACTGACGCTATCGTTGGTAAGGGCGCTTCCCGCCGCAAGGCCGAGCAGGATGCTGCAGCCAAAACTCTGGAGCTGTTACAAGCATGACCGATACCACCTATTGTGGCTTTGTTGCCATCGTTGGCCGTCCCAACGTTGGCAAATCCACCCTGCTCAACTTGATTCTTGGCCAGAAGGTGTCGATCACCTCCCGTAAGCCGCAGACTACCCGTCATCGGATCATGGGCATTCACACCGAAGGCGCTTACCAAACCATCTTTGTGGATACCCCAGGGCTTCACAAAGAGGAAAAACGCGCCATCAACCGCCTGATGAACCGCGCTGCGGCGTCATCGATTGGTGACGTTGAGATGGTGGTGATGGTGGTTGAAGGCACCAAATGGACCGAAGACGACCAGATGGTGCTGAACAAGATCAAGCGCGGCGCCGGCGAACGCAAAACCGTGCTGGTGGTCAACAAGGTTGATCAGGTTAAAGAGAAAGCCGATCTGATGCCGCACCTGCAGTGGCTGCAGGAGCAGTTCCCGTTCGATGCGATCATCCCTATGTCGGCCGGTAAGGGCGGTAGCCCAGAGCCGCTGATCAAGATGGCGCAGCCGCTGCTGCCTGAGTGCATCCACTACTTCCCTGAAGAGTACGTGACCGATCGCTCCCAGCGCTTTATGGCGGCGGAGATCTTGCGTGAAAAGCTGATCCGTTTCTTGGGCGACGAATTGCCGTATTCGCTGAACGTTGAGATCGAACAGTTTGGTGTTGATGAGAAGGGCACCTTCCACATCAATGCACTGATTCTGGTCGAGCGCTCCGGTCAGAAGAAGATGGTGATCGGCAACAAAGGCGAGAAGATCAAAACCATCGGCCGCGAAGCCCGTAAAGATATGGAAGAGCTGTTTGACACCAAGGTCTACTTAGAGACTTGGGTTAAGGTGAAATCCGGTTGGGCCGACGACGAGCGCGCCCTGCGCAGCTTGGGCTATGGCGACGACTAAGACTTTGTCTAAGTACCAGCCAGCGCCGCTGGTTCGAGCCTACCTGCTGCACTCTCGGCCCTACCGAGAGAGCAGCTTGTTACTCGACTTGCTGACTGAACAACACGGCCGCATTGCGGCCGTGGTTCGTATTGGCGGTAAAGCGGGCACCGCTAAGCGGGCGCAGCTACAACCATTTCGACCGTTGTTGGTCGGCTTATCCGGCCATTCCACCCTGCGCACGCTGGCGCAGCTGGAAGCACCGACGATGCCGCTGCCTCTGTCGGGGACCGCACTCTACAGCGGCCTGTACGTCAATGAACTGTGCCAACGGCTGCTGCCGGAGTGGCAAACCGACGAAGCGCTGTTTGAGCAGTATCAGCAGTGTTTGATGGGGCTTGCGGCAGAGATCAACGTCGAAGCCAATTTACGCTATCTGGAGCTGGCGCTGCTGCAACACCTTGGTCAGTTGCCGCCACTGGTTTACGATGCCGATTCCGAACCGCTGCAGCCAAGTTGCCACTATCGCTGGCGCACCGGCCAGGGCTTCATCGCCACCGCCCAACCCAGCGTTGATGCCGTATCTGGCGCAATGCTGCTGGCGTGGCGGGATCAACAACTGGCCGACATTGAACATCTGCGTCAAGGCAAACGCTTAGTGCGGGAGCTGTTAAAGCCGCTGCTGGGCAGCAAACCTTTGCATAGCCGGACGCTATTTTTACGACAACGAGGGACCGATGAGCATACTTCTGGGCGTTAATATCGATCACATTGCCACCCTGCGTAACGCACGGGGCACCGACTATCCGGATCCGGTTTATGCCGCTGCGGTGGCCGAGATGGCCGGCGCTGATGGCATCACCATTCATCTACGAGAAGATCGTCGCCATATCACCGATCGCGACGTTGAACTGCTGGCGCAAACCATCAAAACCCGAATGAATCTGGAGATGGCGGTAACCGATGAGATGCTCGCCATCGCCGAGCGAATCAAGCCGGAATACGTTTGCCTAGTGCCGGAGAAACGGCAGGAAGTTACCACCGAAGGTGGCTTAGATGTGGTTGGTCAGCAGGGCAAAATCGAAGACGCTTGCAGTCGTTTGCGCGCCGCGGGGATCAAGGTATCGCTGTTTATCGATGCCGACATCGCCCAGATTGACGCTGCTGCCGCGGTTGGGGCGCCGGTGATTGAGATCCACACCGGCGCTTACGCCGATAGCCACGGCAGCAGTCAACAAGCCGAGCTTGAGCGAATTAAAAAGGGCGCCGAGCACGCCGCCAGTCTTGGTTTGGTGGTTAATGCCGGTCACGGTCTGCACTATCACAACGTCCAACCGATTGCCGCTATCCCACAATTTTTCGAGCTGAATATCGGCCACAGTATTATTGCTCGGGCGGCCTTTGAGGGCTTGGAAACCGCGGTTAAGACCATGAAACAGCTGATGTTAGAGGCGCGCCGCTAAATGGCGATTAAAGGCTTAGGCACTGACATTGTTGAGATCGAACGGATTGCCACCCGGTTCGATAAGCTCGGTGACAAGTTGGCGGCGCGGATCTTAACTGAGTCGGAGCTTCGCGAGCTTGGCCACAGCAGCGATCCAGCAAGGTTTCTCGCCAAGCGCTTCGCCATCAAAGAGGCGGCCGCCAAAGCCCTTGGCACCGGCATCGGCCGCGGGGTGTCGTTTCAGCATATCAGCCTTAGTCACAATGAGTGGGGCGCACCGCTACTGCAATTGCGTGGCGGTGCTGCCGAACGTATGGCGCAACTTGGCGCGACAAGCACTCATGTGTCACTGTCTGACGAGCGTCGTTATGTTGTGGCAACGGTGATTGTGGAGTGAGCCGCAAGGTGTTGATCTAACAATTGCACCAACAATCCGTGGGCTGGTTGGTGATTGAATTCCCGCTGCAGGCGTTGACCAATCAATTGTTGATACATGTTGCTGTCCCACTCTAGATGACACTGCAGTGCCAGTACCTGTTGGCAGCGGTAGATCTGTTGCTGGCACAGTGGGGTCGACCCAAGTAGGGTGGCGTGATTGGGTAGCTCAAACCGGTAGTGATGCGCTTGCAGCACCTCGATGCAGTCGCCACTGCTTAAGGTGAGTGGCTGAATGCCAAACTCAGGCGACATGAGCGGTAGCACTCTAGCTCCAAGCAGGTGCGATAGCAATTGTGCCCCTAAACAGATCCCAATCAATGGCAGTTTGGCTGCCAGCGCCTGTGCCAGCCAATCCAGCTCCTGCTGTAGCCATGGCAATTCACTGCGTTGGTGCAGATCATATTCGCCACCAAGCACTATTACCGCATCGACCGCCGTTAGCCTTGGCCATTGGGACAACTGTGGGGTCAGTAGTGGCAGCAATTGATAACCGCGACTGGTTGCCCACGCTTGAATGTGACCAGCATGTTCCTCATGATGATGTTGCAGCAGCGCAATTATCATCAGCGTGCCTGAAAGTCTTGGGTTTCCAGATAGAGCGAATACAGCGGCATCCCCTGCCACAGTGAGTGGTCGCTCAGAGGTTGGCCGTTGCCAAGTCGCAGTTGTGGCGTGGGGGCATTGTGGGTGTTCTTTGCGCCGATTGCGCTAATCGGACTGTCGACCAGTATCAGTTGGTCAAAACTCGGTATCGCGGCGATCCGATGTGCCAGCAAGGTTTGCGGGCCAAGGTCGATGGCGTAGTAGTTGCCATTGTCTTGTTCGCTGAGTGGTTGATTCAGCAATATCTTAGTGACGTTAACCGTAACCTGTTCGAGCTCGGTGCGGCCACCGCGTTCAAAATGGCCAGCCACCACCTCAGTAGTGAACTCGGTCAGTGAACCGTGCATGAGTTGGTGCAGATCAAATCGCTCTGGCTTTAAGGTGATCAGTGGATATTCGCTTAACAGCGCCAACGCTTTGGCGTGATGCTGCGGTGATAGTTGCAGGGTGAACAGCAGCTGGTGGCTGTGGATTGAGCCATGCAGCGGCATATGGCTGGCAATCAAACCTTGCTGACTGTTTATCAGAACCATGCCATGAACCCCAACGGCACTCGCCCAACTGTGGCCACTAAGCAGTAGCATTATTCCGAATAATCCGAATTTCATCCCCAATCCTTGGCGTATGTAATGTTGTTGGCACTAATGTCGGCAATCGACGGCCAGTTGACAACCAATACTGGCTGATTTCGGCTAGTGTGATTTGTACATAAATATCTACAATTGGTGATTTTTTATTCTGTCGTTACTGCGGTATGTGTTGACCTAACAGCAGTAGCGGGTTGTGGCTGGAGAGATCACTGTGGCGCAATATTTCATTAAAAGGCGCCAGCCGTTTCAGGGTAATTAAGCTGTGCTGGCTGTCGATGGCACCGGCGGCGACCAGTGCTCGACAGGTCTCATTAACTCGCTGGCGGGCAATGCCAGTCAGTTCACTCAACCGTTTTTGCGACAGTGGGACCTGATAACGAGGGAAGTGACGTCCTAACTCAAGTAGCAGATAAGCGACTTGCTCTTGGGCGCTAAAACAACCAATCAGCTGCGCCTGCATCCAACGGGCTTGGATGCTTTGGCTAATGCCGTGCAGCAGTTTGTAATGTTCTAACTGTTGTTGCTTTAGCTTGTCTAACTTATCGGCGCTAAAACTCATTAGCTGGCAATCGGTTAACGGTTCAACGTGAATGGACAGGGCCATCGGACCACTGTAGGTGGTCAGCCATTCCCCCTCGCCGCGGATCATGGTGATCACGCTGCGACCGCATAAGGTATACACCCTTAACGCCACTAAGCCGCGATGGATGTAGTACAGGGTGCCATCACCGGGCAGATCGCCATTTTTAGGGAAAGCGCGCGATTGCTGTCCCACTGCCAGCAACTGTTGCTGATAGGCGCTGCTAAGGGCAATGGGCCAGTGGATCTGCTGGTGATTAATCATGATCGACAAACGCCAAAGAAAAGATTCAGCAACGATGTTAACAGATTGTCCGATTGCGGACACCTTGGCTTGGCTCGGCTGATTATGATGCGACTATTACTAATGCCATTCGCATATTTTTCGCGCTAAGGTGGTCATCCTTAGTGCATTGATAACGATTTCAACCAGATAGCCCAATTAAAGAGAGCTGCCATGAAACGATCTTTACTTCTAAGCGCGGTAACGCTGGCCACACTGCTTAGCGGCTGTACCGCCGAGCAGGTTGCTGCACCAGAGCAAGCCAAACCTCGGCCGGTGAAACTGCTGACGGTGGCAGCCAGCGGCCAGCAGTTGGCGCAAAGTTACCCGGCAACGGTATCGGCGGCGGAATCGGCGGCGCTGACCTTCCAGATCGGCGGCATCATTGATGAACTGTTGGTGAAAGAGGGCCAGCAAGTGCAACAGGGCCAGGTAATTGCGCGATTAAACTCTGAAGATCTCGACAGCGCACTGATCTCCGCCGAAGCGCAGTACCGCAATGCCCAAAGCAACTTCGACCGCGGTCAGAAGTTGGCCGTAAGCGGCACTATCTCAGCCAGTCAGATGGATGAGCTGAGCTCCAATCGTAATGTGACGCTGGCAAATTACCAAAAGGCGCAAAAAGCGGTGAAAGACGCGGTGCTGGTGGCGCCGTTTTCTGGGGTGATCGCCAACCTGCCGGTCGAACGACTAGACAACATCAATGCCGGTGAGCTGGTGGCCTCGGTACTGGCGACCGATCTGATGAAGGTCACCATCAACGTACCTGCGGCCACCATCGCCGGGGCCAAAAACGATCGTCAGTGGCGCAGCTATCTGGTGCTGTCGAGCTTGCCGCAGGTGCAGTTCCCGGCGCAGTTTAATTCGGCGCAGTTGGAGGCCGATCCCATCTCGCAAACCTACGCGGTGCACTTCTATATCCAAGTCGGCGAGCAGCATCTGGTGTTGCCGGGCATGAACGGCAAACTGTTTGTCGAGCGAACCGTGGCTGATGTGGCGCCGAACCGTTTTACCCTGCCGCTCACCGCTATCCTCAGTGACGGCCAAAACCAGTACGTGTGGGTGTTTGATGCCAGCAGCCAAACTCTCAGTAAGCGGGTGGTTACCTTGGCCGCTGACAGCGCCGAGATGGCAACCGTGATTAGCGGCTTGCAAGCCGGCGAGCAAGTGGTCGCGGCCGGTGGCAGCTTCTTAGCCGAAGGGTTGGCCGTTCGTCCTTGGCAGCGTTAGGCAGAGGCTTGGATAACTCGATGAACTTTGCAGAATTTACTATTCGCAACAAAGTCTTAAGTGTGATCGTCATCGCCTTGTCGATCATCCTAGGCTGGCAGGCGTACCAAACCATGCCGCGGTTGGAGGATCCCGACTTTGTGATCCGTCAGGCGCAGGTGATTACCTACTACCCTGGTGCCACTCCACGAGAGGTGGCCGATGAGGTTTCCGAAACCCTAGAGATCGCCATTCGCCAACTGCAAGAGGTGGAGACGGTGGAATCGATCTCCTCCTTTGGTAAGTCGGAGATCACCGTCGAGATTAAGTACCAGTTCTCCAAGAGTAAGGCGGAGCTATCCACCGTTTGGAGCAAACTGCGTAACAAGATCAGTGACAGCGAAACCAAGCTGCCGCCGGGGGCATCGGCACCGATTGTGGTCGATGACTTCGGTGACGTGTATGGCATGTACTACCTGATCAGCGGTGACGGTTTCAGTAACGCCGAGCTGCAGGATTACGCTGAAGAGCTCAAAGGAGAAATTGAGCAGATCGACAATGTTGCCAAGGTGGCGTTGCTGGGCGAGCAAGCCGAGCAGATCTTTGTTGAGCTAAATCGCGAGGCCAGCACAGCACTGGGGATCTCCATTGATGCCATCGCCAACCGCTTGGCACTGCAAAATCAGGTGGTGAATGCCGGTAATGTGCAGGTCGGCCAGCAGCGTTTGATTCTGGCACCAACCGGCGCGGTGGACTCAATTGCCGCACTGGAAAATACCCTGATCTCCGACAGCGTTGATGGCCGTGCTATCTATCTGCGCGATATCGCCACCGTAACCCGAGGGGTGCAAACGCCGGCGTCACGAGTGATCCGCTTTAATCAGCAGGATGCGATCGCGCTAGGGGTGTCCAATGTCACCGGCTCCAACGTGGTGGCGGTGGGTGAAGCGCTGGACGCCTATCTGCTGGAATCGGAAAGTCGTCGTCCCTATGGCATCAACGTTGAACGCTTCTACCATCAGGGCGCTGAAGTGGCCGCTTCGGTAGAGAACTTCGTTGCCAACGTGTTTGCCGCGCTGGCGATTGTGGTGATCACCCTGCTGCTGTTTATGGGGGTTAAGTCGGCGCTGGTGATTGGCGCGATTTTGCTGCTAACCATTGCGGCGACACTGGCGACCATGAACCTGATTGGCATTCCGATGCATCGGATCTCGCTGGGGGCGTTGATCATTGCCCTAGGGATGATGGTCGATAACGCCATCGTGGTGACCGAGGGGATCTTGGTTGGCATTCAACGTGGTCGCGGCAAGCTTGAGATCGCCAAAGAGGTAGTCAGCCAAACCCAGTGGCCATTGCTGGGCGGTACCATCGTTGGCTGTTTGGCGTTTGCGCCGATCGGCTTTGCCCCTGGCAGCACCGCCGAATACACCGGCCATCTGTTCTGGGTGATCCTGATCTCGCTGCTGTTTAGCTGGTTGTTCGCGGTTACCCTAACGCCGCTGTTCTGTTATCTGCTGTTTAAAGCCAACGGCGATGCCGCTGCAGAGCCGGCCAAAGTTGGTCGGGTGGTGGCTGGTTATCAATCGTTGGTGCGGATCGCCGTACGTTTTCGCTGGCTAACCTTAACCGCGATTGTAGCGCTATTTATCACCTCGTTGTGGGGCGCTCAGTTTATGAAGCCGGGGTTCTTCCCAACTTCCACTTCACCGCAGATGGTGGTCGACTATTGGTTGCCAGAGGGCACCGATATCGAGCGCACTGGCGCCGATATTCGCCAGATTGAAGCCTTTATTGCCAAGCAAGAGGGGGTGCAAAGTGTGCTTTCCAGCACCGGCTCTGGTGGCATTCGCTACATGCTGATCTACTCGCCACAATCGCCCAATGGCGCTTACGGTCAATTGCTGGTGCGGTTGGACGATTACCGCCAGATTGACGCCTTAAAGCGCAAAGTGGAAAGCTACCTCGGTGAGCAGTTCCCGGATGCGCAAACTAAGGTTTGGCGGTTTGTGCTTGGTCCCGGTGGCGGTTCGGATATCGAGGTTACCTTCCGTGGCCCAGATCCGCAGGTACTACGAGATCTCGCCGGTCAAGCCAATGCGATTATGTATGCCGATGGCCGTGGGGTAGAGATCAAAGATAACTGGCGTAATCCAGTGCCGGTGCTGGTGCCGCAGGTGGATGAGCTCAGCGCTCAGCGTGCTGGGGTGACTCGTCAAGATATCGCCCGGGCGCTGCAAACCAACTTTAATGGCCGCCAAATTGGCGTCTACCGCGAGCAGGATCAGCTGATCCCAATCGTGCTGCGGGCGCCAGAGTCGGAGCGGCAGGGGCTGCAAGATATCGACAATATCGCGGTGGTTTCCAGCGACACCGGCAATGTGGTGCCGTTGGGCAGCGTAGTAACCGGGGTAGATACCCAGTGGCAAGATGGCCAGTTGCGCCGAGAAAACCGCGTTTGGACCATCAAAGCGCAGGTCAGTACCGATGGCAGCGAACTGGAATCACAACTGCGTGGCCGCATTACCGATCAGATTGAGGCGATTGCACTGCCGGACGGTTATACCATGGAGTGGGAGGGGATCTTTGGTGATTCCACCGAATCGAATGAAGATCTGGCTTCCACCATTCCGGCTGGTTTGGCGGCGATGGTGATTGTGGTGCTGCTGCTGTTTAACGCGGTACGTCAGCCGCTGGTGATCTGGCTGGTGGTGCCACTGGCGCTGATCGGCGTGGTGTTTGGCTTGGTGCTAACCCAGACCCCATTGGAGTTTATGGGGATCTTGGGACTGCTGTCGCTGTCGGGACTGCTGATCAAGAACGCCATCGTTTTGGTCGAGCAGATAGACCTCGATATTGCCACCAATATGCCGCGGATGGATGCCTTGGTGCAGGCGTCGGCCAGCCGTTTGCGGCCAGTGATGATGGGCGCCATCACCACCGTACTGGGAGTGATCCCGCTGTTCTACGACGCTTTCTTTAAGTCGATGTCAGTGGTGATGGTATTTGGTTTAAGCTTCGCCACCCTATTGACCTTGGTGATTGTGCCAGCGCTGTACGCGGTGTTCTTCAACATCAAAAACGACGAAGTAGCCGGTCAGTAACCGCGGCGTGAGCTGTTGCATGACGCCGATAATCAAAGCCCTCGCATTGCGAGGGCTTTGTGTTTCGGCGGCTACCAGTAACAATTAACTGCTAACTGCTAACTGCTAACTGCTAACTGCTAACTGCTAACTGCAACCTAATTGCTGCTGTGCTAGGCGGTTTGCAATCCACGCAGCCAGTTGATCTCTTCCTGCCACAGGGTTTCGTCGATGGTTTCCAGCACCAGTGGAATGCTTTCGGTGGCCGGATGGTTCATCAAGAATTGGAATAGTTCGGTGCCTAGCTCGCCTTGATGGAGGCTATGGTGGCGGTCAACGCGACTGCCAAGGGCTGATTTGCTGCCGTTAAGGTGCATCGCTTTGAGGTTATGCAGGCCAACGATGGCATCAAATTCGGCGAAGGTCGCTTCACAGGCGGCGATGCTGGACAGATCGTAACCGGCGGCAAAGGTGTGACAGGTATCTAAGCAGACACCGACACGGCTTTTATCGTCAACTTGGTCGATGATGGTTGCCAGTTGTTCGAAGCGGTGGCCAAGGTTACTACCTTGACCGGCGGTGTTTTCAATTACCGCGGTAACACCGCTGCTGGCATCCAGCGCCAAGTTTATCGATTCGGCGATACGCGCCAGACAGTCGGCTTCGCTAATCTGTTTTAAGTGGCTCCCCGGATGGAAGTTCAGCAGGGTTAACCCCAGTTGCTGACAGCGCTGCATCTCATCGATAAAGGCATCGCGGGAACGGGCAAGCGCCTCGGCTTCAGGATGGCCGAGGTTAATCAAGTAGCTGTCGTGGGGCAGGATCTGCTCCGGGCGGTAACCAAAGCGCTGACAGTTGGCTTTAAAATTACTGATATCACGGCTGGTCAGTGGCTTTGCCTGCCAGCGGCGCTGGTTTTTGGTAAACAGGGCAAAGGCGTTGGCGCCAATCTTATGGGCGTTGATGGGGGCGTTTTCGACGCCACCGGCGGCGCTAACGTGGGCTCCGATAAATCGCATGGGCACTCCTAAAATAACCTTGGCACTATATTGCTGGCCGTTGGTCGATGCCAACGAATTGATTAACATTGGCTAATCGTTTTTTTGCAGAGAAGTTTCGATGAACATCGATTGGGATCAGGTGTTAGCCGCTGAGCGGGCACAACCATACTATCAACAGATGCTGGCGCAAATTAGCGACTGGCGCGCCGCCGGTCAGGCGATCTACCCACCGGAGTCGCAGGTCTTTGTGGCGCTGGAGCGCACGCCGCTGGATAAGGTACGGGTGGTGATCTTAGGTCAAGATCCCTACCACGGTGAGGGGCAGGCCCATGGCCTTAGCTTTTCAGTGGCTAAAGGGGTGAAGTTGCCGCCGTCACTGGTCAATATCTATAAAGAGCTAGCGACCGATATTGAAGGATTTCAGGTACCTGTTGATGGCGATCTAAGCCGCTGGGCCGACCAAGGGGTACTGCTGCTTAATACGGTGTTGACGGTTAATCAGGGGCACGCCCATTCTCACGCCAAATTGGGCTGGGAGCAATTTACCGATGCGGTAGTTGCGGCGGTTAATCAGCATTGTCAAAACGTGGTGTTTATTCTTTGGGGCGCGCATGCGCAGAAGAAGGGGCGCAATATCGACGCGACCAAACATCTGCTACTGAATGGGCCACACCCTTCGCCGCTGTCGGCCTATCGAGGCTTTTTTGGCTGTCGCCACTTTTCAAAAACTAACCACTACTTGCTGGCACAGGGTTACCACAGCATCGATTGGCAACCTTGATAGCGATCATAGTGTTTCCGTTGTGACTCAGGCATGTTGGTGGCCATCACTGTCGAAAGAGAGTTCTGTATGCTTGAGCGAATTGCCGAAGACCATCGCCATTTCCATATCTTGCTGGATCTGCTGGAACAGAAGATTGAACGGTTAGAGCAGGGCGGTGGCATCAATATGCCGATGCTGCAAGAGTTGATTGATTATCTGCACCGCTACGCCGATCGCTGCCATCATCCATTGGAAGATCGGATCTATCAGTTCTACCTAGAGCGGACCGGGCAACCGGCGTTGACCTTGCACAAATTGGCTGAGGAGCATCAAGCTTTGGCGCAGGCCACCAGCGCAATTTTAGCGACGGTGACCATGATTTTGGCCGATCAGGTGGTGCCGCGGCAGCGTTTGGTTGCCAACTTGCGCCAGTTTCTAACCCTGCAGCGCAATCATTTGAGTTATGAGGATCAGCAGTTGCTGCCAAAGATTGCCGCGACCTTAAGCGAGGACGATTGGCAGTCACTAACGCCACAATTACAGCAGTTATGCCAGTCAGATCCACTGTTTGCCAATAGTGGCGCGGACTACCAACATCTGCGCGATTACCTAGCGGCCAGCTAATCATTTAGCACGCATAAAAATGCCTCGCTGTGCGAGGCATTTTTGTTACCGGCTTGAGCATTACTCTTCCAGCAGTTCGTCTTCAACATCAAAGCAGAAGTCGATATCTTCAAGCTCCTGTCGAAGCCTTTTGCGCTCTTGAATCGCTTCAATTTCACGCCACTTGCGCTTTTTACTGCCTCGGGAGCGAGTTGGCCGTTCTACCACGCTTCCAGCAGGTGAGCCATAATCGAGTCGTTCCATAACCTTCCCCCTATGCTTATTATCACTTACGGATATATCATGACACGGAGAAAGGTTGCAACATATTTATTACAAAACGACGTTTTCTGTTCTACGCCCTGATGACCCCTTGACGAACCGCTTTCACCAATAGATTGGTTGATGGATCCAGTTGATTTAACTGCTCGCTGGCGCAGATCTCAGCCAATACCGCGTCACCCAGTACTTTGCCCAGTTCAACCCCCCATTGGTCAAATGAGTTAATGCCCCAGATCGCCCCTTGAACAAAGGTGCGGTGCTCATACAAGGCAATCAATGCGCCTAAGGTGGCTGGGGTCAGCTGATTCATCAACAGGGTGTTGCTTGGGCGGTTACCCGGCATCACTTTGTGCTTGGCCAGCAGCTCTAGTTGTTCGCCGCTTACCCCTTTCGCGGTTAGCTCGGCTTTAGCCTCATCTAGGGTTTTACCGAGCATTAATGCCTGCGACTGCGCTAAGCAGTTAGCCGCCAACATCTGATGATGATTGCCGATAGGGTTGTGGCTTTGCAGCGGCAGAATAAAGTCCGCTGGGATCAACGCGGTGCCTTGATGCAACAGCTGGTGATAAGCGTGCTGACCGTTGGTGCCTTCGCCGCCCCAGATCACTGGGCCGCTGCTCACACTGACGGGGTTGCCCTGCTTATCAACGCCCTTGCCATTACTTTCCATATCCAGTTGCTGCACATACGCTGGCAGACCGCGCAGATAGTGGTCATAGCTCAACAGCACTTGGCTTTGACTGCCATAGAAGTTGATGTACCACAGTGACAGTAGCGCCATCAGCACCGGCATATTTTGCGCCAGCGGCGCGTCAGTGAAGTGTTGATCCATCGCCGCAGCGCCGCTTAGTAATTGCTCGAAATTATCGAATCCCACCGCTAGGGCGATCGGCAAACCAATCGCCGACCACAGCGAGTAGCGGCCACCAACCCAATCCCACATCGGGAAGACGTTCGCGGCATCGATGCCAAATTCCACCGCCGCGGTGACGTTGGAGCTGATGGCGACAAAGTGTTTGCCAATGGCATCGACGGGCACACCGGCGGCGATAAAGTGATCGCGAGCACTTAAGGTGTTGGCGAGGGTCTCTTGGGTCGAGAATGACTTAGAGGACATCACCACCAAGGTGCGGGCAACATCAACCCGCTTGAGCTTTTCTGCCAGCGCGGTGCCATCTACGTTGGCGACAAAGTGCAGCTTGATGCCGGCGACGGCGTAGGGACGCAGCGCTTCAGTGGCGACTTTCGGCCCTAAGAATGAACCGCCGATGCCGATGGCGATAACGTCGGTAAAGGTTTGGTTATCAAAACCGCGGCGTTGGCCGCTGTGGATCTCATCAACAAAGGCTTTGATTTTGGCCAAGGTGGCTGCCACTTCTGGTACCACATTGGCGCCATCGGCGATGATCTCGCTGCGGCTGTGGTTGCGCAGGGCGGTGTGTAGAACCGCGCGACCTTCGGTGTTGTTAATGGCATCACCGGCAAACATCTGCTGGCGCAAGGTGGCAACCCCGGCTTCCTCTGCTAGCTGCAGCAATGCCGCCAGAACCGATTGATCCACCAAGTTTTTGGAGTAATCCAACTGGAGCCCTGCCGCGGTGAGATTCATCCGCTCGGCGCGCTGAGGATCGGTGGCAAACGCCTGTCGCAAAGAGAAATCAGCAAACTGCGATCGCAATTGGCTTAGTTGTTGCCAAGCGGGCAGGGTGGTTGGGTTAGTCATATTCTTGTGGTTCCTATGCTGGTGCATGGCACGTCCGGCTGTGCCTTGAATACACTAAAGCCCGAGTAAGACTCGGGCTTTTCATTTACTACCAAAGGTTACAGACCGAGACGCTGACGCAGCATCGCTTCCAGTTTGCCTTGGTCGATAGCGAAGTTACGAATGCCTTCAGCCAGCTTTTCGGTGGCCATGGCATCGTCGTTCATCTCCCAACGGAACTGGTGCTCTGACATCGGTTCAGGGCGCGCTTGCTGCTCACCGGCGAACTTCAGCTTTTCGATCACGGTGACGTTGCTGTTTTCCAGCTCTTCCAGCAGTGCTGGACCAATGGTCAGGCGATCACAACCGGCAAGTTCTAGGATCTCGCCGGTGTTGCGGAACGAGGCGCCCATTACCACGGTGTCATAACCGTGCTGCTTGTAGTAGTTGTAGATGCTGGTGACTGAAACCACACCTGGATCGGACTGGGCGCTGTACTCTTCGCCGGTGCTTTGCTTGTACCAGTCCAGAATGCGACCAACAAATGGTGAGATCAGGTAAACGCCAGCTTCGGCACATGCGCGCGCTTGGGCAAAACTAAACAGTAGGGTTAGGTTGCAGTTGATGCCTTGCTGTTCTAGCTGTTCAGCCGCGCGAATGCCTTCCCAAGTGGAGGCCAGCTTAATCAGGATGCGATCGGCGCTAACGCCGGCTTGTTGGTACAGTCCCATCAGTTTGTGGGCTTTGGCGACCGAACCTTCGGTATCGAATGACAGACGGGCATCCACCTCGGTGGAGATCCGCCCAGGAACCAGCTTTAGGATCTCAACACCAATATTCACCGCCAGTTTATCGGCGGCGTCTTCCAACTGCGTTGCTGGATCGCTGCTTTGCGCTTGGGCATAGGCAACGGCGTCGGCAATCAGGTTGTCGTACTCTGGGATCTGTGCCGCTTTGAGGATCAGTGATGGGTTGGTGGTGGCATCCTGCGGCGCGTAGCGGCGGATGGCTTCGATGTCACCGGTGTCGGCGACAATAGTGGTAACAGCTTTGAGTTGTTCTAATGCGTTGGCCATGGGCGGGTATTCCATTGTGCGGGCTGCTGCCCGTCATTTAATTGTGACTAATTAAAGGAAATTTGCTTGTGTTTGCCAACTGTTAGCGCGAAATAACTGGTGGATTCACAAACTCTTTCGTCATGACTGTGAATCGTCGTTAATTGGTGCATGATTATTGGTAATTAAGTGCAAAATATCAACGACTTAAAATAATGTGCGGTGGTAATGATTGGCAAATACTAGCAGTCACGGTGACTCATTGAAGGGGTGCCGTTGTTATTGCAAAAACGCTGCATTTTTGTTGGCTTAGCGTTAAGTTGGGTAAATGTTGCGCAGTTTTACTGGCGTAGCAGTAGATTGGTTGATTTACTGTGATGTGGCTCACCTGTGGCGGCGAAAATTCTGTGGTAGTGTGCTTTGCGTTATCAGTACAGGAGCAGTGAAAGCTGCTTCGAAACATAATTAAATCTGCTACATAAAGGCTGATAACCGACCGTTCTGGTCAACCATTTGGAATGGAAGTTTATTGTTAGTCACCGTCGTTTAACAGCGCATCTTGATGCGGTGTTGGCCTCTTTGGTGCCCTCAAGAAGAACTTATTATGATTGAAACTATTACTGCTGCGCTAAATAGCGCCATTAACTTTGCTAATGGTGTGCTGTGGGGCAAAGTCCTTATTTATGTATTGGTAACTGCGGGCGTACTGTTCACTGTGCGCTTGGGCTTTATTCAGTTACGTTTGTTCGGTCACGGTGTCCGTCTGGTTCGCGATGGCCGTGAAAATCCAGCCGATGGCTTATCCTCGTTCCAAGTATTTTGTACTTCGATGGCCGCTCGTGTTGGCACCGGTAACATGGCCGGTGTTGCCGTGGCGATTACCGTTGGTGGTGCTGGCTCGATCTTCTGGATGTGGCTGATCGCCCTGTTGGGTATGGCAACCGCGTTCGTTGAATCCACTTTGGCGCAGGTGTACAAGGTACGCCGTGAAGATGGCCAATACATCGGTGGCCCAGCGTACTACATGGAGCAAGGCCTTGGCCGTCGTTGGATGGGGATCTTGTTCTCAATCCTGCTGATCATCGCCTTCGGTTTTGCCTTTAACTCGGTACAAGCAAACACCATCGCCGATGCGTTGAATAACTCCTTTGGCATTGATAAAAACATCATTGCCGTGGTGATTGTGGCGCTGACCGCCTACGTGATCATGGGTGGCCTGAAAAAGGTTGCCAGCGTGTCTGAGAAGATCGTTCCAGTAATGGCATTGCTGTACTTGGGTCTGGCAGTTATCGTTATTGTGATGAACCTGTCTGAAGTTCCGGCGGCGTTTGCGCTGATCTTCAACAGCGCCTTCGGCCTGGATCAAGCTGCTGGCGGTATGATGGGTGCCGTGATGGCGGGTGTGGCTCGTGGTCTGTTCTCCAACGAAGCGGGCATGGGTTCAGCGGCTAACATCGCCGCCTCTGCAACACCAAACCCGAACCACCCTGCATCTCAAGGTTTTGTGCAGATGATCGGCGTATTCGTTGATACCCTAGTGATCTGTACTGCATCTGCGGCGATCATTCTGGTTTCTGGTGTGCTGGATGCGTCTGAAGGTCAGAAAGGTATCGGTCTGCTGCAGTTGGCACTGACCAACGAACTGGGCGGCTGGGCGAGCTACTTCTTGGCAGCGGCGATTCTGCTGTTCTGCTTTAGCTCAATCATCGCTAACTACAGCTACGCCGAAAGCAACATTCTGTTCCTAAGCAAGAACAAGACCGTTCTGCTGGTGTTCCGTCTGCTGGTGCTGGCGATGGTACTGGTTGGCTCGGTGGCATCGTTGAGCATGGTGTGGAACTTCGCTGACGTATCGATGGGCTTGATGGCACTGGTGAACATCGTGGCTATCGTGGCGTTGTCTAAGGTTGCTTACGCGGTAATCGAAGATTACGAAGTGCAGCTGAAAGCTGGCAAAACCCCAGAGTTCGATGCCCACAAGATTGAGTCTCTGAAAGAGCAACTGGCTTGCAACACTTGGCTGAAAAGCAAAAAGCACAAAGCCTAATCGCTTAAGCTGGCGCTGATCGATAAGATTGGCGCAATCGAAAACCACGCCACGGTACCACACCGTCGCGTGGTTTTTTTGTTATCGGGCAGTGGTATATTCACAGCTAACGAACTGGAATAGGAAGCCTGCGATGTTGGCGTTGATCTCCCCTGCGAAAAATCTTGATTTTGAAACCCCGCCGCACGTTAGCGCATATACCCAGCCGCAGTTATTGGCCGAGGCCGAACTGCTGATGGCCGATTGTCGTAAGTTAACGCCGGCGGATCTGGCCAGTCTGATGAAACTGTCGGACAAATTGGCCGGGCTGAATGCTGCCCGCTTTGCCCAGTGGTCAGTGCCATTTACCCCAGACAATGCCAAGCCCGCGGTATTGGCCTTTAACGGTGACGTTTATGGTGGCTTGGATGCGGCCAGCTTGAGTCTCGAACAGTTAGAGTTCGCCCAATCGCACCTGCGGATCCTCTCTGGCCTGTATGGATTGTTGAAGCCGCTGGATCTGATCCAACCTTATCGGCTGGAGATGGGTATCAAGTTGGCCAACTCCCGCGGTAACGATCTGTATCAGTTCTGGGGTGAGCGGATCACCGAGCTGCTGAATCGCGAGGTTGCCGCGCAAGGTGATAATGTGGTGGTGAATCTGGCGTCGAATGAATACTTTAAGTCGGTAAAACCGAAGTTGCTGGATGCCACTGTGGTGACCCCGGTGTTTAAAGATTTTAAGAATGGCCAATATAAGATCATCAGCTTCTACGCCAAAAAAGCTCGTGGTTTGATGGCGCGTTTTCTGATTGAGCAGCGGCCAACGGATGTTAAACAACTGGAAGCGTTTGACTACGCCGGCTATCGCTTTAGCGCGGAGCAATCCAGTGCCGATACCTTGGTGTTCCTGCGGGATGAACCGCAGTGACTCATATCAATCTGCTAAACGCTTGAGCGTTCAAGTGAAACACTAAGGCCACCATCACGGTGGCCTTGTTGGTTACGGCGTTAGGATTGGGGCGGCTCGGGCTGTGCGGTATCAGCGCTGCCGTCGTTTTTAGTGTGCTTGGCTAAAATGGCGATCAGCACCAACACCGGTAAGCCCATGATGCTGACTGCGACAAAGAAGCCGACGTAGCCGAGGCTATCGACCATCACCCCAGAGAATCCAGCAACAAACTTAGGAAACAGTAACATCATCGATGACAGTAGCGCGTACTGGGTGGCACTGTAGGCGATGTTGGTGAGGCTGGATAGATAAGCGATAAAGGCGCTGGTGGCGATCCCTGCGCTGAAATTATCGATGGAGATAGCCACCGTCAGCAGCGTCAGGTTATGGCCGACGCTCGCCAACCAGGCAAACAGTAGGTTGGTTATTGCCACCAAAAAGCCACCAAGGAACAGCACCTTTAGCGTGCCAAAGCGATACACCAAGGCGCCACCGATGGCCGCGCCCAGCAGCGTCATCAAGACCCCAAATACCTTGGCAATGGCGGCAATTTCGCCTTTGCTATAGCCCATATCGACATAAAACACATTGGCCATCACTCCCATAACGATGTCTGCCAAGCGGTAGGTGGCGATTAACGCTAGGATCAGCAGCGCTTGTTTGCCGTAGCGCTGAAAGAAGTCGGCAAAGGGGGCGACAAAGGCTTGGTAGAGCCAATCTTGCCAGCCATCGCAGGCTTTGGGTTGGGCTGCCACTGGCAGTTGTGGCTCGCGGCTCATTAGCGTGGCCGTTAAGCCGATAAGCATCAGTGCCGCCATCGCTAAATAGGCGGTTTGCCACGCCGCAGCGTGGTAGCCATCGGGGTTGGGATCGGCCCATGCGGCAATGGCCAATGCGCCAGCACCGGAGGCGATCATCGCCAGTCGGTAGCCCATCTGGTAAGCCGCCGCCAGCGCCGCTTGCATCGATTCCGGCGCCGCTTCAATGCGAAACGCATCAACCACAATATCTTGAGTAGCCGAAGCAAAGGCCACCAGCAGAGCCAGTAATACTAAGCGGCTGAGATCCTGTTGCGGATCGGTTGCCGCCATCGCTGCCAACGCCGCCATCAGCAGCAATTGGGTCAGCAGCAGCCAACTGCGGCGTCGGCCGAGTAGGGCGGTCAGCAGTGGTAACGGCAGGCGATCCACCAGCGGTGCCCACAGAAATTTAAACGAGTAGGTCAGCGCCACCCAACTTAAGAAACCGATGGTGGCGCGTTCAATACCCGCTTCTCGCAGCCAAAACGATAGAGTGCCGAATACCAGCGCCAACGGCAGGCCAGAGGAAAACCCCAAGGCAAACAGGCTCAGCACCCGTTTATGGGCGTATACGGCAAGACTGTCCCACAGCGGTTTAGGTTGGCTGCTGATCATCCGTTAACCTTATGAATCATATAAATAAAGCCCAGAGTAGCGACTCTGGGCTTTAATACCAATGGCTAAACGCGATAATCGTTTATTCCGGTTTGAGCTTGGCGCTAACCAGCAGTAAAGGCTCAAGCGGCACATTCGGCGCAGCTAACTCCGCGTTATAGCCGGTGGCGACCAAGCCCATCTTTTCTAAGATCTCTAGGCCTGCGGTGATCTCGCCAAATACCGCATAACCCCAGCGGCGGGTGGAGGGATCAAGATTGAGGTTATCGGCCAGATTGAAATAGAACTGACTGGTGGCGCTGTGGGGCTCGTTGGTACGTGCCATGGCAATGGTGCCAAGGGTATTGCGTAGGCCGTTGCCGGACTCGTTGACCAACTGCTCACGCTCTTTGACCTCAATCAATTCTGGATTGTAGCCACCGCCTTGCACCACAAAGTCGCTGACGACGCGGTGAAAGATGGTGTTGTCGTAGGCGCCGCTGACCACATAGTGCAAAAAATTATCGACTGTCAGTGGTGCTCGGCTGCGATCTAATTCGACGACGATGGTGCCATGGTTGGTGGTTAACTCGACCACTGGAAACAGGTTATCAGATTGGATCTCATCCGCTGCCGCTGGCCACAGTAACGCCGTTAACAGGCAGCCGATAATGGCTTGCACGACCGTTTTCATGCTTCACTTCCTTGGATAAATTGCTGGATCTCCTGATCCTTTAGTACCGCATTCAACAGTTGTTGCACTTGCTGATTTAGGTGGGTTTCCATCTCTGATGCTTCGACGGCCATCACCCCATTAAAGCTGCCTTTGGCGCTAAAGCGTTTGGTCAGTTGCTGCTTGGCATTGCTTAATACCAAGGTGATTGCCGCTTCGCTGTTGCCGCTGTGCTTCAGGGTGAACTGCTCAACATCGACCACCAGCCGATCCAGTTGCAGAGCGATGGCTACATCACCTTGGTCGGCGCTTACCGCATAACCCTGCTGTGCCAACCCTTGGCGCAGGCCATCCTCGAACAGTTGCCGTGGATTAACGGTGGCGTTTAGCAACAACGCCGGTTCACCGGCTTCAGTGATCCGTCCTAGATAGGTTTCGCTGCGCAGATCGCGGCTACTGACTGACAAGCTCAGATGGCTTGGCAGAGCCTGACTGACTTGGGTTTCAACCGGTTTTAAGATCAACTGATGCGGTTGGTTAGCACAACCGCCAAGCAGCGCCAGCGTGGCAAGCAAAGTCAGAGTGATGCGATGGTTCATAACGAACGTCCTTGATCTAATTGTTAATAGTCACTTACTTGGCGACGCTTTTGCGCTTCCAAAACCACAAATTTGGCGTTAGCGGCGATGGTTTCGCAGCCACCAAACAAGCGGGTTAACTTGATGTGGTAGGCCAGATGACGATTGCCGACAATTCGCAGCTTACCGCCGGTTTTCAGTACCCGCTTAGCATCACGGAACATCTGCCAGGCGATATGATCGGTTACCGCTTGTTGTTGGTGGAATGGCGGGTTGCACAGTACCAAGTCAACGCTACCGCCTTCAACGCCGGAGAGGCAATCGTTCCACTGATAATCGATGCGGTCACTGTACGCTTCGCTGTTCAGCTTGCATGCTTCAAGACCGTGCCAAGATTCATCGGTGGCGATGATCTGGCAATCTGGGTTGGCTTTGGCCATGGCGATGGTCAGTACGCCATTACCGCAACCCAGATCGATCATCTCACCGTTGCACTTAGGCAGGTTCTCCAGCAGCAACCGGGCGCCAATGTCCAACTGCTTGCCGCCATAGGTGTTGGCCAAGTTGTGGATGGTTTGACCCAGTTCCGCGCAGTGCCAACTGGTTAGCTCGGCTTGACCGCTTTGACGACCACTAAGCACACCGTAGATAAGGCGCGCTTTTTTGATGGCGCGTGATGGCCGAGTGTCGTCCAGCAGCTGGCGGGTTAGCTCCGGCAAGGTTGATGGCATATCTCGCTGGCGGGCACCGATAACCACCGGCGTGCCCGCTGGCAGGTGCGCATTGAGCCAATCCAACTGGTTGCTCAGCAGCTTCAAGTTGCGCGGCAGTTTGATGATGATCCCGGCGGGGGCGTCTACCCCTTGTAACTGTTCAATCTGCTGCTGGCACTCAAGTGGTTCAAGGGTATTTTGCTCAAGGTTGTGCGCTAATGCTTGATGAGCAACGAAGGAATCATTGACCCAATACAGCGGTCGGTCGTTGTCGGCCAAGCGTAAGCCGCAACCCAAGGCGCCAAAATGATCGTTTAATATCCAGATTGCACCTTCGCCAAGCTGATGCTGGTCGAGCAGCAACTCGTCGGCGGCATCCCATGCCTGCAGTTGAGAATCGGCCATTGGCGGAAAGCGCTCAAGGCTGAGCTGTTCGATAAATGAGGTCATGGTCGCGGGCCAGTTATGAAGGATGAAAAGGGTAATTTTGTCAAAGATGATGCAGCAACAACAGTCGCTTTATGATGATAGTGGTCGCTTGCTTGGTCGTTATTGGCCTGATTGGCTGGCAAATGAGCAACAGCAGGCGTTATGGCCGTCGTTACAGCGGCTACCTTGGCAGCAACCTCAGGTAACCGTATTTGGTAAAAGTCACCGGATCCCACGGCGGCAGTGTTACTTGGGGCAATCTGGCTGCGATTATCGTTACAGTGGCCTGCTGTTGGCGCCAGAACCGCTGTCGTCAGAGCTGCAACAATTGACCGCGCAGCTCAATCAATTTGGCCAGTGGCAGTTTAATGCTCTGTTGGCCAACTATTACCGCGACGGCAGTGAGCGGATGGGCTGGCACCGCGACAATGAACCGGAACTGGGAGCGACCCCCGATCTGGCGATTGTGTCACTGGGGGCTGCGCGTACCTTGCGGCTGCGCTGGCAACCTGGGCCATCGGTTGGGGTATCACTGGCCCCTGGCAGCTTGCTGTGGTTGCCTGCTGGGGTTTACCACAGTCTTGGTCGCTGCAAATTGGATAAGCCGCGCATAAGCCTGACCTTTCGCCAGGTTATCCCAAACTTTCATCGACAATAACTGGCTAATGCTCATCGATTTTATCGACTGTTATTGGCATTGCTAATTCGCTATAACAGACGCAATCAACAGCCATTTGTTACGCCCAACAGGAGTCCTGCCATGTCTATGCAGCAGATCATTACCGACAAAGTTACCGCAGGCCTGTCGCCAAGCCACCTTGAGGTGATTAATGAAAGTCACATGCATCGAGGTCCAGCGACTGACAGCCACTACAAACTGATCGTGGTCAGCGATCTGTTTGGTGGGGAGCGCTTGCTGGCCCGTCATCGTCGGATAAATGGCTTGTTGGCAGCCGAGTTGGCCGGCGAACTGCATGCGTTGGCACTGCATACCTACACGCCAGAGGAGTGGGCCGAGCAGGGCGGAGCCCCGCGCACCCCAAGTTGCGTTAGCTAGGCTTCCCATAAAAGAAGAGATATTCAGCCGAGGTTGCCCGCCTCGGCTTTTTTACGTCTGCAGGTCATTAGACTTTTTGCGGATATCGGCGCCGGGTTGCTTTCGGTAGTGATAAAGATGATGTTGATATCACTGCATTGATGGTTGGGGCAACAATGATAAAAACGGCGACATGGATAGCCGCCATTGACCGAGTCAGCCGCTGGCTGGGCAATATAACTGCGACGCTGCTGTTGTTGATGGCGCTGCTGGCGGGACTGGTGGTGCTGCTCCGCTATGGCTTTGAGGTCGGCTCGATTGCTTTGCAAGAATCGGTACTCTATCTGCATGGCGCGGTATTTACCTTAGGGGCAGGATTTACCCTGCTGCACCAAGGCCATGTACGAGTCGATATCTTTTATCAGCACTGGTCAACGCGGCGGCAAGCGGCGGTGGATTTGACCGGATTACTGCTGCTGTTGCTGCCGGTATTGCTGTTTTTCGGTTATAGCAGTTGGGATTACGTGATGGTTAGCTGGCAGCGCTGGGAGGGATCCCCAGAAGCCGGCGGGTTACCGCTGGTTTACCTGCAAAAATCATTGATTTTAGGGTTGGTGCTGGCTTTGTTATTGCAGACCATCGCCGAGGTGGGGCGCTGCATCACAACCCTCAGTGGAGCCCGCTCATGATGGCCTTTCTGCTGTTTTTGTGTGTCTGTTTAGTGCTGCTGACCGGTTTCCCAGTGGCGTTTGCCTTGGCGGGCACCGCGTTGTGGTTTGCCCTGATTGGCATCGTTACTGGTGACTTTGACAGTGCCTTTTTGGGGGCCTTACCCAATCGGTTGTTTGGCATCTTGAACAACCAAACCCTGATGGCGGTGCCACTGTTTGTGATGATGGGCTTGGTGCTGGAACGCTCCAAGTTGGCCGAGCAACTGCTGGATGCGATGGGGCAACTGTTTGGTCGGGTTCGCGCGGGGTTGGCGATTTCAGTGCTGCTGGTGGGGATGCTACTGGCGGCCAGTACCGGCATCGTCGGTGCGACCGTGGTTACCATGGGGCTGTTGTCGCTGCCAGCGATGCTGAAGCGCGGTTACGATCCAGCCTACGCTGCAGGGGCTATCTGCGCGACTGGCACCTTAGGGCAGATCATTCCGCCGTCGATAGCGTTGGTGCTGCTCGGGGATGTGCTCTCTAGCGCCTATCAACAAGCGCAGTTAGAGCTGGGGATGTTCTCGCCGAAAACGGTGTCGGTCGGTGATCTCTTCGCCGGAGCGATCATTCCAGGGCTGATATTGGTGCTGCTTTATATCCTCTACACCCTCTATCTGGCGCATCGTTCGCCGGACAAATTTGAACCGACAACCGCGGTGCCGCTGGACGCTAAATTGCTAACAACGGTTGGCTCGGCGCTGTTGCCGCCGATTGCGCTGATCTTGTTGGTGTTGGGATCGATTCTTATGGGCGTGGCCACTCCAACCGAAGCGGCAGCGGTTGGGGCCCTTGGGGCGCTCGCACTGGCGCTGGCACGGCGCCAGATGAATTGGTCACGGCTTAATGACGTGTTGCAAGAGACCGTCAAAGTCACCAGCATGGTGTTTATGATCTTAATCGGCGCGGCACTATTTTCATTGGTGTTCCGCGGTCTTGGTGGGGAAGAGATCATTCACCGCGCTTTATCGGATCTCCCCGGCGGGGTGATTGGGGCGACTATCATTGTGATGTTGGTGATCTTTTTACTCGGTTTTATCTTGGATTTTATCGAGATCACTTTTGTGGTGGTACCGATGGTGGCACCGACACTGCTGATGTTGGGGCTTGATCCGGTTTGGCTTGGGATCATGATTGGTCTCAATCTACAAACCTCATTTTTAACACCGCCGTTTGGCTTTGCGCTGTTCTATCTGCGCGGTGTGGCGCCGCCGCAACTGAGCAGCGGCATGTTGTACCGTGGCGTGGCGCCCTTTATTGCAATTCAACTGGTGATGATGTTGTTGCTGGCACTGTGGCCGCAACTTGCCACTTGGCTTCCCGAGCAAATCTACGGTTAACAGGAGAAACCGATGAAAACCTGGAGCAAACGATCTTGGCAAGCACTGGCGGCGGCGCTGGTATTGGGACTAACCGGCTGTAATCAACAGGCCAAAGAGGCAAGCACTGATACCGCTGCTGCTGAACCGGTGCAAACCTATCAATGGAAATTGGTGACCACTTGGCCAAAAAATTTCCCCGGTCTTGGGGTCGCCCCAGAGCGTTTTGCCGAGAAAGTGGCAGCGATGTCTGGTGGTCGTCTGACCGTTAAGGTTTATGGTGCTGGCGATCTGGTGCCGGCCTTTGAAGTGTTTGATACCGTCAGTGCCGGTACTGCCGAAATGGGTCATGCTGCCGCCTATTACTGGAAAGGCAAAGTGCCAGCGGCACAGGTGTTTACCACCATCCCTTTTGGCATGAACGCGCAGCAGATGAATGGCTGGCTTAATCAAGGTGGTGGCCTAGAACTGTGGCAAGAGTTGTACAAGCCCTATGGCCTGATCCCGATGCCTGGTGGTAACAGTGGGGTGCAGATGGGCGGTTGGTTTAATAAAGAGATCAACGGCCTGGAAGATCTTGATGGGCTTAAGATGCGGATCCCTGGGCTTGGCGGAGAAGTGCTGTCGCGGTTAGGTGGGGTGCCAGTAACCTTGCCCGGTGGTGAGCTATTTACCGCGCTGCAAACCGGTGCCATTGATGCTACTGAGTGGGTTGGCCCCTACAACGATCTGGCGTTTGGCTTGCACAAAGCTGCCAAATTTTACTATTACCCAGGCTGGCATGAGCCGGGTACCACCTTAGAGTTTTTGATTAACGAGAAAGCTTTTAATGCGCTGCCAGCGGATCTGCAGGCGATCGTTACCACTGCCGCGCAAGCGGTGAATCAGGCGATGTTGGATGAATACACTGCCCGCAATATTGACGCGCTGCGCAGTCTGGTTGACGAGCATGGTGTGCAGATAAAACCGTGGCCGCCAGAAGTGTTGACGGCACTGGAAAAAGCCGCGAGTCAGGTGATGGCCGAACAAAGCGCCAAAGATCCACAGATGAAAAAGGTGTTGGATGCGTATCAGAGCTTTGCTGATGGGGTGCGTCAATACCATGCGATTTCAGAAAACAGCTACGATGCGCTGATGCTGCAGTATTAGGGCGTGTTGCCTGAATTCAGATAATAAGTGCAACGTTCACGATTGAGCTGGGGAGAGGAAGCCAACCGCTGGTAGTGGTACGCTTCTCATCGCCAAAATCAAATCATGAACACCAAACATCATCACGCCCTAGGCTGTACTGACAACCTAAAGATTTGACCCCGCCTGAGTGCGGGGTTAATTTTTGTCCAAGCCTAACGAGAGGGAATATCGATGCCACTGCTGGACAGTTTTACCGTGGATCACACCAAGATGGCCGCACCGGCGGTGCGGGTTGCCAAGAGTATGACCACCCCAAGCGGTGATTTAATCACCGTGTTTGATCTGCGCTTTTGCTTACCCAATGCTGAGATCCTATCGGAGCGCGGCATTCACACTTTAGAGCATCTGTTCGCCGGCTTTATGCGCAACCATTTGAACCACGGTGACCAAGAGATCATCGATATCTCGCCGATGGGCTGTCGCACCGGCTTTTATATGAGCCTAATTGGCACGCCAACCGAAACCGAAGTGGCACAGGCGTGGCGGGCGAGTATGGAAGATGTCCTGACCGTCGAGCGCCAAGAGCAGATCCCAGAATTAAACCTTTATCAGTGCGGTACCTATCAGATGCATTCGCTGGATGAGGCCAAGGCGATCGCCAGCGATATTTTGGCGCGCGGCATCGGCGTTAATCGTAATGAATCGCTGACACTGGCACCGGAACTGCTGCAACCAAGTGACTGACTAAACGCGTGTAAATATGACCCAACAAGCCGTGCTCTGCGCGGCTTGTTGCGTTTATCAGCATCGTTTTTGTGGATGAGATTAAACTAGAAGGCAATCGAGTTGCTTATTTAAATAATACTAATTCGCGTTTGCAATTGTGTTAATGGTGTAGCCATAATGTTGCCAACTGAAGTTGATTCAATGGCTTGTACATAGGGAAAACACCATGACTCGTTCTACTCTGGCACTGCTTATTTCCTCCACCGTGATGCTATCCGCTTGCGGTGGTGGTTCATCCAGCGACAGCACTCCTCCAGCCCCGACTCCAACCAACTCGGCACCAACCGACATTACCCTGAGCAGCGCCAGCGTTGACGAGAATGCCCCCGCGGCGGTGATTGGCGAGCTGAGCGCTGTTGATGCTGACAGCGGCGATAGCTTTACCTTTACCACCAGCAATAACGCCTTTGTGATCAGTGGCAATAGCTTGTCATTGGCGGCGGCGATGGTGATGGATTTTGAACAAGCCGAAACCGCTGAGGTCGAGGTCTCCGTTACCGATGCCGCCGGAGCGAGCTTCAGCAAAACCTTGACCATTAGTGTCAATGATCTGATGGATAGCTATCAGTTCACTAGCAAATACGACGATACCAGCGCGTCGAGCGTGAGCTACGGCGGTCAAACCACTCGCCATGTGTTGATTGCTGAACTGAACGCTTACATCGCCAATGATCTGGAAAACGATGCCGAGGCGGGCACGTTAGTCAGCCGCGATGCGGTGCTGGCCAAACTTAACAGCTACTTCTTAGTTGAAAATTACGATCTGGTTGCCGATGACTTTGCGGTGAATCTGGTGGCCAACAGTGAGCAAACCAATTTGCGGGCGCTATCGTCCAGCGACAAAAACTTGATCGGCAAGATCGCTGGAAATGATGCCAGTGGTCAGCATAAGGATTGGAATAACGGTGACTTTGTTGGCTGGGGGGCGGCAGGCAGCACCACGCCGCAAGGACTGGTGGAAGCTTTGTTTGCAGAGTTGGCGGACAACACCGCCGAGGTCATTGCCGGCCAAGTGCGACAAGATGCGGCTGGCAATCCGCTGCCGGTTTATGTCTCCAGCAACGGTCGCGACTTAAAGCAACTGCTCCAGAAGTTTTTGTTGATGGCGGTGGCTTATTCTCAGGGCGCCGATGATTACCTTGATTTTGATACCGAAGGTAAGGGGCTGCTGACCGACAACACCATGAATGTCGATGGCAAAAGCTACACCAACCTGGAACACCAATTTGACGAAGGCTTTGGCTACTTCGGTGCCGCTCGTGATTACCTCGATTACAGCGACCAAGAGATTGCCGCTAAGGGCGGTCGTGACGGCTGGAGTCAAGGCTATTTCGACACCAGCGGAAATGGCAGTATTGATCTGTTTTCAGAATACAACTTCGGCCAAGCGGTAAACGCTGCCAAGCGTGATCTTGGTGCCACGGTTCCCACCCACTACACCACCCAAGCGATGACCGCCTTTATTGCCGGTCGCCAGTTGATTGCCAATACCCAAGGGGCATTGTCTGATGCCCAGATGACCGAGCTGCAGGGGCATGCACTGGATGCCCTAGATGCCTGGGAACGTTCCATTGCTGCCACGGTGGTGCACTACATCAATGACACCAGCAACGATTTGAACAGCTACGGCACCGAAGCGTTTAGCTTCACCGACTTAGCCAAGCATTGGTCAGAGCTCAAAGGCTTCGGTTTAGGGCTGCAGTTTAACCGCCACAGCCCGCTGTCCGATGCCGATTTTGCTCAGTTCCAGCAGCTGGTCGGGGATGCTCCGGTGTTTGCTAATGACAACGACCGCGCGGCTTACCTTGCTGATCTGCAAAGTGCGCGGGATCTGCTGCAAAACGCTTACGGCTTTAACGCCGAGAACGTCGCCAACTGGTAATTCAAATCAGCTCCTACGGTTTTAGCCCAATCGGTAACGGTTGGGCTATTGCCGTTATCGGAGCTTTGATTGAGGGAGAAACCATGAAACAGACCTTGATGAGTTTGCTGCTGCTCGGCCTATTGAGCGGCTGTGGCGAGAGCGGTTCCAGCAGCGCTGGCCCAGATTTTGGCGGTGGTGATAACAGCCCGCCGCCAACCTCCGGCAGTGATTTTGAGCAATTGGCGCTGATCAGTAATCTGACCGATAACGTCATCACCCCGGTTTTTACCAATGCCGCGGCCAGTGCCGCTGAATTGTCGAATCAGCTGCAAAGCTTGTGCACGGCTCAGGCGGCGCTGAATGGCGGCAGTGGAGGCGAGCAAGCTCGTGATGATGCCGCGGCGTTAGCGCAAACTCAGTGGCTGGCATTGATGGCGTGGTGGCAGCAAGCGGAGTTGATGCAAATCGGCCCATTGGCGGCCGACAATAACGCCCTGCGTAATCGCATCTATTCATGGCCACTGGTGAATCGCTGCGCGGTCGATCAAGAGGTGGTGTTGTTTGAAAGCGGTGAGGTTGCCGGTCAGCCCTACGACATTACTTTGCGCACGGATACTCGTAAGGGGTTGGATGCGCTGGAGTATCTGCTGTTTGCCCCCAGTTTGGCCCATCAATGCCCAGCCAGTGTGGCTCCTGCCAATTGGAATGATCGCAGTGACGACGATCGTCGTCTGGCCCGTTGCCGGTTTGCCAAAGCCGCCAGCGATGATCTGCTGACGAACCTCAATGCCCTAACTAATCAGTGGCAAAGCTACGCCGCTGAACTGAACCGTGCCGGTCAGCCTGGCAGTGATTTTAGCGACGCCCAAAGCGCGGTGAATGCCATCAGCGATGGCTTGTTTTATATCGATGGTTTTACCAAAGACGCCAAGCTCGATAGCCCGCTGCAGCAGTTCGCCAACAGTTGCGACGACGCTTGTGCCAATGCGTTGGAGTCTGGCTTAAGTGCCAGCTCGCTGAGTAACGTTGGCAATAACTTGAGCGCCTTGCGTCGGTTATTTACTGGGGTTGATGGCTCGGGCGTCGATGGTGTCGGCTTTGACGATTACCTCAATGAGGTTGGCAGCAATCAGTTGGCAGTGCAGATCCTCAGTGACATTGACCAAGCGCTGGCCAGTCAGGTGGCGCTTGGTGCTTCATTGGTTGCTCAATTGAACGATGACCCAGATGCCGTGCGTCAGCTGCACAGCCAAACCAAAGCGATAACCGATCAGCTGAAAGTCGATTTTATTAATGACTTAGCGCTGGAATTACCGGCGACCTCGGCGGGGGATAATGACTGATGGCGAGCAATGCTTTGAACCAGCAAGGATCCATGCTTGGCTTTGGCGGGCTGCTGTTTTGCGCTGCATCTGCGCTGGCGGATGACACCCAAACCGATCGTTATTTGGAAACCATTCAGATCTTGGGTCAGCAAGACAGCCTGCGCACCGAAGCGGGCTCAACCACGGTGATCGATGAACTGCAGTTGCAAAAATTCAGCTTCGACGACATCGAGCGCATTTTGGCGACAGTACCGGGGATCAATATTCGCAGCGAAGATGGTTATGGCTTGCGGCCGAACATCGGTTTTCGCGGAGTGACGCCAGAGCGCAGTAAGAAGATCACCTTAATGGAAGATGGCGTGCTGATTGCCCCTGCACCCTATTCCGCCTCGGCCGCTTACTACTTTCCGATGATGGCTAAAATGACGGCGGTTGAGGTGTTTAAGGGGCCGGCCGCGATTAAATATGGCCCTTACACCGTTGCTGGGGCGCTGAACTTGGTCAGCCGTTCGGTGCCGGACAGTTTGGCGGCGATGGCGGACATCGCTGGTGGTAGTGATGGCTACCTAAAAGGCCATGGCTACGTCGGCGATCGTTTTGATAACGGCATCGGCGTGCTGCTGGAAGGGGTGCATGTTGAAAGTGATGGTTACAAGCAGCTCGACGGCGGCGGTGACACCGGCTTTTCTAAAAACGAAGTGATGGCCAAACTGCGCTACGACTGGCAAGGGGACAAGGTAAATCAACTGTTGGAGCTGAAGTTGGTGTACGCCGATGAAGATTCCGATGAAACCTACCTTGGCCTAACCGACAGCGATTTTGCCGCCCAGCCGAATCGTCGTTACGTCGCCAGCAGCCTCGATAACATGAACTGGGAGCATAGCCAGTTCCAGTTGACTCATTTTATTGAGGGGGAGGGCTTTGATGTCAGCACCAAGGCTTATCGGAATGATCTGTCGCGGGCGTGGTTTAAGCTCAATGGCTTTGTCGATGGCCCGGATCTCTCCTCGCTGCTGCAAAACCCCAATCAAGGGGTTAATGACGCGTTTTACCAAGTATTGATTGGGGCGGCGGACAGCAGTGCCATCAATGGCGCCGACAATCTGCTGATTGGAACCAATGATCGTGATTACTTCTCGCAAGGGCTGCAAAGCGATTGGCGCTGGCAACTGCCACTGTGGGGATTTGAGCATAACCTCCACGGCGGAGTACGGTTCCATCAAGATCAAATTGAACGTAACCACACCGAAGACGCCTTTGCGATGCAGTCCGGGGTGTTGCTCAGAACCACAGATCCGCGGGCGACAACCACCTTAAACCGAGAGAAAACCAGCGCCTGGTCGCTGTACCTGCAAGACACCCTGAGCTGGGACAAGCTGGATATCACCGTCGGCGTTCGTGGTGAGTTTCTCGATATGGAGTATCAAAATCGTCAGCCGGGCAAAGAAGGCGATTATCTCGATAAAACCACCAATGTCTGGCTACCGGGGATCAGCACCTTTTATCGTGTCAGCGATAACCTTGGGGTGTTCGCGGGAGTACATGAAGGCTTTGTTCCTACCAGCCCGGCCCAAGATCCGCGCATTGAGAGCGAAAGCAGCATCAACTACGAACTCGGTAGCCGCTTTAATAACGGCACCAGCAAAGTGGAAGCGGTGCTGTTTTTTAACGATTTTGACAACCTCAAAGAGAGCTGTTCGTTCTCCCAAGGCGCGTCTTGCCTCGACAATCTCGACGCCGAGTTTAACGGTGGCGAGGTCGATGTTTATGGTCTGGAGCTGGCGGCGGAACACTTAGCTCGCTGGGGCGATTTTGAGCTGCCGCTCAGTTTGTCCTACAGCTACCTCGATAGTGAGTTTCAAACCAGTTTTGATTCCGATTTTAGCCTTTGGGGGCAAGTCAGCGCCGGTGATCAACTGCCGTATCTGCCAGAGCATCAGTTAACCCTTGGGGTTGGGATAACCGCCGCGAAGTGGAGTGTTGATCTGCAAGGTCGCTACCTTAGCGCCATGAAAGAAGCCGCAGGCACTGGGGTGACCCTATCAGGGGTTGAAACCGATGCACTGTGGACTCTGGATTTAGCCGCCGCCTATGACTTCGGTGGCTACGGTAAGCTTTACGGCAAGGTCGATAATCTGTTGGATGAGCAGCAGATTGTCAGCCGCCGCCCGTACGGTGCTCGGCCTAATCGACCGCAGCAGTTTATCTTGGGTTATCGCTTAAGTTATTGAGCATGTTGGAGCAGCTGACAGGCAACCTGATTGAACTGGTCAATTATCCGTTGGATCCAACCAAGCGGATCTTTGGCCTCTATCTGTTGGGGGCGCTATTGCTGGTGTTGCCGCTTTATTGGCGGCAACGGCATAGCGGCAGCCGTTCACTGTGGCGTTTCCTGTTTCCAAGCCAAATCTATCGGCAGCCGTCGGTTGGTCATGATCTTGGCTTGTGGGTTATCAATAAGCTGATCCGCTCACTGCTGTTGCTGCCACTGATGCTGACCATGGTGCCGGTGGCGCTGGCGGTGAGTGATGGTTTGGAGTGGCTGTTTGGGCAGCCATTGGCATTGGTGTGGCCGCAATGGGCGGTCACCTTACTGTTCACCTTGCTGCTGTTCGTGCTGGATGATCTCAGCCGCTTCCTACTGCATTTGGCGATGCACAAGGTGCCGTGGCTATGGGATTACCACAAGGTACATCACAGTGCGCCGGTGTTGACGCCGATGACCATCTATCGCAGCCATCCGTTGGAAAGCTACCTCTATGCCTGTCGGATGGCGTTAAGCCAAGGGTTGGCTATCGGCATTGGCTATTTTCTGTTTGCCAGCTCACTGCAGGTTTACGATATTTTGGGCGCTAACCTGTTTGTGTTTTTGTTTAATCTGTTGGGCGCCAATCTGCGCCATAGCCACCTGTGGATCTCGTGGGGTACGCCACTGGAAAAGTGGTTTATCAGTCCTGCCCAGCACCAACTGCACCACAGCGATGATATTGCCCACCGTGATTGCAACTTAGGTTCGGCGCTTGCCTGTTGGGATCGCTGGTTTGGGCAATGGCTCCCCGCCGAACAAGCCGATCCCAAGTGCCTGACTTTCGGCTGTGGTAGCGCCGCTGGGCACGATTCATTACTGGGGCTGTACTTAACGCCCATTGGCGACAATCTTCAGCGACTGCGACGCTATTTGGTGCGTTGGCAACGGGCAATAATCGCCCCTGGCAACCGCGAATGACGTTGACCGTTTGGGTGCAATTGAATTACTGGTGATTGTTATTAAAACATCGACACAAGCAATGACTTAATTGCACATCAGATTGCTTAGGTAGATGAAATAACTAGCAAAAGCACCAAAAGCGACAGTTTGTTACTTGTGTTATCAAAAAGATATTTTTAGGTAGTCAGTTAGTGCTTTTTTCATGGCTCATGCTATGCGCTTGGGGTATTATGCGCCCGAGTCGCCGTGACGCGGGTCGCAAAAGGATAAAAAGTTTGCGCTAGGAGTGCGTGGGTGTCACCGCAAGATTGTCCGCAGTCTTAAATCATTCCCCCTCTCTTACATTGC
Source organism: Ferrimonas senticii DSM 18821 (assembly GCF_000422665.1). Taxonomy (GTDB): domain Bacteria; phylum Pseudomonadota; class Gammaproteobacteria; order Enterobacterales; family Shewanellaceae; genus Ferrimonas; species Ferrimonas senticii. Next base: position 94,948 of record NZ_KE383899.1, on the reverse strand, counting down.
CGCCGGCGTTTCGGTACATGGACTTCACAGCAACGCAGTGCAAGTGAGTATGATTACAATAAGCAAAGGATTGGATTTGCCCATCGCCGGCAAGCCACAACAGGCGATCCATGACGGGCCTCAGAGCTCGCGGGTTGCTATCTTGGGCGAAGAGTACATTGGCATGCGTCCCACCATGAAGGTGAAGGTCGGTGACACTGTATTGAAGGGACAAACGCTGTTTGAGGATAAGAAAAATCCTGGCGTGTTGTTCACCGCACCAGTTTCTGGAACCGTTACCGAAATCAACCGTGGTGCCCAACGGGTGCTGCAGTCGGTGGTAATTGCAACCAGTGACCAAGGCGCGATTGACTTCGCTCGTTTCGAAGCCGCTGAACTGGGGCAACTGACCCCACAACAAGTTCAGGATAACCTGGTTAATTCCGGTCTTTGGACCGCCCTGCGAACTCGGCCATTTTCGCGGGTACCCGTTTTGGGCAGCAACCCAGCGGCGATCTTCGTCACCGCCGTTGATACCAACCCATTGTGCGCCGATCCAGCGGTGATCATTGCCGAAAACAGCGATGCCTTTCGCGATGGTCTGACGGTATTGACTCGCCTCACTGACGGTAAAGTACATCTCTGTCATGGCCAGCAATCGCCGCTGGCGGAGTCGATCTCTGGGGTTGAAAGCCACGGCTTTGCTGGTAAGCATCCAGCCGGTTTGGTCGGTACCCATATTCACCACATTCTGCCGGCGAGCGCCTCGCGGATGGTCTGGCATATCGGCTATCAAGATGTGATTGCCATTGGCCAACTGTTTACCAGTGGTCAGCTGCAGAGCGAGCGCGTGATTGCGCTTGCCGGTCCGGCAGTGAAAGAGCCACGGTTGGTGCGGACTGTTGTCGGTGCCGATCTGACCGAAGTGGCGCAAGATCAGCTAAGCGACGACCATGTGCGATTAATCTCCGGCTCGGTGCTGTATGGCCGCACTGCCGAGGGGCCACATCGGTTCTTGGGCCGCTACCATCAACAGCTGACGGCGCTTAGCCAAGGCGATGAAAAAGAGCTGTTCGGTTGGGTGATGCCCGGCGCCGATAAGCACTCAATCACCCGCGCATTCCTGTCGCACCTCTCTCCAGCCAAGTTGTTTAATATGACCACCAGCACCGGCGGCTCCAAGCGCGCCATGGTGCCAATTGGCAACTATGAACGAGTGATGCCGCTGGATATTCTGCCAACGTTGCTGCTGCGGGATTTGATCGCCCGTGACACCGACAGTGCCCAACAACTTGGGGCATTAGAGTTGGATGAAGAAGATCTCGCGCTGTGCACCTACGTATGTCCAGGTAAGTACGATTACGGCGCCCACCTGCGTGCCTGTCTGGATATTATCGAGAGGGAAGGCTGATGAGCTTAAAAAACTTCATTGAAAAGATTGAGCCGCACTTTGAAAAGGGCGGCAAACATGAGAAGTGGTACGCCCTCTATGAGGCGGTCGCCACCATTCTCTACACCCCGGGCAGCACCACCAAGGGCGGCACTCACGTTCGTGACAATATCGATTTGAAGCGAATGATGATCACCGTGTGGTTGTGTACCTTTCCAGCGATGTTCTTCGGTATGTACAACGTCGGCCTGCAGGCGCAAGAAGCGCTGGCGGCCGGGTTTGCCACCCCAGACGTGTGGCAAGTGGCGTTGTTTGAAGCCGTTGGTGGCCAGATGAACGCCGATCTTGGGGTCGGCGGGTTGATGTTCTACGGCGCCTGTTTCTTCCTGCCAATCTACGCGGTCACCTTCGCGGTCGGTGGTTTTTGGGAGGTGGTGTTTGCCTCGGTGCGTAAGCATGAGATCAACGAAGGCTTCTTTGTTACCTCGGTGCTGTTTGCGCTGACGCTGCCAGCCACCATTCCACTGTGGCAGGTGGCCTTGGGGATCACCTTCGGTGTGGTGGTGGCCAAGGAGCTGTTTGGTGGCACCGGCCGTAACTTCTTAAATCCAGCACTGGCCGGTCGTGCCTTCCTGTTTTTTGCCTACCCAGCGCAGATCTCCGGTGATGAAGTGTGGGTTGCCGCTGACGGTTACTCTGGCGCGACCATGCTGTCACAAGCGGCGTCTGGGGCGGTCGACTTTGCCAACTACGGTTGGATGCAGGCGTTCTCGGATCCGCTGTGGTGGAACAGCTTTGTCGGCACCATCCAAGGTTCGGTTGGTGAAACCAGCACCTTGGCGCTGCTGATCGGTGGTCTGGCGATTATTTATGCTCGCATCGCCTCATGGCGGATTGTGCTGGGGGTGATGGCCGGGATGATTGCCACCGCGTCACTGTTTAACCTTATCGGTTCCGACAGCAACAGCATGTTCAACGTGCCGTGGACTTGGCACTTGGTGATGGGCGGTTTCGCCTTCGGCATGTTCTTTATGGCGACCGATCCTGTTTCGGCTTCGTTTACCAACAAAGGTAAGTGGGCCTATGGCGCGTTGATTGGGGTGATGGTGGTGTTGATCCGCGTGGTTAACCCGGCTTACCCAGAGGGGATGATGCTGGCGATCTTGTTCGCTAACTTGTGGGCACCGCTGTTCGATTACTTTGTTGCTCAGTCCAATATCAAACGGAGGTTGGCACGCCATGGCTAAGAACGAAACCTTTGGCAAAACCGTCGCTGTGGTACTGGGTCTGTGCCTAGTGTGTTCGCTGGTGGTGTCGGGGACTGCGGTGGCACTGAAGCCCACTCAGATCCAAAACAAGCTGCAAGATAAGCAGAAGTTCATCTTAGAAGCCGCCGGCATTGCCGTTGAAGGTGGCGATATCGCTGCCACGTACGGCAAGTATGTTGAGCCACGAGTGGTGGACTTTGCCAGCGGCAGTTTCAACAGCAGCATTGATGCGGTTACTTTTGATCAGCGCAAAGCGGCGCGAGATCCGGAATCCTCGCAAGAGCCTGCCAATGACATCGCCTCTATCAGTCGCCGTGCTGATAACGGCTTGGTGTATCTGGTTAAAGACGCCAGCGGCGACGTTGACACCTTGATTTTGCCGGTACACGGCTACGGTCTGTGGTCGATCATGTATGGCTTCTTGGCGCTGGATGCCGACGATCTCAACACCATTAAAGCGATGGTCTATTACGAGCAGGGGGAAACCCCCGGCCTCGGTGCTGAGGTGGAAAACCCAAAATGGAAGGCACTGTGGCCAAACAAACAAGCGTTTGATGCCAATGGTGAGATCGCCATTGAAGTGGTTAAAGGCGGCGCTAAGCCCGGCGATATCCACGGGGTTGATGGCTTGTCCGGCGCAACCCTAACCAGTAACGGCGTCACCAACAGCCTGCAGTTTTGGCTGGGCGCCGAAGGCTATGGACCATTTATCGCCAAAGCACGACAAGGAGGTCTGAACAATGGCTAATCAGCAGTCGTTAAAAGAGGTTCTGATTGGTCCGATTTGGGCCAACAACCCCATTGCGCTGCAGGTGTTGGGGGTGTGCTCGGCGCTGGCGGTGACTACTCGAATGGAGACCGCGCTGGTGATGTCACTGGCCCTGACCGCGGTGACCATGTTCTCTAATCTGTTTATCTCGATGATGCGACATCACATCCCTTCAAGCGTGCGGATCATTGTGCAGATGACGGTGATCGCCTCGCTGGTGATTGTGGTGGATCAGATCCTCAAAGCCTATGCCTTTGAAATCTCTAAGCAGTTATCGGTATTCGTTGGTTTGATCATCACCAACTGTATCGTGATGGGCCGCGCCGAAGCCTTTGCCATGAAAGAGCCACCGCTGCGCTCTTTGGTTGATGGCATCGGTAACGGTTTGGGTTACTCGGTGATCCTGTTGACCGTTGGTTTCTTCCGCGAACTGTTTGGTAACGGCACCCTGTTTGGGGTTGAGATCTTTACCAAGGTATCTGAGGGCGGCTGGTACTACCCCAACGGCTTGATGTCGTTCCCACCAAGTGCGTTCTTCCTGATTGGCTTCTTTATCTGGGTGCTGCGCACGTGGAAGCCAGACCAAGTTGAGCCTAAGGAGTAATTGGCATGGAACAGTACATTAGCCTATTTGTACGGGCGATCTTTATCGAGAACATGGCGCTGAGCTTCTTCTTGGGGATGTGTACCTTTTTGGCGGTATCGAAGAAAGTCTCTACTGCCATTGGCCTCGGGGTTGCCGTGATTGTGGTACTGACCCTAGCGGTGCCGGTAAACCAATTGATCTACTCCAATGTATTAGCCCCTGGGGCGCTGGCGTGGGCTGGTCTGCCGGAAGCGGACTTAAGCTTCTTAAGCTTTATCACCTTTATCGGGGTGATTGCGGCCTTGGTGCAGATCCTTGAGATGACCTTGGATAAGTACTTCCCGCCGCTGTACAACGCGCTGGGCATTTTCCTGCCACTGATCACCGTGAACTGTGCAATTTTCGGCGCCGTATCCTTTATGGCTAACAAGGATTACAACTTCGCTGAATCGGTAGTGTTCGGTTTGGGTGCCGGGGTTGGCTGGGCGATGGCGCTGGTATTGCTGGCCTCCATCCGTGAGAAGATGAAGTACGCCGATGTGCCAGACGGTTTGCGTGGTCTGGGGATCACTTTCGTCACCGCCGGTTTGATGGCGCTGGGCTTTATGTCCTTCTCCGGGGTGTCGCTGTAAGCGGCCGAGAACGTAGTAAGAAAAGGATTTGTCGATGGAAATTGTACTCGGCGTAGGGATGTTTACCGCAATCGTAACCGTGCTGGTATTGGTGATTATGTTCGCCAAGTCCAAGCTGGTACCCAGCGGTGACGTCACCATTAGCATCAACGGTGACGCCGATAAGGCGATCACCACCACTCCCGGCGACAAACTGTTGGGCGCACTGGCCGGTAACGGCATCTTTATCTCCTCAGCCTGTGGCGGCGGTGGCTCTTGCGGTCAGTGCCGAGTAAAAGTGCATGAGGGTGGCGGCGATATCCTGCCGACCGAAACCAGCCACGTGAACAAGCGTGAGGCGCGCGAAGGCTGTCGCTTGGCGTGTCAGGTGGCGGTCAAGCAAGATATGCAGATTGAGCTGCCAGAAGAGGTGTTCGGGGTTAAGCAATGGGAGTGCGAGGTTATCTCCAACGATAACAAAGCCACTTTCATTAAAGAGCTGAAGCTGCGGATCCCCGATGGCGAATCGGTACCATTCCGCGCTGGTGGTTACATCCAGATTGAAGCGCCAAAGCACCACGTTAAGTACGCCGATTTTGATGTGCCGGAAGAGTATCGCGGTGACTGGGAGCACTTTGGCTTCTTCAAATTAGAGTCTAAGTGTGACGAGCCGGTATTGCGGGCGTACTCAATGGCCAACTATCCGGAAGAGGAGGGCATCATTATGCTTAACGTCCGGATCGCCACCCCGCCACCACGCAATATGGAGCTACCACCGGGCAAGATGTCATCCTACATCTGGAGCCTCAAGGCCGGTGACAAGGTGATGATTTCAGGCCCGTTTGGTGAGTTCTTTGCCAAAGAGACTGAAGCGGAAATGGTGTTTGTTGGCGGTGGTGCTGGCATGGCGCCGATGCGCTCGCACATCTTCGATCAGCTTAAGCGCCTGAATTCAAAACGTAAGATCACCTTCTGGTACGGTGCCCGTTCCAAGCGAGAGATGTTCTACGTTGAAGACTTCGATGGCCTGCAGGCGGAGAACGACAACTTTAAGTGGCATGTGGCGCTGTCGGATCCGCAACCGGAAGACAACTGGGATGGCTACACCGGCTTTATCCACAACGTCTTGTATGAGAACTACCTTAAGGATCATGATGCGCCTGAGGATTGTGAGTTCTACATGTGTGGACCACCGATGATGAACGCCGCGGTGATCCAGATGCTGAAAGATCTGGGTGTTGAAGATGAAAACATTCTGTTGGATGATTTTGGTGGTTAACACTGAATCTATGAATGAACGAGATGTTTAGTACTCTTCGAATCAAGGTGCTAGCCCCTATCGGGCTAGCCCTTGTTGTTTTAGTCGGCCTGAGTGGTTGGCGTGTTAGTGGCTGGAGCTTTGGCCCTGAGCTGGTCAAGATCGCCGGCACCACTATGGGCACTACTTACCACATCAGTTGGATTGGTGATGCCGATCAAGCCGAGCAGATCCAAGCGGAGATTGACCAACGGCTAGTGGCGGTCAACCGGTCGATGTCGCATTACCAGAGCGACTCGCTGATCAGTCAGTTCAATGCGTCCAGCTCAACGGCACCGATGACCATCGACGAGGACTTCGCGATTGTGATGGCGGAATCGCTGTGGCTGTCGCAAGTTACCGACGGTGCCTTAGATGTAACCATTGCGCCATTGATTGACCTGTGGGGCTTTGGACCACAAGGTCAGGTGGATAGAGCGCCGTCCAGTCGGGAGATGGCCACCGCGTTGATGATGGTCGGGATGGATAAGTTAACGCTGACCGATAAGGCACTGGCGAAATCCGATCCATTGCTTACCTTGAACTTTTCCGCCATTGCTAAAGGTTATGGGGTCGATGTAGTGGCGGATCTGTTGGAGCAGCACGATATCGGCAACTATATGGTCGAGATCGGCGGTGAACTGCGCATTCGCGGCACCAAGCTCGATGAGCAGCCGTGGCGGATTGCTGTAGAGCGGCCCGATCCCAACGGCCGGCAGATCTTTGAGGTGATAGAGCCGGGTAATAACGCGGTGGCGACCTCCGGCGATTACCGCAATTTCTTTGAACAAGACGGGATCCGTTTCTCGCACTTGATTGATCCACGCAGTGGTAAGCCGATTACCAATCGATTAGCATCTGTGACAGTGATCACGGCATCCAGCATGCGTGCCGATGGTCTTGCCACCGCTTTTAGTGTGATGGGTAAAGAGGCCTCTCTGGCGTACGCTGAGGCCAATAACTTGGCGGTGATGTTGATTGAAAAACGCCTCGATGGTGAGTTTGATACTGCTTACAGCAGCGCCTTTAAGCCGTTTTTAGCGGATTGAGTGGCCTGCGGTAGGTACTGATAGATAAAGGAGTAACTATCGATGCAGACTGTTTTTGCCACCTTTGTAATTTTTTTATCGGTGTTTGTGCTGATGTCGGTGGGCTACATTATCAAGCGCAAGAGCGTCAGTGGTTCTTGTGGTGGCCTTGCCAATGTCGGGGTTGATAAAGCCTGCGATTGCCCAGAGCCTTGCGATAAGCGCAAAGCCAAGATGGCGGAAGAAGCGCGAGCAGCCAAACTGCAGCAGGACCGCATTATTTAAACGATTATCCCCGTTAGATTTAACGCCGAGGTGGTTTGCTACCTCGGCGTTTTTTTGGCGAGGAGAATTGTCTGACTGTTAGGCTGGCGCTAAACTTAACTGTATCTATATACAGTTTTTGGTTCGGTTTTTCGTCGCTATGTCATCCCCTCATTCGCGCAAAATCATTCATATTGATATGGACTGCTTCTACGCGGCGGTCGAGGTGCGCGATAATCCAGAACTGGCTGGCAAGCCGGTGGCGGTTGGTGGTCGTGCTGGTGGCCGTGGGGTGTTGTCGACCTGTAATTACGAAGCCCGTGCTTTTGGGGTGCGCAGTGCCATGCCCAGCAGCGAAGCGCTGCGACGTTGTCCACAGTTAATTATTGTGCCAGGACGGATGGCGGTCTATGTCGAGATCTCCAAGCAGATCCGCGCCATCTTCGAGCGTTACACCGCTAAAATCGAACCGTTGTCGTTGGACGAAGCTTTCTTGGACGTCAGCGACAGCGCTCAGTGTCGCGGCAGTGCGACCTTGATGGCTCAGCAAATTCGAGCTGAGATCTTAGCCGAAACGGGATTGACCGCATCCGCTGGCATCGCCAACTGTAAGTTTCTGGCGAAGATTGCCTCCGATGAAAATAAGCCCAATGGCCAATGTGTGGTGCTGCCGGAGCATAACGCCGAGTTCGCCGCTAAGTTGCCACTGCGTAAAATTCCTGGGGTTGGTCCGAAAACCGCCGAACGTCTGGCTGAGCGCGGCTTAACCCTTGGCGCAGACGTTCTTCAGCACACCCCTGAGGCATTGGAGCAATGGCTCGGCAAGTTTGGTCCAGTGCTCTATCAGCGGGCGCAGGGGATTGATAATCGCGAGGTGATTAGTGAGCGGGTGCGTAAATCGGTGGGCGCGGAAACCACCTTGCTGACCGATTTAGGCAGTGAAACTGAATGTTTGCTGGAGCTGCGCAAGCTGTTGCCGAAGTTAGCCCAGCGTTTGGGTACCCGCGCTTTTAAAGGCATTCATCTGAAACTCAAGTTCAGTGACTTTCAGCAAACTACGGTGTCACGACAGGCGACCCAGTTGGATGAGGTGATTATCCGTGCCTTGCTGCAAACCGGTTATCAGCGTGCAGAGGGGCGAGGGGTGCGCTTGGTGGGGTTAAGCGTCAGTTTGGATGATAACGACAGCCAGCAGTTGCAGTTGGCGATATAAGGTCGGTTGTCGGTTAGCTGATATATATCGTTAGACAAGCTAAGGATGTGGCCTAGGAGCCTATCTTGTAGCTCCTAATCCACATCCTGGATTATGGAATGGCTTACGCTAACAACCCTTTTAAACGCTCAATTTCCAGCTTAAGGATGGCGTTCTCTTTTTCTAGCTCGGCAATCCGGGCTTTATCATCGGCAACCAGCTCGGCGGTGGTGACCATCGTCAACTCGCCGGAAAACAGATGACCATAACGACTTTCCCGTTTGCCCGCTTCCCGTGGCAACTGGGCCACTAATTCGCGTCCAATTAAGGTTTGCAGCACCTGCTCGGTTTCGCTGACATCGCGAAACTCACACTGACGATTGGTGCGGGAGCGCAGCTCACCAGGGGTTTGTGGGCCACGTAGCAACAACACGCAGATAATGGCGCGTTCTTGATCGGTGAGTTTGAGGCCGCCGAATGGGGTATTGCAGAAGCGGTGTTTGTACTTACTTACTCGAGCGCTGCTCTCTTCTTGCAGCAGTCGTTTTTGCAGCAGTTGGTCGACGGTTTGTTTGATCTCGTTGTCACTTAAGGACAACACCGGCTCACGATTGCTCTTCTGATTACAGGCGTTTTTCAGGGAGTTTAAAGTGAGCGGATATTGGTCCGGCGTAGTGGCTTCTTTCTCCAACATACAACCGATGATGCGGGCTTCGTTAAGGCTCAAGGTATCCACGGCAAACTCCTTCATAGTGGCTTGCTGACAGGTTTTAGCCATAAATCGTCGATTAAGCAATTGATGCTGGGCAGATCTTTGAGGCAAGACGCGGCAAAAATGACAACGCCCACATCACTGTGGGCGTTGACTAAGCCGGTTTATTTGCTGCTGTAATCGTATTGGTAGTAACCGTAGTTGCCGTAGCCTCCGGCTTGTTTGACCAACTGGTTGAGGATTACCCCCTTGATCTGCACGCCACTGGTGGCAAACCGTTGTACCGCGAACTCAATCTCTTTTAGTGGCGTTTCACGGTGCTTGACCACCATGATTGAAGTACCGGCTATCGCACCAACGATGGCAGCATCGGTCACCGCTAAAATCGGCGGGGTATCAATAATCACTAAATCGTAATTGCTCGAAGCCCACTGCATAAACTCACGGAATTTTGGCAACATCAACAGTTCCGCCGGGTTTGGCGGTACTTGCCCACGAGGCACAAAGTCCATGTTGTCAACCAGGGTTGAGCGGATAGTTTGCTCACGACTGACTTTTCCGGCCAAGAAATCTGACAAGCCATCATCCCATGAACAGCCGAACATCCGTTGCATATAGCCTTTTCGCATATCGGCATCGATGACCAGCACCTTGCTACCACTATTGGCCATTACCGTGCCAAGGTTGGCGGAGATAAAACTCTTGCCAATATTAGGGGCTGGACCGGATAGCATTAAGATGTTGTTTTGCGACTCGAGCATCGCAAAGTGCAAACTGGTACGCAGACTGCGCAGGGCTTCAACCGACAGATCGGCCGGATTGACATGCGCCAGCAGTGCATGGCCGCCGTCTAACTTAGTTTTAGTGGATAGCCGTTTCTGTCGAGTCTCTAATGATCCTTGGAATTCCGATTTAGGCACCGAAGCGTAGACTGACAGTCCAAGTTCTTCGATCTGCTCTGGCGTTTCTACGCCACGTTTGAGCATGGCTCGAACCAACACCAATGCGATCGAGGCCATAAAGCCCAGTAAGGTAGCAAGTACCGCAATCAGCGCCTTTTTCGGTTTGATTGGTTGCACCTGAGCTACCGCTGCATCAATGATCCGCACGTTACCCACGGTGGAGGCTTTGACAATGGCCAGTTCTTGGGCGTGATTGAGCAGTTGCAGATAGATGGTCTGCGCTACTTCAACATCACGGCGTAGTCGCAGCAACTGTTGTTGAGTTTCTGGCAGTTGTTCAATTTGGCTGGTTAGGCCATCTTTTTGTTGTTGCAGATCTTGTCGCTGCTGCAGTAGCGCTTGGTAAACCGGGTGCGATTGGGTATAGAGCTGTTGGATCTCAGTCTCTTTGATGTTCAGCTCATTTAAGCGGCGTTCATATTCAACCACGCTTTTTAGCACCGCTTCGGTTTCTAGGCTCATGTCGACGGAACGCACTGTGCTTTGAAAATCGTTCAAAGCGGTTTCGGCGCGTTCGAGTTTGGCCTTCATTTCCGGCAGGTTTTGCTCGACAAATTGTAAGCTATTTTCTGCTTCGGCAGACATCCGTTTGATGTTCTGCAGCAGATAGTAGTGGCTCACTTTATCGAGAACCTCAACCAAGTGTTGTTTATCTTGGCCTTGCAGGGTTAACGCTAAAATGCCGCTTTGCTTGCCACGCTCGGAGATAGCTAAGTCTCGCTTAAGCGATTCGATAACCGTAATTTCATCCAACTTGCTTACGGTAAAGCGAGTGCCCAGTGCTGCATTGATTTCACTAATGCGGATACTAATGCCGTTTTGGTTAACACTTTCACCAATCTTGCCCTGCAACAGCACCTCGTCCTCCAGGCGCAGTTGGTAGCCTGATGTGGTGGTTTCTAGGGTTAAAGCTTGGCCCAATAAATTGCGAGGCACTTGCAGTTCTGCAACGTTAATTTGTTCGCCGCCAAGTGCATAGCCCTGCCATTGGCTTGGCTGGTTGTGTTGGTTGCGACGGGCCAAATAGTTGCCAATTATTGGAAGGTATTGGGGGGTGACGGCGGTGGTTAGATCCAGCGCATGTACGACATCTCCAAGTACCATCCGCGACTTGATGATTTCGATTTCAGTGACCGATTCGCTCTCGGTTGCGAACATCTCACTCATCTCGCCAAGGCCTGGCACCCCAGAGGATTTGCTTTCTACCTGCACAAGAGCATCAGCTTGATAGATTGGCGTTGATATGACGGCGATTGCCACACCAACCGCGGCGAAAGCCGCGGTAATCGCAACGATCAGTTTACTCCCTTCGAGCAAATGACCGAAAAGCCGACTTAAATCAATCTCATCATCATTGTGAGTTGTGGTTTTAATATTAGACATTGCTATCTCTGTCAGTTAGCCGAGCACTTTGGCCCAACTGGCTGTGCTGTTTTCCATAAGGGTATAAACGTGTTCAAAGGCTTCACGACTTTGACGATAGGGATCGGGGATTTCGAGATCCTGTTGCCATTTACCAAGCAAAAACACTTTACCTCGACTGCCAGGAGCTATTCGTTCCACGGCAGCAATATGGCCTTTCTCCATAACGATGATTAGGTCAGCCATTGCGGCAATAGCGGCAGTCAACTGGCGACCTCGATGGTCGGTTCCATCGAAATTGTGCTCTGCCGCCAGCGCCATGGCGGTGGCATCCATGGGTTTATCAACTAGAGCGCCAACGCCGGCAGAACTGATGTGCTTGTTGGGCCAACGTTGTTTAAACATCAACTCTACCGTTGGTGATCGACAGATATTACCAACGCAAACAATTAAAATATTTTCAAACTTCATTAGAAACTGCGTACTCGCTGAACGCCTTCGGTGATTTCATTGACTGCACTGATGGTTGGGATTAACTGTGATAGAACTCGGTTCCAACGAGCCACCGGTTCAGCAGTAACGTAGACAATATCCCGTGCCTGTAATGGAAATTGGTCTGCAAATACCAGTGCGCGCGCATCGCTGATGTCCATCTGATAAACATCGGCCAGTGCCTTACTGGAGTTGTTCGCGCGAATAACAAAGATGCCACTGGCATTGGCGCTGCCCTCGTCAATACCACCGGTCTCCGCTAGGGCTTCGGCTAGGGTAATGCCTTGGCGTTGAATGCTGACCGGCTGAGGTGAAGATACTTCACCTAAAACGAAAACCTTATTGTGGTCGTTGCGGCTAACGTGAATTACATCATTGTGCTGCAATAGGTAGTTTTGCGTAAGATCGCCCTGCTCGTACAGCGCTTTTAGCGAGAGTTGAAACTCATTGCCGTTGCGGCTAAGAATAACGTTTTCCCAGTCTGCGTCGGCATTTAGACCTCCAGCATAGTTAACTGCATCCAACGCAGTTAATGGTATGTTGGTTAACGGCAGTTGCCCGGCTTTGTTTACTTCGCCAGTGATATAAACGCGCTGTGAGCGGAACGCGGCCACTGACACATCAATTTGTGGGCTTTCGATATACTTGGCGAGCCGAGAGGCCAGTAGGTCACGAATTTCGGTAACCAATAATCCAGCAACCTTAATATTACCAACATACGGATAATAGATGGTGCCGTCATTGTGTACCCAGTTACCAGCATCTTGGGCGCTACGGTAAGAGCCAGCAGGAATAGTCAGTTCAGGGTGATCCCAGACGGTGATGTTAAGGACGTCGCCATTGCCAACTCGATAATCGTAATTGGCAATAGCTTGATCCAATTCAAGGTTAACTCTTTGCGGTTGATGAGTTGGCTTGAGTCGCTGAATTAGCTCTGGAGTGATTGCTTGTACGGCTAATTGCTCGGAAGCCTCTCTGCTACTGGTTTCGCTTGCGTGGTTTGTGTAAGAACCATTGTTGACGTGAGAGCCAGGGACAGCACAGCCACTGATTAACATTACCAGCACACTGACGCTAAATAGGCGAGAAGGCATCATCGTATTGTTCATTAATAATTGGTTTAGCATACAAGTTGTCAAGAAAAACAGACTGTTAAATGACAGTTGTCTGGAAAAAAATTCTTTCAATATTATCTGATCTAGCTTGTCAGTTCGATAGTTGGTGAGGTGTTATGTGACATTGACATTATCAACAGAAAAGCCCCAAAACCATCTGATTTTGGGGCTTTATTTTAGAAACTTTGTTAAATCTTAACGAGATACGCTGTCGTGTTCGCCGACGATCTCCATCTCTTGTTCAAGTGCGCTAGCTTCATCTTGGTTGCTGTGGCCAGATTCGGCGCCGTGCATCCAATCCACCAGTTTGTCGGAAACGAGGTACAGCAATACGCCAGAGGCGGCGGCGGTGATGAAGATGCCGGAGAAGATTGCCATCGCATTTTCCAGCTGAGTCGCAGCATCGCCACCGTGGCCGATCAGCGAGCCAACGAAACCGGCAACCTTGTTGGATACCGCAATAAACAGGAACCACGCGCCCATCATCAAGGAAGCCATACGCAGCGGTGCCAGCTTGGTTACCATCGACAGGCCAATTGGCGATAAACACAGTTCACCCATGGTATGGAAGAAGTAGGCCCCGACCAGCCACCACATTGATGACTTAGCGGTTGGATCGCCGTTCATCTCCATTACCGCGCCCATCATAAACAGGAAGCCAATGCCCAGCAGAATCAAACCTAAGGCGAATTTCACCGGGGAGTTCGGTTCTTTGCTGCCCAAACGCACCCAAATGGAGGCGATGATTGGCGCAAACAGCACGATAAAGATGGCGTTCAGTGACTGGAAGTAAGTGGTTGGTACTTCCCAAGAGCCGATGGTGCGGTCGGTGAACTCGTTGGTGAACAGGTTCATCAGGCCGCCCGCTTGCTCAAAGCCAGCCCAGAATACGATGGTAAACAGACCCAGTACCATGATCACTTTGATGCGGTCGCGTTCTACTTTGGTCAGTGGTTCTTTCTTATCTGACTTCTGCTGTTGCTTGGCCAGTTTGGCCGCCGGCACAGTACCGATATCGCCCAACAGTTTTTGTGCCCAAATTGCTTGGATCACGATCGACAGCAACATACCGATACCGGCAAGCACGAAGCCTGCTTGCCAGTCGTTAACGAATACTTCTTGGCCGTTAATGATCTGGGTGCTACCGAAGTAGGTGTATGCCCACGCCACCAAGAAACCAGACAGTGCAGCACCAACGTTGATGCCCATGTAGAAGATAGTGAAAGCCCCGTCGCGGCGATGATCGCCTTCAGCGTACAGGTCGCCAACCATGGTAGAGATGTTTGGTTTAAACAGGCCATTACCCAAAATCAGGATGCCTAAGCCCAAATAAAACACCTCGGTTTCCATGCCGGGAACCCAAGCGTGCGGGGTACCCAGCAGGAATTGGCCGATGGCCATCATGGCGCCGCCGATCATGATTGATTTACGTTGACCGATAACGTTGTCCGCCAACCAACCGCCGATCAGTGGGGTCAGGTACACCAAGCCGGTGAAGGTGCCATATAGCGATAGGGCGTCAGCTTGAGTCCAGCCCAGACCGCCGCCACCTTGTTTGCTGACTTGGTCAACCAAGTACAGTACCAAAATGGCGCGCATGGCGTAGTAGGAGAAACGTTCCCACAGCTCGGTGGTGAACAGCAGGAACAAGCCTTTAGGGTGTCCTAAAAACTCGCCGCGATTGATGTGTGAGCTCATTTGCGAGATTACCTTGATTTATAAGACAAAAGTCCGCTTTGTGCGGCTTCTTAAGGCGCTTGTTATGGTGTTATATCGCCGCTGCTCTGAAGAGCAGATCGGCATACCTTAGCGGGTATAAGCTGGAAAGGAAAGTATCCAGCGCACGCTTTACCGCAACCGTTGCAACGCTGATGGCGCTTGAGTTTGCTGGTAACTGAACGGATTTAGATGGGGAATTTTTATGGTATCGGTGCAACTCGCTAAATTCCCAGTCGTTGTCAGCGGTTTTTTACAGCGATAAGTGAAAGCGCCGCGCTCAAGTATTGCTCGTAAGGCATGGACACGGCGATTGCAGTGACTGTTACGGTGGTAACGGCAATGGTTATTGCTGGCGTTGCGCTTCTGCTGGCAGTAACCACGGTTCTAGGAAGTCGGCTATCAACGGTTGCGCTTGGCGGTTGGGATGAATGCCGTCGCGTTGCATCAGCTCCGGTTTCGGCGCGATTTCGGTCATAAAGAACGGCACTAGGGTCAACTGATATTCGGAATTAAGAGTTTGAAACACTTGTGCAAATTGCTCGGTATAACGACGACCATAGTTTGGTGGTAGCATCACTTCAGAGAGCAAAATTTGACTGCCATGCTGCTGGCCTAGTTCGATGATCTTAGCCAGATTGTTGCGAGTAATTGGCGGTGGGAAGCCGCGTAAACCATCGTTACCGCCAAGTTCAACAAAGATCCATTGTGGCTTATGGGTCGTTAGCAGTTGCGGCAGTCGACGCAGCGCGCCACCACTGGTTTCGCCACTGACGGAGGCGTTGATTAAGGTGGCGTCAGGATGACGTTGACGCAGGATCTCTACCCAGCCCTCCTGCTCATCCATGCCGTAGCTGGCGCTCAAGCTGTCGCCCAGGATCATCATTGACACTGGCTCGGCCCAGGCCTGGCCAAACTGCAGAATAAATATCAGAAATAAGGATTTACGCACTATGACCTCGTCGCAATCTCACCCCGCCATTGTGGTACGGGAACTGAGCCAAAAGGTAGCAACACTGGACGGTACTCTGTCAATCCTTGATGGCATTAACCTAGAGATTGCTCAGGGACAAAGTGTGGCGATTATCGGTTCTTCCGGTGCCGGTAAGTCCACGCTGTTGGCGCTGCTGGCCGGGCTGGATCGCGCCAGTCATGGCGAGATTTATCTGGATGGTAGCGCGCTACACCAACTCGATGAAGAGCAGCGGGCGGCACTGCGGGGAGCCTCGGTCGGCTTTATCTTTCAGTCGTTCATGTTGGTGGACAGCCTAACGGCACTGGAGAACGTGATGTTGCCGCTGGAATTGGCCGGGCAAGCCAATGCGCCGCAACAAGCTAAAGCCCTGTTAGAGCGGGTAGGCTTGGCAGAGCGTCTAGATCACTTTCCCAATCAACTCAGCGGTGGCGAGCAGCAGCGGGTAGCAATTGCTCGCGCTTTTGCCTCAAAACCGAAAATTCTATTTGCTGATGAACCTACCGGGAACCTGGATCACAGCAACAGCGACAAAGTCGAAGAGCTGCTGTTTAGCCTGAATCGCGAATCTGGTACCACGCTGGTATTGGTGACCCACGATCTGGAGTTGGCCAAGCGCTGCCAGCGGCAACTGCGGATGCACGCCGGTCGGTTGGAGGAGCAGCAATGAGTCATCGCACTTTAGCGTGGCGCCTATTTAAGCGCGAACTGCTGCGAGGACAGTTGCGATTGATTGTGGCGGCACTGACGTTGGCGGTATTGTCGGTGACTTCGTTGGCGTTGGTTAGCGAACGATTGCAGCAAGGTCTTAATAACGAAGCGGCTAAATTTCTGGCCGCTGATCGGCTGCTCAGTAGTCCGCAGGCGGTTGACCCCCAGTGGCTACAGCAAGCGACCGAACTGGGACTCGCCCAAGCGCAGGTGTTGGAGTTTCAATCGATGCTGTTTGTTGGCGAACAGCTGCAGCTGGTGTCGGTTAAAGCGGTTAGCCCAAGTTACCCATTGAAAGGGGCGATCGAGCCACTTACGCAGTTAGATGGTGCGCTGCCTGAGCCGGGGGCGTTGTGGTTTGACAGCCGCTTAAACCAGCTTACTCAATCCGCCGCGGATGGTAGCCTCGCGGAATTGGGCGATGCCGAATTTGCCATCAGTGGTGTATTTGCGCGGTTGCCTGACGGCGGTTTTAATGTCTTCGCCTCGGCGCCGACGGTGCTGATGAATCTGAGCGATGTCGGCAGCACCGGTATTGTCCAGCCGGGCAGCCGCCTAACCTGGCAATATCAATTTAGTGGCGAAGCTGCGGCTTTAGCCGCCTTTGAGCAGTGGCTTAAGCCGCAACTGAGTAACAGCCAGCGCTGGATCGACGTGAAGAGCCAAGATACGCCGCTGTCCCGCGCGTTAGAGCGGGCCGAGCAATTTATGTTGTTGGCGACGTTGTTAGGCATTGCGCTGGCGTGCACTGCCGTTGGGGTTGCAGCGCGACGTTACTGCCAGCGTCACTACGATGCGGTGGCGATGTTTAAAACCCTAGGCGCCAGCCACCGCCAAATTCGTGAGATCTTTGCCTTGCACTTAGGCGCTACCACCACCGTTGGCGTACTGATTGGTTTGCTGCTGGGCTACGGTTCGGCGCTGCTGATGATGTCGCTGCTGCCGGCCGAACTGCAGCTGGGGCAGTTCAATCCGACCTTGAGGCCGTTGGCGCTTGGCATTGCCACTGGGGTGATTGCCGCTGCTGGCTTTACCCTTTATCCGATGCTGCGGTTATTGGCGGTGCCACCGATGCGAGTGCTGCGCAAAGATGTCGGCCCAATCGGCCTTGCCGGTTGGCTTAACGGCGCCGCTTCGGTGTTGGCACTGGCGGCGCTCGCGTGGCTCTACAGTGGCAGTCTGACCCTAACCTGGGTGTTGCTGTTGTCGGTAGCGGTACTGGCGGCGCTGCTTGCGGCGTTGGGGTTTGCGATGTTGGCGTGGGGTCGGCAACTGGGGATCCGTACCGGTTCGCCGTTGCAGCTTGCACTGGCGGGATTGCGCCGCCGCGCCGGCGAGAACGTGATCCAATTGGTGGGCTTCAGCGTCGCTTTAATGCTGCTGCTTACGGTACTGGCGCTGCGCCAAGATCTGTTAGAGGACTGGCAAAAACAGTTGCCGGAGGGCACTCCAGATCACTTTCTGATCAACATCGCCGATTATCAGCGGGATGAGATGGCGCAGTTCTTGGCCGAGCGGCAAGTGCAGGCGACCGATCTGTACCCGGTGATCCGTGGCCGGTTAAGCGCCATCAATGGGGAAAGCGTGCGTCGTGCGGTTGATAAAGAGGATGCCGAACAACAGCCACAAAATCAGGCGCCGCGGGGCATTGGCCGTGAACTCAATCTGACGTTCCGCGATACGCTGCCGCCAAATAATCCAATCATTGCTGGGCAGTGGTTTAGCAGCGAGGATGCCGCTGAAGTATCGCTGGAGGCGGAGGTCGCCGATCGGCTTGATGTTGGCCTCGGTGACAGTTTGACGTTTACCATCGATGGTCAGCCGATTGAGGTAACCGTCACCAGTTTGCGCCAAGTAAACTGGGAAACCATGCAGCCGAACTTCTTTATGATCTTCCCCGCCAAACAGCTTGAGCAGTTTGTACCTACTTACATCGCCAGCTTTTATCACCCTGACGGTCAGCCACAGTTGGTGGCGCAGCTGGTGCGCCAGTTTCCAACGGTATCGGTGATTGACGTTGGTGCCATTATTGGCCAATTGCGTCAGGTGATTGAGCAGGTGTCATTGGCATTGGCGTGGGTTATTGCGGTGGTGGCGGCGGCCTCGGCGCTGTTGCTGCTTGCGCAAACTGAAGCGGGAATGGCCGCTCGACGCCAAGAGCTGGCGATCATGCGCACCTTAGGCGCCAGTGGCCGATTGCTGCGCGGTGCAGTGACGTGGGAGTTTGTGCTGCTGGGGGCGATTGCTGGGATCTTAGCAACCTTGGTGGCAGAGCTGCTGCTGTGGTTGATTAAAACTCAGTTGTTTGAACTGGTGGTGGCACCGCATTGGCACTGGTGGTGGGCCATACCACTCACCGGCGCGCTGTTTATTGGCAGCTTGGGGCGTTTTGCCTGCCGTCGATTGCTGGCTAACAACTGCGCGGCGCTGCTTAAGCCATGACAATCAAAGCCCGCGTTGCTGCAACCCAGCAATGCGGGCTTTTGGCTTAGCTGTTCACTAGCGTTTAAACAGGTCACTAAAGCAACTGTCGATATCGGCAAATTGGAAGCGAAAGTCGCTCGCTTCGGTAGCCTTTGGCAGCACCGCTTGACCGGTTAATAGCATCTCGCCCATCTCGCCGAACATCAGTTTAATGGCCGTCGCCGGCACTGGGATCAGCGCTGGTCGATGCAGTGCTCTGCCCAGTGCCTGAACGAATTGGCGGTTGCTGACCGGCTGTGGAGCGGTGGCGTTAAAGGTGCCACTGGCGCTGTCATGAGAAAGCAGATGCCGCAATAAGGCCACCATATCGTCACGATGGATCCAACTCATCATCTGTTGGCCACTGCCGATAGGGCCGCCGGTGCCCAGTTTAAACGGTGGCAGCATCTTGGCCAGCGCACCGCCTTCTGGGTGCATCACTAAGCCGATGCGAACCACACAGAGGCGGCAATGTTCGGCGACCGCATGGGCTTGCTGTTCCCAGCGAATGCAGACCTCGGCGGCAAAGTCATTACCGGGGTCGCTGCTTTCGTCCACTGGCACACTGTCGCGGGGGCCATAAAAGCCAATGGCCGAGGCGTTTAGCCACACGGTTGGCCGCTGTTCACTGGCAAAAAACAGTCTGGTAAGGGCGGCGGTGGTATCCCAGCGGCTGTGGCAGATCTGCTGTTTGCGCTCGGGATTCCAACGGCCATCGGCAATTGGTTCGCCAGCCAGATTGATTACGCCATCGAATTGGCTCAGATCGTGCAGTTGCTCCAAGCTGGCAAGGTATTGGTGATGGTTGCCAAGCTTAGCCGCAGCCTTGGCGGGGTTACGGCTTAGGATGGTTAACTGATGCTCGGTTAACGACTTAACCAAGGCAGTGCCAATAAAGCCGGTGGCGCCGGTTAACAGCAGTCGCATTGAGGTTACTCCGGACGTTGCCACGACAACTGCATCGATACCGAATCGGCAAAGCGCAGTGCATGAGGTTTATCGATCTCGACCGTCGCGGTCTCTATCCAAGGGTGGTCGCAACAGATCGTCAGAACGTCGTTGGTAAGCTTCTCTAACAGGCTAAAACGCTGGTGTTCAACATGAGCGATTATCGCTTTGCAAATAGTGCGGTAGTTGAGGGCGTCAGCGATGTTTTCGCTGCAGGTGGCGCGGCTGGCACGGTAGCTGATGGTGGCATTGATGATCACATCCTGCTTATTGCGGATCTCATCTTCATTAATGCCAATAAAGGTTCGCAAGCGTAAGTTTTTAATTCGTATTACGGCTTCATCATGCTTCATAATGGTGGCAATTCCTTTTCACTTTTTCCTTTGGAAACAGATTAATGGCTTTGAATCGATTAGAGCAAGGCTCGATGGCACTGCGCTCGGTGGTGTTTCTCGCGGCAATGGTAGTGATCCTAGCGGCGGTAAAAACCGCCAGTGACATAGTGGTGCCATTTTTGTTGGCACTGTTTGTGTCGATCATCTGCAGCCCCTTAGTACGAATGCTAGTCCGGATCCGATTACCTCGCGGGCTGGCAATTTTTGCGGTGATGGCGATCGTCATCCTGTTGGGGATATGGTTGGGGTCGGTAGTGGGGTCATCCATCAACGATTTTCGCAGCCAGCTTCCTAGTTATCGCAACCAGTTGACCGCGCAGTTGGCGCCGGCGCTGGAATACCTAGCCCAATTCAATATTCATCTGTCAACCGATGAGGTCAAACAGCAGTTCGATCCGGGTCAGTTGATGGGATTGGCAACCGACATTTTGTCTGGGCTTGGTGGGCTGTTGGCCAACACCTTACTGATTGTGCTGACCGTGGTGTTTATGTTGTTTGAAGCCTCCGGGCTTAGCCGCAAACTGCACTTTGCTTTGGATGATCCGCAGATGCGCTTGCAGCAGATAGATCGCTTTTTGGACTCGGTTAATCGTTATCTGGCCATCAAAACCTTAGTGAGCATCGCTACCGGGGTGGTGGTTGGCATCGGTCTGTATCTGATTGGGGTGGATTACTTCCTGCTGTGGGCGTTGGTGGCTTTTCTGTTTAACTACATCCCCAACATTGGCTCAATCATTGCGGCTGTGCCTGCAGTGGCGTTGGCGTTTTTGCAGTTCGGCTGGACCGGTGCGGCGGCGACCTCGGTGCTGTATGTGGCGGTCAATATGGTGATGGGCAACGTGGTTGAACCGCGAGTGATGGGGCGTTCGCTTGGCCTCTCGACCCTGGTGGTGTTTCTGTCGTTGATCTTCTGGGGCTGGCTGCTGGGTTCGGTTGGCATGTTGTTGTCGGTACCGCTGACGATGATCGTTAAGATCGCCCTCGAATCTTCCGAGGGGGGCCGCTGGATTGCGGTGCTATTAGAAGGCGATCCGCAAATTGTGTCGCAGCCAATGCAAGGTCAGATGACCGTTGAGGGCAAGCAGTAGATGTCCGTGCTTGTTTCCCTGCTTCCTCATCTGCCTACTCAGCAACCAACCGAGGAGTGCCAACGTCTCTTCCACGGCCGCGGCCACTGTTTTGCTGGGCTTGAGGGGGTAACCCTTGATTATCTGCCGCCATCGTTGCTGTTGACCCAATTTAAGCCGTTAGTGGATGCGCAAAAACAGTCGTTGATAAGCGAACTGAGCCAATGGTGGCAAAACGTCAGCAGCCAGCCACTAAGCTTGGTTTGGCAAGATCGCAGTGTTAGTCCGGCGCAAACGGAAGTGATTGGTGAAGCCCCGCCGTCGCAGCATTGGGCGCAAGAGGGTGGGTTGTGGTTTGAACTGAACCTGCTGCGTGGTCAAAACCACGGTATCTTTTTGGATATGGCCAATGGCCGCCGTTTTGTCCGTGACCATGCCCAAGGCAAAAAGGTGCTGAACTTGTTCGCCTACACCTGTGCGTTTTCGGTGTATGCCCGCGCTGGCGGGGCGGTCGAGGTGGTTAACCTTGATATGAGTAAACCGGCACTGGGGCAGGGGACCCGCAATCATCGCCGCAATGGCTTGGATCAAGGGGTGCGCTATCTAGGGCACGATCTGTTCAAAACCTTCGGCAAGCTCAATAGGTTGGGGCCGTTCGATTTGGTGATTGTCGATCCCCCCAGCTTTCAGCAGGGCAGTTTTATCGCCACCAAGGATTACCCACGGCTGTTGCGACGCTTGCCAGAACTGGTGACCAGCGGTGGTGAGGCGCTGTTGTGTCTTAATGCCCCAGAGCTAAGCCAAAGCTATTTGATGGCGCAGGTAGCGGAGTTTGCCCCTGAACTTGAATTTGTCGAGCGCCTAGCCAATCCAGCCAGTTTTATCGAGGTGGATGCCGATAAAGGGTTAAAGGTGCTGCGTTATCGGAAAAAGTAGGGCATTTGCTTGATTCTGTGAATTTTCGGTACTGGCTGTGATTTGCGGTGGATCTTGTGAATTGCTGTGATTATAATTACCAAAGAGTTCGGCAAGTAATCATCAGCAGTAAGGAGCCACCATGGAAGCTAAAGCGCAAGACGTTGAATACCAAGACGCGTACTACCAAGTGCAAGACGAAGTGGCGGAAGAGTTGTCGTTTGACAATCCCGAAGACAGCTTCGTCGACTAGCCACTAACACAGAATTTCACAACAGCGACCTTTGGGTCGCTGTTGTTGTTTTTGCGGCCATCATTGTCGCTCTGACAGCCTCGGTCGGTGGTTGCCATCGGCCAACGGATTGCTCACACTGCTGCCATCAACCCTCTGTTGCGACCCTGTTATGAAAACCACCGCGATCGCCCTCTCTGCACTGGCGTTAACCATCTCGTCAGCTGTTGTTGCCGTTGAAGCTGAGCCAGAGGCCGCTACTGGCTTTAACCAACGTGGCATCGCGTTTGCGCCCAACTATATGGCCGCGACCGCCAACCCTCATGCCACCGCTGCTGCGCAAAAAATCCTTGGTAAAGGCGGCAGTGCCGTTGATGCGGCGATTGCCGCGCAGATGGTGTTAACTCTGACCGAGCCGCAATCCTCTGGCATCGGCGGCGGTTTCTTTATGCTCTATTGGGATGCCGATAAACAGCAGTTAGTTAGCTTAGATGCACGGGAGACCGCACCCCAAGCTGCCACCCCTGATCTGTTTATGGTTGATGGCAAGCCGCTGCGCTGGATCGATGCGGTGGTAGGCGGTCGGGCGGTGGGTGTCCCCGGGGTAATAGCGGGGTTTTATGAGGCTCATCAACGCCATGGCAAGTTGCCGTGGGCGGCACTGTTTGACGATGCGATTACCTTGGCTGAGCAGGGGTTTTCGGTATCGCCGCGCTTGGCCAAATTGCTGGCCGCGGAGATCAATCCGGGGCTAAAGCGTTCTGGGCCAGCAAACCGCTATTTTGCGCCGCAAGGCCAGTGGCTTAAAGCCGGCGATCCCCTGAAAAACCTCGCCTTGGCGAAAACTCTGCGGATGATTGCCAGCAATGGTCCTGATGCCTTTTACCAAGGGGAATTAGCTAAGCAGATGGTCCAAGCGGTGAATCAGGATCCAAGTCGTCCTGGGCTGTTAAGCGAGGCTGATCTCGCCGGTTATCAGCCACTGTGGCGTCAGCCGCTGTGCCACCCATATCGACAGTACCATGTGTGTGGCATGGCGCCACCAAGCTCTGGCGGGGTGGCGGTGGCACAGATCTTGGGTCTGCTGCAACCATTTGCCATCGATAAGATGGCGGTCAATGGCGCCGACTTCATCCACTATTATGCTCAGGCCTCACGCATCGCCTACGCCGATCGTGGCCACTATCTGACCGATCCAGACTTTGTGCCGGTGCCGGTAACCCAATTGCTGGCGCCGGATTATCTGGCTGGTCGCAGTGCTGCCATTCCGAAGTATCAGGATGGCGGTGTTGTTGCCCACGGCGAGTTTGCCCAAAACCATGGGGATGATGCCACGGTGCCATTGCCATCCACTAGCCATATGGTGCTGGCGGATGCCGACGGTAACTTAGTCAGTCTGACGAGCTCCATTGAGATGGGGTTTGGCTCGACGGTGATGGTGGGCGGTTTCTTATTGAACAATCAGCTAACCGACTTTTCGTTAAACCCCGGCAGTGCCGAACACCCGGCCGCGAATCGGGTTGAGGGGGGTAAACGACCGCGGTCATCAATGGCGCCAACCATAGTGTTAGATGCTGATAAAGAGCCGCTACTGGCATTGGGATCGCCCGGTGGCAGTCGGATCATCAACTACGTTAGCCAAGTAACCATCGGCTTGTTGGATTGGCAACTACCACTGGATCAGGCACTGGCGCTGCCACGGGTAAGCCACCGCAATGATTATCTGCTGCTGGAATCCGCAACGGCACTGGAAGCGCTGGCACCGCAAATGATTACACGCGGTTACCAAGTTAAACTGGCACCGCTGAACAGCGGTGTGCAGGTGATCAAGCGGGTGAATAACGGTTGGCAGGGCGCCGCCGATCCCCGCCGTGAAGGGATCGCCGCTGGCGGTTAGTCTTAACTGCGATTGCCCAATGGGTCTTCATATAACTGGGTGACAACCCAACGCTGTTCCAGCATCTGCAACTTCACCCAGCGATCATCGCTGATGGTATTCAACCCTTGAATGCCATCAAGCCGGATCAGCACTCGTACTTGTTCGCTATTTTTTCGAAAGAAGTCCGCTTCCACATCGGCAACACTGACGCTGACCTGTTCGAGCGGCAGCGCAAACAGGTTGCGTTGGATCTGGCTTGGCAACTGATGTTGTTCAAATTGGGCTAATAATTCGGCACTGAGCTGAGCTTTCGCTTGGCGTAGATCATGCTCGACATACAGGGCGTGAAATAGCGTCAAGGCGACCTGTTCTGGGGTTTGCGGTTGCTGTTGATTGCAGCCGCTAAGGCACACGGCAAGCAGTAACCCGGTAAATGATCGCAGTGGCAAATCAAGGTCCTGTTTCGATTGGCAAATTAACAGCAGTCAGTATGCAATCGTTGCCATGGCAATAACCTCGACTTGAACAAAATTTGCGGTATTTGCCACAGAAAAAGTTGCTGCTTGCGGGAGAATTGGTTTGGCCAGTTATCCACAGAATCTGTGGATAAGGGTGTTAAAAGATCGGGGGCAGAGATCAGCGATCACAGATTCACTGTGGTTATACACAGTATCGTTGGTTTAACCCAGTAACGACAGTGTTTTACTATTGTTCAGTTGCTGGCCTAGGCGCTACAAAAAAGCCGAGCAGATGCTCGGCTTTTGAACAGTGATACGACTGGCAATTAGGCGTCGGCAGCGCCGGCTTGAATTGCGGTCAGAGCGATGGTGTAGACGATGTCTTCAACCAGAGCGCCACGGGACAGATCGTTCACAGGTTTGCGCATGCCTTGCAGCATTGGACCGATAGAGATCAGATCCGCAGAGCGCTGTACCGCTTTGTAGGTGGTGTTACCGGTGTTCAGATCTGGGAATACGAACACGGTAGCTTGACCCGCTACTGGGCTGCCTGGTGCTTTAGACGCCGCTACGTTTGGCATTACTGCCGCATCGTACTGCAGTGGGCCGTCGATCAGCAGATCAGGACGCTTCTCTTGAGCGATGCGAGTAGCTTCGCGCACTTTCTCTACGTCTGCACCAGCGCCAGAGGAACCGGTGGAGTAAGAGATCATCGCCACTTTAGGCTCGATGCCGAATGCCTTGGCAGAGTCAGCAGACTGAA
Source organism: Ferrimonas senticii DSM 18821 (assembly GCF_000422665.1). GTDB lineage: Bacteria > Pseudomonadota > Gammaproteobacteria > Enterobacterales > Shewanellaceae > Ferrimonas > Ferrimonas senticii. Next base: position 69,401 of record NZ_KE383899.1, on the reverse strand, counting down.
TGGCGATCTCCGCCAGTTGCTCGGCGTTTGGATCTGGGTTGATGGCACAGTCGCCGTAAACCAGAACCTGATCAGGCAGCAGCATAAAGAAGATTGAAGACACCAGAGAAGAACCTGGGGCGGTCTTGATCAACTGCAGTGGTGGACGGATGGTGTTGGCGGTGGTGTGAACCGCACCAGAAACCAGACCGTCAACTTCGTTTTGCGCCAGCATCATGGTACCCAGTACCACGGTGTCTTCCAGCTGCTCACGAGCCACAACTTCGGTCAGGCCTTTGCCGCGACGCAGTTCGCACATTGGCGCCACGTAGTTTTCACGTACCGCTTCTGGATCAACGATGGTTACGCCTTCACCCAGAGTTACGCCGTTTTGCTCAGCAACGCGACGGATCTCATCTGGGTTACCGATCAGCACACATTCCGCAATGCCGCGCTCAGCACAGATCGCAGCGGCTTGCACGGTACGTGGCTCATCGCCTTCTGGCAGCACAACACGCTTCTTAGCGGCACGCGCCAGTTCGGTCAGCTGGTAACGGAACGCTGGTGGCGACAGGCGGTTTTCACGCTTGGAGTTGTCGGTCAGACCTTCGATGAACTTGCGATCGATGTGGGCAGCAACGTAGTTCTGCACCTCTTCGATGCGCTCCATGTCATCCAGTGGCACTTCGTGGTTGAAGTTTTGGATGTTCAGCGCAGTTTGCCAAGTGTTGGTATCGGCAACCATTACTGGCAGGCCGGTATCGAACGCTTGTTGACACAGGCGAGCAACGCCTTCGTCCAGCTCGTAGCCGCCGGTCAGCAGCAGGGCGCCCAGCTTCATGCCGTTCATGGCTGCCAGACACACGGAAACCACCACGTCTTCACGATCGGCAGAGGTAACCAGCAGCGAATCCGCTTGCAGGTGACCGATCATGTTCGGGATAGAGCGGGCGCAGAAAGATACGCGACGCAGACGACGGGAGTGCATCTCACCGGCGTTGATCAGACGAGCACCCAAGTGCTTGGCCAGATCGGACGCACGTGGGGATACCAGCGCCAGGTTGTACGGGATCGCACCCAGAATTGGCACAGGGCTTGAGGCAGACAGCTGGAACATGTCGGTGTGGCTGCCACGAACAACGCCTTCGTGATCGAACGCTTCAGACAGGTCTGGGCGAGCACGGCCGCGCTCATCAACCGGTGCACCGATCTTGTTAACAACCGCACCTAGGATGCGCTTGTTGGACTTACCACCGAAGTTGTTAACCGCAACTTCCAGACGGCTTTGAACCTGAGCGGCAGAATCGGAACCTGGGTTGATCACCAGCACGATATCCGCGTCCAGCGCTTTGGCGATACGGCTGTTCAGGGTGTTAGCAAATGGGTGTGAACGAGTCGGTACCAGACCTTCTACGATCATCACTTCATGGCTGCCATCAACCGCTTTGGCGGCACCAACAATCTCTTCCAGCAGCACATCGGTGTCACCAGCGGAGATCAGACGCTCAGCCTGTTCAATCGCCATTGGCTCTGGCGGATTGATGTTAGGGAAGGTACCCATGATGGTGGTAGAGCGCTCTGGGCCCATATCACCAGGACGCTGCTGGGCGATTGGTTTAAAGAAGTTAACTTTAACGCCTTGACGTTCCAGTGCACGGACCATACCCATGCTAACGGAGGTCAGGCCGACACCGGTACCAACCGGGATCAACATAATTGAACGAGACATCAATTACCTCATTGAGAAAGCAAAAAACGGGCTCCGTGGAGCCCGTTGTGACCAATCTGTATTTAGATCAGTGACAGTGCGTCAGACGCGATCACGAACTCTTCGTTGGTTGGGATCACCATAGCTACTGGAGAGCCATCTTTGGTGATGATGCCGTCGTTACCGAAACGAGCAGCGGTGTTCTTGTCTGCATCTACTTCGTAACCGAAGATAGCCAGATGCTCCAGTACTTTCTTACGGATCAGATCGGAGTTTTCGCCGATGCCGCCGGTGAAGATGATCGCGTCAACGCGCTTCAGCGGAACGGTGTAAGAAGCAACGTACTTAGCCAGACGGTAGCAGAACACTTCCAGAGCCAGAGTCGCGCCTTTGTGGCCTTCTGCGAAACCTTCTTCGATGCCGCGGCAATCGTTGGTTACTTCAGACAGACCCAGCAGACCAGACTGCTTGTTCAGCATGTCGTTAACTTCGGTCAGGGTGTAGCCCAGGTTGTCTACCAGGTGGAAGATGATCGCTGGATCCAGATCGCCAGAGCGAGTACCCATTACGATGCCTTCCAGTGGGGTCAGACCCATAGAGGTATCTACAGACTTACCGCCACGAACTGCAGTTACAGAACCGCCGTTGCCCAGGTGACAGGTGATTACGTTGGTGTCAGCGATCTCTTGACCCAGTACTTTAGCGGCTTCGCCGGAAACGAACAGGTGAGAGGTACCGTGCATGCCGTAGCGACGGATGCCGTGCTCGCGGTACAGCTTCTGTGGGATAGCGTAGCTGTAAGCTTCAGCTGGCATGGTCTGGTGGAACGCGGTGTCAAACACAGCAACCTGTGGCAGGTTAGCGAAAGACGCTTGCGCGCTGCGGATACCGATCAGTGCTGCTGGGTTGTGCAGCGGTGCCAAAGAAGCACACTCTTCGATACCAGCCATTACTGCGTCGTCGATCAGTACAGACTTGGTGTACTTCTCGCCGCCGTGTACAACACGGTGACCAACAGCTACCAGCTGCTCTGCCAGTTCAGCAGGCAGGATGGTGTCAACGATGAAGCTCAGCGCTTCGCGGTGCGCAGCGCCAGCGCCCAGAGCAGCTTCGCTCTTCTCGCCGTTCAGTTTCCACTTGATGCGGGCGTCAACCAGGTTGAAGCACTCAGCCAGACCAGACAGTTTCTCGTCGCCGTTCAACGCGTCGATTACCGCGAACTTCAGAGAGGAGCTACCGCAGTTAAGAACTAGAACAAGTTTGCTCATTGTTTAATCACCTAAAAATGAAATTACCACCGAGCCAGAGCCCAGTGGGTTCTCGCTAAGCGGGATAAATATGATAGGGAGCTATCATTATAGTCGCGGCACTTTGAAGCCGACTTAAACCTTCAGCCGCATTGCGAAGTACAATAGAGGTGAAGGACAGCGGCGCCGCGATCGGGTAAGACCATTTTACCCAATAACGACAACGGACTACTGTGCTATCGTGAAATCGGTAGCAAAACTGTGACCAAACTCACTGCTAAGGGGCAAATGATTGAACTCAGTAATTAAGCGAATTGGAACGGGCTATCACTATATGCGTAGCTGGCCGATGGTGCCGGAACTTGCCAGTCGCTTCCCTGAAAACCGAGTGATCAAAGCAACCCGCTTCGCGATCATGTGGATGCCGGTGGTGGCGATGGTGACCGCCGCCGCCCAACTTAAGTTGATGGGGCAGTTTAGCGCGCCGTTCTGGGCGCAGTGGCTATTTATTGTCACCTTGCCGCTGCAAGGTCTATACTGGTTGGGCTGGCGAGCGGTGCAACCCCTGCCGCTGCCACTGGTAAACTGGTGCAAGGAGGTTAGGCAACGGCTGATTGAAGCCGGATGCGACGAAGCGCCCGTCACGGCGCGAGCACAGTATCAGCACATGGCATGCCTGTTAGACCGAGCGTTTAAACGCCTCGACCGAGCCTTTTGGCGACAATAGATAGACTGCCGTGCTGGCCCCCGACGCCGCTTCCTCACCGAAGCGGCGTTCCTTTATCTGCACGTTAAACAAATTGGTCTGACCAATGGTTTAAGGTGTTGTTTTATGGGTAACTCGGTAGCTGTGGTTGGTTTTTAGTAAGAGCAAAAGCCGTCGCTCACATCGGCTTGGGAATCATCCTGACCAATCAGCAACGATGCGCGAGCAATAAAAAACGCTGACCTTAGTCAGCGTTTTTTTGTTGGCAAAAAGCAATTTTAGAACTTGGCGTTGAGGCCGTGACGTTCGAACACCGCTTGGATCGCTTCCATGGTTTCCCGCGCTGGCGGTCTGACGCCTTTAAGCGGGTAGTCGTGGCCAAGGCTTTCCCATTTGTGGGCGCCTAACTCGTGGTATGGCAGCAACTCTACCTTGTCGATGTTGGTCATCGGTGCGATAAACTCTGCCAGTTTCTCGGCCGATTCCAGATCGTCGGTAAAGCCTGGTACCACCACATAGCGGATCCAAGTTTTGATGTTGCGCTTGGCCAGGTACTGGGCAAATTCCAGCGGGCGCTTGTTGGAAACGCCAACCAAGTTTTGGTGGACATCGTCGTTGATCTGCTTCAGATCCAACATCACCAGATCGGTGGCGTCTAACACTTCATCCAGCAATTCGCTGTGACCTTTGATGTAGCCGTTGGTATCCAAACAGGTGTGCACGCCGATGCCCTGGGCACCGCGGAACATATCGCGGACAAACTCCATCTGCAGCAGCGCTTCGCCGCCACTGATGGTCATGCCGCCGCCACTGGCAGCAAAGAAATGTTTGTAGCTATCCAGTTGCGATAGCACTTCCTCAACGGTGACCTCTTTGCCACCTTTCATATCCCAAGTGTCGCGGTTATGGCAGTACTGGCAGCGCATTTGGCAGCCTTGCATAAACACAATAAAGCGGATCCCTGGCCCATCAACGGTGCCGCAGGTTTCCCAAGAGTGAATACGTCCTTTGACGCTCATAAGCACTACTCCGCAGTGGCATGACCGCGCTTGCTGGGGCGGTCATGGCTGGTGAACATCGTTGCCAGTTGTGGCGGACGATGTGCCTGCCTAATGGCAGGAGAGAAATCACAATCTGTATTGGTGCTTACTGTTATCGAAAAAACCAATACAGATTAAGATTGCAAAAAGGCCTTGCCGCAATGGCAAGGCCTTCAATCAACCTAGTTCACTAACGAACTCTGAGATTACAGAGAGTTGGTGAAGGTACGGGTGATTACGTCTTGTTGCTGTTCAGCGGTCAGAGCGTTGAAACGTACGGCGTAGCCAGACACACGGATGGTCAGCTGTGGGTACTTCTCTGGGTGCTTAACGGCATCTTCCAGCATCTCACGGTTCATCACGTTCACGTTCAGGTGCTGACCACCTTCACGATCTGGAGTGTGCTTGAAGTAACCGTCCATCAGGGCAGCCAGGTTAGCACGACGACCATCTTCGTCCTTGCCCAGTGCACCAGGTACGATGGAGAAGGTGTAAGAGATACCGTCTTTTGCGTGAGCAAATGGCAGTTTCGCTACCGAGGTCAGGGACGCTACTGCGCCAGACTCGTCACGGCCGTGCATTGGGTTTGCACCTGGTGCGAAAGGCTGGCCAGAACGACGACCGTCTGGGGTGTTACCGGTCTTCTTGCCGTATACCACGTTAGAGGTAATGGTCAGGATAGACTGGGTTGGGGTGGAGTTACGGTAGGTCTTCAGAGAACGGATCTTGTTCATGAAGGACTCAACCAGCTCAACCGCGATGTCATCAACACGAGCGTCGTTGTTACCGAATTTCGGGTAGTCGCCTTCGATAGCGTAATCGATAGCCAGACCGTCTTCGTTACGGATAACTTTTACTTTAGCGTGCTTGATAGCAGACAGAGAGTCAGCGGTGATAGACAGACCAGCGATACCACAAGCCATGGTGCGAGTTACGTCGCGATCCATCAGTGCCAGCAGAGAAGCCTCGTAAGAGTACTTATCGTGCATGTAGTGGATGCAGTTCAGTGCGGTCACGTACTGCTTAGCCAGCCAGTCAGAGAATACGTCCAGCTTGGCGTAAACTTCTTCGAAGTCCAGGTACTCACCAGTGATTGGCTCCATCTTAGGACCGATCTGAGCACCGTCTTTCTCGTCTTTACCGCCGTTGATAGCCAGCAGCAGGGTCTTAGCCAAGTTAGCGCGAGCGCCGAAGAACTGCATGTGCTGACCCAGAACCTGTGGAGATACACAGCAAGCGATCGCGTAGTCGTCAGACTGGAAGTCTGGACGCATCAGATCGTCGTTCTCGTACTGGATAGAAGAGGTATCGATGGATACTTTGGCACAGTACTTCTTGAAGCCTTCTGGCAGAGACTCAGACCACAGTACAGTGATGTTTGGCTCTGGAGATGGACCCATGGTGTACTGGGTGTTCAGGAAGCGGAAACAGTTCTTGGTTACCAGAGAACGGCCGTCCAGCGCCATACCAGCCATGGACTCGGTTGCCCAGATTGGGTCGCCAGAGAACAGCTGATCGTACTCAGGGGTACGCAGGAAGCGAACCATACGCAGCTTCATTACGAAGTGGTCGATCATCTCTTGAGCTTGTACTTCGGTGATCAGGCCAGCTTGCAGATCGCGCTCGATGTACACGTCTAGGAAGGTAGATACACGACCCAGAGACATCGCAGCACCGTTCTGAGACTTGATCGCCGCCAGGTAAGCGAAGTAGGTCCACTGGATAGCTTCTTGAGCGTTGGTCGCAGGGCCAGAGATGTCAAAGCCGTACTTAGCTGCCATCACTTTCATTTGACCCAGAGCGCGGTGCTGTTCTGCGATCTCTTCACGCAGGCGCAGCATATCTTCAACGTCACCGTTCTCCAGCGCTTCTTGAGTGCTGTGGAACTGAGCCAGCTTGTCCTTCATCAGGAAGTCGATGCCGTACAGTGCTACACGACGGTAGTCACCGATGATACGGCCACGGCCGTATGCGTCTGGCAGACCGGTCAGAACGCCGGACTTACGGCAGCGCAGGATGTCTGGAGTGTATACATCGAATACGCCAGCGTTGTGGGTCTTGCGGTAGTCGGTGTAGATCTTTTTGATCTCTGGGTCCAGTTCACGGCCGTACACTTGGCAAGAACCTTCCACCATGCGGATACCACCGTTAGGGATGATAGCGCGCTTCAGCGGAGCCTCAGTCTGCAGACCAACGATGGTCTCCAGATCTTTGTTGATGTAACCAGCATCGTGAGCAGTGATGGTGGAGATTACGTTGGTATCGAAATCAACAGGCGCGTGGGTGGAGTTCTCCTGACGGATACCTTCCATTACTTTTGCCCACAGGGTGTCGGTTGCTTCGGTGGAGCCCGCCAGGAAAGATTCGTCGCCGGTGAATTCGGTGAAGTTGGTGTTGATGAAGTTACGTACGTTTACTTCAGTTTTCCAATCACCGTCGTTAAAGCCTTGCCAAGCTTTAGCAAACATTTCGGTATTGTCAGTCATGCGATCTACCTTTTCGTTAATCCGTGGATTACCAGTGTGTGGGCGTGCTGCCCGTATTAAGTTCAGCCTGTGGCTGTGTCCATTCGCTCCTAAAGGGTTAGGGCTAATGGTAGAAAATCTGTGCAATTTGGCAGGTGGTCGCCGCAATCAAACCGGCATAATAGCGGTGGCCCTCAAATGGACGGGGCAGGCGGTCGGGATAGAAGCGACCGCGATGCGGCGTACAACGGGCGATTAAAATAAAGCCGGTGGCTTATTTAGGTACCGTTTTATGTTGGTCTTTTCAGCCGCACAGTGCTGCGGCCTAGAGCACATTGGTCATACCAAATTACAACGGTGAGATTAGCATAGGGATTTTATCGAGGCATGAACGGATGTTACGGAAATGGAGCGGTAAAAAACTATTTACCTTTTTTGTGATCAGCCTCTCGTGATTGGGGTGCAAGTGGTGATCCAAGTCACTTATTTGTTTGTTTGAACCTCATTAAACAGTCGCATTTAGACTTCTAAATGTCTATCCATCCTTGATGTTTGGTCTGCGTTATTGCAGCGCCAGTTTGTCAGTTTGGCAAATTGTTGCTTACCATTGCCGCACTTCTCATAACGCTGTGCTGATTATATGCACGACATTAATCCTAAATCGTTGGCCAAGGGCGCATTTTTGCTGACTCTTGGATATTTTTTGTTCTGGTTGTTGGGGCCTTTGCTGCTGCGTGACCAAGGAGTAGTGGCGGGTCTGCCACTGTGGTTTTGGTGCTCTTGTGTGGTGGCGCCACTGTTATTGTGCCTTGCGGTGCGTTGTTGGTTGGTTAAGCGTTAATGGCCGATTTTAGTCTTCTTGTTCCCATCTTTGCCTATCTGCTGATCACCTTGGCGGTGGCGCGGATTGCCGCCCGTCGTAGTGTTGCCGAAGGGGATTTCTCTCAGCGCTATTTTCTCGGTGGCCAATTTATGGGGGGGATGTTGCTGGCGTTGGCGTTGGTAACCACCTATATCAGTGCCTCATCATTTATCGGTGGCCCGGGAGCAGCTTACAAATTTGGTCTTGGCTGGGTGTTGCTGGCGATGATCCAAGTGCCAGTGGCAATGCTTACCCTAGGGGTGGTTGGTCCCAAGTTGTGGCAGATAGCGCGCCGTTATAATTCCGTGACCGTGCTTGATGTGCTGGAACAGCGTTACCAAAGTAAGTTGTTGTTGGTGCTGGCTGGGGTGTCACTGGTGGGCGCCTTTATTGGCATGGTGGTGGTGCAGTTTACCGGTGGCGCTCGGTTGCTGAGTGTAATGACTGGAGTGGATTACCATCTGGGGCTGGCGATGTTTGTCGGTACCGTGATGCTGTACACCTTGTGGGGCGGCTTTCGGGCGGTATCTTACACCGACGCGCTACAGGGTTTGGTAATGGTGTTTGGGATGGTAGCCCTATTCGTCGGTTTGCTGGTTAAAGGCGGCGGGATCAGCGCCATGACCAGCGAGCTGGCCCGCATTGATCCAGCCCTGCTGGATCCTCAAGGCCCCAATCAGTTTTTAAGCTGGCCGTTTTTGCTGTCGTTTTGGGTACTGGTCTGTTTTGGCACCCTGGGGTTGCCACACACGGCACTGCGAGCGATGGCGGTGCGCGACGGCGATGCGCTTAAACAAGCGATGGTGTTTGGTACCCTAGTGTCGGTGGTGGTGGTGCTGCTGCCGCATCTAAGTGGGGTATTAGGGCGGGTGTTGATCCCTGATTTGGCTAGCCCGGATGAGATCATCCCACGCTTGATGGTTGAACTGTTCCCACCGTTAGTCGCAGGCTTATTGTTGGCAGCACCGATGGCGGCGATTATGTCGTCAGTCGATTCGATGCTGCTGCAAAGTGCCAGCACCTTGGTGAAAGATCTGCTGATGCGCAAACGTCAGTTGAGCGAATCGCAACAACGCCGCTTCAGCTATCTGTCGGTGACGGTGCTGACGCTGGGTTGTGGCCTATTGGCGCTGGATCCGCCACAGATGATCATCTGGCTCAACTTAACCGCTTTTGGCTTGCTGCAAGCGGTATTTCTGTGGCCGGTGGTGCTGGGATTGTTCTGGGAAAAAGCCAATGCTCAAGGGGCAATCAGTGCGATGCTGACCGGCAGTGGCAGTTTCTTATATTGGACTACAACCGGCATCAAGCCGTTGGGCGTGCATGCGATTGTACCGGCGTTGTTGCTGTCGGTTGTCACCTTTGTGGCTGTAACCTACATAACCACTAGAAATCGGACTAAATAGCCGTTTTTAAATACAAAAAAGCCAATCTGTTGATTGGCTTTTTTGTATATCTGCTCGTTGTAGGGCGGACAGATCAGTGCATGATGGTGGTCAGACGATCACGCAACTCACGACCCAGCTCGGTCAGGTAAGCACGCTTGATGCGGTAATCCTGTTCATCAACACGCAGTTCAACCAAGCCTAAACCGTTGCGGCCAGAATGCACTCGCTCAGACAGCAGACGAGCGTTACGACTGGCGCTGGCTTGAGACATCTCAAAGCGTTCTTGCAGTTCTTTAATTGAGCATCCTTCTTCCTGACATACCTGCATAAACATCAGGCAAGTCTGAGGTGGAATTTCACTGTAAACCTCGCGGAAGATCTCTACGCAGTCCATCAGTTTATTTAATTGAGCTTGACTCATTGTATATTTTTCCTCTGCTCAACGGCATTCTAAGGTTGTTAGTGGTGCAACCGTAGCCACAACCACGCTTGGTTCTTCCCTCAAGCATCGACATAGATAACAGTCGATGCTGACTCAAACCAGAGAGACAGTGTGAAAATATGAGCAAGTGCACATCGTAATTAAGATTAACCCTACAACTGATCAGAAACTTTCAGTTTTTATAGTTTTTGGTAAGCCCAAGTCGCCGTTTAGTTGAAATTGCAGTCAGTTTGCAGCGAGTTAATGAGGGGAATTTTGATTAGATGTTTTTGATGTGAAAGCGCTTGGTTAATTTTGCCAAGAAATTAACAAAAACGGCGCCTAAGCGCCGTAATTGAACTACGTTCATGATGTGACTATCTGAGAACCGTCCAAATTGGAGCATGATCTGACGGTTTATCGATGCCGCGCAACTGGTAGTCCACCTCCGCCTCGAGTACCCGTTCAGTCAGCGCCTTGCTGGTTAAAATGACATCAATGCGCAGACCGCGATTGTCATCAAATCCCTTAGAGCGGTAATCAAACCAGCTGTAAACCTCGCCACGCTCTGGGTGCAGATGGCGGAAGCTGTCATCTAACCCCCAAGCTTGTAAGGTCGCCAGCCAATCACGCTCTTCTGGCAGGAACGAACATTTACCATCGCGCAGCCAGCGCTTGCGGTTTGAATCGCCAATGCCAATATCCAAGTCGGTTGGGCTGATATTGATGTCACCCATTACCACGACGCGGCCATTGGCATCGCAGTGTTGGTTTAGGTAATTCATCAAATCACTGTAGAACTTGGCTTTGGCTGGAAACTTGGTCTCATGCTTGCGGTTCTCCCCTTGCGGGAAGTAGCCATTCAAGATGGTCAGTGGTTGGCCGTCGCTATCGCTTACGGTGGTGATGATCATCCGTTTTTGGGCGTCGGCATCGTCGGTTGGAAACCCTTTTTGCACCGCCAATGGCGCGGTTTTGGTTAGGGTCGCTACGCCGTAATGGCCTTTCTGACCATGATGGGCGACGTGATAGCCCATGGCAGTAACCGCATCCAGTGGGAACTGCGGATCATCCACTTTGATCTCCTGCAGACCGATCACATCCGGCTGGTGTTTATCGATCAGCGCCTGCAACTGATGCAGTCGGGCTCTCAGTCCATTGATATTGAAGGAGACAATTTTCATCTTAGAAAACCGCTTTAAACGGTTTTACTACGGTGTTTTTGTACACACCTGCTGGGATGTATGGATCGGCATCGGCCCAAGCTTGGGCGTCTTCCAGACTGTCGAAGTCAGCTACGACCATAGAGCCTGTAAAGCCGGCATCGCCAGGGTTGTCGCTGTCGATGGCTGGGAATGGGCCGGCGGTCAGTAGCCGACCTTGGTCGCGCAACTCTTGCAGACGAGCAAGGTGAGCAGGGCGTACAGGGGTGCGCAGCGGCAGGCTGTTTTCAACGTCTTCAGAGCAGATCATGTACCACATGGAGGAGAGTCCTTTAGTTAAGGTTATCAAGCAGGTGTTGACCTTAGCATGGCAAAGAATAGCAGTTGAAGTTCGCGGGCTTTTGATGGGGTAAAAATGAAACAAGCCGCCCAATTGGGCGGCTTGTTTGTGCGCTAAATCGTGTTTTGGCGGATTACGCTTCAACCGGCTCAGCAGCAGTAACTTTTTGCTCGGCGGTTACTGGTTTGATCAGCAGTGCCAGAGCGATGGCGATCGCCAGACCAACAGCAGATACGGTGTAAGCAATCGCGTAAGAACCGTAAGCCGCAGATACGTAACCCGCAATTACTGGACCGATGAAACCAGACACACCCCAAGAGGTGTACAGCACGCCGAAGTTGGTGCCGTAGTTTTTCAGACCGTAGTAATCGGCAGTCAGAGATGGGAACACGGACAGCAGTGCGCCGTAACCGATACCAGCCAGAGCCGCGCCCAGCATAAAGCCCATTTCGGTTTCGTACATCGGGAACAGCAGCATGTTGATGCCTTGCAGTACGAACACCAGCAGCAGAGTGCGGATCGCGCCGATCTTGTCAGACAGCATGCCCATCACTACGCGGCCACCGGAGTTAAATACCGCCAGTGCCGATACCAGGAACGCCGCGTTTGCTAGACCGCCTTGGGTAGCCGCGATAGATACGATGTTACCGATCAGCATCAGGCCAGCAGAAGCGGAGAAACAGAACATCACCCACAGCATGTAGAACTGCTTGGTTTTCAGCATTTCACGCCAGCTAAAGTCGTTACCGCCATCTTTGTTAGCAGCAACGTAACCCGCTGGAGCTGGAGCCACATAGCCTGCTGGTGGGTTAACGATGGTGAACGCTAGCGGTACCGAGATCAGCAGTGCGCCAGCGCCCAAGAACAGGAAGGTGTTCTCGATGCCGTAGCTGCCGATCAAGAAGTTGGTCAGTGGTGCCAAGTACAGTGGAGCGATACCGAAACCACCGGCGATCAGGCCGCAAACCAGACCTTTTTTGGAGCTGTGGAACCACTTCATTGCGGCTGGAGACAGACAAGCGTAAGCGAAGCCGATACCCGCGCCCACCATGCCGCCGAAGCTCAGCGCCAGTACCAGTGGGTTGCCGATAGCGAAGGAGGAGACGATCAGGCCGCCGGATACCAGAGTACAGCCCAGAATTACCATGGCACGTGGGCCCATGCGATCTTGCAGTACGCCAGATACCAGCAGACAGCTGGCAAATACCATTACCGCCACACTGTATGGCATGCCCGCATCAACGGCGGACCAGCCCAGTTCGGCTTGCAGTGCTTTTGAGAACACACTCCAGGCGTACAGCACGCCCATACACAGGTTGATCGCAATACCTGCGATCAAGATCTTCATGGCTCGATTCATCTCGGTTGTCACTCGACTGTAAGTTGCCCCTGACTGGGCGGTGCTCACGGCAACGGGCCATGAGCAAAGATTGGGCGGCGTAATATACGGATCGGATGGTTGCGAATCCAGTTCAAAATGGGCGGTATTTGGCGCTAATTTCAAATTTGCCGATCAGTTCACCCTGCAACAAAATCCATCAGGATCAATCTCTCATTTCGGTGTGCAAGTGTGATCTCTCCTTGCGGTGGGTGGCGGCTGTTTTTAACAAATCCCATGCTGATGCGGTTTAAATGCGACTGAATTATGTTCACTGGCTGTTCGATTTCGGTGTGATCCGTAACAACCAATCGCCGATGCTGTGAACCGCTACCGCTTGCCAAAATCGACAATGGGGAGCCGCCGACAAAGCGAAAAATCGGCCTAAATTAAGGCTGACCAAGGGTCGCTGGAATCCGTATATTACGCCGCTGATTTGGCGCCAGATAGGGCGTCTGCCCCCATTTAACCCAATTTCAAGGTACCCTGATGTCGACCTCTTACGCCAACCCTGCTCCGCTAGGCCTGATGGGCTTCGGTATGACGACCGTTCTATTGAACATCCACAATGCTGGCTTTTTCCCAATCGATTCGATGATCCTTGCGATGGGGATCTTTTACGGTGGTTTGAGCCAAGTGATTGTTGGCATCATGTGCTTTAAGCGTGGTGACACCTTTGGTACTACCGCGTTTACCTCTTACGGTCTGTTCTGGTTAACTTTGGTGGGGCTGCTGGTGTTGCCAAAGATGGGCTTTGAACCAAGCCCACACGCCTTTATGGGCTGGTATCTGACCATGTGGGGGATCTTCACCGCCTTTATGTTTATCGGGGCTCGCACTTACCCACTGGCAAAACAGATTGTGTTTGGCTCTTTGACCATTCTGTTCTTCTTGTTAGCGGCACGTGATTTTACCGGCAGTGCCCTGATTGGTGCGATTGCTGGTTGGGAAGGGATTTTCTGTGGCGCCTCGGCCATCTACTTTGCCATGGCGCAAGTACTGAATAACGAATATGGTCGAGTGGTACTGCCACTGGGAACTCGTTTCGCCAAAAAATAACGGCCGTTATTGAATAGAAAAATGCCAGTCTGCGAAGACTGGCATTTTTTGTTTTGGCTTACTGCTTTTTAGCGCTACGCATCAGATACAACACGGTGGCCACCGTACCCACTAAGGTGGCGGCAGTCAGGCCAAAGACTTTGAAGTTAACCCAAGTTTCCTGCGACAAGTTAAAGGCGATATAGACGTTGGCGATGGCGCACAGGGTGAAGAAGCCCGCCCACAGGTAGCCAAGGTTTTTCCAAACCGCATCCTCTTGCTGCAACTCTTTACCCAGCATTGCTTTTAGAATTGGACGATTAAACAGGTTACCGCCAATCAAAATGCCGGTGAACAGCATGTAGACGATGGTCACCTTCCATTTAATAAAGGCGTCGTTTTGGAACAGGACGGTGGCGCCACCGAACACCAGCAGCAGCGCAAAGGTGACAAGGTGCATTTTTTCCACTTTGCGATAGAGCAGATACAGCAGACCGAGCTGCACCGCCGAGGCGACAATGATGGCGCCAGTGGCGGCGATGATGCCGTAAAACTTGTAGGCGATGAAAAACACCAGTAAAGGCAGAAAATCAAGCAATTGCTTCATGGGTAGGGGTAACTCTGAGGTCATCGAAAAATAAAAACCCAAGCACGCTAGCACACTTGGGCTTTGGTTTCCGCTGGCAAAGATTAACGAAGCGTTGCTGCCTTCATGTTTTTGACAAAAGCGCTCAGGGCGGCGTCGCGGGCGCTGGGGTTATCTAAGTGCTGTTCAATGATCTTGACCACCGCCGAGCCACTGATGGCGCCGGCGGCACCAGCGGCAATCGCCGCCTGTACTTGGGCCGGTTCGGCAATGCCAAACCCGAGGATCGCCGGCGGCGCTTGATGTCGTTTCAGGCCGTCAATTAAGTGATCCAGTGGCATTCCCGCGGCGGTTTCGGTGCCGGTGACCCCAGCCCGTGATAGCAGGTAGGTGTAACCTTGGCCGTGGCTGGCGACCGCCGCTAAGGTGGCGTCGTCGGCGTTTGGCGGGGCGATAAAGATCGGTGCCACCCCAGCGCTGCGGGCGGCATCGATAAACTCACCGGCTTGATGAACCGGCACATCGGCCACTAATACCGAATCGACTCCGGCATCGGCACAGCGCTGGTAAAAGGTTGCCAGACCCGGTGAATACACCAAGTTGGCGTACACCAGCAGACCAATCGGCAGATCTGGATGGCGGCGGCGAATTTCGGTTAGTACCTCAAAACAAGCTGTGGGTGTAACGCCATCATTAAGGGCGCGAATATTGGCCGCTTGAATGGTTGGGCCATCGGCGGCGGGATCGGAGAAAGGGATCCCTAGCTCAAGGGCATCGGCGCCGCCGGCGATCAGCGCTTCAATCACATCGATGGCATCGGCTATGCCCGGATCGCCAAGGGTGACAAACGGCACAAAGGCGCCTTGGTTGGCGGCATCAAGGCGGGTAAATAGTGACTGATAACGGCTCACAGGGAACCCTCCTTGTTGGTTTGTTTTTCTAAAATATCGGCGACGGTGAAGATGTCTTTGTCACCACGGCCGGAGAGGTTAACCAACAAGATGGTGCCATCGGCGGCCTCCTGCGCCATCTTATAAGCGTGGGCAAGGGCATGGGCAGACTCTAATGCCGGAATAATCCCTTCACTGCTGGCCAGACGTTGGAACGCTTCAAGGGCTTCATCGTCGGTCACCGACGGATATTGAGCGCGGCCGATGGATGCCAGATAGGCATGCTGTGGGCCCACCGACGGGAAATCGAGACCAGCCGAGACCGAGTAGGATTCCTCAATTTGGCCATGACTGTCCTGCATCAGCGGCGCTTTCATGCCAAAGAAGATCCCCAGTTTGCCGTGGGTTAACGGCGCGCCATGTTTGTCGGTATCGATCCCAAGCCCTGCGGGCTCTACCCCAATCAGTTGCACGGCCGGTTCATCGATAAAATCGGTAAACAGGCCGATGGCATTGGAGCCGCCGCCAACGCAAGCGATTGCCGCATCCGGCAAGCGTCCTTCGCGGGCTAAAAGCTGTTGCTTAGCTTCCTCGCCAATCATCTTTTGGAACTCGCGGACGATGGTCGGGAAGGGATGAGGCCCGGCAGCGGTACCCAGCAGGTAGTGGGCGCTGTCGTAGTTGGCGCTCCAGTCGCGCAGTGCTTCGTTGCAGGCGTCTTTGAGCGTAGCAGAGCCCGAATGCACCGGGATCACTTCGGCCCCCATCAGCTTCATTCGAAACACATTGGGGCTTTGTCGTTCGACATCTTTAGCGCCCATGTAGACTCGGCATTTTAGTCCCAGCAGCGCGCAGGCTAAGGCAGTGGCAACGCCGTGCTGACCGGCGCCGGTTTCAGCGATGATCTCGGTTTTGCCCATCCGTTTTGCCAGCAGCGCTTGGCCCAATACCTGATTGGTTTTGTGGGCGCCACCGTGCAGCAGATCTTCTCGCTTTAGGTAAATTTTCACCTTGGGATTGGGGCTGAAGTTGCGGGTTAAGGTCAGCGCGGTTGGCCGACCGGCGTACTCTTTGAGCAGGCTGGTAAACTCTTGCTGAAACGCATCGTCCGCTTGCGCCTCGATAAACGCTTGTTCCAATTGATCGAGTGCTGGCACCAGCACCTGAGCGACATATTGGCCGCCAAATTCGCCGAAGAAAGGATTGAGTTTGCTCATGGGGATTCTCTAGTTGTTGGTGCCGGTTGCAGTGTGATTGCGGCCAAAGGCGCGCAGCGCTTCGAAGCACAGTGCTAATTTGTGGGGATCTTTAACCCCGGGGGCTTGCTCGACCCCGGAGTTAAGATCGAGGCCAAAACAGCCAACCGCGATGGCGGCATCAATGTTGTCGGGGCCAAGGCCGCCAGCGAGTAGGATTTGCTGGCGCTCGGCCGGTAGGGTTGACCAATCAAACGGCTGACCGGTGCCACCAAATTGGCCGGCTTGGGCGCTGTCGAACAGCAAGCGATCGGCGCTTGTGACCAGATTGCTGCGATCCGGCTTTACCGCTTTCCAGATCTGGCTGTGGAGGTGCGGCCGCAATTGGTCGATGTATTCATCGTCCTCGCTGCCATGCAGCTGCACCGCATGCAGTTGCAGCTGGTTGGCGACATAGATCACGGTGCTGGGCTCGGCATCGACAAACACCCCGACAAAATCGAGGTTGCTGCCATCAACCAGTTGGCGGGCTTGCTCAAGGTTGACCTTACGCGGTGATTTATCAGCAAAGATCAGACCGCCGTAGCGGCTACCGGCGGCGGCCACGGCTTGGGCATCTTCAACCCGAGTCAAACCACAGACTTTGTTGTTGCCGTAAATCAGTTGGCGGCAGGCCAAGTCGATGTTGGCTTGTTCGGTTAGGCTGGAACCGACCAAAAAGCCATTCACCAGTGGGCTCAACTGACGCACTTGCTGGTGGTGGTAGATGCCGGATTCGCTGATCAGCAAGGTGCCGTTAGGGACCAGTGGCGCCAGCGCTTCGGTGGTGGTTAGGTCAACGGAGAGATCGCGCAGATCGCGATTGTTGATGCCGATGATTTTGGCGCCAAGGGCGATGGCGCGGTGCATCTCCTCACGGTTGCTGACCTCAGTAAGGATATCCAATCCTAAGATCTGGGCTTCGGCGGCCAGTTCAAGATAGAGCGCGTCCGGCAGCACCGATAGCATCAGTAGCGCGGCATCGGCACCTAAGTGGCGGGCTAACCGCAGCTGGCGTGCATCAATGATGAAGTCCTTACACAGCACCGGCACGCTGACCGCTGCGGCCACCTGCTTAAGGTATTCAAACTGGCCTTGGAAGAATTGCTCGTCGGTCAGTACCGAAATGGCGGCGGCGTAGGTTTGGTAACTGCGGGCTATAGCCACCGGATTGAACTCGGCACGGATCAGCCCTTTGGAAGGGCTGGCTTTTTTGCACTCAAGAATAAAGCCAGCATTGGTCTGGTTAAGGGCATCGAACAAGCTGCGAGTCGATGGTGCCGCTCGGGTGTTAAGCAATTCGCCATAGTGTTCGGCCAGCGCCTCGATGTGGGCTGGTTTGCTGGCGACGATTTTATCCAGCACGGTATTGGTGCGGTTTAGGGCGGCGGCGGTCATTGGCTGGCCTCGGCAAATTGCTCAATCAGGGTCAGTGCCTTGCCACTGGCAAGGGTTTTTAGCGCCAGTTCAGTGCCGGCTTTTATGCTGTCGGCTTGATCCGCCAGATACAGCGCCGCCCCGGCATTGACCGCCACCGCCGCTTGTTGGGCGTCGCTGCCATGGCCGCTGAGCAGCGCTTTGCTGATCGCCATGTTTTCCTGCGGGCGGCCGCCTTTGAGCGCTTCCAGCGGGTAGCGTTGGACGCCAAGCTGTTCGGGGGTGAAGTGGCGTTTATGCAATTGGCCATCACGCAGTTCGATGGCATCGCTGTCGCCGTGCACCGCAAGTTCATCCAAACCGCTGCCGTGCACCACCAACGCTCGCTTTACCCCAAGGCTGGCCAGTACCGAGGCGATAGGTTCCAGCAGCTCTGGGGTATACACCCCAAGCAGCATCTGGCTTGGTCGGGCAGGGTTGATCAGTGGCCCCAAAATATTAAACAGGGTGCGGGATTTCAGTTGCTGACGGATTGGCGCGGCATGGCGCATTCCGGCGTGGTAGTGCGGGGCGAACAGAAAGGTGACGCCAAGCTGCTCTAGGCACTGGGCCGATTGTTCTGGGGTCATGGTTAGGTTGACCCCAAATTGGCTCAGCAGATCGGAGGCGCCGGATTGCGATGACACGCTGCGGCTGCCGTGCTTGGCCACCTTGGCGCCAGCGGCGGCGGCGACAAAGGTGGCGGTGGTGGAGATATTAATGGTGTTGGCGCCATCGCCACCGGTGCCAACGATATCCAGCAGATCCCCTTCGGGGCGGGGAAAGTGCACCGCCGCATCGCGCAGGGCGTCAGCGGCACCGGCAATCTCATCGATGCTTTCGCCGCGCATCTTCAGGGCAGTCACGGCACAGGCCAATTCGGCGTCGGTGGTCTCTCCGGCCACCACTTTGGCGAACAGGAACTTGGCCTGCTCGCGGGTCAGGGATTTTCCAGCCATTAAGATGGCCAGCAGATCGGTGATCAGCATAAGGACAGCTCCTTTGTCAGCGGTTGATTACCGGTCAGCAGTGCCAGCGTTTGTTTAAGCAGTTGGGCACCGTGCTCGGTCAAAATTGATTCAGGGTGAAATTGATAGCCAACGGCGCGATGGCTGGGATGAACCACCGCCATTGCCATGCCATCGACCTCGGCGACCACCTCAAGGCTTGGGGGGAGCTCTAGCCCCACCAAGGAGTGGTAACGGGCAACCTGTAACGGGTTACTCATCCCAGCAAACAATGGCCCGTTGTCGTGTTGCATCGGGCTGGATTTACCGTGCATCAGCGCTGCGGCGCGACCGACTTGGCCGCCGTAGTGTTCAATCAGCGCTTGATGGCCAAGACAGATCCCCAGCATCGGCAACTTGCCAGCGCACCGGGCAATTAAATCCATTAAGCAACCGGCTTGGGCTGGCGCACCGGGGCCGGGTGACAGCACTAATACGCCGGGGTTGGCTTGGGTTAGCAGTTTGTTGGCCAAAGTGGTGGCGTCGATGTCGTTGCGATAGACGGTGACCGGATGACCAAGGCTGCGAAACTGATCCACCAGATTCCAAGTAAAGGAATCGAAGTTGTCCAGCAAAGTGATTGGTGCCGGCGTGATGGTGGTCTGGCTCATAGTGCGCCTCCCGCTTGACTGATCGCCCGCAGCACCGCTTGGGCTTTATTGCGGGTTTCGTCGGCTTCGCTTTGCGGCACCGAATCGTGGACCACTCCAGCGCCAGCTTGGACGTGGGCAATGCCGTTATTGACCAGCGCCGAGCGAATCACGATGCAGGTGTCCATATCGCCGCGGCCATTGAGGTAACCGACGGCGCCGCCGTAGCTGCCACGACGTTCACCTTCGGCCTGACGCAGCAACTGCGCTGCCCGAACCTTGGGGGCGCCGGTTAAGGTGCCCATATTCATGCAGGCTTGGTAGGCGTGCAGGGCATCCAAATCATGGCGCAACTGGCCGGTAACCCGAGAGACCAAGTGCATCACATGGCTGTAGCGGTCGACTTTGAGGAGTTCGGCCACTTTGCGACTGCCAGGTTCGCTGATCCGCGCCACGTCGTTGCGAGCCAGATCCACCAACATCAGATGTTCCGATAGCTCTTTTTGATCCTGTCGTAGCCCCAACTCAATCCGGCCGTCGAGATCGTGATCGACAGTGCCATCGGCGTGTTTGCCGCGTACCCGGGTACCGGCAATAGGGTAGATCTCCACCTGATTGCTGTGATGATCGTATTTCAGGGCGCTTTCTGGTGAGGCGCCAAACAGGCTGAAGTCATCGGCCTGCATAAAGAACATGTAAGGACTGGGGTTCAATTCCCGCAGTCGTTGATAGGCCGCCAATGGTTGCGGACAGGGCAGTGAAAACCGCCGTGCTGGCACCACTTGAAAGATATCGCCGGCGCGAATGTGTTCTTGCAGTTGCTCGACCTTAGCGGCAAATTCGGCATCGGTTTGGCTGATCTTGATGTTGTGATTGATGGTGGCAGCAGCGGTGGCTGGTTCAGTTACCGATTGCGGCTCAAGCGGCCGTTGCAACTGACCAGCAAGTTCACCCAAGCGCAGCCGTTTGTCGTTGCTGACGGCATGGCTGTGCTCGCCGCCAAAGACGGTGCCAATCAAGCGGCCACTGCGCTGCTGGTGGTCCAGCACCAAAGTGGTTTCCGCCAGATAAAACAGATAGTCGGGGCAGTTATTGGCGCTGTCGGCTACGTCTGGCAACGGTTCGACACTGGCGACCAAGTCAAAGGCGAAGACCCCAGCCAGCAGCAGCGATTCACTAAGGGCGTTATCGCTGCGGATCTGTTGCTGCAAGGTGCGCAGCACCGACAGTGGCGATGGCGCTTGCAGACGGCTGTCCTCGTCCAGCCCATTGGGGATGGCAGCCAGTTCAACAGTCAGCTGCGGGTGCTTGATTTCAACTTGACCCAACTCGGTTAGCTGCTCAGCCAGATAGGGCAGCAGGTTTTCGCCATTCGCCGTCAGGGCGTTTAGGATGATGCGCCGGCCATCGCAGCGGACACTGAGCGCGGCATCAATCAACAGCAGACTTTTTAGACCGGCTTTGGAATCAATTTCAGCCGATTCCAACAGTAAGGTATGTGGCCGGAGTTTGCCACTGTGGCTACAGAGTTGCTGATACAGCAGCGCCGGTTCGGCGTGGTACGGCACGCTGGTGGTTAAGGTTTTGGCGTGGCCAGCGGCAACGGTGGTCATTACAGTTTCTTCCCTGCGGCGTGGACGAACGGACGTAGGCCTGTCATTAACGCCGCGAACTGCTGGGCATCCAACGCTTGATGGCCATCGGACAGCGCTTCGCATGGATTTAAGTGGCTCTCGACGATGATGCCATCGGCACCAACAGCGGCCGCGGCGTAGCTGAGCGGTGCAATCAACTCGCGCACGCCAGTGCCGTGGCTGGGATCCACCAGTACCGGCAGATGGGTTTTGCGCTTCAAGTAAGCGACCGCGTTCAGATCTAAGGTGTTGCGGGTGGCGGTTTCAAAGGTGCGAATGCCTCGCTCGCACAAAATGACGTTGGGATTACCGGCGTTGACGATGTATTCCGCCGCGAGCAGTAACTCTTCGACGGTGCTGCTCATGCCTCGCTTAAGCAGCACCGGCTTTTGCTGCTCGCCAACCGCTTCCAACAAGCGGTAGTTTTGGGCGTTACGGGCGCCGATTTGGAAGCAGTCGATGTAATCGGCCATCAGCTCAACGTCGCTGGCATCGATCACCTCTGACACGGTCGGCAGACCGGTTGCCTGATTGGCTTGTTTCAGCAGTTTCAGCCCCTCAACCCCCAATCCTTGGAACGAATAGGGGCTGGTACGCGGCTTAAAGGCGCCGCCACGTAGCGCTGCAATCCCATGTTTGCCAAGCATTTGGGCCACACCCAGCAGTTGCTCACGGCTTTCGACCCCACAAGGGCCAGCAATCACAGTAAAGGTATCGCCACCAACGGCGTGATTGCCGAGCATCACATGGGTGTCAATCGGGTTCAGTTCGCGGGAGACCAGTTTGTATTTGGAGAGAATTGGTTTGATCTCATCGACAATCGGGTTGCCGTCCAGATTCAGTGATTGCAGTACCCGCTCGTCGCCAATGGCGCCCAACACGGTGCGCTCAACCCCAGGCATATACAGTGGCTTGAGCCCTTTGGATTCGATCTGCGCCAGTAATGTTTGAGCGTCGGTTTCGGTGACGCCGGCTTTTAGAATGATGATCATGGTTGCTGGTTCTCGTTATTAAAATCATAAAAAAGCCCGCTTTCGAGTGTGGTCGAAAGCGGGCTTGAGAGTTTTGTTTTCAGTCAAATAGGTGCAGCTAAGCACGCCCGCTTATGTCAGGGCGCCACCACCAAGAGTGAGAATGTGCTGCGAAGTTGATCATGACTGAGTTCGAATCCCGTTAAGTAGCTATTGCCTGTTCGGTAACCATTAGCGCTGTAATGAACAGTAGCGAAATATCACTGTACTGTTTCGATAATACGGTTTGGATGCTAACGGTTTGCTCACAAGGCTGTCAACCCCTCCCTGTACTGGCGTACAATTCAAACAATTAAAGCTTAGTAAGACGCTTATGAAGATTGATCTGCATTGCCATAGCCGCGCTTCCGACGGCAGTTTGACCCCAACCGAATTGGTGCAGCGTGCGGCGTTGCAGCAGGTATCGGTATTGGCACTGACCGATCACGACACCACCGCCGGGCTGGCCGAGGCCCGGCAAGCGGCGGCGCTCAATAATGTCACCTTGATTGATGGCGTTGAGATCTCAACCCATTGGCGAAACTGGGAAATTCATATTGTTGGCCTCAATTTTGATGTGGCCAATCCCGCATTACAGCAACTATTGCAGCGGCAATCAGCATGGCGTGATGAACGTGCCGCGCTGATTGATCAACGCTTGCAAAAGCGGGGTATCGAGGGCGCGTTGGCACTGGCAGCGCAGTTTGCCGGTAACGGTAATATCGGCCGCAGCCATTTTGCCAAAGCGTTGGTCGAGATGGGGGTGGTGGCCAAACCGCAGCTGGCGTTTGATAAGTTCCTCGGTAAAGGCGAATGCGCTTACGTTGGTAATCGTTGGTGTGAACTGGCCGAAGCGGTGGCGCGCATCAATGCCGCTGGAGGCGTGTCGGTGTTGGCTCACCCAAGTAAGTACGATCTATCGAATAAATGGCTGCGGATGCTAGTGACCGATTTTGTGGCCGCTGGCGGCATGGCAATGGAGACCATCCACTGTCAGATCAACCCGCAACTGCAACAGTTTTTACAGCAGTTGGCGATGGAGCATCAATTGTTGCTCTCCGCTGGCAGCGATTTTCATGGACCCAGCCGTTGGCTGGAGCTTGGCCGAGGGTTGCATCGTCCGTCGCAGGCGGGGGTATGGCACCACTTCGGCTGGGTTGAGGAGGGCCAATGAGCCAATTTTTTCAAGTACACCCGGACAACCCACAGCCACGCTTGATTAGCCAAGCGGTAGCGTTGCTACGTCAAGGTGGGGTGGTTGTCTTTCCGACCGACTCTGGTTACGCCTTGGCATGCCCGTTGGGTGACAAAAAAGCACTGGAGCGGATCTGTCGTATTCGCCAGCTCAATGACGATCACAACTTCAGTTTGATCTGCCGTGACCACTCGGAACTGGCGCACTATGCCCGGGTTGATAACCTGGCGTTTCGCTTGCTGCGCAATAACACCCCCGGTGCTTACACCTTTATTTTTAAAGGCACCAAAGAGGTGCCGCGGCGGCTGCTTAACCCTAAGCGCAAAACCATCGGTATTCGTATCCCCGATAACAACATCGCTAAGGCGTTGTTGGAGGCGATGGGCGAACCGCTGATGTCCACCAGTTTGATTCTACCCGGTGAGCAAGACAGCGAAGCGGATCCCTATGAGATCCGAGAACGGCTGGAACACGCGGTGGACTTAATCATTGACGGCGGCTACCTGCCATCGCAGCCGACTACCGTGGTCGATCTGTCGGATGGCGATGCGCAGATCGTCCGCGTTGGTTGCGGCGATCCGAGCCCGTTTGAATAAACCGCTGACAACCGTCAGATGTGTCCATATAATGGCGCGCTTTTATCTAAGGTTGCGTCGATGGCCACAGTAGTGCCAATGCGGCCGCGAGCGATTGTTCAAGGCAAACCGTTAAAGCAGTTTCCGGCGGATCTGTTTATCCCGCCGGATGCGCTGGAAGTGTTCCTGGAGTCGTTCGAGGGGCCACTGGATCTGCTGCTGTACCTGATCCGCAAACAAAAGCTCGATATTCTCGATCTACCTATCGTCACTATTACTGCCCAGTACATGGAGTACATCGCCTTGATGGAGGCGATGAAATTCGAACTGGCAGCGGAATACCTGGTGATGGCGGCGACGCTGGCGGAGATCAAATCGCGGTTGTTGCTGCCACGGCCAGTATTTGAAGAGGATGACGAGATCGATCCACGGGCGCTGCTGGTAAAACAGTTGCAAGCCTATGAAATGGTTAAAAAAGCCGCTGCCGATCTCGATGCCTTGCCGCGGCAAGAGCGCGACAACTGGCGCGCCCGAGCGACGGCGCCGGAGAGTCTGCAACCGCAGGTACAGCAAGCGGTATTGTCGATGAGCGAACTGCTGGGCGCATTACAAGGGGTGATCGCCCGCGCTGAGCACTTTGAACATCACCATATTGCCAAAGAAACGCTGTCAACGCGGGAGCGGATGAGTCGGATCTTGGCGCAGTTAAGCAGTAGCCAGTTCACCCCATTTGAGGCGCTGTTCAGTGTTGATGAGGGTCGCGCTGGGGTGGTGGTGACGCTGCTGGCGGTGCTGGAACTGGTCAAAGAGCAACTGATTGAGCTGCAACAGCAGCAGATTGCCGGACCGATTGTGGTGCGGGCTAAGGTTTAGGAACGCAGCCATGTTCAGCCGAGCTAAAAAATTGATTGAAGCGGCGCTGTTTATCGCCGACAAGCCGCTGACCATTAAGCAGTTGCGACAAACCGTGTTAGCGCAGTTGCAGCTGGATAGCACCACCGTTCGCGGCCTGTTGCTAGAGCTTGAGCAAGACTACCAAGACCGTGGGGTGGAATTGGTCAAAGTTGGCGGGGCTTATCGTTTTCAAAGCCGCACTGAGCTAAGCGAAGAGCTGGCCAGTTTATGGCCACAAAAAGCCGCCAAATTGTCGAAGGCGGTGCTGGAAACCCTAGCACTTATCGCCTATCGTCAGCCGATCACTCGCGGTGAAATTGAACGGGTGCGCGGGGTAGCGGTTAGTGCCACCATCATGCGCACCTTGTCTGAACGCGGTTGGATCACCGTGGTTGGGCATAAAGAGTTGCCGGGGCGGCCGTCGTTATACGCCACTACTGAGCAATTTTTGCAATACTTTAACCTCAAGAGCTTGGCGCAGTTGCCAGCCCTTGACGATGAACAAGCACTGGCGGCGATCTTCAGTCGTCAGGATGCGGACGTAGAGTCGCAATTACATTAAGAGAGATTAATGAGCGAAAAATTACAGAAAGTATTAGCTCGTGCAGGTCATGGTTCCCGTCGTGAGATGGAAGCGGTGATCGCTGCCGGACGGGTCAGCATCAATGGTGAAATCGCCAAGCTGGGTGACCGCGTTGACGGTGGTTCTAATCTGCAAGTGCGCATCGACGGTAATCTGATCTCCCTCAAGTCTGAGGAAGAGGTGATCTGCCGCGTGCTGGCGTACTACAAGCCGGAAGGTGAGCTGTGTACCCGTACCGATCCTCAGGGTCGTCCAACCGTTTTTGATCGTCTGCCAAAGATGAAAGACAGCCGTTGGGTTGCGGTCGGCCGATTGGACATCAACACCTCAGGTCTGTTGCTGTTTACCACCGATGGTGAACTGGCTAACCGCCTGATGCACCCATCCCACGAAGTCGAGCGTGAATACGCCATTCGAGTGTTTGGTGAAGTGGACGATGCGATGCTGCACCGCCTACGCACCGGGGTGGATCTAGAAGATGGCAAAGCCAGCTTCCGCCGCCTGTCTGCTGCCGGTGGCGAAGGCCTAAACACCTGGTACCACGGGGTACTGACCGAAGGTCGGAACCGCGAAGTGCGCCGGATGTGGGAAAGCCAAGAAGTGCAGGTTAGCCGCCTGATGCGTATTCGCTACGGCGACATTCCATTGCCGAAAGGTCTGCCTCGCGGTGGCTGGATGGAACTGCCATTGGATCAGGTTAACTACCTGCGTCGCTTGGTGGCGTTGGAACCAGAAACCCGTACCATGCTGTCGGAAGATAAGAACCAGCAGCGTCGCAGCAAGCAGGTGAAGACCGGTAAGATCCGTCGTGCGGTAAGCAAACACCGCACCCGCGCAGCAGCACCAGCGCCGCAAAAGCGCACTCGTAAGTAGCTAGCCAGCAGTTTGCAGATAACAGTGATTAGTCGCCGCGGTTGCCAATCGCGGCTCACTGCAAACGGAAGTTACAAAAAAACCGGAAGCCAAGGCTTCCGGTTTTTTTCAACATAGCAAAAGCTTACTTAGCTTTTGGCAGGTCGATTTTACGATCTTCGGTGGCGCGATATAGCACCTGAATGTGACCGATGGTTTGAACTTGGGTAGCACCGGTTTCGCGAACGATGGCAGCCATGATCGCCTTCTTCTCTTCGCGATCTTCCGCAGCCGCCTTAACCTTGATCAGTTCGTGGCTGTCCAATGCCAGTTCGATCTCGGCCAGAACCCCTTCGGTCAAACCGTTGGCGCCAAGCAGCACCACTGGCTTCAGGTTATGGGCTAACCCTTTCAGGTACTGCTTTTGTTTGGTGGTCAATTGGCTCATTAGGGCACTCTTTTTGACTTAGTGGACTTGAAAGCGGCGTATTCTAGCCCTATATCTCGCCTAATACTAACTGAAACCATACTGATGTACGGCGATTGCTAATAGTCTAGCATTCGCACAGTGATGGGTATTGCCACAAGGGTCGCCATTCGGCATGAGCAAGAAAAAACATTCCGCCAGTTCTAAACGCTGGCTTGATGAACATTTTGACGACCAGTATGTCAAAAAAGCACAGAAGCAAGGTTTGCGCTCTCGTGCCATCTTTAAGTTGGAGGAGATCCAGCAGAAGGACAAACTGCTGAAGCCGGGCATGGCGGTGGTTGACCTAGGTGCTGCACCAGGCGGTTGGTCGCAATATGCGGTAGAGCAAGTTGGTCTTGATGGGGTGGTTATCGCTTGCGATATTTTGCCGATGGACCCAATCGCTGGCGTTGACTTTTTGGAAGGCGACTTCCGCGAAGAAGCGGTGTTAAATGCACTGTTAAAGCGGGTTGGCGACAGTAAGATCGACGTAGTGATGTCCGATATGGCACCGAACTTTTCTGGCGCCGGCAGCGTTGACCAGGCGCGCTCGATGTATCTGGTCGAACTGGCGTTTGATATGTGCCATCAGGTACTGGCCAAAGGCGGTTCGTTTGTGGTCAAAGTGTTCCAAGGCGAAGGCTTCGATCAATACTTGGCGGACGTGCGTAGTAGCTTTACCAGCGTGAAAATTCGTAAACCGGACAGTTCGCGGGCGCGCTCCCGTGAGGTCTACATTGTGGCTAACGGTTACAAAGGGTAAGCTTGCCTTAGTAAACCAAGGATTTGTGAGGTTATAACCCTTGAGCGATATGGCGAAGAATCTAATTTTATGGCTCGTCATTGCCGTGGTGCTGATGACCGTGTTCCAGGGCTACTCGCCTTCATCTGGAAACGGCAGCAGCATGAGCTATAGCAGCTTTGTGCAAGCCTATCAAAACGGCTCAGTGCGGTCGGTTGAGATCGAAGATCAATCCACCATCACTGGGGTAACCAACAGCGGTGAAAGCTTCGTCACCTACATGCCGGTGTACGACAAGGATCTGCTGAATGAACTGATCAAGCACGATGTGCAGGTAACCGGCAAACCAGCCGAACAACCAAGCATGTTGGCGCAGATCTTCGTATCTTGGTTCCCAATGCTGCTGCTGATCGGGGTGTGGATCTTCTTCATGCGCCAGATGCAAGGCGGCGGCGGTAAAGGCGCGATGTCCTTTGGTAAGTCCAAGGCCCGCCTGATGAGCGAAGATCAGATCAAAACCACTTTTGCGGACGTTGCTGGCTGTGATGAAGCGAAAGAGGAAGTGGCCGAGTTGGTGGATTACCTGCGTGACCCAACCAAGTTCCAGAAGCTGGGCGGTAAGATCCCGACTGGTGTGCTGATGGTGGGGCCTCCAGGTACCGGTAAAACCTTGCTGGCTAAGGCGATTGCCGGTGAAGCCAAGGTACCGTTCTTTACCATCTCCGGTTCTGACTTCGTTGAGATGTTCGTTGGTGTCGGCGCCTCCCGTGTGCGTGACATGTTCGAGCAAGCGAAAAAGTCAGCGCCGTGCATCATCTTTATCGATGAGATCGATGCAGTCGGTCGTCAGCGTGGTGCTGGTATGGGCGGCGGTCACGATGAACGAGAGCAAACCCTGAACCAGATGTTGGTTGAGATGGACGGCTTTGAAGGCAACGAAGGGATTATTGTGATCGCTGCGACTAACCGTCCAGACGTATTGGATCCAGCGCTGCTGCGTCCAGGGCGTTTTGACCGCCAGGTGACCGTTGGTCTGCCAGACGTGCGTGGTCGTGAACAGATCCTGAAAGTACACATGCGCAAAGTGCCACTGGCGGAAGGCGTAGACGCGGCGTTGATCGCTCGCGGCACCCCAGGCTTCTCTGGTGCTGAGCTCGCCAACTTGGTTAACGAAGCGGCGCTGTTTGCTGCTCGTGCCTCCAAGCGTTTGGTTAACATGGAAGAGTTCGAAAAAGCCAAAGACAAGATCATGATGGGGGCTGAGCGTCGTTCGATGGTGATGTCTGAGGCTGAAAAGCGCATGACCGCCTACCACGAAGCGGGCCACGCTATTGTTGGTCGGTTGGTGCCAGAGCACGATCCGGTTTACAAGGTATCTATTATTCCACGCGGTCGCGCCTTGGGTGTAACCATGTACCTGCCAGAGCAGGATCGTTGGAGCCACTCAAAGCAGCATTTGGAGTCGATGATCTCCAGCTTGTACGGCGGTCGTATCGCGGAACAACTGATCTACGGCGATGACAAGGTAACCACCGGTGCCTCTAACGACATCGAGCGTGCCACCGATATCGCTCGTAAGATGGTGACCCAATGGGGTCTGTCGCAGAAGTTGGGACCAATGAACTACGCCGACGAAGACGGTGAAGTGTTCTTAGGTCGTTCGATGGCCAAAGCGAGCCATATCTCGGAAGAGACTTCTAACTTGATCGACGAAGAGGTGAAGGCGTTTATCGATGCCAACTACCAACGCGCTCGTACCATCTTGGAAGAGAACATGGACATCTTGCACTCGATGACCGATGCGCTGATGAAGTACGAAACCATCGACGCCAAACAGATCGACGATCTGATGGAGCGCCGTGAAGTTCGTCAGCCGGCGGATTGGGCTCAGCGCGACCAAGATGACAACAATAGTGACGGTGGCGTCAAAACCGAAACCACCACTGAAGTGATCGACGAAGAGCCAAAATCTGGTGGCGATGAAGCCCCAGCTAAATAAGCTTGACGCTTAAAAAATGCCCCGCTTTGTGCGGGGCATTTTTGTGAGAGACGATAAATATCGAACTCGGGTTTTAGTGTCGGTGGTCGAGAGCAGGCTCTTTAACTCAGGCCGGTTTAATCCAATTAGCAACTTATCCGGGAATAGCACAATGCAGTTAGTGTGTGGCCAGCGCCGCCTCGATCTTAGTCTGCCACAGATCATGGGGATCTTAAACGTTACCCCCGATTCATTCTCCGATGGCGGTCGTCATAATGCCTTAGCGGCCGCGATTGATGCGGCGGCGCAGATGGTCGCCGACGGTGCCAGCATCATCGACATTGGCGGTGAGTCAACGCGCCCAGGGGCGGTGGATGTGGCGCTGGAACAAGAGCTTGAACGTACGGTACCGGTGATTGAAGCACTTAACGCTCGTTTGGACGTGGTGCTGTCGATTGATACCTCCAAAGCGGCGGTCATGATCCAGGCGGTGGCGGCGGGGGCGGGGATCATCAACGACGTGCGCGCTTTGCAAGAACCCGGTGCGTTGGCGGCAGCAGCACAAACTGACGCGGCGATCTGCTTGATGCACATGCAGGGACAACCGCGGACTATGCAGGCGAACCCGCACTATCAAGACCTGTTTGCTGAGATTAACCAATTTTTTAGCGAGCGGATTGACGCTTGTGAAGCGGTTGGCATCGATCGCCGTCGGTTGCTGCTGGATCCGGGTTTTGGCTTTGGTAAGACCCTTGAGCATAACTATCAATTGCTGGCCAATCTTGAGCAAATGCGGGCCGCGGGGCTGCCGTTGCTGATTGGTCTATCGCGTAAAACTATGATTGGCAACTTACTTAATCGACCTGTGGATCAGCGCCTTGTCGGCAGTGTTACCGGTGCGCTGCTCGCTGCGCAGCAAGGTGCAGAGATCCTGCGAGTGCATGATGTTGCAGCAACGGCGGATGCCCTTAAAGTGTGGCAAATGACCCGTTCGCAGTGCCGCTAGCGGCGGTATTTTTCCGGTGATAATCGCCAGAATGGGTGTCGGTTGCACAAACAATCGACTATCAACGCTGGCAAAATAGATCTGCGCTTGCAAGGTGTTAGGCAGTTAGCTACTATCTCGCTCGCTTTCACAGGAGAACACCATGGCTACCAGACGTCCTATCGTCGCCGCCAACTGGAAGATGGCAGGCAGCCGTCAGTTGGGCGCAGAGTTATTAGAAAAGTTTGCACTTTTGTCTGATAGTTCTGCAGAAGTAGTCATCTGCCCACCTGCTGTGTATTTGGACAGTTTGCAACAGCAATTGTCTGAGCATAGCGATACCGTCGCTCAGCATCGCATCACCTTGGGTGGTCAAAATCTAAGTCATCAAGAATTTGGGGCTTATACCGGCGAAATTGCGGGTTCAATGCTGAACGAATTTGGTTGTCGCTATGTTATCATCGGTCACTCCGAGCGCCGTAGCATGTACGGTGAGAGCAGCGACATTGTGGCAGACAAGTTTGTCATGGCGCAGAAGATGGGCTTAACCCCAATTTTGTGTGTCGGCGAATCACTGGCTGCCCGAGAAGCCAATCGCACTTTTGAAGTGTTGAATGGCGAACTCAATGCGGTGCTGGATAAAGTAGGTATTATGGCGTTTGATAACGCGGTAATTGCTTACGAGCCCATCTGGGCAATCGGAACCGGCAAGAGCGCCACGCCTGAGCAAGCTCAGGAAGTGCACGCTTTCATTCGTCAGCGTTTGATGCAACTGTCGCCATATATTGGCGAGAAGATCCGCATCCTGTACGGTGGCAGCGTTAAGCCAAGCAATGCGGCTGACCTGTTTACCCGCCCTGACGTTGACGGTGGTCTTGTTGGTGGCGCCAGTTTGAATGCAAGCGACTTCGTTGAATTGTGTCGCATTGCCTCAGAATCGGAATGATTAGACGATGCTTTACGAAATTTTGATGGTTTGTTACTTGTTGGTCGCTATCGCAGTCATCGGACTGGTGATGATCCAGCAAGGTAAAGGTGCCGGCATGGGCGCGTCATTTGGCGCAGGCGCATCAGCCACCCTGTTTGGTTCCTCTGGTTCAGGTAACTTCCTGACCCGCAGTACTGCGGTACTGGCAACCGTATTTTTTGTCCTGAGCCTGTTGATCGGCCGTCTAAGTGCCCACAGCGAAGTTCAGAGCAACGATTTTGACAATCTGGAAACCCCTGCGGTTCAGGTTGAACAAGCACCAGCCAAAGAGCCAAGCTCTAGCGACGTGCCGAACTAAGCAAGCAAAGCTTAAGTTCAAAACAAAATTTGTGCCGTGGTGGTGGAATTGGTAGACACGCCATCTTGAGGGGGTGGTGAGCATAGCTCGTGCGGGTTCAAGTCCCGCTCACGGTACCAACATTCGCAGTGACCCAGTCGTAGATTGTGGTAGACTGCAACCTAGATTGACGCGGGATGGAGCAGCCTGGTAGCTCGTCGGGCTCATAACCCGAAGGTCGTCGGTTCAAATCCGGCTCCCGCAACCAATCCTTTGCTAAAGTGGTAGCAAGATTTGATGAGTATTCGCCCTTGGGCTCACTCATTCAAAATCGCGAAGGCCGTTGATTCAACTTCGGCTACTGCAACCAATTTAGCCGTTAGCTGATTTTCAGCTAGCCAATCGCGTTAACCCTCCACAGCCCGGAAGTTAGCGCGCCTCGTGACCTTAGCGGTCGAAGCCAGCGGTTGTAAAACCACTGACTTTAAAACCACAGCGAGGGTGGTGACGGTTCTGCCGTCGAGTTTTAGCAATAAAGCTCAGACAGGGTATGGCACTTTGAACCCCGTTTAAACACGGGGTTTTTTGCATTTTCGCCGCCGTAACATTGCGTTATGTAGCGGCTTTCATTGCAACTGCTGGTCACTGCCATCGTTGCTGTGCCTTGAGACTATTCTTATATCGCTTCGTTTTTGACTTAAGCGATCGGACTGGTCGGTGAATTGCGATCCGCTGCGCCGCTTTGCTGGCTAGGGCGGATTGGTACGGTAGGGCTTTAGCCCTTTTTTTGTTTGTAGGGGGTACCTATGGCGACCATTCAACAGCGCCTGACTGAAATGCTGACTGAGCCAGTAGAGGCTTGCGGCTACCAGCTGTGGGGCTTGCAGTTTGTTGGTGCTGGCAACCACTCCATCCTGCGGTTGTTTATCGATCACGAAAATGGCATCAGCGTGGCCGCTTGCGCCGAAGTAAGCCGTCAGGTGAGTGCGGTACTGGATGTGGAAGATCCAATCAGTACTGAATACAACCTAGAGGTTTCCTCTCCAGGCATGGATCGTCCGCTGTTCACCTCTGAACAGTATCAGCAGTACATGGGCAGCGAAGTTGTCGTGGTACTGCATATGCCATCGGATGGTAAGCGTAAGTGGCGCGGTGAGATTATCGCCGTCGATGGTGACAGCGTCACCCTGCGTGATGGTAAGCAAGAGATTACGGTGATTCTGTCGAACGTACAGAAGGCCAATGTGATTCCTAAGTTCTAAGTTTCAGGATGAATCGAGGCATAAGATGAGTAAAGAGATCCTGGCGGTAGCCGAGGCGGTATCCAACGAAAAAGCGGTACCGAAAGAGAAGATTTTTGAGGCGCTAGAGATCGCTCTGGCGACCGCGACTAAGAAGAAGCAAGAGCTTGAGATCGACGTACGTGTGTGCATCGACCACAAGACTGGCGAATTCGACACTTTCCGTCGCTGGCAGGTGATTGCTGATGACGAAGAGATGGAAGTATCCACCCGTCAGGTGTACCTGTCTGCCGCTCGCGCGATGGAAGAGGACGAAACCATTGAAGTGGGTGACTTTGTTGAAGAGCAGATCGAATCCGTAACCTTCGACCGCATCACTACCCAAACCGCTAAGCAAGTTATCGTACAAAAAGTACGTGAAGCTGAGCGTATGCAGGTAGTAGAGCAGTTCAAAGATAAAGAAGGTGAACTGGTGACTGGTGTGGTTAAGAAAGTTAACCGCGACTCCATCATCGTTGATCTGGGTAACAACGCCGACGCGATTCTGTTCAAAGAAGAGATGCTGCCACGGGAAAACTTCCGTCCTGGCGATCGCATCCGCGCGCTGCTGCACAGCGTCCGTCTGGAGTCTCGTGGCTCCCAGCTGTTCCTGTCCCGTAGCCGTCCAGAGATGCTGATCGAACTGTTCCGCATCGAAGTGCCAGAGATTGGCGAAGAGATGATCGAAATCATCGGCGCAGCCCGTGATCCAGGCTCTCGCGCTAAAATCGCAGTAAAATCTAACGACAAGCGTATCGACCCGGTTGGTGCTTGTGTGGGTATGCGTGGTGCACGTGTACAAGCGGTATCTGGCGAACTGGGTGGCGAGCGCATCGACATCGTACTGTGGAACGAAAACTTCGCTCAGTATGTGATCAATGCCATGGCACCAGCTGACGTAAGCTCTATCGTAATGGATGAAGACGCGCGTTCTATGGACGTAGCGGTTGAGCAAGACTCTCTGGCCCAAGCGATTGGCCGTAACGGCCAAAACGTGCGTCTGGCGTCTCAGGTTACCGGTTGGGAACTGAACGTAATGACCACCGCAGATCTGGCTGCCAAGCATGAGCGTGAATCCGCTAACATCATCAACACCTTCGTTGAGTCTCTGGACATCGATGAAGAGTTTGCTGGTGCGCTGGTTGAGGAAGGCTTCACTTCGCTAGAAGAGATCGCCTACGTACCAGTGGCCGAGCTGCTGGAAGTAGACGGCCTGGACGAAGAAACCGTGGAAATGCTGCGTGATCGTGCCAAAACTGCACTGACTACCAAAGCACTGGCCAACGAAGAAGCTTTGGATGGCGCTGAGCCAGCCGAAGATCTGCTGAACCTGGAAGGGATGGAGCGTCACCTGGCCTACGTACTGGCTAGCCGCGGCGTAATCACCCTAGAAGATCTGGCGGAGCAGGGCATTGATGACCTGACCGAGATCGAAGAACTGGACGAGACCAAAGCGGGCGACCTGATCATGGCCGCACGTAACATCTGCTGGTTCAGCGACGAAGCATAAAAACGCGTCAACAGAGGATATAAGGATAATGTCAGAAAAAACTATTGAGTCCCTTGCTGCGGAAGTCGGCAAACCTGTTGACCGTTTGGTTGCCCAATTTGCCGAAGCTGGCATCAACAAAAATGCCGGCGATAAGGTATCTCAGGATGAGCAGCAAACGCTGCTCAACCACTTGTCTAAGCAGCATGGCGGCGCGGCTGAGCCAACCCGAATGACCCTGCAGCGTAAGACCAAGCAGACCCTGAGCATTAACAGCGGTGGCGGCAAGAGCAAAGACGTACAGGTAGAGGTTCGTAAGAAGCGTACCTACGTTAAGCGCAGCGTCATCGAAGAACAGGCCCAAAAGGAAGCTGAAGAAAAGGCACGCCTAGAGGCCGAAGAGCAGGCACGTATCGCCGCGGAAGAAGCTAAACGCCAAGCTGAAGAGAAAGCGAAGGCCGAAGCGGAAGCCAAAGCACAACGTGCTGCCGAAGAGAAAGCCAAACGCGAAGCGGCGGAAGCCAAGCGTCTGGCAGAAGCGCAAAAGGATCCAGAAACCTTAGCGCAAGAACAGAAAGCCAAAGAAGAGGCAGCAGCATTGCTAAAAGCGCAAGAACAAGAGGCAGCTCGCAAAGCGGAAGAAGCAGCCAAGCAAAAGGCCGAAGAGGCGAAGAAGCTGGCTGAAGAGAACGCTGGTCGTTGGGCCGCCGAGGAAGCAAAGCGCAAGGAAGAAGAGAAAAACGCCGACTACCACGTAACCACTTCTGTGGCGGCACGTGCAGCGGAAGATCAACAAGACGCAAACGCCGAGCGTAGCGGTCCTCGTCGCAAGAAAAAGCCGGCAGACCGTAACGCCCGTGACGGCGGTGGTCGTAACGACCGTCGTGGTGGCCGCAACAACAAGCGCGGCGCCAAAGTGGCTAGCAACAACCAGCACGGCTTCCAAAAGCCAGCTGAAAAAGTGGTGCGTGACGTTGAAATCGGCGAAACCATCACCGTAGCTGAACTGGCCAACAAGATGGCAATCAAGGCAACCGAAATCATCAAGACCATGATGAAGATGGGTTCCATGGTTACCATCAACCAGGTTATCGACCAAGAAACCGCCCAGCTGGTTGCCGAAGAGATGGGCCACAAAGTGGTTCTGCGCAACGAAAACGAGCTGGAAGACGCGGTAATGGCGGATCGCGATACCGAAGCGGAAACCGTTCATCGTGCGCCGGTTGTGACCATCATGGGTCACGTTGACCACGGTAAAACCTCGCTGCTGGATTACATCCGTCGCGCCAAGGTTGCTTCTGGCGAAGCTGGTGGTATTACCCAGCACATCGGTGCTTACCACGTAGAAACCGAAAACGGCATGATCACCTTCCTGGATACCCCAGGACACGCGGCCTTTACCAGCATGCGTGCTCGTGGTGCGCAAGCGACCGATATCGTGGTTCTGGTTGTAGCGGCCGATGATGGCGTAATGCCACAGACCATCGAAGCGATCCAGCACGCCAAAGCTGCTGGTGTACCGCTGGTGGTTGCCGTGAACAAGATGGATAAAGAGACTGCCGACCCAGATCGCGTTAAGAGCGAACTGGCACAGCACAACGTGATGTCCGAAGACTGGGGCGGCGAGAACATGTTTGTTCACGTATCTGCTAAGTCTGGTATGGGCATCGACGAACTGCTGGAAGGCATCCTGCTGCAATCCGAAGTACTGGAGTTGACCGCTCGTAAAGAGGGTATGGCTCGTGGTGTGGTAATTGAATCCCGTCTGGATAAAGGCCGTGGTCCAATCGCATCCATCCTGGTTCAGGAAGGTACTCTGAAAGCGGGCGACATCGTGCTGTGTGGTCTGGAATATGGCCGCGTTCGTGCAATGCGCGACGAAAACGGCAAAGCGATCGAAGAAGCCGGTCCATCCATCCCAGTAGAGATCCTGGGTCTGTCTGGCGTACCAGCAGCGGGCGACGAAGCCACTGTAGTACGTGACGAGAAGAAAGCGCGCGAAGTGGCCCTGCACCGTCAAGGTAAGTTCCGCGAAGTGAAGCTGGCTCGTCAGCAGAAGTCCAAGCTGGAAAACATGTTCACCAACATGACCGAAGGCGACATCTCTGAACTGAACGTGGTACTGAAAGCCGACGTTCAGGGTTCTCTGGAAGCGATTGCAGACTCCCTGACCAAGCTGTCTACCAGCGAAGTTAAGGTGAACATCATCGGCCGTGGTGTTGGTGGTATTACCGAAACTGACGCCTCTTTGGCTGCGGCTTCCAACGGTATCCTGGTTGGCTTTAACGTGCGTGCTGACGCCGTTGCTCGTCGCATGGTTGATAACGAGAACCTGGATCTGCGCTACTACAGCGTGATCTACGATCTGATCGACGAAGTGAAAGCGGCGATGTCCGGTATGCTGGCGCCAGAGTTCAAGCAGCAGATCATCGGTCTGGCTGAAGTACGTGACGTATTTAAGTCGCCTAAGATCGGTGCAATTGCTGGCTGTATGGTGACCGAAGGTATCGTTAAGCGTAACGCGCCAATCCGCGTACTGCGTGACAACGTGGTGATCTACGAAGGCGAACTGGAATCCCTGCGTCGCTTTAAAGACGATGCCAGCGAAGTGCGTAACGGCATGGAGTGTGGTATCGGCGTTAAGAACTACAACGACGTTCGCGTAGGCGACCAGATCGAAGTATTCGAAACCGTAGAAGTAAAACGCACCCTGTAATCGGGGAGAGCCCCGTCGCCGACGGCACAGCCTACGCGTCGGTGCTAGAGTTACTTTAAAAAGGAAGAGGGGCAATGCCCCTCTTTTTGGTGAAAGATTATGGCAAAAGAATTCAGTCGAGTTCAGCGCGTTGGTCAACAACTGCAGCGCGAACTGGCGATGGCGATGCAGCGTGATATCCGCGATGCCCGCCTAGGTATGGTTACCATCAACGAAGTGCAAGTATCCCGCGATATGGGCTACGCCAAAGTGTTCGTAACCTTCTTAAATGACGACGCCGACGAAGTGAAAGCACAGATCGAAGTGCTGAAAGAGTTGGCGCCGATGATCCGCATGATGATCGCAGGTCGCGTAAAACTGCGCGTTATGCCAGAACTGCGCTTTGAATACGACCGCTCTTTGGTGGACGGCATCAACATGGCATCAATGGTGTCTAAAGTGCGTGCTGAAGACCGTGCTAAAGCGGAAAAGTTTGGCACTGACGAAGAGCAAGAGGATCAGCAGTAATGGGCCGTCGTCGTAACCGCGGTCGCCTAATCGATGGCGTGGTACTGCTGGATAAGCCGCTGGGCTTGTCCTCGAACGATGCGCTGCAAAAAGTAAAGCGCATTTACAACGCCAACAAAGCCGGCCACACCGGTGCGCTGGATCCGTTGGCCACCGGTATGCTGCCGATTTGCCTGGGTGAAGCGACTAAGTTTTCGCAGTACCTGCTGGACTCCGACAAGCGCTACACCGTAGTCGCTAAGCTGGGTCAGCGTACCACCACTTCCGATGCCGATGGCGAAATCGTATCCGAGCGTCCAGTGAACGTTTCTGACGAACAACTGGCCAAGGCACTGGACGGTTTCCGTGGTGACACCATGCAGGTGCCATCGATGTATTCGGCGCTGAAATACCAAGGTCAGCCACTGTACAAATACGCCCGTGAAGGCAAAGAGGTCCCGCGTGAAGCTCGGCCAATCACCGTATTTGAACTGAACCTACTGCGCTTCGAAGGCGATGAGGTAGAGATGGATATTCACGTATCCAAAGGTACCTACATCCGCACCATCGTTGATGACATGGGCGAAGTGCTGGGCTGTGGCGCGCACGTTAGCTTCCTGCGTCGTACTCAGGTCGCCAACTACCCGTACGAGCGCATGGTGACTCTGCCACAACTGGAAGAGTTGCTGCGTCAGGCCGAGATGCAAGAGGTTAGCCCGAAAGAGTTCCTCGACCCAATCTTGCTGCCGATGGATACCGCCGTTGCCGATCTGCCAGCGGTAGAGATGACCGAAGTGGTTGCCTCTTACCTGCTGAACGGTCAACCGGTACAGGTACCAGGGGCGCCGCTGGATGGCATCGTTCGTCTGTTTATGGGCGACGACAAAACCTTTATCGGCTTAGGTCAAATCGACGACGCCGGTCTGGTTGCACCAAAGCGCCTGATCAATCGTCAGGACGCTAACGCGCAGTAACAACAGCGAACAGTCAGTAGTTGTTAGCTACCAGTTGGTAGTTGTCAGTTATTGGCTGTTGGTTAGCTGCGAAAGTTAGGCTGCAGTGAGCACTCAGGCTGACCAAGCTAGGGTTGATGCGATTGCTTAAAGTCGCTACAATCCGCCGCCTTGAGCTGAGTTAGTGATCGGCTCAAGGATTTTTTAAATCACTATCTATGTATTTGGAGATATGACTATGTCACTAAGCGCAGAAGCTAAGGCAAAGATCGTTGCTGAGTTTGGTCGTGGCGAAAACGACACCGGTTGCACCGAAGTTCAGATCGCACTGCACACCGCTCAGATCAACCACCTGCAAGGCCACTTCAAGCAGCACATCCACGACCACCACAGCCGTCGCGGCCTGCTGCGCATGGTTGCTCAGCGTCGTAAGCTGCTGGACTACCTGAAGCGTAAAGACGTTGCTCGTTACCAGGAAGTGATCGCTAAGCTGGGTCTGCGTCGCTAATACGTCGCCCAAGTTTGCAAAAGGGGAGCCATTCGGCTCCCCTTTTTCCATTTCTGGCGACCGTAATTAGCGGTTGCCGCCACAGCCCCATCATCAGATACCCCCCCCCAACAAAAGCCAGCTGCAGATAACGGTTGCACCACCGGGCTTGGCAACTGCTCTTACTACCTACTGCGAACTAATTACTATCAACTCGCTTTTATCTTTGCCTCCGGCGGCCAAGGGCTGCGCCCTTTGGATTCCCCTGCGCCTCCAAGGTTGACGAAAGCCCCTCGTTGTCACCGCACTTCGCGGCAGCATCGTACCCGAGGCGGCATCCCTGCCTTCGCGGGCCTCTCGGGCATCCTGCCCTCGGCGTGCCGCTGCGTTTGCGGTTTCACTCGGCGTCAACAAGTCGGCTTAAAGCCGCCATAGCAACCGTCATCAGATGCATTAAGGGAAGTGATTTTCTGGCGACGGTTGCGCCAACGGGCTTTGGCCGACTCGCGGCGCTGAGCGGTGTGCTGCGCATTGAGGTCGAAGGCCATGGATGGCCGGAGTGCGCGGCTAAATCAGGGACGATGCATCCGCGCAGTGCCGAAAGGAGCAGCGCAAGGAGCGAAGGGGTGTCGCCGTGTTGGAGGCTTTTGGGATTGAAAAGGGTGAAACCCTTTCCCGCCGGAGGCAAATGGCTAAGAAATAGAGAGATAGAACTTAGCGATCGCCGACGATCTTGCTCTTACTGTCTACTGCGAACTAATTGCTATCAACTCGCTTTTATCTTTGCCTCCGGCGGCCACGGGGCTTCGCAGGCCTCTAGAGCATCCTGCCATTGCGTTTGCGGTTTCACTGGCGTCAATAAGTTGGCCTAACGCACTCCGAATTACCACCATCGTGAAATCGCGCGTGTAGGGTTCAGCATTATTGGGATTTCCGCGAACACGTTCGCGGCTACGGTTGCGCCAACGGGTGAGCTATGGATAGTCCAACGCGTGGCTTCAATAGCAATGCTGCGAGGTATTTCTGCACTCCGCTATATCCGCGATTTTGGGAGCCACCAACTGAAGCGGTTGGCGCTACTGAAAAGTGCGCTAGATCATTGCCACCGCTATCTTATTGCAGGCGATGCAGTATACTAACGGGCGAAATTTAAGGTGAAAATCAAGTTAAGGAAACGACACGTGAATCCTGTCATTAAGAGCTTTCCGTACGGCAACCACACCGTTACTCTGGAAACTGGTGTAATTGCACGTCAAGCCGACGCAGCCGTACTGGCAAGCATGGGCGACACTACTGTTCTGGTTACTGTTGTAGGCAAAAAGAGCGTACAACCAGGCCAAGACTTCTTCCCGCTGACCGTTAACTACCAAGAAAAGACCTACGCTGCAGGTAAAATCCCAGGTGGTTTCTTCAAGCGTGAAGGTCGTCCATCTGAAGGTGAGACTCTGACTGCTCGCCTGATTGACCGTCCAATCCGCCCACTGTTCCCGAAAGGCTTCATGAACGAAGTGCAAGTGATTGCCACTGTTGTTTCTGTTGAGCCTGCGGTATCCCCAGACGTAGTAGCGATGATCGGTACTTCTGCCGCTCTGGCGCTGTCTGGCATTCCTTTCAACGGCCCAATCGGCTGTGCTCGCGTTGGCTTCAAAGATGGCGAGTACATGCTCAACCCATCTGTGGAAGAGCTGAAAGAGTCCAAGCTGGATCTGGTTGTTGCCGGTACCGAAAGCGCGGTGCTGATGGTGGAATCCGAAGCTGAAGTGCTGTCTGAAGAAGTGATGCTGGGCGCGGTAGTGTTCGGTCACCAAGCACAGCAAGCGGTTATCAACGCCATTAACGAACTGAAAGCCGAAGCGGGCAAGCCTGCTTGGGAATGGACCGCTCCAGTTAAAAACGAAGCATTGGCTGCCAAAGTAGCTGAGCTGGCTGAGCAAGGTCTGGGCGATGCTTACCGCATCACCGACAAAGTGGCTCGTCTGGAAAAAGTAAACGCGGTTAAAGCGGCTGCTAAAGAAGCGATCCTGGCTGAAGACGCTGACCAAGACGGTCAAGAGATCAGCAACCTGCTGGGCAGCCTAGAGAAGCGCGTTGTTCGCTCTCGCATCATCGCTGGTGAGCCACGCATCGACGGCCGTGACACCAAGATGGTTCGCGCTCTGTCTGTACTGCCAGGCGTACTGCCACGTACCCACGGTTCTGCGCTGTTCACCCGTGGTGAAACTCAGGCACTGGTAACCGCGACTCTGGGTACTGAGCGTGACGGTCAGATCATCGACGAGCTGGTTGGTGAGCGTACCGATCGCTTTATGCTGCACTACAACTTCCCTCCATTCTGTGTCGGTGAAACTGGCTTCATCGGTTCACCTAAGCGTCGTGAAATCGGCCACGGTAAGCTGGCTAAGCGCGGCGTACAGGCGGTAATGCCAACCGCAGAAGAGTTCCCATACACCGTTCGTGTGGTTTCTGAAATCACCGAATCTAACGGCTCCTCCTCTATGGCGTCCGTATGTGGTACCTCTCTGGCGCTGATGGACGCTGGTGTGCCAATCAAGGCCTCTGTAGCTGGTATCGCTATGGGTCTGGTAAAAGAAGGCGATGACTTCGTCGTTCTGTCTGACATTCTGGGTGACGAAGATCACCTGGGCGACATGGACTTCAAAGTAGCCGGTACCGCAGAAGGCGTTACCGCACTGCAGATGGACATCAAGATCGAGGGTATCACCCAAGAGATCATGCAGATCGCTCTGAAGCAGGCTAACGAAGCGCGTAACCACATCCTGAACGTAATGGATCAGGCGATGCCTTCGCACCGCAACGATCTGTCCGACTACGCGCCACGCATTACCACCATCAAGATCAACCCAGAGAAGATCCGCGATGTAATCGGTAAAGGCGGTGCGGTGATCCGTGCTCTGACTGAAGAGACCGGTACCACCATCGAGATCGAAGATGACGGCACCGTGAAGGTAGCGTCTACCGACGGTCTGGCTTCTAAAGCCGCTATCGATCGCATTCTGGCGATCACCGCTGACGTTGAAGAAGGTCGTATCTACAAGGGTAAGGTTGTTCGTATCGTTGATTTCGGTGCGTTCGTAAACATCCTGCCTGGTAAAGACGGTCTGGTGCACATCTCTCAGATCACC
The DNA here is from genome assembly GCF_000422665.1 of Ferrimonas senticii DSM 18821. Lineage (GTDB taxonomy): Bacteria > Pseudomonadota > Gammaproteobacteria > Enterobacterales > Shewanellaceae > Ferrimonas > Ferrimonas senticii. The sequence goes on along the minus strand of NZ_KE383899.1, from coordinate 27,206 downwards.
GAAGAGCGCGTAAACAACGTGGCTGATCACCTGGAGATGGGCCAAGAGGTTGAGGTTAAAGTGGTTGAAGTTGACCGCCAAGGCCGTATCCGTCTGTCCATGAAAGACGTAAACAAGCCAGCTCCTGCAGCTGAGTAAGTTGACGTTTTGACATGTAAAAGCCGCTCGAAAGAGCGGCTTTTTTGTTGGTTGAGGTATTTGGTTTTTTGGTTGACCAATCGGTTAGTCAAGGTGTTCCGGCAGCAAGGTTTCCAGCGAGTATTGGCTGCGTTTTTCACTGCTGCGACGCTGCAACTCGGCCAATGCTTTAGCTTCCGATTGATCCAGCATCGCGTTTAGCAACCGATGAAAATGACGGTGCATCGCTGCGCGGGCTTGTTCGGGATCGCGCTGTTGTAAAGCGGTTAAGATGGCGCTGTGCTCGGCGATGGTTTGATGATTGTCGCTGCCGCAAACGCTTTGATAGTCGTCGATTATCTCTGCCGTGGAGGAACGAAGCGCCCACAAATTGTTGAAGCTTTGCAGCATCGCACCATTGCCGGTGGCTGCGGCAATGATCTGGTGAAAACGCTCGTCAGCGGCTTCGACATATTGTTGGTCTTGCATGGCCGCGACCGTTTCTGCGAGTTGTTGCAACTCTTTGTCACTGATCCGTCCCGCAGCCAAAAAGGCGATCTCGCCTTCAATTAGCGCTCTGGCTTGGGTTAACTCAAACGCATTAACCGCGATTGTGGGGGTCGGTGATGGCAACACATACACCCCAGAGCCGGTTTTTACTTCCACGCGTTGACGCACCTCTAAGGCGATGATCGCTTCACGGATGGTTGGCCGACTGACTTGATAGTGCTCGGCCAACTCTCGCTCTGGCGGCAGCCGCGTACCGGCAGGGTAGTCACCCGCTTCAATCGATTGCTCGATACCATCAACGATTTGCCAATACAGACGTCGTTCATCCATAGCTTGTCCTTTCTTTTACTGGCCTGCACGGTCTTTGCGGTGGTTAACCATACCGCAACTTACCTAATTGTAGTCAACTTGTTAACCAATAAACGCAGTCTTTGCCAGATATTGGTCTGCAAATTGTTCAACCAAATTGTTTGACATTTAATCTTACCGGCGACTAGGTTTGGGTTAACGCAACAGCCTGTTAGTAGTTTTGAAACATAACGTTGGCGTTACACAAGGGAGTAGTACAGAAAATTTAAAAGCCTAAGATCCGGAGAAGATCATGAAACTGAATCGAGTCAGTAGGGCGTTGGGGTTGTACCGAGGAGCAGGTTGTATTTCAGTGCTCGCCCCAGCTGTGTGGTTGGCGGCATTGCCGATGACGGTGAATGCTGAAGAGGTGGCCAGTGATGTTGTCGAAGACAACGTTGAGGTGATCGAAGTGCGAGGCTTGCGAGGCACCATGACTCGCTCGCTAAATGAGAAGAAGAACAACGACAAGATCGTCGATGCCATCGCGGCATCGGATTTTGGTGAACTGCCGGGACTGTCGATCTCCGATATCATCGAAAACATTCCGTCGGCTTCCGGCCATCGCCTCAAGGGCAGCCAGAACGAGATCTCGATTCGTGGATTGGGTTCCTACTGGGGCTACTCCACCTTTAATGGCCGCACTATTACCAATGCCGGTCCCGGTCGAGCGGTGAACTTTAAGAAGTTTCCGTCGGACTTGGTCGATAAGGTGGTGATCTACAAGTCGCAGTCGGCGGATCTGGTCGAGGGCGGTACCTCTGGCACCATCGATATCTCGTCGTTGCGGGCGTTGGATTATGGCCGAGATGAAACCAATGTCACTGTCGAGGGGATCTATAACTCGTACTACGAGGACGTTGAGGGGGACAACGCCAGCCCGTGGGGTAGCAAATTTGTGTTGTCGACGGTGCAAAACTTCGATGCCGGTGCGCTTGGCGCCATGGGCTTTACCTTTGGTTTTAGCTATCAAGATACCGCCAACCCGGAAGAGAATTACGGCGGCAGTTCGCAGATGGGGGTGTGTGCCTTACGCGATGCCGATGGCAACCCGCTATCGGACAACGGCGAAACCTGTTTTGATGATGATTCCGATCAAGCGGTCAGTGCTGGTCGAGTCGGTCGTCGACCGACCCCAGGAGAGGAGACCGATTTAGCCAATTACGATCCATCGTCGATCTTTTACGTGCCGGCGGATGCGTTTTGGCGTACCGGCACCGATGAAGATACTCGCAAAGGCATTGTGGTTACCTATCAGTGGCAGCCAAACGATCGCTGGGACATCAACCTGGATTACGAACAGTCGCGATTGGAATATCACGAAAATCGGATGGAGTTTGGCATCGACAGCCGTGCTAAAGGTCTGACCGATCACATCATCGCCGATGATCACACCTTGTTGTATGCCAAAGGGATTGCCAAGGCGCAGCTTAACGGTGAGAGCCGCTACCAGTGGGACGATTACGACGGTGGTGGCCTGAATATTGAGTTTCTGCCGAACGATCAGTGGTGGCTGGCGCTGGATCTATCCTATTCCAAATCAGAGCGCTACCGTTTGCGCCATCGTACTAAGATGCGCACCAACAGCCGTTATGCCTATGAAATGGACTTTCGTGGTAGCAACGTCCCGACTTTGAATTGGCTGGCAAACGGTGGTGATCCGGCGTTCGATATGACCCAGATGAGCAGCTACGCCGATAAAGAGGATAATACGCTGACTTACGCCGAATATCGCCGTTCTCACGATGATCGCACTGACGACATCTGGGCCGTTAAGTTTGATAGCGCCTACGCACTGGATAACAACCACTTCTCCGCCTTGAAGGCGGGGGTACGGTACTCCCGTGAGCATCTGCTGGACTTTAAAACCAATGACGTTTCGATCGATCCGAACAGCGGCGCTCAAAAAACCAGTGCTTACAAGGACTCTTCCTACGATCCCAGTGGTTTGTATCAGTGTCAGAACAACCACCAAAATAATAACTTGTTCGATGAAGAGCGCGGCGGCGTAGCGCCGTTTCCCACCTACGATGCCGAATGTTTCATCGGTAACATCTTAGGCGGTGAATTTTACGACATCGGTGAACGAGAGGATGGCCGCAGCGGTTCAGATGTCGATGTGCGCGAAGATATCTTGGCACTGTACTTGATGGCGGATATCGATTCCGAACTGCTTGGGATGCCGATGTTCGGTAACGTTGGGGTGCGGATGGTACGCAACGAGACCCGCTCCTACGGTTGGGGGGATAAGGTGTATCTGACCAGCAATGATGATGGCACCTTTGAAACCGCGATCAACGCCAGCGGTGAGATCGAGCAGGTGAACTTGGAGTCCGATTGGACTGAGTATTTGCCAAGTTTGAACCTGACCTTTGAACTAACCCCAGAGTGGTATCTGCGTACCGGTATCTACCGCGCGTTGTCACGTTTTCAGATGAACGCGATGTCATCGGGGGTGGCTTACACCACCTGTGCTGATCAAGACAGCGATCTGTGTGATGAAACCAGCAATACCGATCTGCGCGAGGCGGTCGGTTTTGGCGATGCGTCAGGCAACCACATGAACCCGTACACCTCGACCAACTACGATCTGTCGCTCGAGTACTACCCCAGCGAGGACGCGGCTTACAGCATTGCCCTGTACTGGAAAGATTTCACCGGTGGTTATGTGCAAACTACCGAGGATCGTGATGTCGTGGTGTCGCTGGATGGGGTGGATACCGTGGTTTCAGGGATCCCGCACACTGTGCGACAAACTGACGATAAAAAGTCGACCATTAAAGGGGTAGAGATCAGCGCCCAGAAACACTTTAGTGAGCTGCCTGCGCCATTTGATGGTCTCGGCACCAAGTTGGCTTATAACTACGCTGACTCCGACTTTGTGACACCAGAGTATGCCAGTCCAGTGGTGGTGGCCGATGCCAACCTGTTCGGTTTTTCCGATACCGTGGCCTCCGCTTCGGTTTACTGGGAGGGGGAAAGCACCACCTTGCGATTGCTGTATAAGTATCGCTCGGAGTATTTCCAGCCCAACAGTCTGCCATTCCCGGATCGGTCTCACCGTTACGTGCAAGATTCCGATTACTTGGACTTCTCGGCTAAGTACAAGGTTAATAACCACTTAACCTTGAACTTTAAAGCGTTGAATTTATTGGATGAACCGCAAGTAATGACCCGTGGTAATGGCACCACCATTGCCGATTACTCGCGCTCTGGGGCCAAATACTTCGCTGGAGTTAAAGTGCAGTTTTGATCTGAGCAACCGAGCGCCGCAAATCAATTGCGGCGCTTAATCGATTCCTGCGGCTTGGCCAGCACTGATGTGCTGGTCTTTTTTGGTTTTGTGGAACTATTAGGGCGTGTTGACCTTTGCTGTATATTTTTGCGCCCATTGTTGGCTATTTTTGAAAGCCAATTGATCTTGCTTGGTTATTTTTGCTGTTCTGCTCTCACTGAGGGGCGCCTTGGCAGGGTCGGATTAGCGGCTGTCACTCTTCGTCATACGATTTCGACGTAGAGCTACTATGCCTTCAATCGCAATCCTCGATTGACAGCCGCTATCCTCGACCAAATTCTGAACACCAAACGTCAACACGCCCTAGGAAGGATTTGGCTATTGGGACTGTATTTGTGAAGTTTGCTGGTTGCTATCGAGCAGATGGAACTCGTAGGCGATGACAGCGGTCAGAGCCAGTAGCAGCAACACCAAAAATAGGAAAATCGGGCTGCGCTTTTTCGTGGTGACCTGAGCGACCCGACCTAGCTTGAACTTGGCGCCGGTTGCTCGCAGTTCCTCTCCGACTTGCTCGACATCCAAGATCAAAGTATCGCCAATGTTGGGGCGGTGCGGGCGGTAATGAAACGCTTTTTGGTCGACGTAGATTTTGTCACTGCGGCCATTCGGTTTGACGTAGCCGTAGCCCTGTTGCTCATTCCATTCGAGCAAGGTGCCCTGTAAGCGCATGTTCCTTCCCTGTTGCTTATTTTTTAGCTCATTTGTTTGATGCTAATGCGAAAGTTGCTGAAAATAAAGCGTTTTGTGAGCAATGTCAGTGACCGATACGCGGCATTTGAGATAGTGGTATTATCAACGCTACAGTGGCCTGCAAGGGCACATAGGTCGTGGTTTTAACAAGGATTATGGGATGACAAGTAAACGATTAGGGTTGCCGCTGATGCTGGCGCTGGCACTGCTTAATGGTTGTGCCACCACGGCGGTCGATACCGTTGCTGAACCATCCGGACAGTTGTTGCTGGCAACGCCGCGTCAGGCGGATGCGCAGTTGCAGATGCACGTTGCCAAAATCACCGAGTTGCTGGGCAATAACCAGTTAACCGAGCAACAGCGGGCCCAGTTGTACTATGACCGTGGCATTCGTTATGACTCGCTTGGACTGCGTGGACTGGCTCGAATTGATTTCAATGCGGCCATGCAGTTGCAGCCAGCGAACGCCAACCTGTTTAATTTTATGGGGATCTACGCCACCCAAGCGGCCGAATTTGATAGCGCCTTTGAATCCTTTGATGCGGTACTTGAATTGAGCCCCGACTATGACTTTGCTTATCTAAACCGTGGCATCGCCTCGTACTACGGAGATCGGCCAGCGCTGGCCATCAGCGATTTTGATACCTTCTACCTGCTGGATAAGCGCGATCCCTACCGGGTTATCTGGCTCTACTTAGCCGAGTACCAACAAGATCCGTTGACCGCTGCGGGCAAACTGCAAGCGCGGATGGCAGGCTTAGACACTAGCCAATGGGGTTATCAGTTGGCGCGCTTTTTTGCCGGCGAAATCGATCGCTCGCAGCTACTGGCATCGACCCGTGAAGGGCTAACTAAGCAGGGCCAGTTGGCGGAGCGGTTGTGTGAGGCGTACTTCTATTTGGGCAAGCAGGCGCGTTTAGATGGCGAGCCAACCCAAGCAATTAACCTCTACAAGTTAGCGCTGTCGACCAACATCTACGAGTTTGTAGAACATCGCTATTCCTTGTTGGAGATGCGCTTGATTGCCGAAGAGGCAATTGAGCAAGCGCGTGAGGCGCAGCAGACCGACAGTGAGCTTTAACTAAATTAATATCAGCGGTAACGGCTCGGTTTTCCGAGCCGTTATCGTTTACGCAGAATCATGACAACCACCTCGTTAACCTTGCGCCAGCAGTTGGCGCAAAAACTGATGATCGACATCCGCCGCTTTGACGATAAGCCGGTGACCCAATTGCCTGCAGAGCTGGCGCATCTGATTGCCAGCAGTGGTTTGGGCGGTGTCATCCTGTTTGCTGAAAACTGCCAGTCGAGCAGCCAAATTCAGCAACTGACCAGCCAGTTACAACAAGCGGCAGCGCAGTCGCCAGCACAATTGCCACTGATAATCTCTATCGACCAAGAGGGCGGGCGAGTGGTGCGTTTGCCCCGCAGTCAGGCCAGTGGCTTTGCTGGCCATATGGCGATTGGTGCGACTCAGGCGGCGCATGGACATCGATTTGCCACTCTAACCGGTGATGTCTTAGGCACAGAGCTAAGCGCCCTTGGGATCAATTGCAATCATGGCCCAACGCTGGATGTGAATAACAATCCAGCCAATCCGGTGATCAATGTGCGGGCGTTTGGGGAAGATCCCAAAGTTGTGGCGCAGCTCGGTCAAGCGCAGCTGCAGGCGATGCAGCAGCAAGGCGTGATTGCCACCATCAAACATTTTCCTGGCCATGGCGATACCGCCGTCGATAGTCACACCGGTTTGCCACGGGTTGTCCATCCGCGCTGCCACTTAGAGCAGTGTGAATTGCTGCCGTTTAAACGGCTGATCGCAACCGGTCAGGTTGAAATGGTGATGACCGCGCATATCCAGTTTCCGGCATTGGATAACAGTACCTTGGCGACCGACAACGGCGACCTGATTACCGCACCGGCAACCATGTCGCGCTTGATTCTGACCGACTTGCTGCGCGGCGAACTCGGTTTTAACGGGGTGGTGATCACCGATGCCATGGATATGGCGGGCATCGCCCAGTATTTTTCACCGACTCAAGCGGTGATTAACGCCTTTGCCGCCGGCGTCGATATCGCTCTGATGCCACTGCGAGTGCGCACCGCTGAAGACCTGTCGTTGATTGATAAATTGCTCGATGGCCTTGAAGCAGCGGTGCTGCAACAGCTCCTTGATGCCGATGAGATTAACGCTTCTTGTCAGCGGATTATCAGCCTTAAGCAACGCTTTGACTTAGCCAAGCCGGTCTCACCAGCACAGCTGTCTACGGTTAATCAGCCGCAGCATCAGCAGTGGCAAGCCGAACTGGCCGCGGCCGCGATTACCGAACTCGGCGGCAGTGCCCCGGCGTTGCCGCAACAGGGCAGCATCGCCATTGTGATGCCGCGGTTGGAACAAGCGCAGGCGCTGGCCAATTCGCTTACCCCTTTGTTAACTGACGACGTTAGCTTCGAGTGTGCGGCATTGCTGGATATGGATGAGGCGTTAGTTCGTTGGCAGCAACATTCACCGCAGCTGCTGATCAGCGGCTTTATCTGGCCGAAGCCGGGGCCAGCAGAGCTCGGTGGCATGGAAGATATAGCACGGCTGCAGCAGTTGGCTGATCGCTATCAACCGGCGTTGCTGGAACCGCTGTTTAGTGCACTTAACAGCGTGCCAACCATCTTTGTGGCGCTGCGTACCCCGTATGGCGCGCAAGCGTTTGCGCCAAACGCCGCATGGCGTCTTGCCACCTTTGCCGATCATCTTGACAGCAAACCGGGCGAAACCGCTTTCGGTTACAGCTATCAGGCATTAGCCCAGGTGATTGCTGGGCACAGCAAAGCGACCGGGCAATCGCCAGTTAGCCTGAGTGCGGTTAACGAAACAGAGGAACAACAGTAATGCAGTCGATTCGGGTGGCGCAGCTGTTTGATGGCAAGCAGTGGCTAAGCGATCAAATCGTTGATTGGCAACAGGGCGAAATCACCGCGATTGGCTCCGGCGCTGGTAGCGAATTACCACTCCATCATGGGTTCCTAACCGCCGGCTTTACCGATCTGCAGGTGAATGGCGGTGGCGGGGTCTTGGTTAATGCCACCCCTAATGCCGCTGCCATCTGGCAGATGTTGCTGACCCACGCGCAGTTTGGCACCACTGCGATGTTGCCAACGGTGATCACCGACAGCCTTGCGGTGATGACTGCCGCTGCTGATGCGGTGGCAGCTCTGCATCGCCAGCACCCAGATAATATCGTCGGCATCCATTTTGAGGGGCCGCACATTAGTTATGCCAAAAAAGGGGCCCATAACGCCGACTTTATTCGGCCAATCAGCGATGCTGAGTGGCAGCTTTATGGCCGTGATGATCTTGGGGTAAAGCTGGTGACAGTCGCGCCCGAAACCGTCAGCCCTGCCGAGGTAACCCGCCTGACAGAGCTTGGCTGCAAGGTGTTTGTTGGCCACAGCGATGCCAGTTTCGCGCAAGCCCAAGCGGCACTGAATGCCGGTGCAGTTGGTTTTACCCATCTGTATAACGCCATGTCGGCGCTGGGTTCCCGCGCGCCGGGGATGGTTGGGGCGGCGCTGCTGGATGATGCCAGTGTGTGTGGCTTGATTGTCGATGGTCACCACAGTGACTTCGGCGCTTGTCAGCTAGCCATTAAGACCAAGGGGTATCAGCAGATCGCTTTGGTGACCGATGCGATGCCGCCGGTCGGTGTTGATCAGCAGCAGTTTACCCTGGTGAATAAAACCGTTTACCGGCAAGGGGATAAACTGGTGGCGGAATCCGGTGAACTGGCCGGCTCGGCGCTGGATATGGCCAGCGCGGTGCGTAACTGCGTGCAGCAACTTAAGCTGCCACTAAGCCAAGCGCTGGCGATGGCGACAGCGGTTCCGGCCACTGTCCTTGGCTTAACGCCGCGACTTGGTCAGCTTGGGGTGGGTAAAGCCGCTAATATGGTACTGCTGGATGACAACCTCGAGGTGGTTGACTGCTGGCTGGCAGGGCAGGCGCTTGCTCGGTTGCGAAGCTGATTAATAAACGCCAAAATACGCGCCATTATTCGCCGCCGCTATTGCCCTTGGCTATGGCGGCGTCACCTATTTAAAGAAGACCGCTTTTTCATGTCGAATTCTCAACATCAGCAACAGGTTGGCAAACGCCGCACCTTTGCGATTATTTCGCACCCTGACGCCGGTAAAACCACCATTACCGAAAAAGTTCTGTTGTTCGGACAGGCGCTGCAACGCGCTGGTACCGTAAAAGGCCGTGGCGGTTCTGGTCAGCACGCTAAATCTGACTGGATGGAGATGGAAAAAGAGCGTGGCATCTCGGTAACCACCTCGGTGATGCAGTTCCCATACAATGACCGTTTGGTAAACCTGCTGGACACCCCAGGACACGAGGACTTCTCTGAAGATACCTACCGTACCCTGACTGCGGTGGATTCCTGCTTGATGGTGATCGACGCCGCTAAAGGTGTAGAAGATCGTACCCGCAAGTTGATGGAAGTTACCCGTCTGCGCGATACCCCAATCGTGACCTTTATGAACAAACTTGACCGTGATATCCGCGATCCAATGGAGCTGCTGGATGAGGTTGAGAACGAGCTGTCGATCATGTGCGCGCCAATCACTTGGCCGATTGGCTGTGGTAAAGAGTTCAAGGGCGTGTACCACCTGCACCGTGATGAGACCATCCTGTACCAAACCGGTATGGGCCACACCATCCAAGATAAGCGGGTGATCAGCGGTTTGGATAACCCAGAGCTGGACGCCGCTGTCGGCGCTGGCTTGGCTGAACAACTGCGTGAAGAGTTGGAACTGGTGCGTGGCGCCTCGAACGAATTCGATCTGGAACTGTTCCTGCAAGGTGAACTGACCCCAGTTTACTTCGGCACCGCACTGGGTAACTTCGGTGTTGACCATATGCTGGATGGTCTGACTGAATGGGCTCCGGCACCGCTGCCGCGTGAAACCAATGAGCGTTCGGTTAATGCCGACGAAGAGAAGTTCACTGGCTTCGTGTTTAAGATCCAAGCCAACATGGATCCAAAGCACCGTGACCGTATTGCCTTTATGCGTATTTGCTCCGGTAAATACACCAAAGGCATGAAAATGCGCCACGTTCGCATCGGCAAAGATGTGACCATCTCTGACGCGGTAACCTTTATGGCCGGCGATCGCAGCCACGCGGAAGAGGCCTACCCAGGCGATATCATCGGTTTGCACAACCACGGTACCATTCAGATCGGTGACACCTTTACTCAAGGTGAAGCGCTGAAGTTCTCTGGCATTCCAAACTTTGCCCCAGAGATGTTCCGTCGCATTCGTCTGCGCGATCCACTGAAACAGAAGCAACTGCTGAAAGGTCTGGTGCAGTTGTCTGAAGAGGGCGCGGTACAGGTATTCCGCCCGCTGGATAACAACGATCTGATTGTAGGTGCGGTTGGTGTGCTGCAGTTCGATGTGGTGGTTGCGCGCTTGAAGAGTGAATACAAGGTTGAGGCGATCTACGAGCCGATCAGCGTATCCACCGCCCGTTGGGTTGAGTGTAACGATCCGAAGAAACTGGATGAGTTCCGCCGTAAGGTGTCGATCAACTTGGCGTTGGATGGCGGTGATAACCTGACCTACATCGCGCCATCGATGGTCAACCTGAATCTGTCGATGGAACGTTACCCAGACGTAACCTTCCGTAAGACTCGCGAGCACTAATCCTACTCGGATATTGCGGCATCAAAGCGCCCCGACAATGGATGTTGTCGGGGCGCTTTTGTATTCTGACTTCATCAATCGACGAACAAAGGAAGAGCCGATGAACTGGCTAAAACGTTTATGGCAGCGCTATTGCCAATGGTTGGATGAAACTGGCCTGAATGGCGGTCAGTGCCGCTGCATTCCGTTGGATGAAAAAGCGCAGCAGGCGCTTGAGCGTGACCGTGCTGATCGATAGTCATTGCCATCTGGATTTGACGCCGTTGGCGGAGGATCTAGATGCCGTACTGGCGCGGGCGCAGGCCGCTGGGGTGGGGCAGATGCTGATCCCAGCGATTGACCGCGCTCACTGGCAAGGGTTAGAGCAGCTTAGTGTGCGGCCAGAGTTGCAAGTGGCGATTGGTTTGCATCCGGTGTTTGAGCACGATGTTAACGCGGATATTGAGGCGCTGTCAGCGCGGCTGGAGCAGCCTCATCCGTTTATTGCTATCGGCGAGTGCGGCCTTGATAAAGTGGCTGGGAGATTACCGTTAACGGCGCAAATCGAGCTATTCAATGCCCAACTGTTGCTCGCCAACCAACATTGTTTGCCCATTATCCTGCACGTGCGGCAAGCCCATAATGAGTTGCTGCAACAATTGAAAGCCAATCCGCCGCTAGCGGGGGGGATTGTTCATGGTTTTAGTGGCGGCATCGAACTGGCCAAGCAGTATCGGCGCTTTGGGATTCTGATTGGCATTGGCGGCGTTTGTACTTATCCGCGCGCGGCTAAGACCCGCAAAATGGTGGCCGAACTTCCACTAGATGGTTTTGTGCTGGAAACCGACAGCCCCGATATGCCGTTGTCCGGTTTTCAAGGCCAACCAAATCAACCGGCACAGCTGCCCTTGGTAGTCGCTGAAGTCGCCAGCTTGCAGCAACGATCGCTTGAACAGGTGATCGCGGCTCAACAGCAAAACTGGCAACGACTGTTTCCCCACTGGGGCCTGTAACCGCCTAAAATTGCCACTCTTTCCGTCACCAGATCAACGGTGAACCTTGGTACATGCTGCTATGTTTATCGACGCTGCTATTGGTTGGCAGCAGGGCGGTGATCCTAGAGCACCGCGTCGCCCCATCCGTTAGGGAGTCGCTTAGATGAACATCATAATGAGCTTGGTTGGCGTAGTCGCGCTGCTAAGCATTGCCATTTTGCTTTCAAAGCACCGCAGCGCCATCAACTTGCGCACGGTTCTTGGTGCCTTTGCCATTCAGGCGGCGCTGGGTGGTTTTGTGCTGTACGTCCCCTTTGGCAAAGATCTGCTGGGTGGCATTTCAGAAAAAGTCTCCTCGGTGATTGGCTACGCTAACGACGGCATCGGTTTTTTGTTTGGCGATTTGGCCCAATTTAAGGTCGGCTTTATCTTCGCTATCAATGTGTTGCCGGTGATTGTGTTCTTCTCATCGTTGATTGCGGTGTTGTATTACCTCGGGATCATGCAGTGGGTGATCCGCATCATTGGGGGCGGCTTGCAAAAAGCCCTCGGGGTCTCCCGCCCAGAAGCGATGTCGGCGACCGCCAATATTTTTGTCGGCCAAACCGAGGCGCCGTTGGTGGTGCGGCCGTTTATCCCGACCATGACCCAATCGGAGCTGTTCGCGATCATGACCGGCGGTTTGGCCTCGGTAGCCGGTTCGGTGCTGGCAGGCTACGCCGGACTTGGGGTTAAGCTGGAGTATCTGATTGCGGCGTCGTTTATGGCCGCCCCCGGTGGTCTACTGATGGCCAAGTTGATGCACCCAGAAACTGAAACTGCCAAGCAAGATATGGCCGATATCGGCGAAGCGGTGGAGAAGCCGGCAAACGTGCTCGATGCCGCTGCCGCTGGGGCCTCGTCCGGGATGCAGTTAGCGCTCAATGTTGGCGCGATGCTGTTGGCGTTTATCGGCCTGATTGCGATGCTTAATGGCATCATTGGCTGGGCTGGCGGCCTGTTTGGTTACGAGGGGCTGACGCTCGAGCTGATTTTCGGGATTGTCTTTCGGCCATTGGCGTTTGTGATGGGGGTGCCCTGGCATGAGGCCGAGGTTGCCGGTTCCTTTATCGGCCAGAAAATCGTGGTTAACGAGTTTGTCGCTTACGTTAATTTTGCCCCTTATCTTACCAATGAGCTGTTGATTGATGGCGCGCCGATGAGCGAGCGCACTCAGGCGATCATCTCCTTTGCTCTGTGCGGTTTTGCCAACTTGAGTTCGGTAGCGATTCTACTTGGTGGCCTTGGGGCGATGGCACCGAATCGCCGTGGTGATCTGGCGCGCTTAGGTCTACGCGCGGTGGTGGCCGGTTCGCTGTCGAATTTGATGAGTGCCACCCTTGCCGGGTTGTTCCTGGCGTTATAGCACGATTTGCTATTGATACGCCGTCAGCTTTGCTGGCGGCGTTTTTGTTGCTTCATCTAGCTAATTAAACTGGAAAAACAGCTTAACTGTGCAACCTTTAATTGAAGCGTGATTAAGCTTGCATGCTGATAATGACAAGGAGGATGAGATGAAGTGGAGTAGGGCGGTTGTTGCTGTAGGTGTATTGACCATGGCGCCAAGCCAAGCGGCAGAGTATCAGTATGGTTTTGCTGATATGAACCTTAACTGGTTGGATTGGAGTTCCAGTACTGAGCGTGACTCTGGTGGCTTTAAAGAAGATTTCTATTACATCGAGATTGAGGGCGGCGCCGGTTTTGATTGGGGCGACGTTTACATGTTTTTCGATGCCGAGAACACCTTTGAGGGCAACGACACTCAAGTTGGCGAGGATGGCCAATTTCAAGGCAATGGCTCGTTTCGGATCGCCGCCAAGATCAGCGGCGGCTACAACATCTATAACAACTGGCAACTCTATGGTCAGAGCTACTACACCATCGGCAACAGTTTCTACGACAGCACCAATGTGCTTGGTTTCCGTTATGGGATCTATACCGACTCTGGTTTCTGGATAAAACCGTTTTTGGGGATGAACTACACCCGTACCGAGAGTTGGACAGGGGTTAATGGAGCGATGCTCGGCTGGATTTTTGGCTATGACTTCAGTGCCGCGGAGCAGAAGTTTTCAATTTCCAACTGGCACGAATTCGAGATTGGCCGTGATGACGATTATGGCGGCAGCGGCGCCGATCGGGAATCGTTTGGTATTAATGGGGCGCTAGCGTTTTGGTGGCACCTACCTAATTCAAAATTCACCACCGGTATTCAGTATCGTTACTTTCAGGACAAGCTGGGTCAGTCCGGTTACGGTGATGCCATCATCTACACCCTGAAGTACAACTTTTAGCTTGTTGCTCACGGCAAAGCTCGAGAATCAACTTTTGGGCTTTGCCGTGATTGGAAACTTTCAGGGTAAAAATTTCAGCGGTAGCGCATCGTAAAGTCGCCAAGGTGCTTTGGGTTGGCATGCGCTAGAACACGCAAAATAGGTATTTTTGGACATTCTTAAAGCAGTTAAACCGAAGTTGCATAACTTTGCAGCAAGTGATTCGATTTCAGTTGACGGCAGCAAGCAAAATCCGTTTAATAGCGCTCCGTCGCCTCGTTAGCTCAGTTGGTAGAGCAGCGGATTGAAAATCCGCGTGTCCCTGGTTCGATTCCGGGACGAGGCACCA
>NZ_KE383899.1:0-12064 GCF_000422665.1 Ferrimonas senticii DSM 18821 | reverse complement strand
CCGCAGTTGGCAGAGCAGCGGATTGACTGATTTTAAGATCGGCGCGTGTCCTTGGTTCGATTCCGAGACGAGGCACCATACAGCAAAGCCCTGAACGAAAGTTCGGGGCTTTTTGTTATGCGCTGGAAATGTATTAAATGGACTCAATGGCAGAGCAGCGGATTGACTGATTCTAAGAGCCGTGCGTGTCTCTGGCTTAAGTCCTAACACATATAAAAATGGCCAGTTGCGCAAACAACTGGCCATAACGAACTGAGCGTGTTTTAAGTCAAAGCGAGATGATTATTGCACGCTGGTGTAGCTGAATGGGGACTGGTTCGGTTTATTGAAGCCTAATGCCTGTGTGGCATTTAAACCTGCAGCAGTCAAACCGCCGCTGTAACTCACCTGAGATTCGGTTTCGCCCTCTTTCGGTGGCAGATCCGCTTTGCTTTCTGACGGATTCCAAGCCCTAAAGTAGTCAGTTAGGTCGGTATGAGTGAGATAAGAGAGGCAGGTCATCAGCAGATCGCCTTGGCTCAGCCCAGTTTGGGTCGCTGAACACTGGTTGCCAGCATCGCCGTGCTCACGAGCTTTGCGGTGTGCCAATTTGATCATATTCCAGCCTTCATCATCACCAAACACACTCGGACGATCCGCCGCATCTGGATACCAGTCAGCAATCTTGAAGTGGTCTTCACCCCACAACTTCAACTGGCCAAACATCGCCAAGCGCATGCCGTTATCGCCTTGCGACCAACCGTGGCCATGATGACGTTGCAGCCATGGCTTGATCTTTGGCAGCGTCGCTTCGATACGCTCCATGTACGGCTTATCTTGGCGTTGCTCCTGCATGTATAGCGCAAGGATGTTGTTGGTTACCTCGGTCGCGCCGGTGATAGTGAATGGCGCCGCAGCTAGGTTATGTCCCACTTCATGCCACAGCAGCCAATCGTTGGTTGGTACTGTTGGGATTGACGTGCTGTTGACATTAAAGGAACTGCTTTGCACCGGGTAGCCAGAGTGGGCGGCACCGATGCTGATCTGCGCATCATTGACGAAGCGATGGCGATTACCCGGTAAGTCGGTGTAGGTAAAACGTCGATGATCGCCCTGGGCGGTTTTTTGCTCGCGACCATAAAAGTCGCTGGCACTCTCCGCAAAGGCATTCATGTCGACCACAAACTGCTTAATCACCTCGGCATTGCCGCTAACATTGTTGACTGGGGTGGTATAGATGAAGTGACCGGTGTCGATCTCCGCCAGCGGTACCTCAGGGTTGTATGGATGCAGCCACTGGCCATCACGCCACAGCGATGCTTTAAGTACATTGCTGAACTGGAAGCTAACCAGATCGTCAGTGCCCTGTGCTAGCGGCTGAATGTAGATCAAGCCACCGTATGGCACGGTGATTTGGGTGCTACCACCATCGTGGCGGAACGATTGCTGTACCCGAGATGGACGCTTCAACGCCAGTTCGTGTTGGGCACGACCAGTAATGTCATCCACCAGTGCCACAGTGATGTTAGCCTTTACGCCACCACTTACGGTTACCTGTTGTAACTGCGGTGCCCACAACCCAGTAGACTGCATATTACCAGCAGTGCCGGTTACGGTGGTGCCATGGGTGTGTACTAATGCCTCTTCGTTGGCGCCAGTTGCAGAGGGACGCTGCAGGTAGCCGTCAACATCAACCACGATGTCGTGATCCCAGAAGGAGCGACCCAGCATAATCCGCGTTAGCGGTTTTTCCATCCAGTTGAGTGGGAACTGTGGGTCCAACTCACCTATCAAGTTCACCATGGCATCGTCGGTATCTGGATTACCATCAGGATCTCGCAGCAGCGCTTGGGTTCGAGGTTGACACAAACTGCCGCCGCCATGGGCGTTGCTTGTGTAGCAGTTGAGCATCTCAACCGCACGTTTAAAGCCAAGCTCATCGCCGCTTTCGGCGTCTTCAACGTATTCGTATTGGGTGTCGTTCCACATCCATACTGACAAGTTGTCGTAAGTGGCGGTTAACTCCACTTTGCTCAGGCGAGCGCCGGTTTTGCCTTTGGTTCGGAAGTACAACTCATGGTTAAGCAGACGATCGATGTTGTCGCCAAGATTAGCGGCCTTGACCATGCTATCAACCACGTCGTTGCTCATCGGCATACGCTGAAAATCTGGGCGACTGTAGTTACCGCGGCTTGGAATACCATGACCAGGGCGCACTTCGATGCAGTTCACCTCATATGGGTATGCGTCTTGGCACACTGGCACGTCAACGTCAGGGAACGCCGCTTGGATTTTGGCGATCGCTGCCTGCTTCTCTTCGTCGCTCTTTACAATTTCAAACGCCAGCTTCTCTTGCTCTACCTCATTACCATCTTTATCGGTGGTGGTGATGGTGTATTTGGCAATTTCCAGCGGGTTTTCCATCATCGCCACATCGGATGGCCAAATCACGCTGCCGTTCTCGGCATCAAGGCCAATGCCATCACTGCCGCCAACTTTGGCGTAACGTTCGTAGACGACGATATCGTGCTGGTTTACCGCGTGCAGGTTAGGGCCACTGCCTGGACAGTAGTAACTCTCGCCACAGTTGGTTTGTAAGGTACGCACGACGTTAGCGCCACCAATCGACACCCCAGCGGCATCAGCTAGGCGCGCAATTGGCGCTGGGTTTGATGCTTCTAGGGTATCAAACACAATGATATTGCCGCCTTCGTTGACATACTGGATCAAGGCGGTGACATCCGCTTCGGTCAACACCGGTTTGTCTGGATTGGAGAGCAGTTTGTTGGTCATGCCATCGCCGTACATCTGAATTTCAAACGACTGCAACAACAGTACTGGGGTGTCGGCAACATTTAGCTCGGAGAAGCCGCCTTTGCTCATCGATACCACGTTGCCAATGTTGTAAGCCGCATCGATAAAGAAGTCGTAGCCAGATGGATACCCAAACGGGTAACTTTTGCTGAGGTTACTGGCGACATCAATGCTGTTACTGCCGTTGGCGTAGCTTGGCGCTAACCACGTGATCAGGTTGCCGAAGAAGGTCTTCATGCTGCCGTGATCGTTACGAACATCATTTAGTTCGGCGTCGGCGTTATCTGGAGTTCGGTAACGGCAAACTTGGTTTTCGACATCTACCTTCAAGTCGCCATAAGCCCAGTAGTTGTCTGGGCAGGCTAGCGCTGCGGTGTACATCACGTTACCTAAGAACACCACCTTGCCTTGACCAATCAGTCCGGCGGCCATGGTTGGCATGTTGTAGGTGGCACTCTCTTTAGAGATCAGATCTGGGCGTACCATCTCGATGCTGGCGTCCCCCTCCAGTAGAGTGGCATCAACGAAGTAGGCTTTCTTATCTACCCCTGCACCTCGGGTCCAGGCGGCCTCGGAGCCAAACGGCAACCAGTAGTTGTTGTCGTTGCGCGGCATCAATACCGGGAATGCTTCATTGGTTAGGTTGAAGTTACGCATTCCTCGGGCGTAACCGGAAGCGCCATAAAATGCCACGTTGTCATGGAAGATGTGGACGTTTTCGACATCATTGAAGATGCGCTTTAGTGATTGGGTAACGTAGGCACCATCTTCCGCACCGGCACGTAACACTCGCGGCGCTTGGTGATACTCAATTGAATCGAGTTTCAGCGCCTCATCAATTAATAGCGTCAAGCCCTGCTCAAATTGAGCGGTAAACCCATTGGGCATAGTGCAGGCAACACCAGCAACAAAGCAGTCTTGGATGATGGCGCCGTTTGGCAGGTTAAGATTCACCAGCTCATTAATTACATTCGGGTATTGAGCAAACACGTCACGCACTTTGGCACTCGCGGCCTCATTGGTGCCAATACCATAACGCTCAACCAAAGCCTCAAGGTTTTGTTGTACCAACTCGTTATCACTCAGATCCGCCAAGCGATACTCAAACTTGTTGCCTTTCACTTCTCCCAAGGTGAAGGTATCAATACCAAAAATAAGGTTCTCACCCCACAGGTATTCGAACTGACCCTCACTGCCAGTAATGCCATTGGCAGACTGGCTGAAATACTCAATGCCTACCAGCGGTTGGCCGTGGCGATCCAACAACCGAGCCGTGCTCATCGGTTTACTTTCAGCGGCTGGCACATATTCGTAACTGGCTTCGGCATCGGCGGCGACAAAACCGCCGCTCAAGTTGTTGCCCGCTCCAGGGGTTACTACTGGCTTTTGGTTAGGATCAACGTGGGCACTTGGTTGTTCGCCCTCCTCAGCCACCACCGGGTTTAGGAACGCATCAATGGCGTCACGATCACCGGAGCGATACAGCGAGGCGATGTCGTAGCTGTCAATCTCATCCAGGCAAAGTTTGTATGGTTCTGCCTTACAGGTGCTGATATTACCCAACAAGGCAAACGCATCAGCGCTGTGCTCGTTGAGGTCACCATCTTGCTTTAGGTCAAAGTGGCGGATGTACTCTTGCTCAGTTTGTGAGCCTTTGCCCAACAGATCAGAGAATTGGAATTGCAGCGTGGCTAAATTAGCGATGGCGCCAAAGTTGCACTGTACCGATGCTTCACCATCATGTGCGGTAAAGCTGAACTCACCATGATTATTTAGGGTTTGTCCTTCGCAGCTGATGTCACCCAGCAACTGTTTACCTTCAAACATCAGTTTGGCGGTGTAAGTAGCCACGATTGGCGGGCCGATCTCTGGTGCAGGAGGGTTTACGCCAATATCTGGCAGGCACTCTTCCCCTTCTGGGCATGGCACTGTCGGCGGTGGGGTAGGATCTGGGTTGCTAACATTAGGGGCGTTGCCATCGATATCGATACAGCCGCTTAGTGCGCTGATGATGGCTAACGAGACAAGGTGTTTTTTCATCAATTGGAATAGATCAGTTTTAGGATTAGCAGCGTCCTTGCTAGTAGTATTTCGGCGGGGAAATACGCTCACCGAATCAAATTTAGTAGTCGTTATAAATTGATCTATTTCACTCGGCAAACGTTTTGTATCACAACAAAATAGTGTCACCTTGATGTTTTTTTGGCGATTTTGGTGCGGTTGTCGACTTAATTTCGCAATTAATTAACAAGTTGGGGTTAAGTCTATGTTTTTATTGAGGCTAAAAGTTTAATTTACGAAACAAGTGTGAATGATTGCTGAAGCTTGAGTTGGGCTAAGGCGGTGCTGGTCAGCGCAGTGTCGCTGACCAGATACAACAACGGGAGCTCATATGAGCTCCCGTTGGCAAGATCGCTGATCTGAGCGATTACGCTTCCGGTGGCTTATAGCCTTCAATTTCGATGTCGGCGCCGTCAAACAGGAAGGCCACCATCTTCTCTTCCAACATCGCCCGGTGATCGGCGTTCATCATATTTAGCTTGTGCTCGTTGATCAGCATGGTTTGTTTCTTCTGCCACAAACCCCATGCCTCTTGGCTGATGTTGTCAAAAATGCGTTTGCCAAGATCACCTGGGTACAGTTGAAACGCTAAGCCATCGGCTTCTTTGTTGAGGTGCTGGCAGAAAACAGTACGAGCCATGATGTGGTTCCTTACGATTGAGTCTGGCGCCAGTTATATCAAAACTGGGTCATCGCGTCATACTGAGCAACGAATTGCGGTCGTTATTCCTGCTGGTATCGATGTATCGCGGTAAACCAGTAACGCCTTTCGCCGCAGAATATCGCTGCAATGTCAGGTTTCCAGCGGCAGCTCTCAATCTGTGCTGAATGCGCACAACAGCTATGCCGATTAGTGCCTGTTTCGGCAAATGATTAATCCTCATAATGCCGCTCCTTTTCGTTACCGCAGTAGGAGCCAGCATGGCAATTCCCGGCTTACGTACCCCTGATCACTTCGGCTTTACCGTGCCTGACTTGGCGCAGGCGGTGACCTTTTTTCAGCGTCATTTCGATTTCAAGCTGGCCTACCAGTTTGGTCCTTTTGCCGCTGATGATAATTGGATGGCGGATCATCTCAATGTCGATCCGCGCGCCAGCATCAGCCAGATTGCGGTGATGAGCGCGGGCAGCATCAATCTAGAGATCTTTGAATACGCCGACACCGCGCCGCGCAATCAACAACAGCCAAACAACGCCGACATCGGCGGCCATCACTTGGCGTTTTACGTGGATGATATGAACGCTGCGGTGGCCTACCTGCGCGCGCAAGGTTTAACAGTACTGGGCGAACCAACGGTGATGACCGAAGGCCCAAGCGCTGGTGAAAGCTGGGTGTACTTTATGGCGCCGTGGGGCATGCAGTTGGAATTGGTTTCCTACCCACAAGGCAAAGCCTACCAGCACACTTCGAAAGTGGTGCTGTTCGATCCGCGTAGCTAAGTAAATCATCATGAAATTACTTTGGACATTGCTGGTGATCACCGCCGGTATGGGGCTGTCGTTCGAGGCTGGCCTGCTGGGTCCCTTGGGCGATCAAGTTGGCTATTTATGGGCAACCTTCAGCATCTTTGGGGTTGGCAGCGCCATCTTGTGGCTGGCACGGCTGTTTAGCGGTCAACCGCGTCCAGATTGGGGATCGATCCCAAGCTGGCAGTTGATTGGCGGATTATTAGGGCCAATTTACGTGGTGGTACTGACTATGGCTACCCCAACCCTTGGAGTGGCGATGACCATGATTGCGGTACTGGCGGGGCAAATCGGCCAAAGCGTGCTGATTGATTCTAATGGCTGGTTTGGCACCACCAAACAGCCGCTAAACCGTTACCGCCTGCTAGGGCTTGTGCTACTGATTTTTGCCTTAGTGTGTGGCTATCACGGAGGCCAAGCATGACCTTTCTTCTGATTTTGGCGTTGATTGGCGGCATGTCATTAAGCGTGCAAGCGGCGATTAATGGCCGTTTGGGTGCCCAAGTTGGGGTGCTGGCCAGCGCTTGGTTAACCTTTACCGTTGGTGCGGTCATTAGCCTGTTGCTGATTTTGTTTTTTGAACCGGCACACTCGCAAACGCTGCTTACGGTGCCCAAGTGGCAACTCACCGGTGCATTGTTTGGAGTGGTGTATATGGTGGTGATGGTGGCAGCGGTACCACGGCTTGGGGTCACCATTGCCACAGTGGCCACCATCTTAGGGCAGATGATAATGAGTCTGTTGATTGATAGCCAAGGCTGGTTACACAACGCCGCCATTGAATTAAATCCATGGCGCCTTGCGGCCATGGTCGCCACTGCCTTAGCGCTGGTGTGTATCTATTTGGCTAATAAAGAGAGTGACCAATGACCACCCTGATCGTGATGTTCAACCTTAAAGAGGGCGTTAGCGAAGCGGATTACCTGCAGTGGGCTAAACAGAGTGATCTGCCCACAGTAAATAGCCTGAACAGTGTGCAATCGTTTGAGGTGTTTAAAGGCGAAAACCTGTTTGGCAGCAACGAACCATCGCCATACCACTACTTTGAAGTGATCAAACTGCATAGCGTTGATGGCTTTGCGCAAGAGCTAACCACCGCTGCGATGCAGCAGATCATTGCTCAGTTCCAAGCCTTTACTGAAGACGCTAAGTTTGTAGCGACCTCGCCAGTAACCGCTTAACTCGGATTAACAGCCAAAAGGCCAAACCGTTAATGCCTGCGGTTTGGCCTTTTTGTTTTATGATTCGATGGTTGAGCCTGATCTGAGAGCCCTGATGAATTACGACGTGTCGATGCTGGAGATCAAACTGCTGTTGATGACGGTGCAGTTTGGCAACTTTTCTGAGGTGGCTCGGCGCCAAGATCTAACGCCGTCGGCGGTGTCGCGCAAGATGGCGCAGTTAGAACACAAGCTTGGGGTCAAACTGCTGCATCGCCACACCCGTTCGGTGTCATTAACCGCCGAAGGGCAACAGTTTGTCAGTCAGTGCCGACCGATGTTGGCGCAGTTTGAACAGTTAGCCGCCAGCTTTGAGCAACGGGCGGAACAGCCCAGTGGCAGCGTTAAGCTCAGTGTTCCGGTGGCCTTTGGCCGCTTACATGTAGCGCCATACCTGCAACAGTTGCTCGAGCGCTATCCGCAGCTGAATATTGAACTGCAACTGACCGACGAGTATGTCGATCCGGCCGCCGAGGGGATCGATCTGTTGCTGCGAATTGGGGTGATCAACGATTCATCACTGCGGATGAAAGTGTTTGCCAAACAGCGGTACTTGCTGGCAGCCAGCCCGGAATACCTTGGCCGTTATGGTCAGCCACAATCCCCAACTGAATTAACCGATCACAACTGCTTGGTGTTTAAAGGCATTAAGGGATTGCAGCGTTGGTACTTTGGGGCCGAGCATACCAGCCTAAAAGCCTTTGAGGTCGGTGGCAGCCTATACAGCAACAACGCCGAGCTGTTGGTTCAGGCGGCCATCGATGGCGCCGGTATTGTGCTGTTTCCAAGTTGGTTGATTGGCGATGCGATCCAAAGCGGTAAGTTACTGCCGCTGCTTAGTGATTGGCATAAATCGGTCAGTCTGGAGCCGCAACAGATCTGTGCCCTTTATCTGGATAGTGATCAGCCCGCGCCTAAAGTACGGGCGGTGATCGATTTTCTCGCAGAAAACTATGGCAGCCCGGTGTATTGGGATGCCTAGCAACAGCTGATTTTAGCTAGAGCTGCGCCAGCAGCTTTTCCGTGGCGGCGGCGAGGCCGACATTAAATGGCTCACCTAAGGTGAACCAGTCGCTTTGGTTTTCCTGTACCTCTATGGGTTTGGCGGCCAGCAGCGCCACAACGGGTTCAATGTCTAGGTGGTAATGGCTAAAGGTGTGGCGAAAGCCGTTAAGGGTTTCCGGCTCTGCCGCCAAGGTTAACTTGGCCAGATAGCGCTCTAGGCTGACTTCATCGTCAAATTGGGGCAAGCACCACAAGCCGCCCCAAATGCCCGCTGGCGGCCGCTTTTGCAAAAACACCTTGCCCTCATGCAGAAGTATTAGCAGCAGCGCCCGTTTGGCTGGTTTCTCTTTTTTCGGTTTTTTACCGGGCAGCTCGCCGATGCGGTTGTCGGTAAACGCCACGCAAGTTGCTGCCACCGGGCAGATCTCGCACTTGGGTTTACTGCGGCTGCAGATCATCGCCCCCATATCCATCATCGCTTGGTTGTATGGTTGCACTTGATGGCTTGGGGTATTGGCGATAGCCGCTTGCCACAGTTTATTTTCGACCGCTTTTACCCCGTACCAGCCTTCAATGCCGTGATGGCGCGACAACACTCGTTTGACGTTACCATCCAAAATCGCGTGCGGCTGATCCAGCGATAAACTTAAGATCGCCCCAGCGGTAGAGCGGCCAATGCCGGGCAGGCTCATCACCGTTTCGATATCGGTCGGGAACTCGCCACCATGTTGATCGCGAATAACTTGGGCACATTTATGCAAATTGCGGCCACGGGCGTAGTAGCCCAGACCGGTCCACAGGTGCAGCACGTCATCGATATCGGCGTTGGCCAGATCGGTTAAGGTTGGAAAACGGGCGGTGAAGCGTTCGAAGTAGGGGATCACCGTGGTGACTTGGGTTTGCTGCAGCATTACCTCTGATAGCCATACCCGATAAGGGGTACGGTTATGCTGCCACGGCAGCGACTTGCGGCCATGCAGTTGGTACCAAGCAAGAATTTGCTGGGCAAATTGAGTTTCAGTCGCTTCCATCGGTGGTCAACCTAAAATACACTTAGCCGTTTTTTTGGGGCGCCCAGTGTAGCGCCCGTTCCCTTTAGTGAGAACATCTGATGAGTGACGAGCAAAAGCTGCCAGCAGACAACAACGATCTGCACCTGCGTAAGATCCGCTCTTACGTAAAGCGTGAAGGGCGGATGACCAAGGGTCAGGCCCGCGCCATGGAGGTGTACTGGCCAACCATGGGGTTAACCCATGAGATGGGCAAACTGAACATCGCTGATAAGTTTGAACGCGAAGCGCCAGTGGTACTGGAGATCGGTTTCGGCATGGGCAAATCTCTGGTGGAGATGGCCAAGGCTGAGCCGGAGAAAAACTTCATCGGCATCGAAGTGCATGGTCCGGGCGTTGGCGCCTGTCTGCAGTACGCCGAAGAGTTGGGTGTAACCAACCTGAAGCTGTACTACCACGATGCCATTGAAATTCTGGCGGACTGCATCGAAGACAACAGCCTTGATCGCGTGCAGTTGTACTTCCCTGATCCATGGCACAAAAAGCGTCACCACAAACGTCGTATCGTACGTGAAGAGTTCGTTGCGGTGATCCGTCAGAAGCTGAAACTGGGTGGCTTGTTCCACATGGCGACTGACTGGGAACACTACGCCGAGCACATGGTCGCCGAGATGTATTTCGCTGAAGGTTTTGACACCATGGCGACCGAAGGCTACTTCGTTCCGCGCCCAGATTACCGCCCATTGACCAAGTTCGAGGCTCGCGGCCATCGTCTGGGGCATGGCGTGTGGGACATGATCTACAAGAAGGTAAACTAACGGTGATTGCTAAGCACAACCCAAAGCGTAACGCGCGCATCAATAAGAAACTGCGCACTGGCGCGTTTCAAGAGTTCGGTTTTGATATCTACTGGACCTTCAACAGCGACGTAGCCGAAGAGCAGATCGACGCCATTGTGGATCAGTTGCTGGATACCGTTATCGAGCCAAACGCGCTGGGCTTTTCCGGCTCTGGCCACCGTGCGTGGGAAGGGGTAGTTTGCACCCGCGATATCGGTCAATGCACCGAGGAACATCGTCAAGCACTGGTTAACTTCTTCGCTGACAAACCGGTCACTGACGTTAAGGCCAGCGAACTGTACGACATCTGGTGGGGCTAAATGCCTGACATTGCCATGCTAGAGGCGATCGTGGCTGATGCTCGGCCGCTGCTCGGGCAGGGCAAGGTCGCTGACTACATTCCTGAACTGTCTAAAGTCGATGCCAACAAGCTTGGCATCGCGGTGTGCAACGCCGATGGCAGTGTCGTCGGCGCTGGCGATTATCAGCAGCCGTTTTCGATTCAGAGTATCTCCAAGGTGTTTTCGCTGGTGCAGGCACTGACCCTGTATAGTGAAGAGGAGATCTGGGCGCGGGTGGGTAAAGAGCCATCCGGCAATGCCTTTAACTCCTTGGTGCAGCTGGAGCACGAACTCGGCGTGCCGCGTAACCCGTTTATCAATGCCGGTGCCTTGGTGATCGCCGATCTGCTGCAAAGCCGTCTTTGTGCTCCTAAGCAGCGAATGCTGGAATTGGTGCGCGAACTCTCTGGCAATACTCATGTGGTGTCCGATAAGCGGGTGGCTCACTCCGAGTTCACCCATATGGCGCGTAACGCGGCGATTGCCTATCTGATGAAATCCTTTGGCAATTTTCACAATGGCGTTGAACAGGTACTGATGACCTACTTCAACCATTGCGCGATCAGCATGAGCTGCGCCGATCTGGCCAAAGCGTTCTTTTTCTTGAGCAATCAAGGAATGGACGTCAGCGGCAAGCGGATTTTGCCAGAGAAGCAAACCCGTCGAGTCAATGCGCTGTTGGCGACCTCAGGCTTGTATGACGGTGCGGGCGAGTTTGCCTATCGGGTTGGGATGCCAGGTAAAAGCGGCGTCGGTGGCGGCATCATCGCGGTGGTGCCCGGCGAGATGAGCGTCTGCGTTTGGTCGCCAGAGCTGGATGAAAACGGCAATTCGTTGGCGGGCATTGCGATGTTAGAGATGCTTGGCAAACGCCTTGGCCGTTCGATTTTTTGACTTGTTCAAAAAATGCTCTGAAATTAAAAGTTAACGGCGCTGTTTAAATAACAACCGATCCTGTTCTGGGTCGGTTTTTTTACACTGTTGGGTCCCTGATGAATGGCTTGGTTGCTCCGCATCGAGATTCCTATATTCTCGTGACTGGATAGCCAAGTTCATTCAGCAGCTAAGGACAGCAGCACATGCAGATTAAACTCCATGCGAATGCCACCACCACACCGAAAATTCGGAAACTGATCCAACAATCAACCAAACCAGTGGCAGTGCTCGCTAGAGAACTCGGTGTGGCTGAATCAACCATCCGTCGCTGGAAGCGTCGAACGACGGTAAATGACGGCTCCCATACCAAGCACAACTTGGGCACCACATTGAGCAAAACTCAGGAGTTCATTGTGGTGGAGTTGCGCAAGACGTTGTTGTTACCGTTGGAC
>NZ_AUGM01000004.1 GCF_000422665.1 Ferrimonas senticii DSM 18821 | reverse complement strand
TGATACGTCCTAAGTCCCCTTCGTCTAGAGGCCTAGGACACCGCCCTTTCACGGCGGTAACAGGGGTTCGAATCCCCTAGGGGACGCCATATTAAGCAAAAAGCCACTCACTGAGTGGCTTTTTGCTTTTCTGCGTTTGGCCAATTACGCCAACCGATAGATATTAAAAAGCCCTCTGATCAGAGGGCTCGGTTGCATTGAGAAGTCGCCGTTTAGTCCAGGCTAACACCGATGTTGGAGATCCCAGCATCACGCATCTCTTTGCGCAGTCCCTTGATCTCATCTGGGAATGGTTTTTCCAGTGACTCAATGTAATCCAGTAGCTGCTCTTGGATCTCGCGCTCTTGCTGCATCAGCTCGTGCTCAAACACATAGTCGTCCAGGGCATCTTCGCTGTCGACATCCGGTTGCTCGCTGGCTTCAATAAAAGCAGCAACGGTGGAGGAGGACAGTTTGGAGATGTTGATCAGATCGGTCTCAATCTTTTGCTGAATGGCACTGAAGATGGTGATCAGTGAGGTCAGCATGTCCATCGCTGGGTATACCGCGTAGGTGTCGTGCGCTTCTTCATCTGGCATCAACTCTTCCATTTGGTTGATCAGACGTTCCAGATTCAGCTTGAACTTACGGTCGTACAGCGATTGCCACAGCAGATCCAGCGCGACCTGAGGTTTCTCGCCATCTTCCTGTTCGGTCATCTCGGCAAACAGTTGGTAGTTTGGCAGCATGCGCTCGGTAAGGGCGGTGGCAAACAGAGTCTTCTGCCACAGTTCAAGAGTTTTAATGCGAGTAAAGAAACCAGGTTTGGCGGTCATTGTTGCTTCCATTAGGCGGCTAAGAAGTGCTTAGCGGCGGTAGTGATTTGATCCAATTGGTCTTGCAGTTCCAGCAGCTCAGGTTCGAGCTCGGCCATGGTTTGGCCCTGCTTTAAACTGCTCTCCAATTGCGCACAGAGTTTCTGTAGCGCCGGCACTCCAGAGTAACAAGTAGCGCCATGAAGCTTATGGATCTGTTGTTGCAGGGCGGCATTGTCGTTGATCGCCATCGCTTGATCCAGCCCTTGTCGTGTTTCAGGCAGGCTATCGACCAGCAGACTGAGCATCTCCTTCGCAAGAGCCTCATTGCCGCCGGCTTGCGTTAGTGCCAGTGGCCAATCGATCACATCGCTAAGACCCTGATTCGGCGCTTTAGTCCAGCGGTTTAGGCGCTCTTGCAGCATCGCTTCATCGATCGGCTTGGTCAGGTAGTCGTCCATCCCTGCGGCTAACAATTGTTGGCGTTCTTGGCCAAGCACGTGCGCTGTCACCGCAATAATAGGACAGTGTCGACTGCGAGAGCTTTTACGTATCAGTTCGGTGGTTCTTAGGCCATCCAGATCGGGCATCTGAATGTCCATAAATACCGCATCGTAGCTGTGTTGCTGGCATAGCGTTAACGCTTGGCGACCGCCACTGGCAATATCGACTTGTGCCACCATTTCACCCAGCAACGACGAGATCAGTTTCAGATTGGCGAGGTTGTCATCCACCGCCAATACACGCAGCGGCAGCAGTTTGTTGTCGTTGGGCTTTTTAATGGCTTCGATGGCTGTCGGCGCAGGTTGCGGTTCAGTAATCGGCGTTTGCACTGCCACTGGCGGCTTCATCAACAATCCGGCCAAGCGACGCTGGCTTACCGGCTTGCCAATATATTGCGCCAGCCCTTGCTGGCACCACTGTTGCTGCCATGGTTGCGGTTTGCTGTTGCACAAGAACAGCACTTTATTGCTGCGATATTGGCGCTGCAACTGCTGCAACTGTTCGCCGTCGTCGCAGATCTCGTTGGTCAGTAATAGGTGGTAGAACTGTTTGCCACGCACTTGGCTAAGCTGCGCCACCGCCTCGACGTCCATCTTCCAATTGCGCAGCAGCCGCGTCAGGGTTTGGCGGCTGCTGTTGTGTGGCTCGATCAGCAGTACCGATTGTCCGGCCAAGCTTTGCTGGTTTAAATCTTGGTTCATCTGGAACAACCCCTTTTCCAGTTTCAAGGTAAACCAGAAGGTGGAGCCTTGCTGTTGCTGCGAGCTAAAGCCAATTTGGCCTTCCATTTGTCCCACCAACCGTTTGGTGATCACCAACCCCAGCCCGGTACCACCAAAGCGCCGGGTGATTGAACTGTCGGCCTGTGCAAACGCTTGGAACAGCAACGGTTTTTGCTCTTCATTGATGCCGATGCCGGTATCGCTAATCTCGCCACGAAGCTGTACATGCTGGTCGCTTTCATCGGCCAGATCCAAGCGCACGTTGACGCTGCCGGTCTCAGTGAACTTAATGGCGTTGCCAACTAAGTTGGTGAGGATCTGCTGTACCCGCATCGCATCGCCATTGAGGTTATCCGGCAGCGCCGGATCGATGTCTAGCACCAACTCTAAGCCCTTTTCATGGGCGCTATGGGACAGCAGTTGTAGAGTTTCATCGACATTGTCGCGCAGCGAGAACGGCACCTTATCTAAGGTCATTTTGCCCGCTTCAAGCTTAGAAAAGTCGAGAATATCGTTGATGATCGCCAGCAGATTGGCAGCGCTGCGTTCAATGGTCTGCAGTTGATCACGCTGGTTATCTTGCAGAGGTGATTTCAGCAGCTGTCGGGTAAAGCCAATCACGCCATTGAGCGGAGTTCGTAGCTCATGACTCATGTTGGCCAAGAACTCCGATTTAATTCGGCTGGCCTCCAGTGCTCGCTTCTTGGCGATATCCAGCTCGACGTTTTGGATCTCAATCTGTTCGAGGGTTTCACGCAGATCCGAGGTGGCCTGATCGATATTTTGCTGCATCTCATCGTGGTATTCGGCCAGCGACGCCGCCATGGCATTGATGCCTCGCTTAAGATCATCCAGTTCACCGATCAGATCACCGCTGAGACGGGTATCCAATTTGCCTTCGCGGATCTTCGCTACCGCGCTAACCATAGCGGTAATCGGTTGCGTCACGTTTTTCAGCAGCCGGAAGGTAAACAGCAGATTTAGTTGAACCCCAATCAACACGATAATAAAGGCGGCCACACCAGCACGATATTGGGTCAGCAGCGCTTCGTGTTTGTTCAGTTGCACCGCCACATAGCCTTGTGGCTCCATCTGTTGTTGGTTGCCATACAAGGTGAGATTGCTGCGGATCGGTGCCCACATCACCACGGTGTCGCCAAAATGTTGGACATCGATGCCGTTGGGCATAGAGCTGCTGTCATCCAGCATCAGCAACTCAAGGTCGTGATGATAGTTGCTACTAACAAACGGGTGATGGTCACGGTCAAATACCGTAATGGTCTCAATTAACCCGGCGTTTTGTTGATGAGTGGTATCGAGCAGTCGTTTGGTGTGTTCGCGGTCATGGTATTGCAGCCCATATTCAGCGGCAATCGCCAGTGGCGCCGTTAGGTTGACCCCCTGCTTGAGCAGAGTTTGGTCCAATTCGGCAAAGCGACTGTTGGTAAAGTAGAGCGCCAGCATGGTGCCGACTAAAATGGTTGGCGCGAGCGCCAGTACCATTACCCAACTGCGCAGGCTGTATTTGGTCGCGGTTTTCATCTATGGGACAATAGCTCGATACACGATTGCTGCCTTAGGCACATTGCCTCTGGCATCAGCAATTTATCCGCACATTGTAAGCATATCGAGCAGTTATGGCCCAGTTCTTCTCTCCCAAATCCAGCAAAAAGAAGCCGTTAGCAAAATCCATTGAGCTAACCGCAGACGCCCTTGATCATCAAGCGCAGGCGGTGGCCAGTGTCGATGGCAAACGGGTGTTCGTCGCTGGGCTGTTGCCAGAAGAGCGCGCCAAGGTGCAGCTGACCAAAGATAAAGGCCGTTTTGCGACTGGCAAAGTGCTAAAACGGTTGAGCGACAGCCCAGAACGCTGCGCCCCGCGTTGTCGCCATTTTGGCGTTTGTGGTGGTTGTCAGTTGCAGTATGCCAATGCGCCAGCGCAGCGTCAGTGGAAACAACAAGCACTGACTACCTTGCTAAGTCATCACCTGAAACAACCGCTGCCACCATTGACGGCACCGATCGCCGCGGGCGAGTGGCACTACCGTCGCCGCGCGCGCCTAGGCACCGCTTTTCATCAAGGGCAGTTGCAATTGGGTTTTCGTAAAGCGCAAAGCAATGAGGTGATTGCGCTACGTGAATGCCCAGTATTAGCGCCGTCATTGCAAGCGTTGATCGCGCCGTTGGCCGCCTGTCTAGGGCCGATGGCGCTAGCTAAAGCCCTCGGCCACATCGATCTGCTGTTGGTTGATGAAGGCGCAGTGGTGGTGCTGCGTCTGATGCGTGCCATCAACGATAAAGAACGCACCCGCTTGACCGATTTTGCTGATAAACAAGGCTGTCTGCTGCGGCTTGATAACGGCCAGCAGATCATTGATCTCGATGGCAAACCAAGTGCACCACTGCATTACCAAACTGGCAACCAGTTACCGGCGGCGGCAATGCTGCCGGGGGATTTTTATCAGGTTAACGATCAGGTCAACCAGCAGATGGTGGCGCAGGCGCTTGAGTGGCTGGCACCGACCGCCGATGAAGTGGGCCTCGATCTGTTCTGCGGCGGCGGTAACTTTACCTTGCCGTTGGCGACTCGCGCTAAGCAGGTGATTGGGGTTGAGGGCATCGAAGCGATGGCCGAGCGCGGCCGTGCCCGTGCAGCAGAGCTGGGTCTTGCCAATGTTGAGTTTTACAGCGCCGATCTGAACGGTGAAGTGCCGCAGGCTAACTGGGCTAAGACCACCATCGATTGGGCGTTGTTGGATCCGGCTCGTGCCGGTGCCGGTGGCGCGTTGGCGTGGTTGCCAAAGCTGGCGCCAAAGCGGGTGCTGTATGTCTCTTGTAACCCATTGTCGTTGGCACAAGATGCAAAATTGCTCAGCCAGCATGGTTATCAGCTGACCAAGCTTGGTCTGGTGGATATGTTCCCGCATACTGGCCATCTGGAATCGATGGCGCTATTCGTGCGCGCTTAATCGCAAAAAGATTATAAAAATCACGCTTCGGCGGCGAGTTCAGGAGGAGGATCGCCCCCCATGGTTTCGGTAAGACACATTCATTTTGGCGACGCAGAACATAATGTCGAGCAGTGGCTGGCGCAGTTGCACCTTAGTGCCGAACTGTCGCAGCAACTGCAGGATACCTTTGCCACCTGCCGGATGGTTAGCGGCGATGAGGCGCTAAAAACCGCGCGGCTTAGCCGTGGCCGAGAGATGGTCGAGATCCTCCTGCCGCTGAATATGGATATGGAAACCCTGCGGGCGACCCTGTTCTACGTATTTGTTGACTCTGGCCTGTTGACCCTCGATGCGCTGGAAGCGCAGCAGGGCATGGCGATGCGCAATTTAGTGCAAGCGGTGCAGGTGATGGGGGCGATCCGCACGCTGCGTAACGCCAACCCCGACGGTAATCAAGTCGACACCATTCGTAAGATGCTCTTGGCGATGGTCGAAGACGTGCGCGCGGTGGTGATCAAACTGGCCGAGGCGGTGGTATTGCTGCGGGAAGTGAAAACCGCCGATGAAGAGACGCGGGTGATTTTGGCCCGCGAGGTGCGGGACATCTATGCCCCGCTGGCCAACCGCTTGGGGATCGGTCAGCTCAAATGGGAACTGGAAGATCTGGCGTTTCGCTATCTGCACCCAGACACCTACAAGCAGATTGCCCATTGGCTTGATGGCAAACGCATCGACCGTGAACAGTACATGGAGCAGTTCGTTAGCTCCTTGCAACAGCATCTGGACGATGAGGGCATCAAGGCCGAGGTTTATGGCCGTCCTAAGCACATCTATAGCATCTGGCGCAAAATGCAGAAGAAGAACCTCGCCTTTGACGAGTTGTTCGACGTGCGTGCGGTGCGGATTATCGCCGAACGGCTGCAGGACTGTTATGCTGCGTTAGGGGCGGTGCACACCTTGTGGCGTCACCTGCCCAATGAATTTGACGATTACGTTGCGACTCCGAAACCCAATGGCTACCAGTCGATCCACACCGTGGTGATGGGGCCACAGGGTAAAACCGTGGAGATCCAGATCCGCACCCGGCAGATGCACGATGACGCTGAGCTTGGGGTGGCCGCCCACTGGAAGTACAAAGAGGGCAGTACCGGCAAGAGCTCGGGCTTTGAAAACAAGATCAACTGGCTGCGCAAGATTTTGGCGTGGCAGGAAGATGTCGCCGAGTCCGGCAGTCTGGTGGAAGAGGTTCGCTCGCAGGTCTTTGAAGATCGGGTCTACGTGTTTACCCCTAACGGCGATGTGGTTGACTTGCCCGCCGGCGCAACCGTGCTCGATTTTGCCTATTACATCCACTCGCAGGTTGGCCACCGTTGTATCGGTGCCAAGATTGATGGGCGGATCTCGCCGTTCACCACCGTGGTGGAGACCGGCCAACGGGTCGAGATCATCACCGCCAAGCAGCCGAACCCGAAACGCGATTGGCTTAATCCCAACGCCGGTTACATCCATACCAGCCGGGCGCGGGCCAAAATCCACACCTGGTTTAAAGCCCAAGATCGCGATAAGAACCTCGCCGCTGGGCGAGAGATCCTCGATGCCGAACTGAATAAGCTGGGGTTGGAGCAGAGTGATCTGGCTAGTGCGGTCGAGCGCTTTAACCTGCACAGTATTGACGATCTGTTGGCTGCCATTGGTGGTGGCGATGTCCGTCTGACGCAGGTGATTAATCACATTCAAAGCCGCAGTGCTCGCGAGAACTTCGACGAGCAACAAGCGGTCGAGGATCTGGTGGCCAAGCAGGGGCTAAACCGACCGAAGAAAAACCAAGGTCACGTCGAGGTTAACGGCGTTGGTAATTTGCTGACTCACATCGCCAACTGCTGCCAACCACTGCCGGGGGATGCCATCGAAGGTTACATCACCCAAGGCCGCGGCGTATCGGTGCACCGCGAAGGCTGTGAGCAACTTGCCAATCTGTTGAGCCAACACCCTGAGCGTGGGGTCGAGGTGATCTGGGGCGAGAACTACAGCGGTGGTTACCATGTTACCTTGCGGGTAATGGCCAACGACCGTTCCGGCTTACTGCGGGACGTCACCACGGTGCTGGCCAATGAGAAAAGCAACGTGCTGGAGATGCGCTCAAGCTCTGACACCAAGCAGCAGACCGCCACCGTCGAGCTGAAAATGGAGCTCTACAATATGGCGTCATTAAGCCGGATCTTGTCACGACTGGGGCAGTTGTCCGGCGTCATCGAAGCCCGTCGACTTTAAGGCTGGTCTAGTCGCTGCCACTCTACGTCGAATGATTTCGACGTAGAGCCCTGATTTTGATCTCCGAAGTGAGGGTCTTCAATCGCTCTCCTTGATTGACAGCCGCTATCCTCAGCCTTAACCAATTTTTTAGATATTAATAAGCATTGCTATGACCACTTGTTTGCCGCCACTGCCACTGGAACCCATTGCCCGGATGTTGGCGATCATGGAGCGTCTGCGTCACCCCGAACACGGTTGTCCGTGGGATCTTAAGCAGGACTTTGCCTCGATCGTGCCGCATACCCTAGAGGAAGCCTATGAAGTGGCCGATGCGATTGAGCGTGGTGACTACCAAGAGCTCAGCAGTGAACTGGGTGATCTGCTGTTTCAAGTGGTGTTTTATGCCCGTCTTGGGCAAGAGCAGGGCCAGTTTGATTTTATTGAGGTGGTCAAACGACTCAATGCCAAGCTGGAGCAACGTCATCCCCACGTGTTTGCCGGTACCGAAGTGGTGGCTGGGCAGTGGGAAGCGCTCAAAGCCGCAGAGCGTGCCGATAACGCGCTGGCCGGTAAGCCGGTCAGTGCGCTGGCTAACGTGCCGCTGAATCTGCCAGCGTTGTCGCGCAGTGCCAAATTGCAAAAACGGGCGGCGCGGGTTGGCTTTGACTGGGACAGCTTAGGGCCGGTTGCCGATAAGGTCACCGAAGAGCTGGGCGAGGTGATGACCGAAGCCTTGCATGCCGACAGTCGTCAGGAGCTGGTGCAAGAGGAGATCGGCGATCTGCTGTTTGCAGTAGTGAATTTAGCCCGCCACTTAGAGGTGGAACCGGAACAAGCACTGCGCTTGGCCAACGCCAAATTTGAGCGGCGTTTTCGTGGGGTCGAACAACATTGCCGTGATGCCAGCATTGATATCGAAAAAGCGGGGCTAGATCGCTTGGAGCAGTTTTGGCAGCAGGTTAAAATTGCCGAGAAAAAACGCAACTAAGGGTCGTGATTTGTTCAGTAGTAGGGTGGTTGTGGATTGTTTGCGCAAACGCAAGCATTTAAGCCTTTTTGAAGGTCTATTCGATTGCCGGTCCTGGGTGAATCGAGTAAACTATTGTCCCGTCCTATTTGTCATTGTTGGCGGCCCTTCTTCTATTGCTGCCGGACAATGAAAATCCCTATTTTGTTCAGGTTCAGCATGACAACTAACTATATCTTCGTTACGGGCGGGGTTGTCTCCTCGTTGGGTAAAGGCATTGCAGCGGCATCGGTTGCGGCACTGCTTGAGGCTCGCGGCCTAAATGTCACCATGATGAAGCTGGATCCCTACATCAACGTAGATCCAGGCACCATGAGCCCGACTCAGCACGGTGAAGTATTCGTTACCGAAGACGGCGCCGAGACCGATCTGGACTTGGGTCACTACGAGCGCTTCATCCGCACCAAGATGAGCAAGCGCAACAACTTCACCACCGGCAAAATCTACTCTGACGTTCTGCGTAAAGAGCGCCGTGGTGATTACTTGGGCGCCACCATTCAGGTGATCCCACACATCACTAACGCCATCAAAGAACGCGTTCTCGCCGGCGCTGAAGGCCACGACGTTGCCATCGTTGAAGTTGGCGGCACCGTTGGTGATATCGAATCCTTGCCATTTTTGGAAGCACTGCGCCAGTTGGCGGTAGAGCTGGGCCGTGAGCGTGCGATGTTTATGCACCTGACTCTGGTTCCTTACCTGGCCGCTGCCGGTGAAGTGAAAACCAAGCCAACCCAGCACAGCGTTAAAGAGCTGCTGTCTATCGGTATTCAGCCTGACGTACTGGTGTGTCGTTCTGATCGCGCAATCCCAGCCAACGAGCGTAAGAAGATCGCGCTGTTCTGTAACGTACAAGAGCAAGCGGTAGTGTCGATGAAGGACGTAGATTCCATCTACAAGATCCCAGCACTGCTGAAGTCCCAAGGCCTGGACGATCTGTTTATTCGCCGTTTCGGCCTGACCGCACCAGAAGCGGATCTGACCGAATGGGAAAACGTAATCTACCAAGAAGCCAACCCAACTGGTGAAGTAACCATCGGTATGGTTGGTAAGTACGTGGAACTGCCAGACGCTTACAAGTCAGTGAACGAAGCACTGAAGCACGCTGGCCTGAAAAACCGCGTACAGGTGAAGATCAAATACATCGACTCGCAAGACGTTGAAACCCGTGGCGTTGAAGTACTGGAAGGCATCGATGGCATTCTGGTACCTGGCGGCTTCGGTGAGCGTGGCGTAGAAGGTAAGATTGCCGCTGCCGCTTACGCTCGTGAAAACGGCGTACCGTACTTCGGTATCTGTCTGGGGATGCAGGTTGCACTGATCGATTACGCTCGTAACGTTGCTGGTCTGGCTGGCGCGCACTCTTCTGAGTTCGACAGCAACTCGCCACACCAAGTCGTGGGTCTGATCACCGAGTGGTTGGATAACGAAGGTAACGTTGAAGAGCGCAGCGCCACTTCCGATCTGGGCGGCACCATGCGTCTGGGCGCGCAGCTGTGTCACCTGGTTGAAGGCTCTAAAGCCCGTGAGCTGTACGGCAACGACACCTGCATCGAGCGTCACCGTCACCGTTACGAAGTGAACAACAACTACCGCGATACCTTGGAAAAGGCCGGTCTGGTGTTCTCTGGTCTGTCTGCCGACAAGAAGCTGGTTGAGATGATTGAGATCCCATCCCACCCATTCTTCGTCGCTGGTCAGTTCCACCCAGAATTTACTTCGACCCCACGCGATGGTCACCCGCTGTTTGAAGGTTTCGTGAAAGCCTCCGCAGCCGCTGCTAAAGGGCAGCTGAACTAAGCCAGTTCCTAGCCGAACCCATTGGGTTCGGCTTTTTTGTTTTTGTAATCACTAATGAAAGGAAGCCATCATGGCAAAAATCGTTAAAGTACTTGGTCGTGAAGTGATGGACTCACGCGGTAACCCTACCGTCGAGGCCGAAGTACACCTAGAAGGCGGCTTTATGGGCATGGCATGTGCCCCATCAGGCGCTTCTACCGGTACCCGCGAAGCCTTGGAACTGCGTGACGGCGATAACAGCCGTTACCTAGGTAAAGGGGTGTTGAAAGCCGTTGCTAACGTTAACGACATCATCGCGCCGGCACTGATTGGTCAAGACGCCCGTGAACAGCGGCAACTGGATCAGATCATGATCGATCTGGATGGTACCGAAAACAAAGACAAACTGGGCGCCAACGCGATTTTGGCGGTATCTCTGGCGGCGGCTAAAGCGGCTGCGGTAGCCAAAGGCATACCACTGTACGCTCACATTGCCGAGCTCAACGGCACCCCAGGCGTTTACTCCATGCCTCTGCCGATGATGAACATCTTGAACGGCGGTGAGCACGCGGATAACAACGTTGATATCCAAGAGTTCATGGTGCAGCCAGTTGGCGCAGCCAACTTCCGTGAAGGTCTGCGCATGGGCGCTGAAATTTTCCACGCGCTAAAAGCAGTACTGAAAGGCAAAGGCCTCAACACTGCGGTGGGTGATGAAGGTGGCTTTGCACCAAACTTGGCCTCCAACGCCGATGCGCTGGCAGTGATCAAAGACGCGGTTGCAAAAGCCGGTTACGAGCTGGGCAAAGACGTGACTTTGGCGCTGGATTGCGCCGCGTCGGAGTTCTACAAAGACGGTCAATACGTACTGTCTGGCGAAGGCAAATCGTTCGATTCTAACGGTTTCTCTGACTACCTGGCGGAGCTGGTAGCGCAGTACCCAATCGTTTCCATCGAGGACGGTCTGGATGAGTCCGATTGGGACGGTTGGGCCTACAAGACCAAGCTGCTGGGCGACAAGATCCAGTTGGTCGGCGACGATCTGTTCGTAACCAACACCAAGATTTTGAAGCGCGGCATCGACAACGGCATTGGCAACTCGATCCTGATCAAGTTCAACCAGATCGGTTCTCTGTCCGAGACTCTGGATGCGATCAAGATGGCCAAAGACGCCGGTTTCACCGCGGTTATCTCACACCGCTCTGGTGAAACCGAAGATGCCACCATCGCTGATTTGGCGGTAGGTACTGCGGCTGGCCAGATCAAGACCGGTTCACTGTGTCGCTCTGACCGTGTTGCCAAGTACAACCAGCTGCTGCGTATCGAAGAAGCGCTGGGTGCACAGGCACCATACCGTGGTCTGGCGGAAGTAAACGGTAAGCGTTAATTTCAGCCCTGCGCAGATAAAACAAGCCCCAGTCGGGAAACCGACTGGGGCTTTTGTTTGCGCCAAAGACCGTTAACTACCTACTGACCACTAATAACTGCAAACTGACAACTGACAACTGACAACTGACAACTGACAACTGACAACTGACAACTGGTAACTGATAACTGACAGCTAATCGCTTATCGCTAGCGGCTACAACTGATAGTAATTGCTGCGGCAGAACTGACCTAGGGTTGGCCGTGACTGGCCGTATAGCTTGTGCCACTGCGCCAGCAACAGTTCGCCACAGGCGAGGGCGTCGGTGGTGGGGTGATGGCTCGGATAGCTGGGCAGCTGATAGTCACTTCGCACTGCCGCTAAGCTGAAGTCGCCATTGAGCTGACGCTCGGGATCGAGTTGCCGCGCCTTTTCTATATGTAGGGTATCAAACCACAGAATTGGCAGCTGTTTGATGCGGTAGTGTTGCCACAGCCAGTGCTCGATAAACTGCTGCTCAATACAGCGGCCATGAACCACCACGGCGCGACCGATCATCTGTTCAAACAACGCCAGCAGGCATTGGCGCAACGGTTGCGCGTGGCTTAGCATCTCTGGGGTGATGTGATTGATCACTGCACTGTCTGCGCACACTTTATCCGCAGCGGCAACGTGTTGCAGCTGCGCCTTATTAAGGCACCAACGGCGCTGATTCAGGGGCAAATAGCCCAGACTAAGAATGTGATCGCAGTTAGCATCTAAGCCGCTGGTTTCCAGATCAAGCGCCAGCAACGGTAGTTCGGTTAAGGCGGTGGTTGGGGCGGGCAGTGGGCTTTGCAGTAACGCCAACAGTTGCGGCGGCAGATCGCGCCGATCTAGCAGTTGCTGGCGCTGCTGTTGCAGTTGCAATAAGGGTTGTGGTTGCAGCCATTGCCGCAGTTGCCCCAAGCTGGCTTTTAGGCTCATGGGGCTAGCCTAAAAAGCGCAGTTTGGCGCTTTCTTGGAAAGTGGCGATGATCCGAAAAGCGTCTTTTAGATGGCTGCGATCAAAACTGCCGATGGCATCTGGGCTGATGTGATTGCCCACCGGCAATCCCTGTTTTAGCCGCTTTAGTTGGTATTCGTAGCGGACTTGGCTGATAAATCGCAGTGCGCCAATCACGTCTTTGCAACTGCCTTTGTCCAAGCGACCACCACGGCGGGCGCTGACAAACCGTTGCTCGGTGTCTAAGCGGCGACAACCGACCGCCAGACCGTAGATCCGCGCTAGGTCGATAAGCAGGCTTAAGGCGTGTTTTTTGATGTTAAGGGTGTTGGAGTGCTCGCCGCCTTTTTCCAGTACCAGTTTATTGAAGATCCCCAGTGGCGGTTGCACCGCGACTGCCGTTTGCACCAGTGCTGGCAAGAAGCCACTGTTGCTGGCGATTTGGTCAAACAGCAGTGTCTGCAGCTGTTCGCAGAAGTTAGCTTGGCCATAAAGGCTGCGAACTTCCAAGAAGACCGTGGCGTTTAGCAGTTGATTCTGTTCTGGTTCCTCGACCCACTCGCGATAGTACTGCTGCCAGCTTGCCAGTGGTTGGCACCATTTAGGGTTGCTGGCCATAAAGTCGCCATCGCAACTGGCGTAGCCGCATTCGGCCATGGCACTGCAAACCCATTGGCCAAGTGCGAGGAAATAGTCTCGATCGGCGTCGCTGGCATCGTCGCTAAAGACAATGGCGCTGTCCTGATCAGAGGCGTAGTGCACCTCCTGGCGGGCGTGGGAGCCGGCGACTAGCCAAGCGAACTCACAGGGTGGCGGACCGAGTTGTTCGATTGCCAGTTCAATCAAACGCCGATTAAAGCCATCCATCAGCAGCGCCATCACTTTGCCGATCACCGGCGCATTGACCTTGCCCTCAACCAGCGCTTCAAACACCGCTTGCCGTTCAATGGCGAGTGCAATTAACTGCTGGCGATTGTCGATGGTTTTCATTTTCTCCAGCAAAAACAGCGCTTGCACCCGATGGTTTTGCACAAGGTGGCTGCTGCTTAGCTGGCCCACCACTTGGTTATCGCGTACTACCGGCAGGCAGCGCAGGTTGTGCTCCATCATTACCGATACGGCACTGATCACCAGTTCGTCTGGGTCAACCAGATGGGGTTTGCTCGTCATCACCACGCGGACTGGCTGCTGGATATCGGTTGCGGCGGCCACCACCCGTTTGGTCATATCGCCATCGGTGATCACCCCGACGATCTGTTGCTGTTCAAGCACTACCGCCATCGCCGCTCGGCCCTGTTGGCGCATCTGCTGTGCCACCTGTTGAATGCTGTCGTTGGCGTCGACCGTGACCACTTGATTGCTGGCGATGTCACTGACTTTGCGTACAAACAGGCCTTTGTCGCGGCTGCTCCATTTCACCCGAATCGCGCTGAAGAGGCGCTCTTGGGCACTGGCGGCAAAGTGCAGGGCGCTGTCGGGATGATCCGCCAGCAATGGTTGCAGTTGCTGATGCGGCACCGAATACAGCAGAGTATTGGCGATGGCGACGGCACTGTAGCCGCGAAACAGCTCTTTGACTGGTTCTAAAAAGGTGAAGCCGAATGAGTCTTCTGGCCCCAGCTTGGCGCGCAAACTGCCATCGTGATGGCGCTGTTCCATTGCGCCAGTGTGGACGATATGTAAGTAATGGCCGTCCGGTTCGCCATCCAGTTGCAACCGCTCCCCCTTTGCCAGATAACTGATTTTGATCATCCCTGCGACTTGCTGCTGCAACTCGGTTGGCAGCTTATCGAACGGGTCAACCTTCGAGATAAAATCGACAATGTTGGGCAGTAGGGCGTTAGGCATGGCGGCTAGTTCAAAAGTGGTTATTGTATCGCGGCGGCAGCAAGTTGACTGATCTGTTGCCAGTCTTGGGCGTCGATGGCCGCTTGGGGCGTTAACCAAGTGCCACCAATGCATGGCACATGCGCTAACGCCAGATAGTCCTGTTTGTTGCTCGGGCGAATGCCGCCAGTGGCGCAAAACTGAATGTCGCTAAGTGGACCGGCAAGCGCCGCTAGGGTGCTCGCGCCGCCACAGGCTTCGGCAGGGAAAAACTTCAGATGGTAAAACCCTTTGGCACGGGCGGTCATCGCTTCGGAGACCGTCGAGATCCCAGGGATCACCGCAATCGGACACTGCCGCAGTTGATCCAGCAGTGGCTCGGTGGCGCCAGGGGTGACAATAAATTGGCCACCAGCGTTAACAACCGCATCGATGTCGGCGCTGGTCAACACCGTACCTGCACCCACCAACATTTGTGGCAGTTGCTCGCGAATTAGGCTGATTGCCGCTAGGGC
Source organism: Ferrimonas senticii DSM 18821 (assembly GCF_000422665.1). Taxonomy (GTDB): domain Bacteria; phylum Pseudomonadota; class Gammaproteobacteria; order Enterobacterales; family Shewanellaceae; genus Ferrimonas; species Ferrimonas senticii. The sequence continues at coordinate 376,786 of NZ_AUGM01000004.1, read as the reverse complement.
GCATTCGCTGCGAAGGGTAATTTCAATGATGTCGATGCCGCCGCGCAACAGCGCCGACGCCAGCGGTAGTGCATCTTCAAGACGCTTTATGATCAACACCGGGATCACCGGGCTACGAGAGAAGATCTGCTCAGGGGTAAATTGCGACATGGTGCTTTTCCAAGTTGGGGAACGGCCGATAAAACGGCATGTTCCCCTCGTCGCAGCACGCGACGAGGGGAATTTAACGGTTATTGATTGCTGTCGGCGCTGGCGAGCGCGTCGCGGTTAGGTTCTGGTTGCGGGCTCGGTTCGGCCGATTTGACCAAGGCCAATCCGACTACCAGGATGATGCCGCCGCACAGGGCAAACACCGCCCGTCCCCACAGTGGATTGTCGATGGCGATCATGGTCATCACCCCAACCCCGGCAACGGTGATCAACCGCCCCAGCATCAGTCGTTGCTTGTTATCCAACTCTTGTTGCGCAGCGCTTTCGTTGTACAGCGGCGTTGCCAAGTTGCGGAAGAACTTATCGACTTGCTGCTGACGATCGGCGGTCAATGGTTTGTAGAACAGGCAAGTTAGCGCAAAGTAGCCACCGGTGAACACCACGTGGGCGCACAGTCCCATCACCACCTTAAAGTCGCTCCATTCGCGTTTGCTTAGTGCCTCATCCAGACCGAACGCCGCTTGTACGTGATCTGGGGTGATCACAAAGCCAACCACGTAGGACACCAACGCGCCGACTACCAGCGTTGACCAACCGGCCCAGTCTGGGGTCTTTTTGATGAAGAAGCCCATAAACGCTGGGATCAGCATCGGGAAGCTCAGCAGCGCGCCGACGTACATCATGGTGTCAAATAGGCTCATCCCTTTTAGCGACTGGATAAACAGCGCGGTCAGGATGATCAGCACGCCAAACACGGTTGAGGTAATTTTGGATACAAACACCAATTCGGTTTCACTGGCTTGGTGTTGGCGAACTACCGGTTCGTAGAAGTTCTTAACGAAGATCCCCGAGTTCTTATTGAGGCCAGAGTCCATTGAACTCATAGTGGCGGCAAACATCGCCGCAACCAACAAGCCAACCATTCCCGCTGGCATGTACAGCTCGACAAAGGTCAGATAGGCGGTATCGGCGGCTTTGGCGCCCATCTCTGGATGCAGAGCGGCCAAATCAAGACCTTGGCTAGCCATAAACCAGCTTGGGAAGAACCAGATCAGCGGCCCACAAACCATCAATACGCAGGCCAGCAAGGCAGCTTTTTTGGCGTTCTCGGAATCTTTGGCCGACAGATAGCGGTAGGAGTTAAGCATGTTGTTGTTGATGGCGAACTGCTTAAGAAAGATGAAGAAGCCCCACATCGCAAAGATGCTTAGGTAGTTCATATCTTCGCCAATCACGAAGTCGCGTGGGAACTGTTCGATGATGTTCACCGGGCCGCCGCCTTTAACGATGGCCACCACCGCCACGGTAACGGTAACCGCCATGATCACCAGCATCTGCATAAAGTCAGAGGCGATCACTGCCCAGGCCCCACCGGTAACCGACATCACCAACACCACTAAGCCGGTGGCGACGATGGTCCAGGTCATATCAAAGCCAAACATGGTAGAGGCGATAATCGCCAGACCATTAAGCCAGATCCCAGCGTTCACAACCGAGGTGGGCATCCCTGCCCAGGTGAACACCTGCTCGTTGGTGTTACCAAAGCGTTGGCGGATCGCCTGAATCACGGTGGTTACTCGCAACTGCCGGAACTTCGGCGCAAAGTAGAGGTAGTTCATCAGATAGCCGAACGCGTTGGCTAAGAAGATGATCACCACTTGCAGGCCGTCGTTATAGGCCTTACCGGCGGCACCGGTGAAGGTCCAAGCGGAGAATTGAGTCATAAAAGCGGTGGCGCCGACCATCCACCACAGCATTTTGCCGCCACCGCGGAAGTAGTCGGCAGTTGAAGAGCTACTGAAGTTTCTGAACATCCATCCAATGGCGATCAGAAAGGCAAAGTAGGCGACCAGAACAGCTAAATCGATGGACATCGTTCAATCCTTGCGAAGCACGTTTTTGCTTATTATGAAACGTTGTTCCAATAATAGATGTGAGAACTTTCACGTCAATAGAAAATTGAAACAACGTTTCTCTATTTTTGCGAGGCCGCATGCGTTTAGCCACTTAAGCTTGGTTAAAGCAACTTATCAATCGGCTTCGGTGGCGTCGCTTTAAGGCGGTTAACGCGCCCGCGGGCCAACGTCAGCGGCGAAAAGTGGCACGATTTTGGTTAGATCGGCACCGGCCCCGAGACTGGACAGCAAGCCGCTGGTCGGATCTTGCTGAACTGGCGGTTTGCTGGTATTGATGCCCGCGCCGCTGTGGCCTGCGCCACTGCTGCCCCAATAACGCTCGCCTTGATACTGGCCATCGATAATCGCTGTGCCGTTGTCTTTTTTAACGGCGACGCCATGGCGGTGATAAACCCAGTTGCCGCTAAAGCGGACATTCCAACTTGGATTACAGGGAACATCTTTGCCGGCGCCATTTTCGCAAGCGGTGGAACTGGCGAGATAGGCGTTGTGATAGAGGCCGTGGTCACTGTCGATCACCGTATTGTTGCTGACGCTGATGTTATTGGCGGTCCACTGCTTGTTTAGCTCACTGCTGTAGCTTGGTTCACTGCCTTTTTTATTCAGCCCCGCATGCAGGACAATGCCGCCGCGACTGTTGGAGGTCGTATCAACGCCGCTGATGTAGTTGTTGCTAATGCGGTGCCCCGAATCAAACACACGAATGCCACCACCGCCTTCGCTGCCAGATTGCAAAAACAGATTGTTTTCAACAACATTGTCTTTGCCGTGGCGCAGGGTTAGTAAGCCGTCGCTGTTGCGAAAAGTATTGAAGCGATAGTGGTTGCCGCCGGATTTGCTGGAGATAATTTCAATCTCGCCGTTGATCCGTTCAAACAGGTTGTACTGCACCACGGTGTTGGAATCGGATTGGGAACTGTCACTGGTGCCGATGCGGATCCCCTCAAAGCCGTTCGTTTCATTGTGGCGGCGGTGGTAATCACGAAACAGGTTATGGCTAATGAGATGCTCATCGGTTTTGCCGGATTGGCGCCATACCGTCAGCAATACCCCTTTGCCGCACTTACCATCAAAACGATTGCTGACCACCTGATGCTGTTTGCCTTTTAGGCTGACCCAGCGATGATCGCCACCGGTGCAACTGGGGTTGTTGTTGACTCCAGCGCCGACTATGGTGCTGTTACTTAGCGTGTTGTTGTTGCCATTAAGCACCACCAGGCCATTGCTTTGCTCTGGGGTGGCGTTATCCCAATACAGACCATCAAGGCGGACGTTATCGCCGTTAACTTCGACGGTGCTGTCACCGGTTATCCGCACTTGGCCAACGGTTTGCGCGGCGATAATCAGATTGTCTCTATCAATCGTCAGTTGCAGATTGGGCCATTCGCCATCGGCCAACAAGATCACCTCACCGTGATTGGCTTTGCCAAGCTCAGCGTTAAGCTCATCGATAGTGTTAACCACAATGCCGCTGCTGGGGATCGGCGCCAAATCCGGCGCAGGCAGATTCGGGTTGGGCTGCTCCGGATCCGGCAGATCGGGTAGATCAGGAGTCGGGTCAACCACGTCGCCACCGCCACCACCACCACAGGCCACCAATTGGCCGCACAGCAACACGCTAATTAACACCGCCACTGGACGCAATAAACTGGGCATAACGCCTCCTTGCTGGAAATAAAAAAGGCGCCTAGCAAAGGCAAGGCGCCGTATGAACGTTCGCAACAGATTAATTGGTTGGTGTGATCAGGGTGTTGTTGCTTGCAAAATCGGTGTTGGTGATGGCCGAAGTCCAAGAATGGATTGCAACAGGGCGGTTGCTGGCAACAGACATATCTTGGGTTTGTAAACCTAGATAGTCATTGAAGGTGTTGCCCTCAACGGTGACATTACAAGTAGCGTTACCACCAGTTGCATCACCTTTAATTTTGCCGCCGCTAGAGTCACCCATTTTGATTGCGGCAGTCTCTTTATCGCCACCGCTGACCATTGAAAAACTGGTAGTGGTAATGCTTGAACCTGCCCGTCCTTCATCTGAACTGGTGCAGTTTACGTAGATACCATTGTTCTGAATGGTGGATTGCAGGCCAATAAATTCACTACCAGACATTGCAAACTTACTAAATGATGTAACCCAACTGGCTTTGGTGTTGCCGTAGTTGCTTTGTTCAGTATTTGCCGAGGCATCAAAAGTGATGTTAATAAGCTCAACCGGCTCAAGGGCGGCAAGTTGGGAATCGTAATCGGCAGCATCGTCATCAAGGGTAGCAAGAATGGTAATGGCGCCCATTTGTCCATCAGAATTTACCGGCTTACCTAAGCTTTCCGCTTTAGAGCAGACCTTATCGTACAGCGGTGCGTAGATGGCCGACTTCTCCTCATCGGTTAAAACCTTATCATTTTTAGTTGCCTCGATCAGTTTGTCGTCGGTCTCATCAAAACCAATCATGTCATTTTTCATGGTTAGGTTTTGGATTACCGCACCAGCAGCGGCAACGCGGAAACAAGCACTGCCAGAAATAACAGCTTGCTCTAAGCCGTCAATAGTGACCGCTTTATTCAGTTCGATCACCCCTGAATTAAAGGTTCCCGATGCTGCTAGTTCAATCACATCACCGGCGGTCGCGCTTTGAATGGCCGCGTTCAATTTGTCTACGGTATCGATCAGATCTTCGCCGCTTCCCTCGGGGATTACGGTTAGTGAGATCACGCCCTCATCGCTAAATTCTTCATCAGCAACTTGGTAGGTAAAGTTGTCAGCATCAAGTACGCCATCATTCGGGGTGTAGACAAACACCGAAGTCGTGCCATCTTTCGGCACCAAAGTCCCTTTGGTTGGCATTACGGTGATGGTGTATTGCAGCGTATCGCCGTCAGGGTCGGAAGCGTACAACGCTAAGTCAATTTCAAGAGATTGACCTTGTTCTACGTTAAGACCTTCTTTATCGCCAGCAACTGGCGCTTGGTTTTCTTGTGGTGGCGGTGGTGTTGGATCATTGCCGCCATCCCAAGAGCATCCAGAAAACAACAGGGCCGAGCAGATCAGTGCTAATGGAGAAAGTTTCGTTTTCATAACCAAAAGTCCATTTATCGTTGATGTTGCCGGCCCTAAGGTGGAAATTGGAACGGCGTTTTATTAATTCAAAAATATCTTACCGAAACTTTTTTGATGAAGACCATAACCTAGGTCACATTTTGCGCGTGTTGATTTAGGTAAACGCTGTAAAGGGGAGCTCTGTCCCGCGATTTGCATAACGCCAATGCATAAAAAAGGTTGCTAAACAGTAAGTTAGCAACCTTGGTTACAGAGGGTTGATGGCAATTACTGGTCGATAAAGTCGATCCGCATCGGCGTAAAAATGTCCAGCAGTACGCTGCCATCCTCCAGTGCGACTGCGCCGTGCCATAGCTGTTTTGGTGCCAGAAAAGCATCGCCGGCTTTGATTACGGTCTTGGTTTGTTGGTCGCCTTCGCCCAGCACCACTTCGAATGAACCGGCATGGCAGAAACCGATCTGGTCGTGGGCATCGTGGGCGTGGGGGGTGCCGATTGCACCTTTATCAAAGTGTACGTAAACCGCCATCAAGTCGTTGGTGTAGGCAACAATCTTACGCTTGATACCGCCACCTAAGTGTTCAAAGGGGTGCTCTTGGTTGTGGAACAGATTAGTCATCTTGATACTCCAAACTGGTTTTTATGAACCGATGTTTCAAAAAATACAAAATGCTAATTGCAAAGTCAAAATGGATACTCTACATTGGCTGCTAACTGCTGGTACTGGGAGTGCCGGCTACATCGATGCAAGAGGAATGAAAGATGCTGGACTTCAGTGATATCAAGGGCAAACGCGTACTCATTACCGGTTCTACCGCCGGCATGGGCGCGGCATCTGCCCGTGAGTTTGTCAAATTGGGCGCCAAGGTTGGGGTAAACAGCCATGTGACCGATGCGGCAGCAACCGAACTGGTGGCGGAACTGAACGCTTTGGGCCAAGAGAGTGGCGGCGAAGCGATCTTTATTGAAGCCAACTTGATGGAGTCCAGCCAGTGCGAAAAGCTGGTGGCGGAGTTTGTTCAGCATTTCGGTGGCATCGATGTGTTGGTGAACAACGGCGGTGGCCTTGGTGGTCGCAGTGGTTTGGAAGCGATTGATGATGCGTTCTACGACCGTGTGATGGATCTTAACTGTCGCAGCAAACTGATGGTGACTCGCTTTGCGATCCCTTACCTGCGAGCCTCTGCTGCCGAACGTGGCAAAACCGCATCGGTGATCTCCACCGGTTCGATTGCAGCCCGCGAAGGTGGCGGCATCGGCGCTGGGGTGTATGCTGCAGCCAAAGCATGGGTACATGACATTCACCGCAACTGGGTGAAAGAGTTCACCAAAGATGGTATCCGTTTCAATATTGTTGCCCCTGGTACCATTGATACCGCCTTCCATGCCGACAAAAGCGATGAACTGAAAGAGAAGATCGCCGGTACCATCGCCATGGGACGATTCGGCACCATCGAAGAGGTCGCCCCGGCGTTTGTGTTCTTAGCCTCGGATATCTCTGGCTACATCACCGGCCAAGTGCTGGATGTGAATGGCGGTCAAATGTGCCCATAACGGCACCGGGTCGATTCCCTATCGTTTGAACGTTAAAGGCCGTGCTTGGTTTCCCAGCACGGCCTTTCTTTTCTGCGCTTGTGGTCGCACAAATATCGAAAAATAGTGGCGTATTTCGATTCCATTCAAGGTTCATTGGTTTACAATGAAACGGCGTTTTAATTATTTAGGTGTTCTATTTTAATGTTGCATTTAAACAGTAAATCACCGCAGCGTGTTGCTTTAATCGGTGAGTGTATGATCGAGCTAAGCCAAGCTGAATCGGGATTACTGCGCCAGGGATTTGGTGGCGACACACTAAATACAGCGGTTTACTTGGCCCGCTTAACAAACCCGCAGCAGGTGGCTTGTCACTATGTTACCGCGTTAGGTACCGACCGTTTTTCCGAACAGATGTTGTCACAGTGGCGGGCAGAGGGGATCGATTGCTCCTATGTATTGCAGTTACCGCATAAGTTGCCGGGACTGTATAACATTAATGTCGATCAAGAAGGCGAGCGCAGTTTCTATTACTGGCGTGAAAATTCCGCAGCGCGGGAACTACTTTGCTGTCAAGGCAGCGAGCAGCTGCTAGCGCAATTGCAGCAGTTTGATCTGCTCTATCTTAGTGGGATCTCGGTGGCGATATTGGATGATGGCAGCCGCGAACGGTTGTATCAGGCGTTGGCTGATGCCCGCAGTCGTGGCGCGCAGGTGGTGTTTGATAGTAATTATCGGCCGACACTGTGGCAGTCGGTTGCGCAAACCAAGCAGCACTATCAGCGGTTGCTAAGCCATTGTGATATCGCGTTATTGACCTTTGAAGATGAGCAGTTGCTGTATGCTGACGATACCCCTGAATCGGTATTTAGCCGTTATCACGGTCTTGGTGTCAGTGAGGTGGTATTGAAGCGCGGCGCGGCCGACTGCCTGATTAGCGATGGTCACAGCGTGGCTGCGGTGGCGGCCCGGCGAGTGGCTAAGGTGGTTGATACCACATCGGCTGGGGACAGCTTTAACGCTGGTTATTTGGCAGTGCGGTTGGCCGGCGGCAGTGCGGTTGAGGCGGCGCATTATGCCCATCAAGTGGCGGCTGCAGTGATCCAATATCCGGGGGCATTGATCCCAACCGAGGCACTGCCTGCCCCGTTTGCCCGCTGATGCCGTTATCTGCCACAAAAATGGCCTCGATATTATCGAGGCCATTTTGTTTAAAGGTAGATTACTGCACTGGAGGGTAGGTACTGCAGCCCAATCCCAGCGAGATACGCTTGGCTACCGCTTGGATCTTCTCTACGTAAGCGGCTTTATCGGCCTCATTAAAACGCAGAATCAGCCAGGATACCGATAGGCCTGCAACCACATTACCTAGGTGATCAAAAATCGGCGCGCTCAAGCAGCGGATATGTTGCTCGAACTCCTCTTTATCTTCGGCAAAGCCTTGTTGCTTCACCAGCTCCAGCTCGTTGCGGTAGGAGGCAAAATCCGCATGGGTATTGTCAGTAAAGCGGTTGAACTCGACATCCGCCATCAGTGCTTCAACCACCTCTGCTTCACGGTAGGCCATCAGACATTTGCCAATGCCGGTGCAATACAGTGGTGCTTCACGGCCAATGCGTGAATAGATACCGATGGTTTGTACGGCATCAATTTTGTGTACATACACAATGGTGTTTTGCTTAAGCACCGCCAAGTGGGTGGTTTCACCAAGCAGTTCAGATAGTTGTTGCATCGGCTTGGCGGCAATCTGGATCAGATCGCGATGCTCCAACGCTTTACTGCCCAGCTCAAACAACTTCATGGTTAGGGTGTATTTGTCGTTGTCTTCATCTTGCTCGACATACCCCAAGCTTTTCATGGTTTGCAAAAAACGATAGACGGTGCTTTTGGACATCATCAGGCTTTGGGCAATCTCGGTGATCCCCCACTCTTTTTCTGCCCCAAGGCACTCCAGCAGTCCGAACACTTTTTGAACTGAAGAGACTAATTCGTTTTTAGACTCGGTCATTGCAGCTCTCCGTCATAAGGATACTTATATGCACTACTGACCCTGAAGCGGATCAGCCTTTGTAGCCGATAGTAGTGTTTGCTTTAGGCAAACACAAACTGTTTAGCAGAATATATGAAATGTCATTTCAAAATTTTCAGAATCTTTTCGGAGGCAGCTAGAACACGGCTTTTAGGAACGATTAGGCGGGGCCTAGATGAGTGTAAAATTTGTGCGCAAACTCAAGGAAATGCCGTATCTTTTTAGGTGAAATGCCGTTTCATTTTGCTATAGTGGAGCTGTTTTCGAGCAGTCGGGCACCTGAGCAAGCCGCATCGGTAGTAGACAGGGTCCCGTCGGAATTTGTGAAAAGGATGTTAACTATGCGCAAACTGTCGGTTGTAAGCTTGGCCTTGTTGGCTGCTGTCAGTGTTTCGGCTCAGGCAACGAACAATTCGTTGTCATTGAAGTATGAACGTTTTCTGCATGAACAAAATCTGGATCGTACCCCGGATGGGCAGGCCAATAATTATCAACTAAAAATGGAATACGCTCACAAGTTTCGTGGCGATACTTTTGAGTGGACCGATGGCTTGACTTTGGGTTTTGAAAACTATTTTGAAAAAACCAATGGCAAGAAAAACGTAAACTTCGCATTAAAGAGTTCCTACAACATTAAATCCGATGCCATTGATGGTTTGGAATATGGCCCAATCTTAGAGTACCAATGGCGTCAACGTGGTCGTACTCCGAATTGTGCAGTTGGACAAACCAGTGGCTGTAATGATGATAAGGACGAACTGCAAAGTTACGAACGGATCAAACCGGGCTTTGCGGTGGCTTACCGTTTTGATCGCGAGTGGCGAATTCGTCTGCGCTACCGCTACATGTACACCATCGATCATCAAATTACCGAGTACGAAAACGGCGTTGGTGAAACCTTTGATTATGTTCAAGATGGCATTAGTTCGGAAACTAACTTTTATATCTACTACACCCCAGAATATTTTGATCGCGATTTGAAACTGCATCTAAAGAGCACTATCTATCAAAAGATCGAGGCTGAGAGCGCGAAAAAATACAAGCCGGATGATAGCTATAAAGAAACCGGCAAGAGTTGGAAACCGGCCTTTGAATTTGGGGTGGAATACCAAACGCTGGATTGGGGTAGTTTCCTTATTGCCTATAAAGCTCGTCCTTATGACAACAGCCTAGAAGATCCGGTTGGCAACCGTGACGGCATTGAAGTGGGTTATCGGATGCGCTGGTAGGCGCGCCCACAAGTACTAAGCAGATGCGACCCTTGCGGTCGCATTTGCCTTATTTATATCGCGAGTTCAAGGAGAACCATCATGTCTTATCAACCCTTATTTATGACCTTTGATGAAGGTAAGCAATTGCAGCAACAGCTAGGGCAAGCAAGCTTGATCGGTTGTGCCATTGATTCGGAAATCCAGCAATTAGAGCGCTACCTTGCCGAGGTGGGCATCGAGATCCCCGGCCAGGGCGAAGGCGGCGGTTATCAGCACAACCGTCACAAACAAAACTACATCCATATGCACATCGCCGGGCGGCTGTTTTTGATCACCGAAGAGCGCCGTTATGCCGAGTTTATCGAACAGATGCTGTTGGGCTATGCGGTTAAGTACCCGACCTTGGCTAACCACGTATCCAAGGACAGTAATCCGCCGGGACGACTGTTTCATCAAACCTTAAATGAGAACATGTGGCTGATGTACGCTGCCGATGCCTACAGCTGCATTCAACATCGCCTTAGCGCGGCGCAGCGACAGCAGATTATTGATGATCTGTTTCGGCCGATGATCGATCTGTTTGTGATTGATCACGCCCATGATTTCGACATTATTCACAACCATGGCGTGTGGGCCACCTGTGGGGTTGGTATTGCCGCCTATGCCATCGGAGATCAGGCGACGGTAAATAAAGCGATCTATGGCCTCAATGGTGACGGCGAAACCGGTGGCTTCTTAGCGCAGCTATCCAAGCTGTTTTCACCGGACGGTTACTATCTGGAAGGCCCTTACTACCATCGTTTTGCACTGCGACCGCTGGTGCTGTTTGCCGAAGTGATTGAACGCCGTCAGCCAGAGCTGAAGATTTTTGAACATCAGCGGCGGATGATCCAAACCACCACCCAAGCGCTGATGAAGTTAGCGTTTCCCGATGGCACCTGGCCGGCGATCAACGATTCATCGAAAACCATGGGGGTGATTGATGAGGGGATGATCGTGGCGGCCAGCATCTATTGTGGCCGCTATGGTAGCGATCCGCAGTTGTTAGGGCTGGCGCAACAACAAGCCACCGTATGGGTACATCCATTTGGCGCGCAACTGTCGGCTGCGTTGGCGGCGAATCCGACGGTTGATGGTGATTGGGGCAGTGTGCAGTTAACTGACGGTGCCAACGGCGACCGTGGGGGTCTATCGATTTTGCGCCAACGCGATGGCGATAACACGCCGATGATGGCGCTGCTGTACTACGGTCAGCACGGCTCTGATCATCAACTGCATAAAGCGCTGGACCACGGCCATTATGATGGCCTAGCGCTGACCTTGTTTAATCGCGACCACGAAACCTTAAGTGACTATGGTTTTGGCCGTTGGGTTAATGTTGAACCGAAGTTTGGTGGCCGCTACATCAAAGAGAACGACAGTTACTGCAAGCAGACCGTGGCGCACAATACCTTGGTGGTCGATCAAGGTTGCCAGCATCAATTCAACACCGCCTTGGCCGAAGCCAATTTTGGTCGCAGCCACTTCTTTGTTAGCGATGGCGATCTGCAAGGGATGAGCGCCATCTGCAATGACTATTGGCCGGGGGTACAGCAACAGCGGTCGGTGCTGTTGATCCGTCAGCCTAATTGCCGTCATCCGTTGCTGCTGGATCTGTTGCGAGTAACCAGCAATGATGCCCATCAATATGATTTGCCGTACCACTATCACGGTCAGTTAGTGCGCACTGACTGCGAGCGCAGCTATGTTGGTGGCGTAGCGGTGTTGGGTGAGCAGCACGGCTATCAGCATCTATACGACGTTGCGCGCGCCCGCAGCGCCGACGGCAGCGCTTTGGTTAGCTGGTTGCATGACCACAGCTATCACAGTTTGATCACCGCAGTTGCTGCCGATGATGAACTGATCTTTGCCCGCACTGGCGCCAATGATCCAGATTTCAATCTGCGCAGTGAACCTTGCATTATCGTGCGTCGCCACGGTGCCACCGAACTGTTTGCCAGTGTCATTGAAAGCCATGGTTACTTTAACGAGGCGCTGGAGGCCTCTACCGAAGCACGGGGGCAAGTTGAGCGCATCGAAACCGTTGGACATAACGAGCAAGGTTCGGTGGTGCGGATCCATGGCCACGATTGGCAGTTAACGGTGATGGTCTCCAACCGTGCTGATGTAACCGCCGACTGTGAGCATCAACTGAGCTTTGCTGGCGAGATCTTTAGCTGGCGCGGACCGCTGGCGCTGATTGAGTCAAATTAAGGTAACAATAGGCCGCCTTCGGGCGGCTTCATCATGTTTATGAGCCGCGAATTTACCCGTTCCACCATGTCATTGGCGTGGCCGTTGGCGCTTAACGCCTTGCTGATGCAATCGATGCTGCTGATTGACACCCTGCTAGTGGCACCGCTGGGCGAATTGCCGTTAGCGGCGTTGGGGATCGCCAGTGCCTTGCTGGGGTTTGTGTTTGGGCTGCAGATGGCGTTAGCGAACGGCAGCCAGTTGCTGTTTAGTCGGGCGGTTGGGCGGGGTGATGGTTTGCCCCAAGCGGTAGCCGATGGTCTGCTTATTGCGTTGGCATTTGCGCTGTTGCTGACGCTTGGCTTGTGGTTGCTACTGCCGTCACTGGCGCCGCTGTTAACCAGTGAACCGGAGCAACAGCAGCTGCTGCTTGAATACCTGCAGATTGGGCTGTGGCTGCCGCTGTTGAACGGCGTTAGTCAAACCGCCATCGCCCAGTTTAACGCCCAGCGACAAAGCCGGATCCCCCTAAAAGGCTATCTGCTGGAACTGCCGGTTAACGCGGGGTTGTCACTGCTGTTGATCCATGGTTTTGCTGGTGTACCGGCGCTGGGATTGGCGGGTGCCGCTTGGGGCAGTTTACTGGGTCTGACACTGCGATTGGCTTATCTGTGGTGGCAATGGCGCGGCAATATGGCGCTGAGGTTGCCATGGCGTCGCCATGCCATCATGACGCATCTGCAAGAGGTGTGGCCGGTAGCGGCTAACGTTGGTTTGCTGCAAACTGGGGTGATGCTGTATCAGCTTATCTATTCGCAGTTGGCGCTGTCAGCCTACGTGGCGATCGCCATTTTGATGCCATGGCTGCGGATCGGAGGCCAGTTTGTCACCGCCTGGGCGCACGCCTGCGCCATCGTTACCAGCCACAGTTTGGGGGCGCAGCGCTTACAGCAATTGCCACATCAGTTTGCCAGCAGCATTCGGATCAGTATCTGTCTATCGGCGCTGGTCGCGTTGGCATTCGCCCTGTTGAGCCTAGCGATACAGTGGCTTTACCCATCGCTGCAAGCAGCGACTTATCAGGCGTTGCAATGGCTGGCACCGCTATACATCTTGTTGCCGCTGCTGCGCGGCTACAACACCGTGCATGGCCATCTGTTGCGGGCGCTGGGCAAGACCACTGCGGTATTTAAAATTAACTTCGGCGGCCAATGGCTGATCTCGCTACCGTTGTGCGCGCTGGGTGTTTTGGTGTGGGATGTTGGGGTTTGGTGGGCGTTTGCAATTCAGCCGCTGGAGGAGCTAATCAAACTGCTGCCGTTTCGTTATTTGGCACGGCGAGAGCTGGCGAAGATAGCTGGTGGGGCTGGTTGTTAGTTGGTAGTGGTTAGTGGGTCGTTGTCAGTTGGTCGTTGGCAGTGATTAGTGGTTAGTTGGCAGCTATTAGTTGTTAGTGCAGAGCAAGAGCAAGAGCAAGAGCAAGAGCAGCGAGTTATGAATATCAAGCCACGAAAAATTGACCGTTAAATATTTAAAAAAAAGCCGAAGCGCGGGGCTTCGGCTGGCTAGGACAGTGGTGATCGTTTAGGGGATCATCAATACTTTGCTGGTGTTGGTGCCGCCAACGGTTTCCATCGCATCGCCTTTGGTTAGGATAATCAGATCGCCAGATTGCAACTGACTGACCTGTTTGACCAGCTCCAGTGCGGCGGGGATCAGTTCATCGCGTCCGTAGGTGGTGGAATCAAAGCGCACAGGCATCACCCCCCGGATCAACGCCATCGAACTTAACGTTGGTTGATGGCGTGATAGGGCGATGATCGGCAGCGCCGAGGAGATCCGGCTCATCAGTAGCGGGGTGACCCCAGATTCGGTCAGGGTTACGATCCCTTTTAAGCCAACCAGGTGGTTTGCGGCATACATGGTGGCCATTGCCACCGTCTCTTCAATGTTGTCGAACTGATACTGCAAGCGATGCTTGGAACTGATCAGCGATGGCTGCTTTTCGGCGCCAACACACACGTTTGCCATCGCTTTTACGGTCGCAATCGGGTAACGGCCAGCGGCGGTTTCCGCTGACAGCATCACCGCATCGGTGCCATCTAATACCGCGTTGGCGACATCCATCACCTCAGCCCGTGTCGGCATTGGGCTCTCAATCATCGACTCCATCATCTGGGTGGCGGTGATCACCACCTTATTCAGTTGGCGGCTGCGCAGGATCAGCTTCTTTTGTACCCCCATCAATTCACTGTCACCGATCTCAACCCCAAGATCGCCGCGCGCCACCATCACCACATCGGCGGCCATAATGATGTCGTCAATGGCCTCGTCGCTGGCAACGGCCTCGGCCCGTTCCACTTTGGCGACAATGTGGGTATTGAGTCCAGCTTCCACAGCCAGCTTTCTGGCGTATTCCAAGTCGGCACCAGAGCGTGGGAAAGAGACCGCAAGGTAGTCAACTTGGATCTGTGCGGCGGTAATAATATCGGCTTTATCTTTGTCGGTTAGCGCCGGGGCTGACAAGCCGCCACCGCGCTTGTTGATCCCTTTGTTGTTGGATAGCTTGCCACCGACCAAGACCTTGGTGTGCACTTGGCTGCCGGCAACGGCAGTTACCTCAAGTTGCACACGACCATCATCCAGCATCAACACATCACCGGCGCTGACATCCTGCGGCAACGCTTTGTAGTCCAGCCCCACCTGTTGCTGATTGCCACAACCTGGTGCCAGCTCGCTGTCGAGCACAAAGTGGTCACCTTCAGCCAGCACAATTGGGCCATCGGCAAAGGTGGAAACGCGGATCTTGGGGCCTTGCAGATCGCCTAAGATTGCGACATGACAGTGGTGCTTGGCGGCTAACTCACGCACCAATTGCGCGCGTTTTATGTGATCGTCGGCACTGCCGTGGGAAAAGTTCAGCCGCACCACATTGGCTCCGGCCAAGATCAACTGCTCCAAACTTTCGGCGCTGTCGGTGGCGGGACCTAGGGTGGCGACAATTTTGGTTCTGCGTTGCATGCGATACTCCTGCCTGCAAATAGTTAATTCAAATCGGTTGTGCGGATCGCCACCGGCCCACGCCATTGGTAACTGTCATGCGCTAACGTGACTTGGCAGTGGCTGTCGGCGTTCACTTGCGGGTGGTTGTTGATCATCACCGTCAGGGTAAATTGACTGCCGATGATGTCGATGATCGAGGCGTCATCACTGTGGTGACGCACCAGCAGTTGTTGGATTTGGCCACGGGCTTCGACCGATACCTCTTTGGCTTCATCAAACAGGCCGTGGCTTTCTAATACGCTGGCGATCAGGTGGTCACCGCCGTACTGGCGGAAGATCAGCGACGGCGTGCTGCGCAGATTGAAGCTCGGATCGGCGCCACCAGTGCGGCTGAAGATCACCTCGGCATCGGCGTTCGCGCTGGTGATCAAGCTGCAATAGTGTTGCCCTGCAAGCCAACTCACCAAGGTTGAGGGTTGCGCGATGTGGGCATCGGCCACCCGCAGCAGATGCTGATAACCGTTGTCTTGCCCCAATACCGACCAGCCTTGCTGATGGTAGTGGTAGTCAAAGTCGGTGCGGATGATCTGGCCTTGGTATTGAATGGCGTAATCGTAGCGGTGGCGTTGTTGATCGGTGGCAATTAGCCGGAATAGATCCACCAACAGTGGCTGTTGAAGCTGCGGATGATTAACCAGCAGTACCGTGCGTTGTTGCCGCACCCCGTGGTGGTGGTCATTGGCAAAAGCGCTCATCCCTTGCAGGTTGGGATCGTCGGCGATAAAGAAGTGCGGTGTGCCGCAAACGGCATCAGCCCGCTCAACATCAAAGCCATTTTGGCATTGACCGTCGATGGTTACCGCATTGTGGGCAATGGTTTGGCGGGCGTAGCTTTTGTTTTCATCCAGGTAGCGGCCGCCGAACTTCGGTTCAACGTTGACCCAGCGGCCAAAGCCGTATTCGGTCAGTACCTCTTGGCCACGGTTGAAAAACGTGATCCCAAGGGTGTCGAAGTGGCCGTGTCCCATGCCATGTTGGCCGTAATTCATCACTGCCATGCTTTGCTGGCCATCATGGCCTTGGATCCGCAAAAAGCCTTGGGCGCCGCGATCGCCGTTGGGGCCTTCGTTCAGTTCGACGCTGGGCCAATGGGGGGCACAAGTGTGATCCGCTGCGGCGCTTACGGCGGCTGACAAGGCGGCACCGGCAGGGTGAGTAAACACTTGCTGTTGCAGCTGCGCTAGCCCCAGCAGTTTGGCGTCGTGGCCATAGCGGGCAAAGCTGATGGCGGTGGCGATTACGATCCCTTCGTCGTTAACGTCCATGGTTTGCGAGGCATCGTTCAGCGCCGGTAGCCTTCCGTTGGGATAGGTGCAGGCCAGCAGCGCATCCAAGGTGGTTTTAATTACCCGGTTATTGAATTCAAAGATGTTCAGTTCGGGGCGATGGCGCGCCAGTGCTTCAGCGAACAAACACAGCGGTCGAATCGCATAGCGGTGGTAGTAGGGGCCTTCAATGTAGTAGCCGCTGGGGGCAAACAGTTGGCTGATCTGTGCCAGAAACCCGGCACTGACGTCGTCGTTGTGCTGGCCGTGAATGCACAAGTCCACGTAGCGAGGTTGGTTGATCGCTAGGCCGCAGATCCCTACCGCAGCGACCGCCCAAATACCGTGGTTGTGGATCCAATCAAAATCATGAGCGTATTTGACGGTGAACATCTCCAGCATCGGTTCAAACAGTTGCTGTTCGATCTGCTGGCGATCACTGTCGCTAAGCCAATGACGAATGCCGCTGTAGCCAAGGCTGGCATACAGCAGCCAGTTGTGTTCATTCAGTATTTGATGAAACAGACGGCCAGTGGGGTTGGTGTTGAGTTGTTGATGGTAAGGAAAGCTAAGGTAGCGGTCGGCGTACAACAGCAGCAGTTGTCGCAGCCAGTTGGCGTAACGTTCATCACCGCTGATCAGAAAAAAGCGCCCAGCCAAGTCCATGTGAATGTAGTTTTGCTTGTGGCGATTGTGCTCGTAGCCGTTAGCGGGGCCTGGCCCTGGGCACTCTAACGGTTGTGCCAAATAGCGGTCTAGTTGTTGCTGCTCGGCCCGTAAACTTTGGCCCAGTAGCGTGTCCTGTGACAACTGTATCGCCAGTTGCCGTGCCTCCTGCGCGGTCATTAACACCGACTGGATCGCTTCCATCTGCCTATTACCTATCTGTGTTCAATTGCTGTCCAGTGTAAGCACACTGTTTTTTAATTTCAAAACGTCATTTCATAAAAATTGATTTAAGGTTCTCAGTCGGATATTTTTGGCTTAGAACTGTGAGTCCGCTCACGTCAATTCAGCGCAACTGTAGTTAAGGTGTTTTACAAATTGAAACGTCGTTTCAATGGTTTTGTTAGTCGCGACTAAACGTACTAGGAATTGGAGCCCTATATGTTGAAATCAGTAAGGAATGTTCTATCAGCAATGGCCATCGGTATGGCTCTTTCGGCGTCGGCATGGGCGGCAGAAGGGCTACCGAAAACGGTGTTTTTTGATGCAGAGTTAATCGCTGAGAGTAAACAGCGGGTGCAACAGCAAACCGCTAGCCCAGAGGCGATGGCCAGCTACCAGAAGCTGCTGCAAGAGGCCGATGAAGCGATGCAAGTTGGGCTGTTAGCGGTAACCGATAAGACCCTAGTGCCGCCATCAGGAGATATGCACGATTACTTCTCGATAAGCCCCTACTGGTGGCCAAACAAGAAGACCGACGACGGTTTGCCTTGGGTTCGCAAAGACGGCAAAACCAACCCTGATTCGAAAACTGACGCCACCGATTCACGCCGCATTGGCTTATTTACTCGTTCGGTACGGGCGCTGGCATTAGCTTACTACTTCAGCGGCGATGAAAAGTACGCCGAGCAGGCCAGTAAGATGCTGCGCCATTGGTTCTTCAATCCAGACACCAAGATGAACCCTAACCTGCGTTACGCCCAAGCGGTACCTGGGGTGGATAACCAGCGTCGTTCTGGGATGATCGATTCTCGCAGTTTCTCTGATCGTCTAGTGGACGCGCTGGCGCTGCTGGAAACCTCCAAGGCGTGGACCGAGCAAGATGATCAGCAGATGCGCGCTTGGCTTGGGGAGTTCCTTGACTGGTTGGTGACCTCTGAACAGGGCACCGCCGAGATGTTCTCTGAGAATAACCACGGTACGTGGATGCAAGCGCAGGTAGCAGGCATTGCTTACTATCTGGGGCGTGAGGACTTGGCGCGCAGCATGGTGGCCAAAGCCAAGTGGCGTATTCGTGACCAGTTTAAATCCGATGGCAGCCAACCCGAAGAGCTAGAGCGTACCCGTGGCTACTGGTACAGCTTCTTTAACTTGGATGCGCTGGCCTACCTAGCGCAGTTAGGCGACAAACTGGATGTTGAGATCTGGGAGCACCAGTACAAAGATCGCAGCATGCTTAAAGGCGTGGATCTGATGGCGTCGGCGATGAAGCCAAAAGAGTGGAAGTGGCGCAAAAAAGACCGCGACATCAAGAAAGGCCGTTTCCAAACCTTCCGAATGCTGTCGGTTTACCGCAAAGCGGACTTGGCCTTGGGCGAGCCACGCTACCAAGCCACCATCGATAAAATTGGCTTTACCGATCCTAAGCTGGATACCAAAAACTTGGCGCAGATCTGGGCCGAGCGTGATGTCTACCTGTTGTACCCACGCTTGTAGTTAGCGTCGCACTGGCGCCGCAACAACAATGGCGGCGCTTAGTGAAATAGATGATGCCGAGCATAACTGCTCGGCATTGTTGTTGATGGTCGGTTAACTTTCGGCTTCATCGCGGCGTCGCAGTGGTACGGCGACGCCGCCGGGGCGCCACCACCAGCGCAGCAGCCGTTTGAAGTCATCCAAAATCATGTAAAGCGCTGGCACCAAAATCAGGGTTACGGTGGTGGCGAATAAGATCCCAAACGCCAGCGATACCGCCATCGGAATGACGATCTGCGCCTGCAAGCTGGTTTCCAAGGTGATTGGCACCAATCCGAGGAAGGTGGTCAGCGAGGTCAGGATAATGGCGCGGAAACGCTCGGTACCCGCTTGCTGCACTGCTGCCCGTAGCGGTAAGCCTTGGGCGCGAGCTTGGTTGACGAAATCGACCATAATCAGTGAATCGTTAACCACCACCCCAGCTAGGGCAATGATCCCAAACACACTGAGCATGGAGATATCCAGCCCCAGCAACACGTGGCCGAACACCGCCCCAATCATCCCGAATGGGATCACCGACATAATGATCAGCGGTTGGCTGTAGCTGCGCAGTGGGATCGCCATCAACGCGTAGATGGTGAATAGGGCAAAGAAGGTGCCTTGGATAATCAAGCCGGTGTTGCGGGCATCCTCTTCGGCAGAGCCATCGAGGGCACTGGTCATCCCCGGATAACGCAGTTTGAGATCGGGGATAAATTCATCGTTGATCGCTTTAGTGACTTTACCCGGCTCAATCCGTGCCTTGTCGGCGCGAGCTTGGACGGTGATGGAACGGACGCCATCGGTGCGGTTGATGGTCGAGAAGCTCTTTGCCAGCTCGACGGTGGCCACGGCCGAGAACGGCACTTCGTGGCCATCGGGGGTGCGAATTCGCATATTTTCAAGATGGCCAATGGTGCGGCGCTGCTCTTGTGGGTAGCGCACCATCACTTTGACCTCCTCTTTGTTGCGCAAAATCCGCTGGGCTTCATAACCGTAAAAGCCCCAGCGAACTTGCCGTGCCAGATCCGATAGGGTCAGCCCCAGCGCCTCGGCTTCAGGGCGAATGGCCAAGCGGATCTCCTGCGAACCAGAGGAGAAGGTATCTTGGATATCATAGAGGCCATCGTAGGTCGCCAGTTGTTGCTTAAGCTCATCGGCGGCGGCGACCAGTTGATCTAGGTCGTTGCTGTTTAAGCGAAACGCCACATCAGAGCCGGAGTCATTGGTGGAGGCGACCACGTCTAAGGTTTTGACCCCAACTAACTCTGGCATGTGTTCGCGCCAATCGGCGGCGATGGCCACCGCATCGATGTTGCGATCTTCGCCTTTGACCAGCTCAATAACCATTTCGGCGCTGGTGCGCGAGCTTAGGAACACGAACGAATGTTGCACCACCTCTTGGCCGGTTTCCTCGGCCAAGCGAGCGTTGGTATCAAACAGCGATTGTTCCAGCTGCTGGACAACGTTAAGGGTGCTTTGCTCGGAGTTGCCTTGTTCCATCTGCAATTGCACTTGGACGAAATCCGATGGGATATCGGGGAAGATAATGGTCCTTACGTGGCCGGTACCCAGCAGCACCCCACAGACGATCATCAAACCGATAAAGCCAGTTAGCACGCTGTAGCGCCAATCCATCATGGTGCCGATCATTGGCTTGTAACCGTGGTGAATAACCCGTTGCACACCACGGTTAAACGCCTCTTTAAAGCGCACCCACGGGCCCCAGCCCTGACCAGGTTTTGGTGGCGTCATATGCGCTAAGTGGGCCGGCAAAATCAGTTTCGATTCCACCAATGAGAAGCCCAAACAGAGGATCACCACCAGGGCGATGGCTTTGCCGACCACCCCAAGAAAACCGGTGATGATCAGCATCGGGATAAAGGCGGCGATGGTGGTCAGCACCCCAAAGGTGGCTGGCATCGCCACCTTCTTAGCGCCTTTGATCACCGCGTCCATGCTGTGGCCATCTTTTTCGACTTGGGCGTAAGCCGATTCGCCAATGACGATGGCGTCATCAACCACAATCCCCAGCACCAAGATAAAACCAAAGAGAGTTATCAGGTTGATGGAGAGATTAAAGGGATCGAACGGCATCATCAGGACTGCCGCTAAGAAGGCAATTGGCAGCCCCAACATCACCCAGAAGGCCACTTTCAGCTGCAAAAACAGCGCCAGCACGATGAACACCAGCAGCGCCCCCATCGCCATGTTTTCCAGCATCATGTTGAGACGGCCAGAGAGGAACTGTGACAGATCGCCCCAGTAGGCGATCACTAACTCGTCACCAAACTGCTGCTGTTTGTCATCAACGTAGGCTTTGACGGTGTTGGCGATCGCCAGCGCGTCCTCGTCACCGATGCTGCGCACCGCCACCACCACCGATTTTTGGCTATCGAAGCGGGCATAGCCAAGGCGCTCTTCAAAGCCATCGATCACCGTGGCGACATCGGCCAACAGCACGCGACTGCCATCGGCGCGGGTGCGCACTACGATCCGTTCAAAGTCCTCTTGATAATACGCTTGGCCATCAATTCGCAGCGAGATATCGCCATCTTCGGCGCGGATCGCGCCGCCGGGCAGCAACAAAGAAGAACGATTGACCGCGTTGGCGACCTCATCGAAGGTGATGCCGAACTCCCGCAGTTTGTCTTCCGACAGTTCGATCGCCACTTCGTAATCTTTGGCGCCTTGCAACTGAGCACGGCTGACGCCCGGCAGGGCGGTTATCTCATCTCGCACTACTTTGCCAAGCTCTTTCAGTTCGGTATCGCTGAGGTTATCGCCGGCGATGGAGACCCACATCACCTCGGCTTCCGGCTTGATCTGATAGATGTTGGGTTGTTCGATGCTGTCGGGGAAGGTTGAGATCGCATCAACCTGCAGCTTCACCTCATCCAAAATGTCTTTTGGTTCAAAGTCATCTTCCACTTCAATGGTGACGGTGCCACTGCCTTCGTTGGCGCTGGAGCGGATCTTTTTGATCCCCTCAATGTTCTTGATCGCCTCTTCGATTTTGATGGTGATCCCCTCCTCAATCTCTTGCGGCGCGGCGCCGGGGTAGGCGACAAACACCCGCACTAGGTTGAGTTCAAACTTGGGGAAGATCTCTTTGTTGATGGTAAAGGCCGACATCAATCCGCCGATCAGCAGCACCCACATCAGCAGGTTGGCGGCGACGTTATTGCGGGCAAACCAGGCGATGATGCCAGCTTTGGTATCGCGGCGAGAATCGCCGTATTGCGAGGATGCCATTATTGACCTCCTGCGCTAACCAGTTGGGCGGCGCTA
This sequence comes from Ferrimonas senticii DSM 18821, assembly GCF_000422665.1. GTDB lineage: Bacteria > Pseudomonadota > Gammaproteobacteria > Enterobacterales > Shewanellaceae > Ferrimonas > Ferrimonas senticii. The sequence goes on along the minus strand of NZ_AUGM01000004.1, from coordinate 354,645 downwards.
CTTGGGGCTTTGGCGTCGGGACTGGTGGGCACCGCCTCGCCGGCCACTTTCACTTTGCGGCCGTTATCGACGCCATTTAGCGCGGTTAGGCTTAAGCGTTCGCCGGGGTTGAGCTCGGTGCGGATGTAGATCTGCTCCAGATCGCTGCGAACTACCTCGACTGGGCGCAATTCGACGGTGTTGTCGGCTTTGACTACGGTGATCCGTTGGCTGCGCACCGCGTGGCGGGGTAGGTTAACTAAGTTATCGACCTTAATGCCGTCGATGGCGGCATTAACGAAAGCGCCGTAGGGCAGGGCTTGGTTTTGCAACCCTTTAAGGTTGTAGGGATCGCTTAGTTCGGCCACCAGATAGATCATCCGGTTGTTGGCATCAATTTGCCCTTCGCTACGCACCAGTTGCGCTTGCCATGTCAGGGTGTTGGCGCCAACTTGGTAGCTTAAGTTGACCTTGGCATCGTTACCGCCCAGAAACATCATCTCGGCTGGGGCAACTGGCAAGCGGATCTGGGCAATGTCGGTGCCGTTGATCTGGCCAAGGTTATTGCTGACATTGATGTATTGGCCGAGATCGACGCTGCGGCTGGCGATAATACCGGCAAATGGGGCGCGAATTTCGGTGCGTTCAAGATTACGTTGGGCTCGGGCTAACGTCGCTTCGGCGCTGCGGACATTGGCTTGCTCTTTCGCCAGCTGCGGTTTGCGAAGGCCAAGTTCCGGCGGAATGCCTTCAATCACCCCGCGCCATTCGGCTTTGGCGACCTCACCACGGGCGATCTCCTCTTGCAGTTGCGCTTGCGCTTGCGCCAAGTTGGCTTCGGCTTGGGTTAAGTCAGCACGGTAGTCGGCCTGTTCGATGGTGGCCAACAGTTGTCCCTCTTTGACAAAGCGGCCGACCTCGAAGTCAGTCGCCAACGACACTAAGCGGCCGCTGACTTCAGCCACCAGTTGGGTCTGACGCTTAGGTTGCACTACGCCGTAGGAGCGCAGGCTTAATTGATGGGATTGAGGCGTGACCTCGACCACCTCCACAATCGGTAGGTTTTGCTGCGGCTGTTTTTTTGGTTGCTCGGGGGCAAACTTAGCCAACACCGCAGACAGGACGATGATAGTGATCACGATGGTAAGGATCGGCAGCAGCCGACGAAGCCATAATCCCATTGTTTTTATTCCTTTAATTTAAAGCCCTACGATGAGTGGGCTTAAGCTAACACGGTGGCGGATGGGCTTGGTTAACTAATTGTAAAAAGCTGTGGCAGGGTTTGCCATCATCTTCAAGCTATGCCAAAACTGCGCCGTCTTAACTGTGATTGAAACGCCATGAGCAATGAACAACTTATCGAGCAGTTTTGTGACCAACTGTGGTCGCAGCGTGGTTTGTCAGATAATACCTTAGCCGCCTATCGCCACGATCTGCTGCATCTGGATCGCGCCTTTGCCGGCGAGCGTGGCCTGCTAACGCTTAGCGCCAGCGATCTGGATCACTACTTCAGTCTGCGCAAGCAACAAGGCTTGGCGGCGTCGTCGAATGCGCGGGCGTTAACCAGTTTAAAGCGGTTTTATGGTCACGCCTGTGCAACCAAACAGATTGAGGCCGATCCCACCATCAAGTTGGTGCGACCGAAATTGCCGCGAGATCTGCCGGATACTCTATCCGAAGCCGATGTTGAGGCGCTGCTGGCAGCGCCAAACCTTGATCTATTGATAGAACTTCGCGACAGCGCGATGTTGGAACTGTTGTACGCCACCGGTCTGCGGGTCACCGAATTGGTGAGTTTACGGTTGGAGCAGATTGGCTTAGTGCAGGGGGTTGTCCGGGTAGTTGGTAAAGGTGGCAAAGAACGGTTAGTACCGATGGGCGAGGCCGCGCAGCAGCGGCTAGAGCAATACCTGCGCCATGGCCGTGGCGAATTGTTGGGGCTTGGGCGCTCTGATGTGGTGTTTCCCTCTAAGCGTGGTACTCAGATGACGCGGCAGACTTTTTGGCATCGAATCAAGCATTATGCTGTGCTTGCGGGGATCACTAAGCCATTGTCACCGCACACCCTACGGCACGCGTTTGCTACTCATTTGCTTAACCACGGCGCGGATCTGCGAGTGGTGCAATTGTTGTTAGGTCACAGTGACTTATCCACTACGCAAATCTATACCCATGTAGCTAATGCGCGCTTGCAGCAGCTGCATCAGCAACATCATCCCCGCGGTTAAGTGAACCTAAGTGTTGGCTGAATCACATAAAAAGCGCGATCACTCACTGATCACGCACTGGTCGCTGGCAATTAATCGCCAATTGCGGCAACTTTTTGTCGATTTGATGGGTCTACTGGCCCGACGTAGCAATTATTTGGATCCTCGCAGTATGAAAAAGTCAGTCGCCTCGGTACTGGTGAGCGCGCTAATGGCGTTCTCGGTCAGCGCCGCCACTGTTACCGACAGTGCCGCCATCGCAGCCAAAGTGAAAAGCACCTTAGGTGTACAAGTAGATAAAGTGGTGCCATCGCCGGTGGCGGGGATGTTGCAACTGCACACCGATAAGGGGATTTTTTACATCAGCGAGGATGGTAAAACCCTGTTCCACGGCAACCTGTACGATCTTGATAACCGCATGGCCAACTTAACCGATGCGGCGTTGACCGAAGTTCGTCGTGATCAGCTGGCGAAGTTGGATGGCACCACCATCGATTTTCCAGCAGACAATGAAAAGTACGTGATCTCGGTCTTTACCGACATCAGCTGCGGCTACTGCCGTAAGCTGCACGACGACATTGCCGAGTACAACAAGCTGGGGATCACCGTGCGCTATTTAGCGTTCCCGCGTAACGGCCAAAACGCCGGTACTTGGGACGAGATGGAAGCGATCTGGTGTGCCGCCGATCAGCAGCAGGCGATGACCGATGGCAAGACCACCAGCCAGCGCCTGTCGAAAACCGACTGTGCTGCCGCTAAGCACGTTGCCACCCACTACCAAGTTGGTGGTGGCCTTGGGGTAACGGGTACGCCAGCGATTGTTACCCAAAACGGCGATCTTATCCCAGGTTACATGCCGCCGCAGCAACTGCTGGAAGCGCTTAAACGCAGCTAAATTTCGATCTCCGCAATCGTCAGATGGTTGTGCAGATTTGCTTCAAGGCATCGCGGCAGCGGTGCCTTTTTGTTGGCAGGCGCGTTACCATCAACCGACTTGCATCTTGATAGGCCCCCGCTATGGTTCGCATTACCCGTCGCGCTGACGCTGACACCTCCGCTTTGACCCATTTAGATCCGTTACTGGCGCAGATTTATGCCCGCCGTGGCATCAGCGACAGCAATCAATTGGGGCTGGAACTTAGCGACATATTAAGCCCCAGTTCGATGCTTGGGCTGCGCGAAGGCGCCACGCTGCTGGCCGATGCCATTGCCGCACAAAAGCGGCTGGTGATTGTTGGTGACTTCGATGCCGATGGCGCGACCTCCAGCGCGGTGGTGATGCTGGCGCTGCGCTCGATGGGGGCGCGATTCGTTGATTACATCGTGCCGAACCGTTTCGACTACGGTTACGGCCTCAGTCCACCGCTGGTGGCTCTGGCGCAGCAGGGTGGCGCCGAGGTGTTGATCACCGTCGATAACGGTATTTCGGCGCACGCTGGGGTTGATGCCGCTAAAGCCGCTGGGATGCAGGTATTGGTTACCGATCACCATTTACCGGGCAGCACCGTGCCGGACGCCGATGTGATTGTGAACCCCAACCGCGATGAGTGCGGTTTTGGCTCGCGGGCGCTGGCGGGCGTTGGTGTGGCGTTTTATTTAATGTCGGCGCTGCGGGCAGAATTGCGCCAGCGCGACTGGTTTGCCCAGCAACAGATCGCCATGCCCAACTTAGCGGATTGGCTCGATATCGTTGCGCTTGGCACCGTCGCCGATGTGGTGCCACTGGATCACAACAATCGAGTGTTAGTGCATCAAGGACTGCGCCGCATTCGCGCTGGTCGTTGTCGTCCGGGGATCCAGGCGCTGCTGGAGGTAGCCAACAAAGAGTTGCCACGGATTGTGGCTTCGGACTTGGGCTTTACCGTTGGCCCAAGGCTGAACGCCGCTGGCCGTCTGGATGATATGGCGTTGGGGATCGCCTGTTTGCTCACCGATGACATCAACGAAGCGCGGCAAATTGCCGCCAGCCTTGACGGCTTGAACCGCGAACGACGCGAGATTGAGCAAGGGATGCAACAGGAGGCGCAAGCGGCGTTAACCAGGTTAAACCTTGGCGGTCAGCAACTGCCGTGGGGATTGGCGCTCTATCAAAGTGATTGGCACCAAGGGGTGATTGGCATTTTGGCGTCGCGGATTAAAGAGCAATACCACCGCCCGGTGATCGCCTTTGCTGAAGCGGGCGGTGGTGAAATCAAAGGCTCGGCGCGTTCCATTGAAGGGCTGCATATGCGTGATCTGCTGGAGCGGATCGATACCCAGCATCCGGGGCTGATCTTGAAATTCGGCGGCCACGCGATGGCGGCGGGCTTGTCACTGAAAGAGGCCGACTACGACCGCTTTGCCGAGTTGTACGATAACGAAGTGCGCAGCACCATCGAGGAGCATCAGTTAACTGGCGAGCTGTTATCCGATGGCGAACTGCGTGCCGAGCAGATGAGTTTGGAAACCGCCCAGCTGCTGCGTAACGCCGGTCCGTGGGGGCAGCACTTCCCAGAGCCGCTGTTTGATGGCCACTTTAAGTTATTGGATCAGCGACTGCTGGCGGATAAACACTTAAAGATGACGGTTGAGACCGAGTGTGGCAGCAAGCAATTTGACGCCATCGCCTTTAACGTCGATCGCAAGCAGTGGCCGGACGCCAGCGTGCAGTGGTTGAACTTGGTCTACAAACTAGACGTTAACCATTGGCGCGGTCGCGATAGTGTTCAACTGATGGTGGAGCACTTAGCCTCGGCGTAACCGCAAGGTTCGCAGATAGATAAATCGCCGCAATTGCGGCGATTTTTTATGGTTTGCAAGCTGCAGGGTTAGGCGGTCTGCATCCTGCGGCGTATGTCCGGATTACAGGAACAGACGTACACCCATGGCGTACTGGTTGTCGCCATCACGGTCTTCGCCGGTGCTGAGGTTGTATTCAGCAAACACCATTACGTTTTCGGTCAGCTGGTGCTGAGCGCCGAAAGAGACAAACGACTCTTCCCACTGGTCGTCACCGTTGCCTTCAAAGCCTGGGCGGTAGTTCGGAGCCTTGTCGTCTTTACCTTGGTAGGAGGCGATCATCTCACCATCGCTTTCCAGCTGACGGTAGGAGACAAATACGGTGGTGTCGCACTCTAGGCCATAAGCGGTGATCGCTTCAAAACCTTTGGAGTCACCAATAAAGCGCATGTTGGCTTCGGTGTTGGTGCCCAGCTGGTAAGAAGCCGCAACGTACAAGCCTTGACCCCATTGACCGTAGGCGGCGCTTACCTGCCAAGATTCCAGTTTATCTTCATATTCGGCTGGTTTTGCTGCAGTGAAGTAATCAGCGTTTAGGATGTCGCCGCCCACGTAGGAGGTGCCCAGTTTGAAATCGGCGATCTGGTAGATCAGGCTACCACCAAGACGTTCGGCTAGGTTTGCGGTTTCGCCCTGCCACTGCAGGCCCACTTTCAAGCTACCGAAGTCACCCAGTTCAAAACCTTTACGGTACTGAACCGCTTGGTCTGCACGGCCCATGCCTGACGCTTCGCCGGAAGTGTCGCCGGTGTAGATGCCCAGTTGGTCTGAGCTGAATACCACTGGCATATCGGTCCACCACGCGGCGTCATAGTAGGTTGACCACTCTTTACCGAACGAAATGCGGCCGTAGTCGGCGTGGCTAACACCAATGAAACCCAAACGGGTGTTCCAAGAGTTACCTTCGTTCATCATGTTGTAGCCGCTTTCGATGGTGGCATCGGCGGTAAAACCGTTGCCCATGTCGCGGGTCAGGTTCAGGTTGATACGCGGTGAGTTAGCACGCAGTTGGGTGTTCTTATCCACGCCTTGGTACCACTCAACGTTGCCAATTTGCGCGGTCAGGTGGCCACCGAGGGTCACTTTGTTAACGCCGTCGTTGTGCAGTTCAATGGCTTGCGCTTGGGTGGTCAGTGCTGCCGCGACGGACAGGAACAGAATCGATTTTTTCATTGGGATTTCCCTAAAAATACTCTGGGTTAGATGGCTAAGACAGAGCGAAGGGCGTGCCAACGGCCGATATTGGGGCGTATATGGGGATTTGTTTGAAGCGTCAGTGGCAATAACGAAATGGCGTAGTAACCATTAACGGAATGTCGTTAATGGTTACGAAATAGCGCGAAAGGAAAGTGATCTGCCGCAAAGTTGGGGGGAAGTGCCAAAAATAGTGAAATTAATGGCTGCGGCAGTTATCGCGCTACGTGGTCGCTGACGAGCTGAAATTAAGGGGCCAAATGGCCCCTTATCGATGATGATGGTAAAGCGCACGATGGACGGCGCTGTTACTTACGCTGCATCTCTGGGTATTCGAACTCGTGGCACTGGTTGCAGTAAACCTTTGGCTTCTTGTGCTCAGCATGGCAGTAAGAGCAGTTCAGATCGGTGCCGTAGTGCAGCGAGTCGTGTGGGTTCGGCTCGTACTTGTGGCTGTGATCTGGGCGAGCGGTGCTCTCGGCCAACTCTTCTACGCTGCCGTGACAGGTGGTGCAGTTTTCTACCGCTGGTGCGGTGTACTTCTTCTGGTCACCATGACAACCGGAACAGTCAACGCTGCCATCGGCTTCGGTGAACATCTCTTGGTGGTAGGATTTCAGCGGCATTTTTGCAGCGACTGCTACGTTTGCCATGCCCAGAGCCAGAACCACACCGGCCAGTACAGTCAGATTACGTTTGATCATTATCGTTATACCTAATTAAGCCAGTTCAAGAGACACAGGGGTGCTGGTTGCCGCGTGTTTCGCCGCGTTACGACCAGTTACTACGCCTTCCGCTACCGCACAGGCACCCAGACGAGACGCGCCGTGGATACCACCGGTGGCTTCGCCAGCCGCGTACAGGCCATCGATTGGCTTGTTGGTAACCAAGTGCAGTACTTCAGAGTTGGTGTTCACGCGAACGCCACCCATGCAGTAGTGTACTTTTGGCCACATGCGTGCGGCGTACCATGGGCCTTCAGTCAGCTCGAACGCTTGCATCAGTGGACGGCCAAACTCTTTGTCTTCGCCGGTGCGAACCGCTTCGTTCCAGTCCGCTACGGTCTGTTTCAGCGCGTCGGCTGGCATGCCGTACAGCGCCGCCAGTTCTTCCAAGGTGTCGGCTTTCTTGATTACGTTGTACTTCATGCCCCACTCCAGAGTCTGAGCACGCTCAGCGCCTTTGTGGTTAACAAAGCCAATTGGGTATACCGGTGCGCCGTTTTCATCACGACGGGTCATGATCGCGTCAGCACGGGCTTTACGGTCAGCCAGTTCGTTGAAGAAACGCTTACCGGTGCGCACGTCTACTACCAGACCATTGATGTAGGTACCGATGGTGTTGAACTGCGATGCAGTACCGAAACCTTTCTCGTCTGGAGACGCCCATGGGCCCAGCTGGATTTCGTTCAGGTGCACTGGGTTGGCGCCGGCCAGCAGCATCAGTTTCAGTGCATCAGCGGTCGCGCCGCCGTGGTTGGTGGAGTCAACATCAGCCGTCAGGCTTGGCTGCTGGATGGTACGGAACTCCAGATCTTGACCGAAGCCACCGGTGGCCATGATCACGCCTTTGCGAGCGCCGTACTGCTTCGGAGTACCAGAGCGCTTCTTCGGCCAGAAGTAGTCCGCTTGCACTTCGATACCGATTACGCGGCCCGCTTCATCTTTGATGAAACCACGCAGATCGTTCTGGGTGTACATGGTTACGCCGTTCTCTTTCGCCACTTTGATCAGTGGGCGAATGATGCCAGCGCCAGAGCTTTGCTTGGTTTGCAGTACGCGAGGGATAGAGTGACCACCGAAGTGCTGTACGAACGGCTTCCATTCGGTGCCGCGCTCTTCCAGCCATTTGGCGGATTCAGCGGTGCCGTTACATACCAGTTCCAGCATCTTCTTGTCGTTCATGCCACGGCCAGCGGCCAGCATGTCTTCAACCATCACAGCAACGCTGTCTTTGATGCCTTCTTTGGCTTGCAGGCTAGAGCCGGCAACCGCCATTGCGCCACCGTTGATGGTGGAGTTACCACCGAATACTGGCATCTTGTCGATAACCAGTACTTTGGCACCGTCTTCGGCTGCTTGTACGGCCGCAGCCATGCCAGCGAAGCCGGAACCTACCACGATGATGTCGTAGATTTCGTCGAATTTAGGGGTAGCTGGTTTGCACTCAGCCGCTTGGCTTGGTGCGGCAACCATCAGGGTCGCGCTGCCCGCAGCCAGAGCGGCGGTCTTTTTCAGCATCGCGCGGCGCGACACATTCATTGGCATATCGTTTGACATGGAGTTACTCCACTAGGGTTTTGATGAACTATGCCAAGCTAAGAGCAGGGGGCGTGCCAACTACCAATTTAGGGGTAAAATGCCGTGAAACTATGATGCCAACAAAGCTATTACGGGATTTCGTGAATGTCGCTACGAAACCTCGTGTTGCCGATTTGTAGTGTGGTTTTATTGAGCGGATCGCTTGGTTTTTGTTGCTTTTAAAAGGGATCTGGCAGCGCCCTTAACGAAATGTCGTGAATGGCTGTATTAAATTACCGCGAATGGAAATTTTATTTTTCAAAAACTCAATAAAAAAGCGCCCTTGAATGGGTTGCTCAAGGGCGCTTTTGTTAAATGTTTACACTAATTAGTTAGAGTTGGTCGATATATTGTTTGGCGGCTTCGATATCTTTAGTAAATGGGCGGTCTTGGGCAACGAAAGGTACCTGTTTACGGAAGTTTTGGTGGACTTCTAAGGTGCCGGCGCCGATGCCGCGTTTTTCATCGCGCATACGGATGTCGATACCTTGTGCCGAGTGCATCATCTCTAGGCCGTACATGTAGCTGAGGTTATCCAGTACCGTATCCATGCGCTGGCCAACCAGCATCATGTGGGTGAAGGTATCTTCGATGTAACCAGCAACCGCTACCCCTTCCAAAGAGACAGGATCGATCAGGGCTTTGCTCTCGGCGAACAAGTTTACGAAGGTCTTTTGGATGGCACCGAAGCCGTGGCCGTGATTTTCCGGTGCATTCATAAAGCGGGTCAGGTGGGTAAACGCAGGGTCTGCCAGTTTTAGAGTACGGAATACCGAGTCGCGGCTAACGTGGCCAAGGGCGATGCTTAGACCTTGCATCTTAACCGCCAATTGTACTGGCTCGAAGTTAGAGGCAGAGAACACGGCACCACTGTATTCGCCGTCAACGAAGTACTTTTGCACCTGTGGCGCATCGGCGTAGGTTTGGCGGGCGTCTTTGCTGTTCAGGACGATAGCTGGGTTATCGTCAGAGCTGTTTAGGTGGGTGTTGATCATCGATTTCAGATCGTGCAGTTCATCCCACGCCGACGCCAGTGACCATTGTGAGCCACGGAAGGCCAGCGGATCTTGCAGCGCGCGTTTGTCGTCAACTTGCCACAGGTACGAGCCATCCAGTTGCGCAGTGATGTCGGCAGAGACTTCAGCGACGTAAGGCATTGGGCGCAGTTCTACGGTTTGCGCTAAGTATGGGGAAACGTTGCCGTTCAGAGCCTCTAAGCTCATCGCGACAACCTTTGGTGCCGCTTCCAGCAGGTGTTCGGTCTTGTTGGCCACATCAACCGCGTAGGCGACAGCCATAGAAGAGTTAGAGAAAATGGACAGCGCGTCTTTGGCGTACAGTTTTACCGGGGTTAAGCCCGCCTGCTTCATCGCATCGGCCGCGGGCATTACTTTGCCTTTATAGGTTACGTCCCACTCGCCCATCATCGCCAGTGCGATGTGCGCTGATGGCAGAATGTCAGCAGTGCCCACAGAACCACGAGCAGGAACACGTGGAACGATGTCGTGGTTAAGAAAATCTACGTACATTTGAGCCACAGCTGGCTGAATACCGATATGGCCGGTCATCAATTGATTTAATCGAATTGCCATTGCCATACGCACGATGTCATCGCTGACGTATGGACCAATCGCTGCAGTATGGGTGTAGGTTAGATCGCGGTTAAATAACTCTGATTTGCCGCGCAGTTCTGGGCTCATCTTGCCGTCTTTGCCAAATACCGGTTGGTCTTTGTTCCAGCCCACGCCAACGGTCAGACCGTACACGCCCATACCTTGAGCGGCACTGGCCAGCAGTACTTGGTGGCCGCGCTCCATCCGCTCTACGCCAGCTTTCGATAAGCTAACCTGTTCGCCCTGATAGCCGATGGCAACGATTTGTTCTGGGGTGATGTTTTTGCCATTCAGTTCAATGGCATCAGCAGCCAGGCTGTAATTGGAAGCCAACAGGCCGGCAACGGCAACGGCGATTTTGGAAATGCAATTCATGGTAATACTCCTGATTAGTAGACCATGAATAAAGAGCAATCGCTGTGCCAACGCTAAATAACCAGGTTGCTGCCGACACTTTATGGGTTAATTGCGATATCGTTGTTCGATTAACTGTATTTCGTAATTTATATTGCGATATTTCGGCTATTGAATGAAGTTCTCTTAAATAAAGTGATTTGGTGTTTTGTTTAATGTTTTTTGCTGATTGGGAAATAACTTTATTATCCGGATTAAATAAAGCGTGATGAGCAATAAGCTGTATTCGATAGGGGCAGTAAATCGCCCATAAAACAAAATCCCCCTTGGGCTTTGCCCGAGGGGGATTTTTGATTGAGTCGCTAAGTCCAGAGAGTTAGCGGGCTCAGAGCAGTATTAGAACTGTTCTACCACCAGTTTACCCGCAGCGATATCTGGGGTGTATGGACGGTCAACTTTCACGAACGGTACTTTAGCGCGGTAAGCGTCGTACAGCTCTTCGGTCGCTTCACCCAGTTTCAGATCTGGGTTTTTAGCGCGACGCAGGTCGATCGCTTGGGTGCTGTGCAGCAGTTCCACACCGAACATGGTGTACATGTTGTCGGTGATCTGGATCAGGTTGTCAGATACCAGCTTCAGGTTGGTAAAGGTGTCTTCGATGTTGCCAGCGATAGACAGACCTTCGAAGGTTACCGGCTGAGCCAGTTGCTTGTTGCGGGTGTGCAGATCAGCAAAGGTCTTCTGTACGGCACCAAAAGCGTGGCCTGGGTTACCTGGAGCGCTTAGGAAGCGTGGCAGTTTGGTGAACTGATCATCAGACAGACGCAGAGTACGCATCGCAGTGTTGTGAGATACCTGAGCCAAGGCGATGTTCAACTGCTGCGCGGCCATCGCCACTGGCAGAGGGTTGAAGTTAGCGGTTGGGAACACGCCACCTTTACCTTCCACCAAGTATTGCTGCAGCTGAGATTCTTTCAGGTACTTCTTGGATGGCTCCAGCACTACCGCTGGGTTGTCATCGGATGCGTTGACTTGGATCAGCAGCATCTTTTCCAGTTCGTCAGCGGCTTTTTGGGCCATGGCGAAGGTGTAGCCAGAGGTACGGTAGGACAGTGGATCCTGCAGTGAACGCTCAGCGTTGGCATCCCATAGGTAAGAACCGTCCAGCTGCTCCAGAATGGTTTCAGACATCGCTTGTACGGAAGGGAATGGGCGCACGTCGTTGGTTTGTGGCAGGTACGGTGAAACGTTGCCGTTCAGCGCTTCCAGCGACAGGGCGAACGTGGTTGGTGCCACTTCCAGCAGCTGTTCTGCCTGCTTAAAGCCTTTCATGGTGTAAGCGGTAGAGAAAGCGTTGTTAGACAGGATAGACAGCGCATCTTTACCGATTGGGTTCAGTGGCTTGATGCCGGCGTCTTGCATCGCTTTAGCGGAGCTTACGCGCTCGCCTTTGTAGAACACTTCCCACTCGCCAACCATCGCCAGACCAACGTGAGAGGCCAGCAGAATGTCAGCTTCACCAACGGTGCCCTGGGATGGGATCACTGGGATGATGTCGTGGTTCAGGTACTGTACGTACAGATCCGCCACTTCTGGCTGTACGCCAGTTTGGCCGTGCAGCAGGGTGTTCAGACGAACTACCATGCCCAGACGTACCAGTTCTGGATCCATTGGCTCACCCACACCGGCGCTGTGAGAACGGAACGCGTTGTACTGGAATTCGCGAGACGCTTTCAGCGCTTCTTCGGTCATTTCACCAGACGCATCAAACAGCTTTTGATCCTTGTTCAGACCCACACCCACGGTCAGGCCGTACACTGGCTTACCTAGGCGGGCAGAGGTCATCAGGGTATCAAAGGCTTTCTCTAAGCGCTTTTCCGCTTTGCCGTCGATCTCGACCTCGGCTTTGCCTTCGGCGATCTGCCACGCTTGCTCTAGGGTCATATCGAAACCGTTCAGTTCGATGCTGTCTTTTGCCAATGCTTGGCCGCCGGCCAGGGTCATCAGGACCGCTAGGGCGATTTTGCTGGTTGAAGTCTTCATGGTGTGCTCCACAAGAATACGAAAGTGGTAATCAATCACGAGTGAGGTTCGTGATTGCTGTGCTCGCAGTGTATGCCGATGGAGGTACAGCGAAAGAGGTATTGTCGTGAATCGGGATCAAGCACGAGCAACCACGAGATATCGTAATTTACGCCCACGAAACTTCGTGTTGCTGCCAAATGCTTGGCAAAAACCGGTTTTTTTCGCGAATTTTTGTCAATGAATGGAATTCTCTTTTTGTTGATTACCAAATAGCGTGATCAAAGCGCCAGTTTGGAAGTCTCGCCAATGGACGTCCAAACAAGTTTGAGCTGTGACACAGAATCGCTGAAGTGTGTTTTTGTAAAGTTGAATGATCTCTGAATTAATTGCGCTTCCGCTGCCCAGGAAATGTCTTTAGAACCCAAACTTTATCGCGACGTTACCCAAGCGTTGTTTAGCAGCTTACAGATCCAAAAAGCCCTGTTTGAGAGCTTTGCGGTACTGCAGCCGCACTTTCCTGCTGATGGCATCTACATCAACCTGTTTATGCCGCAAAGTCAGGAGATCCAGGGGGTGGCGGTGGCGGATGCGCACAGCGGTCGACTGCTGGATCGGCGCATCGCTTTGACCGAGCAGATGTGTGTGCAGTTGAGTGATCCGGAACGCCCAACCATGCGGATCTTGACCGACATCAGCCAAGACCCCACCACCAGTCATGTGCTGAGTCAGTTGCTGCCACAGGCGCGCTCGGTATTGCTGATGCGGCTGAAAAGCGACGATGTTCATCTTGGGGTGGTGGCGCTCTATTCTCACAATGAAGCAGCCTTTAACAATCGCCATGCCGAGCTACTGCAGCAGTTTAAGCGGCCATTTTCGGTGGTGACCGCCTACTACCTGCAGCAGCATAATTTGCTGGTCGATAACGCCAGTTTGATCTCAGAAAACCGTCAGCTGCGTCGTTGCATCATCGATAATGACGAGGTGATCGGCGCCCGCAATGGCTTAAAAACCGTGATGGAACAGGTAGAAGCGATTGCACCACTGGAAAGTACCGTGCTACTGACCGGTGATACCGGGGTTGGTAAAGAGGTGATCGCCAACGCCATCCATCGTCGTTCCAGCCGCGCCAATAAACCCTTTATTAAGGTTAACTGCGGCGCGATCCCTGACAGCTTGATCGATTCTGAGCTGTTTGGTTATGAGCGCGGCGCTTTTACCGGCGCCGAAAAGCGCAAGCAAGGTTATTTTGAACAGGCTAATGGCGGCACCATCTTTCTGGATGAGCTGGGGGAATTGCCGCTATCGGCTCAGGTACGGTTGTTGCGGGTGTTGCAAAACCGCACCATTGTTCGGGTTGGCGGCGCCGATTCGGTTGAGCTCGATATCCGCGTGGTGGCGGCGACCCACCGCGACTTAGGCAAGATGGTTAAAAGCGGCGATTTTCGCCAAGATTTGTGGTATCGCCTCAATGTGTTCCCAATCGACATTCCTAATTTGCAGCAGCGACGGCAGGACATTCCGCTGTTAGTGCACCATTTTATGGAAGGGTTGATGCCCCGCCTTGGCTTTAAACAGCTGCCGCTGATCAGCAGCCAAGATATGCTGCGGTTGCAGGCTCACGATTGGCCCGGCAACGTCCGGGAACTGAATAATGCGGTGGAGCGGGCGATGATCCAATCCCGTGGTGGCCAGCTTAATTTTGGCTTTTTAAATGCCGATGGCAGTAACGGCATCGCGATCAGTGAAGTGGAAGACACCATCGTAATCGATGCCAACTTCACCAGCGATAAACTGGTGCCGCTGGATCTGATGACCGCCAAATACCTAGAGCATGCGATGCGCTTAACCGGTGGCAAGATCCACGGCCCCGGCGGCGTCGCCGAACACCTGCAAGTGCACCCCAATACTCTGCGCAGTCGGATGAAAAAATTGGGGTTGATGTAGCGCTTCATCAACAAGGGCGACTCGGTTAATCGAGTCGCCCTTTTGTTTGCCTATTTAACTACCATTTATGGCGGTTATCGATGCTGATTTTCGGCTGCCAACGCCGCCGCTTTTTAGTACAATCGCCGCTTTCAAAAACCACTCAGAAATCAGTAGGGCATACATGTTCGAAATTAATCCGGTTCAGAACCGAATTAAGGAGTTGTCGGAACGGACAAATCTCCTTAGGGGGTACCTTTGACTACGACGCTAAACAAGAGCGTCTAGAAGAGGTAAGTGCCGAGCTAGAACAGCCGGACGTATGGAATGAACCGGAGCGCGCCCAGGCGCTCGGTCGTGAGCGCGCAGGCTTGGAAGCGGTAGTAAAAACCATCGACGATCTGCTGCAGGGTTTGGAAGACGTTGCCGAACTGCTGGAGCTGGCGGTGGAAGAGGAAGATCAGGACAGCTTTGACGAAGCGCAAGCTGAACTGGATGACCTTGGCGCCAAGCTGGAAAACCTAGAGTTCCGTCGGATGTTCTCTGGTGCTCACGACAGCAACGACGCCTACTTGGATCTGCAAGCGGGCTCTGGCGGTACCGAAGCCCAAGATTGGTGTTCGATGCTGCTGCGCATGTACCTGCGTTGGGGTGAGGCCAAAGGCTTTAAGACCGAAGTGATCGAAGTGTCCGAAGGCGATGTGGCTGGCCTGAAGTCCGCCACCGTGCGCTTTGTCGGTGAATACGCTTACGGCTGGCTGCGTACCGAAACTGGCGTACACCGCTTGGTACGTAAGTCGCCATTCGATTCCGGCGGCCGCCGTCACACCTCGTTCTCCTCGGCGTTTATCTACCCAGAAGTAGACGACTCCATCGAGATCGACATCAACCCAGCGGATCTGCGCATCGACGTGTACCGTGCCTCGGGCGCTGGTGGTCAGCACGTTAACACCACCGAATCGGCGGTACGTATTACCCACGTACCAACCAACACCGTGGTGCAGTGTCAGAACGAACGTTCGCAGCACAAGAACAAAGACCAAGCGATGAAACAGCTGAAAGCCAAGCTGTTCGAGCTGGAGATGCACAAGCAGAACGCCGAGAAGCAAGCCGCTGAAGACGCCAAGTCCGACATCGGCTGGGGCAGCCAGATCCGCTCTTACGTGCTGGATGATTCCCGCATCAAGGATCTGCGCACCGGCGTGGAAAACCGCAACACCCAAGCGGTGCTGGATGGTGATCTGGATCGCTTTATCGAAGCCTCTTTGAAATCCGGTCTGTAACGACCGGACTTATTGCCACGCTAAACATCGAGCGTGGCGATAACGGAAGAATTTAGGAATTGAAGACAATGACTGAACAAGTACAAGATGAAAACAAGTTGATCGCGGAACGTCGCGCTAAGCTGAACCTGATCCGTGAAAACTGCCCAGCGAACGGTCACCCAAACACCTGGCGCCCAACCCACAAGTCTGCTGAACTGCAGGCCGAGTTTGGCGACAAGACCAAAGAAGAGCTGGAACAAGCGGGCCACATCGTAGCCATCGCTGGTCGTATCATGGCCAAGCGTGGTCCATTCCTGCTGATCCAAGACGTTGCTGGCCGTATTCAGGGCTACGCCTCTAAAGACGTACAGAAAGAACTGAAAGCGATTGGCGGTCTGGATATCGGTGACATCATCGGTATTAAAGGTCAGCTGCACCTGTCCGGCAAAGGCGATCTGTACGTAGATATGGGCGAATACCAGCTGCTGACCAAAGCACTGCGTCCACTGCCAGAGAAGTTCCACGGTCTGACCGACCAAGAGCAGCGTTACCGTCAGCGCTACGTGGATCTGATCGTTAACGAAGATTCCCGTAACGCCTTTAAAGTACGTTCTAAGCTGATCTCTGCCATCCGCCGCTACATGGAGTCGAAAGACTTTATGGAAGTGGAAACCCCAATGATGCAGGTGATCCCAGGCGGTGCGTCGGCGCGTCCATTCATCACCCACCACAACGCCTTGGATCAAGAGATGTTCCTGCGTATTGCTCCAGAGCTGTACCTGAAGCGTCTGGTGGTTGGTGGCTTCGATCGCGTATTCGAAATCAACCGTAACTTCCGTAACGAAGGTCTGTCTCCTCGTCACAACCCAGAATTCACCATGATTGAGTTCTACATGGCGTACGCGGATTACAACGATCTGATCGACTTGACCGAAGATATGCTGCGCACCGTGGCGATCGAGGTACTGGGTCACTCGGCGATGCCATACGGCGACCACACCGTAGAGTTCGGTGGCAAGTACGCTCGTATGACCATGCTGGAAGCGATCAAGCACTACAACCCAGAGCACGCTGAAATCCAAGCACTGGACTTCGAGGGCGTACAAAACCGCGATCTGATGGTGTCCATCGCTAAGTCTCTGCACATCACCGTAGAGCCGTTCTGGACTTGTGGTCAGCTGCTGGAAGAGATCTTCGGTGAAACCGCCGAGCCGCAACTGATCCAGCCAACCTTCATCACCGGCTACCCAGCGGACATCTCGCCACTGGCTCGTCGCAGCGATGACAACCCATTCTTCACCGACCGCTTTGAATTCTTCATCGGCGGCCGTGAAGTGGCCAACGGCTTCTCTGAGTTGAACGATGCGGAAGACCAAGACAACCGCTTTAAGGCTCAGGTTAACGCTAAAGACGCCGGTGACGACGAAGCGATGTTCTACGACGGTGACTACATCACCGCGCTGGAGCACGGTCTGCCACCAACCGCTGGTCAAGGTATCGGTATCGACCGTCTGGCGATGCTGTTCACCAACACTCACACCATCCGTGACGTGATCCTGTTCCCAGCAATGCGCCCGCAAGCGAACGGCTGATTCAATGCGCGGATGGTGGTGTTGGTGAACCAACACACTAATGCCCAGAGCCATCCGTGACGTGATCCTGTTCCCGGCGATGCGCCCGCAAGCGAACGCGTAATTAGCTGAAAGCGATTAGTTTTTAGCTATTAGCTATTAGCTATTAGCTATTAGTTTTCAGTTAATAGTTAGTAGCGGAAAGCGTTGATAAGCCGAGCCTCTGTGCTCGGCTTTGTTTTCTCTAGAGGTAATCCATGTACCGCACTGAAATGACGTTCTTTGAACGTTTTGAAGCCGACATTCTGTCCGGCAAGAAAACCATCACCATCCGCGACGAAGCGGAGAAAAACTTTGAAGTGGGCTCGGTGGTTGAGGTATCAACCTTTGAAGACGGTCGTCATTTTTGCCGGTTGCAGATCAATGCCGTTGAGCCGATTCTGTTCAGTGAATTGACCGATTACCACGCCGAGCAAGAGAATATGACCTTGCCACAGCTGAAAGCGGTGATCGATGAGATCTACCCAGGCATCCAACAGCTGTACGTGATCAGCTATCAACTGGCGTAATGGAGAGTGAGCCATGATCGTTATTCACCATAATCCCGATTGCGGCACCTCGCGCAATGTTCTCAGCATCATCGAAGCCGCTGGCTATCAGCCAGTGGTGATCCCCTACCTGCAAACCGGTTGGACTAAACCACAACTGTTGGCGCTGTTTGCGGCAGCAGAGTTAACCCCACGTCAAGCGCTGCGGGAAACCAAATCACCGGCAGCCGAGTTGGACCTGTTGGCCGATGGCGTCAGCGACGAAACCATCTTGGAGGCGATGCTACAGCATCCGGTATTAGTGAACCGACCAATCGTCTGCAGCGCCAAAGGAGTGAAACTCTGTCGTCCTAGCGAAACGGTATTAGACCTGTTGGATAACTGGCCGCCTGGGCCGTTGTTCAAAGAGGATGGCGAACTGGTGCTGGATGCCAACGGCAACCGCGTCGGTTAATCCTTTTACGCAGTAATATCAGGCCTGCCAGTTGGCAGGCCTGATTATTGGTCAGTTTACTGCAATCCCTTAAGTGTCGAGGTGTCGACCTCTTTTAGAACCTCATCAGCAATGGCATCCGGATCAACCGAACTGCTGTTGGTTGTGGGCATTGCCGCCGCCGCGCCGGTGCCGATCGCTTTGGCCTGCTGCTGTAAGCGGATCCCTTCTTGTTCCCCAGCCTGCCAGCCTTGCTGGTATTGGCGATCGTTATTAAAGCGCTGCTCGTCTCTCAGGTAATGCTCGAAATTATTGCCCGCGCGTTTCATGCCGCTGTGGCGGCCATCATGAAACCCTTGAATATAGGCCTCATTATGGCCTTGTTGGCGCAGGCTATCGTCACTGGTGCCGCAGCCGGCAACCCACATCAGCAAAAGTAGCGCAATAACGGAATTGAGCCGTTTCATCGATGCCTCAGATCACGGTGAAAACAGGCTGTAAGCATAGGGCGCTGATGAACCAATCGCTATTGATAGCCCCACGGCGTAGGTGGCAGCGCGACCGGTTTGCTTAAGTCAAAATCCACTTTAAAGTCGCGGCCATCGCGAGTCAGTTGGTAGCTAAATACCTCTGGGTAGATGTAGATGTGCCAGATGTTGCCGTTGGACTGCGGAAAGCCTAAGCGGGTGAACAGATCCTTGGAGTAATCATCAGCCGGGAAGGATTGGGCGTTGGCCCAACCGCGATGGTTGGTGTGGCCGCCATACATGGTTGATTCATCATCGCTGCCATCTTGCTGGCGATGATCGTGCTTAAGCAAAATCCCGGCGCCGGTTTTGGTTAGGATCCAAGTGCGGGAATGGTCATCACCAACGTGAAACGGAATTTTCAGCTGGTCGTCGCTGCATTCGCGCACGTGCATCACCAAGGTTTTATCGCTAAAGCCATCACCGGCTTTGGCACCGCTGACCACCTGACCTTGATAGGCTTTGCCGCAATGGGCGCGTAGCAGATCAAAGAAGGCGTCCTGTTCGGGAACCGAGGTGGTAAAAGCGGCGTGGCTGCTGGCGCTGATAAGCAGCGTCATCAAGGTGGTGAGGGTTGTGGTTTTCATCGTCAATCTCCTTATTGATTGACGGCACTATAGGGATCGTCAGCGCCGGTTCGCAAACTCGGCCTTAGCCAGAAACGCTACCTAGTGGCTGGATAATTGGCAAAATTGGTCGTAATGGTCGGTAGCGCTGAGCAAATCCAACGTCGTGGTCGCTACCGGTAGTGGATTGTATTATTTAGATTGATGTGTTGATCTTCTGCTGCGAAGTCGAAGCCACTAGATAAGTTTTCTGATTGGTATTCGCCTCCGGCGGGAAAGGGTTCCACCCTTTTCAATCCCAATTGCCTCCAGCACGGCGACAACCCTTCGCTCCTTGCGCTATTCCTTTCGGCACTGCGCGGATGCATCGTCCCTGACTTAGCCGCGCACTTCGGCCATCCATGGCCTCCTGCCTCAATCCACAGCACACCGCTCAGCGCCGCGAGTCGGCCAAAGCCCGTTGGCGCAACCGTCAGTGGCGCAATTGTAGCCGCGAACCGGTTCGCGAAAATCTATCCGGTTCAGACCGCAAACAGGTGATTTCACGGTAACAGCTATTCAGAATGCTTTTGCCGACTTGTTGACGCCGAGTGAAACCGCAAACGCAGCGGCAAGCCGAGGGCAGGATGCCCGAGAGGCCCGTGAAGGCATGGATGCCGCCTCGGGCCGATGCTGCCGCGCAGTGCGGTGAGAACGAGGGGATTTCGTCAACCTTGAAGGCGAAGGGGATTTCAAAGGGCACCGCCCTTGACCGCCGGAGGCTAAAACAAGAGGGTTTACTGGGAAAGCTGGATAGACCAGATGATTATGCAGAATGGTATTAGCGCTGTATTGCTGCGCCTTAAAATGCAAAAAGCGCCGCCATCACGGCAGCGCTTTTAAAGTGATTAAACTGACTGATTAGGCGACATCAATTACCACTTTGCCGATCGCTTGGCCGCTGGCCAGACGA
Source organism: Ferrimonas senticii DSM 18821 (assembly GCF_000422665.1). Lineage (GTDB taxonomy): Bacteria > Pseudomonadota > Gammaproteobacteria > Enterobacterales > Shewanellaceae > Ferrimonas > Ferrimonas senticii. The sequence goes on along the minus strand of NZ_AUGM01000004.1, from coordinate 334,410 downwards.
CTGTGGGCAGCGCCAGCGTCGGCCAAGCTAAATTGCTCCGCATCCAGCACCGGAGTCAGTGCCCCTTGGTCAACGATGTCAGCGATCTTGGCCAAAATCTCACCGTGAGCGGCGCGGCCGATATTGTGGATCATCGGGATCAACATAAACACGATGTGCAGCGACTGGCCTTTGAGATGCAGCATCGACAAGTCCATCTCCAGCAGCGATACGGTAGAGGCGATCTGACCGTTGAGCTTGGTGGCTTCGATGGAGTTATGCATGTTCTCGCCACCGACGGAGTCGTAGGTCAGATCGAACCCTACGCCATCGGTATGGGCGGCAACGTAGTCGGCAACGGTTTGCTGTTTGTAGTTGATGGCGGTGGCCCCCAACTTGGCCATCAGCTCAGCACCGCTGTCGTTAGAGATAGTGGCAAACACCTCGGCGCCGAAGTAACGGGCTAACTGCACCGCGACGTGGCCAACGCCACCGGCGCCGCCGTGAACCAGTACTTTCTGACCGGCACTAATGCCAGCGCGCTGCAGACCTTCATAAGCGGTGATCGCTACCAGTGGCAGTGCCGCCGCTTCGCGCATTGATAACGAGGCTGGCTTACGGGCAATCAGCTTGGTATCCGCCAGCATGTATTCGGCCAGCGAGCCTTGCAGATCCGCCAGACCACCGGCGCAGCCGTAGACCTCGTCGCCAACCGCGAAGTCGGTTACGCCGTCACCCACGGCGCTGATGGTACCGGCAAAGTCCATCCCCAGAATCGCCGGCAGTTGCGGTGCGAACGGCAATGCAGTCCCCATCTCCCGCAGCATCATGTCGACGGTGTTGACGCTGGAAGCGGCCACTTTAACCAGCACATGGCCAGCCTTAACCTCAGGCTGTGGCATCTCGGCCAGTTCAAACTTCTCTACGCCACCAAACTCGCGAATGACTGATGCTTTCATAATCGGTATTTCCTGTTGAAAATTGACCAGTCAAGTATATGCAAAGCCAGTACAGCCAATTAATGACCTTGGTGCACAATCAGTTTTAAGCTTTTGTATATAATCGCTCTGTTGCTGATTAATTATCTGCAAAAGGTATAAATGAAGCGCTTACTTGTGACAGTTACAGTGAGGCGCTGCTGACTAAAGACCAAGCCAGTCGCGCCATAATCAGTCCCATCAACAGATCCAGCATCTTCCACGCCTTCGGCTTGTTAAACACCGGTGCCAGCAAGCGTGCGCCAAACCCCAACGAGAAAAAGAACACCAGCGATGCGGCCATGGCGCCTACCGTAAACTGCCATTGTTGCTCGCCATATTGAGTCGAGATTGAGCCCAGCAGCACCACGGTGTCCAGATATACGTGCGGATTAAGCCAAGTGAATCCCAAGCACATCAACGCCGCTTTGGTCATCGAACTGGCGCTGTGTTCGCTGGCTTCTAACCGCTGTGAAGCCGTCGCGGCAGAGTAGAAGCTGAACAGCGCATAGCTGGCTAAAAACAGTGCACCACCATAGCGGGCGACGGTTTCGATGGTTGGAAACTGCTTGACGATGGCGCCAAAGCCGGCGGCACCAGCACTAATTAGCAGTGCATCAGACAGCGCACAGATGCAGCACACCAGCAGCACATATTGATTTTTCAGCCCCTGTTTCAGGACGAAGGCGTTTTGTGAACCGATCGGTAGGATCAGTGACAGCCCAAGGCTGAAACCGGCGAAGTAGCTAGACATAGCGAAATTGGGGAGTTGAAGATTTCGGTAATTATTTCATAGCCTAAATCCAATAGTCGCTATAATCCGCGCCAGATTGTGATTCTGTAGAAGTGACCATGTCCTCAACCTCATTTACTGACCTTGGGTTGCTGGCGCCACTGTGCCAAGCGGTGGCCGACGCCGGTTACCAAACCCCAACCAAGATCCAGACCCAAGCGATCCCACTGGTGCTCAGTGGCGATAACCTGATCGCCGCCGCCCAGACCGGTACCGGCAAAACCGCCGCTTTTGTGCTGCCAATTTTGCAGCGCTTGGCGGGCGGGGAAACCCAACGCAAAAAGCGTTTTCGTGCTTTGGTGTTGGCGCCAACCCGCGAATTGGTGCTGCAGGTGGCGGAGAGCGCCGCTAAGTACGCCAAACACACCGGGTTAAAGACTCTGGCGGTATACGGTGGGGTGGATAGCCAAGCGCAAAAACAGGCGCTGCTGGATGGCGTCGATCTGTTGGTGGCGACCCCAGGCCGTCTGCGGGATCTCTACACTCAGCGTGCGGTGCACTTTGATGAAGTAGAAGTGCTGGTACTGGATGAAGCCGATAAGATGCTCGATATGGGCTTTATCGATGCCATCGATGAGATCGTCACCCGCTTGCCAGCCGAGCGTCAGTCGTTGCTGTTCTCGGCTACTTTGTCACAAAAGGTGCGCGAACTGGCGAAAAATGCGGTCGACAACCCCCAGCAGATCACCATTGCCGCCGCCGCGGCCAGCAAAGCGAATATTGAGCAGTGGATCACCACCGTTGATAAAGATAAGAAATCGTCGCTGCTGAGCCATTTGATCCAGCAAACCCCATGGCCACGGGCGCTGATCTTTATCGAAACCAAACACGGCGCTGCCAAGTTGGTGGAACAGTTAGCCAAGCGCGGCATTGAGGCGGAGAGCTTCCACAGCGGTCGCAGCCAAGCGGTGCGCGAGCAACTGCTGGAAGATTTTAAAGCGGGCAAGATCCACTATCTGGTGGCCACTGGCGTTGCTGCCCGTGGTATCGATATTGAAAACCTAGAGCGGGTGGTCAACTACGATTTGCCATTCCCGGCGGACGAATACGTACACCGCATTGGTCGTACCGGCCGCGCTGGCGCCCAAGGTGAGGCGATCTCACTGGTGTCCAAAGACGACTTTAAAAACCTGTGCATGATTGAAAGCCGCCTTAACCACCTGTTGGAGCGGCGGGAAATCGAGGGATTTGCGCCACGTAAACCGGTGCCAATTTCGATTCTGAATTACGTGCCGAAAGCCAAGCGCAAACCGCAGTAATCATCGCCCTAAACAGTAAAGCCAGCATATTGCTGGCTTTGTTATTGATGGCGGTTTATTCGACGCTGAAACCGCCATTGGTGTTGATATACAGCAGTAACTCGTTGTCGGCTTTGATGTGGTGTTCGCCTTTGCCGCTAGAGCTAAAGAAGCTGCTTGGACTTAGCTTGGTTGACGGTTTTTCATTGTTCCAAAGGTATTGGCCATAGCCCTTCACCACAACCGCTTTTAGGTCACCGTTGGTTTCGATTTCGCCATCAAAACCAGCAGGCAATTTAACAAAGCTGCCACTGTTGGCTTGCGGGTTGCCCCACAAGTAAGCGATTTGAGCGCCGCCGCGATCAACCCATTCGGCGTCATCTGCAGACAGCCACACCAGATTGCTGGAGTCGATGTTGATTGGCCGCTCGCCATTATCAAACGCTTGGCTGCTGGGCTGCACCAAATATGGGCCGCTGTCGATCTCCAGATAGATCATATTGGCTTCACCATTGGCGGCGGTGATGTGATCTTCGCCGGCGGGTTGGGTCCAGAATGAACCTGGTGGTAGCCACATCGCCGCGGCGTCAGGATCATCGTTGTGCATCAAGCCTTCGATAACCACCCCACGGTAACTGATGTTGTGAATGTGCGGTGGCGAGCTAAAGCCTTTTTGAAACTTCACCAGCATGCCAGTCGCCATATCTTTGGTGCGATCGCCCCACAGATCGGCGGCTTTGGGGCTGGCCTCGCCACGGGCGGGGTTAAGCATGCCCCAGTTGATGTCATCGGCGGCGATCACACGATGTTCGTTGGCCTGCGCGGAAGTGATGCAGATGGCGGCAATGCTGGCGAGCGCTAGCGGTTTGAGTTTCATTGAGGATCCCCATGGAAATAGCTATCAAAATTAACTGCAGCTCAGCCTAGTTGGGGAAACCGAGGTCAACAATGCTGAGAAATGGGAAACAGATTGTGGCTTTGCTAAAGAATCGTTAGCGTCAAAGCGTGGTCGTGATGCTTTTAACACCAGCATAAACGGCGCTAAATCACGCCGTTTATGCTGCCATTGCTATCAGTGAAATTTAGAAAAAGCCCAGCGGATTGGGATCGTAACTGATCAGCAGGTTCTTGGTTTGCTGGTAGTTACTTAACGCTTGTAGGTGGGTTTCGCGGCCGATGCCAGAGCGTTTGTAACTGCCGATGCCCATTGGACGTTTGACTTACAACTTTCGACTAGCCTTGTTGAGGTGCCAGCGCCACCACCTGCGGTGGCAATAACTTCGCTCAATAAGGACTGATGCAATGTATTACGAGAACTTTCAAACCTTTACCGTGGAAGTCAATAATGCGGTGGCGTGGGTTACTTTCGATTTCCTGCCGGTGAATGTGCAAGGCCAACAGATGCTGGCGGACTTAAACGCCTTGGCGTTTCGGTTGGAGAACGATCGTGGCGTCAAAGTGGTGGTGTTCCAGTCGGCTAATCCTGATATTTGGGTGTGTCACTATGACACCGATCTATTGAAAGAGATGCCGACGGAAGCGATCGCTCGCAACGAAGCGCAAGTGCTGGATCTGCAAGCGGTGTGTGAGCGGATCAGTAAGGTGCCGCAGGCGACTATCGCCAAGTTAGAGGGGATGGCTCGCGGTGGCGGCCATGAATTTGCCCTAGCTTGCGATATGCGTTTTGCCGCTCGTGGTAAGTTCAAGATGATGCAGATGGAAGTGGCGATGGGGATTTTGCCGTGCGGCGGCGGTGCTTCGCGGATGGCACGACAAGCAGGGCTTGGGCGGGCGTTGGAGATCTGTTTAAGTGCTCGGGACTTTGATGCTGATGAAGCGGAAGCCTACGGCACCATTAACAAAGCGCTAGAACCGGATGAGATTGGTCCCTACGTGGAAAATCTGGCGAATCGTATCGCCCAGTGGCCGGCGCATTCGATCAATGCCACCAAGAAGATGGTCTATGAGTCAATTGACCAGCCGATTGTCGATGCCTTAAAAGCAGAAGCGTACTGGCTTTATCAAGCCACCAGTCACACCCCAGCGGTAAAACGCTTTCAGTGGGCCGATGATGAGGGCGCGCAGTTCTCTATCGATAATCAGAAGAACTGGCAACAGTTGGTGGTTAATATCCAAGACATTAACTGAAGCTCAAGCAGTAATGAAAGCATAGAAAAACGCCGCGAGTGAGGTTCGCGGCGTTTTGGCTGTCGGGCAGTTTATTTCGCTTCAGACAGTTTTTTGTCGAAGTATTCTTGGTTATCGCCGTAAGGCTTCAGCCCCATCGCCGCTTTACGCATGACGTCGACCTCGTCAAACGCCGCTTCTGCTGGGCGCAGGTATTTAACGTCGTTACGCCAGTAGTATTTAAAGCCATCAAAGTGACCATTTTCTGGGTACCAGTAGATCACCCCAAAGCCGGCTGGATCTTCAATCGGCGTGTTGTGAATGGTTTGTCCTGGGATGTAGAAGTAGTCGCCGGTCTCCATCCATTTGTATTCGCCTTCAGCCAGCGTACGAGCGCGGCCGGATACCGCGTAGTAGCATTCTGGCTGACCGTGGTAGTGCGGGTTGTGATCCGATGGTAAGCCATTGGTGATGCCGATGGTGGTTGGCCAGTCGCTGAGGTTCTTCCAGATGTAGCCTACCGGTGAGGCGGTGACATCACAGCGTTCTAGCGTCAGCACGTTGCCAGCATCGTCCAGGGTGAAACAGCCGCGGTTCTTTGCTGGTACCGAATCATCGGCTGCGATGGTGTCGAAGTTCACTTCACCGGCTTCCCACGCCTTAATGTAGGCCTCAACCTTAGGGTTACGGCACTGCTCTGGCATGGTCTTAGATGGCGAGAATGGGCTGGTTACGAACGGGATGTGGGTGCCTTGCTGGAACGGTCGTTGCGCGGTCACAAAGTGGCCGTGTTCATTCATCATTTTTTCAGCGCTGTGATCGGAATTGGCGGCAACTGGGGCGGCAACCAATACTGCATTAACGAGCGTTAGGCCGATTAAAGTCTGTTTCATCTGACATTCTCTTTGGTGTTTGCGTGCGCTTGCTCGGTAATCGCAGGAGCATCAACAAGCGCTTGGATGAAACGACGATAAAACAGTGAAGCCGTGGCAACTGTGGCGCTTTAGCAAAATAACTTTATAGATAGAGTTGCCACTTGTGAGCCACATTCAGCGGATAGTGAAGTTTATTTGTCATGATCGCCAAGGAACTGTGATCTGCCGATTGGCAATCACGAGAGGCCGTGAACGAAGTTTTTTCGATGGGCTGCCCAGTTCAAAAATAATATTTTTTGGCAATTGCTGCAGCCGTCGTCATTTCTGAAGATTGATTCAGTAAAATCGGTTTCTAGGTCGTAATCGCTAGTGGCTAAAGCCGAAAGCCATCACAGTAATCGGGTTCAAAGTTGCCTATTCTGCAGCGCTAAAGCAGCGAATAAGTAGGAATCCGCGATGCCCTGTGAACGAGTCAACTTACAACGAGCAAGCCAAATCTTGGACGTGGCTGAACACCATATCGAGAACTATGGCTTGTTGTCGTTTAACGTTTCCAGTGTGATCGCCGAATCCAACCAATCGACCACCACCTTCTATAAGCGCTTTAAGGGCAAAGAGGATCTGTTGGTGTGCTTATTTTTACGCAATGCGACCTCCAATCATTTCGCGGCGATTGAAGCGCAATACCCCAACATGACGCTGATTGAGCGGTTTTTATTGCCGATCGTGCTCAGTTTTGAGATGGCGCATAAGTACCCGGCATTTTTGCTGGTGCGGCAAGTGTCGGTGAATTCACGAGTGTGGAAGATGGCCGACGAGCGCAAGGTGCGTTTGTTTAAACAGAAGATCGATAACTTTTGGCGTTACATTAACCAAGGCATTCGAGATCTGGTCAGCAATGGCGATCTGGTTGCCAGCGATGAAGAGATCCTTTACCTGACTCAGTCGGTAACTTTTTTCCTAAGTGGTTGCTTAAATGCGTTGGAGTGTGGGTTGATCGATACCCAGTTTATTGATGAAGAACGTACCAAGGTTTTTAACCAGTTAACCCATCTATTTAAAGGCTACCAGTGGAACAGTGAAGTGAGCTACAGCGCGTTTGAAAAGATGGGGATGCGCTGTTACATGTACCTTAATCAGTTAGAACAGCAGCAACAAGACAAGTGCCTTTACTGTTTGCAGCATGCCACTGGGTGAATGGTTGCAACTTACTGAGCAATATAGCAATTAGCTCTTAATTGGTATTTTTTGAGTATTCGCTCTTTGGCCACTTGCGCCAATAAAGCCACTAGTGTAACCATGTGCTTTGTGTGTGTATTGATAAGGATATCGCCAACACCATGGAGTATCGGATTGGCCAAGTTGTGGTGGATGGGCAACAACGCAGTTTGTCTTGTGATGGCCAACTGATCAGCACCGAGCCACGGCAAGTGGGGCTGCTGATAATGCTAATTGAAGCGGCGCCAGAGCCGGTCACTAATGCCAGTATCTTAGCGCAGTTATGGCCCGATACCGTCGTTAGCGATTGGTCGGTGTCGCGCTTGGTATCAGATACCCGCAAATTGGTTAAGCAGGCCGGCCTTGAATTTGTCTTGATTCAAACCGTTCATGGTCGCGGTTATCGGTTGTCGGTAACGGCTCAGCAGCAGTTGCAGCAGGCTTCGGTTAAACCTGCCCATTCTGAGCGTACGGTTGCCGCTACTGCCGTTGCTATTCCGGATGTTGCAGCGCCCGCCGCTACCGTGCCTGCGTCGGCAACGCCAGCTTCGTTAACGCCAAAGTTACCGTGGTTGTTGCGCTGGGGCTGGCTGCTGTCGGCGTTGTTGTCGGTCGCTTTGGCGTTGCTGTTGTGGCAGTGGCTGCAGCCACCGCAGCGGTTGCAGTTGGGCGAACCGGTTAATCCTATCGGCCGGATCTTATGGGTCGATGATCATCCACAAAATAACCTTAATGAAGTGCATTTTCTGCAGCAGCAGCGAGTCGCGGTATATACCACCACCAACAGCCATGAGGCATTGATGCTGCTGTCGATGTATCACTACGACGCCATCATCTCCGATATGGGTCGTGCCGATGAGCCATTAGCAGGGTTAAAGCTGGTACAAACCCTACGCCAGCGCGGCAATGATACCCCCTATCTGATGTACACCATTTTGCCCTCTGCCGAGCAGCGACGACTGCTCCAGCAACATGGCGCACAAGGGGTTGCGGTGGAAGCGGAGCAACTTTACCAACTGCTAAGCGGTCACCTGCCGCTGCAATTATAGCAAGTCTAAGTTATTGAAAAACATAAGCTTCAAAATTATTCAAAGGGGTTCAATGGCTATTTTTAGCCACTAAGGCAGTTTCAGTGCAACGTCATGCATGTAAGTCGGGTCGATGGAGAGAGCAATGCAAAATTCAGCGAGACTTGCGCAAATTATCTCCGCGCAAATTGTGCCAGCGGTGCTGATTGCTGGCGTTGCCGCTGGGGTGTTTTCGAGCACGCTGGCACTGCAAGCTGCGACGGCGCCAATTCAACCTGGAGGTATCATTTACGGTTCGGCTGGCAGCGTCATCTTGCAACTGTCGCAGCAACAGCAACTGTTGGCGGTGCAGCGTTTTGAAATTACCCCAACCCCACAGCCGTTTAAGTTTGATTATCAGGTCAGTGATCTGGCGCAGGTACAGATCACCGTCAATCAGCAACCACAACAGCAGCAATGCCAAGTATTTCAGCAATCCCCAGCGACAGATCTGGGGGCAGTAGTCCAAGTCGTGTGTAACGGCGTACAGCGTAGCTCCGGGCTATTACCGCTGTATTTCTAGTGCTACTGCGATTTACCAGCCCCTTAAGGGTCGCCGAATTTGCTCCTCCTTTGTCGGCGACCCTTTTTTTATCTTCTTGAAACGAAAAAGGCCTAGCGCGAACGCTAGGCCTTGGTCGATGTTGCTTGGGTAATTAGGCTTGACGGCGACGCCAGCTGAGCAGCATCAGCAGCATCAGGGCAACGATGCCAACGCTACCAGAGTCGCCGCTGTTGTCGTCGCTAACATCATCAGGCTCCTCACCACTGCCACTACCAGGATTGGTTGGTGGCGCAGGGTCTTGGCCGTCAGAGATAACAGTCAGGGTAAACTGTTGGCTGATTGCATCGTTGGGAAATGCCAGATCGTAACCGGTCACGGTCACGGTGGTGTCGCCATGCCAATCTTGTTCCGGGGTCAACGTTACTGTCATGCCGTCGATCGTGGCATTGATGTGCTCAGCCTCCACCATCAGGCCATTAGCGCTGTTATCGCGATCGCGCAGCAGCACATCAAAGCTGATGGCTTGGTTTTCGCCAACGCTCATGTCGCTCAGTGGTGACATGGTTAGGTTGGATGGCGAGGCCAATTGCACCACCTTGGTCAGGCTGTTGCCATCGTAGCTGCTGGTGACTTCCAGTTGCTGCGCTTGGCCAACGGCGTTGGCGCCGCTGTAGGCTTGGAAACGCACTTCAATGGCCGATTGCTCGGGACCGTGATAGTTGGCACACAGCACCATCCCTTCGGCGACGCGCTCATCAACGTCGTTAAAGGCGTAGCTTTCACCGAGGTAACCGTAAGCCGGACCAAAGGTGCCGCGAGGGCCGTAGTAGCCATGCAGACCGATTGAGCCAAGGTGCCCCTTGTCGCCAACCATCTTGTCGTAAGCGAACACGAACTCATGTTCACCTGGAGCAAAGTTAAGTTCGGTTGAGGCGAATAATTCGAAGCTGTAACGGGCGTCTGGATCGGGGTTGTCGTTGATAAAGAACGCCGGGCCTTGCTTCATATTGTCCCATTCGACGATCAGGTAGCGACGATCGGTGGTGGTCGCCATGGTTACCCCATGGGTTTCCTCGTTGACGTAGTCGTGCATCGGCTCTTCAATCACGCCGTCACCACGCCATAGCGGTCCAACCACAGTATCTGGGAAGAAGTCAGCGTCCATTGGGTAGTGTGCCGGCCAGAACAGCGGCAGCGAATCCAACTGAATAAAGCCGCCAGGCGACACTTGCAGGATGTCACGCTCCATGTACTCGATGTTGCCGTACAGTGGGATAGCATCCAAACCAAAGTCACTGAGGCTCATCCATGCCATACGGTTTACTGGGCCGAAGATCTCTGGGCTTGGCTCAAAGCCGGCGACATCAAACAGATCCAAATAGAAGGGGTCATCACCAACTGGGATCCGGCACATCGGATCGTTGTCACTGGTGCTAAACGAATAGCTGCGGGTGATGGCGTTACTGGCGATCTGGGTGGCGGCCAAGCTGATGCGGTTGCCGTCAATCTCGGCGTCGCCGGCCAGATCGTTGTTGTTGCTGATGATGCTTAAGGTTTCAGGCAGCAGGGTTAGGCCATCGCTTAACTGCATTTGCAGATCAACGCTGCGCTCTAGCCCCAACAGGTTTGGTGCCATAGTGATGGCAAACTCAACGGTGTCGCCTTCGCCAACTTGCTGACGGTCAGCCGCCACCGCCAGATCGTCGCCTACATAGGTCAGGTTAACTGCCATCATGCCGACGTTGCCGATGTTTTCTGGGGTATTACCCACTTCGACTACGCCGTAGTAGCGCTGGTCGAGTTCTGGTGCGTCGAGATCCCAGTCCATCTGCAAGTGATATGGGGTTAAGCCATCGGTGCTGCTCGGGCCTGACACGGTGAGGCTGCTATTGTCGTCGCTGCCAACCAAAGCCAACGACATGGTGATGTTGTCTTTGCTGTCTTCGGCATCGCCCCAAACGTCTTTGTAGTTGCCAATTACTGCCCAGTAGCGGCCTGGACGAGGATCATTAATGGCACAGTAGTCGTTCAGATCGGTAAAGGAGTAACAGATCGCTTCGTCAAACCAATCGACCATGCCATCTTCATCAAGATCCATGCCGATATCCAGCTGGCTCTTAACCGCCTTATCTTCGTGCTTGATCTCCCAGACTAGGCGGCGGGTACCTTCCGGTACATCGAAGAATTCGATGGCGATGCCAGGATTGTTGATCAGCGTTTCTGGCTCGCGGAAGCTGTAATCAACCGCTTTTGACAGTTGATAGTGGTAGTCGGTGCCCGCAGTCAGGCCACTGACTTTTACACCAAGTTCAGCGATCTGACGAGTCTGCAGCGCTGGGGTTAACATGCTGCCGCTGTCGCGATGGATATCACCGCTAACAATGGCGGGTAACGCATCACCGGCAAAGCGAGCCATCACTGGCAAGTATTGGTTTGGCAGCGCGGCGTTATCTGGCGTTAGGTGTACCTTGCCAAAGACCTCGACCGAGGAGGAGGTGGCAAATACGCTTTCAACGTCCATGATCTTGGCGGTCACCATGATGCTTTGGCTTTCACCTGCGGCCAAGGTGAATTCACTTGGGTAGACTTCAAGTTCAAGGAATTCGGTGCCATCGACCTGCAACTCTTCAGCAGTCACTTGCCAACTGCCAGTTTCAGTCGCGGTAAAGGTTCGCATCCAAGTACAGCTGCCGGCGCATTCGCTATTGGCCAGATAAGGCACGTTCAGGGCGGTTACATCGCCACCCTCGGCAGGGTTCGCCGCCCGGTAGTTATCACCGCTTTCATCCAGCAGCAGTCCGGCTTTAACGGCGCGGGCAACGTTAATTACGCCGCTGCCCATCTCATAGAAGCTGGCATCAACCAGTTGTGGTGGGTAGCTAAAGTCGTAGGACTTACCCGGCAAGGCGGTGGTCATCAGAGCCGATTGGATCTGCGCTGGAGTCCAGTCTGGGTGGGCTTGGCTAAGCAGCGCCATGGCGCCGGCCACATGCGGGCCAGACATTGAAGTGCCACTGATGGCCGCATAGTCGGTTGGCGCCGGATATTGGGTAAATGGCATGTCGTCAGCGTAGGCGGCAAATACGTTTACCCCTGGGGCTGAGACATTGGGCACCATGGTATCGGGATTGGTACGGCTAGGACCGCGGCTAGAGAAATTTGCCAGTACGTCGGCATCGCGTGCTTGAGTGATCACCTCGGACGCGGTGATGGTTGCCTGTGGTGCGACTTCGCTGTTTTCCAGCCAGCTTACCAACTCTTGGCCAGCGTAGTAATCAACATGCAACCCCGGGATTGGGAATGGGTTGAGATTTAGGCTATTGCCACCTTGGCCATCGTCGTAGGCGACGGCATTGTATAGCACCACTGCACCGGCGCCGCCAGCGGCAACGTGGGTGCCTTTAGCAACGCGGGCGATCTCTCCGCGCTTACACAGAACAATTTGATCGGCACTGAAGGTGGCATCGGCAAAGGGTTGTAAACACATGCCATCGCCGGGCATGCCGGCCTCAATGTCATCGAAGTCGGCGGCGTTAACGAGCGTGCCAGTAAAGTCACCGGTTACCCCTTTACCGATGATTTGCGCGGGTGCACCTTCACCGGTAAAGCTGCCTAAGCTGCCATCGGTTGCAGTGATTTCGCGGCCATGGGTGCTAGCGGCAACTGAGGTTAGCCACGGTGAAACGTGGTCAATCAACGAGGGACCGGCGGTGCCCCAGTTACCGGCAGAGGCTGCCACGGAAATGCCGGCCTCACGGGCGGCTAGGAAGGCCATCTCTAGGGCGCTGTGCCAAGGCAGGCTCTCCAAACCACCGATGGAGAAGTTGATCACATCAACGCCATCACTGATGGCATCTTCGACGGCCGCCAACAGGGCATCCCCTGGACAACCGGCATACAGATCGCCGGAGCCACCGGCAAAACAGACTTGATAGGAGATGATATTGGCCCGTGGTGCGACCCCGGATACCTCTGGAAACACCAAGTCGGTGTCGAAGCCATCGCCGCTGACTCCAAGGCTTGGCAGTTTGTAGGGCACATCAAACAACAGATTGCCGGCAACGGTGGCGGCGGTGTGCGAGCCGTGACCGTTGTAATCCTCGCCGGTTGGCGGTCGCAGGTAATCGACTTCCCACTCAGGTACCTCTGGCTGGAACCCTGGATCCTTATAGCTGTCGGTGATCACCTCATAGGAGCGCACTCCAATCAGCTTGTCGTTACATAGGCTGGCGTATTCGGCGATGGCACAGTCGCCGACAAAGTTACCGCTGCCAAAGGGATTGATGTGTTGATAGCCATCGCCGGCAATTGCAGCGAAGGAGGGGTGATCGGTGTTGATGCCGGTATCCAAGATCCCAGCGATAATACCTTCACCAAAGACGGTGTTACTGCTGGGCACCCCGATCCCTTGCCATAGCTGATCAGCGCCAATGTGTTTGGGGCCAACATCGGTAAACAGTTGATATGTTTTGGCGCGAGTCACCGCTTTGACGCCGGGCAGTTCGGCCACTTTGGCGGCTTCATCTTGGCTTAGACGCATGCTCATGCCGTTCAGTGCCATAGTAAAGCGGCGGGTCACTTTGGCGGCAGGGGCAACTTGGCTAATTTGGTTTAATGCACCGTCTTGCTGATTGCCCAAAAAGCTGCGGTAGCTGGCGACCACTGGATTTTGTGGGTGCAGATTGGCGCTGCTGGCGCCACGGCTAAATTGCTTCTGCGCGCGCACTGCGGTGGCCGCAAAGCCATGGCGCTCGCCCTGATAGAGTGCCACTGGGGCGTCGGTCAGTTGCACGATGTAGGTCTGTTCACCGTTGATATCGGCTTCCCATTCAAACGGCACTTTGGTGCTGCTGGCGGCGATACTGCGGTGAACGTTTAGGCCGATAGAGCCGGGCCGTTGTTGCAGGGTCATGCCGGGCTGTTGGCGAACGATGCGGTTGTGATTAAGTTGGGCGTCGCTGGCATGCAGTTGCAGCAAAGAGTCGGCGCTTATATTGGCACTGTGGCTGTTGGCCGAGGCGTGGGCCGAGCCCATTCCCGCAGCATACAGCGCCGTCAGTGTCATGATGGTCGCTTTTTTTAGTTGCATTTATAACCTCAAAGCCCCAAATGGGGCGGTCCTTGGTCCGAAAGTGGCGGTTTCCCTACCCCAAAGAGGCAACTGCGGGATGGGGGCGTGCTGGCCAAAGCGGTGCTTTGCTGTGTTCGGCGTACAGAATCACGGCCCTTGGCTGATGTTGCGTCATCTTTTTAATACGTTCCAATGCAAACTTTGCCGACTGTGTATGCATAAAAAGCATGACTGGCTTATGCCTCTGTTGCCGGCTGATTTTTCCCTTTGGCTTACCAGTGTTGTCAGTTGTCGTGACATCACCTGCTGGTTTGCTGTTGATAAACCACAGCTTTGGCTGAAACGTGGAGGTTTGCAGCGAACTTGGTTGATCGGTAACGTACTCATAAAGGCGTTGGGTTGAATGCAATTTGGCTATCTATGGCGTCGTATTTATTCGCTGCAAAGGAAATGTTATGCGCACCAACACCATGGAACTTCGGCACCTGCGCCACTTTCAGATGCTGTGCCGTAAAGGCAGTTTTAGCGCCGCTGCGGAGGCGTTGCATTTGAGTCAGCCCAGTTTGAGCCGCAGCATTCAGCGGATGGAGGAACTGTTAGAAGCGCCGTTACTGGACCGCCAGCAAGGGGCGGTCAGTCTGACCCCCTATGGCGAGTCGGTATTGCGCCACGGTGAGCGGATCTTGCGCGATGTGCGGCAACTGGGGATGGAGTTAGAGTTGATGCACAGTGGCGATTGGAGTGAGTTGGCAATTGGTGCCAGTGCCATTCCGGCGCAAACCTTAATGGGACCTGTGATTGGCGAACTGACTCGGCGCCATCCGACCTTGAATCTCGAACTTAGAATCGACAATTGGCAGCGTTCGCTGCGGCGACTGCTGTCTGGTGAACTGAATTTTATGGTCGATGAGGTGGTCGGTACCGGGCTGATACAACGCCAAGATCTGCAAGTTACTCGGTTAGCAGCGCAACCGGTGTTGTTGTGCTGTAACCCGCAGCATCCGTTACTGGCGCGGGCTGAGCTGAAATTTCACGACTTACAGCAATACCCGTTGGCACTGCCGCGAACCATGCCAGATCAGTTTCTTGAGCATCATATTCCGGGGCTAACCTTAGGTAGCATGGTCTCTGGGCGGCGGCTGATCCGTTTTGACCAGTTCGTTACCGTAAAGCCGGCGCTGTTTGATAGCCAGTTGATCGCACTAACGCCACTCTCGAGCGTCTATGACGCACTCAATGAGGGCAAGCTCGGCATTTTGAAGGTGACCGATCTTGAGCCTATCGAAGCCAATTTTGGCATGGTGTCACTGAAGGGGCGCACCCAACCTGCGGCGGCCCAATATGTGATTGAAGCGATGCAGCGTAAAGCCCAGCGGATTGTTGCCAGCGCCAGCGCGCTGCTGTAGTGCATCTTTAGAAGCAAAAATGCCCCAAGCGAGAACTTGGGGCACTTTCATTTTTAGCCAATCACGACAGGCTAGGTTGATGATGACTGAGTGATTGTCGTGACGTGGCTGAGACGATTAACGTTCGTCAAACCACGCGCGGTGACACTCTTCACAGGCTGGAGCCGAGGTCTTGTGCTCGCTGTGACAAGCGATACAGGACGCGCCTTCACCGTAGTGTGGGCTCTGGTGCGGATCCGCGTGCTCAAACTTCAGGCGCTCTTTCGGGATCTCGATATCCTTCATGTCGCCGTGACAATCGCGACAGGCCTTATCGTCCATGTACTTGCGAGGCCTCTTGTCGTGGCAGCTTTGGCAATCATCTTGGTAGATAAAAGCGTGCTGGCTACGGCCTTTCATGCCGCCTTCCTGCTTAACGATTTCACCGGCGTGGGCGGTCATTGCCAACAGCAAAGAAGCAGCCAATAGAGTTAATTTTTTCATGGTTTAGGCTCCTTTGATGTCAGTGGTCAGAGTTTTTGCCAGTACGAAGCCCATCGCCAGGCCTTCCAAGCAAGCGCAAGAGCTCAGACGGGTCGAGCCGTGAACACCGCCTGCGGCTTCGCCGGTGGCGTACAGGTTAGCGATTGGCTGGAAGTCTTTGGAGCTCAGTACGCGAGCGTCGTTATCGGTTTTCAGACCGCCCATGCAGTAGTGCACTTTTGGCCAGATCCGCGAGGCAACGAACGGTGGCTTAAGGATCTCAGCAGAGTCCATTTCACGACCAAATTCTGGATCTTTCTGGGTTTTAACGAAGCCGTTAAAGCGTTCTACGGTGGCTTTCAATTCGGCCGCTGGGATGTTGAAGCGGGCGGCCAACTCATCCAGCGAGTTGAAGGTCCATGCCATCTCGTCACGTACTGAACGCACTACGCGCTCGTCGTCTTTGTATGGGTTGTAGTTGAAGAACACCACTGGGTACGCCGGAGAGTTGTCTTCGTGACGCTCTTTGGCCATCGCGGTAGCACAGGTCAAACGGTCAGCACGTTCGTTCATGATGCGCTTACCGGTGTTTACCGAAACGCCGATGCCTTTGTGCCAGCCGATGGACAGCAGGGCGTTCGACCAGCCAAAGCCGCCTTCATCTGGGGAGCCCCAGTGACCGGATTGGATCAGGTTCATGTGTACTGGCATGGCGCCGTTGTTCATTGCAGTCAGGGTCACCTCACCGGTGGCGCCCAACTGGTTGGTGCAATCGAAGGTTGGATCCAGTGCTGGATCAACGATGGCACACAGCTCTTTGTTGCGAGCAAAGCCGCCGGAGCAGATCACCACACCGTGGGTCGCTTTGATGCGCACAATGTGACCGGTTTTTTCGTTCGGGAAGCGGTAGCCTTTCTTAACGATAACGCCTTCGATCTTGCTGCCTTTGTCGGTGGTGGTCATGACAAAGTCTTCGACTTTGTGCTGCAGGCGGTATTCAACGCCCTCTTTCATGCCCACTTCGTACAGACGCTGGGTGATGCCGCCGCCGGTGCCTTCCACTACGCGGATAGCGCGGGCTTTGGTGTGGCCACCAACCAGTTGGTTGAAGCCTTCACGGAATTTAACCCCAGAATCGACACACAGCTGGTAGGAGTCCAGCGCGTGATCAGCAATCTTTTGCAGCAGGGCTGGGTTGGCTAGGCCACGACCGGCAGCGATCTGATCCGCTACCAGTACTTCTGGGCTGTCGTCGTTGATGCCTTGGGCCAGCTGGATTGGGTTGCGTGGAACCGCAAACCAGCCGCCGTTGATGGCGGAGTTGCCACCGATAACCTGCATTTTGTCCAGTACGACAACTTTGTTGATGCCGGCGCGCTTGGCGTTAATCGCCGCGGATTGGCCAGCGAAGCCAGAACCGATGATGATTAAGTCTACGGTTTCGTCCCAAGTGTTTGGATCGGCTTGAGTTTCGGCCGCCATTACTGGCAATGCCATGGTGCCGGCAACGCCGACGCCCATCTTTTTGATGAAGTCTCTACGAGTGGTCATGATCTATACCCTGCTGTAATAGGTGCAGGGCTAAAGTAATCAATTCCAAACTGTGCTGTTGTGGCGGGCGTGCAAAAGAAGATTGTTGTTTCAGTCACGTTCGGCCTAGGCGTGGGTGACTTAAGCGCAGTAAAGTTTTTTTGAAACCGGCAAAACTGTGGGGTAAATCACCAGTTGCTTGGCATTAGCGCTAAACGTGCCGTTAGCAAGCCCGCATCTAACTCAAAAATATTCTTTTTTTAGCGCTATGCAAAAACACTCAACAAGGATCAGCGGGGCTATAACAATGGCGTTAATTCAACCCCAAAAGAGATCCGTTCAGAGCGGTGGTTGTAGTCCAACAGGTTTTCACCATAGCCCCAGTAACCTTGAACATGCCCGCGCAGTTTACCGGTGAGTGGAAATGACCAGCCAAGTTCTAATCCCCCTTGGTGCTCGCGCAGGTTGCCACGAGTGCGCAGGCTGAAGTTGTGGTCATCACGGTTGTAGATCGCAAATAACTCGCCATAGCCCATAAAGTCGGTGATATCTGGATTGTCATCGCCCTCAGCCGGTGGCGGGGTGTTAGGATCACCATCGTCAATTTTGGCGTCCTCGGGTAACCGATACCAAGCGCGGCCGCCGAGCACCCAGCGGTTGTAACTAAAGGCGCTAGTGGCAATCAGCCGATTCCAACTGCGAGAGGCCTCGCCGCTGCGGCCGTTGGATTGATGATTGAGCGACAGCGACAACAGATCCCATTGCCAGTCGCCAAATTGATAGTCATTCAGTTTGTGGATCCACACCAATTCAGGCATGTGGTTGGTGTCGCGAAACGGCGCCGAAACCTTACCGTTATAGGCTTGCCACCAACTTTGGTTGGTGTAAGCGATGTATAAGCCGCTGTCATCGCCAAACCAGTCGGGGGTAATTGGTACCTTAAAGCTAAATTGGGCTTTTACCTCCCAGGGTTGGATCCCCTCGGGACCATATTCCCAGGTCGCTTGGTTGGGGTTGTTGTTGTAACTGGCCAGCAGCACATAGTTGTTGTGGTAGGCGCTTAAGCCGAAGCGATTGTTGTCGATCTGTTTTTCGGCGGCGCGGCGGCGGTCAATCTCTTGCGCGGCGCTGACGGCGACCGGTTGCCGTTCAAGCGGTTGCTCAGTGAGCGACTGACAGCGCTGTTTTAACTCGGCCAGAGTCTGACTTTGATCGCCATGCAGCAGTTGCTGTTCGATACAGGCCATGTTGATGCTGGCAGTGAGCAGTAGCAGCGAACTCATCGTCTGGGGTACTCCATTACTAGGGCGTGTTGACCTTTGCCGTATATTTTTGCGCCCATTATTGGCTACTTTTGAAAGCAAATTGAACTTTGCTGGTTTGTTTTGCTGATCCGTGGCCACGGAGGGGCGCCTTGCAGGGGCGGACTAGCAGCTGTCACTCTTCGTCATACGATTTCGACGTAGAGCCCTGATTTTGATTTCAGAGGAGAGGGACTTCAATCGCAATCCTCGATTGACAGCCGCTATCCTCGACCAAATTCTGAACACCAAACATCAACACGCCCTAACAGTTGCAGCGCCAAGCATAGCGGCTCGCTTGCCGATATTGGCGGGTTGATCGTGACTTTAGAGTGATCATAGGATTTTGGCTTGTGATCTTGGTCAAGCAACTGATGTTTGCCAATTTTGCAGCCGCTAAATTACTGAATAACGATTGTCGCTACGACAACGCCCAAATACACTGCCACAAGATCAACGTTGATGACATGGTGGCAGTAAATGAAGCAAGTAATGGCAGTGGGGCTGATGCTCTGTGGTTTGGTGATGGCCGGGTGTAGCAGCACCACCAATGTCACCGAACTGCCCACTGTTACTGCCGCCGAGCCGTTGCAAGCCTTGGTTACGCAACTGGCGCAGCGTCAACAACAAGCGCAGCAGCGTTTGCAGCAGAGCGAACTGGCGTGGTTTGCCCCAAAGCAGCTTGAGCAGGCAACGGACGCGCTGGCGGAGGCTGGTAAACACTTTGCCAAAATCGCCGCAGATCCGACCCAACTGCACCAAAGCATTGGCGTTTTTAGTCGCCGCAGTCGCTATCAGGCCTGTCTGGATGGGCTTAGTGATGCTGAACTGGCCTTGGATAAGGCAGAACAAGTTCGCCATGACAGTGTGCAGTTATTGGCACCGGCGTTCGCCAATCGCGAGGTGTTGCAATCGTTGGCAACCCCAGAACACTATCCCGATGAATACCAAGCGCTTGAGCGTGAACTGCGGCGGTTGGTGGCGCTGATTGCCGATGACCGCAGCGAACGGGCGCAACGGCAGATGACAGAGCTGTTACCACAGCAAGTGCGACTGGAAACCGATACCGTGCGGCTGTTGTACCTGCGCCCGCAACAGGCGGCGGTGTATGATCTGGAAGAGATTGATATTGATGATGCAGCGCCGCTGTCCTTCGCCGTTGCTCAAGCACGCCTGTTTGCCTTAGAGCAGCTTATCGAACAGCAGCCACGGCAGATTGATAGCATTAAATTGCTGGTTCAGCAGGTCACGGTAGAGGCTAATCATACCAAGCAGATTGGGGCCACGGTGCAGCAGCTGCAACAAGCGGATGAACGGCAGTTAGAGGGGTACCTGTTAAGCATTGAACAACTGCTGACCCAGTTGGCTGGCCAACTGGCGCAAACCTCGCAGCAGCAACTAACGGTGACTGAACAGCTAAAGCTGCTGGTAAACCAGCATGCTCAAGCAACGGCAGCCGCCGCCCAAGTGACCGTTAAGGCAGTACCCGTATCCGCGACCGGGGTGGTTGCAGGCAGTGTCCGTTAACGGCGGGCTGGCTTGACCTGTTGTGGTGGCGTTTTTCGGTAATCTAGGCCAAGGCGAACGCGAGAGCGCTTTGAGATGAATAAGGCAGTGTGCTAATCGATGATTGAGTTTGAATGGGGAAGCGTGGGCTGGAAACAAGCATTGCTGCACGGGTGGCAGTTGTTATTCGAGCATAAATTGTTACTCAGCGTGCTGCTGATCGGCGTAGCGTTGATGGCGCGCAAAGTGATCCTGTCGCGGATCCGTGGCGATGCGATGTTCCTGTCAGAGGATCAGCGCAATTGGATCTCGCGCACCAAGAACGTCAGTTTTACCTTGGTGGCACTGAGCATCTTCCTGTTATGGAAATCTGAAATCAGCGAATTTGCGTTGTCGGTCGCGGCGGTCGCGGTGGCACTGGTGGTGGCCTCGAAGGAGATCATCCTCTGTTTTACCGGCTCGATTCAACGGGCCAGTTCGCGTTCTTTTCGGATTGGTGATTGGATTGAGGTTGGCCATAACTGCGGTGAAGTGCTAGAGCACACGCTGATGGCAACAGTGGTGCAAGAGATCGATCTGCACCATGGTCAATACCATTTCACCGGTAAGACCATCACCTTGCCCAACAGTTTGTTTTTCACCTATCCGGTGAAAAACCTTAATTTTATGAAGCGCTATGTTTACCACGATTTCTTTATTGTGGTCGCTAAGTTCAACAACCTTTACCCACTGTTACCGGAACTTCGGCAACGTATCGACGGTCACTGTGAAGACTTTATCGAGGTCGCTCGCCGCTATAACGGCGTTATTGAGAAACACGCAGGGGTTGACCTACCCGGCCCAGATCCGCACATTCACATCAGCAGTCGCGATACAGGTGAGCAGATCTTGCACGTGATGTTGTTCTGCCCAACCGAACAAGCCAACCATCTGGAACAACTGATCCGCGCAGACTTTATGCAGATCTACGGTGACGCTTACCCGCAGCAGTAAGCGTTAAACCGTTCAAATAGGGCGCCGCTGGTTTGCACCAGGGCGCCTTTTTTGTGGTTTCGCAGGGCGAATACTCGGCAACTTTCAGGCTTGTGAGTTGTGTCACAAGTGGTATTTTATGGATATTTTTGTGTGCAAATTGATATTTTGTGCTGTTTGATTGTGTTTTTTAGCGTGAAATTCCAAGGTGATTTTTGCGCGAGCCAGCGGATGTCACACGACGGTCAATTTTTCGGCCACTTTCATCAATAAATTCATGGCAGTAGACTGAGCCGCAGTTTCCGCTGATGGCCCATGGTCTATGTCTAAATACTCTCTCTCCACTCAGATCTTCGTCGGTTTGTTTGCCGGCTTGCTGCTTGGCTTTTTAATGCGTGGCGGCATCGCCGATGGTGGTGCCTTGGCAACCACTGGGGTCGCCATTGCCAGTACCGTGGGCAGCATGTTCGTTAATCTGATCATGTTGTTGGTTGTGCCATTGGTGTTCTGTTCGATTGTCGCTGGTATGACCCAACTGCCAAGCGCCAAAGCGTTTGGCCGCTTGGGCGGAAAAACTTTTGCACTGTATATCGCTAATACCCTGTTCGCCATCACTGTAGCGATGGTGGTGGCGCTGATTGTCCAGCCGGGGGTAGGAGCCAATCTGCCGCAACTAGCGGCGACCGCCATCGAACGCACTGAACTGCCAAATTTTGGCGAGTTGGTGGCCAATATCATCCCTCGCAATCCAGTGCAGGCATTTGCTGACGGCGATATGCTGCAGATCATCTTTATGGCGCTGCTGCTGGGTTTCATCATCAAAAAGCTGGGCAGCCAGATGGATGGTGTCGGTCGGGCGTTTGCCAAAGCCAACACCATTATGATGGCGCTGATCACGCTAGTGATGCGTGCTGCACCAATCGGGGTGTTTGCGCTGATGGTTAAATTGGGCGCCACCTTGGATGCCACCACGTTCTCAGCGGTGTTGGGTTACATCAGTCTGATTGTGGTGCTGCTGGTAGTGTGGATGGTGGTGGTTTACCCGGTGTTGATCGGCCTGTTTACCGACATTAGCGCTAAACAGTTCCGTGAAAAGACTCGCGAGCAGATGCTGTTTGCCTTCTCATGTGCCAGCTCCAACGCCACCATTCCAGTGACTCTGCGTACCTTGACCGATAAGTTGGGGGTTAATCCTGCGACCGCCGGCTTTGGGGTACCACTGGGGGCGACCATGAATATGTGTGGGGTATCCATTTACGTCACCATCGCCGCCTTCTTCTTGGCTAATGCGTTTGGTACACCAATCACCACCGAACAGCTGCCAGCACTGATTGCCATTGTGTTTATGCTGTCAGTTGGCGCCGGTGGGGTACCGGGCGGCGGTGCGGTTGTTATTGGGGTACTGATCCACCAGATGGGTTTACCGGTGGAAACCGCTTTTGCGCTGGTGATTGCCGTCGACCGGATTATCGATATGTTTGTGACCGCGGCTAACGTGGTTGGCGATACCGCGGTGGTGACCTTGGTCGATCGCACCGAGCCAGCGGTTGCGACCGCCGAGGCTGCGGATACCGGCGTTGCGGTCGAAACCCGCTGAACCTGCGCTTTGGTTAACCTTTATCAAACCTCGCTTCGGCGAGGTTTTTTGTTTGTTATACAAAAATAAAAATCCATTAATTTAATAACTTAGGCAGTGATATTGGACTACGCTTAGAAGACTGGTGGTTTCCAAGGGAGTAGCGAAAATGGCAACGACAAACGACGCAAGTCCACAAACAAGTCGCGGTTGGGTACAGGGCAAAGTGGTTGAGCGGATTGATTGGAATCCGCGGTTATTTAGCCTAAAAGTCAGTGCTGATACCGATCCTTTTGTCGCCGGTCAATTTGGCAAGTTGGCACTGGAACAACAGGGCGAGCGGGTGCAACGGGCCTACTCATTTGTTAATCCACCAGAGCAGGACACCCTTGAGTTTTTGGCGGTGACGGTTGAAGAGGGCGAGTTGTCGCCGCGTCTGCAAGATTTAAGCCCCGGTGATGAAGTGATGGTGGCAACCCGCCCTAACGGATTTTTAACCCTAGATGAGGTGCCCGCCGGGCGAGAGCTATGGATGTTTGCCACCGGCACCGCAGTGGGGCCATTCCTGTCGATTTTGCAAAGTGAAGATTGCTGGGAGCGCTACGAAACCTTTGTGTTGGTCTACGCGGTGCGCCATAGCGACGATCTCGCTTATCTGCCATTGATTGAAGCACTGCTGGCAAAACACCCACAGCAATTACGCTTTGTGCCAATTGTCAGTCGCGATGACGACCCAAACGCGTTGAAAGGGCGGATCCCAGAACTGTTGAAGTCTGGCGTAATTCAACAGCGTGCGGATGTGCCAATAGCGCCGGCTCGCAGTCAAACCATGATCTGCGGCAACCCTGAGATGATCCGCGATACCGTCGAGGTGTTGGAAGAGATGGGGCTGCGCAAAAACCTGCGTCGGACCCCCGGGCAAATCACTGTTGAAAAGTATTGGTAAGGGTTAGAGCAGTCGTTAGTTATCAGTTGTTAGTAGGGCTGGAGCAGTCGTTAGTTATTAGTTGTTAGTAGGGCTAGAGCAGTCGTTAGTTGTTAGTAAAGGCAAGAGCAATAGCTTGCAGATCTCGGAAACCTGGAAGCAACATGCCAACTGCCAACTGCCAACTGCCAACTGCCAACTGCCAACTGCCAACTGCCAACTGCCAACTGCCAACTGCCAACTGCCAACTGCCAACTGCCAACTGCTAACTGCTAACCGCTATTTCCGCACAAACTGCTGGTTGCTGCTTTGATAGTGAAATCCGGCGTCGGCTAAGCGCTGCTCTAGCTCAAGGCTGTTTAGCTCTAATTCGGCGGCGAGATCCGCTAAGTTGTGACCATCGTGACGCAGTCGCTCGTTGATGATCCCCACTAAAATGGCTGGCTGCAGTTTATTGGCATCTAAGATATTCATCGCGGTGACTCAGTTACCTTCCCACTAGCAAGAATAGCTAGCAAAAGACCCGCTGAAGCGGGTCTTTGTCGTTTGCACAGCAGTTGGTGGTAAACCGTTACTTTGTTAACCGGCAAAAGCGGTTACTGCTTTTCCATCAGCGGGTAAGGGCGCTCTAGCAGCTCCGCCGTGTGTTCACCCAGCATAAATTCTGGCGCTTCTGGCAACTCTTTGGTCATCACCGCGGTCAATAGCAGGCGTTCGCCATCGCTGGCTTTAGCGATAATGGTGCCGGCACGGCGCCAGTTGTCACCCAGCTTCAGTTGCAGATCGTCACCATCTGCATCAACGCTGGTAGCCAGGGTGTACAACGCCCGCTTGTTGCCGCCACGGAAGTACATTCGGGCAACAGTTTCTTGGCCAATGTAACAGCCTTTGTTGTAGGCGATGCCACCAATGGCATCAAGGTTGACCATCTGCGGTACCAGTTCGCTGCTGTGCTCGGCTTCAAACCATGGGCGCGCCGCCGCCAGTTCAGAGGCGATAAACTGTTGTTCGTCACCTTGAGCCAGTGCCGCCAGCGAGGCTGGCAACTCGGCACCTTGTGGGAGCACGATAATGGCACGGTCACCGTCGATAAGCGCCAACGCCTGATCCTGTTGTTTGAGGTTGTCGTCACCAGGCCAATCGGCAATGGCGGCGTTATCAGTCAAGCCAAACAGTTGCAGTTCGGCTGAGGCATCAACCAGATCGATTTTGTTGAAAACCGCGTATTTGCTTAACGCTGGCAGATCCAGCTCCAGCAGTGATTTGGGCATCAACAGCAACAGTTGCTCGGCCTGTTTTAGCAGTCGAAACGCGGCAATCATCTTGCCTTTAGGATCGCAGTGACCGCTAAAGTTCCAGTGATTTTCTGGCTGTTTAACGATGTCGCTGGTTAGCTGACCTTGCAGATAGCTGATGCGATCAGCACCGCTGGCGCGGATCACGCCAAGGCTTGGCAGGGGAAACAGTTGGCTCATGGGCACCATTCTTGACTAATTAACTCGGGAATTAGGGTAAATCATAAGTTGCGCCGACAACAGTCACTGTGACCATCTTGGCAGTTTTAACGCCCCGGTAGACGGGCTTGAACTTTTTTCAGACGCACCAACACATCGTGCAGCAAATAGTCGCGTGGATTGCGGGTCCAGATCTGGCCAGAGCAGGGATCGTAATCATAGGGCAATAACGACAGCGTCGGCGCATAGGCATCAAAGCCGGCATCGCGAGCAACTTGGACGCAGCGGGTGATGTGGTGGCGCCATGCCACCACCAGCACTTTGCCAAGGGTGCTGGGATCAGGCACTTGCTGCGCGACCTTATCGATCACCCCTTGAGTGCTCAAATAGTTCACGGTGGCATTTTGTGGGTGGATATCGGGGTTAATCGATATCACTTGCCCTTGGTCGATGCCATCGGCGAGCGCCTCGGCAATCTCCCATTGCAGATAGGCGGGGCATTGATGCTGTCGCTGCAGTTGGATCACCAATTGCGCCAGTTGCTGATTCATCGCGCCCGCGGTGATGTTGCCGTTGGGCTGGCGCTGATAGCCAAAGGCGCAAGCGATGATGGCGCCGACTTGGCTGTCTGCTGGCAGTTGCGGGGCTTGCCAATCGAGCATGGCATCGTAAAACGCCGCTGCCAACTGCGGCGCTAACAGAGGATCGTCGTGGCTGCCTTGCAGTTGCTGCTGCAAGTGTTCGGCCATCAGCTTTATCAGATCCTCACGACTCATTGGCTATGATCCTCGGCTAAGGTCCTTGGCTAGGGCGTGTTGACCTTTGGTGTGCAGAATTTGGTCGAGGATAGCGGCTGTCAATCGAGGATTGCGATTGAAGACATAGTGGCTCTACGTCGAAATCGTATGACGAAGAGTGACAGTTGCTAGTCCGACCCTGCAAGGCGCCCCTCAATGACCATGGAACAGCAAAACAAACCGGGCAAGTTCAATTTGCTTTCAAAAGTAGCCAATAATGGGCGCAAAAATATACGGCAAAGGCCTACACGCCCTACTTATAGCGGCGGCGATTATAGATGTACTCTGGCAATACTCGGCTTATCCATGCGGCTAAGCGCCAGCGGCCGGTGACATAGACCGTATGGCGACCGCGCTGCAATGCCTTGAGCGATTGTTTGCTGATCTTATCTAACGGTGCTGCCCACAGGCCGCCGCCGCGTCCTTGCATCTTCTCTAAAAAGCCTAGGCGCAGATCGGTGATGGTGATCGGCAATCGCAACCGCTGGGCGTGCAGTCGCAGCCCTTGCAGGTAATTTTGCTGAAACGCTTTACTGGCGTGAAAAGCAGTTTGCGGGCCACCTCGTTCACCGGCAATCGAGGTAAAGGCGCCAATTTGACCAAACTTCTGCTCAACCATTTTTTTAAAAGCGGCGTTAGCGATGGCGGCGAAGCCTTGTACGTTAACGTCGATAATTTGCTGGTCTAGCTGCCACGGCAGTTCCAGATCCAAGCCGTTGGCGGCGGTGTTGATCAGCACCAAGGTGGCGCCATCCAACTGCTGCCACAGCTCGTTAAAGCTTTGTTGGCACTGTTTGGGATCGGTGATGTTCAATCCCACGATTATGGCTCCGGTTTGCTGTTGCAATTCGGTTAGCGCCGCCGGATCGGCGGCCATTAGACCCAGTTTGGCGCCTTGCTGATGCAGGCGGGTAGCCAGTTGCTGGGATAGGGCAGAGTTGGCGCCAACGATGATGGCACTCAGTTCGGACATAAAATGAAGCTTTTTCAACAGGGAGTACTGCGATAGTAGAAGCAAGCCTGCGCCATTACAACGTGATAAGTGGTTCGATGGTTGTGGACGTCTAGATGGCCTGATATAAGTGATGCTTACCTTTTAAGCACGGAGTGCCGCAATGCCAGTTCGAGTACCCGATGAGTTACCGGCTTCGACCCTGTTACGGGCGGAGAACATTTTTGTTATGTCAGAGCAGCGCGCCGCCGAACAGGACATTCGGCCACTTAAATTGCTGATCCTCAACTTGATGCCGAACAAGATTGAAACCGAAACCCAACTGCTGCGGCTGCTTGGTAACACGCCGCTGCAGGTGGATGTCGAACTGCTGCGGATCCATCATCGCCCATCCAAACATACTCCTTGTGATCATATGGACGCGTTTTATCGTGATTTTGAAGAGGTCAAAGATCGCAACTATGACGGTTTGATCATTACCGGGGCGCCGCTGGGCGAGTTGGAGTTTGAGGAGGTGGTTTATTGGGATGAGATCCGCACCATAATCGATTGGTCGCAACAGCACGCCACCTCGGTGTTGTTCTTATGCTGGGCGGCGCACGCGGCGCTGTATCACCTCTATCAGATCAAACGGCAGTTGCGGTCGGACAAGATTTCAGGCGTATTTCAGCATCAGCGGGTGCATCAGCATGTGCCGTTGCTGCGCGGTTTTGATGACAACTTTTGGGTGCCTCACTCGCGGTATGCCCAAGTACCGCTGGACTGGCTGTATGCCCACCCAGAGTTGCAGGTGTTGGCTCATGCCAATGAAGCGGGTGCTTATCTGGTGCTCTCGAACGACAATCGTAATCTGTTTGTTACCGGTCACCCGGAATACACCCGCACCACCTTGCAGGATGAATATCGCCGCGATTTGGCCGCCGGCTTAAACCCAGCCTTGCCGCAAAACTATTTTCCTAATGATGACGATACCGCCCAGCCGTTGGCCAACTGGCATGCCCATGGGGCGCTGCTACTCAGTAACTGGCTTAACTATTATGTCTATCAAGCGACCCCATACGATCTCAAAGCGCTTAATTGCTAGGGCGTGTTGATGTTTGGGCAAAGAAAAACGGCTGCCTCGGGCAGCCGTTATTGGTTGTGCTGACTTGTTTGGTTTAGAAGTTGTAGGCCAAACGCACGTAGTACAGACCACCGTTAATGCCGATTGGGGCGGTGGTTGGGTACTCAGAGCCAGCAACGCCAGCGTAGGGGTTGTCATCTGGGCGCTCATCCAGCAGGTTTTGTGCGCCGACGCTGGCAACCACAGTATCGGTGATGCTGTAGCTGATCTCAGCATCAACCGTCCACGCGGCGCTGCCCTCGATTGGGAAGACTTCCGAGTCGATGTGATCCTCGTAGTAACTGCCAAAATAGTTAACCCGCAGCAGGTTATCGAAAGCCCCTAAGCTGTGTTCAAAGCTCAGGCTGCCTTTGTGATGCGGCAGGTTTTCCTCCAGCAGACGCACCTTAGTTTCGCTGATGTTGTCGGGGTTGAAGCTGTCGACCTCGGTCTCGTTCCAGCCGTAAGCCAGAGAGAACTTAATGTCACCAAAGTCAGTGGTCATTGGGTAGCTGGCAACCACATCGATACCTTGGGTGGTGGTATCAAAATCGTTGGTGAAATAGCGCACCGAAGTAAAGCTGGCGGCATCGGCATAGCCGTTATCAAGCAGCTCCTGAATATCGGCGTCGGTCAGTTCAATCGGTGAAGTCTGGCTGATGCGATCATCGATGGCGATGTTGTAGTAATCGACGGTCAGATCGATGTCACCAAAGTTGGCCACTACGCCAAAGCTGTAGCTGACTGACTCTTCTGGCTCCAATGGCTTACCGCCGGTTTGTACTGCGATAGGGTTAGTTGGTGGCAGGGTCGCTTGATCTTGCAGGCCGGTCGCCGAGAACTGGGTGGTGACGTTACGCACGCTCTCTTGGCCGACGGTTGGGGCACGGAAGCCGGTGTTAACCGCCGCGCGCAGACCGAGGTTGTCGGTTAGCTCATAGATCCCAGATACTTTGAAGTTGGTGGTGGTACCAAAGGTCTCATAGTCTTCGAATCGTACCGCGGCATCCATAAATAGATCGTCGGTCAGATCGCTACCTACCTGAGCATACAGCGCGTAGTTGCCGCGGCTTTCGCTGCCCTGGGCTTCTGGCTGAAAACCCGGGAAGCCGTTCGAGCCGGTACCAAAGCCTTGCGCCGCGAGCGGGCCAATTTCGAATGAGGCTGGATCGCCGGCATAAACTTCAAAGGTCTCGTTGCGGTATTCGGCACCAAAGGCCAGATCAAAGCTATCAAATGCGTAACCGAAGTCAGCGTTGTAACCTTGTTCAATCTGCACGTATTTACCCGGGCGGAAGCTGGTTGGGGTATCTGGCCCCAGCGAGGCATTGACGGTGTTATTGATGAAGAACTCGACCTCGTTACGGCCAAGGCCCATGCTGAAGTCGTAGTTCAGGCCATTGTTGAATTCGCCGCGGACACCGGCGTACAACGACAGATCCAATACATCGCCGCCAAAGCTTGGGGTAAAGCCGCCTGGGAACAGTTCGTTAAACACAAAACAGGTGGCGCTAGCCATCGCTTGCTCTCGGGTCAAGCCATCGCAGTTGCCGCTCATGTCGTCGGTCAGATCAGCAATCAGTGGATTGCCATCGGCATCGGCAAATACGCCGCTTCGGGTTTCTGGATTACGGAAGTAAAAACCACCGATGGCGGTGCGCTCGGCATAACTGCCGAACAGGTAGGCTTCGTCGGTATCGTTCAGCTGCAGACCGGCGTTGACGAAGAATTTGTAATCGTCCTCGACCTCTGGGCTACCCCAAATCTGTGCTGGATTGGCCACCGCAGTGTTGCCTGCGGCAATCAGGCCGGCGGCGTCATCACGCTGGACACTGCGACTGGTGGGATCAACCGTGCGGTATTCGCCGCTGAAGTTGATAAAACCGTTTTCTGACAGTGGCAAGCCGATGTTACCGGCAACCGTGATGGTGTCGCCGTCGCCTTCATAGTATTGGCCATAGCGGGCTTGCAGGCTGCCGCCTTCGGCATCGTCTTTAAGCTTAAAGTTGATGACCCCTGCGATGGCATCGGAGCCATAGATCGCCGCTGCACCATCACGCAGCACTTCAACGCTATCCAGCGCAATCGTCGGAATGGTTGAGACATCCGGGGCTTGCGAACCGTCAGAAATACCACCGCCTAAAAAGGTAATGACCGCGGCGCGGTGACGACGCTTGCCGTTAACCAGAATCAAGGTGGAATCAGGAGACAGACCGCGCAAGTTGGCCGGGCGAACCAGCGTGGCGGCGTCAGAAATAGGCTGATCGTTGACATTGTAGGATGGCACGACTTTGGAGAGCATGCTGTCCATATCGGTAGCGCCTTGACGTTCAAACTCTGAGGCATCGATGATGTCGATGGGAACCGGTGAGTCATCGACGCTGCGGGGGGCGACGCGGCTACCGGTAACCGCAATTCGTTCAACATTTTCGGCTGCGGCGTCCTGTTCGGCGGCGTAACTGGAGCCGGTGCCACTGATGGCGGCGGTGATCGCCAAAGCCAGCAGCGAAGGTTTGTGTAAGCTCATCCTATTCTCCCTATCGGTCGCTTCACTTTTTATTCTGTTTACGGCTGGAAATTAGCGACAACCACTCTCGCTAGTGTTTGAACTTGCCCTAAAAAACTCGCAGTAACAATCCCCTAACATCCTGATGGTGGTTTCAATTGGGTGTTTATTCACAACTGTTGAATAGCTATTGCTTTGCGCTGTGCCCTTTGGATGGAGGGATTGGCGGTGTTTCTGATTTTTTATCCAATTAGCTTTGGTGTTTGTGTTGGTTTTGCTGGGATTTCTTGAGCAAATGGCCTGATTGTTGGTGCCCGACATTGTTCGGGTTAGTCATAAGTACGAGGTTGATCTATTTGACTTAATAGCCATTGGTTATAGCTAGAGGATCTGACTGCTAAGGTCGATAGGAGCAGTTGCAATCATCAGTACGTCATTTTGCTGGTTGATGATTGCGCGGCTTAACCCATTCGGTGACAGCATTGATGTTGTTACCAGTCGCACTTGCTATGCACGTTAGCTTTACAGTTGGTCTGGCGCGCAAGTGAGAGGTTTACGTTGCCGTAAGCGTAATCTTTGTATTAGCTTGGCAACATTGCAGTTACATCGGAGAGTAGCTATGTCAAATAATCCATCGTCGAACCCCACCGGATCCGTGGTTATCGCCGCCGTTGCCCGCACCCCAATGGGTGGCTTTCAAGGCTCCCTTAGTCAAGTGCCGACCCCTACTCTTGGGGCGACCGCCATCAAGGCCGCGCTAGAGCGTGCCAATATCGATCCAGAACAAGTCAATGAAGTCTTAATGGGCTGCGTGTTGCCTGCGGGTTTGGGGCAAGCGCCGGCCCGTCAGGCGGCATTGGGGGCAGAACTGCCATTGGCGGTAGGTGCTACCACGATTAACAAGGTCTGTGGCTCTGGCATGAAAACCGTGATGATGGCCCACGATATGATTAAAGCGCAGATGGCCAATGTGGTCGTTGCCGGCGGTATGGAGAGCATGAGTGGTGCTCCTTATCTATTGGATAAAGCTCGCGGCGGTATGCGCATGGGTCATGGCAAGGTGCTGGATCACATGTTTTTGGATGGCCTTGAAGACGCTTACAGCGGCGGGGCGATGGGCACCTTTGCCCAGAAAACCGCTGACGAATACGGCCTAACCCGTGAGCAGATGGATGACTATGCGCTGGAATCGCTACGCCGTGCCAATGCAGCGATTGAAAGTGGTGCGTTTGCCGATGAAATTGTGCCGGTCACCATCAACACGCGCAAAGGCGAAGTGACCGTTGCCGTTGATGAACAGCCGGGTAATGCCCGTCCCGATAAAATCCCGCAACTGCGTCCTGCCTTTGCCAAAGAGGGCACCATCACTGCCGCGAACTCTAGCTCTATCAGCGATGGTGCTGCCGCACTGGTGATCACCTCGGAAAGTTATGCGCAAGCCAATAACATGCCGGTATTGGCTAAAATTGCTGGCCATGCCAGTCACGCTCAGTTGCCGGCGGAGTTCACCATTGCGCCGGTCGGTGCGGTTAATAAGCTGCTTAATCAGCTAGGGTGGAGCGCAGGCGAGGTCGACTTGTATGAGCTTAATGAAGCCTTTGCGATGGTGACCATGCTGGCCATTCAAGAGCTTGGTTTGGATGCGGCCAAGGTGAATGTCCATGGCGGCGCTTGTGCTTTGGGACACCCGATTGGTTGCAGTGGCAGTCGCATCCTAGTGACGCTGTTGCATGCACTGAAACAGCGCAATCTTAAGCGCGGGGTTGCCAGTTTGTGCATCGGCGGCGGTGAGGCCACCGCGGTCGCAATTGAATTAGTTTAATGGAGTAACACGCCGCCAGTAACTTTGTTGCTGGCGGCGTTTGGTTTTCTGGGGAGAAGAAACATGATTCAACAAGTTAAGCACCTAATTG
Source organism: Ferrimonas senticii DSM 18821 (assembly GCF_000422665.1). Lineage (GTDB taxonomy): Bacteria > Pseudomonadota > Gammaproteobacteria > Enterobacterales > Shewanellaceae > Ferrimonas > Ferrimonas senticii. The sequence goes on along the minus strand of NZ_AUGM01000004.1, from coordinate 302,158 downwards.
GTGGCGAGTACTGTGATGGTGCTGGGAGCCTGCAGATTGAGGTAACCAATCCGGCTAATAATCAGGTCATTGCGGTGCTTAATAGCGCCACCGAGCAAGAGGTGAATCAAGCGGTAGCGGCGGCCAAGCTGGCGCAGCAAAGCTGGAAAGAGGTGGCGGTATCAGAGCGCGCCCGAGTGATGCTGCGCTATCAGCATCTGCTTAAAGAGCATCACGATGAGATCGCCACCATCTTGTCGCAAGAGACCGGTAAAACCTTTGAAGACGCTAAGGGCGATGTCTGGCGTGGTATTGAAGTGGTTGAGCAGGCCTGCAACATCGCCTCCAACATGATGGGCGAAACCGTAGAAAACATCGCCCGTGGCATCGACGGTTACAGCTACATCCAGCCGCTCGGGGTTTGCGTCGGCATTACCCCCTTTAACTTTCCGGCGATGATCCCACTGTGGATGTTCCCGCTGGCGATCGCCTGCGGTAATGGCTTTGTGCTTAAGCCTTCTGAGCAAGATCCGATGACGCCAATGCGCTTGGCCGAACTGTTTGAACAAGCGGGTGCGCCGAGAGGGCTGCTGGCGGTACTGCACGGCGATAAGACCGTGGTGGATCAGCTGTTGCACCACCCCGACACCAAAGCGATCTCATTTGTGGGTTCGGTGCCAGTGGGGCAGTACATCTACAAAACTGGCACCGACAACATGAAGCGGGTGCAAGCCTTTGCTGGTGCTAAAAACCACATGGTGGTGATGCCGGATGCCGATAAACAAACGGTGATCAACCAGTTGGTTGGCGCGTCGGTTGGTGCTGCTGGCCAGCGCTGTATGGCGATTTCGGTGGCGGTATTCGTTGGTGAATCGCAGCAGTGGATCCCAGAAGTGGCGGCGGCGATCGCCAAAGTTCGCCCCGGCGTCTGGGACGATAAAGAGGCCGGCTATGGCCCACTTATCAACCCGCAAGCCAAAGCGCGGGTGCTGGAGTTGATCCAGTCGGGCAAAGATCAAGGTGCCACTTGCTTGGTGGATGGCTCTGATTGCACCGTCGCCGGTTTTGAAAGCGGCAACTGGGTTGGCCCCACCGTATTCAGCGATGTCACTCCGCAAATGCGCATCTACCAAGAGGAGATCTTCGGGCCGGTGTTGTGTTGTAGCGCCGTCGATTCATTAGAAGATGCCTTGGCTCTGGTAAACGCCAACCCATACGGCAACGGTACCAGCATCTTTACCAACTCGGGCGCGGCCGCGCGCAAATATCAGCACGAAGTGGAAGTGGGGCAAGTGGGGATCAACATCTCGATCCCAGTGCCGCTGCCGTTTTTCTCGTTCACCGGTTGGAAGAACAGCTTCTATGGCGATCTGCACGCCTACGGCAAGCAAGCGGTGCGCTTCTACACCGAAACCAAAACCGTGACCGCCCGTTGGCCTGAGTCTGGCATTGTCGCCGGTCAGAACCTGACTATTGCCCTGAAGTAGTGATGCCGAGCATCAAAGGAATGAGTTATGGATTTTAATCTTACTGAAGATCAACGGGCGTTCGTGGAGATGGCCAGCCAGTTTGCTGAGGCGGAACTGGCCCCTCATGCCGGTGAATGGGACGCCAATCATCACTTCCCGAAAGCGGTGATCCAGCGCGCCGGTGAGCTGGGTTTTTGTAGCCTATACAGCCCAGAAGAGGCCGGTGGCTTAGGCCTGTCGCGACTCGACAGCCTGCTGATTTTTGAGGCGCTCGCCAAAGGCTGTACCGCCACCACGGCGATGATGACGATTCATAATATGGCGACATGGATGATTGCCACATGGGGCACTGACACGCTTAAATATGAGTGGTGCGAAGCCCTAACCACCGGCCAGAAACTGGCATCCTATTGTTTGACTGAGCCGGGCAGTGGCTCCGATGCCGCCAGCTTGAAAACTAAAGCGGTGCGTGATGGCGATGATTACCTGATTAGTGGCTCAAAGATGTTTATCTCCGGCGCGGGCAGCACCGAAATGTTGGTGGTGATGGCGCGTACTGGTGAAGCCGGTCCGAAAGGGATCTCGGCGTTTGCTGTGCCTGCTGACAGTGCTGGCATCGAATACGGCAAAGCGGAAGAGAAGATGGGCTGGAACGCTCAGCCGACCCGCTTGGTGTCGTTCGACAACGTCCGAGTGCCCGCTGTGAACTTGCTGGGGCAAGAGGGCGAAGGTTTTACCTTTGCCATGAAGGGCTTAGACGGTGGTCGCATCAACATTGCCGCCTGTTCCTTGGGCACCGCCCAAGCGGCGTTGGAGCGCGCCCAACAATATATGCAGGAGCGCAGCCAGTTTGGTAAGCCGTTAGCGGCATTCCAAGCGCTGCAGTTTAAGCTGGCAGACATGGCCACTGAACTGGTGGCGGCGCGGCAGATGGTGCGCTTGGCGGCGTTTAAGCTTGATAGCGGCGATCCGGAAGCCAGCGCTTACTGTGCGATGGCCAAACGCTTTGCCACTGACGTTGGCTTCCAAGTCTGTAACGAAGCGCTGCAACTGCATGGCGGTTACGGTTACATCAAAGAGTATCCGCTAGAGCGCCACGTTCGTGATGTTCGGGTGCATCAGATCTTAGAGGGCACCAACGAGATCATGCGGCTGATCATCGCGCGACGTTTGTTGGATGAGTCCGCCGGAGAGATCCTATGAGTGCCCCGGTAATGTTCCAACGACTCGATACCGAGTCGGGCCATCAGATTGGTATCGCCACCTTAAACAGCGAACGTTCCCTTAACGCCTTGTCGCTGGCGATGGTGCAAAGTCTCAGTGAACAGTTGGCGCACTGGGCGGCGGATCCGCAGATTGTGGCGGTGTGGCTGCAAGGGGCGGGCGAAAAGGCGTTTTGCGCTGGCGGCGATATTCGCGCCATCTACGACAGTCAGCGTAGCCATGCCGGTGAATTGGATCAGCAAGTGACTGACTTTTTCACCCAAGAGTACCAGCTGGATTATCAATTGCACCGCTATCCCAAGCCGCTGCTGGTGTGGGGCAGTGGCATCGTTATGGGCGGCGGTTTGGGGTTGATGGCCGGTGCCGATTTTCGCTTGGTCACCGAAACCTCGCGGATCGCGATGCCGGAGATCAGCATTGGTCTGTTTCCCGATGTGGGCGGCAGCTATTTCTTAAATCGGATGCCGGGTCATTGCGGCCGCTTCTTAGGCTTAACCGCTTACAACATGAATGGGGCGGATGCCTGTTACGTGGGTCTTGGCGATCATCTGTTGGCCAGCGCCGATAAAGCGGCGGTGCTGGAAGTGCTGACCCAGCTGCCGTGGCAGCAGGATAAAGCCGCCGATAAGCAGCAGCTGACCGAGCGCTTGCTGTGTTTCAGTGAGCGCGCCGCCGAGGCGATGCCACCGAGCATTTTGGCGATCAATCAGCCGTTGATCGATGAACTGATGGCCGGTGAGCTGACTGAGGTGATGACTCGTCTTGGCCATACCCACAGTGACGAGCAGTGGCTACAGCGGGCGATAAACACCGCCCAAGCGGGCAGTCCGATCACCGCGTGTCTGCTGTGGCAGCAACTGGCATTGGGTCGAGAGTGGAGCCTAGAACAGGTGTTCCAACAAGAACTTATCTGGGCAGTACGTTGTGCCCAGCTGGGGGATTTTGTTGAGGGGGTCCGAGCCTTGTTGATTGATAAAGATCGCAGCCCCAAGTGGCAATTTAGCGGTATCGAGCAAGTGCCAGCAGGCTTTATTGAGCAGTTAACCGAAAGTCCGTGGCCACAGCATCCATTGCAGGGATTGAAGGAGAGTGCGTTATGACTACCATCGCGTTTATTGGCCTAGGCAACATGGGCGGGCCGATGGCCGCCAACTTAGTGAAAGCCGGCCGCACCGTACGGGTGTTTGATCTCAACCCTCAGGCGGTGGCCGAGCTGACCGAGCAGGGCGCCATTGCCGCCAGCAGTGGCTGTGGTGTGGTTGCTGGAGCAGACGTGGTGATCACCATGTTGCCCGCGGGCAAGCACGTGCGCCAACTCTACCTCGGCGACGACGGTTTTATTAATAAAGTGGCCGCCGACACCTTGCTGATCGATTGCTCCACCATCGATGCCGACAGCGCTACCACCGTGGCCAATGCGGCGGCGGCCAAGGGCCTGGAGTTTGTCGATGCGCCGGTATCTGGTGGCACCGCTGGGGCCGCCGCCGGTACCTTAACCTTTATCTGTGGCGGCACCGATGCAGGCTTTGCAGCTGCCAAGCCGGTGCTGGAGCAGATGGGCGCCAACATCTTTCATGCCGGTGGCCATGGCGCTGGTCAGGTGGCCAAGATCTGCAATAACATGCTGTTGTCAGTGTTGATGGTCGGCACCAGTGAAGCGTTGCAGTTAGGTCGAGATCACGGCCTTGATGCCGGAGTGTTGTCGGAGATCATGAAGGTCTCCTCCGGCGGCAACTGGACCTTAGAAAAGTACAACCCCTGCCCAGGAGTGATGCCACAAACCCCAGCCAGCAACGATTACCAAGGCGGCTTTATGGTGGATCTGATGGCCAAAGATCTGGGGCTGGCGATGATGGCGGCGGCGCAAAGTAATTCCAGTACGCCGCTGGGGGCACTGACTACCGCACTGTATCGGCAGCACGCTCGTCAAGGTCATGGCAAGTTGGACTTCTCCTCCATCTTCCAACAATTTCAACAACAGCAGGAACGCTAATGAACGTTGCAGGCAAACGGATTGCAATCACCGGCGCGGCCGGTGGCTTAGGGATGGCGATGGCCAAGCGGCTGGGGCAGTTGGGCGCCGAGTTGGCGCTGATTGACATCAATCAACAGGCGCTGGACGCGGCAGTTACCGAGCTGAGCAGCTTGGGGATCGCTGCTCAAGCTTACGCCTGTGACATCAGCGACGAAGCGCAAGTCGAGCAGCTGTTTAGCGATATTGGCAACCGTCAGGGGCCGCTGTCGGTGCTAGTCAATAACGCTGGGCTACTGCGCGATGGCATGCTGATAAAAGCCAAAAATGGCCAGCTGCTGGATAAGATGAGCTTGGCGCAGTTCCGGCAGGTGCTAGCGGTGAACTTAGATGGCACTTTCCTGTGTGGTCGGGAAGCGGCGGCGCAGATGGCACTGGCGGGCGAAGGCGGGGTGATCATCAATATCTCCTCGGTGGCGCGCGCCGGTAACATTGGCCAAAGCAACTACTCTGCCTCGAAGGCGGCGGTGGTGGCACTGTCTAACGGTTGGGCCAAAGAGTTGGCTCGCCACGGCATTCGCGCCGCCTCGATCGCCCCTGGGGTGATCAACACCGAGATGGTGGCGGCGATGAAGCCCGAAGCCAAGGCGCGCTTAGAGCAAGCTATCCCCGTCGGCCGTGTTGGCGAGCCGGATGAGATCGCCGCGGCGGTGCAGTTCATTATTGAGTCCGACTATTTTAATGGTCGAGTGTTGGAACTGGACGGCGGCATCAACTTCTAAGCTGGTCGATAGCCATTGGCTATGACCTGAGCGCTACCATCGGTCTGGTACTAAAGCTCATCGTCTCATGAGTAATGAGGCGATGAGCTTTGTTGGTTTAGGGTGCTAGGCTAAGCAGTGAATAATACCAATTCACCTAAATATCTGATCACTATTGCTGGTTTAAATCGCTTCACTCGGCGTTACTCAACTTACTTGAGTGCCTTGATTGAAACGATTTCTCCATCGCACTAGATAGACCATTTACTTAAGCGAATTGGTATGAGCGTGGAGCTTGGTTGCGCTTGGTCGCAAGTGGCCAAGTTGCCAGATTGATGGAGTATGCCGATGGCCGGTGCCAGTTTGTTAACCCTGTTGGATGACATTGCCAGTTTGATGGATGATGTCTCGGTAATGAGTAAAGTCGCGGTGAAGAAAACCGCTGGGGTGCTGGGGGATGATTTGGCGGTTAACGCCGAGCAGGTCTCTGGCGTTAGAGCGGATCGCGAGTTGCCGGTGGTGTGGGCGGTGGCCAAAGGCTCGCTGCTCAACAAAGCGATTTTGGTGCCGTCGGCGTTGGCGATCAGCGTCTTTATTCCGTGGTTGATTACGCCATTATTGATGCTCGGCGGCCTGTTTCTCTGTTTTGAAGGGGCCGAGAAATTGTTGGAGATGCGTTCCGGCGAGAAACCGGATCGCGCCAATATCGATGAGGCCGACAAGATCAAAGGGGCGGTGCGCACCGATTTTATTTTGTCGGCGGAGATCATTGTCCTCACCCTTGGGGTGGTGTCCGCCAAACCGCTGCTGACTCAAAGTGCCACCCTAGCCACCATTGCGGTGTTGATGACCATCTTTGTCTACGGCTTAGTGGCGGTGATTGTCAAAGTGGATGATGTCGGTCTCTACTTCAGTCAACGCCCCGGCAGCAGTGCCTTGCAGGCGTTTGGCCGCGGTTTGTTGGCGCTGGCGCCGAAACTGATGAAGTCCTTAAGTTGGATTGGCACCGTGGCGATGTTCTTGGTCGGTGGTGGGATCTTGGTGCATGGAGTCCATGCCATTGCCGAGTTTGTGGCGGATACCGCCGCCTACAGTGCCACCATTCCCGGAGTCGGAGTGGTGATCTCCAGTGTGCTACCCACCGTCCTCAATGGCGTGATTGGGGTGATTGCCGGCTTTATCACGGTGTTTGTGGTTAGCCGCTTTCACAAACACGACAGCCACTAATTGCGGCGGTTGCGACCTTAGTCAGCAACCACTAAAAAGCCCACCGAATTCGGTGGGCTTGGTCGATTTTGGCTAAACCAAAGTAGCCTACTTGGCTGGTACCGCGTTGAGCACTGCCAGCAGCAGCTGCCAGTATTTTTCAACGGTGGCAATCTCCACTTTCTCATCCGGCGAGTGCGGGAAGCGGATGGTTGGGCCGATGGAAACCATGTCCATCTCTGGGTATGGCTTCTTAAACAAACCACACTCCAGACCGGCGTGGATCACCTGAATGTTAGGCAGTTTGTCAAACATTCCTTGGTAGGTTTCGCGCACCACTTGCATGATTGGCGAGCTTGGATCTGGGTTCCAGCCTGGGTAGGCGCCAGAGAATTCGACTTCCGCGCCAGCCAGTGTCGCCAGTGCACGCAGGGTGCTTTCCACGTAGCTGCGACCGCTGTCGACGGTGGAGCGGATCAGCACGCTGATGGCAACGTGATCGGCTTCGGTGGTGATCACTCCAACGTTGAGCGAGGTTTCGACTACGCCTGGGAAGCTGTCTGACATCCGTACTACGCCATTCGGCGCGGCGTTGAGCAGCGCCAGCAGTTTGCTTTGGCAGGCTGGGGTAAATACTTCGTTTGCGGCGCTGCTTGCAGTGAGCGCGAACGCGATTGGGTTTTCAACTGCGCCCAGTTCCTCGTTCAGCAGTTGTTGGTAGAACTCGGTCAGTTCAGTCAAACGGGCCAAGTTGTTGCTCGGTACCGTCACGGTGGCCCAAGCTTCACGCGGGATGGCGTTACGCAGACTGCCACCGGACAGGCTTACCAGTTGCAGGCCCAGTTCGTCAGCATGACCAAATAGGAAGCGCGCCAGCAGTTTGTTGGCATTGCCACGACCGATATTGATATCACAGCCACTGTGGCCGCCTTTCAGACCAGTGAGTGCCAGCTCGACGGTGACGGTGTCGGCTGCGGCAGCCTGACGTGCAATCGCAACCGACAGACCAGCATCAATGCCGCCGGCGCAGCCCATGTAGACTTCGCCTTCCTCTTCAGAATCGGTGTTGATCAGAATCGAGCCAGTCAATACCCCCGCTTCCAGACCAAAGGCGCCGGTCATGCCCGCTTCCTCATCGATGGTCAGCAGCACCTCTAGTGGGCCATGAGCGACATCGTCGCTGCCCAGCACCGCCAAGGCGGATGCCATACCGATGCCGTTATCGGCGCCCAAGGTGGTGCCGGTGGCGGTTACCCACTCGCCGTCGATGTAAGGGCGAATTGGGTCAACGGTAAAGTCGTGGTCAGTATCGCTGTTTTTCTGCGGCACCATATCGAGGTGCGCTTGGATAACTACCCCTTGACGGTCTTCCATGCCGACGGTGGCGTTCTTGCGAATAATCAGGTTGCCAACCGCATCCAGTTGGGTGTCTAAGCCGCGATCGTCGGCCCATTGCTGGATATGATCACGCAGGGCGATCTCATGTTTGGATGGGTGAGGGATAGAGCAGATGGTGTCAAACCATTGCCATAGGGCTTGTGGTTGCAGCGCGCTGATTTCGGTCACGACAAACTCCTAACAAGGATGTACAAAATTGGCGACAGTGTATCACGCTACTATTGACTTCGGCGTTAGCGACCTCAGTAGTTGCAAGGTAGATTGATAGGCACTTTTCGACGCAACAAGGATGCAGATGATGACCGAGGTATTTAGCCCAGTGATGTGGCAACGGGCTGAGCGTGACAGTGTGTTTGGTGAGGGTGGTTTTGATGCGCTGGTGGTAGTCGGCCATCAGTTTGAATTGCCTGATTTTCCTGAACTGAAACAGTTAGTTAGCCATGCTATCGGGATTGATTCGGGCATTGCCAGGCAACCGACGCTGTTGCTCGCTCCCGGGTTGGCCGGTGGTCGTTTGGTCTTGGCGCCAACCGGAGCACTTGATGACGATTATCTTGATGTACGCCAATTTGCTGAAGCGGCACAGGCTGGGATGGCGCGGGCGTTAGCAGCCGGTGCTAAACATCCATTGCTGCTGGTTGAACGCAGCGATGACAGCCGCTATAGCGAGGCACTGAGCGCGGCATTGCTGGGGGCGGGGCAGCAGTTATATCAACCGTTCGATGTTAAACGCCAGCCGATGACCATCGGCGTATTGGGGCTTGAGAATGTGGCCCGTGCCAATGCGCTAGAGATTGGCCGTACGCTGGCACGGGATCTGTGCGGTGGTGATCCGGAGCAGATGGCCCCGCCGGCGTTTGCCGATTATTGTGCTGAGCACTTTGCTGGCAGCGCGGTGAGCGTTGAGGTGATCAGCGATCGCGCCATCATCGAACGTGACTATCCGCTATTAAGTGGGGTCGCGCGGGCGTCTTATGGGGTAGCGCGGCACGAGCCACGGGTGGTGCGCTTGGTATATCGCAGCTCTGGAGCGATCCACAAAAGTTGGTTGTTGGCGGGTAAAGGGGTCACCTTCGATACCGGCGGTGCCGATCTGAAAATCGGCGGTGCGATGGCGGGGATGAGTCGCGATAAGGGCGGCGCCGCGGCGGTGGCGGGGTTAATGGCGGCGCTGGCGCAGTTGCAACCCAAAGGGGTGGAAGTGATTGCCGAGTTGGGGCTGGTGCGTAACAGCATTGGTCGCGAAGCGATTGTGCCGGATGAGATAATCACTGGTCACAGCGGCAAACGAGTGCGGATTGGCAACACCGATGCCGAAGGCCGATTGGTGCTGGCGGATGTGCTGTCGCATCTGCGTGAATTGGCGCCGGCCATGGCCAATCAGCCAACCTTGATGTCATTGGCGACCTTAACCGGCCATGTGGTTCGCAGTTATGGCCCTTACAGTGCGGTAGTGGAAAACTCCGTCGCTCGTGCTCGTGGCGATGGCGGGCAACTGCAAGCGATATCAGAACAGTTGGCCGAGCCGTTTGAGTTATCGCGTTTGCGCCGGGAAGATTTTGCCCAAGTGGCAGCGCGTACGCCGTCGGAGGATTTGCTCAGCTCCAACAACGGCGCTTCGGTTAACATCAGCCGCGGCCACCAATTCCCGATGGCGTTTTTGATTGGCGCGGCGGGGTTGGATCAACATCAGCTGGGCAGTGATCTGCCGCTGCCTTATCTGCATTTGGATATCGCCGGCAGTGCGGTGGAAAAGCGCGATCCGTTGTATGGCATGCCAACCGCCGTACCGGTAGCGACGCTGTTGGCGTTGCTACTGGATTATTAAGCGGCCGCCCTGCGGATCCGCCGCAGGGCGTGATACCCGGGCGTAATAAATTTTCACTAAGGCGCAACTTTGTGAGCTGGGTTTTATTTCTGTTGTAATAAAATTACATGGGAGTATGATATTTACTCAATTGGTCATCGGCTTAACGCCGGCGCCAATAAAGGATTACGACACTCCACGGAACCGAGTAACGACGATGACTCCACGGAACCGAGATTGCGCCATGGAACCGCACCGACGCCGTCATCTAACTTATTCATTTTGATACTGGAGTTCGCCATGAACCTGTTTACCTACCATGTTGCCCTGTACACCTCATTCGCTGCTGATGCCTCGGCGTGGAGTAATGGCGGCATGTATGCCATCAACCTTTGATGGTACTGCTACTTTCCAGAGACTTGCCCGTGCTGCTACAGCTCGGGCTTTTTTTGGCTGTGTCGAAGTTAACTGTTGTACCCAAGGTATCCTGTCTGCGCGGGCACTCTCGGGCATCCTGCCCTCGACTGCCGCTGCGTTTGCGGTTGCACTCGGCGTCAACAAGTCGGCTTAGAGCTGCCAAAACTACCGTCATCAGAAGTATTAAGGGGAGTGATTTTCTGACAACGGTTGCGTCAACGGGCTGTGGCCGACTCGCGGCGCTGAGCGGTGTGCGGTGGATTGAGGCCGGAGGCCATGGATGGCCGAAGTGCGTGGCAAAATCAGGGACGATGAATCCGCGCAGTGCCGAAAGGAGCAGCACAAGGAGTGAAGGGGTGTCGCCGTGTTGGAGGCATTAGGGATTGAAAAGGGTGGAACCCTTTCCCGCCGGAGGCTAATGGCTATGAAATGCTGACATATTGGCTATCGCCGGTATTCGCTACTGCCACTGGCGATTTCGCTCTTACTGATAACTACAGACTAATTACGACCAACTCTCTTATCTTTGCCTCCGGCGACCAAGGGCTAACACTTAGCTACGACACAGCCAAAAGAAAGCCCCAGCACGATGGCTGGGGCTGGCGAGACTCGCAGGCCGATTACTTGTGCATCCGCACAATCAGCTTACGCCCTTTGATCTTGTCATTTTGCAGGATCTTCAGCGCCTTATTGGCCACCTTGCGCTCTACCGCAACGTACGACAGACGGTCGGCGACGCTGATCTTGCCAATCGACTTACCGGCGATCTCTTTGCTGGCCGTCAGGGCACCAAGGATGTCACCTGGGCGCATCTTGCTCTTACGGCCAGCGCCAATCGACAGGGTCACCATCGGCGCATCCAGATGCAGGTAAGCCACTTTTGGCAAGCTGTTGGCCGCCAAGCGCTCGAACTCGTAACCTTGCAGCTCTTCGATGTCGGCAACCCGACGCATCTCGTTGCCGCTAGCAAGGGTCATCGCCATCCCTTCGCTGCCAGCGCGGCCGGTACGGCCAACACGGTGAACGTGCACTTCGGTTTCAAAGGCCACTTCAAAATTGATCACCATCGCCAACTCTTTGATGTCCAGACCGCGGGCAGCCACGTCGGTCGCCACCAGTACTGAGACACTCTTGTTAGCAAAGCGCACCAGCATCTGATCGCGATCGCGCTGATCTTTATCGCCGTGCAGTGATACCACCGAAACGCCCGCGTCTTCCAAATCATCGGCCAACTGCTGGCAAGCGATGCGGGTGTTACAGAAGATCACCGTGGATTCTGGCTGGTACTTGTTCAGTAGCGCTTTCACCAGTTCGGTTTTGTCGTGGCCTTCCACTTCAATCAGACGCTGGGTGATCTGCGCTTGCACTTCACTGCCGGCGATCTCAATCATCTTCGGATTACGCTGCACCCGCGACGCCAGCTTTTCGATCTGCTCTGGGTAGGTCGCAGAGAACAACAGGGTTTGACGCTGGTGCGGCAGGCGTTCTTTGATGGCGTTGATGTCGGCCTCAAAGCCCATATCCAGCATCCGATCGGCTTCGTCGAAGACCAAGGTGGTCAGCGCGCTAAAGTCCAAACGACCGGCTTTGATGTGCTGCAAAATACGGCCCGGGGTACCAACGATGATGTGCGCGCCATGCTCCAGCGAGCCAATTTGCGGCCCCATCGGCAGACCACCACACAGGGTTAGGATCTTGATGTTGCCCATCGCCCGCGCCAAACGACGCAGTTCGCTGGCAACCTGATCCGCCAACTCACGGGTTGGACAGAGGATCATCGATTGCAGCGCAAACTGCTTTGGCTCCAGCTTGTGCAGCAAGCCCAAACCAAACGCTACGGTTTTACCACTGCCGGTTTTGGCTTTGGCGATCAGATCATCGCCCTGCAAAATCAGCGGCAGCGCTTCCGCTTGGATTGGGGTCATGCTGGCGAAGCCCAGCTGCTCTAGGTTCGCCAACATCGCTGGCGACAATGGCAAGGTGTTAAATGCGGTCATGGCACTCTCTTAAAATAGACCCGGCAAACTGCCGAAAGGATAGCGTCTACTTAAGAGACGCCGAGGGCGGCGGACTTTAGCACCGTCAGCGCTAAATTGATATCCGTAGTGACAGTGGCAACATCAACCTGAAGCTGATTGGGGGATAGCGCTAGAGCGAACGAAACAACCAGCAACCAGCCAGAAAACCCAGCAGCGCCAGCAGCGTGTAGCTGCCGAGTATCAGTTTTACCAGCGGGTAATAGGGCTGCTGTCGCAGCCACTGCAGTGCCGATTGCGATTGTTCGGTAGTGCGGTGCATGGCGCCTCCGTTATGGCTCGAGCTATTGCCCAAGCTTAACGTGGACGCACATGCCGCGCCAAAATCCGCTGGCGATCGGCCCGTACTTGGGGCTGCTTTCGATAAGCCCATAACCGTTGCCGTGCCGCCTTGGCGGTCTGCTCAATATCCACCAGCGGATTGAGGTAAATGCTCTCCGGCGCCAGCTGATACAGCTGCGCCTCCAGCGGCGTCAGTTGCCACGGCTGAAACAACAGCGGCGGCGGCACCTGACGCAATTCCGGCAACCAACGATGAATAAACTGGCCTTCAGGATCGTGCTCTTGCGCCTGCTTTGTCGGGTTATAGATGCGAATGGTGTTGATGCCAGTGACGCTGGCCTGCATCTGAAACTGCGGGTAATGAATGCCCGGTTCAAAATCCAAAAACAACCGAGCGAGATGGGTAACGCCAGCGCGCCAGTCCAGATTAAAGTGATGACACAGCACGCTCACCAGCATCGCTCGCATCCGAAAATTGATGTAACCGCTGGCGTGTAGACAGCGCATGCAGGCATCGACCAACGGGATGCCGGTGCGGCCTTGCTGCCAAGCGCTGAGCAGTTTCGGATCATCGTCAAACGGATAGTCTTCATACCCTCGATTCAAGCAACGCTGCTGCATCTGGTGTTCGGACTCGAACTTCTGAATAAAGTGGCAATGCCAATGCAGCCTTGAGGACAGCGCCGTTAAGCTGCGGCGAAACCCTTTCACCTGCCAATGCGCCAGCAATTGCTGGTACATCTGCCGCAGCGAGATATTGCCCCACGCCAGATAAGCCGACATCCGGCTGCAGGCACTGCGGCTTTGCTGCGGTTTAGAGATTGCGCGGTAGTAATCGCGGCCGCGACCAGCAAAAAAATCGTCAAGGGTTCGCCACGCCATCGACTCACCACCGGTTTGCATCCCCGCTTGTTTGTCCAGCCATTGCGACGGCAGTGGCCAAGATGACAAGCCTTGCCAGTGAGCACTCGGCCATAACGTTTGTTGCGACAACAACGGCTGCGCTAACGCTGCCCGCATCGCTTTGTGCCAATGGCGATCCCAGCCCGCACGATCACGCGCGCCCCGGATGACCGCCCCAAACGCCGCTTCATGCCACGGTATTTGCCGTTGCCTGAACCTCCGCGCCAGTTGCTTATCGCGGGCAAAGGTCAGTGCCAGTCCCACCTCTTGATGGGAATAGACCGCGGCAATCTCAAACCGCTGACTGAGCAGCTCGAAAGCCGTCAGCGCTTCTTCCTTTAGCACCAACACCTGACTGTTAAATTGGCTTAGCTGCCGATCCAGATCTTGCAGAGATTGGCCGACGAAACGCCAGTGACGATCGCCGTAGTGCGGATCCGCCAGCAGTGACGGTTCAAACAGATACAGCAGCAAGGTCGGAATGCCGCTATGCGTGGCTTCAGCCAGCGGCTGGTGATCGCTTAGGCGCAAGTCACGCTTAAGCCAGACGATGTTGATGGTGGATTTTGCCATAGCCCATCGGTACGCATACGGCGACGGCCAAGATCCGCCGCTACAAAAAGACCCCGCCAATCGGCGAGGTCTCGGTTCGATGGGTGTGGCTTAGAACGCCAGTTCGGCGCCAACAAACCAACCGTCTTGGGTGATATCGGCACTGATGCCGTTAAAACCGCTGACGTTAAAGCTGTGCTCGCGGTAACCGACTTTGGCGGTCAAATCCAGCAGCGGGATGAAGTCCATCACGTAACCGGCGCCCAGTTGGTAGTCGTGGATCTTCTTATCGTCGATATCGCCAGCAACGATGTCGGTGTAAACAAACAGACCGGTGCCTACGATGTTAAAACGGCCACGGACGTAGCCTAGCAGCGCGCCTTCATCGAGGTCGCGGTTTTCCAAAGCAGCCCAAGTGGCTTCACCATCATAGATGCGGTAATCGATGCCCAGATCCAGTTCCAGCGCCGGGTTATCCAGCAGTTCGTAGTAGAGGATCAGATCAGCGTTGGTCAGATCAACCTTGGTTTGATTGGTGCTGTTGCTCATGTCGTTGTAACGCAACATGGCGTTTGGCAGCAGCGGAATTGGGTGCTCAAATGCGGCGTATACGCTGACATTGGACTCGCTATCGTAGTCACGGTCGCTGGCCGCAACTGAACCGTCGGCGCTGCTTTTGAAGTAATCCAGACCGACCTTCACTGCCAGGACATCAGCTTGCGCTGGCAATGCCAGTGCGGCTGCTACCAATGCCGCTACTACACCTTTAGATTGCATTGTTTTTCTTCCTTAATTTGGGCACCAACCACCCGCGGTGGGCGCCGATAATCTGCGCCACATCTTAATCGAAACTTGATCGAACCCTGCAATGGTTTTAGTGATGATGGTGCTGGTGGGTCTCGGCCTGCGGCTGCTGGATGGCTCTGACCACAAAGCGCACCAACTGCGGCGGCGCCTTGGCGAAGGTCAACTGGCAATCATAGCTGCCACCAACCTTAGCGGCACGGTTTAAGCCCATCATCATCAAGTGATAGCCGCCCTGCTCTAGCAATACTTCGCGGCCTTGCGGCAACTCAACCGCAGCAACCGGACGCATCTTCATCAAACCATCTTCCATCAAGATGGTATGGATCTCGGTGCGCTCGACCCCATCGCACTGTGCCGCCAGCAAGCGGTCATCGGTATCGGCAGTAAGCTTGGCGTAACCGGCAGTATTGGGCACCGATGGCGGCATTGCCCGTGCCATGGCATCACTGATCTGTACCTGCGCCGCCTGCACCGATGCACTGACCATTAGGGTAATTGCGGCAAATTCAAACAGTCGTTTAATCCTCATTGCTCATCCTTTAGACTGGTATCAACCATTTGCACTAACGTATTGGTTTAGTCCGGCAATAACAATCAGCAAGGAATCGCTTATGTCATTGATACTGTGCCAACGCATCGACCATGTCATGGTCTTAACCCTCAATCGGCAGGATAAGTTAAACGCCCTTACCCAGCCGATGTACGCGGCGCTGACCGACTATTTGAACGATGCCGAATTGGATAATGAGGTCCACGCGGTGCTCATTCAAGGCAGCGATCAATGCTTTACCGCCGGCAACGATCTGGATGATTTTTTGGCGATGGATGCCAATTTAGCGGCGATGCCGGTGCATGGCTTTCTGCGGCGTTTAGCGACCTTTTCCAAACCGTTGATCGCTGCGGTGGCCGGCCCGGCCATCGGTATCGGCACCACGGTGCTACTGCACTGCGATCTGGTGTATTGCGCCGACAACGCCAAACTACGCCTGCCGTTCGTCAATATCGGCTTAGTACCGGAAGCCGCCTCTAGCTTATTGCTGCCGCAACGAATTGGCCGCGCGCAAGCCGCCGAACTGCTGCTATTGGGCAAGGTATTTGATGGCGATAAAGCCAAGGCATTGGGATTGGTGAATCAGGTGTTGCCGGCGGATCAGTTGTTGCCATACGCGCTTGAACAAGCGTTAGCGGTTGCGGCTCAGCCGCCGCAGGCACTGCAAGCCACTAAGGCGCTATTGAAAGTGGATGAAGCAGCGATCATCGCCACCATGGAAGCCGAAGAAGCGGCGTTTGATAAAGCGCTGCAGGGGCCAGAAGCCAAAGCGATTTTGCGGGCGATGCGCCAGTAATTCGGCTTAATGTAAGCGACAACGACGATGCCGCCGCCAACTGGTGGCGGCTTTGCATAGCAACGCTACCAGGATCAGTTGTACCACCACAATCAGCAGTAATAGCAGTGGTAACGGTAACCATTGCAACCAACTGCCAAACACTAAAGTAAACGGGTCAATCAGCCCGACCACGGTCACCAGTAATGCCATCAGTCCTAACAGGATCAGCACTAACTTCATTATTGGCCTCGCCGCACTTTGGGCATTAACCACAAGGCAATCAGGTAAGCCAGCAGCATTTTTACTGGGTAGAAGTAGGCCAACAGTAACCAGCCGGCTCGGCAACCGTAGACATTCCAACCGAGCCGATGACTTAAACCGGCGACCACCCCATACAACCACGCCTCAGGGATCAGAGTGTTCATGCGCCCGCTCATTGTCGAGCCACCGCTACTGGCTGGTCAGGCCCCTGCCAGCAGTCTGCAGCCAATTGCTGGGCGTCTTGGCGGGCTTGTTGGGCAATTTGTTGATGCTGCTCGGTCACTTCCTCGGCCACCAGCGACGGGGCTGATTGATAGCCCAGCAACGCTTGATGCGCTTGCTGGCGCGCTTGTTGCAGCGCTGCCGCTTGTACCGCCAAGCTGGTTTGTTGGCTGCTCAGCTTCATCTGAGTATCAATCTGTTGCTGCATGTTGGTCGCCGCCGCATTGCCCATGGTCAGCAGCGCTACCGCTGCAATCAAACCACTGCGCCACTTCGAGTTAACCGCACACATGATGTTTTCCTTGGTTGTTCAGTGAATGACACCAAGGTCTATTTCAAGTGCTGTGCCAGTGTGGAAAATTTAGACTTAACTTACTGATCAATAGAATATTAATGCGCTTGTGATTGCATTTTTCGGTAGCTCTGACCAATAACCTGCAGATAAAAAAATAGTGAGCTTGACCACCTTATTTGGTCAAGCTCACTATTTGTGCAGATTGCGAAGTTAGGCCGAGCTTATGCGGTCAGCGCTTCGCTTGGCAGTGCCGCCAACGCCTGGGCCAGCACATCGCCGGTAGCGCCCGGTTTGTGGGCGTTTTCCGCCAGATAACGGCGATAGCCACGACCGCCCGGCAGGCCATTGAACAGACCCAGCATATGGCGAGTAACGTGGTTCGCTCGGCCACCTTGGGCCACATGGGCATCAACGTAAGCGATCATCTGTTCGACCACTTCAACCCGGCTTAGCAGCGCACGGTCATCGCCGAAAATGGCGCTGTCGACTTGCGCCAACAGCCACGGGTTGGTGTACGCCTCGCGGCCGACCATTACCCCATCCAGATGCTGCAAGTGCTCAAGGCACTGTTCAATGGTGGTAATGCCGCCGTTCACGCCGATGGTCAGATCGCTAAAATCGCGCTTCACATCATAAGCGCGCTGATAGATCAGCTCTGGAATTTCGCGGTTCTGCTTCGGCGATAACCCCTGCAGCCACGCTTTGCGGGCGTGAATGGTGAAGTCACGACAACCGGCGTCCGCCACGGTGCTCACGAAATCGGTCAAGAACTGATAGCTGTCTTGCTCATCGATACCGATTCGAGTTTTCACCGTCACCGGAATATCCACCACATCCTGCATCGCCTTAACGCAATCCGCCACCAGCTGCGGCTCGGCCATCAAACAGGCGCCAAAGCGACCATTTTGAACCCGATCCGATGGGCAACCCACGTTCAAGTTGACCTCATCGTAGCCATACTGCTGCGCCAGCTTGGCACAGTGAGCCAGATCCGCCGGATTGCTGCCGCCCAGCTGCAACGCCACTGGGTGTTCCTCTTGGTTGTACCCCAAGTAATCGCCTTTGCCATGAATAATGGCGCCAGTGGTCACCATCTCGGTGTACAGCAAGGTGTGTTTGGAGATCAGTCGCGCCATATAGCGGTAGTGACGATCGGTCCAATCCAGCATCGGCGCAATGGAAAAACGGGAAGCAGCGAAAGCCGTGGCGTTTCGCGGGTTTTCGGTTGATTTCATGGGTTTATCTTACTGTCTCAAATGTCTATCAAAGTCGATAGATTTGGATAGATTTGGTTGCTCGGTACGCCTATAGTACGCCCAATAACAACGCACTCAGTACGCCTCGCGAAGGAGCTGTTAATGGCATCAGTCAGCATTCAAAAGCGAAAGCTAGCCAGCGGTGAAACCCGCTACAAGGCGACGATCACGGTCAAAAATTTAGGCCAGATTATACACAGATACGCCAAGACGTTTAGCAAAAAGAGCCTGGCGCAAACGTGGGGCAAAAACCAGTTAGACGAGATCGAGGCGCACGGGGTGAACGCAAGGCGTACCACTTCAATTGCCGAGCTTATCGATTTGTTTATTGCTGAAAGGGACTTATGGAATAACACCGGGCGCACCAAGCGCTATGTGATCCAGATGCTGCGCGACTGCGACGTTGCCAAAATCGACACCAATAAATTAACCACTGCAGCACTAATCCAGCACTGCAAAGACCGCCGCGAGGCCGGAGCGGGACCAGCCACCATCTATCACGATATCGCCTATCTGCGTTCGGTCATGAAAAAAGCCCAGCCGGTTTTCAATATCGAGGCGAACCACGCCATCTTTGAAGAAGCCACGCCGGTGCTAATTGATATGAAGCTGGTGGGTAAATCACAAAAGCGCACTCGGCGGCCAACAACGGTGGAGCTAGAAAAGTTAAAACAGGGACTATTGGAACGTGAAGGCCACGGCGGTAAAAGCCTGATCCCGTTTACCGATATTTTGGAATTTAGTCTGCTAACCTGCATGCGCGTTGGCGAAGTCTGCAACCTTCGCTGGGAAGATCTTAACCAAACCAATAAAACCGTGTTGGTGCGCGACCGCAAAGACCCACGCAAGAAAGAAGGCAATCACATGATTGTGCCGCTACTGGGGGACGCATTCGCCATTGCCACCAAGCAACCGCGCAAAGGCGATCGGATATTTCCATACAACTCCCGTTCGGTCACTGCCGGGTTCCAGCGCGTTCGCAATGCGTTAGGTATCGAAGATTTGCGCTATCACGATATGCGCCGCGAAGGTGCCAGTCGCCTATTCGAAGCAGGCTACACCATTGAAGAAGTCGCCCAAGTAACTGGCCACCGTAACCTCAACATTTTGTGGCAGGTTTACACCCAACTGTTCCCGCACAAGTTGCATGACAAGCAGCTGGTTGAAAGGGCATAAAGCAAAACCCCGCTTCGGCGGGGTTCTGCTTACTTACCGTCTTTTACCGTGCTTGCGGACTTGGGGGAATCTTCTATTGGCTGTTGAGCTAAATACCCTGCGACTTCCATCGCAAAATTTTTAATCAAACCATTTCTGTCGTCGGGATCAGCCATCGCCATTGAGCCAGCGTAAATAATACCGATGGTAAGCGCCCCAGCAACAACACCAGCAAAGCCATTCCAAAGCCAATCCCAGCCCTTACGACCAAAGCTTTTTTCCGATACATTGTGATCAGCAATCTTTTCGACAAATTCTGCGACAGCCTTTGCTCCCGCCGCCTTTAGATCCTCTTGATGTCGAACGCGCTCACGCTTTAGCTTGCTGTCAAGATCCTCATTACGCTTTTGGGCAGCTTGAAGTTGAGGCTGGAAAACTTTATCGCGCAGCTGAGCCTCAACGTGTTCAATAGTCTCAAGCAATAGGGTTTCAGCGCGTCTTTTAAGCTCATCTTGCCGATCTGAATCTCGAAGGATGTCATCATGGAAATAACCCAATCGACGCTGAATTTTAACTTCACTCTCACCTTCTGATCGCAACGAAACCGCCAAATTTGATTTCTGCTTCTTATATAGCGAGTACGCGATCAGCCCAACAATCTCTGGGCTATCATCTTGAACATCAGTTAATTGTAAAAATACCCACTCTTTCGGTGGTGTAACATTCTGGTCTGACAATCGGTGCCCTCCATCTGGGCACAAAAAAGGCCGGTTCAAAACCAGCCTTTCCTGTTGAAATTAAGCTTCAATTTACAAAACTGACTGCAAAGCCTTTTCAAAGAAGTTTACGCTACGACGCAGCTCTTTGGCTGAGGTCTTCTTCTGTGCGGATGACTCGCTTGAGCGCAGATCAACTTTGATGCCTTTAAGTATTGCCTGACGCTGTCGAGCGGTCGAACCTTGATAGGTTGTTTTAATCATTGGCAACTCCTATGAGCGCAATTGCAAATTCAATAGCGCCGGACCATTAATGACATGAAGAGGGCGCGTAATCTAAAGCATAGGTCGCATAACTTCAAATCAATATTGACCTTTTCGGCGCGTGATCTCAATCACATTTGTCGCGTAGGCGCCCAATTTACTACATGCTTGCCCGCTCATCCAGTTTGCTAGTTAGAGTCGAGAGCATTATCACGAAGCAAATTCAAAGCTTTAGTTCCGGTAAACTCTCATAAAACAAAACCCCGCAGTTGCGGGGTTTTATGTATCTGGGGATTCTTGCTGCATCAATACTTCGACATGACCAAACGAACTTGGCCAATGATGTTGAGGTCTTCGGCCTGTTCTGGAGTTAAGTTAACAGTTGGGTAAAGCGAATTGTCACTGGCGACGGTAATGTTGCCGGTGATCACATCTTGGCTTAAGCGCTTAACGCTCAGCTCATCACCACGGCGGAACACATACAACCCCGCCTGCATGTAGCAATTCACACCTAAATCCACCAGCAAGGGGGCACCAACAGGAATGGTTGGCAGCATCGAATCGCCGCTGGATTGGATCACCGCTAACTTGGCGTTCTGCAGCCCCAGATCTCGCAACCACTCCTTATTAACCCGCATCACATCGGTCTGACTTTCATCGGTAACGGTCTGACCTTGCCCAGCCGAGGCTGCTACGGAGTAACACGGAATATCAACCATTGTTGAACTGTGTCCCTCTACTGGCTCTGAAATGCCAGTTAACAACCATTCGACTGTCACTCCCTCCGCTGATGAGATTTTCTCGAGTGTTGAAATATGCGGCCAACGCTCCTCTTTGAACATATTGCTCAGCGCAGTTGGGCTGATGTCCCATCGCTGTGAGGCAGCTCTAACCGAGCCAGAACCTATCAAACTGTGAACTCTTTCGAGAACGTTTCCTAAATAGTTGTGCATACAAACCGCCAGAAACGAAAACATGATTGCTCAATCATACCATCTTTGTGGTTTAAGAGCCCACAAATGTGATTGAACTCACATGTTTATGACGCAAATCAACTATCGGCGCAAATCAACCTCTAATGAACGCAAATTCATCCACAAAAGTTCTTGCTGCTTAAGATGGTGTGATCTTATGATTGCGCAACCAGAAACAAATGAGGTCAGAAAGTGGATTGGCACCCTGCTGATATCCGAGCGGCACTGGAGAAAAACGGAACCAACATGGCGGAAATCGCCAGAGCGAACGGAATCGCACCACCGACTATTCGGGCGGTACAAAACCGCAAATACGAACGCGGCCAGCAGTTAATTGCGGCAGCACTGAATAAAGACCCGCGGGAGATTTGGCCCTCTCGCTACCGAAAGGAAGGAAGCGCCACATGAACACTCGCTACGCCCTGCACGCCACCTTTGGTAAGCCGATTATCGAGCTAAGCGCGATCTGCCAATCCTATTTCGGCATCAACCTGCGCACCGCCTACCTAAAGGCCAATGCTCAGTCGCTGCCAATCCCGGCGTTTCGCATGGATAACAGCCAGCGCAGCCCGTTCTTCGTCAACGTGGATGACTTGGCCGACTACATCGACCGCCGTATGGCCGAAGCCAAAGCCGAGTTCGACTCGGTTCACTAACAAGCAACAACACGAATTAGCAGTAAGAGGGAATTTTATGAAACGCGTATCGATTGACCTGTTTGAAAACCTGCGCGGCAAATTGGCCGCGGTAGACGCCGGACAACTGCCAAGCCTAAGCGAGCAAGAGATCAAGCTGGCTTTAGGTGGAGTGAAAGCGGTGTTTCCGATCGGCCTGTGCGTTGCAGAAATGCGCAAGATGCAAGCCACCGGTTTTGCCCGTCAGCAGCTGTTGGGGATGCAAGCATGAGCATCAACCTGAACAGCACCATCGTTGGTCGCTGCCTGTTGAATGCCTTGGAGCGCGTCAACGATTGTTTGGATGGCATCGACCATTGCTTGCGTCACAACAAAGCGATCGCAGCTGACACCACCAAGCTGCTGCACGAACTGCGCCAGCAGATCAACGAAGTGGTGACCACCCCACAGCTGCCTTATCCGGCACGTGCCGCGCTGATGAAAGACGGCATTCATGTTGGCCCGCGCCGCTTCAAGATGTCGGCAGTCGGCATCACCTGGTGTAACGCCTAATCAAGCAGGGAGATCAGTCATGGAAACACTGCAACACCTAACCCCTGTGCCAAACAGCAACGCGCTGATGCACACCAGCTTTGATGGCACCTTGCCATCCAGCTCTATCCCAAGCGACGAACAGCGCAAACGCGGTTTGTGGGTATTGGGCCAACTGCGCCGCGCCCTAAGCCACAAAAACCCCGCCGCTGCCTGCAACGCGGTAGCCGCCCACTTAACAGGAACCGCCCAATGAAACTGGTTAGCCCGAAACACTTTGATTATCTGGACCGTGAGTTTTGCGAGCTGCTGTGTGGCCGCGAATCGCTGCTAAGCGCCGAAGAAGCTCAAGAGATTTTGGATGGCGTTCGCACCTTGAACGGCTTTGAATTTCAAATTCGCACCACCGCAGGTCGCGCCCACGAACGACTGCTGGCCATCGTCAAACAGCGCAACGCGGCTTAACAAAGGAATAGCGTGATGAAAAAGACCATGAGCCCACATCGCCGTCTGTGGAATGACTTATACAGCCACCAACGTCGCGCGGCGTCAGCAACCCATGAAGCCGAAAGAATTGCCAGCAGTCATGCGCTCGCAAGTTTTGCGATGGGCGAACTCGTGCACTGCGACCTTTATGGCGCCGGCGCTTTTAAGATGCTGCACAACGCCGCCAAATGTTTGCTAGACCGAGCAGATCGCCCGCACCCACTAGAGTGGCGCCTGTGGGCATACAAAGACCAAAAGGCCAAAGCCGCCATTCAATCTGCCAGCCAAGCGGCTTAGTTATGAACAACATCAATCAGCCACTGTCGCCAGAGCTTGCGGCAGTGGTGGATGAGGTAAAGCGACATGGCATCGCTGATCCCATCGAATGGTTAGACCGCCGCATTCCCCACTGGCGGTTACCAAGCAAAGAGCCAACCCCTGTATTTGTCACCATCACTAACGAAGCCGACGACTGAACGAATGCCGCAAACTCAGTTCAACTCTGTAAGCTCAGCCGAGCAATATCCGCTGTTTAGCAGCGATGATGGCGTTAACGCAGGCCGCGTTAGCGCCAATCATCGTTGGCAAGCCGCTGATATGATCGCCTCGCTTGAGCAGCAAGTTGACCAGTTGCCGACTAGCCGCAATCAGATGTCGCTGTTTGAAGCGGATGAACCTAAGTTAACCGCCGCCCATGTTGCGGCCAGCCAGCAGCGCCCGGCATACCAGCAAACCGCGTTAAGCCAAACTCGCCCCTATCGCGATTCAACCGCATGGCTTGAACAGCAGCTGGTGATGATCCCGCAGCGATTCGCTGCCTACGTGAAACAAGAGTGGCAACGCCGCGCCTATTCGCTTACCGCCAAAGATCCACTGCGCAGTGCCAACATCTGGGCGCGACAGCAGATCGACTTTGTGCAGGGCGTACTGAAGCAATATCCGGTTTTTACTAAGGCCAGCCAACTGCGCAATGAGGCCGTCGCCGATCGCTTGGCATTGAACCTTGCGACCCGCGCCTTCGAGATTTTTACCCACTGCGCCCACAGCGAACTGACTGGCTACGCTGAAAACATCGAGGCCGCGCATCAAGCATTAGCGGCATTTTGCCGTACCAAGGGCATTCGCCACCCGCAGCTGCCGGACTTACTTGAAGTCGGTGAGGAACTGTTCATCGCCAAGGGCGAGTGCCAAATCCAAAAGATGATTTGCGAGGATTGGTGGGCACGGCGAATTCGTGAAGCCCGCGATCTGTGCAATGAACATCTGCAAATTGTCTGCGGCAACGTTGGCAATGGTAGTGGCCGATCACCTTATGCCAGTAAAGAAGCGGTGCGCCAGTTCCGTTCCCGCCGTCGCGCCCAAAACGATTGGATTAACGGCCAAGAGCTGGTGAGCGAAGACGACGAGGTGATCAGCCTGCGCGATGCGGTTAACGCCAGTGTCTCTAACCCCGAGCTGCGCCGCATCGACTTGATGGTTCGTGCCCGTGGTCTGCAAGAGCTGGCCGAAGAAGATGGCATGGTTGGCTTTATGGCGACCTTTACTCTACCAAGTAAGTACCACCGGATGCGCGCCCAGGGCACCAAGTTGAACAACAAATACAACGGCGCTTCGCCAAAAGATGGCCAACGCGCCCTTAACGGCGTTTGGGCAAAGATCCGCGCCAAGCTAAAGCGCGATGAAATTGAATACCGCTATTTCCGTGGGGTTGAACCGCACGTTGATGGCACCCCGCACTGGCACATCCTGTTTTTCTGCCACCGTGAAAACGCCACCGCCCTGCGCGACATTTGCCGCGAATACGTCAGCGCCGAAGACGCCACCGACCGCGGCGTTGAAAACCGCTTTGACTGGAAAGCGATTGACCCAACCAAAGGTTCTGCCGTTGGCTACGTGGCGAAGTACATCGCCAAGAACGTCAGCCTGTCGGAAGTGGACAACCTGATTGATGACGACACTGGCCGCCCTGCTAACGAGGTGGTGATCAACGTTCGCACTTGGGCAACCCGCAACCGCATTCGTCAGTTCTCCTTCGGTGGCTTAGTGATGACCGCTGGCCTGTACCGTGAAACCCGCCGCATTGCGGCTGATGCCAATGGCCTAGACCGCGTTGGCTTGGTCCGTGCCGCCGCCTGTTCTGGCGACTGGAAAGCTTTTGTGAAAACCGCTCTGGCGATTGGCCTGAAAGGCTTAAAAGAGGATAACGGCTGCAATAAATACGGCGAAGCGCAAACCAAGATGGTTGGCGTGCAGATCGGCACCGAATACCCAATCAACATCCGCACTCGCTCGAAGGTGTGGGCTTTTCGCGCCGCCGGCGCGGCTTCTAAAGGCAGCGACAGCTGCCGTTCTCGGAGCACTAACAATAAGTGTACGGAGTACGATTCAGAGGGTCGGCCACGACTGGTGAACCATGACATTGGCCACCGAGTGATCGACCGACCGATGGCAAAACCGACTGATCCACTGGCGGCTTTTGCCTCGGCAGTGCGAATTCCACTCCACCAGCTTGACGATTTACGACACGGCAACACCGTGATGGGCTTCGATGGCACCCGCTGGCGCCTTGAAGACGGCCAAGTGCGTGAATTGGGCACCCTATAGGAGACAACATGAACATGCTTTTACCTGGGCGCGAGCCTCTGCCGCGCATCCAAGCGCTGTTAAGCCTGACCGCCATCAAATCCGAAGCGATCATCGCCAGCCTAGAAGACCACTACTGCCGTGGGGTGCCGCTAAAAAGCGCCGCCAAGATTAATGGCGCGGATGGCTCCAACGCCCGCAAGGCGTCACAACAGCTGGAGACGGTGGCCACCACCGTGGAACGCATCAAAGAGATGGACTGGGCAGGTTTTAAAGGGATGCAGCAATGCGCGTAACCTGCAAAGAGTGTGGCGAGAAAGCGCGAATTCAGTCCACCAGTGATGCAATTCCCGGTTACGCCAAGATGTACTGCTGCTGCACCAATCCGCACTGTGGTCACACGTTCGTGGCGGAATGGAGCTACCGCCACACCCTGAATCCGGGGCTGCAAGCCAACCAGCGGGTGCTGGTGGATTTAGTGCGAGCGATGCCAGCCGAACAGATGCAACTGTTTATTAACCAAGTGACCGCCTGACCATCAGCTCAAAATTGAGCTGATGCTAAGGATGATGACCACAATTGTGATCATCACAAACTGAACTAATCGATTTATTAGGTTATTGACATGAATTTGAGCCAGCCATATCCTGCCGTCGAGTTGGCAAAATCCAACTCCGGGATTAGGAACCCCGCAGATTCCAAGATGCGATACCACCGTTCTATCGGTTTAAGATCGCAGGCCTAGCCGCACCCAATTGTCTATGGGGGGCTGGGTGAGGCCGACTTCGGTCGGGCCGTATTCTTGGAAGCGGTAGTTCCTAACCTCGCTCAGCCCACCACCAATAGATTAGGAACCTGTTAGTGGTGGAGATAACTTCTTATTCCGAGAGGGTCTCACCATGACCAACCACGTTATTCCGGCCAATGCCGTTCGCGCCCATCAAGGCCAGCCAACTACCTCATCCCTACTGGTTGCCAAAGCATTTGGTAAACAGCACAAGAACGTCCTTCGCAAGCTTGAATCCCTTGATTGCTCAGCCGAATTTGCATCAGCTAACTTTTCAGCCCATGTTCAAAATATCGCCATAGGTAGCGGTGCAAGCCGTCCATTCAAGGTGTATCAAATGACCAAAGACGGCTTTATGTTTTTGGTAATGGGTTTTTCCGGCAAGCAAGCCGCCGCCATCAAAGAAGCCTACATCAACGAATTCAATCGCATGGCCAGTGAACTGCAACCTAGTCAGCCTTGCCAATACTATCCAGCCAATGACGGCGTAGTTCGTAACGCCCCAATCCCTAGAGAACTGCTTCGCGCCCTTGAGCAAAGTGCCCAAGGGGTAAAGCAAAATGCCGATGCGATGGCCTGCATTGTCAAAAACCTGCAAGGCAATAAGTATTCTGAAACTCGCATACCATTAAGCGAACTGGATTTTGCCATCTGTGCCCTGCAAGGATTTGTTGACTCCGCCAAGCGCCACACCACCATCACTCGTCAAGCCCTGCACTATCTGCCAGCGCCCGTGGCCATGCTCGATAGTATTCAAGCTTGATAACAAAAGCCCCGCATTTGCGGGGCTTTGTGGTTTTAGGCTTCGGTGACCAGCGGTTTTACCGATAACCGCCCCAGTCGGGCTAAGTCTGGGTCGCTGTTAATGAACTCAACCAGATCATGGGCCAACGGTTGCACTTCGTTTTGTTGATAAACCGCATCGGTTTTTAGGGCATCACCCAAACTGGCCGCACCTTGAGGGATGATCCCCGCCATCCCAGCGGGGAAACGATTGGCGGTTAACACGTCCTGGGCGGTAATGTTCTTAGCACTAGCAAACTGGTCTTTCGAGCTGAAATCGCCAATGGGGATCACCTGAATGCCCTTCTCTTGCCCGTCTGGAATGTTGATAAACATGTTGCGGAAGTTGCCCGCGCCTTTACTGCCCGCCAACGCCTGTTCGATTTTGCTCTTATCGTCTTCGCTGAGTTTGGGATCCGAGGTGTAGAGGATGTAACCCATGTGGGCGCCGTTCTTGTAGTAGCGGCGCTTAAACATGGTGGCATCACTATTAAGCATCGCGCTTTGCAGCCCGCCGATGTAATCCGGTACGCCGTACAGCTGCTGCAGCGGATCGTATTGTCCCAGGAACGCCACATCATCGGCGCGATAACGCTTAACGGTGATCACCCCGTCGCTGTCTTCCTGCAGATAATTAAAGCCGCCATCAGGACGGCGGCGCAGGTAGTAAGAGGATAACGGCGCCACCGCCGCCACTTGGCCGATGTTGTTGCGCAGCTTCAGCAGCGCCATGTCTCCAAACCACAGGTAGTTGTGGATGCAGGGACCAAGCGCACCGCGGCTTAGCTGGCCGTTAGTGATGATGGCGTTTAGCACCATATTGCGCCGCGCCATCAATACCGGCCCCAGATAGGCGTTGGTGTTGGCCGCTTGGTACAGCAGCTTGCGGTCGATTGGCGGCACATAGTGGTTAAATTCTAAATCGAGATTGACGCCCGCCATGTCGGTTAGCCACGAATCTTTCAGCAGTGGTTCGGCATGGCCAAAGCTAAAGGCCATCACCGGATTGTCGCTGGCTTGAGTTAATACAGGTTCCACGTACTTTTTCTCTCTGATCCACAGTTAAGGGGTTCTTTGGCCAGCGCATGGGCGATGGCAAAGAAGTCGTCGGCATGGCCGGTTTCTTTGGTTCGGTTGGCGGCGAAGGTCATGCCGTTGCCGCTACGGGTAACCACCCGCCGAATTGCCAGAAACGACAGGGCAATGTCTTTGTAGTCGGCATCCCACAGCAGCCGTTTGTTATCCAGCACATCCAGCATCTTTTGCACCAGCGTGTTTTTGGTTTCGACGCTGTAGTGAAAGCCTTGGGTGATGCCGGGGAATTTTTCATAAACGAGGTCGTAAACGTCATGGCCAATACCTGTTCGGTCGATGCCGATGTGGGTGACGTTGTATTTGCCGCACATCTTGATGATCTGCTCGGCCTGATAACGGGCTGACATCCCCTTTAGCCGCACCCGTTCTAGTAAGCGATGCGGTTGTTTGAAGTCATCGGCAGGGGCAATCGCCACCAGTGACGCGGGATCGGTCGTGCGGCTGGGGTCATAACCCAACCACACCGGTCGCATCGCGTAAGGATTAGCCGCGCCCCACTCGACATCGGTCCACAGCCCAGCATCGGTCATGCAGCGCATCACTTTGTTAAGCGGGAAGATGGCATCAGCACTGCTGACGAACTTGCAGCAGAACAGGTTTTGCCATTCGTGATCACTGCGTTCGTCACGCAGCTGGTCGATGTCTACCAGGTCAAAGCCCATCGCCACCGCATCTTCCATGGTGACCACCAAGCGCCACTGACCATCAGGACACAGGCGGCCGCCGTCGCGCAGTTCATCAAATTTCGGAAAGGGGGTGGCCTGTCGCTTGCTATCGGTGCCTTTCCACTCGTCACCGGTCCAGAAGCCATAGGCTGGATGTTCTTCACTGGATGGGGTGGAAAAGTAGGTTAGCGTCCAGCGTTTATGGGTGGCGATGGCGCTGGATACGGTTTTGATTTTGGCAAAGTCGCGCATCCAGAAGTATTCATCCACATACAGGTGGCCGGAATAGGATTGGGCGGTGTTGGCGTTGGTACCCAAGAACCGCAAAGTGGCTTTGCCTTTAGCTGTGTGCAGCACCAGTGGATTGCCGCTGAGCTCGATATCCCACAGCTGCTGGGCAATCTTGATGATGTACGAGCGGAACACTTCCGCCTGGGCGCGACTGGCTGACAGGAAGATGTGATCTGCGCCGTCACTGATGGCGCGACACAGTGCTTCGCCGCTGCAGTAATAGGTCCAGCCAATCTGGCGCGACTTCAAGGTGTTGCGAATGCGCTGATGAATGTTGTCGTGCATTACTCGCTGGAACGGATAGAGCATATCCAGCCACTTGGCCAAGTCTTCTTCGGTCAGTTTGCTGACGTCATTTTTAACCGGCTTCTCTTTCTTACGCCGTCCACTTCTTGGGGCGCCAGCGGTGTCGGCACCACCACTGTCGAGCTGCTTGGCGGCGGCCGCTTGGGTGCTGGCTTCACTGCGGGCGCGACTGACCATCAGTTTGACGTGGCGTTCCATCAGCAGATCCAACTCTTTTAGCTGGGCTGGGGTTTTGTCATCAACCAGCAGCAAGCATTGCACCCGCCGTTCTATTGATTCCATCAAGCCAAATTCGCTGAGCTGTTCAGCCCAGTTGTAGCGAGAAATCCACGCATAAACGGTGGAACGCGCCAGCTGCAGTTCGTTGGCGATCTCGTCGGGGGTTCGATGAATAAGGAACAGCCGCCGCGCGGCATGTCGGAGTTCTTCGCTGTGCGCCATTGCGGCCTCAAAAAAGGAGTAATGGCGCCATGGTAGGCGGCTATCTGCTGCAGTTAACGCAACAAATTTCCTGACTTTTCCGATATTTGAAAAATAGGAATGAGCCGAAAACGCCACTAATGCAGCGCCGAGCGTGGCTACCTATGCTGCCGCTATCAAACCTGACGGACAGCACCATGCCCAAGCTAATCACCGATTGGATCCGAGTCTGCACCAGCGGCGTCACTGCGGATAAGCGCACGATCGAACCGCAGATGCTAAAGGATGCGGCGGCTTCGTATGATCCAAACCAATACGAAGCGCGGATCTATCCCATTCATTTGTACGACTGGAGTTACGACCGCTCGCCAATTGGTGATGTGGTTGAACTGCAAGCCCGTGACGAAAACGGCGGCACCGCGCTTTATGCACGTCTGCGCCCCAATGCGCAGATGGTCGCCATCAACCAAGCCGAACAGCTGTGTTACCCATCGGTAGAGCTAGATCCGCAGTTTGCCGACACCGGCAAAGCCTATCTGCGCGGCATTGCCCTGACTGACGCCCCCGCCTGTTTAGGCGTAGAGCGGATCCAATTGTCTGCACAGCAAAGTCATTTGCTGGTGGGCGAGGCCGAAGCGATTCAACTCTCTGCCCTTACGCCAAAGCCAGAGGGCGTGTTCTCTCGCTTAGCGGCGGCGTTTTCCCCTAACTCTCAACCAAAGATGGAACCTCAGATGACCACTCCTTCTGATCCTCATGCCGAGCAGTTAACCCAACTGTCTCAGCAAGTCACCCAGTTGGGTGAAGCCTTAGTGCAACTGCAAACCAAGCTGGCCGCCCCAGCACCGCAAGAGCCAGAGCTAACCGCCGCCGAGCAGGTGGTGCAGTTAACCGCCAAAGTAGCCGAGCTGGAACAGCAGCTGGCCGAAGCCACCAAAGTGCCAGAGGCAGCACCGGCTGCTGACGCGGTAACGCAACTGACTGCCCAGGTGACCCAGATGCAAGCGCAGCTGACTCAACTGTCGGCATTGGCACCAAACCAACTGCCAAACCCTGCGGGTATTGGCGGCGATCACCAAGATGAGGATGTGCTGTAATGAAATCAGCGTTATTGCAAACCCGTCTGAATGGCTACACCCAAGCCATTCAGAAAGCCTATGGCTGTGACAACGCGGCGCAGCAGTTCTCGCTGACCGAGCCGATGGAAATCAAGCTGCGCAAAGCCATTTTGGAATCCGATGGCCTGCTGTCTGAAATCGCCACGCTGGACGTGGATCAGATTGTCGGCCAAGTGGTGAACGTCGGCGTTGGTGCGCTGCTGACCGGTCGCGGCGATGGCGAGCGCTTCAAAGGCTCGCTGGGTAAAGATGGCCACCAGTTCAAGCTGGCCGATACCGATTCCTGCATGGCTATTACGTGGCAAGAGCTCAGCGTCTGGGGTAACTCCGGCACCGAGGGCCAATTCAAAAAGCTGCTGACCGATAACGGCAACCGCGGCTTTGGCTTGGATATCTTGAAAATCGGTTTTAATGGCACCGCCGTAGCACGCCCAACTAACCCAAGCGCTAACCCGCTGGGGCAGGACGTCAACGTCGGTTGGCAAGCCTACGTGAAAGAGCACGCACCAAACCAAGTGATCACCGCGCCGGTGTATCTGGATGCGGCTGGCAACGGCACCTACAAGAATCTGGATTCGCTGGTGCAAGACCTGATCAACTCGCTGATTGATCCCGTGTTCCAGAACGATCCAAATCTGGTGGTATTGGTGGGCCGCGACTTGGTGGCTGCTGAACAGCATCGCCTACTGGAAGCTGCCGATTCCCCAGTTGAGCACAAAGCTGCCCAGACTCTGGCAAAAACCATCGCCGGTCGCCGCGCCATCGTGCCACCGTTCTTCCCTGGTAAACGCATCGCCGTCACCTTCCTGAAAAACCTGCAGGTGTTAACTCAGAAGGGTTCGCGCCGCCGCAAGGTGAAGGACCACGACGACCGCATGCAGCTGGAATCCACCTACTGGCGTAACGAAGGCTATGCCGTTGGCGTGTTCGAAGCGTATGCCGCGATTGATGAAGCCGCGATGGTCATTGGCCCGCGCCCATCCAGCGTGGCCGAAGACGGCGCAGACGCCCCCGTTTCCGATATCGTCGAGCAATCCACCAAGAGCGATGCGGCCGATGCAGTAAGCACCGAAGACGCTGCCGCGCAGCTGGTGAAAGGCAAATGATCTCACCCGCCGCCAATTTCCGCGAACAAGTGACGTTCAAAGCCGCCCCCAATCAGTGGGCAGCCGAGCGCGACACCATCGAGCGGCAGTTTGATGAAGACCTTGCGTTCTTGCGCCAACTGGCGCGCCAAGATGACCGCAACGACTTCAAGCGTGACACCTTGTTGCCACGCTATCTGCCGGAAGTGGCGCGGTATTTGGCGGCGGGCAAGGTGTATCAACACCGCATCTTTGTGCAGTGCATCGTTTGGTTGTTCGACACCGAACAATTAGGCCAAGCACTGGATTACACCCATATCGCGGTGATGCAGGGGCAAACCAGCCCATTTCGCCGCCCGATGGAGGTGTTCGCTGCCGATGTGGTGTTTGCCTGGGCGGAGCGGCAATTCGCCGCCCGCCAATCCATCGACCCCTATTTTGCTGTGGTGCTGACTCGGCTAACCCATGACTGGCGTCTGCCAGAGCCACTGTGCGCTCGTTACTACAAGTTGGCGGCGCTGCACATCTTGGCCAAAGAAGATCCAAGCATGGTGCCCAGTGCCATCGACAACGCCAGCGCCCTGCAAACCGCGCAAAAGCTGTTGGAAATGGCGCAGCAGCAATACAGCAAAATCGGCGTTAAGACCTTAATCGGGCGTATTTCAATGCGCCTTAACGCCCTATAACGGCTCCCCCAAACGGCGGCCACGGCGCACAGGAGACAGGCTTAGCCTAATCCCCTATGCCCCGTTGGCCAGCCGTCCTAATAAGAGAAACGGCATGTTTAATGGCAATCCAGTTCCTGAAGCCTCCTCCGCTGTCATCAGTGGGGTGTTGTTTTGGCCTGATCTGTATGTGGCGGAATTTCAGCGCGCCCGTGCAGTGCCGGCAGACGTGCACGAAGACAACCAGATTGCGGCGCTGATGAATGCCGCCACGGCGATATCAGAGCGGTTAGAGCAGCAGGTGGCGAAGTGGCAAGCCGAAGGCATTGCCAACGCTAACGAAGTGCCGGGCTTTAATGTGCACGAACGCAGCTGGGCATCCATGGCGTTTCAGACTGCCGTATTTGCCCGCGCCAAGGCGCTATTGCTGGCCGAGTTCGGCAGCATTGCCCAGCGCAGCGAAGCCAATAACGCCCACTCGCTTGCCAGCGAAACCCGTGAAGCACTGATGGCTGAGTCTGAATCCTACGTTAATCGCCTGCTGGGGATTTCCGGCGTACGGGTGACGTTCCTATGAGCCTTGGTCATCTGCACAAGGCGTTTACCGCCGCGCTGTTGGACTGCCTGCCCCGCAAACTGCACCACAAGTTGGAAAGCTGGATGGCACCGGCACAGCTGTCGCTGGTTGGCAAGCGCTCTGGCAATGGCATTCAGTTGGCGCACTTCTATTACGTCAGCGCCATTAGCATTGAAGACGTGCCATTTACCCAAGTGGATACCGCGACCTTGCTGGCCCAAGCCGCCGCATGGCTGATTGATAACGATGAACACCGCTATCTATTGGAAGCCAACGACAGCGCCGTAACCGTCAAAACCGAAGTGGTCGATGAGGGCAAAATTGATATCGCTTTAGAGGTCAGTTTCATCGAGCTGCTGGAGCTTATTCCAGACGAGCAAGGATCAGTGAAATTCAATGGCCAGCACTGGTGCATCGCCGCACCAGAAGTCGATATCGCTGAAACCATCACCGTGGTGGCCTGCCATGAGTGAATTAGTTTTAGACGCCGATCGCCTGCGCAAGCAGCTGCAGCGGATGACCCTATCCAACGACCGACGCAAGCAGTTAAACGCTCGCGTGCGCCGAGTGTTGGAGCGCAAAAACAAGCAGATGATCCGCCAAGAATGTGGGCCAGATGGTACGCCTTGGGCACCTCGCAAAAAGAACCTTAAGAAGAAAAACGCCAAGAAATTAAGTGGCGCTAAGCGTGACCAACTACGGGTGAAAAGTTTTGGTGACTCGATAACCGTCACCTTTCACACCCGCTGGAACCGCATTTTGTCGCACGTCCATCACTACGGTCGCCGCGAAACCCGCACCGCAGCATGGGCAGCCAAGGTGTATCGCAAGAAAAACGATGGCCCGCCAAACCGTGGCCTAGCCCGAGCACTGAAAAGCGCCGGTTACAAAATTCGCCGCAAAAACGCCCGCGGCAAGGCAACCACCAAGTCACCACCGGTGAAATGGATCATCGCCAACATGACCGAACGCCAGTGCGTTGTTGCCCTTAAGCGTCTGCGTGGTGAAGACAGCAAGCAGAGCTGGACCATCCAACTACCAGCACGGCCATTGGTTGGCACCCACGATGACGCCGTAATGGCCGAAGTAAAACGATTCTTTAAAGAGAAATGAGGTTAACCCATGTATCCGACGATTAACGTTGCGCTACTCAACCAAGGACAAGGCTCTGGCGCTGAAATTGAACGCCACTTCCTGTTTATTGGCCCGTGTGCCGCCGCCCAAGAAAAAGGCGTGCTGCTGAACGTCAATACCGAAACCGACTTTGACCGCTTGCTGGGCGAAGACGATACCGAGCTAAAAACCACCCTGCGTGCGGCGATGCTAAACGCCGGCAGCAACTGGACTGCTGGGGTTTGGGTACTGCCGGATGGCCAAGATTGGTATGACGCTGCAATGGCCGCGCAAAAGGTCGGTTCCTTTGAAGCGATCGTGCGCTGCTCTGCCGTGGCCGACCAAGCCGACATCACCAAGGCGCAAGAGCTGCATTCCGAACTGGTGGCCAAGTGGGCGCGTTGGAGCTTTGTGATGCTGCCACTGCGTGGCTTGCAAACCGAAGCAGCACGCTCTGCCAAAACCGCTGCCACCGTCACCGAATCGTGGTCCCAGTACCACACCGCTATGACCGCATTGCTGTCTGGTGCCGCCGCGCACGGCGTGATGGTGGTACCACCAACCCACGGCAACAACTTGGGCGTACTGGCTGGCCGCTTGTGTAATCGTTCAGTGACCGTGGCTGACAGCCCAATGCGCGTAAAAACCGGCCCTCTGATTGGTCTGGGTTCACCGGTACTCGACAGCGCTGGTTTAGCGGTGGACAGCGCCACCTTGCAGGCAATGGAAAAAGAGCGGATGAACGTACCCGCCACTTTCCCAGACTACGACGGCACCTACTGGGCCGACGGCCGCACGCTGGATACCGACACTGGCGATTTTCAGGTGATTGAAAACCTGCGAGTGCTGATGAAAGGCGCCCGCATTGTGCGCCTAAAAGCGATCCCAATGATTGCCGACCGCGCCATTAACAGCTCGGCCAGCTCGATTGCTTCCACCAAGACCCTGCTGGCTGCCCCACTGCGACAGATGGCGAAATCGTCAAAGTTCGGCAATGCCACCTTGCCAGGTGAAATTAAGCCCCCAGGCGACGAAGCCGTCAGCATCACTTGGCTCACCCGCACCAACATGCAGGTGTATCTATCCCTAACCCCTTGGCACAGCCCGAAATCGATTGGCATCGGCTTGGGCCTCGACCTTAGCGGCCTGTAAGGAGCATTCCCCATGCGTTTATCCGCCCAAAACTTTGACATCAACATCGGTGGCCATCTGGTGATGGTGGAGTCGATGAGCGTCAGCATCACTGACAACACCCAGGTCGCGATGACTCGTGGCGTGACCAACGGCTACACCGTTGGCAGTTGCGAAGCATCGGTGTCGCTAGAGCTGGACTCCGATCAGTTCGAAATCATCATCAAGGCCGCGAAATCGGCGGGTAGTTTCCAAGATTTGGAGCCGTTCGACATCAGCTGCTTTGGCAGTGCGATGAAGCGCGAACAGCACCTTGAAGTGTTTGGCGTAAAGCTGAAGGTGACCGATCTGTTTAGCATCGACACCACCAGCGCTGATAAGACCAAACATTCACTGGAAGGCTTTATCACCAGCCCGGACTTTATCCGCATTGATGGTGTGCCGTACCTGTCCAAAACCACCACCCGGGACTTCTGATGAAACCGCGCCTTGTTTTGATCACCAAGTCGCTACCAACCGGAACGTTCGGCGAGCTGCTGCTAGATGGGCAGCGGCTCTGCTTCACCGCCGAGCGCGAGTGGAACAACAACGCCAAGGGTAAGAGCTGCATTCCTGCCGGACTCTACACCCTAATGCGCCACCACTCGCCACGGTTCGGCGACTGTTTCGCAGTAGAGAACGCCAATGTTGGCGTAACCGTTCAAGGACCAAGCCAGCGCACCCATTGCTTGGTGCACGCAGCCAACTTCCCTCGCCAGTTAGAAGGTTGCATCGCCCCTGGCACTGAAATGCACCCCAGCCAATGGGGCGTGGCTCACTCCGTCAAAGCACTAAATGCGCTGAAACAGGAGCTTGGTTCATCAGACTGGCCACTGGAGGTCATCCGCTTATGAGCATCTGGGACAACGTTAAAAACTTAATCGGCAATACCGCGCCAGTGCTGGGTAGCCTGCTTGGCGGCGGTGCCGGTGAAAAGGTCGGGGGCATGATTGCCGCTGCGCTGGGGGTGGATAACAACCCCGAGTCCATCGAACAGGCGCTGCGCGATCACCCTGAACTGCTGCTGGAGTTAAAGCGACTGGAACAACAGCACCGCACCCAATTGAACGAACTGCAATTGGCCGAACTGCAGATCCACGCCAACAGCGAAGCCAAGCGGTTATCTGGCATTGCCCACGCCCGCGAAACCCTGCGAGACCATCCCATGGTATCGCTGATGTCGATTGGCTTACTGCTGCTGGCCTGTGCGCTGCTGTGGATTGTCTCTAGCGTGACTCTGCCGGATGCCAACCGCGATTTAGCGGTGTTTATCTTCGGCCAGATCATCACCTTTGTGGGGATGTCGGTGCAGTTCTGGTTCGGCACGCCCAAAGACAACAGGCAACCACCGAGAAACAAGCATGACCCAAGCTGAACTGCTGACCGCGCTGCTGACGTTCCTGGGCATTGTGGTGGCAGTAGTAGTCGGCTTAAGCCACCACCTGCGCAGCCAAATTGAAGGACTACGCAATCAAGTGAATGGCCACGCCACCACCCTGACCGAACAACAAGCCCAGCTGCAAGAGATCAAAGAAGCCTACTTAAAGCGGGCGGAATTTGAGAGCTACCTAACCAACCTTGACCGCCGAATTGCGCAGGACTCTGCCCACCTTCGAGAGGTCATCGAACTGAAAATCGACAACGGCTTTGCGCACTTACACCAGTTGCTGCATCCGAAACTGAACCGAGAAAAACCATGAAAAAATCACTGACTTTGACCGCCGATGGCAACGATTACACCTTTATCGTCACCACCGAAAGCTACAACCGCATCATCAATGGCGCCGGCAAAAACTTGGCGGGCACCACCATCCAGTTTTTGCAAAGCACCATCGCTGCCGATCAGCGCGATGACCTAACCCGCTTTATGGATGAAAACCCAGCCGCCCCACAAGCGATGGCCGAAGTGCTGCTGGCTGAGTTCGCCCCACGCGTTGACGTTGCACTAAAGCGATAAGTGCCGCAGTCGAGCAGCTTGAACGAAATCCTCTCGGGCAGCTGTTGGCACTACGCCGCCACTACCTGCCCGCAGAGGATGACAGTGAAGACAGCTTGACCATGGCGCTGTGGCTAGACCGCCGCTATTGGCAACTGAGCAGTAACGCCACCGCCGCCGGCATCGGCAAAGCCTTTAAGGGGTAACCGTGAGCCAAAACGAAGAACTCAAAGTCAAAATCAGTCTGAACGACCGCTTATCGAGTGGCCTGACTAAGGTTGGCGGCCAACTGGATAAGCTCAACCGCTCGGCTGAGGCGTTTCAACAGCAGTTGCGCGGTAACTTTGATGACATGGTAGCGGGCGCTGGCTCCGCCATTGCCGCAGGCATGGGCGTGGTTGCCGCCATTAGCCCAGGGCTGGAGCTGGACCGAGCCCTAAAGGGGTTGGAGTCTTCCGGCTTTGAAGGTGAACTGGCTGAGATCCGCAATGCCGCGCAAGAGTTCAGCCGCGAATTTGGCGTTAGCTCTGCCGAGTTCGTGCAGCAGGCGGAATTGGTGCGCCGTGCTGTCGGCGATGTTAACGGTGCTGAGCTATCGCAGATCACCGCTGCCACCGCCAAGCTGGCCGCCGCCACCGGTTCAGATGTGCAAGCGGTCAGCAAATACCTTGGCCGCCTGTACCACGCCTATCAAGACGAAGCCGACAAAATCGGCAAGGTCGACTTTATCAGCGCCATGGCCAACGCCAACGCCGTGGCCTCGCGCCACTTCGGCGTCTCGGCTGATGAAATGGCGGGGGCGATGGAATCCATCAGCAGCCTTGCCAAGAACTACGACATTGCCTTGCCAGAGCAGATCGCCGTTATTGGGGCGCTGCAGGTAGAGCACAGCGAATCCGACGCATCCAGCTTTTACGAAGCCTTTATTCGTGAGGGCTCGGCACTGGCCGAGCTTGGGATTGATACGCTGGATGCCGAAGGCAAGATGCGGCCGATCCTAGACATCCTTGACCAAGTTCAGGCCAAGTTTGGCGACTTGGATGCCAACGAATTTGAGCTTCTGGATGAAAAGGGCGGCGACGCCGCGATGGTGATCCAAACCCTACTGCGCCAGCAAGACAAGCTGAAAGCCGCCTTGGGGGAAATGGCCACGCCTGGCACTGCCGCACTGGATAAGCTGGCTGACGGCCAAACCGATGCCATCAAGCGGTTAACCGGCAGCTGGATGACCATGCAGGAAAACTTAGCCGCTGCCGTGATGCCGGTGGTTAACACCGTCAGCAGCGCCCTTGCGGGGCTGATTGATGGCGTTAGCCACTTAGCCAGCGAGTTTCCGGGGCTGACCAGCTTTGTGTTATCCGCCGCCGTTGGCCTAACCGTTCTAACCGGGATCATCAGTGCCGGCAGCGCCGTGTTTGCGTTATTGCGCACCGGCACAGCGGCATTAAGTCCGGTCATGCTGCTAACTAGCACCAGTACAACGGCACTGACCAGCGCCATTCGTGGTTATACCGTGGCGTCAATGCTAAGCGCCACCAAAACCCAACTGCAGACCGCCGCCACATGGGCTAGCACCGTTAGCACTCGCGTTCTATCGGCTGCTTTCGGTCAGCTCAAGGGGATGCTGGTGACCATCAGTAACGGCTACACCGCCATGACTCGCACCATGCAGGGACTAACGCTGGCCAGTTTGCGCCAAGCCGCTGTCACTAAGGTGCTCGCCGCTGGTCAAGCGATGCTGAATCTGGTGATGGGGCTCAATCCCGTTGGCTTACTGATCGGGGCTTTGGCCGTGGGTGCGGTGATGGTAATGCGTTACTGGCAACCAATTTCAGCATTTTTTAGTGGCTTTGTTGACGGTTTAAAGGCCAGCGGCTTGTTTGAGGCGTTCGCGCCACTGGTGGCTGTGTTCAGTTGGATTTGGAGCAAAGTCTCGGCCATCGGCAGTTTGTTGTTTGGCTGGCTGACGCCAATTCAATCCAGCGGCGACGAGCTGGCCGAGTTCGCCAACACCGGTTTGATGGTCGGCACCATGGTGGGCAACTTCTTTGCGGCCATCGGTGACAACCTGATGACGCTGTTTTCTGGGGTTATCGGCCTGCTGAATAAGATCCCAGGCATTGATATCGAACTGCCAGAGTTGGCATCAGAGCTATTAGCTATCGAACCCGCACCGTCGCTGCAGTCAACCTCAGAGCCAATTGTGAATGTGGCGCCACTACTTGAGATCACGACATCACAACTTGCAATTGAGCGACAAGCACCATCAATGGTCGACCTAAACATGC
Source organism: Ferrimonas senticii DSM 18821 (assembly GCF_000422665.1). Classification (GTDB taxonomy): domain Bacteria; phylum Pseudomonadota; class Gammaproteobacteria; order Enterobacterales; family Shewanellaceae; genus Ferrimonas; species Ferrimonas senticii. The sequence goes on along the minus strand of NZ_AUGM01000004.1, from coordinate 262,340 downwards.
CAACGATTGAACAAGCGCAAACCAGTTTGGCATCACACCAATCCCTAACTAAGCCCGTTGCCCCCGCGCCGGTACCGGTGGCGCAAGTTATCGCCCAAGCCACAGGCGGCAACCAACAAAGCCAAAGCGTACAGACCGGCGACATTCATATTCACCAGCCAATGCCGAGCTTTTCGCTGCTTGGCCTTGATGAACAGAGGTTGTTAACCATTGGATAAAGCATTTGTGGATCTGTTGATAGCAGACGGCGGGCTGATGCTCGATGACGGCCAACAACCGCTGCAGGTCGATGGCACCCCAAGCATCGGCCAAGACATCCGTCACACCATCATGGAGTCAGGACTGGCGCGCAAGCTGCTGGGCAACCGCAGCCAAGCCGAGCGCGCGGATGTGCTGACCGAGATTGAACTGCTGGTGGAACAAGATGCGCGGCTGGTGTCCGGCTCCATCTGGATTGAAGAACAAGCGCATGACCGCTACCTGCTAACCGCCCAAACCCAGCATGGCGATGGGCTTAATTTGGAGATCACCCCGTGACCGTGAACTTTGCCCAAGTGATGGCCGACGAAGGTCTGCCGATGACCGAAGACCAAGTAACTGCCGAGCTAGAGCAAGCGGTGAGCGCCGCTGGCAGTGCTATCGCCAACGACCGCGCCATGTCACCGTTCTGGCGCTTGGTGAAAGCGGTAGTAGTCACGCCAGTGCTGTGGCTGACCAACAAGCTGATCGCTGGCCATGTGCTGCCGGCGATGTTTCTGAGCACCGCCCGTGGCGTCTATTTGGAACTGAAAGGCAAAGGAGTGGACATCGAACGCCACCCTGCCACCAAAGCCCGTGGCTATCTGCATTTCACGGTTGCCGATCCAACCGCAGAGTTAACCATTGCCGCTGGCACCATCGTTGAAACTCAGCCGATTGATGGTCACAGCTACGCGCTGCAGGTGGTGGCCGATACCGTGATCACCGTTGGTGGTGATGGCAAAGTGCTGTGCGAAGCAACCCAAGCGGGGCAGTCGCACAATCTACCCGCCGGTTATTTTAACCGTCTGCCTGTTGCCATCGATGGGATTGCCAGCGTAACCAACCAGCCCAATTGGTTGTTAGCACCAGGACAAGACCAAGAGCAGGACGAGGCCTTAGCCCAGAGGATCCAAAACCGCTTTGCGACCGCTGGCCAGTTCCATATCGATGCGGTCTATCGCGACATCATCGCTACAGCAGGTGGTGTTCGCTTGGATCACATGGCGTTCGAGCATGATGCCCCCCGCGGTCCTGGTACCGCCAATTGCTACATCTGGATGCCTGTGGGTGCGGTACCGGCTTCGCTACTAACCACCATCAATGGCCACATCGATGCCGGTTTTCATGGTCACGGTGACGACCTAGAGGTGTTTGCTATTCCGAGTCAACCCCACGTCATTGTCGCCGAGTATTGGCCCGCTGCCGATGCTACGGCTGACGAACGCGGATCACTGCAACTGGCCATCGAACAACGGATCCGCGCCGCCTTTCGTGAGCTGGACGGGTTTGCCGACATCAGCCGCGTGCAACCGCTGGCGACGTTCTCCATCAGCCGTTTGATTGCCCAGTGCCATCAGCAGCTGCCAGCGCTTGGCGGCTTAACCATCAGCTACGCCGACATCACCAGCGGCATTGTGATGCCAACGCTAGCAAGCCTAACCATCACCGAGGTGCAACCATGAACCACGAACTGCACAGCCCTTCGCTGCCAATCGCCAAAGCACCGTGGTGGATGGATGGCGAAACCTTGCCAAAAGATCCGAAAGAGCCCGCGTTTTTGGTGCGCGGTTTGCGCCAGTTCTGGCAGCAGGTGAAACACTGGCTGCTGTGGCCGCTGACCCAAGCCAACCCGCTTACCTGTAACGAACGCTTGTTGAACCTGATTGGTTGGGAGCGCGCCGTGCCGCGCTTAACCGACGAGCCGTTGTCCTTGTATCGGATGCGGGTGCACTACGCCTGGCAAAACTTTCGCGACAGTGGCAGCGCCATCGGCTTCAAGCAGATTTTTGAACGGTTGGGCCTTGGCGTCGTCACCATCAAAGAGCGTCAGCCAAACACCGATTGGGATGTGATCACCATTGAACTGAATGACAGCGTGATCAGCGAAAACCAGCCATTGATTGCCAACATCATCCAGCTATACGGCCGCACCTGCCGCCGCTATCGCTTCGAGGTATTTTACCCCGCCACCATGCAGTTGCGCGCAGCCCAAATGCATTACCAACAACAGATCTATCTTGCCGAGTTACCCGCATGAGCCAGAATGTCATCACCACTGCTTTTGAAGCCTATCGCGCCCAGTGCGAACTGAATGGCCAGCCTGTTGAGCTGGATGAAATTATCTTGGCGCTGATCCCCGAATTAGACCCCACCCAGCCGATTGACCGCGCTGCCGTTGAGTGCCGACCTGAATGGGTACGCCATCGCCAATCGCCAGATCAGGTTGGCGCACTAACCCCAAGCGATATTGTTTATGCTGTCGTGCTGCCAACCAGCCTTGGAGACTTTGAGTTCAATGCCATGTTCCTTGCCAATCGCGCCACTGGCACCATTGCCATGGCGGTGCATAAAGGCATCGAACAGAAATTGGCGACCACCGATCAGCAGACCGGTAACACCTTGGTTAAAAACATGGTGATGCGCTATTCCGGCGCCACCGAAGCCACCCAACTGCAGGTTGATCCAAGCACCTGGATGGTCGACTGGCATCAGCGTTTATTCGGCCTAATGGCCGATGAAGCAGCCAGTAACCGCGACATCTATGGCAACGTGGCTTTTTTAGCTGACGGCTTTAAACCCGAGCCCATCGACGACCAATGGCACTGCTTGCCGGGTACCGCTTACGTGCAAGGGCTGCGCACCGAATTGGCCCAAGCAACGGTAATCACTGGCAACGGCGCATTGCTGGTGGCCGAAGTATGCCAGCAAGGCAGCGCCCTTGGTGCATGGCACAATGTCGCAACCCTGCACACCATGGATGCCGTGCCAGAAAGCGATACCGATGCCGCCGGATTTGTTCGCCATTACGCCCTAGTGGCCGAACGCGACGGCAACGGCTGGCGCGATGCTCGCCGCCTCGGCGGTTTGGCACTGTATCTAGAAAAAGCGCAAGTGAGCCACGATCCGGCACTGGAAAGCGATGCCCATGTGCCAAGTTCTCAAGCCCTATCGGACGTAAAAAAGACCGCGGATTTTGCCCTACGAATTGCCCAAGGCGCGGTGGTTAACCTTGGTGACTGGAACGCCACCAGTGGCGTATTCCCCGCCAAGCCGTATATCACTGACGAACAGGGCAATGGCCAACTGGTATCGGCCTACTGGTTTGTGACGGGGCAAGGGATTGTTGACGGCGAAGAATACAAAATCGGCGACAAGCTCAACTATTCGCACATGAACGACAGCTTCTTCAAAACCGACAACACCGAACGCGAAATGGCGATCAACCACGTTGAAGGGTTATCAGAGGCGCTGGCAAATAAAGCCACCAAACAACACCAACATCTTGCCAGTGACTTACCAAACGCATCGACTACCTCCAAAGGCGTTGTCCAACTTAGCGGCGCCACCAACAGCACTAGCACGGTACTTGCAGCCACCGCCAGTGCGGTAAAAGCGGCATTTGACTTAGCAGCGAGCAAGCTAACTCAAGCTGCAGCTGATGCTCGTTATCTAGGTAAAGGAGCTAAAGCCGTGGACGCTGATAAATTGGACGGCTTAAATTCCAGTGACTTCTCCCGCTCCAACCACGGCCATACCGCAGCTCAAGTTGGCGCTGTTGCCACTGCAGTACTGGCTGCAATGTTCCCACCTGGCCACCTGCTGATAACCACCAACAGTGCCAATCCTGCCACCTATGGCTATCCAGGCACATGGGCGCTGATTGAAAGCGACGTCAGTATTCGCAGTGCAACGTCGGGGATTGGCGAGGTTTCGGGAACAAATACGCCGACCGTGCCAGTGCCAGCGCATACGCACTCAGCAAGTAGCGGGAGTGCAATGCTTAATAAGCGATTCACCACCAATACAACCGGAGATCATGGGCACTCAGGCTCAGCAAATAGCGCAGGAAACCACCACCACAGCGGAGGTGTCCGCATTAATGGTTACACAACTGCTCAGGGGGCATTTATCTATGGGAAAGGGGCATCAGGCAAAGGGTTTACATTTGGGAACTACTCATCTAACTCATGGGAACCTTTAACTAACTCAGCGGGATTACACACGCATTCTTTGTCAATTGGCAGTGATGGAAGTCACTACCATTACACTGATGTGAACTTCGGTGCGCACAGCCACTCGGTATCTGTCTCAAGCACAGGCACATCAGGTGCAACACTCGACGTTCGCGGCCGCCGCATGAACGTCTATATGTGGAAGCGCGCAGCGTAGGTGCCAAACAAATGACTCACATCTACTACTGCACTGCCCGCCTCGATAGCATTCAGTTACCTGCAGGCGGTTACGCTTACATCGTTGCAATCGTTGCCATGTCCAGAGCTCAGCTGGTCAACAGGGTGACCAGTTTTCAGCGCCAGGCGGGCTTTGAGTTTTGGCAATCTGAGCTGGCGCGCCTGCAAGCCGAGGCCGCCCAAGACGACAATCTGATCAGCAACCGCAATCCCAACCTGTGGCGTATGCCGTCATCGGTCCAAACAGTTATCGGCCGCAAACAAAACCAAGGCAAAGCGGCCATCGCTGCGATGGCACAGCAGCCGACCGAACTGGCTGAGGCGCTGTCACAGTGGCGCAGTGACTGGAATACCAACCAAGCCGCTTTGCAGCAACAAGCCAACACCGCGCCGCAACCTGTCGAACTTTGGGCACGCAAACTTCATGGCTCAGCCACAGAGCTAACCAAACAGATCCGCAACCTAGTGCTACCACCCCATTTCGACTACTTAGCGACGGTGGTGCTTAGCGATCAGCCACTGCCAGAGCTGGAGGTACAATGTCAGTTCAGTTAACACTCGACGGTGAAGCCGTTCACCTCGATAACCTGACCGTATCAGTCAGCGCCAACTTTGCCGATGAAGATGCCAGCGGCAAAAGCTCACAAGCAATCACCGCCGAAACAGGCACCAAACCGGTGGAGTTGAAAGTAACCGGTCGTCTGTCGTACACCAACGAACGCCAAGCCGTTCGCTTGGTTGAGCTGTCTCGGCAAAAGGCCACTGATGGCAGTCGCCATGCTTTTCGGATTGGCAATGCTACGGCACGCGTCGTTAAGTGCCGCCTTGCCAAATTCGCCGGCCAATTGAGCCTGACCGAACAAACCACGCTGCATGCGTGGCAAGTAAGCTTCACCTTGCGTGAAGTGAAAAGTGTCGCCGAGCAGCAAGAGCAGCGCAGCCAAAACACCCAAGCCTTTGACCAAGCACTGGCGCAATCAGAGGGGGCCAGCTTATGAAGCTGCACCAACAGTTGCGCGTTGGCGATCGGGTTCATCCGCTACTCAGCATTACCGCAGCACTCACCCAAGGCAGCGCCGGTCGTGCCATTGTCACCTGCGGCCAAGCGTTGGCCGAGGGCGAGTCGGTCCAAGTGGAATTAGCCTATGCACCACCACTGAAGTGCTGGATGACCGCCACGGTGGAATCTTGCCAAACCCTCACCAACCAAACCCATCGCCTGATTTTGCGTGAACCCGCCGCACGTCTGGCTAAGCCGCTACCACTGTCGATGCTGCACCCAACCCTTCGTGATCTGCTGGATGCGATGGCGGTGATCACCGGGTTAACGTTGGAATGCCCAGAGTCCTGCGCCCAACTGGCCACCGCGAACCTGACCCATCGAGGTACCGGCTATGCGCTGATGGCCCAACTTGGGGTGATATTTGGTATCGACAATTACACTTGGTTCAGCAAACCCAACGGCACTATCTGGCTCGGTTCGTGGGAGCAAAGCCACTGGGCCAGTAATCCCATCGCCGTTGACGATAAGCTTTATGCTGGCGAACGCGCCAACAGCGGCGTGCAACTGCCAATGCTGCCAGCCATCCGTCCAGATACCTTGGTTAACGGCAATCGCGTTCAGCAGCTGCTGTTCGATGGCAGCCAATTAACGCTGCAGTGGTACCAGTCGGAAACCGCCCAGCAACGAGAACTGCAGCAACACTTCCCCGAACTGGGCGCCCAAACTCACCTAAGCCAACTTGCTCGGGTGATCAACACCTGTGAACCGGTCGTTGCTGGCCATTTGCAAACCGCCAAACGTCCAGCGTTAGCGGTAGATGTGCAGCTGATTAATCCTGATGGCAGCGATAACACCCTAGTGCCGCCCTATCGAAATGTGCCACTGCCCGGTGCGGTAAGTCACAGCGCGGGTCAGTTCACCTTTGCGCAACCAGGCACTATCGTCGAGCTGGGATTCGCCTTTGGCCACAGCCACCGGCCATTCGTGCGTACCGTATTAGGTGAGGAGCTTTCGCTGCCGCAGCTGGCTAATGGCGACAGTCGCATTCAACAAGGCGAGGCGTACCACCACATCACTAGCGGTGGTGATCAGCTACTACACACGGAACACCTCCTACAGCAGACGGCCCGAACCGTGACAGTCAAAGCCGATAGCCAGCAGCACCAATTAGGGGCGCACCAGCGCAGTGTTGAACAACACGATATCGAACAAGCCCAAGGCCATCGAACTATCGCCGCTAACTGGCTAACCCTGTTGGGTCTATCTGGCACCCGCATCGCCACCGAGAAAACCCACGAACTGTTGGCTGGTGAAAACTTGCTAGAGCGCGTTGCCAAACTACGCAAATCCGTGGCTACTACCCATTGGGCCGGCAGTGACAACACCAACATCTATCAACTGCTGCACGAACTGATGGCCGTGGTCGAACAGCTCGCCAGCAGCGCTGCAAGCCATACCCACATCGTCACCAAAGCCGGAACGCCAACCACCGCTGCGGATGTTGCAGGTGACTTCTCCAGTCAAAGCGGCCAAGCCAAAAACCTTGGTAGCACCCTCGCCCCAATGATCTAAATTGCTGCCCTCCCCCTTGAGGGCAGCAACCAATCCAGCCCCACCAAACGCCATCAGCGCGATTCTGCCGCATCCATTTAAAAGACAATCCGAGCATTGAATGCACTCTGCACAATCGCACAGCGCGCCACTGCGCCTGCGCAAAGCCCACGTAAAACTGGGGTTTTGCCACGTAATCCGCACAACTCCCCCACCCAGCGCGGGTTTCGGGGCATTTTTTTAATCCAGTTTTAATTTGGTCCGATTCTGCCTGCAAAGCCTTGCGCCAAGGCGCTTTCTGGCGACTGATGACACTTTCAAAAATCGGACTCCCGTCCGGCTTTTTCTAACTTTGTCCAAGCTGACCGATCTGGGCGAACTGAGGCAAAAAAGTAAGTCTATGAATTTAATAGGCTTTGCTATTTTGCGTGGCAGCTTTTGATAATTTGAGGTGATCAAAAGGCGATCCGGTAAGATCGCCGCAATCCGCGCCCAGTAAGGGCTGGCAAGGAAAACTGTCCATTTAAAAAATCGGACAAAACGGGACAACGCCAGAAATGACAAAGGGGAGAGCAAACTCACCCCTTTTGAAAGGTTATTAATAGTAAGGATTCAAGAGCAAAATAATGCCTGAATAATAACAACCCAAGCATTTATAAATTCATTTGTTTTTTATGAATTTTGCAGGAACCCCACCATATACTGTGTTGTCAGGAATATCTCGAACCACAACACTATTCGCACCTACTGCAACATTATTCCCTATCTTTACATTCGGCAATATTAAAACATTTGCTCCAATCCAAACACCATTGCCAATTTCAATATTTCCAGAGTAACTATTTAAAGGAAGACAGTTAAAATCTTGGTCAGTGTTTGTTGATGTTGTATACATTCTTACATTGTGGCTAATTCTGACATTTTCACCTATTCTTACATAGCAACCACTTGCAACCTGTATAGCTGTTTGATGGCCGACATAAGAATTTTTCCCACCTATAATGTCACCTTTTCCATAGAAATGAACATTGATTCTTTTACAATCAAAGGATTTATCTAAAGAATATCTTCTTTTAAATTTTCTCTCTCTAGACTTAATATGTGAATTTTCTAGAAATCTATATATTACCGAACCAAAACAATAAAACATATCTAACCTTTAGGTCATATGACAAATCATCTTAAATGATTTTATTTAAATCAAGAGCATGGGACAACCATATCTCTTTCAAGAATCCATCTGGATACAATCAAGATGACAATAAATGATTGGCGACTTCATTTCGGACAAAAAAAACAAAGGGTACGCCTATAGTACACCTTCAACAACTTAAGTAATTGAAAAAAAACAACAATAAACCCAATCCAGCATCGGCGCAATGGAAAAACGGGAAGCGGCGTAGGTCATGGTGGCTCACTGTCGAAAAAAGAGGCGGGATTATACTGCGTCGATGCGGCACAACCAAGCACCACAATCGTCGACTAAATGCCAGCTCAACGGACAACCATCAAGTCGTTGTTGATGATGAATTTTTAGCCTAAAAGCCATTCACATTTTACCGCCACAAAACCCCACCGCCCGCGCAATAACCACAATAAAAATACTGTTAATCAATCGCTTACAAATCGATTTTGGCACTGATCCGCGCTGTAATTTGCCCTTGGTGTTGTTAACATGATTTTAACAACAACGATAAACAACTGAATTACTTGGGGAGATGACATGACACAGCGAACTTTGCGTTGGAGTGCAGTTGCTGCCGCCATGGTCTTGGCTGGTTGCGGTGACGGCAGCGAAAGCGACACCAACAGCAATAACCTGAACAACATTGACGCCGACAACAGCGCACCGGTGATTAGCCTAATCGGTGCTGAAGTTGAAACCATTGGCTACGGCAGCGACTTCAACGATGGCGGCGTAGAGGTTAGCGATGACACCGACGATAACCCAACCGTAACCATCGCAGGCCAAGTTAATCCGCAACGCTACGGCGACTACCTGTTGACCTACACCGCCACCGATGCCAGCGGCAACAGCAGTAGCATCAGTCGTACTGTCACGGTGCTTAAACCCAAGCACCAGATCAAAGCCGACTTCTACGACACCTGCGTATTTACCGAGGACGACGGTCAACTACGCTGCTGGGGTTACAACGATGGTAGCCACGGCAATGGCAGTCGTGACAGTGTCGGTGATGATACCGCCGAAGCGACCCATGTAGAGATCTGCCGCGATTACCCAGAGCAAACCCTAAGCCATCAGATCAGTGATGGGGTGCTGGTATGCGATTCGGGCGACGGCAAAGTAGCCGAATGGTTGGATGGCGAAACTTTGGTTGACCGGGTGGAATACTGTGAAACTGTCGATGCCGACCGGCCATTTATGACCCGCGTCGAAGCTGAGCCTTTCGCTCAATGCCAATACGGCGGTTACGGCTTCTACTACGGCAACGATGACAACCAAGATGGCGTGTTGCAGATCAGTGATATGGAGGGCGGCGTTACCCCAGCCATCTTACCAAACAGCGAACTGCTGGATTTTGATATCGCCGAATCCATGGGCTGCGGGGTGTTTGCCGACAATACCACCCGTTGCTGGGGCTCGAGTCGCGATGGTGCCCTTGGTCGGGGCGACGATCTGGATGTGTACGATCAAGCACTGTTAGGCGATGCCCTAGTACCGGTGGATTTGGGTGACGGTTTGTATGCCACCGAAGTGCACGTCAGCGGTGCCAACGTCGCTTGTGCCGTGCTGAACAACCAACAGGTCAAATGCTGGGGCAATGGCAACCACCCCGTCATCGGCCATGATGCCGAAGGCGATATTGGTTTTAGCGATGGCACCTTGGGCAACAATCTACCCGCCATCGATTTTGGCCTCAATCCTGCCACTGCTGCTCCTTATCTGGTCACCACCATGGAGATGGGCATCAACAGCGCCTGTGCGGTGTTAGAGGATGGCAAGGTAAAATGCTGGGGTTACAACCACAGTGGGGCACTGGGTTTAGGTGAAAGCGATCAGGAATACTACGCCAATCCCTACTTCGCCATTGGCGACGAGGCCGAGGATATGGGTGATAACCTCGGCTACGCTCAACTCGGCGACATCAACGTCATCGACATCAGCCTGCGCGAACACCACGTCTGCACCTTGACCGACGACAATCAAATCAAGTGTTGGGGAGAAAATCGCGACGGTCAGTTGGGCATCGGCGATACCAGCGACCGCGGTGACGGCCACGCGAGCTCAACCGACTATCAATACAGCATCCCACGCTTTAACGTCTATCAAGTGACCCAACTGACCGCCGACAACGGCGGCGCCGATTGGTGCCCGGCGGCCCCCAACTATGGTGGCGTATTGGTGCGTTGGGGCGAAGACAGCGGTGAAGGCGGCGGCATCGTTAGCAACGGAATATTGGAAGAGGGCGAAGTCGATCTGCATTACCTGCACTGCGACGATCAATACCTTACCAATACGTTGACCGACTTCAGCACCTTCAGCACCTTCCATCGGGTTCGGATCCTGCGACTGGGGGCGGATTACCTAGAGATGGGCAACAACCTGCCATTCGCCGAACTGAACGACAGCGCCACCATTACCAAGCTAAGCACCAGTTATGACAACACCTGCGCCTTGTTTGATAACGGTAGAGTGAAATGCTGGGGCGAGGGTAACTACGCCGGTTACGACCACGATCTGGATTATGGCGCCGCCGAGCCCCTACCTATCAGCGATCTGGATTACATCGATTTAGGCACGGATGCGCGAGTAGTCGATATCGATTCCGGCGGTACTCAGACCTGCGTGGTATTTGAAACCGCCCAAGTGAAGTGTTGGGGCGGCAGCGAAGACGGCGAACTGGGTTATCCGGCACTGTGGGGGCACACCATCGGTAACGGCGAAGATTACTACGAGATGGGCAGCAAACTGCCGTTCGTTGAGTTTCGCTAACCACGATTAAGGCCAGCGTCATCAACGCTGACCTTTGCTGTTTTTCCACCAAATAACAACCGTGCAGCAAGCACAACAACCATAACAACAATCGGTTTATTTCAAGGAGCACACCATGCAATACACCCGCATTGCGGCGCTTGTAGTCAGCTCAATAAGCCTCGCGGCTTGTACTGACAGCGACAGTGACAGCACCGCCCCAGAAATTACCCTAAATGGCAGTAACACTATCACCATCAATGGCAACAGCGACTATTTGGATGCTGGCGCCAGCGCTATCGATAGCCAAGATGGCGATCTGACCATCACCGTTACCGGCAGCGTCGATACCAGCACCTTAGGCGAGTACATCCTCACCTTTACCGCCACCGATGCCGCTGGCAACAGCACCAGCGTCACCCGTACCGTAATCGTGGTTGATGGCAGCGCCCCTGAAATTGTGGTTGCCAGCGCGAGTCTCGAACTGCCGTGGGGCAGCGACTACGACGGCGGTGACGTCACCGTAGTGGATGATTTTGATGACGCGCCTACGGTGCAGATCAGCGGAGAGGTCAACGGCCAGCGCTACGGCGACTATGTGGTTAGCTACACCGCCAGCGACGCCAGCGGCAATCAAGTGCAGTTCGACCGTACCGTGACCATCTTAAAACCGAATCACCAGATCGTCGCCGACTACTACGACACCTGCGTATTGACCGACGACGATGGCAAGTTGCGCTGTTGGGGTTATAACGACGGCGCCTTTGCCATCGGCGATGACGACGAGCTTGGCGACGACTTTGGCGAAGCCAGCGTCGGTCGCAGCGACAACCGCATTGAGATCTGCAAAAGCAGCAGCGAGCAACAACTGACCTTTGCGGTAATTGATGGCTTACACAGCTGTAGCGGCAGCGATCTGCCGAAGATCGCCACGTGGTCTGATGCATTTGGCGGGCTCGATAGCCGCGAGTTCTGTCTCGATCAAAGCGATAGCGCCCAAAGTCTGACTCGCGTCGTTGAGGAGCCCTACGCCAATGACTGCGAATTCGGCGGCTACGGCTTCTACCATGGCGTTGATAGCAACAACGACGGCATTTTGCAGATCAGCGACATGGAAGGTGGGGTTACCGCCGCAATCTTGCCCGATGCCAAATTGCTGCATTTTGATATTGCTGAAAGCTTCGGCTGTGGCGTGTTTGACGATCAAACTACCCGCTGTTGGGGCGAAAACGACGACGGCGTCCTAGGAACCGGTTTCGACGACGACGTTGAAGCTATCGAAGACCTCGGTAACGCCATGATCCCGGTGAATTTTGGCAGCGGCCGTTATGGCGTCGAAGTGCACGTTAGCGAAAATGAGGTTGCCTGTGCCCTACTTAACACTGGCGAGATCGCCTGTTGGGGCGATGCCAGTGAATCGATCATTCCGTTTGGTTTCAGTGATGGCATTGGCGATCTGGCGGCAGAACTTGGCGACGCTATCCCAATCGTCGATTTAGGTACCAATCCGGCCACAGCCGCACCTTACCAAGCCATCACCATGACCATGAACGATGATGGCGCCTGTGCGGTTCTGGAAGATGGTAACGTCAAATGCTGGGGCGATAACGACGACGGCAAATTAGGCCAAGGTCAAGCGGATGTCTTCTCGCGCAGCAACATCAACCCGTTTGAAGAGATCGGCGACCAAGCCGATGAGATGGGCGACAGCCTGCCGGTGGTAGAGCTGGGTGGCATCGAAGTCACTCAGATCCATAGCCGTTATGACCACGTTTGCGCGCTGGCCAACAGCGGCCAAGTCAAATGCTGGGGCAGCAACAACGACGGCCAGTTAGGGGTTGGTGATGAAGAGGATCGCGGCGATGGCCTTGGCGACAGTAATACCGTCCAATTTGATAAAACCTTTAACTATCGCATTACCGAACTCAGCAGCGAAAACGCCGGTCTCAGCCAATGTGCCGATGCCCCGGGCAATATCGGCGTGCTACTGGAGTACGGTGCCGACGCGGGCGATATGAATGGCGAACTCGATGACGCCGAGATCAGCAACAGCAAACTGTACTGCGATACCGCCGACACCGTCACCCGCTACGATGGCAGCGTCACCTACAGCTGGAGTCAACAGCGCCGGGTGTACTTCATCACCATGGGCAGTGACGACAACGAAATGGGCGACAACTTGCCGTTTGTCGAACTGCCAAGCAGCGAGCCTGTGACTAAAGTCGTCACCAGCTACTACAACACCTGCGTATTGTACGCCGATGGCAAAGTAAGCTGCTGGGGCGATGACGATTACGCCGGTAACGACGTTAACACTGAATTCGGTACCAGCGCGGAAAACCCAGTATCTGCTGCCGGTTTTGTCGATTTCGGTACCGAGGCTCGGGTGGTGGATATCGCCGGTGGCGGCTATCAGCACTGCGCCGTATTTGAAACTGGCCAGGTAAAATGCTGGGGCTACAGTGAATATGGCGAAGGCGGCGTGCCGGTACTTTACGATGAAGATATCGGCGATGGCAGTCCATTCAATGAGATGGGTGAACGCTTACCCTTTGTCGAATTTCGTTAACTCACCCCACCTAGGTTAATCGCTTGACCACGCCGCCCGCCATGGGCGGCGTTTTTGGTCGGTCAACAGGTACGACCAGCGCCAGCAAACGTGACCAAGATCGCCTTCAACCTAAGCGCCATTAGGCAATCCTGCCATCACTGTCTAGCCTGAGAGGATCCCGTTTTTTGGAGCTCTCGATGAGTACCGATCTCAACACCTATCTGGTCGCCCGGCAACTGGCGCAAGTCACCGCCCAGCGCGCTAATCAAGAAGCAATCCGCTACCAGCAAAACGCCAACTGGCACAGCCTAACGTGGCAACAATTGGCACAGCAAAGCGATGCCGTGGCTGCCGCCTTACTGGCGTTGCAAGTGCAATCCCAAGATAAAGTGGGGATCTTTGCCGGCAACAGCTTAGAGTGGGTGTTAACCGATCTGGCCTGCATCAAGACCCGTGCGGTGTTGGTGCCGATCTACGCTACCAGCACCAGCGAACAGGCGGCTTATATTGTCAATGACGCCGGCGTTAACATTCTGTTCGTTGGCGAGCAGGCGCAATATCAAGCGGCATTGGCGATGGCCGAACAATGCCCTAGCCTAACCACCTTAGTGTTGATCAACCCCGAGTTGCAACCGCAGCCAAGTCGACTGCAGATCATCCCCTTTGCCGAGCTGCTGGCGACCGACGCCGCGCCGTTTCAGGCGGAACTGAGCCAACGCTTTAACAGCGTCGCTCTGACCGATCTGTTCACTCTGATCTACACCTCCGGCACCACCGGCGAGCCTAAAGGGGTAATGCTTAGCCACAAAAACATCGCCGCGGTTATTCAACAACACGCGCTGGCGGTGCCGTTAGCGGCCAACACTTTGTCGTTGAGCTTCTTGCCGTTGTCGCACGTGTACGAGCGCGGTTGGAGTCTGTACGTCTTAAGCCAAGGTGGACGGGTGGCGTACCTATCCGACCCAACCACAGTGCAAAGCGCACTGACCGAGGTAAAGCCAGAAGTGATGTGCGCAGTGCCGCGCCTGTTTGAAAAGATCCATGGCACCATCAGCGCCAAAGTCAGCGCCGCACCACTGCACAAACGCATTCTGTTTACCTGGTGCTTGCGCCAAGGCCGACGCCACTATCAAGCAGAAATCGACGGCCGCAAACGCTCTGGCATTGCCGTCGCGCTGCACCAACTGGCCGATAAGCTGGTACTGAAAAAACTGCGCGATGCTCTGGGCGGCAACTTGCAGATGATGGCGGCCGGCGGCGCTCGCTTGGATGACCAAGTTAACCGCTTCTTCCAATACATCGGCATTCCGCTACTCAATGGTTATGGTGCCACCGAAACCAGCGCCACCGTCACCTGTAACCGCATCGCCAGTCGCCAAACCCGCGGCGTCGGCTTGCCATTGCCCAATCTGCAAGTGCGCATCGGTGCTGATGATGAGATTTTAGTTAAGGGCGATACCGTGATGGCTGGTTACTACAACCGCCCAGCCGAGACCAATCAAGCGTTTGAAGATGGCTGGTATAAAACCGGTGATGCCGGTTACATCGATAACCACGGTCATCTGCACATTACCGATCGCATCAAAGAGTTGATGAAAACCTCTAACGGCAAATACGTCGCGCCGCAGTTAGTGGAAGGTCAACTGGCGCTGGAAACCTTTATCGAACAAGCGGCGATCATCGCCGATGGTCGCAACTATGTGTCAGCTCTGATCGTACCGGATATGCTGCAGCTGCAAGCGTGGGCGCAGCAACAACAGATCGCCTTTGAGACGCCAGAGCAGTTACTTAGCAATGATCGGGTACAACAAGAATTTCAGCAGCGGATCCAGCAAAACCAAGCTGTACTAGCGCGCCACGAACAGGTGAAGCAGTTCACCCTGCTGCCCCGCCCGTTCAGTATCGACCGTGGTGAGCTAACCCCAACCCTTAAACTGCGCCGCAAGGTGATCACCCAAGTGTTTGCCAGCGAAATTGACGCCATGTATCGCCGCCGCCACTAACCGGCGCCAACGTTCAATAACTCGACAACAAAGGGCTTGCCAGTGGCAAGCCCTTTTTGCTGCCAGTAAGCCACGCCGTTAATTGGCCAAATTGCCCTGCCAGTTACTCAAATATGACCTACATTTGAAATAGCAATGCGACGTAACCTAATGAAAAAGCTC
This sequence comes from Ferrimonas senticii DSM 18821, assembly GCF_000422665.1. Classification (GTDB taxonomy): domain Bacteria; phylum Pseudomonadota; class Gammaproteobacteria; order Enterobacterales; family Shewanellaceae; genus Ferrimonas; species Ferrimonas senticii. The sequence goes on along the minus strand of NZ_AUGM01000004.1, from coordinate 246,706 downwards.
ATTTACCTGCATTACTGATAAAAACCTGCGAACAGCCAAGCAAGTGCAGTTCGCCACCACAAAATAACAATCAGCGTTACCGAACAGTGGAGGTTTGGCGACAACCATGATGTATCGACAGGGAGTGTTTTTAGCCTTCATTAGCCTTTTTATCAGTGGCTGCACCACCTTACCTGCCTTTGGCCCCAGCAGTGATAGCTTCCCTGCCCCCGCCGAACACTCCGGCTTCAGTTTGGTACCACTGTCGCCAGCAACCATCCTCAAATTACAACAACAACCTCCAATGGACTCCTTGGCCAATCAAGTCCCGGCTCAAATCCAGACGCCAGCCAAAGCGCCCACTATTGCGAATGGCGAACGCTTGCAGATAACCATATGGGAAGCGGTAGCCAACGGCTTGTTCGCAGCCAGTAGTGGTCAACCATGGCAAATGGAGATCACGGTGGACGATGAAGGCAATCTGCTGCTGCCCTTTGTCGGTACCATCACCGCTGCGGGACTGAGCTTGCAGCAACTGCAACGACAACTGCAACAAGCGTTACAACCGGTCGCTATCGACCCACAAGTGGTTGTTGGCCGCAATGACCCAACGGCCAATTTGATCACCGTTGGCGGCGATGTAAATGCGCCTGTACGGCTGCCGCTGCCAGCCTCTGGGCTGCGAATATTGGATGCTATTGCCCAAGCCGGTGGCACCAAAGCCGATACCTTTGATGCCACCGTCACCCTGATCCGCCGCGAACGGCTCTATTCGACCCGACTTACGCAGTTAATAACGGATCCCATCAGTAATCTATATCTGCAGCCACAAGATAATCTGCTTATCGAACACCGGCCGCGAACGTTTTCGATGTTTGGCGCCCTCCGAGATCCGAGCAAATATCAGATGGATGAGCCGGACTTCAGTTTAAGTCATGCACTTGCACAAGCCGGCGGTTTGGATGATGAAAAAGCATCAGCCCAAAATATTTTTTTATTTCGATTTGAAACCACTAAACACCTACAAGACTTGGCCGCACCGGTGCCTAGCGCCCAATTTAAACGCGGCCTTCCGACGATTTATCATCTTGATTTAAGTCAACCTCAGGCTTTTTTTCTTGCCAGTTCACTGCCGATGAAACACGACGATATCGTCTATATTAGCAATTCATCCGCAAGTGAATTCAGGAAGTTTATCGACCTGATTTTAGCCCCGATTGTCATTGCCGATGATGCTCTGGATGCATTGTCAATCGATTAAAGGAACTGCCATGTATAGCAAAATGGAATTGCTCGACGGTGCGCCACTGCAGCAAGATGAAACGGCAATGCTGGCGTCATTACAGCAAACACTCAGCGAAGATCATCGACTGTTGATGGCGGTGCGAAACGGCCCCTATTTAACTCTGTATCGCCAAGCTGACTACCCCCTAGCCAATAAAGTACTGGCGGTGATGTTGGATCGCGCTCCGGAACATCCGGTGCTGTTAAAAGACCAAGCCAATATGCGGCTGCGGCTATTTAGCAAAGAGCAAAAGCGTGATGACATTAAGCAGTTAATTGCCGATGTTAAACATCACCCCGAAAGCCGCGAGCAAGCACTGCAAATTCTGTTAACCAATAATCTGCTTGATAGTGCCGCCGATTTAGCTCAGCAATATCTTGATGATTTAAATTCACCCCGCTTTGATTATCTGGCGATGCTCGCGCTGTACCGCAACAAACACCACGATGACGCCGTCACCATCGCGTTGCGACTACTCCATGCCGAACGTGATGGCGACAGCAACTTAGATTGGATCGCCACCGCCGCTGGCATCCTCGTCAGCGAAAATCACATCACTGCAGCCATTACTGCGTTAAATCAATGTGCGATTGCTGACAGCAACCACCTAAAAGCCAAATTTGAACTGGCCCGCGCCTATTTCGCTCAAGATCCACAAACTGACAGAGTGGAGCAACTGCTGCCCAAGAACAGTAACGATCCACGCACTATCGACCTGCTAGCGCGCTCCTGCTTAGCGCGACAACAGCTGCAGCAAGCGCAGCGGTTAATTGCGCAACTACCACCTGAAAACCAAGCTGATACCTTGAAGTTAGAATTGGCTCGAAGCTACCGCGCCATTGGCAATCTCACGCCTGCTCTGGCGATTTTTAGTCAAGTTGCAACCGCCTCCCCAAACAATGCTGCTGTACAACGAGAGCACGTCGGCATGCTGCTGGAATCAGGCCAGCAGCAAAGCGCTATCGACAGCTATCAAGCGTGGCTTAATCGTCGCTCAGATAAATTACCTAACGATTTTGCTAGCGGCGTCGAGCGGATATTCAACAGCCCTTGCAGCCACAGCGTTCCTCGTTATCGCAGCGACTGGATCTTCAACACCTTGTCGGAACAAGGATTGGCACCTGCCGATCGCCAGCAGTTTGTGCAGCAACTCAATCAAATCAGTGATTTTGACCATTTCCTATTGGACTGGCTTGAATGTAGGCCACAGCAGCAACAACAGGTCTTGCCCTACTTTAATGGCATCGATAAGGCCGCCGAGGTACTCAAACAGACGCTTGAACAAGGCAATGGAGCAATCGTTGCAGCAGCACACATTGGGGTTTTGTTTGGTGGCCCCGTAGCTTTGCAGGCCGGAGGATTGCCAGCAACATGGGTGGCCTCTGTTCCCGATCTTGGCGATAACCGCTTCAATGGCGCCCTACTCACCACGTCCGGCAATGACACCAGCAAAATCGGCCGCGAGCTGATCCGCAGTTTGCGAGACAACAAAGTGGTTTCGATCGCCATTGATGGCAAGGTCGCCAGTTCTCGGGTGCAGTTGCCACTGCTCGGCAAATCGATTGGGATCTCCGATGTTGTTCCCCGCATTGCTTGGCGCAAAGGTACCGCCAGCTTCTTCCCATTGCTGTACTGGCAAGATCAGCAAGTACAAGTTCAATTAAACCCTCTACCACTGCCCGTCGATGGTGAATCACTCGAGCAGTATTGCCAGCGCTGGTGCCAAGCATTTATGGCCTGTTTAACCGATTACTTTTTGCAACACCCCACCTCGCTGCGCGGCACCGGTGGTTTTTGGACACGCCTTCGCACCTAACCCTGCACGGTCAAATCGACATCAAGTAGTAACGGAGTACATGTGATGGAACACCAGCAAGAGACGATTGCGGTCATCGGCCTTGGTTATGTTGGTCTGCCGCTGGCAGTCCTATTAGCAGAACGGTTCGATAACGTCATCGGTTTCGATATCAATCACCGCCGAGTCAATGAGCTGAAAGATGGTATCGACAGCACCAACGAACTGGCACAGTCGCAGTTGCAAGCGAGCCGTCTTCAATACACCACCGCCATCGAGGAGATCGCCGCAGCCAGCACTTATATCGTAACGGTACCGACACCGACCAACCCCGATAAAACCCCAGACTTAGGGCCAATGCTGTCCGCCAGTAAGGCGATAGGTCAGGTGCTATCCAAAGGCGACCTGGTGGTATACGAGTCTACCGTCTATCCCGGAGTTACCGAAGATGAGTGCGCGCCAATCCTGGAGCAAGTTAGTGGCCTAAAGGCCTGTCGGGACTTTGCCATTGGCTATTCCCCGGAGCGGATCAACCCCGGCGATAAGATCAGAACCGTCGACAAAATTCACAAAATTGTCGCAGCGGATAGCCCCAGTTCGCTGGAACGAGTCGCCGCCATTTATGAACCGGTGATCGAAGCTGGAATCCACCGCGCCGAATCGATCAAGGTGGCCGAGGCCGCCAAAGTCATCGAAAACACCCAGCGTGATATCAACATTGCGATGATGAACGAACTGTCGATGATCTGCAGCAAAATCGGCATCTCGACCAAAGCAGTGATTGAAGCAGCAGGCACTAAATGGAACTTCCACAAATACACCCCCGGCATGGTCGGAGGCCATTGCATCGGTGTCGATCCATACTATCTGGCATCCTTGGCGCAGCGCATCGGCCACAATCCCGAAGTGATTTTGGCTGGACGCCGTCTGAACGACGCCATGCACAAACACATCGCCCACCAAATTCTGCGGCTACTCAGCGAAGCTGACGTTACTCCCAAGCAAGCACGCATCGGTTTACTCGGGATGACCTTTAAAGCCAACTGCCCCGATCTGCGCAACTCTCGCTCATTTGAACTGGTCGAGGAACTTCGCAGTTTCTCCTGTTCACCGATGATTCACGATTGCCGCGCCGAGCCGCAGCAACTGCATAGTCATGGCATTGAAGCCTGCGATATTGAACAGCTGCAACAGCTCGACATGTTGATTATTGCCGCCGGCCACGACGAATACATCAATGATCCTAACCTGCTTGAGAGGCTCAAACCTAACGGCATTTTAGTTGACATTCAAAGCGCATTTTATGGGCGTAATGTCCGCGACGACATCCGCTATTGGGCCTTATAAGGAGACCGCCAGACCCTCATGTTTTCCATCGCATCTATCGGTTCGTGCCGAATTAATACGCCGCTACGAAATATGGCCAAAACCTACGGCTACCAACTGAATCGTCATCGCAATTATGGCTACGTTCACACCTCGGCCGAGGCCGTACAACAGGTCAAATTTATGCTTGGGCATGCCAGTCCCAGCCAGCAAGCGTGGCCGCTGATCGCGCGCAGCCACCGTTTCGATGATTGCCAACAGATGCCACTGTGCCATGCCGACATGTATGTGGTGGAAATTTCATCGTTAAAAAAACTGACCCTGGGTGAGGACTGCATCCAGCTGAACTACCTTTACAACGAGTTTCCCGAATTCTTCGCCGATGCCGAGCGTCGGCGGCAATATTGGCGATTAATCGGCAATGGCGACAGCACCGCAATCAGCGCTTTTTTACAACAACAGTGGGGCAGCACTGAGCAACAACGCCAACAATCGCAACTGCTGCAACAGATCCGACGCACGCTGATGACCGACGAACAGATCCTCGCCGATATTCAATATCTACAGCAGCAACTAAAACGCGTGCTGTTTGTCACCCATGTCGATGCTCGCAAGCCAGATGGCGACTTGATCCCCAGCCGTTCAAGGTTGATTAACACCGTGAAACGACTGGTCACTGAGGTCGGAGGCACAGTCTATGACCCGACCAAACGTATGCTAGAGGTGGGGCAAGCGAATGCCATCGAAGATCATAGCGATGCTTTAGCCCATTTCACTGAAGACTTTTGTCAGATACTTTTTGGTGATTGGTATCAGCAAGTAATCGGTACCACTTTGGACCGTATTGCCGTCGAGCTTGCCCCCGATGAGTTCACCAGTAAAGCACTGCCACACTATCAGGCACTCTTTGCCAACAACGACCACCAATCACTGAAGCTGCGTCTGCAAACGCAGATCAATGCAGGCCAAGACCACCCAGAACTGTATGCTCTGATCGCCCAAATTGACGCTCAAAACGGCGAAACTGCCGCCGCGATTCAAGCCCTGCAGCAGTCACTCAAACAGCATCCTGACCATCGTCCATCGCTGCAATCCTGCTGTGAACTGCTGCTCAGCTACGGCGATATTATCGCGGCAGCGGCAATGGCCGAACGACTGCTGGAAAGTGGTGGGCAATTAAGTTGCAATAACTTATTTGCCATCGCCGCGGCGCTCGAGCAGCTCAAGCACCCCGCCAGATCGGCCACCTTTGCCATTCGCACCCTCAATGCAAACAGCCGCCACCGACAAGCCGCCAATTTATTGCAGCGGTTAGCGCAGCAGGATCGCCGCTGCCTATCAGACGATGATCCGCAATTAATTGAAACCCTGATTGCACTGTTGCCACCGGTACAACTGCTGCAACTGGGGATCGCTGCTGTTGATTTGGCCGATGAGCAACAATTAATGGCCTTCATCCAACGCCATAACAGCAATGACATTGAAGAGTATATCGGCCAGTTAAATGAACTTGGCGAACACCGTCAGGCGGCGCTCATAACCAAAGCATACCTTCCAAATCAAGCGCTTAGCCTAAAATCACTGCAAGTCATTAATCCTCGGTTCGCCGATTGGGCGCAGACACTACTACAACAAGCCGATGCCGCGCACTCCACTGCCAGCAAATTTAACCATCTGCACCATCTGCTGCTGGCGTTTCCGCGCTTGCGCGAAGCGCAAGCGGCCGCAAGGCTTGCGCAAAAAGCACTGACCAGTGACATCCGCCAGCATTACAAACAAGGCGATATCGACCAGCTTGAACAACTGCACGAACAACTAGGCGACGGTCAACATGCAATTTTTGAACTGCCTTTTTTGCGCAGCCGACTGCTATTTAGTTTGGGACGTTACTCGCACGCATTAAGCGCCGCCGAAGCCGCACTTACCATCGACAGTGAACACCAGTTGGCGCAAGCACAACGGATGCGCAGCGCCTTTCGTTGCGGTCAATTGCAAACCGCCAGCGACGCCGCCAACACCATTCTTAACACCAATGAACCAGATGCCGAACGGCTACAAACCGAGGCGCGCACTACGTTAGAACGGATCCCAGCCAAAGCCTTATCCGCCGCCCGCGCAAGCAATGATATCAAGCAGCGTTATCAACTGTTGCAATTAGCCTCGACAAACAGTGACTTAGCCGAAAAGTTCCAAACACTAACTCAACGCCTTCAGCGCGATTGGATCAGCCAGTTGGTACACACCGAAAAGATGCAGCCAGAACAGGTTATCGAAGCCGCCATGGAACTCGATAGTTATTACCCTGGCCTTCCCCGAGTCCAACAAATCCTGGGCCGGAATTTAGTCAAACGTGGTCATTTTGAGGCGGCGCTGCTGCCGTGGCTGCGGTTACTCAACCTCGAACCAGACAACCCCGACTTTCGCTTTCAAGTGAACCGCTGCCGCCAACGTGGAAATCTATAGAGCTTATAATGATTGAGTTTTTAGCCGAATACCTGAGTAAACCTGTTGATCCCAATGCCACCGATCCCAGCGATGAGCGCCAAGCACTGGCGAAACAGCTAAAACGTCTACCACACGCCGACGATGCCATCGAACTGCTCAAACGGTATCGACCGAAATTGGCCAGCCTGCGGCACTGTGAACAGTTCGCTATTCAATTATTGACCGTCGCTGAACGCACCCGCCTTGATGGTAGTTTCGAATTGTGGCTGCAAGCAGCGGTACGCTACCCGCTCAATGCGATGGCATGCCGAATGACGATGCGATGGTACCTGCGCAACAAAGACCCTGAGACCGGGCTGCAGATGCTACTGCAAGCCACACCAGATCGGGGAAAGGATCGTTTGCAAACTCAAGTGGCATTGCAAGGTCTGGCAGAACTGCAACTGTTTACCGAATTGGATAATTTGCTACTGCCATTCTTGAAACAGCACCCACGAGAAAAAGCCTTACGCAACCGCTACATCGTAGTGCTGGCACAACAAGAGCGCTACGAAGAAGCACTGGCGATTGCCGCCGAGTTGCCAGCCAACACCCAGTTTTCCGAAGCGATGCAGCAACGCTTAATCGAGATAGAAGTTAACAGTAAACTGCCGCGAAAAAACCTCCCAAACCGCCCTGAAGCATTAGGAGAACTGGTACAACAATTTCAGCAACGCATGCCGCAAAGCCTCCCAAAGCCCAGCAGCAGTGAGCCACTAAAGGTCTGTTTTTTTACTGGCCAATTAGGCAGTGGCGGCGCCGAACGTCAGCTAAGTCGAATGGCGGCGCAATTGAACCTTCTACCCCCCAAGCAACGTACCATCGAGCCGTTCGTATGCGTTCGACATGCTAAGCCAGAATTAAAAAGCGATTTTTTTGCTCCGGTGTTGCAACGCGCTCAAGTACCAATTATTCAGCTGAATGACCAACCACAACGACAACTGGAAGAAGTGGTGGCCGATCCTAGCCAGCAAACCTTATTAAAAGAGACTACCGCAAGTCTAAGAGAACCGATCTTAGCGCTAGTCGAGGTACTGCGGCAGCAACAAACCGAGGTACTCTACGTCTGGCAAGATGGCGCGGTGATCATTGGCGTTGTTGCTGCGCTAATCGCCCGGGTGCCAAAGATTATCTGCAGTTTTCGCGGCATGCCGCCGTGCCATCGTCCTGAGCTAATGCGTGCCGAAATGCCCGCCATCTACCGCGCGATGATCACCGTCCCAGGGGTCGAATTTAGCGCCAATAGCCGCATCGCCGCTGATAGCTACGCTCAATGGCTAAGGTTTCAACCCAGCCGCTTCAGCATCATCCCCAACGTCGTCAACGACTTTACCCAACAACCGTTGCCTGCAAGTGTCAACAATGACCAACGGCTTTGGCAACGCATCGTCGAACAATCCCCTAGGTGCCAACATACCGTGGTTGGGATTTTCCGCTATGACGACAACAAGCGGCCACTGTTTTGGGTTGATGTCGCCGCAGAATACAGCCGCAACCACCCTGACACCCGCTTCATTATTGTTGGCAGAGGCAAACTTCAACAAGCGGCAGAGGATCGCATCAAAGCCCTTGGCGTTGAGCATCAAGTGTTTATCGCAGGGGTGTCATTTGCGGTGCCATTTTGGTTAAAAAAAGCCGATCTGTTAATGCATTTAGCCCGCCTAGAAGGTTTGCCCAATGTGGTTATAGAAGCGCAAATCGCAGGAACACCAGTGTTATCCACGCCCGCAGGGGGGGTACCAGAGATCGTCGATCATGACGTAACCGGCCACATTCTCAGTGAGGCCCACGACCCCAGTTCGGATGAGATTCAACAGGCACTGGCCATGCTGTTGAATGACCCGCTGCGACTCACGCGAATGGCAACCCAAGCGCGGCTGCAGTCCTGTCGTCGCCACGATCCTGAGCACATTTTGGCAATGACCCAACAACTGTTTTTTGGCCATCCGCAAATGCCGCCAATCAACCGTGAATTAACACTCTCGAATACAGGTTAAGGATCACCGCAAATGAAACGGATTTTAGTCACCGGCAGCGCCGGATTTATAGGTTTTCATCTTGCCAAACTACTGCTAGAGCAGGGCTTTGAGGTAATCGGCTATGACGGCATGACCGATTACTATGACGTCAACATCAAGCGCGAACGACACCGAATTCTCGCCCAGTACCCCCGCTTTCAAAGCCAACAGTCGATGCTTGAGGACTATCAAGCGTTGACGCAACTGTGCCGCCAGCAGCGGCCACAGATCATCATTCATCTAGCTGCCCAAGCTGGGGTTCGTTACTCGCTGGAAAATCCACGCGCCTACACCGATTCCAATCTGGTTGGCACCTTTAATGTTCTCGAGTGTGCGCGTGAACTTAACGTCGAGCACCTGTTAATGGCATCCACGTCCAGCGTCTACGGCGCCAACACCGAGATGCCATTTAATGAGCGACAACCCTGCGATACCCCATTGACTTATTACGCCGCGACCAAAAAAGCCAACGAAGCGATGGGTCACTCGTACGCTCATATCTACGATTTACCGGTAACCATGTTTCGATTCTTTACCGTGTATGGCCCCTACGGGCGACCCGATCTAGCACTGTTTAAGTTCGTACATGCCGCCCTTAATGGCGACGCTATTGACGTTTATAACCACGGCGATATGGCTCGTGATTTTACCTACGTTGATGACCTGGTATTTGGCATCCGACAACTAATGGATGCCATACCTGCAGCCAAAGATCAGCGTCACACCACGACGCCACTGCCCAATGACAGTCTCAGCCCCGCCGCACCGTATCGGGTGGTAAATATTGGCAACTCCGACAAAATAAAACTGATGGACTTTATCAGCGAAATCGAGCGCAAGTTGGGGATGACGATTCGCAAAAATATGCTTCCGATGCAACTGGGGGATGTGCCAGCAACTTGGGCCGATGCCGGGTTACTGCAAAGCCTAACCGATTTTCGCCCCAATACGCCGATCGCCAAGGGGATCTCAGAATTTGTTGATTGGTACCGTAACTATTACGGGGTGTAGTTTGTGACAACATCGCCAAACTTACGTGCAGCAAACACTCAAGGACTGAGCCTACATCCGCGGCTCATCGCCTTGATGCAACGAGAGCGCGCCACCCGGTTTGCCGGCGGCCAACTTGGTTCGTTGTGGGCTTATCTCACCCCAATATTCTGGATTGGCTTGGTGGCATTGGCATTTAACCTGCTTGGTCGGGCGTCACCAATTCCCACCAATCCGGCACTCTTCGTGGCCACCGGGATCCTCCCCTACGCGTTGGTGCGCCAGGCCATCACCTCGATGAATCGCAGCGTCGTTGCCAATCGGTTCTTGCCGATCCTGCCGCGCGTTACGCTCGCAGACGTGCTAATGGCAACGGCGTTGCTAGAGTGGTTTAACGGTTTAATCACCGCAGCGGTGGTCTTCAGCCTAATCGCCCTATGGTTTGCCCTACCCGCCCCAAACGATCTTAGCGTGGTGCTGCTGGCACTGTCACTGGCTTGGTTACTGGGGGTCGCAACCGGCAACTTGTTTGCCGCCATTGGCCGAGTCAGCGATACCTTTGCCCGTAGTGTGCCACTGTTTTTGCGGCCCCTGTTTTGGCTTTCGGCAATCTTCTACATCAGCGCCGAAGTGCCAGTCACCTTTGTCTACTGGCTTAACTTCAATCCGCTGGTGCACGTGATTGAACTGCTACGCGAAGGCTACTTCTTCGGCTATCAAGCCGTACTAAGTAATGGTGCCTACCCATTCTATTTTTCGCTGTGCTGCTTACTGCTATCGCATCTGATTAACGATTGGATCGAGCACCATAAACTCAGCCGACATCGCGCATGATCCAGCTAATTGATGTGTCATTCCAATACCCAGACACACCACCGCTACTGCAGGGCGTCTCGGTGCAATTTCAGCCACAACAGCGGATCGGCATTATCGCCCTACCCGGCGCGGGCAAAAGCACCCTCGCTAAATTGTTATGTGGTGCCATTAACCCAAGCCAAGGCGCCCTTCTTCGTGATGGCAGCATCTCATGGCCACTGGGATTTGCTGGGCTATTTCATCCGGAACTTAACGCCGTCGACAATCTGCAATTGTTGGCCAACAGCAGCGGCGAATCATTCACTGCGATGCTGGATTGGGCGATTCTGTTTGGTGGCCTTGGCGACACGCTTGATAAACCGTTAAAACTGTTTACTCCGCAACAGCGTGCCATGCTGGGCTATTGCTGCTCGCTGGCGATCCCGACCGATTGGTTGCTAGCGGATGAAACACTCGCGGTCGGCGGACGACCAATGCTGGCGCAATGTGAACAAGCGCTGCAACAGCGTCTGCGGCATAGTGGTTTAATTTTCATCAGCAAAAATACCCAACAATTAAAAAAGCACTGCCAGCGATTTTTTGCCCTAATCGATGGCCAACTGATCGAGTGCCCCGATGTCGATATCGCCGAGCAAGTTTTGGCGCAATGGCATCCACATAGGAGCCTTTCCAATGGCCGAAGAGTCCAATAATAATCAGTCACCAGCCAAACAAACCGCCGAGGAGAATGAACGACTCGCCAAATGGCGCGCAGAACGGGCGGCGGTTGCAGAACAACAAAAGCAGCAGCGTCTTGCTGAAAAAGAGCAACAGCAACAACGGCAACAACAAGCCAATCGGGAAGCAGCGCAAGCGCTGATCCCAACTGCCGAAGCCGTGCCAGACAGCCAGTTACAGTACCGCCAGCGGCAAACGGCACAGCGACGCCAACTTCGGCAGCAATTGCTTCTGTTAGTGCTGTTGCCTACGTTAATGGTGTTTGTCTATCAAAGCGTTATCGCGACTCCGCTGTTTACCGCTAAAACCGTACTTAGCGTCTCATCAAAACAAGGGGAGGATACGGTATCAACCTTAGGTGGTTTGACCGGCCTTGGCGGCCAAACCTCGCGGATGGATGTGCACAGCGCCTTGGCTTTTTTGCACTCACACGAACTACTAGAACAACTCGAACATCACCAAGGAACGCTGTCCCGATTAAGTTCTGACCGCGTTGATCCTTTCTATCGGTTGCGCAATCTGCCGCTACTGATGTCCAGCATCAACAGCCGCGCTGCTGGTTTCATCAAATCATCAATGGACATTCAGTCGGGGTTAATCACCCTTGAGGTTCAAGATCTCACCCCCGAAGATGCGCTGCGCGGCAGCGCCCTGATCACCCAACTGGTCAGCCGAAAAACCGACGAATTAAGCAATCAGTTATTCAGCAGTCGCTTGTCCAGCGTTAATCAAACTGTCGCCGAAGCACGCCAAACATTGACGGATGCCACCTTACAGCTAACCCAATTACAACTCGATAGTGGCCTTCAAGATCCGATGACCCACTTAAGTTTGGCCTATCAAAACATTGCCACCATGGAAAATGAGTTACTTGCCATTCAACTGCAATTAGAAAAATTTCAGGCCAGCAACAGCAATAACGCGCAAACCAGAATTCTTAAACAGCAACAACTACAGTTGCGCCAACGCCTCGACAACGCTCGCGCCAACTTACTCAATGGCAACGGTGACGGCCAGATGAATCAGTTGATCCGCCGTTACAATCAGGCTCAGTTGGAGGTTCAAATCGCCTCAGAAATTCTGACTGCCGCCTTACAAGCGCAAACCGAAACCGAGCAAGAGGCGGCGCTCGGACGAAGCATGGTGCAGATCGTAGTGGGCCCGCAGGTTCAATCTACCGCCAGTCACCCCCGAGTGTTGCAGAGCACACTGCTGGCGGCAGTCTGCTTTTATATGCTGTTCTTGCTGGTAAGGCTGGTTCGACGAGGGTAGTTTCACATAGTTTAAGTGGGAAACCCGAAAGAACAGCCACCGCCAAATCGACAACGGCCAATCGGCGGTAAATTTAAGACATAAAAAAACGGCTTAGCATTTCTGCTAAGCCGTTGATTTATATGGCAGGGGTAGACGGGCTCGAACCGCCAACACCCGGATTTGGAATGAGTTATTTCGGTGTATCTGATTCATGGCAAGTATCTCCCTTGAACCATTTTGCATGTAATCTCACCTTGCATCGAAAGGGCATCATGCAAGCTTTATCGGCAACCGAATGTTACTGAAACGCCCATTTACGATTTAACTGCTCTATTACCTTACTTCAGAGTCGAGAACACACATTTTTTAACGTGCTTATTCATATATTCTACTTTTTTCAACCATACATTTCATCTCATAAGATAAATTCAACCCTTCTTCAATTAATACCGGACTTAAATCCATATACATAGATTCTGAGCAAATATGCATGATAGCCCCTGATGTATATATTGAAACTTCATCACTTATCGGTTCTCCATCAAGATATTTCCTTACTATAAAACACATCATAGCAAGTGCGTACTCATCATCATTGAAATTTTCTAGAGCATTTATATTACGCCTCATCCAATCCATATTAGGAATCAATGATATTTCTTGTGCTAATTTTCTAGACAACCCAGTTCGCATTAACAAATCTATTAGCCGAGCCCGTCTCTTTACGGTTTTGAAGAACCCAAACATATAAATCACCTCTGCATTAATGATAGATTTATTGGTTATGTTTCGAAGCACCATACAACAATAATAATGTCGAATTTTAGATGGGCATCACAAAAATTCAAAATTTGCCATGATACAAAACAATCAACATCCCTCAACATTCAGGTGAATTTATTTTTGCTTTTTTTAGAAATATAACTCTATCGAGAAAATGCCAACTGCTTTTGGAGGCTATTGGCCACCAAATTAATACTGTTGATGACTGCGCATTAGCATTACATTTTGCAAAAATATTATACACAACAAACTTCTCATCTATTACTGAATTCATACATGAAAGAAAAAACATTGAAAATGTATTTTTTAAGACTTGCCAATATAACTCTTACCTTGTCAGAGAATCTTATAATAAGACAATTGAAAGCATCGAACAAATTAATGAGACCCTTTGGCTTAACGAAATAGAGAAGAAACTAATCGAAATATCTAAAAGTAAAGATGTTCTGTCCAGTAAAAATAAAGGTGAAATTTGTGAATGCTTTAAAAAGGCCCAAGAAATCATCCGCACCCCCACTATAATGCGCAAGGAAAAAACTAACGGCAACCTACTTAAAAATAATGAAAAATCGCCTTGCACACCAACAGCAAAAAACTTTAGATCACAAAGCATTGAGTTTAATGTTAAAGGGGTATCTTTCTCCAACAGCGACGGAACAAGTCGGCAGGAAATACTTAGACATGTAAATGCTGGAGATTTAGTAGATATTCAACATGAATATCTAAACACATACCACAGCAAGGCTTTAATGGTGATGACAAAATTAGGATGCATTGGGTATGTACCAAGAATCCTAGCAGATGAAATTTTTGAGGACTTATTTCACCTTAAGAGCGCAATGATTGTTTCTATAGGTAAAACAAGCAACTCACTCTATGGGTGCATCATTAAAATCACCTTCAACTATGAAGTTAACTTAACATATGACCATCACCATTTAATAAGCAAGGAAGATGAAGGGATAGCAATTATCGAAGAAATCATCAAAAACATGAAGCACCATGAGTCAATTGACGATATAAAAAGAATATCTATTAAAATCGAAGAAAATAGAAAATCAAGTCAGACTTTTTCGAATCATATGTATGATGACTATGGTGACTATGATGAAATAGATTATTACGACAATTTAAATCCAGATGAAGGTTATGACTATGGTATAGACATGGGATACCTTGAGGATGGAGATTAATTCATGAAAGCAAAGATTTATCATAGAATAATCAATTATCGGAAACTTGGTAACCTTCTACTTTTACATCCAAAAACTAAATTTCAAACCCTGATTATAGCAATGGGACATTGCCGATTATGTAGCAGAGATGACGACCACAATGCGTCTGACAGCCATCGCGAGATAGTTAGAGATTGTCAGCAATCGGTGCCCTACATTGCTAACATCAAGGTCTGAAATTTAAAGCCCGATCCAGTGCGAATCGGGCTTCTAGCTCAGTTCAGGTTATGCTGCTAGCTTCTCAGCAGCATCAGCGTTGTATGTCTCAAGCATCAACACAGCGTCATCAACCTCGTCTGGATGAAACACCAAGGTCAAATCCACAGTCGGGTACTGACGAGCAAACCAAGACAGTAGTGGCAGCATACGCGACGTGATTGGTAAGCGTGCGGTCAACAACTTACGGCTCTTAGCGTTCGCTAAGTCCTGCTTAGTGATGCCCCCGATACCATCGACATCAAACATGGCCACCAACTTGTCATAGTGACCTCGTGGGGCGCGTTGTGGCGCTTCTGGCAAACCCCAACCACCCTGTACGATAGCTCGCAGCATCTGTACCTTAAAAATGCCCTCTGAACCATCTTCTAGGTACTTAACACCTGTACCCTTGAGGTAACGGCGAACCTTGTAAAAGTCCATCCAGCTCTCCCAATCCTCCATCGTCTTCAAGCAGTGGCTTGCCCGCCACTCATCGAAGTAAGTTCGAGCGTCTAAAGCCTCATCAACCGTGCTCCATGGAACGGTATCGAACGATAGATGCTCCACTATTTCACCGCTAACGGGATGACGTACTGTCACCATACGGGGGGTTACAGGCCGACGCTTAAAGTCCCACTCAAGGTTCAGCGTTTGTTCGGTGTGGATGCTGATCAAGTCCAATTCTTTTAACCACATCTCACGAGCCGATGCCAAATGACTGCGTTCAATCTTCTGTTTCGGATAACGGTCTAAAAACAGCTCGACCATCCAAGCATTCTCGTCGACACCTTTCGGTGGTTTAACCCCTGCCTTAGCACATACCGGCTTGGTGTCACCCAATTCAGTGGTTAATTGCCCACGAGTTTTCATCGAAACAATCTGCTTTGCATGATGCTTGAGTTGCATCATGTCCTCGCCACTGACCTCATTGCAGATGTGCTGGAACCGTTTGGCCAATGGACCATCTAGACATTTATCCAGTTGCTCTTGCGTAGCATTGGTAAGAAATCCGTCTGTCGTTGCGCTAACGATTTGCACCTGTTCATCCATCGTTAGCTTGCGGATAATCTCCATCATCGTGGCACGAACAAATCCCGTGGCATGAGCAGCATAATGCGCATTGGTCACTGGCGAGTAGGGGATCTTACTGCTTAACCCAGATGAAACATCGAAACCCGACTTTTCCCGAAGTCCCTGCCCGACCTTTCCGTACAACGTATTGCCGATCAGTTTCCAAAGCTGGTCATAAAGCTCATTGCCCTCCCGTTTATACTTCGACCGTTGCTCGCGAATGATCTTAGTGAAAGCCTTAAACTGCGATACCGAGCCACTTTTCCATGGAATAACCTGACCATGAAGGATCTCAATCTCGACACCAGCATCATGAGCTAGTTGTAACTCTGGCGCTGTCACATATGTTTCGCCTTCTAATGGGTAATAAATCCCACGCAAGTCAGTTCGACACGGTAATAACCCCCACTTGGTGCCCTCTGGATGCTTAAAGCGCACATAAGCAAAGCCCATGGTGTGACCTAGGTAATCTTCAAGGTTCTTCGATTCAAACGAGTTCAGGTAATCGGCTTCGAGAATGTCAACCAATGCCGTGGTGTACGCACCAGACAAGTCATAATCGTTATAGTCGCCCTGCTCTGTTACCCCAAAGTACGCCCCAAAGTTGGCACCACCATAGAAGCAATGCACGGCCAGCGCATCGGTATATTCACGGCTTACGGTTTTGGCTATCGTGACAGATTTGCGTATGCCATTGCTCTTGGCGTGAAAATACTCGCTCTTGCGTTTCTCGTACCCCAAGAACTCATGCATCTGATCCACACCACCGCCCGTATGCTTGAACAGAGACACCGCAAAGTTGCCCAGCGTTGAAGGCAATTGCTTCAGCTCTAGTCCGGTATCTTCGCGCATATCAACCAAAGCGAACTGCTGCATTTTAAGGCCGTATTCCAAGGCAATTTGGGCATCGCGTACGGCGTAACGTTCAAATAAGCCCCGATCTTCGCAGTACAAATCGTCCATACGCGCGATCATGCCGTCAGCCAAGTTCATCTTTGGAATGCCAACAAGCTCACCGATGTCATCGAGTGAAGCCTTGCTACTTAACAACATTGTGTCGATGAAACGCACCTTGGTTTCAATCACGTTGTTACCGCCACAATAAAACTTGGTATTTTCAGTCTTGTACTTGCTGCGTCCAATCGACGCTAGATCAATGCCATACGCACCACGACCCGATGTGATCGAGCCTTGAACCGCAGTGAAACAGTTAGCCTTATTTTTACCCTTTGTACCGATATTCCAGAACTCGTCAAAGGAAGCAATGTCAGCCCGTAAAAAGTGCGCATAGATAAATGTATGCTCAGGCCATTCGTCGATAAACCCACGAGCTTTAGCCTTGAGCAACAACTCTTGAATGAACTGGTCGAAGTTGGCCTTGTAGCCCTTAGTGCTGTTAGCTAGTTGCTTGCGCTTTAACATCTCCTCGTCTTTCGTCAGCCCTTGATCACGACATTGTTTGATCAACTTTGCCATCTCGGTCGACTTAACGCCTTTGAAGGTCTTGTCGCCAGCGCGAACGCAATACGAGTAACACAAAATATCGTTTTTCCCCGTCTCTGGGTTGAAGACCCACTCGGAGTCAATCGCGATGTGCACTGCCTTACCCTTGCCACGGAGCGCTGCCCATGGTGCAGAACGCACGCCGTCAAAGAATATCTTTATTTGACGATCGCGCAGCTCAACGGCAGCGTTATGTGCCGACTTAAAGTTAAAGAACTGTCGCAGCGTTTCGTCGGTAGCATCTTGGTCGATACCGCGCTCAAGCGCAGTAATAAACCGCGTAAGCTCTTGATCCACAAGCACCACCTCCTGACGCGAACTATTGTATTTTTCGTTATCGTTGAACATTTATAAAACCTCACTAAATAAAGATGGCGAGATCATTTAGATGCAATGATCCCGCCGAACATCGGATAAAAACTGGCAAAATAGACGGCTATAAATGGTGCGCTCAACTGAGACTGGTGCAATATCGCGTGCCCTAAGGCGTACCTTACACAGGCAAACAAAACCCCTTATTTATTAACAAAAATAAATGCATCTTGAATAACTGGGATTACATGTTTTTTGTAACCCAAGTTAGTCACTTCAAGAGCTTTCAAACGACACTCAATGTTATCCTTTAAAAGTTCCTTATTACCTAGCTCACAACAGCTGCAATCAATGATCCGGTGAACTAAATCAATAAAATATGCTTGACTGCCATTTTTCTTCCCAGATTTGCAAATCTTATTGACGACTTCCTCAGCAAAAGCATTACAGTTTTCGAATAGCCCATTCATAGTATATACCTCTTTAGTTTTTTACTTAGTTAAACACCACAGCCAGCTCTGGCTGTTGAAATTTGCCCGCATAGTAGCTCTCTAGCGCGGCATTAAATTTAAGCGCCAGCTCATCACGAGCCTCAGTGGACTCGACCGTTAAATAATTCAAAATAGCGTCATCCTCACCGCGAAAAATAAGCCCTTTGAATTCCTTGCCATTGTGATTTTCAATGGCTTCAATTGCGCCACTATCGACCCAGCAACTGTTACCTAAATTCATCATCACATTGCTGTCGCAAATATCCTGAGTACAGGCATCGGCATCCGCTTTAGTTTTACCCTCCTTATCGGTCAATCGGGTGTAGCTCAGCGTACGACCTTTCTTATTTAAAAGAACGTACAAGTCTTCTAAGCAAATAATCGAAGCAATCAACTTAGTTGCTATCGTTTGCTTATCTGGCGTCACCATTATGGTTTTGCCTTTCTTCTTAGTCATAGTTTTAATCCTCATTACTTGGATTCGATATAAGTTCTGTTGCAAATGTACTCCTAAAGTTCAGGTTTGAATACCCTCTGCCCTAAATCTCAAAACGACGGTATTTCAACTAAATATTTAAGATTATTGAGTACACTTTGGATAAATAGAATGGAGAATAAGAACATATGTAGCAACGAACAATAATTAACCGACAGGTATTCCGCGCCTTCTTCAATCCACGAACCCATTTCCATTTAACATAATATTAAATTCACTAGTGACCACCAACACCCAGCTGCATGATGCAGTGCGAGCTCGACAAGCAGCAAGAATATGCAAAAAAAACACATAGACAGGCTCATGTCTCATTTGTGACGGGTTATGAAATTTGTGGAGATCATCACTAAACGAAGGCTCAACACCGAAAAAAACAGAGCGGATGCCCTGTTTCTAGTACTTACCAAGACAGCTTCTCGCCGATGCTTTCATCCAGCACTGCACCAGCGATAAAGCCTATCGCCCCACCTGCGATAGCAGCATACGGAGTTCGACCAAGCTTAAAGCCGATGGCAGCACCAACTTTAGCCAGCTTTATGCTTGATTCACCAACACGGGGTCGGCGTAATGGTCTTGCCCTAAAAGGCCGACGTTGTTTCATCTGATATTCTCCATGGACTGTAGAAGCCATTAGCGGCAAACTCGTTGTCCAATATCGTTACGATGGGCAAATCAGGGTTGGAAAATGGGGGCCAGAAGTGATCGGTTACTGATGCCTCAGAGCATCAAATTTGGCAACAGAGCAGCAAGATTTCACCGAATCGTCCCAGTGAGGATAAACATCATCCCACCGGAACCAGAGGTTTAACCCCAGCACAGCACATCTGCTCAAAACGGGTTCATACTGTTCGATGCCTTACCCTCACCGCTAAACCACGCTTCAAAACGGGCATAATGCAGCGAATCACCATCCTCCATACTCGTCATCGCCACCTTACCGACATGGCCTTTCCAAAGCGTTACCGCACATGACCAGAACAGCATTCAACTAAAAAATCACTCAAAATGCTTAACTAGTAATTAATTGCGCTCTGGGCGCTGTAATTAATAGGTTATTTTTGCAAACACTATCGCCATCAATTCAGTCTCATTGCCGACGGGTAATGAGGCGCATCAATACTGCCAACCAGCACAACGGTTCTGGAAACCCTGTGCTTGATCCATAAGAAGGTCTCACTAAGCCCTTCGAGCCGCGTGCTAGTTGAAACAATAGAGAGGACGGTTACTGAGGACGGCAGTTTTCAAGCTCGCTACGGTCTATTCCCTGTCAGTTTCCAAGACTTTAGCCAAGATGAAGCGGAGCGCATCACGACACTTGCAGAGATGGCGTTTTCTCACCCTTCGCGTCAGCTCCCATTGCCAGTAATGCCACTTTTACGCTGTCGTAGTCCCTGCCAATTTGATGCAAGAATTGATTGCCGTCGACCGACTCCAGCAACTCCAAGTCACGCAGGACAGCGCAGCTAAAGCCACAAGTATTACTGGAACCACCCGACACAATCGGCTTTATGATGGCCGACTTCATCGTATTACCCCGCTGCTTATCCAGAATGGCGAATACGGCCTCAAACCTAACCCATGCCTTCGAGTACAAACCGGACGATGAATTACCGGAAACTCGAAAGTAGATGGCACCCTCGCCATCATGCCGAGCAATCTCATACTGCAAATGGCTATCGGTCTTAGGGCTCAACTTTGGACAGGTCGCTTGCCGAAGCACTCGGTAAGGATCAGTTTTGGCATCATCATTCTGATTAGGTACTGCGGGGGCTTTCGATAGATCCGCCTTACTGGATTTCAGTGCAGGTTTGGCACTTGCTTTAGGGGTCATAGTTATTCCTCCAAGTTAAGTTGTTCAGTCAGCGCATCGACAATCCAATCACGCCGAGAATTCACAGTAAGAATGAAGCAACCAGCTCCATCACTTTGGTAGATATTCAAGCCGAGCAGATGGCCTTCAAGCCCAATCTCGACCACGTATTCAAGGTGTTTAACCGCATCGCTAATCAAGCCATTCAGCTGAGCATCACAAAGAAGAATCGCTTCCTCGGTATCATGTTGCTCAATCAAAATCAGCAGCGTGGCCGTTTCATCCCAAAAGTTTGCCGCCTCATCAAAATCACCATCCCACGGCAAGAGAAAGTGAGCTCTAAGTTCATCCTTAACCGCCATTGGTAGCGACAATTGCGCTAGGTCGGTAAGGGTTCGGATCATCTGCATGCCAACTCCTTTTCTGGATCACAGATACAAAAACGCCCCTGAAAAGCTAAAGCCTTCCAAGGGCGGTTCATTCGTCAGACAGCTAAATGCCGGTGCGCTTATGGTTAAGTTGTAAGGTGGCCTCTTCAACCAGTTCCGACAGGGTATTGCTGCCCAGTTGCAGCGCTTGTTTATCAAATTTGCGGTAATGGAGCGTGCTGGACATATCGGCATGGTTCAACATTCGCTGCACCGTTGTGATGTCTAAGCCTCGATTCAACAGGTTAGTGGCAACGCTATGGCGAGCACTGTGCAACACCAAACCATCAGGATCGATACCCGCTTGTTTTAGTATCAGCTGGAACGCTTTTCGTGGCGGGGAGATATGGGTGCCTTCTCGACTGCCAGGAAAGACATAGGGATTGCCTGGCTGCTTCAACGCTCGAAGTTCCAGCATCAACTCCAACATCAGTGGCGAGAGATGGATAAAGTGCGCCTGCCCATTTTTGGTCGATTTGATGAAGATGGTGCGATTCGTCAGATCAACATCTGACCATTGTCGGCACATCAACTCCCGCAGACGCGCTCCGGACAACCACAGCAACGCGATTAAGTTACCTTTGACCTTACAGTAATACGTCCGCGCGACCTTAATCAGCAAAGCCGTCTCATTCACATCGAGATATCGCATTCGAGCTGAATTCTCAGCCTTTAGCGGCACCTTGGTTGCATGGTTAGTGGTATTCAAGATCCGAGCTGACATCGAGCACAACGTTTTCACCAACGCCAATACCCGATTGTTGGTGGCTACCGTGTAAAGTTTACCTTTATAGGTTTCAGTCGCCAGATGGGACTGGAACTTCAAAATGGCATGTGCGCTGAGTTTATCCATCGGGATCCGATAGATCGGTTTGCAGCGCAAGAATCGAGTCTCGTCGTCCTTCCACGACTTCTTCGATGTCTTCGCCCAAGGCAAAAAGGTTTCGTGGAAAAAGGTGAACACATCGGGCAGCTCAACTACCTCCCGATTATCGCGTTCGATCTTTGGATCAATGCCATCGGCAATCTTTACCTTCAATCGCCTTGCCCGATCTCGCGCCTCTTTAATCGTTAGATCTGGCCAACGGCCAATGCTGATACTGCTTTTGCGCCGTGTTTCGGGAGACTGATAACGCAGCAAGTAAGTGCGATTGCCCGTTCGTCCCACCAAGATCTTTAACCCCACCACTTCAGTGTCTGACCACTGCTCGCAATTGGATTTCGACTCGGGGGGCGGTAACGGTAAGGATTTGATCAGCGCATTAGTGAAGTGTCGCGTGCGACGGTTAGACATAGGGACTCCTACGATAGTAGATATCCCTTCACTAATATATGCCTCTAAATGTCGCTGTTACGGATGCCGCTCTGCAATCAGCACTCGTCGCTATCCCGCACTATCACTGATTTTCCGGCTAATACTCAGACCCTGATTGTAGCAATGTATATTGCCGACATTACCTAACTGATCCCGTTTATCATCCCCGTCTAAACCAGCAGCACAACTCACGACAGAATCCACGACAGCACTCCTACACTGTCACAATCAAGGTCTGAAATTTATCTCCAATCCCTTCGCCGACGCGGGTGTAGATGGCGATGCCCATGAGCAATGCTGTATTAGGCGCTCGAAATGCATCGAGTCTTGATGCGGTTGGGGAGATGAGATTGGGCTGGGCCGTTAGCCTTGTCGTTCTAGTCGTCCACCCATGCTGACGTATTCAGAATTTTGGAACGGTAAGTTGAGCGAGCAGCGCATTACCACGACTTTTGCGCAACATTCTATTAATAATGCGCTCGCGCATTATTAATCTGAATCTCCCTCTAATATACCCCCACGACAACCCTAGCTATAGGGTTCCTGATGAATCACTTAATGGCTCCGCAGCGAGATCGATGGCTAAGCCCATTCAGCGGGTCAACACAGCAGCTTATGCGCTTATTTCAGCCGAAAGGTTTCGGATATTGACCGTAAACAACGGCGTTTAAATGCAGCTTGTTACTGACAGATGTTGGCTCGACGATCCCGCAAGCGCTATCGGGCAACCGAATGTCACCACCAGACTGAAGCGCAGATAACCGGATATCGACCGTAACCGTCTTGATGAACTCGAATGGCTTAGTTTCGAATGGAATTTGGGGGCGGGCATACAGCGCCATCAATGCGCCGATTAACCACTGATTAAGCTGGCGGCAGGCTAAAGGTATAGAACAACCATCACCAAAATTGGCAACGGCCAATCGGCGGTAAATTTAAGACATAAAAAAACGGCTTAGCATTTCTGCTAAGCCGTTGATTTATATGGCAGGGGTAGACGGGCTCGAACCGCCAACACCCGGATTTGGAATCCGGTGCTCTACCAATTGGAGCTATACCCCTTGAGAACGAGGTGCATTGTATATCAGCGAAGCCAAAGGTAAAGCACTTTTTCGTGGCAACTGGTGCGACTGACCACTTAAGCAGCAAACTGCAGGAAATCAACGCAACGCACAACCAAAACGCAACATTTAGGGCATAATTGCGCCATTCCAATGGCTTAACCATACTTCTGCTGTGGCTTCTGAAACCTCCCCTATCGACCAATATGAACTGACGCGTATCAGCATCCGCCTTGGTCAGTTACTAATGCAGCATGGCGCCGAGTCGATGCTGATTGCCGATCTTAGCCGCCGGATGGGGCGAGCGCTGGGCTTACAAGAGGTGCACGTCACCCTAACCGCCAACGCCATTAACGTCACCAGCGTCCAAAACCAACACTGCGTCACCACCGTGCGCTATTGCCGCGATCACGGCATCCATATGGGAGTGGTGACCGAACTGCAGCATCTGGTGGTAATGGCCGAACACAAAGTACTGGACGCTTACTCGATCCGCGAACGGCTGAATAAGATCAACCCGGAACGCTACAACCGCTGGTTGGTGCTGTTTATGGTCGGCCTCTCTTGTGCGGCCTTTAGTATGTTGGCCGGCGGCGACTGGACGGTATTCGCAATGACCTTTGTGGCTACCTGTTGCGGCATGCTGGTACGCCAAGAGCTGGGCCATCGCCACTTTAATCCGCTGCTGAACTTCGCCGCCACCGCCTTTGTCACCACCGCCGCGTCGGCGCCAGCGCTCTATTTTCAGTTAGGCAACCTGCCGACGGTAGTAATGGCGTCATCGGTATTGATGTTGGTGCCGGGGGTGCCGCTGATCAACGCCGCCTCCGACATGGTCAAAGGCTACATCAACGTTGGCCTATCCCGTTGGACCATGGCATCGCTGCTGACGCTGGCGACCAGCATTGGCATCGTTATGGCAATCAATCTGTTTAACCTGTGGCCGCTGATCCCATGAGCCTATTTGAACTGTTATTTAAAGGCGCCCTCGCCGCCATTCCAGCGCTGGGCTTTGCCCTGCTGTTTAATGTGCCGGTACGGGCATTGAAGTATTGCGCCATCCTCGGTGCCATTGGGGTGATGTGCCGAGTCAGCCTGATGAACTACGGCTTATCCATTGAGCTGGCGACTCTGTTTGCGGCGATTGTGGTTGGCAGTTTGGGGATTTGGCTGTCGCCGCGCTTAGTGGCACCGCCGAAAGTGTTTACGGTGGCGGCGGTGATCCCGATGCTGCCAGGGGTCTACGCGTTTAAATCGATGACCGCCTTGGTGCAGCTAAACCAACAGGATTACAGCCCAGAACTGCTGGCAATACTGTTCGATAACTTCCTTACCACCCTGTTTGTGATTGGCGGTTTGGCGCTGGGGCTCGCCCTGCCCGGCCTGATCTTCTATCGCCGGCGCTGGATTATCTAGCCTAGCGACTTTGGCTCTTGCTCTTACTAATCACTGATAACTGACGACTGACACTGACAACTGCGCTCTACGCATAAAAAAGCGCCGCTGGATTTCCCCTAGCGGCGCTTTTTTGTGGCATCAAACTGACTTAGTTCAGAGTGATGCGGGCGAACTTACGCTTACCTACTTGGTAAACCGCAGTACCAGCGGCTGGCACCAGACGGGTGTCGTCCACTTTGTTGCCGTCGATCTTAACCGCGCCCTGCTTGATCATCCGCATCGCGTCAGAGGTGGTGCCCACCAGTTGGGCCTCTTTCAGCAAGTTGGCGATCGCCATGCCAGCGTCGAAGCTCAGCTCTGGCATCTCATCTGGGATCGCTTTTTTAGCAAAACGCAGGGTGAAATCTTCATGGGCAGCTTCCGCTGCGGCTTCGTTGTGGAAGCGAGCGATGATCTCTTTGGCCAGCGCAATCTTGGCATCACGTGGGTTCGCACCAGCGGCGATGTCGGTTTTCAGCTGCTCGATGTGCTCCAGCGGCTTGAACGACAGCAAGGTGTAGTAGTCCCACATCAGTTCGTCAGACACCGACATGATCTTACCGAACATCTCGTTTGGCGCTTCGGATACACCGATGTAGTTGTGCGCCGATTTGGACATCTTCTTAACGCCGTCCAGACCCACCAGCAGCGGCATGGTGATCACCACCTGACGCTCTTGGCCTGCGCTCTTTTGCAGCTCACGGCCCATCAGCAGGTTGAACTTCTGATCGGTACCGCCCAGCTCGATGTCAGCTTGCAGCGCTACGGAATCGTGGCCTTGCAGCAGCGGGTACATAAACTCGTGGATCGCGATGGATTGGCCGCTGGCGTAACGCTTTTTAAAGTCGTCACGCTCTAGCATACGAGCTACGGTCTGCTGGGAAGCCAGACGCAGCATGCCTTCGGCACCCAGTTCGCCCAACCAGCTGGAGTTAAATTCGATGCGGGTCTTAGCCGGATCCAGAATTTTAAACACCTGCTCTTTGTAGGTTTCGGCGTTCGCCATTACCTGCTCTTTGGTCAGCGGTGGACGGGTGGTGTTCTTGCCTGACGGGTCACCAACCATGCCGGTGAAGTCGCCGATCAGGAAGATAACTTCGTGGCCCAAGTCTTGGAACTGACGCAGCTTGTTGAGGATCACGGTGTGACCTAGGTGGATGTCTGGCGCGGTTGGATCGGCGCCCAGTTTCACCCGCAATGGGCGGCCTAGCTTGAGCTTGGCAACCAGCTCCTCTTCCACCAAAATCTCATCGGTGCCGCGACGGATCTCGGCCAACGCCTTATCCAAATCAGTCATGCCCTGTCTCCACAGTTTGAATCTGTCTACAAAAGCGATAATGTTAATGATTACCCGCGATAAAGCAACGCGAAGCCGCGGTCAAAGTCATTGCAAAAGCCCGCTATCACGGGGCTTAATGACTAAACTGTGAGCTTGGCGTGCGCCATAATAACAACGACGTTAGTTATGCTTGAAACTCTGTTAGCCAGCACCAACCAACTTCGGCAATTGCCCATTCGCCATCGCATCGCCATGATGGTAACCCTTGCCCTAATGGTACTGATGATGGCCCTGCCCAGCCCTAACTCATTAGCGGCGCAATTTACCCCTCCGCTGCCGGTTAAGCTGCGACTGCCGTTGACGGTTAACCTGCCAAGCCTCAGCGAAACCGATAGCGAGCAACAAGCCCCATGGCAGCAATTCACCGTTGAAAACGGTGACAGCATGGCATTGCTGTTTAAACGCGCCGGCTTATCGCCACAAACCCTGCATCAGCTAACGCAGCTTCCTCAAGCAGGCAAAGCACTGAAAAACATCAAACCCAAACAGGTGCTAGAACTGCAGATCGAAGACGGCCAATTGCTGGGGCTGCGCTATCCGCAATCCGCCAGCGACACTCTGGTAATTAGCCGCAGCGACAGCGGTTTCAGCGAGCAGCTTGAACAGCTAACCCTGCAAACTCGCCAGCACTACGCCAGCGCGACGATTACCTCGAACTTTTGGAACGCGGCGGTGGATGCCGGGCTAACCGCCAACACCATCATGGAGCTAGCGGCGCTGTTTGGCTGGGATATCGATTTTGCCTTGGATCTGCGCGCTGGTGATCACTTTGCGGTGCTGTGGCAAGAGCATTACCTTGATGGTCAACACGTTGATCAGGGCCATATTCTGGCTGCGGAGTTCGTTAACCAAGGCGAGGTGTTTCGGGCAATTCGCCACCAAGACGGCAACTATTACGGCGACCAAGGCCGCGCCATGAAAAAGGCGTTCTTGCGGGCGCCGGTGCAATTTAATTACATCTCGTCGAACTTTAATCCGCGCCGCTTACACCCAGTCACCGGCCGAGTGCGGCCGCACAACGGCGCCGATTACGTTGCCCCAGTGGGCACCCCTATTATGGCCGCCGGTGATGGCACTGTGGTCAGTTCCAGCTACAACCAATACAACGGCAACTACGTGTTTATCAAACACTCCAACACCTACGTCACCAAGTACCTGCATCTGAAAAAGCGGCTGGTGAACAAGGGCCAGCGAGTGAAACAGGGGCAAACCATCGGCACCTTGGGTGCCACCGGCCGAGTGACCGGCGCTCACCTGCACTACGAATTCTTGGTTAACGGCGTTCATCGCAACCCGCGTACCGTTAAACTGCCGCAATCGCGCTCGCTCAGCGGCCAAGAAAAACAAACCTTCTTAGCCAACAGCAAACCGCTGTTGGCACAAATTGCTCATCGCCAGTCGATCCTACTGGCGCGACAGGAAACCAACCCGCTATGACCTTGGTTATCGGCCTAATGTCTGGCACCTCGATGGACGGTGTCGATGCCGCGTTAATTCGCTTCAATGAACATGAAGCCCCCGAACTGCTGTGCAGCCACAGCCTCGATCTGCCACCGCCGCTGCTGCGTGAACTGCACGCGCTATGCCAACCGGCGAACAACGAAATTGACCGCCTTGGCCGCGCCGAACGGCAGCTTTCCCGCGTGTTTGCCGAGTGTTGCCACAACCTGTTAGCCAAAGCGGGTCTCGATGCCAGCGAGGTCGCCGCCATCGGCAGCCACGGCCAAACCGTGCGCCACCATCCCGATGGCCCTAACGGCTTCACCTTGCAGTTAGGTTGCCCTAGCACCCTAGCGGCGCTGACCGGCATCGATGTGATTGCCGATTTTCGACGAATGGACATCGCCCTTGGCGGCCAAGGGGCGCCACTGGTGCCGGCGTTTCATCAAGCGCTGTTTCAAAATCAGCAAGATCGCGCCATCGTTAACATTGGCGGCATCGCCAACATCACTTGGCTGCCTGCCAGCGGTGGCAGTGGCGAAGTGGTTGGCTACGACACCGGCCCCGGCAATACCTTAATGGACGCCTGGTGCCGCGAACGCTTTGGCTGTAATTACGATGATAACGGTCAGTTGGCGGCGCAAGGTCAGGTCAATCAAGCGCTGCTGCGACGTCTGCTCAGCCACGCTTATTTCAATCAAAGCCCGCCGAAAAGCACCGGCCGCGAACTGTTCAATATGGTGTGGTTACAAGGGCACCTGAACAGTCTCGATCCGATCAGCGATCACGACGTATTGGCTACCCTGCTTATGCTCACCGTCGCCAGCATCGCCGATTGCGTCAGTCAGCACAGCGCTAACGCGCAACTGTATGTCTGTGGTGGCGGCGCCTTTAATGGCGAACTGATGCACCAGCTGGCGCAACAACTGCCAAACGCCACGGTGCAGTCCACCGCCGTATTGGGGCTGGATCCGCAATGGGTCGAAGCCAGCGCGTTTGCGTGGCTGGCGTATCGCCACCTGCAACGGTTACCGGGCAACTTGCCTGCGGTCACCGGCGCCAGCCGCGCCGCGGTGCTGGGTGGCCGTTACCACGGCCGCTAAATAACTCCTTCCCCAGAAACGACAAAGGCCAACCCTCGCGGGTTGGCCTTTTGCTATTAGCGGTTAATTACAGCTTGCAGGCGGCGATGGCGCTGCGAATGCCGTCGCCGTAGGCGGCGTCACACAGATCAAAGTGAGCCAGCATCCGCTCACGCACTTCGTCAGTCACCAGATGCAAAGTGGAGGCGATGGTAGCAAACAGCGCCTGCTGCTGCTCAGGGCTCATCATCCGGAACAGATCCCCGGCTTGGGCGTAGTTCTCTTCCACGGTCTTGTCGTGACGAGCCATCACTCCATCGATATCTAATGCAGGCTCGGCAAATTGCGGCTGCTGTACAGGGCCATCTTGAGTGTTCGGGCCGTAGTTAACGCCACCACGGTTATCTGGGGTTTTGCCATGGAATGGGCAACCGCTGCCAGCCATGTGGCCACCACGTTGGTAGTGATTGGCTTCGGTGGCGTGCGGGCAGTTCACCGGCAGATTGTTGTAGTTGGCACCAATCCGGTAACGCTGGGCATCGGCGTAGGCGAACAGACGCGCTTGCAGCATCTTACATGGGGATGCGCCAACACCAGGAACCATATTGGCTGGCGACAGTGCTGCTTGCTCCACTTCGTTGAAGTAGTTATCTGGGTTGCGGTTTAGCTCCAGCACGCCAATTTCGATCAGTGGGTAGTCTTTGTGCGGCCACACCTTGGTCAGATCAAACGGATTGAGGTGGTATTCCTTGGCATCCGCTTCCGGCATGATCTGCAGGTTCACCGACCATTTCGGGCAATCGCCGTCTTCAATGGCGGCGTACAGATCGCGCTGGGCGTGATCCGGATCGATCCCTTTCAGTTTATTGGCCTGCTCGTTGGACAGGTTCTTAATCCCCTGCAGGGTCTTAAAGTGGTACTTGATCCAGAAACGCTCGCCTTTGGCATTCCACAACGAGAAAGTGTGGCTGCCGTATCCGTTCATGTGGCGGTAAGTGGCTGGAATACCACGATCGGACATCAAA
Source organism: Ferrimonas senticii DSM 18821 (assembly GCF_000422665.1). GTDB lineage: Bacteria > Pseudomonadota > Gammaproteobacteria > Enterobacterales > Shewanellaceae > Ferrimonas > Ferrimonas senticii. Next base: position 217,016 of record NZ_AUGM01000004.1, on the reverse strand, counting down.
ATGGTGACCTGATGCATCGCCTCTGGGTTAAGCGACCAGAAATCCCACATCGCCTGCGGATCTTTTAAGTTGGTCTTGGGATTGCGCTTTTGGGTATGAATAAAGTCAGGGAACTTGATGCCATCACGCAGGAAGAACACCGGGGTGTTGTTGCCGACCACATCGTGGTTGCCGTTGGCGGTATAAAACCGCAAGCCAAAGCCACGTGGATCCCGCTCCGCATCGGCAGAGCCCGCCTCACCACCAACGGTAGAGAAACGCACAAAGGTTTCGGTCTGCTTACCGACACCGCAAAAGTGATCGGCAATGGTGTACTCGGACAGATCTTTGGTCAGCGTGAAAGTGCCATAAGCACCAGAGCCTTTGGCGTGTACCACCCGCTCTGGCACCCGCTCACGGTTAAAGTGGGCCAGCTTCTCAATCAAGTGCCAATCTTGCAGCATCACGCCACCGCGGGCGCCAGCGGTTAAGCTGTTTTGATCATCAGCAATTGGGGCGCCATTTTGGCTGGTTAAGCGGCTATTCATCGTTGTTCATCCTTTATGCATGGTTCCCATCGGCGGGACACTGTTCGGCATGCGGCCGAGGCCACCTTGACCATCAGCGCTAATCGTTGAAAGCGATAATAGCTCTCAATTTCATTTGCAAAAACAAATTACAACAGGTTGCCGTATTCTGTTTTTTCAATTAAGCACGCCATATCAGTACGCTATGCCGAGATGCCCAACGCGTCACTGCGTTAGATCAAGCATTGCAACAATTCTCAATTCGCTTTACTGGCAGTAACACCGATTGGATTAAAGTCGGCCAAAGGCCGTTCGCGCAACCGTCAGCGGTTCAATCGAAGCCGCGAACACGTTCGTGGAAATCTAGATAGTTCAGAGCAGCAACTAATGACACCACAGTGACGGAGATTCACAGCGCTCTATGCCGACTTGTTGACGCCGAGTGAAACCGCAAACGCAGCGGCAAGCCGAGGGCAGGATGCCCGAGAGTGCCCGTGAAGGCATGGATGCCGCCTCGGGCCGGTGCTGGCGCGCAGTGCGGTGAGGACGAGGGGCTGTCGTCAACCTTGGAGGCGCAGGGGATCCCTCAGGGCACAGCCCTTGGCCGCCGGAGGCAAAGATAAGAGCGTTAGCAGTGATTAGTTCGCAGTCGTTGGTAAGAGCAAGATCGCCGGTGGCAGTCGCGAATACCAGCGAGAGTTAATTCACCCTAGAAAAATGACAACAAAAAACCGCGCCGAAGCGCGGTTTTGTTGGCAATGAAAGGCCGCTCGCTTATTCTGCGTAGCTGCCGTTCCAGTCACCGTAGTTGGCATCACCAGCCAGAATGGTGGTTGCAACAGTGCCCAGTTGCGCGTTCAGTACGCCAGTTACCGCAGCAATTACGTCGTCTTGCGACTCTTGCTGGGTGTAGAAGCTCACTGCCACGTGGTACTTGTTGTTGAAGTAAGCGATAAACAGATCCCAACCTTTGTCGATCTGCAGCTCGGTCAGCGCATCGTCAACCGCATCGAACTTCTCAATGTCGCCTTCAAAACGAAACTCAACACAGGTCTCAGCATAAGCGCCGATGCCCAGTTTCTTCTGGTGGCGTGGCTTGTGGTGACGTTTCAGTTCCAGCTCAACCACATTAGGTACGGCAATCACAGACATAACGACCTCGTTGTCAGCGCGCAAACGACAGGTTCGCGCCAATTAATAGTGCAGCGAGGTTATGCCAGAGCCTTGCCCTTAGCAAGTAAATCGACCTAACGCTGCCACCACGAGCCCAGTTTCAGACCAACCAACATCGGCACTAGAAAATACAGCAGCTGCGGATTGAGTGATGACAACGACGCCCACAGCGGCCCCGGACACAATCCCGCCAGCCCCCAACCGGCACCAAACAGCGCAGCGCCGATCAGCAAACGGCGATCGATGCGGCCATTAGTTGGCAGTTGCAACGGCTGCCCCACTAACGTCTGCTGGCGCTTAGCCACCAACAACCAATAACCGGGGGCAAACACCAACAATGCCCCCGCCATCACCCACATCAGACTGCCGCGCCACTGCCCCAGCACATCCAGAAACGCGGTCACTCGCGCCGGATCGGTCATCTGTGACAACGCCATCCCCGCACCAAACAGCAGCCCCGCCAGTAAGGAGCTGAGCGCTAACGTCAGGCTAATGCTTGGGCTTTTTTTCGCTATTACCGCTTGGGTCATCAGTTAAGCCCCCACAGGTGTAAGCGCAGTGATGCCACCACCACCGCAACCGCCATAAACAGCGCCGTCGCCACCATCGAGCGGCGTGACAGTCGCCCCAAGCCGCAAATGCCATGGCCGCTGGTACAACCGTTGCCAATCGCCGTGCCAAGCCCAACCAGCAAGCCCGCCAGCGCCAACTGCCACGGTGGCATTGGCAACATGGCGGGAATAACGCCGCCGAGAAAGGCCACGGAGAGGGCGCCGCCGAGGATCATCCCCAGCAAAAACAGCCCCCGCCATAATTTATCGCCACCAGCGCGTAGCAAACCGCCGGTAATGCCGCTGATCCCCGCAATCCGGCCATTCACCAATAACAGCAGCAGCGCCGAACCCCCAAGTAACATGCCGCCGAGCAGCGACGGCAACCAATCAGCAAACAGCGCCGCCCAGCCATTGATCGTTAATGAATCCATCTTTGTCTTCCCTAACTGGTTACAACATAAGCAAAAGGCACTTTATTAAAATTGAATCGGCAAAGACAGAAGCGTGACCCATTCTAGGCCTGCGGCAGTGGCAATTTGCTACGCTGCCGCCCTCCGTTGTTATCGCGAATGACTATGCGCCACTGGCTGTTGTTTTTATTGATTTTTGTCGCTTGGCTGGGGTTAAGCCCTTACCTGAGCTTGCCATGGCAAGGGCTCGGTTTAACTCTGCTGGCGCTGCTGCTATGGACCTTGCGACCACTGCCAGAGCTGCACAGTGCGCTGTTGATCCCACTGTTGGCGTTCAGCGATGGCATGCTGCCGATCGGTGACTTAATCGAGATCGGCAGCAGCCCCACCCTCGCCATCTTCGTATTTGGTTTTGCCTTTGCCAGCCTCAGTCGCAGCCAAGGCTTAGACACCATCACCCTAACCGCCATCAGCCACTGGGCCAATGGCAGCGAACGGCGCGCCAGTTATCTGCTGTTTGCCTTAACCGCGCTGATCTCGATGTGGACCAGCAACGCCGTCACCACCGCCCTGATGCTGCCGCTAGCACTGATGCTGGGGCAGCATCGCAGCGTCGCTCAGCAGCACTATCTGGCGATCGCCATCACCTTTAGCAGCACCCTTGGCGGGATGGCGACCCAAGCCGGCAGCTCCACCAGTTTTATTGCCAGCAACCTGACCGGATTGGGCTTTATCGATTGGATGCTGCTGGCGCTGCCGCTCAGCGTTGCTTTATGGTTGCTGGCAATGGTTATTCTGGAATATCACTTTAAACCGAGCTTCAGTGACGGCATCGTTCTTCCCAAACAAGCGCTGAACCGTCAGCAATGGCAAGCGCTGGCCTTGGTGGCGCTGACCATCGGCGGCTTTGTGGTGGCTTCGATTTTATGGCGCGGCAGCAGTCAGTGGTACGGGCTGATCCCGGTGCTGGGGGTTGTGGCGATGCTGGCGCTGAAACTGATTACCCTGCCGCAGCTGCAACGGGCGATTAAATATCGAGTCTTGCTGGTGTTTGTCGCCGCCATCAGCTTAGGCAAAGCACTGCAATACTCCGGCGGCGGCCAGATGCTGGTGGACGGCTTAATGCCCTGCTTAAGCGACTTACCGCTGCCGCTGCAATTGGGGTTATTGCTGCTGACAATCGCGCTGTTAACCGAGCTGATGAGCAACGTCACCTGCGCGGCAATTCTGGCACCACTGCTGTCGTTGGTGCTGTTGCCGCAGGGCAGCAGTGAGCAGCAGATCGCGCTGTTAGTGGGGATCGGCTGCGCGCTGGCGTTTGTGTTACCCACCGCTACCCCAAGCAACAGCTTGATGACCGGCGTCGCGGCGGTGCCGTTACGACAACTGGCGCAAGCGGGCATCAAGGTCAAACTGGCGACGGTATTGGGGTTGTGGGGGGTATTGCTACTGTTATAGCAGCATCGAAGGCGGCATTCCGAAAACCCTTCGTTCTCACCGCAATCGGTAGCCGCGAACGTATTCGCGGGATTGTTGGTTGGCAGGTCGGTGTTTCGACTTGTTATAGCATTGCTGTACTTCGTAGCTTTACCTCTGGTGGCCAAGGGCTGCGCCCTTTGGAATCCCCTACGCCTCCAAGGTTGACGAGAGCCCCTCGTTCTCACCGCACTTCGCGGCAGCATCGGCCCGAGGCGGCATCCATGCCTTCGCGGGCCTCTCGGGCATCCTGCCCTCGGCTTGCCGCTACGTTTGCGGTTTCACTCGGCGTCAACAAGTCGGCTTAGAACACTCTGAGTTACCGCCACCGTGAAATTGCGAGTTTGGAGTTATGAACTGTTGGAATTTCCGAGAACACGTTCTCGGCTACGAATAAGTCACTGACGGTTGCGCCAACGGCCTTTGGCCAACTCGCGGCGCTGAGCAGCACAAGGAGCGAAGGGTTATCGCCGTGTTGGAGGCATTGGGGTGTGCAGAGGGCGCAGCCCTTGCCCGCCGGAGGCGAATAGCAATCAGTAAAATTATCTGGTGGCTGCAACGTCGCAGCAGATGCTATCAGCAACAAAAAACGGTGGCCAAGCCACCGTTATTTATCTCGAAATTTAGCCTTCCAGGACGATGCCGCAGTGCTCTAAAAAGCGTTCCAGCAGCGGCGCCATCCGCTCTTTTTTGTAGATCAGGTAAATCGGGCGTGCTGGCGCTTGATAGCCACCCACTTGGATCTCACGCAAGTCGCCGCGCTCCAATTCCGCGTCTACCGCCAGCAGCGGCAATACCGACAGGCCAAGACCGGTACCGACGGCACGTTTAATCGCCCCCATGGTGTTCATCACCATCTCATCGTTAACGGTTACGCCCATCTCCCGCAGCAGCAGCAACGATTCAGTGCGGGTGGCAGACTCTTCCTCATCCAGCACCCAAGTGGCTGCCGACAATTCATCGAGATTGGGAATGCGCTTGGCCAGCTTGTGCTCTGGGCTGGCAACCACACACAAGCGATCGCTTAGCCATGGCTGGTAACTTAAGCCAAGCTGGGTTGGCGGGGTGCCAATAAAAGCCATATCCAACTCATTATCTAGCACCAGTTGCTCAATCGCCGCTGAACTGCCAATGCGCAGACGGGTATTGATGGCGGGGTTGTACTGTTTAAAGTGCGGCAGTTTGCGCGACAGTACATAGTTACCGCAGGTCTTATTGGCGCCAATGGTTAAGGTGCCGCTGTGGCCAATCGCTTGTGCAGCGAAGCTGCGCTCCAACTCGCCCACTTGCTGCAAGATGGTATTGGCGTAAGTCAGTGCAACCTGACCGGCAGGATTGAGCGTTAACCCCGAAGCGCCACGGACAAACAGTTTGGTATCCAAGGTGGTCTCCAGCTCTTTTAAGCTCATACTTACCGCCGGCACCGATAGGTGCAGCTGCTTAGCCGCTTTAGAGATCTGGCCCTGTTCGCAAATGGCTTTGAACACAGTTAACTGTTTAAGAGTGACGCGCATGTGATATTCCTCATGATTCCGGTTCAAAGTAACAAAGCAATAACCTCAATGCTGTTAGCTAGGTAAAAAAATGAACCAAAAAAAGCGGAGCCACTGGCTCCGCTTGCGATTTCATTGAACTAAGTCAATAAAGTTACTTTTTCTCAAGCGCGAACTTGGCGGCGTTCTCACCGGCAATCTTGCCGAAGACAACGGTGTCGGCTACCGCGTTGCCGCCCAGACGGTTGTAACCGTGAATACCACCGGTCACTTCACCCGCAGCGTACAGCCCTTCCATCTTCCAGCTTTGCAAGTTCAGTACGTTAGCGTCGGTGTCGATCGCCACGCCGCCCATGGTGTGGTGAATGCCCGGAGCCACTTTCACCGCGTAGAACGGCGCTTTAACGATGTCGGCAGGCAGCGCGCTGCGGCCAAACTTTGGATCTTTACCGTCTTTGTAGAACTGGTTGTACTCGGTTACGGTCGCCGCCAAGTTCTTCATGCCGGTGATTTCAGCCAGCTCTGCAACGGTGTTGGCTTTGGACAGCATCCCCAGATGGTCAAAACCTTCCACCATCTTCTTCTTCTCAACCAGTTGCTGATCGAATACCAGCCACGCGTATTGCTCTGGCTGCTTCAGTACCGCATCGGAGGCACGGTCACGGGTGGTCATTTCGCTGATGAAACGCTCACCGTGGATGTTCACCATGATCGCGCCAACACCACGTACGGTTTCAGAGATCAGAATACGGGAATCTTTGCCGATGGTTGGGTGCGCTTGAACCCAGTCGATATCAGTCATAGAGGCGCCGATCTCTTTGGCCAACAGGATGCCATCACCGGTGGCGGTGATGTTGTTGGAAGAGGTCATGTCGGCCATGGTTGGACGGTAGTAAGCCACCATCTCTTTGTTCATGCCGTAGCCACCGGTCGCCAGAATTACCGCATCGGCGGCGATCATCTTGTAACCAGTGTGACGACCGTGAACCACCACACCAGCGATAGACTGGTCGTCGTTCAATACGATCTTCTCGACGCGGGAGTTAACCCGTACGTCGACGTCATGCTTGATTGCAGCTTTGCGCAGGGTATCGATGATGTGTGGACCAACCGAGTAGCCCCCGGCAGGACGGTGGGTACGCATCTCGGTTTGACCACCAGAGAACTTCAGATCCTCCATGTTGGCGCCCAGAGATTCCAGCCACTCGATGCCTTCAGCAGAGTGTTCTGCCAGTACCTTCACTAGTTCGATGTCGTTCTGGTTACGGCCACCTTTCATGGCGTCAGCCACGAACAGTTCTTTGGTGTCTGGTACGCCTTTCTCTTTCTGCTGACGGGTTTCAGAGGCGTTGTAGCCGCCCGCCGCCAGCATTGAGTTACCACCGGTGTAGTCGTTCTTCTCCAGCAGTACCACTGAAGCGCCTTTCATCTTCGCCGCCATCGCCGCGTTCAGACCGGCAGAACCACCACCCACTACGATTACGTCCACCGTTTCTTGTGGGCCTTTAGCGATAGCCGCTTGGATCTTCTCTTGGTTCCAGTCGCCGTTCCACGCTTTCTTCTGCTTGGCATCAGCAAAAGGCATTTCGAAATCGAAGTTGTGGCAACGGTTACAGGTCATCTCTGGCTTGTCGTGCGCGGCGTGACAAGCGGTACAGTTGATGTCACCCAGGTGCGAGCTGTGTGGATCAATATGGGTATTAGGCTTGGTGCTCTTCAGCTCTTCGTAGCCACCGTGACACTCAACACACATCTTGTTTTCGTGGGTTTGGCTGTCGGTCAGACCGGCTTTAATGTCTTTCAGCTTTTCGCCGGCGTGACAGGTTTCACAACCGCCCATTTCGCCGTGGAATTGTGCCAGAGTTTGGCTGGCAACCGCCGGTGCAGTCAGGGACAGGCCCAATACCACAGCTGCAGAAAGAGTCGCTAACTTCAGGTTCATCATCATCTACCTAGAAAGAGTTAATTTACGCTGGCAATTAAACCGTTATCGACTCCGTAAAAATATGACCACCATCATATTCAACGCCGCCAACAAATTAACTTTTTGAAGCCTTTTTAAGTTCAACTTAAATAGCAAAATAACCCCATCGGCTCTCGGTAAATATTTTTCTTTCAATCATCCTCTCATTGTGATCATCTTCACGAGTGGAGCTCAAGAGCCAAAAGACAAAACAATTAAAATCAATGATTTAAATAACCAATAGTTACATTACCAAACGACTATTACGGTTGACTTAACTACCATTAAATATCATTTAAATAAAACCATTAAGCTTGTGAAGCATCTCAACAATTATTCCAGATTCACTTATTACTCTTTTGCCAATAATGTTTCTGGGAATTTACAAAATGAAAACGATAACTTTGCAACGCTCTGCGGTTTGCTTAGCGCTGCTGTCCGTGGCGACTGCCGCTAACGCCTTCAGCGGCCTGACTGATCAAGACAGTTTGGAAATCAAAAGCCGCACTGTGTTCTTTGATCGTGAATACGATGACAGCCCCAATAAGGACAGCAACACCTTGGCGCAGGGGTTGGAGCTGAACTACCAATCCGGCAAGATCGCCGACTGGTTCAAAATCGGCTGGTCCGCTTACGGTGTACAGAACATCAACACCACCGGCACCAACAACAGCGCCGGCATTTTGCCCGACGGTGATAACAGCAATGGCGTTGACAACCAGTTTGGCAAAATTGGCCAAGCCTACATCGAGTTGCTGCCAAGCCAGGGGGCGTCGCTGAAAATCGGTTATCAAAAAACCAAGAATATGTTTGTTGCTAGCTCTGGCAGTCGCGCCATTCCATCCACCTTCCGGGGTATTAGCGGCAGCTATCAGATTGTCGATAGCGTCAAAGTGTATGGCTACGCCTTTGACCAATGGAGCGCCCGCGATAGCGACCAATGGGACGACTTTAACGCCAACACTAACGGTCCTAAGATCGATCTTATCTACGGTATCGGTGCTCAGTTTAAACAGGGCAAATTCGCCGCCGACAGCGAATACATGGTGTCTGCAGATTACCTAGAAAAGTTCGGCATTCGCGGCAGCTACACCGAAGCGGTTGGTGCCGGAAAAATCAAGCTGTCCGCCGGTTACTTCAGCTCCTCTGACAACGGCGCGTTATTTGCTGAAAACGGTGACAAGAACGACGATGGCATCACCAGCAATGACGGTTCAGTGTGGTTTATCGACGCCGATTACCGGATCCACGCCTTTAGCTTCGGCGTGGCCTTCAGCCAAACCGACGAGATCTGGTTAGAAGACAACTTCAAAGGCGATCACGGCACCAATCCGCTGCCGACTCGTGCGCCAATTGGCCCAGATATGACCAACGCTAATGAATCGGTGTGGTTGGTGCGAACTGGCGTTGACTTCGGCAAGTTGACCCCAGCACTGCAAGGGCTGTCGACTCAGATCTCCTATGCCAAAGGCTCTGATATCGAAAACGCCAAGGACGCCAGCTTGGGGCAAGCCGAGGAACAGTTCTTAGCCATCGATACCCGTTACACCATGCCGATGGTCAAAGGCCTGTCCGTGCGCTACCTATTCGCCAACTACAACGGCACCGAGATCGGCTCGGTCGAAGGCGTTAAAGAAGACAACACCGATCACCGCCTCTATCTGGATTACCGCTACCAGTTTTAATACCCGTTAGCGCGCTTCCCCCCACAGGCGCTGTGCCCTACCAATGCCTAAGCAACGGCGTCCTTTGGACGCCGTTTTTTGTGTCACAGCAATCATCCAATCTACTTTGCAAACAATCGGTTAGTCGGCAAACTGTGATGATCTGCGCCATCCCAGAGCGCAGTTTACAGGATGACGTGTTGATGACTCAGCCACTGGATAACTTGGATCTGAACCTGATGCGGCTGCTGAAAGCGGTAGTCGATAACCGCAGCATTAAGCTGGCGGCAATGCAGCTTGGGATCTCGCAACCCAGTGCCAGTCGCGGCGTGATGAAACTGAAGCAGACCTTCGATGATCCACTGTTTATCCGTCGTCCCCATGGGGTCGAACCGTCACCAATGGCGCTGCGTTTGGCCGCCCAATTTGACGCGATGTTGGCACCGCTGCAAACCGTGCTGCGCGAGTTTGAAAAGTTCGATCCACGGCTCTACCAAGGACGGATCGCCATCGTCGCCGATCCCTATCTGCTGGACGAGCAAGGACGCAAACTGCTGAGCGGTTGCCATCGCGCCTTTCCCAACGCCTCGTTCAGCTTTACCAGTTGGAACAGCTACTCCCACGAGGAGATGCTCGACGGCGAGCACGACTACTGCATCCTCGACCAAGAAACCGAACTGTCCAAAGAGATCTACCTGCGGCCGCTGTTTCGCGAACAGCGGGTGATCCTCGCCCGTCGTGGTCATCCACTGCTCTCCAATACCAGTAACCAGTGGCCACAGGTGGCCAGTTTGCCGCTGGTGTCACTGCCAGCACCGTCAACCAATAAGCCGATGTGTACGGTCGCAGCGGAGTACCAACGCATGGGCTTTGAACCGAACGTGCTGCTGAAGTGCTACAACGTCCGAGTGGCCTGTCAGATGCTGCTGGAAACCGATGCGATTATGTTTGCCAGCCAAAGCACCGCGCGATTGATGCCAGAGCTGGCCGCCTACCCAATGCCAACGGTCAATCGCGAGTTCAGCCAGTTCGTGATCTCCGGCGGCTGTCTGCAAACCCACCGTAACCATCCATTGCACCGTCATCTGCATCAAGTGATGGCCGAGATCCTCACCCAAACAGATATTCAAAATTGAATATCGCAATTCCCTGTTAAGTGGCAATGCCGCTGGCTAAGCTGACAACAACCAAATATGCCCAACCAAAATTCGCAGTTCGCCAAAGCGTTATGCAAATTTGAGGGCTCTAAGGAGTTGTTATGCCCATCGCTCGTCTGTTTTTGCTGCTCGCTATCGCCGCCGAGGTGGCCGGTACCAGCACCATGTCGCTGCTTGGTAATAACAACGCCTTGTGGGGCTATGGGGCGATGTACCTACTGATTGCGCTGTCTTATTACTTTTTGTCGCTGGCGGCGAAGAAGATCGCCATCGGGGTTGCCTACGCCACTTGGGAAGGTCTTGGCATTGCGCTGATCACCTTAGTATCGGTACTGCTGTTTGATGCCGATCTGAACCTGCAGCAATTCGCTGGTTTGGGGCTGGCCATCATTGGCATTGTCTGTGTGACGCTTGGGGAATCACACCAGCACGACCGCCAAACGGCCTAATGGAGGCTAGCCATGAACCAGTTTTTTACCCTGTCGTTTGGCTTTGTGGTAGTCGCCGCTCTGGTGGACATCGTTGCCAATATGGCACTGACTCGCTCCCGCGGCTTTGCTCACAAAGGCTGGGGGATTACCGCCATCGCCTTGGTGATGCTGGCCTTTACCCTGTTGGCGCAAGCCGTTAAAGAGATCGATCTGGCGATCGCGTACGCCTCGTGGGGGGCTATCGGGATTTTAGGCACCGCCATCGGTGGTGCGCTGCTGTTTAAACAGCGCTTAAAGCCGATTGGCTGGGCTGGGATCGCCATGGTGATCTCGGCGGTGGTGGTGATGAAAACCGCATAGCGTTACCCATGTAAAAGCCAACAAAAAGGCCGAGCTTCCTTAGGGAGGCTCGGCCTTTGCTTACTCAGTCAACTTTTCAGTCGGCTGTTTCAGTCAACAACTGCGATTACTTCGCTGGTTGCAGACCCGCTTTGACGTCAGTGGTGGTGGATACCACATCGCCAGCGCCGTTGTAGCTAGTGATTTCGGTGGCCATCTCAACGAATGGTACCCGTACCTTTTCACCAACCAGCAGGGTCGCCGCACCTTGGGAGAAGGAGCGGTAGTTCAGACGAGTTTCAACGCTGTAGGCCATGCCTTCAGGCAGGTTGAAAGCGAAGTTAGCGGTGCGAGAGCCTTTTGGTGGAATGGTGTTCTGCTCAGAGAAGCTGTACACCTCCCACGGCTTGTGCTGTGGACCTTCACCGTTGGCGTTAACCGCCTTGTTCTGGAAGATCACGGTGCCTTCTGGCAGTTCGTTGTCGGCGTTGATGGTGCCAGAGCGCAGCAGTTCGTTGCCGTTGGCATCACGTACGACTACTTCCAGCCACAGCTGACGGATGAAGGTCAGTGAGGTTGGCAGCGCGTGGCCAGCACGGTTGTTGTGCACGGTGACGTGCAGAGTGCGCAGATCGCCAATGCCGTTCTCAACCTTGGTAGAGATGCTGGCGGCGCTTTGCAGACGCTTGATCGCTTCAGCAGAGTGGGCTTCGCCACCTTCGACACCCAGCAGCGGAGCGATAACCGCGTTGCCGCCAACGAAGGAGTGGTTATGCACTACGTCGCGAACCACTTTGCCAGAGCGTGCTGCTTTGCCGCTCAGACCGTGGTTTTCCAGTTCTTTCACTGGCTTCATTTCGTCCGCTACGCGGATCGCCACTTCCACTGGCACCATGTGACAGTCTTGACACTGAACGCCGTTCTGAGCGTATGGGGAGTACTTCCACTCGTCGTAGGTACGCTCGATTGGGAAGTTGCTGCCTGGGTGGAATACGTTGTGACAGTTGGCGCAGAACTCAGACTTGCCATGCAGTTCAGAGTACACGGTCTTGTGCATTGGTGACTTGGAGTCAGCCAATGGACCACGCTTGGCACCTGGGGTCAGTTCGATGGAGGCGTTGCCGTGCTCGAGCATTGGCGTGTCCAGCATGGTGTGCGCGCTTACGGTGTGGCAGGTATCGCAAGATACGCCTGTCGCCGCCATGCCTTCAGTCTCAAACCCACCGTGCTTGCCCTTGCTTGGATCGAAGCTCACGGTCTGGGTGATGGTGCCCACTGGGGTGTGACAACCGGCACACAGGTTGCGGGTCGCACCATTGGTCTCTTTCTCGCCTAGGGCCCATTCCGCTTGGAATACTGGGTCGATAAAGGCGATGGAGTGCATGCTGCCCTGCCAACCTTCGAACTGAACTGGGTGACAGCTCTTACAACGCTTTGGATCCTGCCACTGGGTGGTGGTCAGTTCGCCTTGAGCGGTGGTGGTCACGTTGGATGGGGCGTAGGGTTTGTCAGCGGCAACAGCGGTACCTGCAGACAACGCCAGCAGCAGCCCAAGGGCCACCGGAGTGTAGCGTTTAATCATCATTATCGTCGTTTAAAAAAGACACAGCCATGTGCAAGAAATTCACCAACGACAACGGCCGTTGGGCTCCATTTGCTGCATTTTAACGCTCGCCCTAACACTTTTTGGATATAAAGCCAATAAATGTGAGTCATCGCACTGATTTAAAAAGAAATAAATTCAAACTAGATTCAATGTAAACACTCACTATCAACAAGCCACCTAAAAACACTAAAGCTGAATAAAATCATTAAGATAATTCAGCATTGTTGAGGTTAGTTAGTATTGGTAACCCTGCTGTTTTTTTGAGGTTAGCGAAGGGTAAAAGCGGCAACCACCAAACTGTTTGCTCACTGGGCAAACAAACCGCTCAACATTCCATCATCCCGATATTGCAATATTGGCAATATAGTTGAGTACTTTGCTGATCAAAAAGGGCAGCCTGCTGGCTGCCCTAATGACGTTAAATAACGCTTACTGGATTAGCTTAGATGTTGCTGCAAGTAGGCTTTTAGGGCACTGAAATCGACCGCCATGTTATCGCTCAGCAGTGGCTTGGCATTGGCGTCTGCCAGCGCCTGTGGCAACGGCAATTCGATCTGCAAAATTGACTCGACCGCACCAGCAAACTTGGCCGGATGGGCGGTACCTAAGAACACCCCAACCTCATCTTGCTGCAACTGCCGGCTTAAGGCGGCACTGGCCACCGCGGCGTGCGGCTCGCTTAAATAGTCTTGCTCAAACAACCACTGCAGCTGCGCCGCGGTTTGCGCTTCATCGACGCGCTCGCCGGCCAGATCGTTCAGCGGCCACTGTTGACGCTGACACAGCGCTTCAATCCGTGGCCAGTTGTTGGGGCTGGTCACGTCCATCGCATTCGACAGGGTGTTGTACACCGCCAGCGGTTGCCACTGACCAGTTTGCAGATAACGCGGTACGGTGTCGTTACTGTTGGTGGCGGCGACAAAGCGTTTGATTGGCGCCCCCATCGCTTTGGCGATCAGGCCCGCGGTCAAGTTACCGAAGTTACCCGATGGCACCGCAAACACCGCGTTGGCGCGCTCCGCCTCTGGCAACTGCGCCAACGCTTCGAAGTAGTAACAGATCTGCGCCAACAGCCGGGCGATGTTGATCGAGTTGGCCGAGGTTAAGCCAAACTGCGCCTTTAATGCCGGATCGCTGAAGGCCTGTTTCACCAACTGCTGACAATCGTCAAAACTGCCCGCCACCGCGATGGTACGGATGTTGCCACCTAAGGTGCAGAACAGTTTCTCTTGCAGCTCGCTGATGCCGCCATCGGGGTAGAGCACCACCACATTGATGTTATCGAGGCCATAAAAGGCATCCGCCACCGCCGCCCCAGTATCGCCACTGGTGGCGGTTAGGATAGTCAGCGGTTGCTCGCCGGCAAAGGCGCTTAGGCACTGGGCTAAGAAGCGTGCGCCAAAGTCCTTAAAGGCTAAGGTTGGCCCATGAAATAGCTCTAAACAGTATTGTTTGGCACTGGCCGGCCGCAGCGGCGCGGTAAAGTTAAAGGCATTAGCAACCAGAGTATCCACCAGCTCTTGGCCAAGCTCATCCGCCAGCAGCGCCCCAAGGATCTTCTGACTGCGGGCGACTAAGTCCAACTGCCACAGTGGTTCTAAATCCAGTTGCGGCAACGCATCCGGGAAGAACAGCCCCTGCTGCTCGCCTAAGCCCTGCAGTACCGCTTGGCGAAAATTGACCTGCTGCTCGGCCACCTTAAGGTTAGTTAATTGCATCTTGCTGCTCCTGCGACTGGGCTGGCTCTGCCTGATCGGATTGAAGAGGGTTGGATTGAGATTGCAGTGATTGGGGTTCGGAATAGCTCACCCCATCTGCAGCGATGCGGCACACCCGCACCATGCCAAATTCATTGGTGAGGTAGTGCTGCTGCAGATATTGCGCCCCCTGCTCGGCCAAGGCGCCATCACGACAGACCGCAAACAGGGTCGGGCCAGAGCCAGAGATCCCCACCGCCTCAAAGCCAAGCTCGCTAAGTTGGGCTTTAGCGGCGACAAACCCAGGGATATGGGCGGCGCGGTGCGGCTCTGCCAACACATCTTTAAGCAGCGCCAAGGCGCTGTCCTCATCACCGCGATAACTGGCGGCGATAAAGCCCGCCAAGTTCTGGCCAAACTCAATGGTGGTGGCGCGATCGTACTGGGCCGGCAACAGCGCCCGCATCTTGGCCGTGGACAGGGTGATCCCCGGATAAGCCACCAACCAATACCAGTTTTCAAACTGCGGCAGAGTGAGGGCGCGATCCGCCTGCATCAACTGCATGCCGCCAAGCAAACTGGGGGCAACGTTGTCGTAGTGAATCGAGCCGGAGATCGCTCCTTCCAATTCACCGGTCAACAGCAATAGCGCCTCGGGATCCAGCGGTTCGCCAAAGAAGCGGTTCAGCGCCGCCAGCGCCGCCACCACCGAGCTGGCGCTGCTGCCAAGGCCAGAGCCAATCGGCAGATTCTTCTGCAGATGCAATGCCAGACCGTGATGACGCTGCAGAAAGTCCGGCACATGGCGTTCGATAAACACCTCGGCGCAGCGCTCAACAATGTTGCCCTCGGTTGGCAAAAACTCGGCGTAACGACCGCTGCAAGTCAGGACGATACCACTGTCGCCGACTTCGCAACCCTCTGCCAACAGCGCCACGGTCACCAAGTCACCAAATGGCCGAGCGTCGTTGACCGGTGCCAACGCCGCCCCCAATAGATCAAAACCCACCGACAGATTGCCCATCGACGCCGGCGCGTAAGCGGTAACTGCACGCATCGATTAACCCTCCTGCTGCCACGCTTGGGTGCGCAGCACATCGGCAAACACCCCAGCGGCGGTCACTGCCGCACCGGCACCGTAGCCACGCAGTACAAACGGCAGCGGGCTGTAGTAGCGGCTGTAGAAGGCCAAGGCGTTTTCGCCGCCTTTGATTGGGTACAGTGGGTGCTCTGGCCCCACCGCCTGCACTTCCACTTTGCAGTTACCATCAACGTCAATGGCACCAACGTAACGCAGCACTTTGCCCTCGGCACGGGCTGCCTCAATCCGCGCCGCCACCAAGGCATCGGCCTGTGGCAGATTGGCCATAAAGGTGTCGACGTCACCGCTGGCATCAAATTCCGCCGGCAGCACGCTGTCGATGGTCAGATCCTCCAGTTCCAGCTCCATACCCGCCTCGCGCGCCAAGATCAGCACCTTACGAGCAACATCCATACCGGACAGATCATCGCGCGGATCCGGCTCGGTAAAGCCTTTGTCCCGCGCCGCCGCAGTGGCTTCAGATAGGCTCATGCCCTCTTCCAGCAACCCAAAGATGTAGGACAGCGAGCCGGACATGATGCCGGAGAACTGATGCAGCTGATCCCCGGCTCGCAGCAGCCCTTGTAGGTTGTCGATCACCGGCAGACCGGCACCAACGTTGGCTTCATAGAGGAACTGGCGCTTTTGCTGGCGCGCCACTTGGCGTAGCTGGCGATACAGCGCCATCGAGTCGGTATTGGCTTTTTTGTTAGGAGTGGCGATGTGCCAGCCGGATTCCAGCGCCGCCAAGTAGTGGCTGGCGATCTCGCCGGAAGCGGTGCAATCAACAAACACCGGATTCACCAGATGAGCGTCGCGGGCAAAGCTCAGCAGTCGCGGCATATCCAGCGGCTCGCCCTCTGCCAACGCCTGCTGCCAATCGGCAAGGTCGATGCCACCGGCGCGCAGCACCATGTTGCGCGAGTTGGTCACCCCACACAGGCGCAAACTGATGTTGTGCTGCTGCAGATGTTGCTGCTGCTCCGCCATCTGAGCGATCAGCTCAATCCCAACGTTACCGGCACCAATCACCACCACGTCGATCGCTTGGCGACCAACGAACAGGTTTTGGTGACACAGCCGCAGTGCATCAATCGCTTTGTCTTGATTCACCACCGCCGAGATCGCCCGCTCGCTGCTGCCCTGGGCAATCGCCAGTGCCGAAGCGCCAGCTTGCGACAGCGCTTTAAAGAACTGCGCCGCCACCCCTTTGCGGGTCTTCATGCCATCGCCAACCAAGGTGACAATGGCCAGATCTCGTTGTACGTCGACCGGCTCCAGCAGTTGCTGCTTTAGCTCCAGCTCGAAGTCTTGGTTCAACGCCTTAAGCGCTTTGACGCCATCTTCGGCGCTCACACAGAAGGAGATCGAGTATTCCGACGAGCTTTGGGTGATCAAGGTGACCGACACACCAGTGCGTGCCATCGCCGCAAACACTCGGCTGGCCATACCAACCATGCCTTTCATGCCCGGGCCGGAAACGCTGATCATCCACTGATTTTTCAACTGACTGATGGCTTTTACCAACGACTTCGATGGTTCGGTACGGGCGTGGATCAAGGTGCCTTCAGCGGCCGGATTCAAGGTGTTACGAATACGACAAGGGATCTGATGCTGGGCAATCGGGGCAATGGTGCGCGGATGCAGCACTGACGCGCCAAAGTAGGACAGCTCCATCGCCTCTTCGTAGCTCAGGCTTGGCACCAACTGGGCATCATCAATCAACCGTGGATCGAGGTTGTAGACGCCATCAACGTCGGTCCAGATCTCGCAGCTGTCAGCATGGACACAGGCCGCCAGCGCCGCCGCGGAATAGTCAGAACCGTTGCGACCCAAGGTGACGGTGTCGCCATTGCTGTTGGCAGCGGTAAAGCCCGGCACCAGCCACACTCGGTTGTCGCCCCACGCGACCGAGGCCAAGTTATTGCGTGACAGTTCGATGTTCACTTCCGCCGACAGCGGCTCGCCCTCCGCCAGCAGATACTGGCGTGGATCGAGACTGGCCACTGGCCACGGCGCGTCGCTGAACAGGGCAGTCAGCAGGGCTACCGACAAGCGTTCGCCGGTCACCAACAGTTCTGCCGCAACCTCATCGGGGCAGCGCTGCAACAGAGCCAAGCCTTGTAGACGCTGCGCCAACCGGTTGAGCTCCTGTTGCCACTGCTGATGCAACGCCACCGCCGCGTCTGGCTTAAGGGCGGCAACATCCGCCACCAAGCCAGCCAGTCGCGCCGACAGTTGCTCAAAGGATGGATTTGGGTATTGGCCAGCCACCGCCTCAAAGGTGGCTTGTTCCAGCATATCGGTAACGCCGCCGGGAGCGGACACCACCAACATCACTGGAAACTGCGCCGCTTCGTCACTCACTAGCTGCATCACTCGTTGCAGCTTGCTGGCGTCCGCCAGCGACGAGCCGCCAAATTTCATCACTTTCATGGTTTGCTTAACTCCTAAGTTGATTCATAGGCCAACTGTGGTCGCCACCGAGGCTTGGTTAAGACGCTGGTTCTAATCGCCTTACGCTGCCCTTCTGGAAATACCAATTCGCCTAAATATCTGATCGCTATTGCTGGTTTAAATCGTCTCACTCGGCGTTACTCAACTTGCTGGTAGAGCCACTAGCAGCGGCGTTGAGCGCCTTGATTGAAACGATTTCTCCTGCGCACTAGACAGGTCATGTACTTAAACGAATTGGTATTGTTGGTGTACGCCGCCGTTTGCCGAAGCCAAAAAACAAAAAAGCCCGCTTTGGTTAAGCGGGCTTGGGTATTTTTTATTCTGTGTTTTTTTGAGGTACTACAAGCCCGCCTCTGACCGGATAATGCCGGTAGTGGTGCCAGTGCCAGTGCTAATACCAGAAACAGTGATCAGTGCCAGTTGTGCAGAGTGCATGAGCAGCAGGTCGTCCTCAAAAAGTGTGTATTAACGTTCGTTCATCCGCAGGGGGAAGTCAACGGCCTATTTTGTCGCCTCAGTCCTTTAGGTGTTTTTCAATATCACCTAATAACAAATGCAGCATGGCCACGTCCCGTTGGCTGATGGTGCCAACGCTATCGGCAACCCAGCGCCGCAGTGGTTCTTCATCGGCAACACTTAAGCGATCCAGCAGTTTCACGCTGCGCTGTTTTAGCGCGGCAAACTGGGCCTCGTTGGCGCTTAGCTCAGTCGCTTCGGGTAACTGCGAGAACTCATAGGCATACAGCATGATCGCTTGGCCAAGGTTGAGCGACGGATACGGGTTAGCCAGTGGAATGGTGGTTAACAAATCCACCTGCGCCAGATCGTCATTGGATAGGCCCGAGGCTTCGCAGCCAAACACGATCGCCGCTTTGCGGACGCTGCCGCCCAGTTGTTGCAGCTGCTCTGCGGCGCCTTTGGGGCTGTGCAAACGGCGTTTATCACCGCGCTTGCGGGCGGTGGTGGCAAAGCTCACGTCGATGTCCGCCAGCGCCGAGGCCAAATCGCTAAAGGCTTCGGCCTGTTGCAAAATATGCTGGCTGCCGTGGGCGGTCCAGTTCGCTTCATCGCTTAGGTGCGCCTCGGAATTCACGATCCGCAGCTTATCAAAGCCCATGGTGTTCATCGCCCGCGCTGCCGCGCCGACGTTTTCTCCGCGCTGCGGGGAGACCAAAATAAAATACAGTTCTGTCATAGCCGCTAAGGGTATCGAGTTCCGTTGCCAAAGCAAGCCAGCTAGGTCAGGATTATGGCCAGTGGCTTAACCATCAAGGAGTGATGATGAACGCTGCCGCCCCGAGTAAGCTCGCCTATCAGATTTTGGCCGGATTCGATAAACACTTCCGGCTGTTTATGCGGATCTCACGCCGCGCTAAAGACCACTTTATCCAGCAAAACTGGCAGGCCGCCGATGCCGCCCAGCGCGAGCGCATTGCGCTGTACAGCCAGCGGGTTGGGCTGCAAACCCAAAAGATCTTAGAACAGCTGGATCAGCCAGTGATCTCCAATGAGTTGTGGCAACAGACCAAACGCGCTTATTCCAAGTTGCTGATCGGCCACCCGCAGGCGGAAGTCGCCGAAACCTTTTTTAACTCAGTGTTCTCGGCGTTGTTTCGCCATCGCGGCCTTGATCAGCAACATCTGTTTTTGCATACCAGTGTCCGCAAGCGTCAGCCATTTCAACCGGAAAAACTGAGCAAATACCGCTTTGTTGGCGACGATCCCATCGGCGCGCTCACCGCGCTGATCCGCCCGGAACGCTTTATCCAACCGTTTGCCAATATCGATGAGGATCTGACCCTGGTGTGGCAACGGCTGGAGCCGATAATGGCCGCCAACCACTACAACCGCATTGAGCTGCTCAACAGCGTGTTCTATCGCAACAAGGGCGCTTATCTGGTTGGCCGGCTGATTGGCCCGCGCGGCTTTACCTCGTTGCTGCTGCCAATCCGTCACAGCGACAACGGCCTGTATATCGATGCGCTGTTGCATGGCAGTGACGATCTGTCGGTGGTCTTCAGCTTCACTCGCGCTTATTTCATGGTTAACACCGACCACCCGGGGATGCTGGTTAGCTACCTAAAGCAGTTGATGCCACACAAAAGCTGGGCCGAACTGTACACCGCTCTGGGGCTGCAAAAGCACGGCAAAACTGAGTTTTACCGCAGCTTCCTGCATCATCTGGATCACAGCCACGACCAGTTTACGATCGCCCCCGGCATCAAGGGGATGGTGATGGCGGTATTTACCCTGCCGTCGCTGCCGATGGTGTTTAAGATCATCAAAGATCAGTTTGCGCCACCGAAAACCGTCACCAAAGCCGAAGTCAAAGCCAAGTACGACTTGGTTAAACGCCACGACCGCGTTGGCCGGATGGCGGACACTCAGGAATACAGCGACTTCGTGTTTCCGCGCGATCGTTTTAGCCAAGCGTTGCTGGAGGAACTGCTCAAAGTCGCTCCCAGTGAGATCGAACTCAGTGACGATCAGGTGTTGGTGAAACACCTATACGTCGAGCGGCGCATGACGCCGCTGAATATCTTCTTAGATGGTGCTTCGCAAGCACAGATCGATGACGCCATTTTTGAATATGGCTTGGCGATCAAGCAGCTGGCCTCGGTCAATATCTTCCCCGGCGACATGCTGTTTAAGAATTTTGGCCTAACCCGCCACAACCGGGTGGTGTTCTACGATTACGATGAAATTGAGTACATGACCGACTGCAACTTCCGCCGCATTCCCCAATCGCAATATCCTGAGCAAGAGTTTGCCGCCGAGCCGTGGTTCTCGATCGCCCCCAATGATGTCTTTCCCGAGGAGTTTGGCCACTTCCTACTGGCTCGCCCAAGCATTCGCCAAGCCTTTACCCCGCATCATCAAGATCTGCTGACCGCCGAGTATTGGCAGCAGGTGCAGCAAAACATCCGCGACGCCATCATCCCCGACATCTACCCCTACAAACCAGCACGCCGCCTACGACCACCGGCCTAATCCCGCAGCCAGAGCTCGCGACTCAGGCTCTGGCTCTGGCTCTGGCTCTGGCTCTGGCTCTCACTAAAAACTAACAACTGCCAACTAACAACTAAAAACTTCTAACTACTGACTGCCAACTAACAGATACCAACGTCTAACTACGAAAGGCAATTTCGCCCACTTTAACCCACTAATTGCGAACAATAATCAATACCAACCAACAAAAATGTTAGGCTGATCATAGTCAGCGCTCTGCTCTATCCGTAAGATGCAGCGCTTACGACAATTCGTTTTCTATTCTGGAGTGGTCAAATGATCATCGACAACAACATCGTTGTTACTATGCACTACCGCCTGCACAACAGCGCAGGTGAAATGATTGAAGAGTCATTTGGCGGCGCCCCAATGGAGTACCTGCACGGTGCTCAAAACATCATCCCTGGTCTGGAAGCACAGCTGACTGGCAAGCAAGTTGGCGACAAGCTGACCGCGAAGGTCGCTGCGGCTGACGCTTACGGCGAAATCGAACCAGGTCTGATCCAAGAAGTGCCAATGGAAGCGTTCGAAGGTATCGACGACATCGTTCCTGGTATGCGCTTTATGGCCGACACCGAGCAAGGCCCGCGTCCAGTCGTTGTGGTTGAAGTAAAAGACGACAGCGTAGTAATGGATGGCAACCACCCAATGGCCGGTGAAGATCTGATGTTTGAAGTCGAGATCACCGAACTGCGCGCGGCAACTGAAGAGGAGATCGCTCACGGTCACCTGCACCAAGCTGGCGGCTGCTGTGGCGGCGGCGGTTGTGGTTCCCACGATCACGACGAAGACCATGAGTGCTGTGGCGGTTCTGGCAACTGCGCTAAAGGCGATGACTGCTGCGGCGGTCACGGCCACTAAGCCACTGACATCAATAGCTTGCGAAGCCCGCCACCTTGGCGGGCTTTTTGTTACCCCCCGTCCCTCTGTAACTCAGCAAAAACTCAACAGCCCAGTAGCCTTTTTCTACACAATCATTACTACTTGGTTCCAGAACCTGTGCTCATTCACAAAAAACGGCAAATATTGTGATCGGCGTATAGCGCCAATTGCCGCTAAAACGTACACTCCGCCGCCTTGTACTCACTTCATTAGCTCTACAGTTAATGAAGTGAGTACCGACTACCGCCCATTGTTTGATGGCGGCTATTCATCGTGGAGACGTTATGTTCAGCCAATCCCTCCGTGCCCAACTGCTGCGCTGGTTTATCGCCCTGCTGTTAGCGATTGCTCTGGTTCACAACTGGACCGGCTTGCAACAAGCGATGGCGCAAAACGCCACTGACGCCGGTTGCCATTCTGGCGATGGCGGCAGTCACCGTAGCGATGCGGTCAAACTGTATGGCCCGATCAAATCATCGCCGGCGCAACACGACCATCACCATCACCACCATCATTAAGAGTTTTTGTTAATGAGTATTTTTCGCTTTCCTGTACTGGTCTGGCTTGGGATTGCCACGCTGATCTTCAGCTTAGGGATCCGTCAATCCTTCGGGATCTTTATGACCCCTGTGGTTGACACCTTTGGCACTGGCCGCGAATTTTTCGCGCTGGCGATCGCCGTACAAAACTTGCTGTTTGGCGCTTTCCAACCGTTTGTTGGGATGGCCGCTGACCGCTTTGGTGCCAAACGCATCATCGGCGTTGGCGCCATCGCCTACGGCTTGGGGCTGTACCTGACCTCGATCACTGCCGAGCCAAGCATGCTGTTCTTAACCTTGGGGGCACTGGTTGGTTTTGGCTTAAGCTGCACCAGCTACGTGGTGGTACTGGGCGCAATTGCCCGCGTTGTTCCGGCAGAACACACCGCCAAGGCGTTTGGCTTAACCACCGCCGCCGGTTCCTTCGGTATGTTTGCGGTGATCCCTGGCGCGCAGTCGTTGCTGGCCAACTTTGACTGGCAAACCGCGATGCAGGTGTTCGCCCTGTGCTGCTGCGCCATGTTGGCGTTTGCCGCCTTTATGAAAACCAACCGCATTGGCAACCCTGCTGCTGCCGCAGCCATGGCACATGACCAGCAGACCCTGAAGCAAGCGCTGGCCGAAGCATTTCGTCACAAAGGCTACTGGTTACTGAACGCCGGTTTCTTTGTCTGTGGCTTCCACGTGATGTTTATTGCCACTCATCTGCCAAGCTACTTGGCCGACAAAGGCTTAGACGCCACGGTCGCGGCGATGGCACTGTCCTACGTCGGGATCTTTAACATCTTTGGCTCCTACTTCTGGGGCCTGATGGGTGACCGTTTCGATAAACGTCATGTGATGGCGGCGCTGTACTTCCTGCGCACCGCAGTGATTTTGGCGTTCGTTACCCTGCCGGTAAACGCCAGCACCGCCTCAATCTTTGGCGCTGCCATCGGTTTCTGTTGGCTCGGTACCGTGCCTCTGACCTCCGGTCTGGTACGGCAGATCTTCGGCGCCAAGTACATGTCGACCCTCTACGGCATCGTCTTCTTCACTCACCAAGTGGGCAGCTTCCTGGGCGCTTGGGTCGGTGGTCGTATCTACGACTACTACGGCAGCTACGAACCAATCTGGTACAGCACCGTGGTACTGGCGTTTATCGCCGCTATCCTGCACTTCCCAATCGACGCTCGTCCGCTGCAGCGTCCTGCGGTACCAGCCGCCGCCTAAGCAGCAAATACAACAACGGGAGCCTGGTGGCTCCCGTTTTGTTTGCGACTAAAACCGCGATCAGACGATCGGTGGCTCTTCCGATAACGTCATCGATTCATCCAAGCTGTATTCAAACTCTTCCCACTGCTCGGCGATGTCATCAACCGCGTCATCGTAGTAGGCCAAGTGGAACAGCGCCTCGCCCTCGTGCACCAGTGGCAGATTGGTGCGGCCAATGACGATACTGTCTTTCGGGGCAATCACCGGTTCTTCGGCATCCCCTAACGGATCGGCAATGATCCCCAATACCGCCCCTTTTTCCGCTTTCGCCCCCATCGCAATGGTGGCGCGGAAGATACCGGAGATCGGTGCCCGCACCCAAGATGAACTGCGGGAGATCATCGCGTCATCAACGTGCTTGGCGCGGCTGCTGCTAGGCAGCATGCCCAGATGACGCATCACGTTCATCACCCCTTTCACCCCAGCGCGAATGCAAACCTCATCAAAGCGCAGCGCTTCGCCGGCCTCGTACAGCAAGATTGGGGTGCCGTTTTCCCCCGCCACCTGACGCAGTGACCCATCGCGAATGGCCGAATGCATCACCACCGGTACACCAAAGGCGTGCGCCATCGCGGCGGTTTCCGGCTGGTCCAGATCGGCACGGATCTGCGGCAAGTTATCGCGATGGCGAGCGCCGGTATGCAAGTCGATGCCGTGGGTACACTTGTTGACCACCTCTTCTAAGAAGGTGTACGCCACTCGACCGGCCAAGGTGCCGCGCTGGCTGCCTGGGAAGCTGCGGTTCAGATCGCGACCATCAGGCAGATAACGGGTTTTATCTAAGAAGCCGTGGACATTAACAATTGGTGCCAGCACCAAGGTGCCCTTAAGCCGCTTTAACGCTTTGAGCTTTTGCAGACGACGGATCACCTCTACGCCGTTGATCTCATCGCCGTGGATCGCCGCACTAACAAACAAGCAGGGGCCTTCACTGCGGCCATGGTAGATCCGCAAGGTCAGCGGCAGGCTCTGCTGGGTCACCATCGACGCCAACGGAATATCCACCGTCACCTGTTGGCCGGGTAGAATCGTTTGGCCACCAAACTCAATCGGTTTGCTTTTGCGCGCTGTGGTCGCAGCAGGCTTTGGGGTGCTCATTATGGTGATCCTCTTTTTCGGCCAAACGCCAACGTTTGGACTGCAATCAGTTAAGACGCCAACGGTCGATACTGCAAAAGTGCCAGAGATCGGCGCCAACAAAAAAGCGACCAAATCAAACTGCACCCAATTTTGTGAAGTGGCGCACAGCCACTGGCAACAATGGTGCAAAAATCAGGCAACAAAAAAGCGCTGTCCTGAGAACAGCGCTTTTTCAGTACTTTAGCTTATTCGCTTAGCCTTTGCTGCGTTTCGCTACAGTTTGGCAGTTAGCGTTTTGTTCGATGTGCTCGATGATCTGCGCCGCCACGTCGATCTTGGTGGCCAGTTCGATGCCTTCCAAGCCTGGGGAGGAGTTTACTTCCATCACCAGTGGACCACGTTCGCTACGCAGGATATCAACCCCAGAAACGCCCAGCCCCATGGTCTGCGCTGCCGCAATCGCGGTGTTACGCTCTTGCTCAGTCAGTTCGGTCAGCTGTGCGCTGCCGCCACGGTGCAGGTTAGAACGGAACTCGCCAGACATTGCGGTACGTTCCATCGCTGCCACCACTTGGTCGCCGATCACGAAACAACGTACGTCGCTGCCGCCCGCTTCTTTGATGAACTCTTGCACCAAGAAGTCCGCTTCCAGCTCGCGGAATGCATCAATCACGCTTTCCGCCGCTTTCGGGGTTTCCGCCAATACCACACCACGACCCTGAGTGCCTTGCAGCAGCTTCAGTACCAGTGGTGCACCGCCAACCATTTTGATCAGATCTTTGGTGTTGTCGATGGCGTGAGCAAAACCGGTGTTCGGCATGCCGATGCCCTTTTGCGACAGCAGCTGCAGTGAACGCAGTTTGTCACGAGAGCGCCCCAGAGGAATGGATTCGGTCAAGCAGTACACGCCCATCATTTCGAACTGGCGAATTACGGCGGTGCCGTAGTTGGTGATTGAGCTACCGATCCGAGGGATCACCGCATCAAACCCTTCCAGCTTTTCACCTTGGTACCAGATCGCAGGTTTGGTGGACGCAATGTCCATGTAACACTGCAGGGTATTGATGACGTGCATCTCATGGCCACGCTTTTCACCCGCTTCCACCAAACGTTTGGTGGAGTACAGGTTAGGACCACGGGACAGAATTGCTATCTTCATAGCATAAATTCCTTAATTAATGGGTTGCGCTCGCTATCAGCCCTCGTCGCTGCAGCGGTCGTTGTTTTCACTGCACTCGGCTTCAGCAATAGGAGCTGGCTCAAGCAGGTAGCTCTCGGCTACGTCTACCGCAAAACGACCTTCCATCGCGTTGCGGCCCAGTAGCATTCTGAAGCGCATGCTATCACGGTTAGTCAAAGTTAGCTCTGCTTCGAACTCTTGACCACCAACCACCATACGGCTGGAGATAACATAACGCAGCTCAGTAGAGCCACCGGAGTTGGTTACTTCGCGACGGTCGGAAACCGGCGCTTCACAAATCACTTCGGTCTCGGTGTCGTCTTGCAGAGGGTGAATCGCAAAACGCACCCACTGCTTGCCGTCGCGATCGAATGGTTCAACGCGGAATGCGTGCAGTGCACAGGTCTTAGCGCCGGTATCTACCTTTGCCTTGATGTTTGGCAAACCTAACTCAGGCAGATGAACCCATTCGCGCCAGCCGATAGTGGTTTTGGATTGACTCATAACGAGACTCCTAGACTAGAGAAAAAAAGGCCGCAGATAGTACAAGCAACTGGGCTAGGTCGGATAGTGGTTAACCAGCACGATTCAGGCTTCGTTCAGCTTGGTAAGATTGACGTAAATAACCAATCCAACAACTAGCTTAGCCAACTTCCGCCGGCTTTGATGACAACCACCGCAGAAAGACTAAATCACTGTTCAATTTTAATATTTAATGTTCAATAAAACGCCAAGGCGAGGCCGTTTGCATGGTTTGCCACAAATCACCACTTGTTAAAGATTGGTTGCCAGACACATTCAGGAAACACAAAAAATGCCCAACCTAGGTTGGGCATTTTCAGTGATCCGCGCCGCCCCAAAGGACGATTTAGGCTGCGGCGATTCAGCCGAACCAATGCGCTAACAATTGCACCACGCCCAAGCCAAAGAAACCCGCAAGGACATCATCAATCATGATCCCAAAACCGCCGTGAACGTGGCGGTCCAACAGCCGAATCGGCCACGGTTTAACGATGTCGAACAAGCGAAACGCGGCAAAGGCGATTAACCACCAGTGCCAGCCTTGGGGCAGCGCCGCCATGGTGATCAGCATCCCCACCACTTCATCCCAGACGATCGCCGGATTGTCATGCTCGCCCATGTCTTTGGCGGTTTTGTCACACAGGTAGATCCCGACCAGCCCCATCAACGCCACAATCGCAGCGTAGAGTGGCAACCCGAGATCCTGCATGACGAAGAACAGCGGCAACGCCGCTAAGGTGCCAAAGGTGCCCGGCGCTTTGGGAGCCAGGCCTAAGCCAAAGCCGAATGCCAAAAAGTGCACCGGATTGGACATCTTAATTCCAGGAAAGCGGCTCATGTTTCCTCCGCAAAGTGGTTGTAACCGTGTACATCAATGTGCACCGGTTGGTCGTGTTGCAGATAACGAATGCCTTCACCGGCAACGATTTGACCAATGCAGATCGGCACCGCACTGGTTTCGCTGATAGCGGTGCTTAGGGCGGCCTTGTGGCTGTCTGGTACGGTAAACAGCAGCTCGTAATCCTCGCCACTGCCAAGCGCTAACTGCAGCGCTTGCTGGCGCCCCACGAGCGCTTCCAGCTTGGGGTTAATCGGGATCTGCGCCAACTCAATCTGCGCTCCGACACCGCTGGCTTTAAGCAGGTGTCCCAAATCAGAACCCAAGCCATCGGACAGGTCCATCGCCGCCGATGCCAAGCCGCGCAGGGCAATACCCGCCGCCAGTCGCGGTTTCGGGGTTAAATGACGGTCGATAAATGGCTGCCACGCTGGATCGGTGTTGCCATCGTACAGCGCTTGTAAACCGGCACCGCTATCGCCCAATGGCCCAGTCACGTAGATCCAATCGCCGACCTTGGCGCCATCGCGGCGCAGCGCCCGCCCCTGCGGTACATGGCCATGAACGGTGATGGTTAGACTTAACGGCCCACGGGTGGTGTCCCCGCCAACCAGCGCCACGCCGTAGTAGTCACACACCTCTTCCAAGCCTTTAGCAAACTGCGCCAGCCAGGGCTCATCTATCGCTGGCATGGTGATCGCCAGCGTCATCCACGCCGGCTCGGCGCCCATTGCCGCCAAGTCACTGAGGTTGACCGCCACCGTCTTAAACGCCAATTTGGCGGGATCGATGTCGGCAAAAAAGTGAATGCCGCTGACCAAGGTGTCGGTCGATACCACCAGGTGATGCCCTTCCGGCACATTCAGCAGCGCCGCATCATCACCGACCCCAAGGATCACATCCTTGCGGCTACGACGGTGGGTAAAGAACCGTTTGATTACAGTAAATTCGCCAGAACTCATGATGTTTTTGGTAATCGTTTTAGTAATACCAATTCACTTAAGTAAATGGTCTGTCTAGTGCGAAGGAGAAATCGTCTCAATCAAGGCACTCAACGCCGCTGCTAGTGGCTCTACCAGTAAGTTGAGTAACGCCGAGTGAGGCGATTTAAACCAGCAATAATACTCAGATATTTAGGTGCATTGGTATGATAGTTCGGTGAGGTTATAAAAACGGCCACATCGATGATGTGGCCGTTGAGTATTGAGTCAGACAGTGACGCCTTAATTTAACCTTTTTGACGGTTCAAGGAGATCGCCAGCTTATCCAGCACGCCGTTAACGAACTTGTGGCTCTCTTCAGCGCCAAAGATCTTAGCCAGCTCGATAGCTTCGTTGATCGCTACCTTGAATGGTACGTCATCGCGATAGATCAGCTCGTAAGCTGCCAAGCGCAAAATGGCCAGTTCCAACTGATCCACTTCTTCAACCAAGCGTGCCAAGTTTGGCTTCAGCTTCGCATCCAAGCTGTCCGCTTGGTTTGCTACGCTGGCCAGCAGCTCACGGAAGTAAGCCACATCGGCACCTTGGGTATCTTGTTCGGTTAAGAACTGATGCTCTACATCGGCGATAGCGTTGCCGCTCATCTGCCAGGAGTAGAGGGCCTGAACCGCCAGTTGACGGGCTTTACGACGCTCGGAAGGCTTCACACAACTCTCCAATCTGGCCTTAGTCAGCCAGTTGTTTCAAGACGTTTACCATCTCTAGCGCGCTTAGAGCAGCTTCGCCACCCTTGTTACCAGCTTTGGTACCAGCGCGCTCGATGGCTTGTTCAATGGTATCTACGGTCAGCACCCCGAAGGTTACTGGGGTATCAAACTCCAGCATCACCTGAGCCAATCCTTTGTTGCACTCACCGGCAACGAAATCGAAGTGTGGGGTACCACCACGGATCACCGCACCTAGGGCGATGATGGCATCGTAGTTGCCAGTGGCAGCCAGACGACGTGCAACCAGTGGCAGTTCGAATGCACCAGGGGCACGAACCACAGTGATGTCTTCATCGTTCACTTGGCCAAAACGCTTCAGAGTGTCCAGTGCACCGTCAACCAAGCTTTCAACCACAAAGCTGTTGAAACGGCCAACTACCAGAGCAATTTTAGCGCCTTTGGCTTCGATGTTACCTTCGATAACGTTCATGTTCTGTTCCATTTATTTCTTATAGCCCCGACAAGGGGGCAAAAAAGTGGCGGTATGATAGCACAAGCAGCGAACTTGTCAGCGGCCTGTGCCATCGGAAATTAGGGAAATTATTGGTGGATATATTCGATCACTTCGAGGCCAAAACCGGCCAACGAGTGATAGCGGGTTTGCCCCGACAGCAGACGCATCTTGGTAACCCCAAGATCCGCCAGAATTTGCGAACCAACACCGACGGTGCGCGGCGCTTCGTGATTTGGTCGTAGGCCAATCTCGGTGCCGCTTTGGCTGCGTGCCAAGCCCTGCAACTGCTCTAGTACGTATTCGGATTGGTGCTCACGCCCCAGCAATACCAGCACCCCGCCTTCGGCGGCGATCTTGGCCATGGCGTCGTCGATCTCCCAAGTGCTTTCGCCCTTGTGGGTCGAGCCCAGCAGATCCCGCAATGGATCTTCGAGGTGTACGCGCACTAGGGTTTCCGCGCCGATCTCGCCTTTTACCAGTGCCACGTGGCGTTGGTTGTCGATGGTGTCACGGTATAAGGTCAGTTCGAAGTCGCCGTATTTGGTTGGCAACACGCACTGGGTCTCTTTGACGATGGTGGTTTCGTGCAGGTTACGGTACTCAATCAGATCGGCGATGGTGCCAATTTTAAGACCGTGCTCTTCGGCGAACACTTCCAACTCTGGACGACGCGCCATGGTGCCGTCTTCGTTAAGGATCTCAACGATCACCGCCGCCGATTCAAAGCCCGCCAAACGCGCCAGATCCACCGACGCTTCGGTATGGCCAGCACGGTTGAGCACGCCGCCATCTTTGGCGCGCAGCGGGAAGATGTGGCCCGGCTGCACCAGATCCGCAGGGGTCGCATCTTTGGCCACCGCCGCTTGAATGGTAATGGCACGATCCGAGGCCGAGATACCGGTGGTCACACCCTTGGCCGCTTCGATAGAAACGGTAAAGGCGGTGGCAAACTGTTCGGTGTTGTTGCTAACCATCTGATGCAGACCCAGCTGATCACAGCGCTGGGCGCTCATCGGCATGCAGATCAGGCCGCGGCCGTAGCGTGCCATAAAGTTGATCGCCTCTGGGGTCACGGCTTCGGCAGCCATGATCAGATCGCCTTCGTTTTCGCGATCTTCATCATCCATCAGGATCACCATCTTGCCCTGTCGGATATCTTCGATGATCTCTTCGATCTTATTCAGCGCCATTGCTGTTGTTCCTTGTTATTTGATGAAGCCGCTGCGGGCCAATGTTTCAAAAGTTAAACCAGAGGATTGCGGCTCGGCTTGTTCACGGCCAAGCAGCAGTTGTTCGAGGTAACGCGCCAACAGATCGACCTCGAGGTGAACGCTGTCGCCCACTTTCAGATCGGTCAGGGTGGTTTCGCTGGCGGTGTGCGGCACGATGGTTAGCCGGAAACGAGTACCGTCAATTTCGTTCAGGGTCAGGCTGACGCCATCGATAGTGACCGAGCCTTTGTGCGGCAGATAACGCACCAGATTGGCTGGCGCTTGCAGCCAGAACTCAATCGCCCGAGCACGAACCTCGCGGGCGACACAGGTCGCCACGCCATCAACGTGGCCGCTAACCAAGTGACCGCCGAGTCGGGTCGATGGCGTCACCGCCCGTTCTAGGTTGACCTTGTGGCCAACACTAAAACGGCTGAAGTTGGTTAGGTCGAGGGTTTCCGCCGAGACGTCAGCGATAAAGTGATCGCCACCTAAGCTAACAACGGTTAGACAAACGCCGTTGGTGGCGATGGAGTCGCCCAGTTGTACGTCCGCCAGCGGCAATTTGCCAGTGGCCACGGTTACCCGCAGATCGCCACCGCGTCGCTCCAGTTTGCGCAGTTCGCCAACGGCTTCAATGATCCCAGTAAACACCTGTTTGTAATCTCTTAATGCTTGCTTGTCAGGGTCAGGCGCAGATCGGCACCAACTCGACGAATATCAGTAAATTGCAGATCCACCGTTTGGTGCATCTGGCTAAATTCGGGCAGTTCCAGTAGGCCGCGAGCGGGGTTGCCCATCAGCTTCGGTGCTTGGTACAGCACCAACTCATCCCACAGGTGCGCCGAGATAAAGGCCGCCGCTAAGCTGGCCCCGGCTTCTACCAGCACCTCGTTGATGCCACGTTTGCCCAGTTCCATCATCAGCAGGATCAGATCGACCTTGCCATCGCGCGGAGCACTGCACCATTGGCTGACTTGGGTCGGCCATTGGCACTGGTAGGGCGCGGTGCTGGCCAGCAGAATATCGCCGTCGCACTCGGTCAGTTTTAATGGCGGCGCCAAGCGGTTGCGGCCATCGATCACCACCCGCAGCGGTTGCTGCAATTGTGCCGAGTCGATGCGGCTTTGCCAGTGACCCAGCTCACCATGACGAACATTCATCGACGGGTTATCAATCAGTACTGAGTCAGCCCCGGTGATGATCGCATCGGAGCGGGCTCGCAGCCGCTGCACATCTTCACGGGCTTTGGCGCCGGTGATCCACTGCGACTCGCCGTTGCTGAGCGCAGTGCGGCCATCAACCGAGGACGCCAGTTTGATGCGAACATAGGGAAAGCCGGTACGCATCCGCTTAATAAAACCGGGATTAAGCGCTTCGGCATCGGCTTGCAGTAAGCCGTGGCTAACCTCGATGCCCGCATCGCTGAGCATCTTCAAACCGCGGCCGGCCACTTGTGGATTGGGATCGACCATCGCCGCCACCACGCGAGCAACACCGGCGTTGATCAACGCTTCGGCGCACGGCGGGGTGCGGCCGTAGTGACTGCAAGGCTCTAGAGTGACATAGGCGGTGGCACCACGGGCGCGATCGCCAGCAGCGCGCAGCGCATGCACTTCGGCATGGGGCTCACCGGCTTTCAGATGCGCACCTTCACCGACCACTTCGCCATCATTAACGATGACGCAGCCAACCCGAGGGTTAGGACGGGTAGTCAGCAGCCCCCGCTGCGCCAGCTTAAGTGCCCACGCCATGTACTGCTGGTCAATCTTGGAAAAGGTCATTAGCGTTTGTCCAAACTGGCGATCACTTCGCCAAACTGGGCCAAGTCATCGAACGAACGATACACCGAGGCAAAACGGATGTAGGCCACTTTATCGAGGTTCAGCAACTGTTCCATCACCAAGTTGCCAATCAGCTCTGAGCTGACTTCGCGCTCACCAGTGGCGCGCAGCGCCGATTTGATCCGATTGATCGCCTGTTCAACCTCATCGGCACCGACCGGACGCTTTTCTAACGCCCGTTGAATACCGCGGCTCAGCTTGTCTTCATCAAAGGGTTGGCGAACGCCATCTTGTTTGATCACCCGAGGCATCACCAACTCCGCCGTTTCGAAGGTGGTGTAGCGTTCATTACAGGTTAAACATTGGCGGCGACGGCGCACTTGCAGACCGTCGGCAACGAGGCGGGAATCGATCACCTTGGTGTCGCTTGCGGCACAAAATGGGCAGTGCATCGGAGCTCCGAAACGATGGGGAAATTGCCCGCAAGAATACCCAATTTTAGTCATTGACGGAAATCAATCGGTCACAAAAAGCCCGCATTAAAGCCAGTTCCGAGTCAATTTTGCGAGCCACCTAATGCTCTGGAAGTGGAGGGCGCGTAGACCTTTGCCATATATTTTTGCGCCATTAACGTCAGTTCCTCAAAGTAGATTGAATTTGGCACTTTCACTTCGCTGTTAAAGGTCACTATGTGCGCCTTTCAGGGGCGGACTAGCGGCTGTCACTCTTCATCATACGATTTCGACGTAGAGCCCTGATTTTGATTTCAGAAGAGAGGGTCTTCAATCGCAATTCCCGAATGACAACCGTTATCCTCGACCAAATTCTGAATACCAAACGTCAACACGCCCTAGCAAACCGTGGCGGACCAGCCACTGACTTAAGTTATAAAAAAGCGGGGATCACCGATCCCCGCCGCAGTCGGATGACGCCAATCAATCACCCAAGGTCGCCACCATCACCGCTTTGATGGTGTGCATCCGGTTTTCCGCTTCATCAAAGACGATCGAATGCTCGGATTCAAACACCTCTTCGGTGACCTCCAGTCCCTTCATGCCGTACTGTTCGGCTATCTCTTTGCCGATGGTGGTTTCATCGTTATGGAACGCTGGCAAACAGTGCATAAACTTAACTTGGGGATTGCCGGTGCGACGCACTAAGTCCATGTTGACTTGATAAGGCTTCATCAATTCAACCCGTTCCACCCACGCCGCTTTGCTTTCGCCCATCGACACCCACACGTCGGTGTAGAGGAAGTCGACCCCTTGTACCCCTTCACTGGTGTCTTCGGTCAACATGATCCGCGCCCCAGTTTGTTGGGCGATCTGTTGGCAGGTGGCCACCAACTCGGGATCCGGCCAAAACTGCTTGGGCGCCACCAAGCGAATATCCATCCCCATCTTGGCCGCGCCGACCAACAACGAATTACCCATGTTGTTACGGGCATCACCTAGATAGGCAAACGCTATCTGCTGCAGCTGTTTACCTTGGCCATGTTCCAGCATCGTCATAAAGTCTGCCAAGATTTGGGTTGGATGCCATTTGTCGGTTAACCCATTCCATACTGGCACCCCGGCGTATTGTCCCAACTCCTCCACCGCCTGTTGCGAGAAGCCACGGAACTCAATGCCATCGTAGAAGCGGCCAAGCACCCGCGCGGTGTCTTTAACCGATTCTTTATGGCCCATCTGCGAGCCGCTGCCGATGTAGGTTACATGGGCGCCTTGATCCAGCGCCGCCACTTCAAAGGCACAGCGGGTGCGAGTGGAATCTTTTTCAAAAATTAGCGCAATATTTTTATTGGTTAGCCGTGGTTTTTCATAGCCGGCGTATTTGGCTTTTTTTAATTCTAAACTTAGGGTCAACAGATGTTGAATCTCTTGCGGTTGGAAATCCAAAAGTTTCAAAAAGTTTCGATTACGCAAATTAAAAGACATAATAATTCCTTAGTTGCCGACAGCAACAACAGCAGAAGCACATTCGAAAAAACATTTTAATGAAACCTAATTATTAAAATTCCAAGTCGCTAACCTAATACATCTAAGATTAAGCAAACTTAATTATGCAGTAGCTTTTTCTGGAATAGCCTTACGCAACTCAAATTTTAATAACCGTGAACTTTATTACTGCAGGTTAAATATCATCGCGAGAAATTGGACAGCTCATGCAGCGCGCACCACCTCGACCACGCCCCAACTCTTCACCCGGAATGGTCAGCACCTTGATGCCCGCCTGTTCCATGTTTTTGATGGTGTTGACGTTGCGCTCGTAGGTCACCACGACCCCAGGCTCGATGGCTAATACATTGTTGGCGTCATTCCACTGCTCGCGCTCCGCTTCAAAGATGTCGCCACCGGTGGGAACCAGTCGCAGTTCCGGCACATCCAGCGCCTTGGCGATAGCATCGGTAAAGCAGCCTTGAACTCGATTGGCTTCCAGCTGCTCCTGATTATTCATGGTTAATTCCCAGCAATCGGTGTCATTGCGCATGATCTCTGGGTAGTAGGTAAAGCAATCCAGATCCATCTGGGTAAAGACGGTATCTAAGTGCATACAACTGCGCGATTTAGGCAGTTCTAGCGCGATCACTTTTTTGGCTTGGCCGGTTTTAAACAGCGCCCGTGATAGCTGCTCTACCCCTTGCGGCGTGGTGCGTTCTGACATGCCAATTAGCACGTTACCACGGCCAAGTACCAGCACATCGCCGCCCTCAATGGTGGCGTTATCGTAATTGCAATCGCAGTCACTTAGGTAGTTGATAAAGTCTTTATTTTTAAACATCGGATGGAACTGATACAGCGCCCGCAGGTGCACGGTTTCCCGCTTGCGTGCCGGTTTGGCCATCGGATTCATCGACACCCCACCGTAGATCCAGCAAGAGGTATCGCGGGTGAACAGATGATTGGGGATCGGTTCAATTAAGAAGTCCGTCGGCTTTAAACGCCCCAAGGTCATGCTTTTGCTGCAAGCGCCCATCTCCGCCAGCGTCAGCCCGCCAGTTAAGCATTCGGCTAAATCTGGGTTGCTTAAGCTTTCCAGGTACTGACGTACTTCGGTCGCCAAGGTTTCACCAAATCGGTAGTGGTTGATCTGCCGGTCAAGTACCCATTTTTTCGCCTCGGCACTGATAAAGGTTTCCGCCAACATGTCGTTTAGCAGCAACACCTCAACGCCATTTTCGGTCAGTACTTGTTGAAACCGATCATGTTCGGCACCGGCTTGATCGATGCGCAGCACATCATCAAACAACAGCGTTTCAAAGTTACTGGGAGTTAGGTGTTTCAGACTTAATTGCGGACGATGAAGCAACACTTTGCGGAGTTTACCGACTTCGGAACCAACATACAGATCTTTCATTTTGAACCTCGCTACAGAATTAACTGCTTAGATAAATGAAATATTTGATTTAACTGCGGCTATTGGAGTCTGTCGCTGTTGTCGGCAAGTGTAGCGCTGCCATGGTCGCCAGAATTGACTTAAATCAACGATTTCATCGGAATATTTGTTGGGTTGACCGACATAGCGACTGAATATTTGCTAATAACGGGTGTTCCATTGTTAAAAATGGTCGGTTACCCAGTTTTACTCACGCTTTATTCATTATGCACAAAACAACCATTAAGTGACCCAGATCACTAAATTCAACAAGTCGAATTTGAAATACTTAAATCACCGGAAGCCCGGCCCAAAAGTTCGTTCTTGATTCAGTTTCGCGTCATTGGTTTTTCATTTAGGAAATAATGTGATGAAAGCAATCAGTCGATTTAAGTTACCCTCTGCATACACCATTCTTTTTATAATTATTGCGTTTATGGCGGCGATGACCTGGGTGGTTCCTGCCGGGCAATACGAGATGGTCATGAATGAAGATCTCGGCCGTGAGATCGCCGTTGCCGGTACCTATGCGGCCACCGAAGCCAACCCCCAAGGCTTTCTCGATATCATCAGCGCGCCGATCATCGGCATCCAAAAAACCATCGATTTAGGGCTATTTATTCTGTTTATCGGTGGCTACCTGATGGTGATCACCGCCACCGGTGCCATCGACAGCGGCATCGCCCGAGCGGTGGTTAAGCTAAAGGGCAAAGAACATCTGATGATCCCAGCGTTGATGCTCTGCTTTGCCGCTGGTGGCACCATCTATGGCATGGCCGAAGAGACCATCCCCTTCTACATTCTGCTGCTGCCGGTGATGATCGCCGCAGGCTATGATGCGGTCACCGCCGTCGCCATCGTGCTGATCGGCTCTGGCATCGGCGTGCTGGGTTCCACCATCAACCCGTTTGCCACCGTTATCGCCTCTGACGCCTCCGGCATCCCCTTTACCGAAGGCATGATGCTGCGCCTGGTGATTCTGGTACTCAGCTTTGTCACCGCCTGCGCCTTTGTTATGCGCTATGCCGCTAAGGTGCGGCAAAACCCAGAACTGTCAGTCGTGGCGGATCTGAAACAGCAAAATGAGCAGCACTTCTTACATCAAAAAGACGCGCAAACGCTTGAATTTACCGGTCGTCACAAAATCATTCTGACCATCTTTGGTGCCACTTTCGCGATTATGGTGTGGGGCGTGGCCTACGGCGGCTGGTGGATGAACGAGATGTCGATGCTGTTCCTGTTGGCGTCGATTCTGGTGGCCTTGATTGGCGGCCTTAGCGAAGAGCAGTTTGCCGAAAAGTTTGTCGATGGCACCCGCGATCTGCTCGGGGTAATGCTGGTTCTGGGGATCGCCCGCGGCATTGGCATCATCATGGATAACGGCATGATCTCCGGCACCATTCTGCACTGGGGTGAAACCGTATTGGCGGACGTTAACTCGGTATTGTTCGTTAACCTGATGTACGGCATTCACATCATCCTATCGTTCCTGATCCCTTCCACTTCCGGTCTGGCGGTGTTCTCGATGCCGATCATCGCGCCATTAGCGGACTTTGCTGGGGTAGGTCGTGATCTGGCCGTCACCGCTTACCAATCCGCCTCTGGTTGGGTCAACCTGATCACCCCTACCTCTGGGGTGGTGATTGCCGCCTTGGCCATCGGCCGGATCTCCATCGTCCGCTGGATCAAGTTTATCGCGCCACTGCTGCTGGCACTGGCGGTGATCTCCATGGTCTGTTTAAGCCTCGCCGCCCTGTAATCGCACCGTGACTCTGCGGTGGTCGCCGCCGCAGAGTCGACAACCGCAACCGATTTGCCGCACCAGCAAGGAAGACGATATGCGTACTCAAGATGTTGGATTGATCAAAGCGTTTAAAGCGATGCTCGCCGAGCAGCACTTTCATAATCAGCAAGAGATGGTAGAGGCGCTAAAAGCCCAAGGATTCAACGACGTCAGCCAGTCCAAGGTGTCGCGGATCCTGAATAACATCGGCGCGGTGCGCACCCGCAACGCCAAAAAGGAGACCGTTTACTGCGTGCCAGGTGAAATCGCAGTACCGGCAATTGATGTGCCGTTGGCCAGCTTAGTGTCGGACATCGACTTTAACGATTATCTGGTGGTGATCAAAACCACCCCGGGCGGCGCCCAAGTGGTCGCACGACTGTTGGACTCTCTAGGCCGAGGCGACGGCATTCTTGGCTGCGTTGCTGGCGACGACACCATGTTTGTTACCCCGACCCGCAATACCTCAATCGAACGGCTGTATCAGACCATCAAGACCGTGCTGGCCTTCCACTAGCCGTTTACCCACTGTGTTATCCGTTGTAGAGATAATGACATGACTCAGCAAAAACCTTTGATCGTCATTGCCATTGGTGGCAATGCCCTGCTGCAGCGCGGCCAAGCCATGACCTGCGCGAATCAACGCGACAACATCGCCAAAACCACCTCGGCGTTGGCGGCACTATCGCAACAGTATCGATTGGTGATCGTCCACGGCAATGGCCCACAAGTGGGGCTGATTGCCCTGCAAAACTTGGCCTACACCGAAGTCGCCAGTTACCCATTGGATGTGCTGGGCGCCGAATCCCAAGGGATGATCGGCCTGCTACTGGCGCAGGGGCTCAAGCGGTCGATGCCGCAGGCGCAGATCGCCACCATCTTGACGCAAATTGAAGTAAGCAAGGACGATCCGGCATTCGCCAATCCCGATAAATTTATCGGCCCCATCTACGAGCACCAACAAGCGCTGGCGCTGGCGCGAGCCAACGACTGGACCATCAAAGCCGACGGCGACCATTGGCGCCGAGTCGTACCCTCACCTAAGCCGTTGGGGATCATCGAATTAGAATCGGTACGAGAGCTGCTGGATGCGGGCGAGATCGTCATCTGCTGTGGCGGCGGTGGCAGCCCAGTTATTCGCGATGGCGATGAGATCAATGGCGTTGAAGCGGTGGTGGATAAAGACTTGGCGGCGGCGCTGTTGGCCAAGCAACTGCACGCCGAGCATCTGTTGATCCTGACCGACGCCGACAATGTGGTGCTGAATTGGGGCCAGAGTGACGCCACCCCACTGCATCAGGTAAGCGTGGCAGAGATCAGCCAATATCAATTTGCCGCCGGTTCGATGGGGCCCAAAGTGGATGCAGTCTGTCGCTTCGCCGCCGAGACCGGTGGTATTGGTCACATCGGCGCCCTCGCCAAAGCAGAGCAGATCATGGCGGGCACCGCCGGTACCCACGTTAGCCGAGAAACCGTTGCACCAGCGGTCGCCAGCTAACAGGCAATAACCTTGAGTAACATCAAAGCCGGTCACTGCTTGGCAATGACCGGCTTTGTTATGTTGTCAGTTGTCAGTTGTCAGTTGTCAGTTGTCAGTTGTCAGTTGTCAGTTGTCAGTCAGGGTAGTTAACCGGCTCTACCCCACTATCAACTAAATACTATTAACTACTAGCTATTAACTATCCACTATCAACTAAACGCTCTTAACTACTGGCTATTAACTATTAACTACTAGCTATTAACTATCCACTACCAACTAATTCCTGCTCTCTGCATCAGAGCGTTAAGCGTACACCGGGAAGCGCTGACACAACTCCAACACCTGCGCTTTTACGCGTTGCTCAACCGCTTCGTTGCCGAAGTTATCCAGAATATCGCAGATCCAACCGGTCAGTTCGCGAGCTTCCGATTCACCCATACCGCGACGGGTTAATGCCGGGGTACCGATCCGCAAACCGGAGGTCACAAATGGGCTGCGCGGATCGTTTGGCACCGAGTTTTTATTGACGGTGATGTTAGCGCGACCAAGAGCGGCATCGGCGTCTTTACCGGTGATATCTTTATCGATCAGATCCAGCAGGAATAGGTGGTTGTGAGTACCGCCAGAGACAATCTTGTAGCCGCGACCTTTAAAGACCGACGCCATCGCTTGGGCGTTTTTCACCACCTGCTGCTGATAGGTTTTAAATTCCGGCTGCAGCGCCTCTTTAAAGGCCACCGCTTTAGCTGCAATCACGTGACACAGCGGGCCACCCTGACCACCGGGGAATACCGCGGAATTCAGTTTTTTCTCGATGGTTTCATCGCCGCAAGCAGACAGAATCAAGCCGCCACGCGGGCCAGCTAAGGTCTTGTGGGTGGTAGTCGTAACCACATGGGCGTGTGGCAGCGGATTCGGGTAAACGTCGGCGGCAATCAAACCGGCGACGTGGGCCATATCGACAAACAGGTAGGCGCCAACTTCGTCAGCAATCTCGCGGAACTTGGCCCAATCCAAAACCCCAGAGTAAGCCGAGAAACCGGCGATGATCATCTTTGGTTGATGCTCTAACGCCAGCTTACGTACCTCGGCGTAATCGATTTCGCCAGTATCAGGGGTAATGCCGTACTGCACCGCGTTGTAGATCTTGCCAGAGAACGACACCGACGCACCGTGGGTCAGGTGACCCCCATGGGCCAAGCTCATCCCCAATACGGTATCGCCGGGCTGCAATAGCGCCATAAATACCGCGGCATTGGCTTGCGAGCCAGAGTGCGGTTGAACGTTGGCATAGCTGGCGCCAAACAGTTCACAAGCACGGGAGATAGCCAGTTTTTCCGCCACATCCACATGTTCACAACCGCCGTAGTAACGCTTGTCTGGGTAACCTTCGGCGTACTTGTTGGTTAGCTGCGAACCTTGGGCTTCCAGCACCCGTGGGCTGGTGTAGTTTTCCGAAGCGATCAGCTCAATGTGGTGCTCTTGGCGCACTCGCTCGGCTTCCATTGCTTCCCACAATTCGGGATCGAAATCGGCAATGTTCATGTTCTTTTCCAGCATTCCATTACTCCATGGCGTTGATCCGCTGCTGCTTGTTTGACAGCGCAGCGCTCGTGAACAGTGGCCGGATTGTAACGCGGTGAAATTTTGAACCCAAGCCAACCGTCGGCAAAAGCCAATCCCTTGGTGGTAGCGATAACTGACAGCCACCACTTTGATAACGGCCTACCCTGATTACTACGTTCCCGCCCAGCAACAGGCACAAAAAACCGGACGCGAGGTCCGGTTTTTGAGAGAAACTAAAGCATAGGCTTAGAAGGTGTACTTCAGGTTAACGCCAGCGTAACGGCCAGGTTGGGTAAAGTCACCATCCTCGCTTCCAAGTGCATTAACCAATCCTTTAGACAAGGAAGCCACATCGGCGTAGTTGACGTACTCTTTATCAAACAAGTTGTATACCCCTGCACGAACTTGCAGGTTATCGGTCATCTCAACGCCAACAGTAAAGTCGACGGTAGCCCAACCGGCTGTATTGAACACCTTGTTCATCCCAGTAGGATCAACATCAACCAAAGCCAAATCAGTTGTTCTGCTCATGTGGTCGGCAAAATGAACATTTAAGGCAACATCCAATGGTTTGCCCATCAACTCATCAAAGTAGTTAACACCAACATTACCTTTCAGCGGGCTAATGGTATTGAGGTAATCACCGTTACCATCTTCACCATGCGTATAGGCAATATTACCCCACACCTTTAGGTCATCAGTGATCCAATGGCTGGCTTGCATCTCTGCACCATACATTGTGACTTCATCCAGGTTAATGTAACGGTATTGAAGATTGCCCAGTCCCATGTCACACAAGAAACCTTCACAACCGGTAAATTCCCAATCGATGTAATCTGAAGCACTAATGTAGAAAGCGGTCAGTTCATAACTGGTATTGTCGTGGTTTCCACGCACACCCACTTCGTAGGTATGGCTAGATTCGGACTCAAGATCGTAATTTGGATTAATCTGAATCTCGACCATCCCAGGTAATGCTTCGACGACCAACTCCCCCCATTTCTGGTCAGGGGTAGGCATTTTGTATCCGTACGCGTATTGCGCATAGACATTAACGTCATCTGTCAGTTGATAAACCAAACCAACCTTTGGCGACCAGAAACCTTCACTCATCTGCGCAAAGTTTTCAGCATCTTTACCTGCATCAACCGCCATCTGAATATCAGGAGTGTTGCGGAAGTAGTCGTAACGCAAGCCCATTACCAGGTTCAGATCACCATCAAGCAGAGTAATGTCGTCTTGAATAAAAGCCCCAACACGAAGGCTCTCGGTGTCTGCAAAGGCAAACGGGTTAGATATACCGCATTTAGGCTTACCGAATGCACCAGTCGCATTACAATCAGTAATTTGGTTGTATTGGCGCGGACGGCTCATCTCTGACTGCTCAATATCAACGCCGTAGGTTAGGTTATGGCCGTAACTATCGTGACCAATGTATTTAGCAAAGGTCGAAGTAAAGCCGTAACGCTGCTCCTCAAAGCCGTAATCACGGGTCTGCGTCAAAGTGTCTTTAGGTGCATTGTCGTGCTTGTAGTAATCACGCCACTCGTCCTGCTTGGTACTACCGAAATACATCACCAAGTCGAGATTATCGTGCATGAACGTGGCTTTCTCAGAGCGCAAACGCAGCGAGCCATTAAACACCTTGGTGGTACGATCAGTATCGATCCACTCATGCTTTGCCTGGTTTGTACCTTCAACATCGGTTTCCCAACGCTCTAGATTCTGCTCTAGAAAATCCAGGGTCAGCTGCAGGTTGGTGTCGTCGTTGAAGTGGTACTTAGACTTAAACAGCACGCTGTCGGTCACTAGATCGGAATCTGGCAGGGTTTTGTCGTAGTTCTGCTGCTCTTCACCAGTGCGGTGCTGGTATGCGATCAGGTTTTCAAAATCGTTGTAGGCTGCGGCGGCAGTGAAACCCGCCGCATACTCGTCGTTCAGACCAGTGTAGCCAGCGTTAACTGAAGCGTAGTGATCAGCGCCCAGCAGATAGTCTTCGGCGTCTTTGGTTTGCATTACCACCACGCCGCCAAGGGCATCAGAGCCGTAGATGGTCGAAGCTGCAGCCTTAACCACTTCCACCTGTTTTAGGCCTTCCACTTCAGTCAGACCACGGCCGGTACCTTCAGCGCCAGGACCCAGTGGTGAAGCGTACTGGTTGTTCACGCGCACGCCGTCTTTGACCATCATCACTCGGTTGCCGCCGATGCCACGAATGGTTACTGAGGTCGATTTGCCAGCGCCACCCTTAACGTCCACTGCCGCTTCGGTGCGGAACAAGGTGGCAAAGTCAGTACTCATGTTGCGGGCGATGTCCTCTTCGGTCAGCACCGATACTGAGCCAGCCACGTTTTGCAGGTTCTGCTCCAAACGAGAGCCGGATACCACGATAACCTCGACATCTTGCTTGGCTTTGGCCGAAGCGGGATCAATTGCGGCCTGCTCAGCCAGTGCAACAGGGGCGGTCAAGGCTGCGGCAACCGCAGCACTGATAACATTCAAACGCATGTTCATGGAGTGAAACTCGTAGGAAGAACGCTCACCACTGCACAAAAAGCGGGCAAACGTTAACAATTCTTAGTTAGTGGAATTAAAATCGCGCAGGAATGTAACAGCAGGGTTTATTAAAAACGGAGGTGCAGTTCTCATTTTTACTTTGCAGCAACCAACTTTTACCTAGTTAGCGGTAGTTGTTAGCAAACTGGCAGTGTCATTCACCAAAGCCGAACTTCTTGGCTGTTTACCCTTTACAGCGAGCGCGCAACAATCCACTAAAAGGCCAGCAGCAGTCGGCAAATTTGCGGTAAAATTGGGGTTTTCTTGTAACTTAAGCAGAAGCACAACCATGGCTCAGTTTATCTACAGCATGTTGCGCGTTGGCAAGGTGGTCCCGCCAAAGCGTCACATCCTTAAAGACATCTCCCTGTCGTTCTTCCCTGGCGCCAAAATCGGCGTATTGGGTTTGAACGGTGCCGGTAAATCCACCCTGCTGCGCATTATGGCCGGCGTTGACACCGAATTCGAAGGTGAAGCCCGTCCACAACCTGGCATCAACGTTGGCTACCTGCCGCAGGAGCCAAAACTGGATCCGGCCAAGACCGTTCGTGAAGTGGTCGAGGAAGCGGTATCCGACGTGGCTGGTGCGCTAAAGCGTTTGGACGAGGTGTACGCCGCCTACGCTGAGCCAGATGCGGATTTTGACGCGCTGGCCAAAGAGCAAGGGCAACTGGAAGCGATCATCAGTGCCAAAGATGGTCACAATCTGGAAAACGCCCTAGAGCGCGCGGCCGATGCGATGCGTCTGCCAGCGTGGGACGCCAAGATTGAAAACCTTTCCGGTGGTGAGCGCCGCCGTGTGGCACTGTGCCGTCTGCTGCTGGAAAAGCCAGACATGCTGCTGCTGGACGAACCAACCAACCACTTGGATGCCGAATCCGTAGCGTGGCTGGAGCGTTTCTTGGTGGAATACCCAGGCACCGTGGTGGCGATTACCCACGACCGTTACTTCTTGGATAACGCCGCTGGCTGGATCCTAGAACTGGACCGTGGTGAAGGCATTCCATGGGAAGGCAACTACTCCTCTTGGCTGGAGCAGAAAGACGAGCGTCTGAAGCAAGAAGCGGCGCAAGAGAAAGCCCGCCAGAAGTCGATCGAGAAAGAGCTGGAGTGGGTTCGTCAGAATCCAAAAGGCCGTCAGGCTAAGTCCAAGGCGCGTATGGCCCGCTTTGATGAGCTGAACACCAGCGACTACCAGAAGCGCAACGAGACCAACGAGCTGTTCATTCCGCCAGGGCCACGTCTGGGCGACAAAGTGCTGGAAGTGAACAACCTGACCAAGTCGTACGATGGCCGCGTGCTGATCGACGATCTGTCGTTTTCGATTCCAAAAGGCGCCATCGTTGGCATCATCGGTTCTAACGGTGCTGGTAAGTCTACCCTGTTCCGGATGATCTCCGGCAAAGAGCAGCCAGATTCCGGT
Source organism: Ferrimonas senticii DSM 18821 (assembly GCF_000422665.1). Classification (GTDB taxonomy): domain Bacteria; phylum Pseudomonadota; class Gammaproteobacteria; order Enterobacterales; family Shewanellaceae; genus Ferrimonas; species Ferrimonas senticii. The sequence continues at coordinate 172,365 of NZ_AUGM01000004.1, read as the reverse complement.
TCCATCACCTTGGGTGAAACCGTGCAGATCGCCTCGGTGGATCAGTTCCGTGACAACATGGACGATTCCAAAACCGTATTCCAAGAGATCTCCAACGACCAAGATATCCTGCGTATCGGTAACTTCGAGATTAACTCCCGCGCTTACGTATCCCGTTTTAACTTTAAAGGCGTGGATCAGCAAAAACGCGTTGGCGAGCTGTCCGGTGGTGAGCGCGGTCGTCTGCACTTAGCGAAGCTGTTGCAAGCTGGCGGCAACCTGCTACTGCTTGACGAACCAACCAACGACTTGGATATCGAAACCCTGCGGGCACTGGAAAACGCGCTGCTGGAATTCCCAGGCTGTGCCATGGTGATCTCGCACGATCGCTGGTTCTTGGACCGCGTAGCGACCCACATTCTGGACTACCGCGACGAAGGCAAGCACAACTTCTTCGAAGGTAACTTCCAAGAATACGCCGAGTGGATGAAGAAAGAGCAAGGCATCGACATCACCGAGCCAAGCCGCGTTAAGTACAAGCGCATTAGCTAAGGTTCAGTCTACGGTGGGCAGTTTTTAGTAATTAGTTGCTCATCAGTGCATCCAGCATAACGCTTAATTTTAGCGGTGCGGATACCGATAACGAACTCGGCATTAACACAAAACCGCAGCCGGAAAGGTTGCGGTTTTTTGCATTAGTAAGAGCAGTTATGAGTTTTTAGTAATCAGTTACTCAGCGGTAACTCAAGGACACTGCTCTAGCTCTTACTAATAACTAACAACTATTAACTAATAACTGATAGCCACACATTAAACTAGGCGATTTGCAGACGGTCTTTCAGTAACCGCGCCCGCACTTGGTCATAGCCGTAGTTAAATACGATGGCGTAGATAAAGAAGAACAGCACAATACCGATATCCAGAATCAGCACCGTCCAGAAATCAAAGCCGGTCGCCCACATCAACAGCGGCAACATCAGGCCCATCAAGCTCACTTCAAAGCCGATACCATGGCCCAAGCGCATCTGCCAACTGCGGTTTAAACGATCTTCACCAAACACTCGGTCAAACCACAGGTTATAGCCATAGTTAACCGTCATGGCGATCAAGCTCATGGCGATGGCCACGCCGGTCATCTTGCTCATGTCCATCGACGTCAGGTAACTGCCCGCAGGAATCATAATCAGCAGCGCAATCACTTCAAATAACAGGCTGTGGCCGACGCGCTCACGGCGGCTCATTGGAATGGGTTGAGCAGCAGTTGTGGTCACTGGCGTTTCCTAATCAAAATTGAATGACGACCAATTTATCGTTATTTATGATTAACCCAAGTTAGTAACCATCAGCTTTACTGATAGATAAATGCCATGATCAATCTGCATCAACTGGAGATGTTCGTCTGCTGCGCCGAACAAGGGTCGTTCTCCGCCGCCGCTCGTAAGCTGGGTAAAGCGCAATCGGCCATCAGCCAAGGGATCGCCAATCTTGAGATCGATCTCAACCAAACCCTGTTTGACCGCAGCACCCGCAAACCCACCCTGACCCCGCAAGGGCAACTGCTGCTGCAACAGGCGCAAGCAGTATTGCTGCAAGCGCAAGACCTGCAAGCCACCGCCTTAACCTTAAATAGCGATACCGAAACCAGCCTGGCACTGCTGGTGGATCCGGCGTTGCTGCTGCCCAAGCTGTATCAGATCCTCGCCGAATTTAGTGCCCAGTTCAGTGCCACTACCCTGTCACTGCACGTGGAGAATAGCGATGCCATTAATCAGCACATTCGCCAGGGACGTGGTGACATCGGCCTAACGCTGATTGATCACAGCATGCCGATTGGGGTCGAGTTGGGTTACATCGGCCAGTTGCCGTTTGCCACGGTCGCCCACCCGGAGCACCCCTTAGCCAAATTGACCAGTGTTGGTCGCGGTGATCTCAGCAGCCATCGGCAACTATTGCTGCGCAGTATCGATGGCAAAGGCATCAGCACCTGCCCAACGATTTCCCCTAAGTTGTTGTGGTGCAACGATTTCATCGCCATGAGTGAATTAACCCAACAACAGCTAGGCTGGTGTTACCTGCCCGCCCACATTGCCGAACCGGCGATCGCTCAGGGGCGATTGATGTCGCTGCCAATCCGTTTTGATCTGCAGCAATGGAGCGTCCCAGTGGATCGGGTGACCGCGTTAGGGAGCATAAAAGGGCCAGCGCTGCTGTGGCTAGAGAACGCCTTGGCAGGGTTATTAATCGAAGAACCGTCTTAAAGAGTCAAAAGCAGTTATCAGTGGTTAGTCGTTGGTCGTTAGTCGTTAGTCGGTCAGCGGAACATCGATGGCAGCGCTTGGCACTAGCTCGATAACCAAAAGCAGTTATCAGCTTTTAGTGATTAGTCGGTCGGTGAAACATCGATGGCAGCGCTTGGCACTGGCTCGATAGCCAAAAGCAGTTATCAGCTTTTAGTGATTAGTAGGTCGGTGGAACATCGATGGCAGCGCTTGGCACTGGCTCTTACTGGTTACTATCAACTGATAGCTAATAACTGCTAACTAGTGACTGACACCTAACAACTGATGGCGGATAAATGGCACAAAAAACCCCGCCGAGGCGGGGTTGGGTAATCTCAATCGGTTAGCGATTAGATGTGTACTTTTGGATCCATTTCACCGGTCTGGTAGCGCTTGTACATCGCTTGCAGGCTCAGTGGCTTGATCTTGCTGCCGTGGCCAGCACAGCCGAAGGCGTCAAAGCGATCAGTACAAATGCCAGCCATGGCATTCATTGACGCTTGCAGGAATTTACGTGGATCGAATTCCGCTGGGTTTTGAGCCAGGAACTGACGTACCGCACCGGTAGAGGCCAAACGCAGATCGGTGTCGATGTTTACCTTACGTACGCCGTACTTGATGCCTTCTACGATCTCTTCTACTGGCACGCCGTAGGTCTCTGGGATCTCGCCGCCGTATTGGTTGATGATCTGCAGCCACTCTTGCGGTACGGAAGAGGAACCGTGCATTACCAGGTGGGTATCTGGGATGCGAGCGTGGATCTCTTTGATGCGATCCATACGCAGCACTTCACCGGTCGGCTTCTTAGAGAACTTGTAAGCACCGTGGGAGGTACCGATGGCGATTGCCAGCGCATCTACCTTAGTCGCGGCAACGAAACGGGCCGCTTCTTCTGGATCGGTCAGCAGCTGATCGTGGCTCAGAATGCCTTCGGCGCCAACGCCATCTTCTTCGCCCGCCATGCCGGTTTCTAGGCTACCCAGACAACCGATTTCACCTTCCACAGAAACACCACAAGCGTGGGCAAATGCCACGGTACGCTGGGTAACAGTCACGTTGTAACCGTAATCCGCTGGGGTCTTGCCGTCTTCACGCAGAGAACCGTCCATCATTACCGAGCTAAAGCCCATCTGGATAGAACGCTGACATACGTCTGGCGAGGTGCCGTGATCCTGGTGGATACACACTGGCACATCTGGGTACTGCTCCAGCGCCGCATTCATCAGGTAACGCAGGAACTGTGGGCGAGCGTACTTACGGGCACCGGCAGACGCCTGCACGATAACCGGCGAGTTGGTATGCTCTGCCGCCTGCATGATGGCGCGCATCTGCTCCAGGTTGTTGACGTTAAAGGCGGGTACGCCGTAGTTGTATTCCGCTGCGTGATCCAGCAGCTGACGAAGGGAGATCAAGGCCATGTTGGGGCTCCACTGATTGATTTGAAACAGCTCGCGCCGGCACCAGCGCCAGCGCGTTAAATTAGGTTGTTGTGCTTGCTTTAGCTTGCCTGCTCGGCGCGCTTGGTCAGCATCGCTACCGCTGGCAAGGTTTTGCCTTCCAAGAACTCTAGGAAAGCGCCACCACCGGTAGAGATGTAAGAGACCTGATCGGCGATGCCGTACTTATCTACCGCCGCCAGCGTATCGCCGCCGCCGGCGATAGAGAACGCTTCGGATTCGGCAATGGCGCGGGCGATGCGCTCGGTGCCGTTACCAAACTGGTCGAATTCGAATACGCCTACTGGGCCATTCCAGACGATAGTACCGGCGTCCTTAATGATCGCCGCCAACGCCTCAGCACTGTCTGGACCGATATCGAAGATCATCTCTTCGCTGCCAGTTTCCGATACCGCTCGTAAGGTCGCGGTCGCGTCTTCGGCAAACTTATCGGCGCAGATCACGTCGGTCGGTACTGGAATGTCACCACCACGAGCTTGCGCCGCGGCGGTCAGCTTTTGTGCCTCAGCCACCAAATCCGCCTCATACAGCGATTTGCCTACCGGAAAACCGGCAGCGGCAATAAAGGTGTTGGCGATCCCGCCACCCACCACCAGCTGATCCACTTTGGTCGCCAGTGACTCCAGTACAGTCAACTTGGTCGACACCTTAGAACCACCGACAATCGCCACCAGCGGCCGGGCTGGGTTATCCAGCGCCTTGCCTAGCGCTTCCAGTTCACCCGCCAGCAAAGGGCCAGCGCAAGCGATTGGCGCGTACAGACCAACCCCGTGGGTTGAGGCTTGAGCACGGTGGGCGGTACCAAAGGCGTCCATCACGTAGATGTCGCACAGCGCCGCGTAGGCCTTAGACAGAGTCTCGTCATCCTTGCCTTCACCAACGTTAAAACGAACGTTTTCCAGCACCGTCAGTTCACCGGCTTTGGCCTCAACGCCATTCAGGTAGTCGGTGGCCAAGGTTACTGGCACATCGAGCTTGGTCGCCAAGTAATCCACCACCGGCTGCAGGGAATATTCCGCTTCCACCAGACCTTCGGTTGGACGACCAAGGTGCGACATCACCATCACACTGGCACCGGCTTTGAGCGCCAGTTCGATAGTTGGCAACGACGCCAAAATACGGGCGTCGGAGGTTACCTGGCCGTTTTTCACTGGCACGTTCAGATCTTGACGGATCAGCACACGTTTGCCGGTCAGATCCAGTTCGGTCATTTTTAAGATGGTCATAACATTCCCTTTTTCTAAGACTTAGACACCGCGTTCAAACTTAACGCGGTATCGAGCATTCGGTTGGCAAAGCCCCATTCGTTGTCGCACCACAGCAACAACTTAACCAGATGACCATCGGCCACTCGGGTTTGGCTGCCATCGATCACCACCGAGCGTGGATCGTGATTAAAATCCACCGACACCAACGGCGCTTCGGTGTAGCCAAGCAGTTGTGGTTGGTTAGCGGCGGCCTGCTGCAGCAGTTGGTTTACCTGAGCAATATCAACCCACTTGGATAGGGTTAACGACAGATCCATGGCGGTAACGTTGGTGGTCGGTACCCGCACTGCAATCGCTTCAAATTTGCCTTTCAGGTGGGGCAACAGCCGCTCAATCCCTAAAGCTAGTTTGGTATCCACCGGAATGATCGATTGACTGGCGGCGCGGGTACGACGCAGATCGTCGTGATAGGCATCGATCACCTGTTGATCATGCATCGACGAATGGATGGTGGTGATGGCGCCGCGTTCAATGCCAAAGGCATCATCCAGCAACTTCAATACCGGCACACTGCAGTTGGTGGTGCACGAGGCGTTGGAAACGATGGTTTCGGTACCGGTTAACTGGCTGTGGTTAACCCCATAGACCACGGTGGCGTCTACGGCACTGTCGGCCGGATGGGAGATCAGCACCCGCTTGGCGCCCGCCTCAAGGTGAGCTCGGCACGCCTCGGCGCTATTCAAACGACCGGTGCATTCAAACACCATATCGATATTAAGCTCGCGCCAAGGGCAATCGCGGGGATCGGCATGACTTAACAGGGTGATGCGATCGGTACCGATCCGCAGTTCACCGTCGTCGGCCTCGACCGGCAGATGAAAGCGGCCATGGGTGGTATCGAACTGGGTCAGGTGGGCAATGCCGGCGGAACTGGCCAGTTCATTGATCGCCACAATCTGCAATTGCTGCTGACGTTGACTTTCATACAAGGCGCGCAGCGTTGATCGACCAATGCGGCCATATCCGTTGATTGCAACCCGTAGCGTCATGCGTCCAATGCCTTGTGTGTTCGAGGGGCCAAGAAAACGGCAGCCATTCTAGCCTAACTCACCAGCTTAAGTCTCGGATCTGCTAGGATGTTTGCCCTTAAATCACGCAATTTTGTGATTATTTGTTAGATTTTGAGCGTAAGCTATCATGCGATTAGACCGACTTATCTGCCAGCAACGGGATTGGAGCCGTCGCACCGCCCTAAAACTGCTCGACGATGGCCAAGTGTGGGTCAATGATAAGGTCGAATCCAACCCGCTGTTTGCTGTTGACCGCTTTGCCAAAGTGGTCGCCGGCGGCCGCTTGCTGCAAGCGGGCAAACCGGCGCTATATCTGATGCTGCATAAACCCGCTGGGGTGGTTAGCGCCACCAGCGATCCGAAGCATCCAACTGCGGTTTCGCTGCTACCCCAAGCGTGGCAGGAGGAACTGCATATCGCCGGCCGCTTAGATAAAGCCAGCACTGGGCTGTTGCTACTGACCAACGACGGCTTGTGGTCGCGGCGAATTACCGAGCCGCAACTGAAGAAGCCAAAGACCTATCTGGTCACCCTCGCTAATCCAATCGATCCCGATACCGCCCGCCGCTTTGCCGAGGGGATCTATTTTGAATATGAGGGGATCACCACCAGCCCAGCCCAGCTTGAACAGCTCAGCAGCCATCAGGCACGGCTAACCATCTACGAAGGCCGCTATCATCAGATCAAACGGATGTTTGGCCGCTTTCGTAATCCGGTGCTGACACTGCATCGTGAGTCGATGGGGCCAATTGTGCTGGATAGACGTTTACAAGCCGGTGAATATCGGCCATTAACCGCTGCGGAAATCGCGGCAATTTAACGCCAAAGTGGATATACTCGGCGCCCTTTTGTTTTCTCTTGTTTCGGAGTTCCCATGGTCCAGATTGGTCAATACAACACCTTAAAGGTGGTTAAGCAGGTCGGCTTCGGCGTTTACCTTGATGGCGACGATCTGGGGCAGATCCTACTGCCAAACAAATGGGTACCAAAAGAGACCGAAATTGGCGACCTGGTGGAAGTGTTTATCTTTTTAGATTCGGAAGATCAGCTGATCGCCACCACCCAAACCCCAAAAGCGCAAGTTGGCCAGTTTGCCAGCTTGAAGTGCACCCAAGTGAACCGCATCGGCGCGTTCTTGGATTGGGGTCTAGATAAAGATCTGTTTGTGCCGTTCAGCCAGCAAAAAGTGCCGTTCGAGGTAGGTCGCTACTACGTGGTTGGCTTATACATCGACAACACCGATCGCATCGCCGCCACCGCCAAGATCGACCGCATGCTAAATACCAGCGAGCCAAGCTACCGCAACGGCCAAGCGGTGGATCTGCTGATCGCCGGTCGCTCCGACTTAGGCTTTAAAGCGATCATCAACCATCAGCACTGGGGCCTGATCTACTTCGACAGCGTGCACCAAGAGCTGAAGCCGGGGATGAAGATGCAGGGCTTTATTAAAAAGGTGCGCGAGCACGGTGGCATCGACCTAAGCATCGCACCGCCAGCCCACAAGCAAGCAGATCAACTGCAAGAGCACATCATCGGTTACCTGAACAAGCAGCCGGGCGGCTTTGCCCCGATCCACGATAAGTCCGATCCAGAGACCATCAAGCGCACCTTCCGCGTATCCAAAGCGGTATTTAAGCGCGCCATCGGTGGCCTCTACAAAGCCGGCCGCATCACCATTCTGGACAATGGTATCGAGCTGAAATAAGCCGCTTAGCCGTAGCCGAGAACCCGTTCTCGGGATCGCCAGAGGCCTTGTGCTGAGCCGATCCCGCCACGTTGTTCTCGGCTTTTTATTGATTCTGGATAGCCAGTAGTTATTAGGTTGCAGTCGTTAGTAAGAGCTGCTCTTATCAGCGTAAGCGGTATCAATATAGGAGCACCGCCTAACAGCTGCTCGCTTTTGTCTAATAACTAAAAACTAATCGCTAGCCACTACCCCGCAGCCATGCCTGATATCACTACCCTCGCCCTGTTTATCCCCACCTTCTTTTTAGTTTCAGTAACCCCTGGCTTATGCATGATGCTGGCACTGAGTTTGGGGATGACCATCGGTTTTCGCCGGACCCTGCCGATGATGCTCGGCGAACTGCTGGGGGTCGCCATCGTCGCCCTTGCCGCCGCTTTTGGTGTCGCAGCGCTGCTGCTGAACACCCCGCAACTGTTTACCGCCTTAAAGTGGCTGGGTGGTGGTTACCTGATCTACCTAGGCATTGAAGGGATGCGCAGCAGCGGCAAGCTGGCCTCGGATGCCGAGATCGCCGCCATCAACCGCAAAAACCTGTTTGGCCGCGGCTTTGTTACCGCCATTGCCAACCCGAAAGGCTGGGCCTTTATGGTGTCGCTGCTACCGCCGTTTCTGGATCACAGCAAAGCGTTAGCACCGCAAATGGGCGCGCTGCTGGCGATCATTCTGGCCAGCGAATTTATCTGCATGAGCCTGTACGCCAGCGGCGGCAGCAGCCTACGGCGGATGCTCAATCAGCAAAACGTTAAACGGGTTAATCGCCTCTCTGGCTTAGTGATGATTGGTCTTGGAGTGTGGTTGTGGTTGGGGTGATGGCTTCGCCGGTTTCCTCTGCCATTGACGTGTCACTGGTAACTGGCAAAGTCATCATTTCATAGCCGTTTGCCTCCGGCGGGAAAGGGTTTCACCCTTTTCAATCCCAAAAGCCTCCAACGCGGCGAAATCCCCTCGCTCCTTGTGCTACTCCTTTCGGCACTGCGCTGATGCATCGTCCCTGATTTAGCCGCGCACTTCGGCCATCCATGGCCTCCGGCCTCAATACGCAGCACACCGCTCAGCGCCGCGAGTCGGCCAAAGCCCGTTGGCGCAACCGTCAGTGATTCGATCGTAGCCGCGAACACGTTCGCGGAAATCTCGGTAGCCTAGCCAATTAATGCGTCACTCGCAGGTAACGACGATTCGACGTGTTATTGGCCTCAGCTATCGAGCTCTTAAAGCTTGGCATTCCATAGCCTCTTGCCTCCGGCGGGCAAGGGCGTTGCCCTCTGCACACCCAACAGCCTCCAACACGGCGAAATCCCTTCGCTCCTTGCGCTGCTCCTTTCGGCACTGCGCGGATGCATCGTCACCGATACCAATGCTGCGAGGTAGTTTCTCTTCTCAGAAGCGCTCACAGGCAATGAGTCGAGGCAGCGTTTAGTGGCAATAGTGGGCCTATTTCGAGAAACGCTAACGTAGAGTCAGTGACTGTGAGCACTTCCCTTCGGGCTGGCTGAAGTGGTCACAATACGGCGTTAGTTAACTTTGCTTTAGAGCCACTAGAGCGTCACTTAACTGCCTTGTCTTGTAACCATTTCAGCTCAGCTGAGTGCGGAAATACCTCGTAGCATTGGTATTTAAGCCGCGCACTTCGGCCATCCATGGCCTCCGGCCTCAATACGCAGCACACCGCTCAGCGCCGCGAGTCGGCCAAAGACCGTTGGCGCAACCGTTGCTAGAAAATCACTCCCCTTAATGCTTCTGATGACGGTTGCTATGGCGGCTTTAAGCCGACTTGTTGACGCCGAGTGAAACCGCAAACGCAGTGGCAAGCCGAGGGCAGGATGCCCGAGAGGCCCGCGAAGGCATGGATGCCGCCTCGGGCCGATGCTGCCGCGAAGTGCGGTGAGAACGAGGGGCTTTCGTCAACCTTGGAGGCGTAGGGGATTCCAAAGGGCACAGCCCTTGGCCGCCGGAGGCAAAGGTAAAAGCGAGTTGATAGCAATTAGCTTGCAGTAAGTCGTAAGAGCACAGCCGAAGCCCGTTAGCGCAAGCGTCAGCGGTTCGCTCGAAGCCACATCAACTTAACTCGCCAACTTTTCGAATGTTGTTTAAAAAGCAAACAAGCCAAGGGGATCACACACCTCAAGGAGGAATTGTTATACAACCTAAGCAATTAGTATTTTGGTTACTTAGGAAGTTTCATGGAACGAATGTTAGCGCGGCTTTGGGGCTCGCTATGGTTACTGCTGGCCATTGTGGCAACGCCGCTGGCAGCGAACGAGGTTGAGTGGCTCAATGATCAAGGTGCCAAGCCAGCGCAGGTAAATCTCTATTTCTTCTGGTCAGAAACCTGCCCCCACTGCGCCGAAGCCCACCCGTTTATCGATGCCCTGCCACAACGCTTCCCGTGGATTAACCTGATCAGCCCCAAAGTCCAGCAGGCCGGTACCGTCGAGCTACTGCAACAGGTGGCCGCTGAAACCCAAATCCCCGCCAGTTCAGTGCCCTACTTTGCCTATTGCGGCAAAGCCAGTGTCGGCTACAGCAGCGAAGCGGTTAGTGGCAGCTTTATCTTAAAGCAGTTGGTGGATTGCTATCGCCACAATGGCGGCGTGCTGACCGACGCCGAACAAGCGGAGCTCGCCAAAACTCTCAAACTGCAACAAGACAATCCACCACCGCTGTTCGCCACCTGCGATAAAGGCAGCGATGGCAGTTGTGGCCTAGATACCAGCGCGGTTGCCACGGCCCCAGCGATTCAACCGATTGAGTTACCGCTGCTGGGTGTGGTCGCGCCCGAACAGATGTCGTTGCCGCTGCTGACGGTAGTGCTGGCGGGGGTTGATGCCTTTAACCCCTGCGCCTTCTTTGTGCTGCTGTTTTTGCTGTCGATTATGGTCAATGCCAAAAGTCGCGTACGAATGCTGATTGTCGGCGGCATTTTTGTGTTCTTCTCCGGCTTTATCTACTTCCTGTTTATGACCGCTTGGCTCAACATCTTTGAGCTATTAGGGGGCTCCGACGGCGGCTGGATCATGACCGCCGCTGGACTGCTGGCGCTTACCGCCGCCACCGTGAACATCAAGGAGTACTTCACCACTAAGGGTGAGGTGTCACTGTCGATGTCGGCGGAAAATCGCAGCGGTCTGATTAAACGGATGGGGCAACTTACCAAAGCCAGCAGTATGACCACCATGATCATCGGCACCGTGGTGCTGTCGATTCTGGCCAACGCTTATGAACTGCTGTGCACCGCCGGTTTCCCGATGATTTTCACCAGCGTGCTGACTCTGCACGATCTGCCACTGAGCAGTCGTTACCTCTATCTGGTGCTGTATAACCTGATCTACGTGATCCCACTGCTGGCGATTGTGATCGTGTTTGCGATGACCATGGGCAAGCGCAAGCTGACCGAGAAAGAGGGGCAAACCCTGAAGCTGATGTCCGGCATCATGATGGCGGGGATGGGGTTGATGTTGGTGATCGATCCAACCGCCTTGCAACAAGCGACTCTGGCAATCGGCTTGATCTTGGGCTCTATCCTGCTGACTGCGGCAATCACCCTAGTACGACGTTGGCGCGAGGCCAGAGTTTAATAACCCAAACAACAAAGGCGCCAACCGGCGCCTTTGCTGAGTCGGACTAGCAACTGCCACTCTTCGTCATACGATTTCGACGTAGAGCCACTATGCCTTCAATCGTAATCCTAGATTGACAGCCGCTATCCTCGACCAGATTCTGGACATCAAACTATTACCCAATCAACGTAACCGCCCGAAGGAGAGGTTATCCAGCGACAATCGCTGCGGTTTGCCCATCATCTCAATCAACAACATGCTGCGCTTGTCACCATCGGGCTCGTCGAAAATCGCTTCCAGATTAGCGAATGGGCCTTGATGAATGCGGATCTTATCGCCGCGCTTAGGCAGTTCATCCATCGGTTCGGTGCGCCGATTTTGCGCTTCACGCAGGCTTACCACCAACGAGGTTTCCACCGGCAACAACTGCTTATTGGTACGGACTATCGAACCGACATTGGGGGCGCCGTTGATCCGTGCGAACGGGGTAACGTGGGGATCGAAGCGAACAAACAGGTAACCCGGAAACAGCGCTTCGGTACGCTGCACTTTCTTACCCGCCACCAACTTTTGCACCGCAATTTCGGGCACAAAGGTGTTGATGTCCTGCGCCGCAAACCAGGAAACTACCGCCTGTTCCTTGCGACTTTTACAGTGCAGTAGATACCACGCCAGCATGCCACTCCCTCGCTTTAGGCAACCTACAGTCGCTAAAAACTGCATTTCTATATAAGCAGAGCAGCATAACAAAGCTTTTAAATGCACCAAAGTGACGAATTTGATTCACTGGCCGCTTGTCGAAAAACCTGTCGAAAAATGCGTAAAAAAAAACCGACGCCTGCCTGCGTCGGTTTTGTCGCTTAACAATTATCGGAGTTAATGATGGAGTTCGATAATTACAAGTCGTAGCTGCATTTAGCAGCCCAGTTCTTAATAGCTATTAGCCACTTCCGGCACAATCTGTGACTGCGGTACGTGACACTGAGTACAGTTGTAGAACTGGTTGTTCAGTTTCTTGCCACCGTCTAAAAAGTGCGAAGCGTGGGTCGCGGTCGCCTTGGCTGGCTTAGCGCCCGGCTTAGCCGGTTTGTGGCACATCAAACAGCCGTTACGCTTCAGGTTCATCGGCTTATCCGCCGCGTGTGGAATAAGCGGCGGCTGGCCATCCCAGTTACGGGTAAGGATCTCGCCCTTTTTCGGGTACACCGGCTTCTCACCTTGCACTTGGGTTGCCGCAACTGGGGTGCCTTGACGCAAGCCTTGTGGCGCCTCGAACGGCTCCGCCGCTTGAAACAGCGAGCAGCCCACCAAAGTCAGTGACGAGGCCAATACTAAGGAAGCGGCCATCATTGGTTTTTTCATGGTTTCTCCTTACGCCTTCGCAACCATTGGGGCTTTAACAATCTTCACCGGACACTTCTTAAAGTCGGTCTCTTTCGATAGCGGATCGGTAGCATCCAACAACAACTTGTTGACCAGCGCCCGGGCGTCGAAGAATGGGATAAACACCAAACCGACCGGCGGTTTGTTGCGGCCTTTGGTTTCCACCCGCACCCGCACTTCGCCGCGCGGGCTAGACACCAGCGCTTCATCGCCGTTGCTGAGGCCACGCTGCTGGGCATCTTGTGGGTGCATGTAGACCTTGGCGTACGGCATCGCTTTTTTCAACTCTGGCACGCGGGCGGTCATAGAACCGGTGTGCCAGTGCTCCAGCACTCGACCGGTCGACAGCCACAGATCGTATTCGCTGTTTGGCACTTCCACTGGCGCTTCGTATGGCGAGGCGATGATCACCGCTTTGCCATCGGCGTGGCCGTAGAAATCAAAACCGCTGCCGGCTTTGGCATACGGATCCAGACCCTCTTTAAAGCGCCAACGGGTTTCGTTGCCATCCACCACCGGCCAACGCAGACCGCGCACTTGGTGGTAGGTTTCAAACGACGCCAAATCGTGGGCTTTGCCGCGACCAAAGGCGGCGTACTCTTCAAACAGGCCCTTTTGCACGTAGAAGCCAAAGTGATCGGATTCGTCGTTCAGCGGTGACTGACACTCGCTGCGTTCGAACTTATTCACTTTGCCGTTGGCAAACAGCACATCGAACAGGGTCTTACCGGCGTATTCCGGCTTCTGGGCGATAAGCTCCGCTGGCCACACCTCTTCGACGGTGAAGTGCTTAGAGAACTCCATCAACTGCCACAGGTCGGATTTCGCTCCTGGTTGTGGTTTCACCATCTGATGCCAGAACTGGGTACGACGCTCAGCGTTACCGGTGGCGCCCTCTTTCTCAACCCACATCGCGGTTGGCAGCACCAGATCGGCGGTCAGCGCGGTCACGGTTGGGTATGGATCGGAAACGATGATGAAGTTCTCTGGGTTTAGGAAGCCCGGCAAGATCTCATCGTTGATGTTCGGCCCGGCCTGCATGTTGTTGGTACACATGGTCCAATACACGTTCAGATCGCCATCTTTCAGAGCACGGCTCTGCGCCACCGCGTGGTAACCCGGCTTGGCTGGAATGGTGCCTTTTGGCAGCTGCCACTTGGCTTCGGTGAACTCGCGGTGTTTTGGATTGGCCACCACCATGTCCGCCGGCAAACGGTGGGCAAAAGTACCCACTTCACGGGCAGTACCACAGGCCGACGGCTGGCCAGTCAGCGAGAATGGGCTGTTGCCTGGCTCGGAGATCTTGCCGGTCAGCAAGTGCAGGTTGTAGATCGAGTTGTTAGCCCAAACACCACGGGTGTGCTGGTTGATGCCCATACACCACAGCGACATCACCTTCTGCTTCGGATCGGCGTACACCTTAGCCAGCGCTTCCAGTTTGTCGGCGTCAACGCCAGACATCTGCGCCGCGTACTCCAAGGTGTATGGCTTCAAATACTCGGCGTACTCAGCAAAGCTCATCGGCTTAGTTTTGCCATTGCCCGGGTTCTTAGCCGCTTGCTCTGCTGGGTGCTCTGGACGCAGGCCGTAGCCGATGTCCGGGGTCGCTTCGGCAAACTTGGTGTGCTTGGTAACGAAGTCGTGGTTTACCGCATCGTTTTCGATGATGTAGTTGGCGATGTAGTTAAGGATCACCAGATCCGACTGCGGCTTCATCACCATCTTGTTGTCGGTCAACTCGAAGCTGCGGTTCTCGTAAGTCGACAGGGTGTGAATGCTGGTGCCTTTGTGGCTTAAGCGACGGTTGGACATCCGCGACCACAGGATCGGGTGCATCTCGGCGGCGTTCGAGCCCCACAGCACAAACGCGTCGGCGTGCTCGAAATCGTCGTAACAGCCCATTGGCTCATCGATGCCGAAGGTGCGCATAAAGCCCACTACCGCCGATGCCATACAGTGGCGGGCATTAGGATCGATGTTGTTGGAGCGAAAGCCAGCTTTCATCAGCTTGGAGGCGGCGTAGCCTTCCCAGATGGTCCATTGGCCCGAGCCGAACATACCAACGGAGGTTGGGCCCTTTTTCTTCAGTGCGGTTTTCCACTTAGAGGCCATCACCTCAAAGGCGTGTTCCCAAGTGACAGGCTGCAGGCTGCCGGATTTATCGAACTGGCCGTTCTTCATCCGTAGCAGTGGCTGGCTTAGGCGATCCTGCCCGTACATGATCTTCGGCAGGAAGTAGCCTTTGATACAGGCCAAACCTTGGTTTACTGGGGATTCCGGATCGCCTTTAGTGGCCACCACCCGATCGTTTTCGGTACCGACCATGATTGAACAACCGGTGCCACAGAATCGGCAAGCGGCTTTTTGCCACTTCAGTTTTGATTCACCGGCTTCGGCGGCTTCCACCATGGTTACAGGCAGGGTGGCGCCAACGGCGGTAGCGGCAGCAACGGCGGCATTGGCTTTTAGAAAATCGCGACGACTGATGCTCATGCGGCGTTCTCGCTCTCTACAGATTCAACTTGGTGATAGGCAAGGGCAGTGGAGATCACTCCATCGAACTGCTGCAGCGCTTCGATGCTGTCCAACAGTTGCTGACGATTGTCGCCGTCCAGCACCACGATGTAGCGGTGATCGTCGGTTTGACTAACCAGTTCTGCGTTAGCCAGTGTCGCGATCTGCTGCTGCACCTGCAGATGTTTGCTTGGATTGGCGTGCACCACCAAACTGGCAACGTGCAACTCTTGAGGATGTTGTCCCACAATCAATGCCTTATCAGATTAATTAGGCAGCGAGTATCGACCTGTGGCGAACGCTTGCTCTATACCCCGTTGGGAGTAATGCCGTTCACGAGAGAAGTTGCTCACAGATCCAACTCACGCTTTTGAAACTCTTTTCTGCACAGCCGTGAATTTGTGTGGGACGCCACAACGCTTAGTTGGCCGTCACAGTAGTTAGTTGTCAGTTGTCAGTTGTCAGTTGTCAGTTGTCAGTTGTCAGTCAGTAGTTTTTGAGAAGAGCAAAACTCAGTCGACCCCAACCTCTAACCTCTAACCTCTAGCTCTGGCTCTTACTAATCACTGATAACTAACAACTAATTACTATCAATACTGATAACTAACGACTAATTACTATCAATACTGATAACTAATGACTGGTCGCCGATAAAAAAAGGGCCACCTTGCGGTGACCCTTTGATCCTAACCAGCAACCTTAAAACAGGTTACCAATCGCCGGTTTAACGTTGTCCGCTTGGGCAACGTGACAGGCGGTGCAGTTGTAGAACAGGTTGTTCAACTTGCCATTGGCCTCATAGTGGCTGGCATGGGTTGCGGTGATCTTGGCGGTCTTGCCAGCCACCGGCGCTTTGTGACAGCTGGTGCAGCTGTTGCGCTTGGTGGTAATAGGCCGCTTGTAATCGTGCGGGATCACCGGTGGCTGCCCATCCCAATTGCGCGCGGCGGTTGCCGCTTTCTTTGGGTACACCGGCGCCGGGCCGGCAGCCATGGTTACCGCCGGAGCAGCCCCATCACGCATCCCTTTCGGGGCTTCTACCTGAGCGCTTTCGGTCATGCTGCAGCCGGACAGCAAGATGGCAACGGCACCAGCGGTTAACAGTAACTTGTTCATGTTGCTCTCCTTAGGCCTCGGCCGATGCTTTAACGATTTTCACTGGGCACTTCTTGAAATCGGTCTCTTTCGAGAGCGGATCAACCGCGTCCAGAATCAGCTTGTTCACCAGCGCCCGCGCATCAAAGAATGGGATAAACACCACTCCTACCGGCGGCTTGTTACGGCCTTTGGTTTCCACTCGAATGCGGATCTCACCACGAGAGTTCGACACCACAGCCTCGTCACCGTTAGCCAAACCACGCTTAGCGGCATCTTGTGGGTGCATGTACACCTTGGCGGAGTTCATCGCCCGCTTCAGCTCTGGCACCCGGCCAGTCATCGAGGCAGTGTGCCAATGCTCCAAGATCCGACCGGTACACAACCACAGATCGTGCTCGGCATCCGGCATCTCCGCTGGCGGCTCGTATGGGTTGGCGATAATCAGCGCCTTGCCATCTGGCTTGCCGTAAAAATCAAAGTCGCTGCCGGCTTTGGCGTACGGATCTAAGCCATCTTTAAAGCGCCACTTGGTCTCTTGGCCATTGATCACCGGCCAACGTTTACCACGGGTCTGGTGGTAGACGTCGAAGCTGTCGAGATCGTGCTGATGGCCACGGCCAAAGGCGGCGTACTCTTCAAACAGACCTTTGTGAACGTAGAAGCCAAAGTGCTTGCTCTCGTCGTGGATTGGCCCTTTACAGTCTGACAGTGGGAACTTGTCGACCACGCCGTTGGCAAACAGCACCTCATACATGCTCTTGCCACGGTACTGCGGCGCTTGCGCCAGCAACTCTTCCGGCCATACCTCTTCCATCTGGAAGCGCTTGGAGAACTCCAACATCTGCCACAAGTCAGATTGTGCCGCCCCTGGGGCTTTGATCATCTGATGCCAGAACTGGGTACGACGCTCGGCGTTGCCGTAAGCGCCCTCTTTTTCAATCCACATCGCGGTTGGCAACACCAGATCCGCCGCCAACGCGGTCACAGTTGGGTAGGCGTCGGAAACGATGATGAAGTTTTGTGGATTCAAGAAGCCCGGCAGGGTCTCTTGGTTGATGTTCGGCCCGGCCTGCAGGTTGTTGGTGGTCTGAGTCCAGTACACATTCAACTTGCCGTCTTTCAGCATCCGGCTCTGCAAGGTGGCGTGGTAGCCCGGCTTAGCTGGAATGGTGCCTTTTGGCAGCTGCCAGCGTTTCTCGGTGATATCACGGTGTTTCTCGTTCATCACCACCATGTCGGCTGGCAAACGGTGGGCAAAGGTGCCCACTTCACGGGCGGTACCACAAGCGGATGGCTGGCCAGTCAGCGAGAATGGGCTGTTGCCAGGCTCGGAGATCTTGCCGGTCAGCAGGTGCAGGTTGTAGATCGAGTTGTTGGCCCACACGCCGCGAACGTGCTGGTTCACGCCCATGCACCACAGCGACATGATCTTCTTGGTTGGATCGGCGTACAGCTTGGCCAACTGCAGCAGTTGCTCGGCCGGTACCCCGGACATCTCTACCGCATGCTCGAGGGTGTACGGTTCAAGGAACTTGGCGTACTGCTCGAAGCTCATCGGCGTCATCTTGCCGTTGTCTGGATTCTTGGCTTTCTGCTGCAGTGGGTGCTCTGGACGCAGGCCGTAACCGATGTCTGGAGTCGCTTCGGCAAACTTGGTGTGCTTGCTGACAAAGTCTTTGTTAACCGCATCGTTTTGAATGATGTAGTTGGCCAAGAAGTTAAGGATCACCAAGTCGGAATGCGGCTTAAAGATCATCTTGTTGTCAGACAAGTCGAAGCAGCGGTTTTCATAGGTGGACAGTGCATGCACGGTGCAACCTGGGTGACCCAGACGGCGCTTGCTCAAACGCGACCACAATACTGGATGCGCTTCCGCTGGGTTAGCGCCCCACAGCACAAAGGCATCGGCGTGTTCGATGTCGTCGTAACAGCCCATTGGCTCATCGATACCGAAGGCGCGCATAAAGCCCACTACCGCCGACGCCATACAGTGGCGGGCGTTCGGATCAATGTTATTGGTCCGGAAACCGGCCTTCATCATCTTGGCGGCAACGTAGCCGTCCCAAACGGTCCATTGGCCAGAACCAAACATCCCCACCGAGGTTGGGCCTTTGGCTTTCAGGGCGGCTTTCCATTTGTCGGCCATCACATCAAAGGCGGTATCCCAAGTGACCGGCTGCAGGGTACCAGACTTATCGAACTGGCCATTTTTCATCCGCAGCAGCGGCGCGGTCAGACGGTCTTCGCCGTACATGATCTTCGGCAGGAAGTAGCCTTTCACACAAGCAAGGCCTTGGTTAACCGGAGACTCCGGATCGCCTTTGGAGGCCACCACCTTGCCATTTTGGGTGCCGATTAGGATCGAACAGCCGGTACCGCAGAAGCGGCATGGGGCTTTATCCCACTTGATGTTAGAGGTGCCGGCAGTGGCAGCGTTGGCCACCGATACTGGGATGGCGGCTCCCACGGCGGTCGCCGCGGCAACCGCGGCATTGGCTTTGATAAAATCGCGACGACTAATACTCATTGGGCATTCTCGCTCTGTAGTTGCTCAACTTGGTGGTAAGCCAAGGCGGTGGAGATCACCCCTTCAAACTGCTGTACGGCTTCGATGTCATCCAGCACCTGTTGGCGAGTGTCGCCGTCGATCACCACCACGTATCTGCCATCCTCGGTGGCGGTCACCACTTCGGCGTGCGGCTGCTGTGCCAGTTGTTGCTCAACCAGTTGCTGCTGCGCCGGATTAGCGTGTACCACCAGGCTTACGACGTGATATTCCTGATCCATTCCCTTACCTTACCGTGTGAAAAAACACCCTCAGTATCTGCCTGAGCAACGCCCATGCAACTACCCCTTATGGGGTATTAGAATTGTTATGAAAAGGTTGTCACAAATACCTAACATGCAAGTGAAATGCCTTTCTAAATAAGCAGTTATAGCGATGGCAGTTATCAGTATTTAGTCGTTAGTAAGAGCAAGATCAGAAAGCGCGGCCAACGTTGTGAACAGTGGGTAATAATTCGCGGTTAGTAAGAGCAACAGCACCACACAGTAATCAGTTGATAGTCATTAGCGGTAGTAACAGCAACAGCACCACGAAGTAATCAGTTGATAGTCATTAGCGGTTAGTAACAGCAACAGCACCACGAAGTAATCAGTTGATAGTCATTAGCGGTTAGTAACAGCAACAGCACCGCGAAGTAACCAATCCCATCCCGCTGAGCAACTACTCACGACTAACTGACAACTGATAGCTGATAGCTGATAGCTGATAGCTGATAGCTGATAGCTAAAAACTATTAACTGAAGCTCTTGGGCGTTGACCCGTCTACCAGTGTCACCTTTACCGTCTCGCCCCTTTATGGGTTTGGGGGAGATAAACCGATGTCGTTAACGGCGTTAAAAAACCACTGCCAGCGACTGTCGCCGCTGCAACTTGGAGTGATACTGGCACTGGGTTCCAATCTGTTGTTTGTGCTGGAGGGGGCGCTGGTCAAGCAATTGGCGGCGCAGCTGTCGCTGCTGCAAATTCTGCTGTGTCGGCAACTGGTGTTTCTGCTGCTGTTACTGCCGCTGATCCGGCGCTTCGGCCAAGACTTGTGGCGGCCCAAATCGCTGCCACTGCATGGCCTGCGGATCATCACCGCCTTGATGTCGCTGTACTTTGGCTTTATCGCGTTCAGCAACCTGCCACTGGCCGACGCTACTGCTCTGGGCTTTACTGGGGTGCTGTTTGTGGCGCTGATCGCCAAACTGTGGCTAAACGAGTCGATCAGCCGCCAGCGGGTATTAACCATCGCCGTCGGCTTTATTGGGGTAATGCTGATCACCCAGCCGACATTCGCCCTGACCGACAGCCTCTATATTGGCGCTGGTCTGTTAGCGGCACTGGGCGGAGCCGGCGCCGCCAGCTGCGTTCGTCACTTAAGCCAAGTGCACAGCAAAACCACCCTAATGACCTATCAAGCGGCAGCGGTGGGACTGCTGGTGCTGCCGTTCGCGCTCAGCCAATGGCAGACGCCAACTATTCATGAACTGTTAGGTCTTGGGCTGATCGGTTTGGTATCGGCGCTAGCCACCGGGCTGGGGGTCAGCGCCTATCAAAAAGCGCCCGCCAATGTGGTGAGCAACGTCGGCTACAGCAAGATGCTGTTTGCCATCGGCCTCGGTTATGGCCTATTCCACGAACTGCCAAACTGCGTCGGTGTGCTTGGCATCGCGGTACTAATGCTGTCGGCACTGCTGCCGCTGTGGCGCTCGAAACGCTAAACTGGCGGACATCAAAACTATTGGCTTGCTTGGCATGATCACCATCACCCAATTGGCGCGACAGCATTCGCTGTCGCGCACCACGTTACTCTATTACGAGCGCGAGCAACTGCTGCTGCCGACCCTACGAGCGGCCAACGGCTACCGCTATTACGACGCCAAAGCGGTGGCGCGGTTGCAGCAGATCTGCAGTTATCGCAGCTACGGCCTTGGGATCAGCGAGATCAAACAGCTGCTCAGCCGGGATGATCTAAGCCAACAAGCTGCGCTGCTGAGCCAACACTTCAGCGAGCTGGAACAGCAGATTGAGCAATTGCGGCAACAACAGCACGCGATAATGTTGGCCCTGCAGCAGCCGCAATTGGCAGCGACGGTATCGATGAGCAAAGCCCGTTGGGTAGCGATGATGCAAACCGCCGGCTTTGATGAAGCGCAGATGCGCCAGTGGCACCGTAATTTTGAACAAAGCGCGCCCGCCAGCCACCTGCAGTTTTTACGCTCGCTCGGTATCGATGAGGTGGAGATCGACCGAATACGGTCAGATAAAAGCAGTTATTAGTCGGCAGTTTTCAGTTAGAGCAAGCACACCAAAGCGGCTGTTAATTGCTGACATTCTGGCACCGTTACCAAGCTCCTAATAACTGATAACTGCAAGCTGATTACTGCTAGCTAACAACTCAAAACTCACGACTGATAACGAACATCTAATCACTGCCAAGAGATGGCCAATTACCCCCATCGACGCATTTAAGCAGCAATTGCTCGAACTTTCGGCTACACTGCGCCCCCTTTTGAATCCCCCTACTGCGAGAACTCATGAGTTTTAACGATCTCGGCCTATCGGCACCGCTGCTGCGTGCCATTGAAGAACAGGGCTACACCACCCCAACCCCAATTCAGGCTGAGGCGATCCCAGCGGTCCTCGCGGGCCAAGACGTAATGGCGGCGGCGCAAACCGGTACCGGCAAAACTGCTGGCTTTACCCTGCCGATCCTTGAGCGCCTGCAAGGCAGTCAGCGTGCCAGCGCTAACCGCTGTAAAGCGCTGATCCTGACCCCAACCCGCGAACTGGCGGCGCAGGTGCAGGAAAACATCGACCAATACGCCCGTCACACCCCGCTGCGCAGCGCGGTGGTTTACGGTGGGGTGAAGATCAACCCGCAGATGATGAATCTGCGCCGCGGTGTGGAACTGCTGGTGGCCTGTCCCGGCCGTCTGCTGGACTTGTATCAGCAAAACGCCATCCGTTTTGACCAGCTGGAAGTGCTGGTGCTGGATGAAGCCGACCGCATGCTGGATATGGGCTTTATCCGCGACATCAAAAAGATCCTGGCGCTGCTGCCAGCCAAGCGTCAGAACCTGCTGTTCTCGGCCACTTTCTCTGATGAAATTCGCGACTTAGCCAAAGGCTTGGTGCACAACCCAGTGGAAATTTCGGTCACCCCGAAAAACGCCACCGCCCGCACCGTAGAGCAGCTGGTTCACCCGGTTGATAAGAAGCAAAAAGCGATGCTGCTGACCCAGCTGATCGGCCAAAACAACTGGCAGCAGGTATTGGTGTTTACCAAGACCAAGCACATGGCCAACCGCTTGGCGCGTCATTTGGAAGAGTTCAACATCAAAGCGGCGCCAATTCACGGCAACAAGAGCCAAGGTGCTCGTACCCGCGCTTTGGCCGAGTTCAAATCCGGTGACATTCGCGCCTTGGTTGCTACCGATATCGCCGCTCGTGGTCTCGATATCGATCAGCTGCCACAGGTGGTGAACTTCGAACTGCCACAGGTGGCGGAAGACTACGTTCACCGCATCGGTCGTACCGGTCGCGCTGGCGCTTCAGGTCATGCCATTTCCTTGGTGTGCGCCGAAGAGTTCGAGCTGCTGAATGACATCGAACAGCTGACCCAGCAGCATCTGCCACGGGAAGTTGTCGACGGCTTCAATCCGCATCACCCGCTGCCAGAATCAAAGCCACTGCGTCCGCTGAAAGCGAAAAAGCCAAAGAAACCGAAAAAGCCGAAAGCCCCACAAGCTGGAGGCGGTCAGCCACAAGGCAACGCTGCCACTAACGGTGAAGGTCAGGCTCGCAACCACAACGGCAACCGCCGTCGTCGTCCAAACGGCGGCCAAGGCCAACGTCAAGGTGGTCAAGGTCGTGATGGTCAGCGCCCAACTGGCGGCCAGCGCACCAATCAGGGCAATGGCGGCCAAGGTGATAAGCCTGCCGGTAACCGCAACGGCCAGCGTCGTCGTGGCGGTCAAAACCGCAGTGGCAACGCCGCCGGTGGCCAAGGCGGCAACCGCCAGCCAAACCGTTCTAACAACGGTTAAGGCTTGTCCATAAACAAGGGCGTCATCGCAAGATGACGCCCTTGTTGTATCTGGCGCAGTTGTCAGTTGTCAGTTGTCAGTTGTCAGTTGTCAGTTGTCAGTTGTCAGTTGTCAGTTGTCAGTTGTCAGTTGTCAGTTGTCAGTTGTCAGTTGTCAGTTGTCAGTTGTCAGTTGTCAGTCAAAAGCACTTCAAATCACCGTCATCAAAAACGCAACCTAATACAATTTATAGATGACGGTTGCGCCAACGGGCTTTGGCCGACTCGCGGCGCTGAGTGGTGGGCTGCGTATTGAGGCCGTAGGGCATGGATGGCCGAAGTGCGCTGCTTATATACCAATGCTGCGAGGTATTTCCGCACTCAGCTGAGCTGAAATGGGTACAAGACAAGGCAGTTAACTGACGCTTTAGTGGCTCTAAAGCAAAGTTAACTAACGCCGTATTGTGGCCATTTCAGCCAGCCCGAAGGGAAGCGCTCACAGCCATTGACTCTACGTTAGCGTTTCTCGAAATAGGCCCACTATTGCCACTAAACGCTGCCTCGATTCATTGCCTGTGAGCGCTTCTGAGCAGAGAAACTACCTCGTAGCATTGGTATCCGGGATGGCGCATCAGCGCAGTGCCGAAAGGAGCAGCACAAGGAGCGAAGAGTTGTCGCCGTGTTGGAGGCTTTCGGGTGTGCAGAGGGCGCAGCCCTCGCCCGCCGGAGGCTAATGGCTATGCAATAGGGAGATAGAACTTGGCGATCGCCTTGCTGTTTCTGCCTACGGCGAATCAATCACTACCAACTCTCTTTTCTCTGCCTCCGGCGGCCACGGGGCTTCGCCCCATTGGATTCCCCTTTGCCTCCAAGGTTGACGAAAGCCCCTCGTTCTCACCGCACTTCGCGGCAGCACCGGCCCGAGGCGGCATCCCTGCCTTCACGGGCCTCTCGGGCATCCTGCCCTCGGCGTGCCGCTACGTTTGCGATTCCACTCGGCGTCAACAAGTCGGCTTAGAGCAGGCCGAATGAACCGCAGAGGATTGCGCCAACGAAAATTTACCCGCGCAGGTAATCCAACTGCGCTTCCGCTTGCAGCGCACCCGGGCGGGCGACGCGAATCGCGTCGATGGTGGCATCAAAATCGGCACCCAGTGCCAAGGCGATTTTGGCGGCGACTAAGCCGGTGCGACCGGTGCCACCACGGCAATGCACCGAAATTCGCTCACCGGCTGCGGCAGATTCAGTTAGCTGCTCTAAAGCATCCGCCCAGCCTTGTTCAAATTCTGCGGCAGGCAGGGACTTATCCTGTACCGGTAGATGCAGCCAAACGATGTCGGCCGCTTGCACAGTTTGGCCTAACTCAGCCAAACCAAACTCGGTTAGCTCCGCTGGAGTCAAAGTGGTTACCACCACGCCGACACCGGCTTGTTTTAACGTCGCGACATCGGCCGTTAATTGGCCATCTAGACCTGGGGCGGGATGCAGGGCAAATTGCAGTTCACCAATGGCGGTTAAGGCAGGAGTAAAGCTCATATCAATTGATCCAATTAGGGAAAAACAGCAAACCTAACGCTTGCCGATGAGATGCATAGGAAATGGTGATAACCCGAATCAAATTCAAGCGCAAAATTACCGATCTCGCGCAAATTTACATCGATACTCAACAGCTAAACTGCGAGAGAGCGGTACAATAACGCCCTTTTTTGTCACTGAGGTGAACAACATGAACAAGCAACCCGGCTTTACCTTGGTTGAATTGGTGGTGGTGATCGTCATTTTAGGTGTACTAGCTGCAGTGGCAGCTCCCAAGTACATTGATATGCAACGTGAGGCGCGAATCGCCACCATTGAGGCCCTAGCAGCATCGTTAAAAGACGCCATCCGCATGACCCAAGTCGCCGCAGAGATCCCCGGTAATTTGCTATTTGCTACCGGCGCATCCCAACCGTTTTTAGATATGAACAACAATGGGGCTATCGACAGTGACAGCTCGTTGGATCAAGAAGACATCCTCAATAACGATGGCATCGACGTGATGATGATTAACGAACACGGCAAGTGGATGGTTGATAATCATCAAGTACATAAAGTGATTGAAATCGATCCCAGCCTGGTGATTAAGACCGGGGCAAGTCAGCACCAACTTTATATCGGTTTTGATACGCTTAAAAACGGCGACATCAAAGCAGGTCTGTGTCGTATGTATTACGACCAAAATTCCGTAAAGTACGTAACCACCGGCTGTTAAGCCCGAACGCCATGACCAACGCCATCACCCTAATGCAATCCGGCCAGCCCTACAGCTTGTTTGCCGATGAACTGGAGCAGATCCGTCAGCGACTGTATCCACTACTTAAAGCCTTTAACCAAGGGGTGAGTTGCAACGACGGTCAGCAGCTACTGCGCCAGATGGGACTGCAGATGGCTGATAGCGCCATGATCCAGCCGCCGCTGTTCACCTGCTATGGCCAGTTTATTCGCATCGGCGAGCGCAGCTTTATCAATTGGGATTGTGTGCTGTTGGATCACGCCGGCATCACCATCGGTGACTACGTGCTGATCGGCCCCAAATGTCAGCTGATCACCGTTAATCACGCCAATGATATGGCCGAGCGCCAAGCTGGGATGGAAACCGCCAAACCGATCGTAATTGAAGACAACGTTTGGCTGGGCGCAGGGGTGATTGTGTTGCCGGGGGTCACCATCGGCAAAGGGGCGATTGTCGCGGCCGGTTCGGTCGTCACCAAAGATGTTGCCGCCTTTACCACCGTCGGTGGTAATCCAGCCAGAGTATTGAAAGCCGATAACCGCGCTTAAAGTACGCTCCAGAAACAACAAAGCCCTGCAATTGCAGGGCTTTGATTTGGCTAACAGCGCAACCTTAACGAGCCAATTCCAGCATCTGCCGCAGCTCTGCTGGGCCAACATCGCCCTGCTCGCTCATCCCTTGGCGGCCATGAGCGGCCAGGCTTGCCAGCGCTTTTTCGATCGCCTCATCACCTAAGTCGATATCCGCCAACGACGTCGGCACTTGCATCTGCTTGAAGAAGGCGATTACCGCCTCGATGGTGGCATCGATACGCTGATCACGACTGCCGGCGGTGATCCCAAACACGCGCTCACCAAGCTGGACAATCTTGTCGCCCTTTTGCACTCGGCGCGCCTTCATGACCGCAGGCAGCATGATGGTTAGGCTGCGACCGTGATCGACGCCATAGTGGCCGGTAAGCTCATGGCCAATCATATGGGTGGTCCAATCCTGCGGTACGCCAGCGCCAATCAGACCATTAAGCGCCATGGTCGCGGCCCACATTACGTTGCTACGAACCGTGATGTCATCCGGCTGGCTCAGCGCTTTCGGCCCCTCTTCAATCAGCGTAAGCAGCAAGCCTTCGCTAAAGCGATCTTGCACTTTGGCACCGTGATCAAACGTCAGGTACTGCTCGATCACATGAACAAAGGCATCAACCACACCATTAGCGACCTGCCGTGGTGGCAGAGTCAGGGTGACCTGTGGGTCCAGCACCGCAAACAGCGGACGTACTCGCGGATCCATAAACGCCAGCTTACTGCTACCGCGAGAGACCACCGCACCGATGTTAGATTCCGAACCGGTTGCCGGCAGGGTTAGCACACAGCCAATTGGCAAGGCGCTGACTGCCGGCTTGCCTTGAGCTAGGATCTCCCACGGATCACCTGGGTAGCTGACTGCGGCGGCGATAAATTTAGTGCCATCGGCAACCGAACCACCGCCAACTGCCAGCAAGTAGTCATAACCTTCTGAGCGGATCAGCTCCACCGCCTGCATCAAGGTGTCATACTGCGGATTGGGTTCAATACCGCCAAATTCGCCCCACTGATGCCCCGCCAGCGCCGCTGCCACTTGGTCATACACGCCGTTGGCCTTAATCGAGCCACCGCCATACAGCACCAGTACCTTGTTATCGGTAGGAATATCGTGGCTGATTTGGGCGATCTGCCCTTCGCCAAAATGGATTCGGGTCGAGTTCTCAAAACTGAATTTCATCGTCACTCCTTGGTGATGTTTTAGGGCGTGTTGACCTTTGTCGTATATTTTTGCGCCCATCATCGGCCATTGTTAATGCCAAATTAGACTTGCTCAATCAATTTGACTGTTCATTAATCACCGAAGGGCGCCTTGCAGGGCCGGACTAGCGCCTGTCACTCTTTGTCATACGATTTCGACATAAAGCCACTATGCCTTCAATCGTAATCCTCGATTGACAGTCGCTATCCTCGACCAAATTCTGAACACCAAACGTCAACACGCCCTAGCGCTTACCGATCACGTATCTGTAAGCTATCCAGATTAGTTGCTTTAGCATAATAACAACGACATCGATAACTCTTGCCCATTCCCATCAAGTTTCAGCCTATTCCTGCCAGATCTTGGCAAATGTTTGTCTAATGCTACCGGCTTACGCACAATGGTGATTATTTGCAACGGTTCAAGGATGTGCCAATGTCCCGGTTTAGCGACACCCTAAGCCAGCTGTATCAACAGCATGGTGGTGATTATCAAGGCGAGCCGGTGTGCTGCCATTATCCAAAAATTGCCTTGTATGGCCGCGACCAGCCACAGCAATCAACGCCGGTGATGTATCCACAAGGGATGGCGGTGTTAGCCCAAGGCCGTAAACAAGTCCGCTTTGGCCAGCAACGGTTCGATTATGACAATCAGGACATATTACTGATCGCCACCAGCTACCCCATTGAGTGTCACAGCTTCGCTTCCAAGAGCCAGCCGATGCTAGGGATGTACCTGCCGTTTGAGTTGCCGCTGCTGCGCCCCATGGTGGCACAACTGCAACAGCAGCATGGTGATAGTTACTTTGCGCCCTATCAGGGCAGCGGCGTGGATAAGCTCCGACGCAACGAAGCTCTGCATCAAGCACTGAACCAGCTGGCTCAAGCGCTGTTGCAACCGGCCTCAGCTAACGCCTTAGCGCCGCATTGGTTGGCGATCATCTACTACCAACTGCTTACCGGTCCCAAGCGTCATCTGCTTGCCGCGTTAGTGCAGCAGGATCAACATCTGGCACGGATCAGTGCCAGCATCGAGCATATCCAGCAGAACCTCGAGCAGAAACTAACGGTAGAGCAACTGGCACAAGTCGCCGGAATGAGCGAATCGGCCTTTTTTCGCGCCTTCAAAGCGTCAGTGGCGGATTCGCCGCTGCAGTACTTAAAAAAGCTGCGTTTAAACAAAGCCAAAGGGCTGATCGTCTATCAAGGGATGGCAGCCAGTGCCGCCGCCTTTGCCGTCGGCTATGAAAGCGCGACTCAATTTAGCCGAGAATTCAAACGCTACTTTGGCACCCCGCCCAGCAAAATCCCTGCCTTATGACAGAACTGACATATGTCCTAGGGGTTTGCCGCAGTTCATGATTGTTTTAGCCAGCTCTTGGGAACGGGGTTATCAATCACGGCAACCGGCATCCTCCCATTAACTTCATCCAAGATGACCTTCATCAATGGCGCTGGTGGCAGACTGCAGCGATACTTACCCGCAGCGCCATCGGCGATACCTTAGAGGCTCGTTCCTTAAATGCTGCGTAACCGCACTTTTTCCATCCAAGCAATGGCCGCTGGGCTGTTGGTTCTGGCGACGCTAATTACCGGCGCCGTCGTCATCGGGGTGCAATACCATTTCACCAAACAGATGATTCAGCAGAGCATGGTCGAGCGCTTTTCGCTTAATGGCCAATTGCTGTCGGCCCAGATCAGCAAGATCGACCGCGATGCCAATTACACCGTTGCCTTATTGGCTCAATTAGCCGAGCCGCTGCTGACTGGCGAACATCGTCAACAACAGATGCAACTGCTACGCCAAGCCCTAGAGGAACAGCCTGCATTCTACAGCGCCTACATCGGCTTCGGCGACGATCGCTTTTTGCAGCTGTTTGACCTGAATCATGCGCCGCAAATGCGTCAACAGGTAGCCGCTGGCGACAACGATCGCTGGGTAGTATCCAGTTATCAGGCCGCCAGCGAAAATCTGCCGCGCATCCAAACCACCGAAATTTACGATCAACAATTTCAACTGACTCGCCAATTCAGTGAGGTCGATAACTACTTTCCATCGCAGCGAACCTGGTTCAAACAAGCCCAGCAACACGGCAACCATAAAACCGATCCCTATCAGTTTTTTGAAGTCGACATTAATGGCCAAAGTTACAGCCACCGCATCGGCGACACTGATGCGGTCATTGCTATCGATGTGGTGTTGGCCAGCATCGCCAAGATGATCCAAAACGATCCTAAACGGCGGCCATTAAGCGCCATAACCAAAGCCTATTTAGTCGACCAATACGGCGAGGTGCTGGCCACCAACCAACAGTCAACCGACGACGTCTCACTACCGCCTTCGCAGCCGCTGCTGTTAACCGAAGCGCAACAGCAATTTATTGCTCATTCTCCAACCCTGAGGGTGTCCAATCAAGACGCTTGGGAGCCGATGGATTTTACCGTTGGTGGCGTTCCCAAAGGCTATGCCATTGATCTGTTTACGCTGATAGGCGAGATGACCGGACTTAAATTTCGTTTTAGCAATGGCCAAAGTTGGGCGCAGTTACAGCAAGCCTTTATTGCCGGTGAAATCGATATTTTGCAATCGTCACAACGCCATCAGGATAACCAGCAACTGGGTCGCTTCAGTACACCGATGTTCACCATGCCATTTGCGCTGGCAACGTTAGAAACCGACTCAATCACCGAGCTGCTGCAGTGGCAAGGGCGCCGTTTGGGGATATTGGCTGGCTGGTCGGTGATCCCGCTGCTAAAGCAGCACTATCCAGACATTACCATTATCGAATTTAACGAGCTAAAACCAGCGTTTGATGCGCTGCGTGACGGCCAGATCGATGGCGTGCTTGGAGCCAAGCAAATTCTGCAATACAAGCAAGCACAGTATTACCTCAATCAGATCAACCTACATGACAACCTCAGCGATCTTGATGCGTTGTTTGACGGTCACTACTACATGGTGGTGGCCGACGAGCAACCACTGCTACAACAGATCTTAAATAAGGCGCTGGCCAATATCAGTCGCGAACAGCATCAAGCTCTAGACCGACGCTGGCTCAGCGGTTCACCACAGTTATTGGCATCCACCGAAAAAAGCACTCTGCCCTATAAAAAGCTGTTGCAACTGCTGGAACAACAACAAGGACTAGGCAGCTTGCAGTTGCTGACTGTTCAAGGTCAGCCGACCTACGTCTACGCCGATAAGGTCAGTAGCTTGAGTGAGCTAAACGATTACTTTGTCGTTGCGATACCAGAGCAGTACTTGGTTGATCAGGTTACCGAACAGATCCGCGGTTCGGTATTGTTTACCGCCGCGATTATCGTGTTATTGCTGCCGCTGGCGTGGCTTTTCAGCCAACCGGTAGTGCGGCCGATTCTGCAATTACGCCGTGAAACCCAAAAAATAAAGCGGCGCCAATTTGAGCAAGTGGCACCGGTACCAACCAGCATCAGTGAACTGGCTGATCTGTCCGGCTCGGTGCAGCAGATGGCCGACACCATCGCCGCTCATGAACAGGCACAGAAAGCGTTTATCGAATCGATCATCAAGCTGATCGCCAACGCCATTGACCAAAAGTCACCGTATACTGCCGGCCACTGTCACCGCGTGCCGGAACTGGGGATTATGCTAATGGAAGCGGTCGAACAAGCCCAAGATGGCCCCTTTGCCGGCTTCCATTTCAATAGTGATGATGAACGCCGCGAGTTTCGCATCGCCGCGTGGTTGCACGATTGCGGCAAGATCACTACCCCAGATCACATCGTCGACAAGGGCAGTAAGCTAGAGGCGATCTACAATCGCATTCACGAAGTACGGATGCGTTTTGAAGTGCTGTGGCGCGATGCTGAGATCAAAGCCTTAGTGCAGCAGATCGCCCAGCCGCAACAGCTCGAGCAGATCCAAGCCGAGTTAGCCGCCCGCCAACAACAACTGCAACAACAGTTTGCTTTTGTCGCCGAGTGCAATATCGGCGGCGAGCGTTTCAGTGAGCAGCAACGTCAGCAACTGCAGCAGATCGCCACGCAAACTTGGCAACGCCACTTTGACGATCGCTTAGGGCTATCGCCATTAGAGCAAACTCTGCTGCGCGGTGAAGCACCTAGCCTGCCGGCAACCGAAGCGTTGCTCAGTGATAAACCACAGCACCGGATCTGCAGTCAGCATGATCACAGCAACGAGCCCAGCTATGGCATCAACATGGCGCCGCCAGAACTGCTGCAAAACCTAGGCGAACTGTACAACCTGTCGATCGAGCGTGGCACGCTGACGCCGGAGGATCGCTACCGCATCAACGAACATATGGTCAGCGGCATTAAGATGTTGGAAAGCCTGCCGTTCCCGCCAGAACTTAGCCGAGTGCCGCGCTATGCCACTAGCCACCATGAAACCCTCATCGGCAGTGGCTACCCTCGCGGTCTAACCGGCGAACAGCTGTCGGTGCCAGAGCAAGCGCTGGTGATTGCTGATATTTTTGAAGCACTCACCGCCGCCGACCGCCCCTATAAGCGCGCCAAAACGCTGTCGGAATCGATCCAGATAATGACTAAGATGGCCAACCGTCAGCACTTTGATAAGCAGCTGTTTGCGCTGTTCCTGCGCAGTGGTACCTATCTGCGCTACGCCCACGAGCATCTCGATCCAGCACAGATCGATGAGGTCGACATTCAACACTGCCTCGACCAGCTCGAACTTTAGCGCCACCAACAACAACGCCGCAGTCAAACGACTGCGGCGTTGTTTTAGGGCGATAGCACCTACTTCAGATGTTCATCAAACACCCGTTCGGCGGCACTGGTTAGCGAAAAATTCTCGCGGATGTAGTTTAGGGTAGCGATCTCGGTAGCCGTCATCCCTTGGCCATCCATGGCGCTGTTGATCAGATCCTGCGCCTCATCCTGAGAGATCCGCCCCTCGCCACGCCCTGTAGTGTGGGCTTTAGCCAGATCCAGTAACTCTTTTTCCAAGCGCACACCGTCAATTTGCACGTAGGCCATGCTTGCCTCCTCGGTAACAGTAAAAGCCTTCAGCAACCATAGTTAAAACTCTGCCCATTGAGCGGCAACAATTGTTATGGTCATAGCCAATCTCAATTTCCAGCAGTGGACGCTTGATGGATAACAACAACGGATTGTTTGTTAATGGCCAGCCGCGCTTTGGCCATCATGGCGATAGCATTGATGCTATTGACCTAAACCATTACCAACACCTAAACGCCTTTTATCAACCAAGCCATTGGCTTAGCCGCCAATTGGGCTTTAAGCAGTTTCAATACTTCGGCTTTGTTAGCCCAGAGTTAGTCGGAGGCTGTGCTTTGGCTCATCTGCGCCACACCGCAGTAGCGTTTGTTTACCTGTACCAACCCCAGCACGGCATGTTGTTGGAGATCAGCAAACGCGCGCCGCTGGGGCTGGGCGTATCCTTGACCAATGATCTGCGTCAGGGGCAAAGTCTGGCGCGGCTCGGCGATCTGCATGTGCAGTTATGCCATCAGCAACAGCGCAAGCGATTGCTGATCAATCATCCCCGTTGTCAGGCCGATCTGTGGTTTGATGAAAGCGAATTTGAGCCGCTGGCGCTGTGCAGCCGCATCGGCCGCAATGGCTGGGCTTACGCCCGCAAGGTGGCGGGCACCCGCTGCTTCGGCGAACTGCAAACGGGTGAGCAATCGTTTGCTCTGGCCGACCTCGATGCCTTTGCCCACCATGACTTCACTGCTGGCTACCTACGCCGACAAACCTTTTGGAACTGGGCCTGTCTCTCTGGCCGCAGCAGCACCGGCGATATTATCGGCCTGAACCTGTCCTGCGGGGTAAACGAAACCAGCTTCAGCGAAAACGCTCTGTGGTTAAATGGCCAACTGCTGCCACTGCCACAATGCCAATTTGATTATCACTGGCATGATCCCCAACAGCCGTGGCAGATCCGCAGTGCTGACGGCGCCATCAACTTGCGCTTTACCCCCAAGGGCAGTCATCGACAACGGCTTAACCTACTGCTGGCAGCCAGCGATTTTAAACAGCTGTTTGGCCTCTTTGCTGGCAGCATTACCCTAGCTGATGGCCGCCACATCCACATCGAGCAGCAATGGGGCTTTGTCGAGGATCAGTACGCTAAATGGTAACTGAGGTAAAACTGCCACCAAGCAGTTGCGCCAACGCTTGTGCGAACTGTTGCCCCTGCTGTTCACAGGCGATTGCTGGGGTCAGTTGCGGATACAGCACTTTTTCTAAGGTGGTACTGGTCACCGTAAATACCACCAGTTGCAACTGCTCATGGCAGCGCTCCTGTTGCGCTTGACTTAGGTGGCTAGCCAGCCATTGCTGCAACAACTGATATTCGGTCGAGCGCCCTTGCAACTGCGCCTGTGGTAGCGCTTCGGCATGCAAGCGCGCATTCAGGTGCACAGTTCGTAGCACATGCCGCTGCGCGCTCATAAACTGCCACGTTTCCACACAATAGCGCTGCAACGCTTGCTCAAAGCTCGCCAGCGACTGCCCAGTAAAACTGCTAAGCCAGCGCT
This sequence comes from Ferrimonas senticii DSM 18821, assembly GCF_000422665.1. Lineage (GTDB taxonomy): Bacteria > Pseudomonadota > Gammaproteobacteria > Enterobacterales > Shewanellaceae > Ferrimonas > Ferrimonas senticii. Next base: position 138,927 of record NZ_AUGM01000004.1, on the reverse strand, counting down.
GCAGATCATCACTGAAACGCTGATACAACAGTGGCAACAACGCCTCTTTGTCTTTAAAGCGACGATAGACAGTGCCGACCGACACTCCCGCTTCTGCGGCCAATTCCGCCACGGTGATCTGTTCAAAGTACTTGCGCTGCAAGCAGGCATCTAACGCCAGCAACAATCGTTGCTGGGTCTGTTGGCTGCGTTGCTGTTTCGGCTGTGACATAAGCTAAATGCGAATTTTAATTTACATTAAGCTAACACCCGCAAGCAGCAAATCCAAACCGGTTAATGGTGAGAATCGCTGTAGTGTTGCTGCAATAAAGTGAGCAATGCCTCAAGCACCGGACCACGGGTATAGCTACGAGAAATCACACAGCCACAAGTCGTTAACCAGCCCCGATCTTCATGGCTCACTGGCAGCTGAACCAGTCTCCCAGTTGCTAACATCGGTTGCACTTGTGTAGCCGGGACTACTGCCCAACCAACGCCGGCAGCAGCCATATCGATTAACGCTTGATGACTATTGGCGTACCAGCAGCGACTGCTGATCCGATAACTGAACCACAACTCTTTGCCATCAGAGCTGCGGTGCACCAGCTGTCGCTGACTTGTAAGGTCGGCATCGGTCACCTGAGTTAACTGCGCCAACGGGTGTTGCGGCGCTGCAACCGTTACAAATCGCCGCTGCCCCAAGGTGACGAAATCCATATCCACTTTTAGTTCACCATCAGCATACAGCAGCCCCAACTGGGCACGTTTCTCCCTGACCAACTGCTCAACGTCAAAGGTCGGGACACCAATCAGCTCGACATCGGTAATAGGAAAGCGTTCCGCCAGTTGACTCAGTATCGCCATTAATGATGGCTCCAGCAGCGATTCGTCGACCGCCAGCACTAACTGCTGCTCCAATTGCCGATCAATCGACTCAACTTTCTGATCAAAATAGCGTTTTTGATCCAAAATCGATTGCGCGATTGGCAGCAACAGTTGCCCAGCTTCCGTTATCTGCGTGGCATTACCACTGCGGGTAAATAACGGTTGGTTAATCGCAATTTCAAGATTAGCGATGGCCTGACTGACCCCCGATTGCACCCTTCCCAGCTGGCGAGCTGCCGCTGAAAATGAGCCACACTGGCAAACACATACGAATATTTTTAGCTGTTCGAAACTGTACATGATGATGTTCTGTTAGCTGTTCGGCCCAATCTAGGGTATCACGAGTAGTGATGGCGACTGACTTGGCTGTGCTATCGAGATCTCGATAATCGCCACACTTCGTAAACTAGAGACCCCCATGAGTACCTTTGAACGCATTTTTCATGCGACCTTGTTTGAACTGCTGGCGATCGCCCTATCGGTTATCGGCCTGATGCTGTTTACCGACCATCCGGTCACCGCGCTGTCCGGCACCATGGTGTTGATCGCCACCATCGCCATGATCTGGAACTTCGTCTTTAACTGGGGCTTTGATCAACTGGTCCCAGGTGATCGGGTAAATCGCAACTTGGCGACACGAATTGCTCATGTGCTGCTGTTTGAAAGCGGGTTACTGCTGATCACCGTACCGGTGATGGCCTATATGCTGCAGGTGGGCTGGCTGGAAGCGCTGTTAATGGATATTGGCGTAACCGTGCTGATCACCATTTACGCCTTTTTCTACAATCTGGCCTACGACCACATTCGTGCTGCCATTGTCCGCCGCCGGCAACCGGCCACAGCGTAATCCTGCGGTTAACACAACAACGCCGATGCATTTGCATCGGCGTTGTTGTATCTGGCTTTAAGCGGCCTGGTCACGCTGGCGCAGTTGCTCACTGCGCTTAATATTGGCCGAACCAACAATATTACCAATGGCGTTCAAACGACCTTGATGCGGCGGCTGATCCAGCAACTCCACCACCAATGCTCGCTTTTTACGCCAGCCAAACACCCCTACCGGCACTTGGACGATATCGCCAAACTGGATGTCATTATGGGGGTTGCGGTAGACACTGCGAATGCGCAGACCGGCACGCAGATCTTCGAAGAAGCGGATCGCAACGTAGGGAAACTCAGCCGCAGGCGTGGCGGCCTCTAGATTTGAATCGGGGTTCATCAACGCTTTTACTAACTGCCGCAAAGGGCGATCTAAAAAGGCCATCGGCTTGCGCGATGACCTTTGTTCAACATGGGTGACTAACAGTCACCTGCCATTCTACCCTAAAGCTGCACCGCTGTGTTCATATACAGTGGTTTTGTGGCCAAAGTGGTGACTTCGGTTCAACCTGCTTGGCTTCGGTTACGGCTGAGCGACGATGTAGCGTTGCCGCAAGCCATCAAAGTAACTTTGCGCCTTTAGGAAGCTGTCGAACACTTTGGGGCGCGAGTGTCCCAACCAATTGCCGGTGCGATTATCATACAGTGCAACTTGGTAGCGCCGCTGTGGTAGCGACCAATCCTGCACCGGAAAGCGGATTAGCTCGATCCGATACTGCTGGTTCTGCGCTTGTAATCTACTCATCGCCATCCTCCTCCTAAGGAACGATACGCCAGCCAATTGTGGGGTTAAGTTCGTGTAACGCCGTTACACGTAGACAAGATCACCGCTTCGACAAATATTTTCACGCTTTAAGTAACCCTATGCTTTATAAGCAAAAAAGCCGTGAGTTCAGCTGAACTCACGGCTTTTTGACAAGCTCGCGCCCGAGAACGCGGGGCTAACGGCAGCTTACATCATGCCGCCCATGCCACCCATGCCGCCCATGTCTGGGGCACCCGCAGGGGCATCTTGCTTGATCTCAGAGACCATCGCTTCGGTGGTGATCATCAGGCCAGCCACAGACGCCGCGAACTGCAGTGCAGAACGGGTTACCTTGGTTGGATCCAGAATGCCCAGCTCAATCATGTCGCCGTAGGTGTCGTTACCGGCGTTGTAGCCGTACGCGCCTTCACCGGCTTTAACGTTGTTAGCCACCACAGAGGCTTCAACACCCGCGTTGTACGCGATTTGACGCAGTGGCGCTTCCATTGCACGCAGTGCCAGTTTGATACCCACGTTTTGGTCTTCGTTGTCACCGGTCAGATCGGCGATCTTCGCTGCCGCGCGTACCAGTGCGGTACCGCCGCCAGCAACCACGCCCTCTTCAACCGCAGCACGGGTTGCAGCCAGCGCGTCTTCTACGCGATCTTTCTTCTCTTTCATTTCGACTTCGGTGGCAGCGCCAACCTTGATCACTGCCACACCGCCAGCCAGTTTGGCCATACGCTCTTGCAGTTTCTCTTTGTCGTAATCGGAGGTGGCTTCTTCGATCTGGGCTTTGATCTGAGCTACGCGGCCTTTGATCTGATCTTCTTCGCCAACGCCATCGATGATGGTGGTGTTGTCTTTAGAGATAACTACGCGCTTAGCGGTACCCAGGTCTTCCAGAGTGGCTTTTTCCAGCTCCAGACCGATCTCTTCAGAGATCACAGTGCCGCCGGTCAGGATGGCGATATCTTGCAGCATCGCCTTACGACGATCGCCAAAGCCTGGGGCTTTAACTGCAGCTACTTTAACGATGCCGCGCATGTTGTTAACAACCAGAGTCGCCAGCGCTTCGCCTTCCACGTCTTCAGCCACGATCAGCAGTGGCTTGCCCGCTTTGGTCAGGCCTTCCAGGATCGGCAGCAGTTCGCGGATGTTGGATACTTTCTTATCAACCAGCAGGATGAACGGAGAGTCCAGCTCAACGGTGCCGTTTTCTGGGTTATTGATGAAGTACGGAGACAGGTAACCGCGGTCAAACTGCATGCCTTCTACTACATCCAGTTCGTTTTCCAGTGCTTGACCTTCCTCAACGGTGATCACGCCTTCTTGGCCTACTTTTTCCATCGCGGTAGCGATGATCTGGCCGATGGACTCGTCAGAGTTAGCAGAGATGGTACCTACCTGAGCGATCGCTTTGGAATCGGCACATGGCTGCGCCAGCTCTTTCAGCTCGGCAACCGCAGCAACAACGGCTTTGTCGATGCCGCGCTTCAGATCCATTGGGTTCATGCCAGCGGCAACGGCTTTTAGGCCTTCGTTAACGATGGCTTGTGCCAGTACGGTAGCGGTGGTGGTACCGTCGCCCGCTTCGTCGTTGGCCTTGGAAGCGACTTCCTTAACCATCTGCGCGCCCATGTTCTCGAACTTGTCTTCCAGTTCGATCTCTTTGGCTACCGATACACCGTCTTTGGTGATGGTTGGACCGCCGAAGGCTTTGTCCAGAACTACGTTACGACCCTTAGGACCCAGAGTTACCTTTACGGCGTCGGCCAGGATGTTTACGCCAGCCAGCATTTTTACGCGGGCGTCGTTACCAAATTTTACGTCTTTAGCAGCCATTGCTTAGCTCCTTCTACAAACTTGAATCAGATTGGGATTATTCGACGATCGCCAGGATGTCAGACTCGGACATGATCAGCACTTCTTGGCCGTCAATCTTCTCGGTCTTTACGCCATAGCCTTCGTTGAAAATCACGGTGTCGCCAACCTTAACGTCCAGCGCTTTCACTTCGCCGTTGTCCAGAACGCGGCCATTACCTACGGCAATGATCTCACCACGGGTGGACTTCTCAGCGGCGCTGCCAGTCAAAACGATGCCGCCAGCAGACTTGGATTCTACTTCGGTGCGTTTAACGATAACGCGGTCGTGCAACGGACGGATAGTCATCTGATATCTCTCCTAAAACGGTTCCGTGTAAGGGTAAAAAATGCAGCTAGGCTGCTAACTGAAATCTGATATGGGGCTCGCCAATTTGAATACAAGGGCAGCACCGCAAAAAAGTTACCCATCGCCCACAAGTGCGCTTTGCACTTTGCTCAGTAGCGTATGCAGTTGTTACACTCGCCTCTCTTTTTAGCTAAGCCATAAGCGGTAGGTTGCGCTTGTTAAGAACCAAGTTGGACATGCTCCACGGCGCGCTTTTGCCGACGCTGGCGCGCATGACCAGTTCCAATCTGTTGGCGGTACTTAGCCTATTGGCGTATCAGCTTACCGATGCCTATTTTATCTCTCGCCTTGGGGCCGATCCCCTTGCCGCATTCGGGCTCACGCTAGCGCCGACCCTGATGGTGGTAGCCATCGCGTTGGGCTGCGGCAGCGCCCTGTCGGTCAACGTCGCCCGCTTGCTCGGCCGTGGCGATCTGCTGCAAGCGCGGCGCTTCGTCAGCCACAGCTTACTGTTCACCGGCATGATTGCGGTGCTGCTGTGCGGTTTCGGCATGATTAGCATCGATTGGCAGTTTCAGTTGCTGGGCGCCGAAGGGGCGCTATTGCCGCTGTACTACGACTACATCTGGCTTTGGTATTTGGGGGCGCCGCTGTTGGTGCTGCAGATCCAAGCTAACCAAGCGCTGCGCGCCGCCGGTTACAGTTTCGCCCCAGCGCTGGTAACTACCCTGATTGCGGTAACCAATGCCATTCTTGATCCTCTGCTGATCTTTGGCATTGGCCCGTTTCCTGAGCTCGGACTGCAAGGTGCGGCGCTGGCAACGGTGTTGGCATGGCTGCTGTCATCGGCAACCGCACTGGCGTTGTTGCTGTTGAAATATCGCTTAGCGGCGCTGCCGCAACCGCCCTTGCTGCTGCAGCACTGGCGCGAACTGCTGCATATCGCCCGCCCTTGTACTGCGTCGAACCTGCTTAATCCGCTCGCCAGTGCGACCTTAATTGCGATGCTAGCGCGGATCGATACCCACGCAGTGGCGGCCTTTGGCGTCGGCATGCGGATCGAAGGGGTAATGCTGATTTTGGTTACCGCCCTGTCCGGCACCCTAACGCCGTTTTTGGCGCTGAACTTGAGTAGCGGTCAACATCAGCGGGCGTTCCACGCACTGTTTGGCTGCCTTAAAGTGGTACTATTGGTGCAATTGGCACTGTATCTGCTGGTGTGGTTCGCCAATCAACCGTTAACCGGGTTATTTGCCATTGAAGCGGCCACCGGCCACTACTTAAGCCAATTCCTGCTGTGGCTGCCGGCCAGTTATGGCCTGTTGGGGATGGTGATTTTGCTGTCGGTGCTGCTCAATGCCGAACAACAACCGATGGCGGCGTTGGCGCTGAACATCGTCCGACTTGGGCTGCTGTTGCCTGCGGCATGGCTGGGGCAGCGCCTTGGCGGCGCCGAAGGGATCTTTATCGCCATGGCCAGTGCCAACTGTCTTGCTGGCGTTCTCTGTTGGCAGATAGCAAAACGCCGCGCCTGTCGCTATGACAATGGCGCGGCGTTACAGCAAGGTCTTAGCTAAGTTAGTTTAAGCATCAATCCTTGCGGCGGTAATCGGCGTCGATGATATCGTCGTCTTTACCCAGTTGGCGGTCTCGCCCAGCGGCAACATGACTGTCCCCTTCATGATCGAAGGTGCGGCCGCCTTGTCCTGCAAACGGGTCTTGCTCGAATGGGCTTTGACCAAAACCACCCTGGCTAAACCCGCCTTGGCCAAAAGTCGCCCCAAAACCGGCACTGCCATTGGCGGCTTTAACTTGTACTCGCGCCAGCATCGCTTTGGCAAACCAGCGGCGGGTAAATGGGGTCAGCAGCAGCAAACCAATAAAATCGGTCACAAAGCCTGGGGTTACCAGCAGTACCCCGGCCACCGCCAGCAACACCCCTTCCATGATCTCAATGCCCGGCAGTTCGCCCTGATTCAGGCGGCGCTGCACATTCATCAAGGTACTTAACCCTTGGCTGCGCACCAGTGACGCGCCCAGCGCGGCGGTCAGCAGCACGATGGCCACAGTATTAAGCGCCCCCAGCACCGAACCTACCGTCATCAACAGGTAGATCTCGACAATTGGCATTACCGCGAACAACAGAAACAGTGGAAACACGAACGGCGACCTCATTTTTTTCATAACCATTGCAACATAGATTGGGGTTTGGTGGTCTGATTTCAAGTTGCGCCCTGAACTGGGATCCGATCCGAAGTACCACGCTTGGATCTGCAGTACAGTGGCGCCACATCAATGCAGTTTGGACAGCGGCACTGACCGAATGTTCAGATTGTGAGTTGAACTCGCTTATCGGGAATTTTAGTAACGATGACCAACACCGTGGTGCTGTTGTGTACCTGCCCCAACGACAGCGTTGCCGAGCAGCTAGCCAGCGGCCTACTAGACCAACAATTGGTCGCCTGCGTAAACCTGTTGCCGGGGATCACTTCGCTGTATCACTGGCAGGGGCAGTTGTGTCGTGAGCAAGAAACCCAACTGCTGATCAAAACCCGCAGCACCCAGTTACCGATGGTGGAACAGTGGCTACGCCAACACCATCCTTACGAAGTGCCAGAGATGCTCGCCCTGCCAGTGCAGTGGGGACATCAGCCCTATCTGGAATGGATACAACAAAACTGCTGATTATGAAAAGAGTGCTTACTTCGCTGATGCTACTGCTAACCACTAGCAGCGCCTTAGCCAATTTCGATTTTTTAAAGGATGAACCGGAAATTTTACCGGTCGAACAAGCTTACCTATTCGACTTCTATCAGCAGGGTAACCAGCTGCAGTTGAACTTCACCATGGCCAGCGACCAGTACTACCTCTACCAAGACAAGTTCAAGGTTAAGGTCGAGGTTGAAGGCAACGCTGAAGTGGGCGAGATGGTCTACCCCGAAGCGACCATCCACACCGATGATTTCTTCGGTGATCTGCCGGTGTACTTCAACAATGCCAATCTGCAACTGCCGATCCTACAGGCCGACAGCGGTACCGAGCTGACCATCACCTACCAAGGTTGTTTGGATAAGGTGTTGTGCTACCCACCAACTAAGGTCAAAGTGCCACTGAGCGAAGTGGCGGCGAACGATGGTGTGATTGCGGCGGCGACAGCCGTTCCAGCAGCAGCCGATAGCGCCGAATTCCAAACCGAGCAAGACGGTTTCGCGGCGATGCTGGCCGGCGAAAACCTGTGGCTGGTACTGGCAACCCTGTTTGGTCTGGGCATTCTATTGGCGTTCACCCCATGTGTGTTCCCGATGTACCCAATCCTGACCGGGATCATCGCAGGCCACGGCAAGCAGATCTCCAGTGCTAAAGCGTTTGCGCTGTCGATGACCTATGTCCAAGGGATGGCGTTAACCTACACCGCACTGGGTTTGGTGGTGGCTTCCGCCGGAGCCCAATACCAAGCGGTACTGCAAAGCCCAACGGTGCTGATCGGTCTGGCGGTGCTGTTTGTGGCGCTGTCACTGTCGATGTTTGGCGTCTATGAACTGCAACTGCCAACCAGCATGCAGACCAAACTGAACATCGCTTCAAACAAACAGCAAGGCGGCTCATTCGCTGGGGTGTTTGCGATGGGGCTGATCTCCGGCCTGGTGGCCTCGCCATGCACCACCGCGCCGCTGTCTGGGGTACTTATCTACGTCGCCCAATCCGGTGATCTGGTGGTCGGCGGTAGCGCCCTGTACGCGCTGTCATTGGGGATGGGCCTGCCACTGCTGCTGATCGGCACCTCTGGCGGTAAATTGCTGCCACGGGCTGGCGCGTGGATGGAAACCATCAAACACGTGTTCGGCTTCCTGCTGCTGTCGGTCAGCTTGATGATGCTGGAGCGGATCTGGCCGGGCATGTGGCTGAATCTGGCGTGGTCGGCGCTGGGTCTGGCGATGTTCGGCTACCTGTTGTGGGCCAACAGCAAAACTCAGCAGTCTTCCATGAAGTGGCTGCGTTACGGTGCGCTGTCGGTAGCCCTGCTGGGCAGCGCCGGTTACGGCATCCAAGCGGTCACCAATAATGACGTAACCGCCCATGCACAGCTGAAGTTCGTCTACATCGATACCGTTGAACAACTGCGCGAAGAGGTGGCCATAGCCAACGCCGCCGGCAAACCGGTGATGCTGGATCTGTACGCCGACTGGTGTGTCTCCTGTAAAGAGTTTGAGCACCAAACCTTCCCAGCACCGCAGGTGGTTGAGCGCACCGATCAGATGGTGATCCTGCAAGCGGATCTGACCGACACCAACGACATCACCAGCCAGTTCTATGAGCAATACGATGTGTTGGGTCTGCCGACGCTGCTGTTCTTCGGCACCGACGGCAATGAAATTGGCAATCTGCGCGTGACCGGCTTTATGAATGCCGACAAGTTCGCCGCCCACTTAGATAAAGTGTTAGCCAACTAAAGCCCGCCGGTTCGAGCCACAAATCCCACCGCAAGGTGGGATTTTTTTATCTTAAATTCCCATCAGAACAATCGATTTTGCCTAACTAAATCAATCGTTTTACATGAGTTAGTTAGCATTATTCACGGCCAACAATATCTATCTTCAAAGCCGACCAATAACCACTAATTCAAGGGCCATCGATGCAACGTCGTGATTTCATTAAACTGGGTGCGGTTTCCTCTGCTGCGCTATTGCTGCCAAGCCAAGTGGCTGCGGCAACCAACGCCAACACCGTTAATTTTGCCGGCATGGCGTACTTTACCGCCGAGCAGCAAGGGCGCTGGCAGGGCAAGGCTGGCGGCCACCTGCCGAAGGTAGAAATCACCAAGGGGATCGCGACCGTCACCACCAAACATGCGATGACCGAAGCCCACTACATCGTTAAGCACACCCTGTTTAACGAACAGATGGAGCTGCTAAGCGAAACCGTATTTAGCCTGAAAAACGGTGACAAGCCGGTGTCTCAGCACGATCTGAAAGGCTACCAAGGCAAGATCTACGCCGTCAGCCTGTGCAACCTGCACGACGCTTGGGTTGCCGAAGCTGTCGCCTAATCCGCTGCCCCTTTAGCGTGTTCCATCGCGCTAAAGGGGCGCTGATGACACTCCGCCCTAAGCCAAACTCACCGCCAGCCCCCTTTAAAGTAAATCTCTGCAAAGTCGATTCAGCGCCGAAACCCGACAGCGCACAATAGCTCTACTGTTTCTGTCCGAGCTGTTCCTATGAAAAAGACCCTTGTTGCAGGCATCGTGCTGAGCGCCGTAGCCGCGCTGGCATGGCAACAAAGCCGCCCGACTCAAGCCACCGCCCAATTTGAATACCGTACCGCCACCATCGAGCGCGGCAGCATCAATAAAAGCGTCAGCGCCACCGGCACCTTAGCGGCGGTTGATGACGTCGTCGTCGGCTCGCAACTGTCCGGTCAAATCACCGAAGTGCTGGTGGATTTCAATGACAGCGTCAGCCAAAACCAACTGCTGGCGAAAATCGACGATCGCACTTTTGCTGCCCAAGTAGCGCAAGCGCAAGCACAACTGCAACGGACCGAGGCCGACATCGCCTTACAAGCGATCAGCATCGACCAAGCCAAGTTGGACTTGGCCAAGGCCGAGCGCGATCTCAGCCGTGGCGAGGGCCTTAAGCGCAGCAATAACATTTCCGAAGAAGAGCTGGATCAGCTGGCCACCAGCCTGGGACAACAGCAACTACTACTGCAACAGGCACAAGCGCAGTTGCAGGCACTGGCCGCCACCAAAGCCAGTAATCTGGCCAGCTTGCAGCAAGCGCAAATCCAACTGGACCGCACCGAGATCCGCGCCCCTATCAGCGGTTTCGTAATTGACCGCACCATCGAAGCCGGGCAAACCGTGGCCTCCAGTTACAACACCCCAGAGCTGTTTACCTTGGCCAAAGACTTAGCCCAGATGGAGATCGAAGCCTACATCGATGAGTCCGACATCGGCCAAATCGCCTTAAAACAGCGGGTCAACTTCACCGTTGATGCCTTCCCTGACCAACCGTTTCGTGGCCAAGTGAGTCAGATCCGCCGTGCGCCGCAGTCCAATTCTGGGGTGATCAGCTACACCGTGATCATCAATGCCAATAATCCCGCCAACCAGCTGCTGCCGGGGATGACCGCCAATCTCGATATTCAGATTGATAATCTGGCCGGCATTCAGCGCGTGCCCAACAGCGCCCTGCGCTTAACCGCCCGCAGCACCAGCAGCGATGCCAAAGGCAAAGCCCGGGGGCCATTAGCGTTCGCCGAGCAGCTCGGATTATCAGAGCAGCAACAGCAAGACCTGCGGGATGGCATGCCGCAACCGGGCAATCCGATGGCTAAAGGTGGCCGTGCCCAGATGAAACAACGAATGGAGCAACTGACCGCCGAAGTGCTGACGCCAGAGCAGTTGCACCGTTATCAACAGTTGCAACGGGGCGAGCTGAAGTTAGGCCAGTTGCAGCTGCTTAAAGATGGCCAACCGCAGATTGTCGAGGTGCAATTAGGGCTGGCGGATAACGACTACACCGCCATCTTGGCACCAGATTTAACCGGCACCGAAGTGATCACCCAGATCAAACAGGTGAAGTCATGACCGCCGCCATCGAGTGCCGCGCCATCAGCCACAGCTTTCCGATGGCCGGTGAACGATTTCAGGTGCTGAATGACATCAACCTGACCATTGAGCGGGGGGAGATGGTGGCGATCATCGGCCCCTCTGGCTCAGGCAAATCGACCTTAATGAACCTGATTGGCTGCCTGATGACCGCCGAGGCTGGTGAGCTGTCGATTCTTGGCACCGCCACCAGCGGCATGGATCGCAATCAGTTGGCGACCCTACGACGGGATCATATCGGCTTTGTGTTTCAGCAGTTTCATCTGCTGCCGCGAACCTCAGCCTTGGATAACGTCAAGATGCCGCTGATGTATGCCGAGCAACGGCTTAACGACGCCGAACAACGGGCCCGCGAATGCTTGGAACTGGTGGGATTGGCGGACAAGCTGCAAAACCACCCGAGCCAACTTTCTGGGGGGCAGCAGCAACGGGTGGCGATTGCCCGAGCGCTGATCAACCGCCCAGATATTTTGCTGGCAGACGAACCGACCGGCGCGCTCGACAGCAAAACCTCGGCGGAGATCATGGCGCTGTTTCGCCAGCTCAATCAACGCGGCCACACCGTGGTGCTGGTCACCCATGAAGCCGAGGTCGCCGCCCAAGCGGATCGGATCATCACCGTTCGCGATGGCCAACTGCAGTTGCCGGAGGCAAGCTGATGATCTTAATTGAAACCGCGCTGTTATCGCTGCGGCGTAACTTACTGCGCTCAATCTTAACCACCCTTGGGATCATCATCGGCATCAGTGCCGTGGTGATCATGTTTGCCCTTGGTGAAGGCGCGCAACGTGAAGTGGATAAACAGATCGCCAGTCTAGGGACCAACCTATTGATGGTGCGCACCAGTGCAGTCAGCAACACCGGCGTGCAAGGCGCGGCCGGCAGCGTCAATAAGCTAACTCTGGCCGACGCCGATGCCATTCGCCGAGAACTGCCGGAGATCGCCGCGGTTGGCGCCTCGGTTCGTGGCCAAGCCCAAGCGGTTTGGGGCAATCAGAACTGGAATACCTCAATTGAAGGCGGCAATACCGATCTGTTAATTGCCAATAATCACCAACTGGAACTGGGCCGTCCCTTTAGCGAAAGCGAACTGAAAAGTGCCGCTAAGGTGACCCTCATTGGCCGTACCGTCGCCACCGAACTGTTCGGCGATCCAGAGTTGGCCGTCGGTCAAACCATCCGCGTCAATCGGGTGCCGCTGCAGATCATCGGCTTGCTCAAAGCCAAAGGCCAAGATATGCGCGGCAGCGACCAAGACGACACCTTGATCATGCCACTCACCACCGCCAACCGCCGCGTTATCGGTTTTAGCGGCAGCGACATTAATCGGGTCAAACTGCTGGTGGTGTCTGTGATTGCCGCCGACGATATGGCTTACGTTAGTGACGAGCTTGAGCGCCTGCTGGCGCAACGTCATCGCATCGGTGCCGATCAACCGAACCCGTTCTCGGTGATGGATCTGTCGGCGATGTTGGCGACTCGCGCCAACGCCAACAAGGTATTTGCCAGCTTGCTGGCTGGGGTGGCGGCGGTGTCGTTGCTGGTCGGCGGCATCGGGGTGATGAACATCATGCTGGTCAGCGTCACCGAGCGCACCCGCGAAATTGGCCTGCGGATGGCGGTTGGCGCCAAACCCAAACACATCTTGTGGCAGTTTTTGATTGAAAGCGTGGTGCTCTGTTTGGTCGGCGCGATTATCGGCTTGCTGTTGTCAGTAGCAGCGCTGTTGCTACTAGAGCACTTATTTGGCTTCAGTATGGCACTGTCGCCCACCATCATGCTGATCAGCATTGCCGCCACCGCGGTGATCGGCGTCGGCTTTGGCTTTTATCCGGCCTACAAGGCCGCCAATCTCGATCCCATCGAAGCGCTCCGTTACGAGTGAGCCCCCCAAAAAACCACAAAGAGCAGCTCATTGGCTGCTCTTTTGCTATCGCACTGATGCAATGCGACTGTGGCAAGGAGATCGGGCTATTCCGCTTCCTGCTTGGACATAATCAGTTGCAGCACATAACGCATGGTCTTGCGACAATCCGGCTGTGCCATCAGCATCTGCTTGTCTTTCTCCATCAACGGTAGCACTTCCAACCAGCGCTGGGATATCCAACTGGCGTCTTGCAGATCGGGATTAGGATAGAGATCGCCAAGTTTCGGCTCTTGCTCATACAACCGTTCCAACGCGGTGCCGACCATCTCGTAGGTTTGCTCCAATGGCCGCTGTGGCCAATTCGGCACTGGAAGCACCTTGCCCATCCAAACGCCATCGGCTTCCGCCCAAACGTCGGAGATCCGCACCTTCTGTTGACCCTCAACAACCACCGTTAAGGTGCCATCATCCAAACTGTAAAAATCGGTGATCGCCACCCGAGTCGCCAATGGGTAACACGGCAGCGGATTGTCGTCATCGCGGTTCATGCAAACCACCAACCACGGCTGCGGATGTTGCAAACACTCCGCCAGCCGGCGCAATTGCCCAGGGGTAACAATCTTTAGCGCCTTACGGCCTTTTGGCAGCACGGGCGTGTCGATGGGCAACAATACGGCGTCGACTCGATTCATGGCACCTCCTACACAAAGGACGCTCGCGCCCAACTGCGGGCGCGCATTTCATAAAGCTAAGTGTAGTTAGTGTTCAACGGCTCGCGTCTAAGCAGTTGTGAGGAGAGCTGGCGCAGACTTTCGCTGCTCCAAACGACGCCACAGTTTCTCGTGGAAAAAGTAACCAACGGTATTTACCGCCGGTTCAACGATTGCCACTAGGCCGCCAATCATCACGCTGCCAGTCAACAGATACGCCACGGCAAAGGCGATAGAAAAATGCATTACGGCAAAGGTCGCGGTTTTCAGCATGGGAGCCTCGATATCATTCGGAAGTTGATTTAATGATAACAATTATCATTTGCATATCAACTTAAAAATGCCGAACAGCGTCATCTAAAAAACCAACGTCACTTCAGCGTAATCATGGCTTTGCTCGGATCTTGCCGCAGCTGCTCAAAGGCATCGATCAACTGCTCGCCCAGTTCCACGGAACGCTGCCAGCGGTCGATCCGGGTGGCGTTATCCATTTTGGCGAAATCATGTCGATCCGGCAGCCGCCCGTCGGGTAACTGCGCCACAAACTCGGCGCTTGGTACCAACATCACCACCTTACGGAAATTGCCCTTGGCGCGGCGCCATGGCAACGACTTATCAAACCAACCTGGCGCAGCATATGGATAGAAATGCGGATACAGGCTTAAACCACCTTGAGTCAGTGCCGGCAGATCCAAGTGGTAATCGGTGACCCCGCCATCGTAGTAGTAACCCGGTTCAGTATTAGGCAGATCAGCAACCCCTCGCAGCACTACCGGGATGCTCCCGGTAGCCAACATCGCGTCCAGCAAACCGTCAGCGGTCAATTGGGTGTTGTGGGTTAGCAGATCGCGCATGCCGATAAAGGGGCTATCCGCCTTGGCATGCAGTACCCAGCGCTGCCATAGCCAGCCCAATTGCTCGCGGCCAAGCAGGTTTAACGCCATAGTGCAGGCCGCAGCCAAGGTCGCTACGCCACGATGCTCACTCGCCGCAATGCCCTTGCCACGACAGACAATCAAATTAAGGTGACGATTGGGGTGAGATAACAGCTGCTGCGGCTCGGCCCCTGCGATCGCTTTAGCTAACAGATCACGGCATTGACGCTCAACTTCAGCTTGGCTCGGCTTTTGGGCATACCACTGATGAATATAACCTTGCTGTAGACGCAGGTGAGCTTGCTCCGGCTCTGGATGGCACAAGGTGGTACAGCGCCATGCCCCAGATGAGGTACCAAGCATCGTCATCGGCTGGCTGTGACCAATAAAATGTTGGCTTAAGTGTCGCTCTAACGGCGCCAACGGCAGCCATTTAGGCCCACCACTGGCACCAAGCCACTTATCAAACAGTGACGGAATTAAGCCGTGACGCTCTATTTGATACTTCGCCTCTTGCCCCACCACTAACTGCAACACCGCCATTCTCCATTAAGTTTTAACAATTAATTTCAGCAGCTTAACCTTTTATCACCGGCTTCAATCAGCGGTCAACCGCAGCCAATTCACAATCGTTTTTATCGATAGCCAGCAACAGTAAAACTGGCAAATTTGTTAAAATTTAGGGTGAACTTTGTTTTTTCAGCCGCCTTGTGGCGTGCTTTGCCGCCATTTGTTGCCACCGCTAGCCATCCAGCCTGAATGTGAACTTGCTCACAAAACAATCACCACTTTCAGCAACAATTTCCAAAGTTGCAGTCGCTGCCGAGTTCACTTCGCTAACAACCGATGTTACAACTTAAATCAACCTGTGACGAAGCTCACAAAACGAGCCTCTTCTAAAATGACTGATAAAGGCAATAACAAGGGTCATTGGGTTTACAGGGGACATCTCGGTGCCCTGCCGAAGATGGACTTTCTAGTGCTGTAACTAATGGAAGGAGAATCATCATGCGCACTAAAACTATTTTGGCTACTGCTGCAACGGCTCTACTTATGAGCGCCACTGCATCCGCCGCTTCACTGCAATTGGGTGATGGCTTCTTCGCTACTGCGATCAACGGTCAAGCGGTACCCGCTTACGCCGACAGCCACAAGCTAAGCGCTGGTAAGCAGGTCGTGACCGTTCGCTTCGAACAGAACAACATCATTAGCTCAGAGCAAAATGAATACACCGTATCGGCACCGGTCGCGTTAGCGCTAAGTTCTACAGCGATGCTCAGGCGCTGCATAAAGCCTTGCTGTAACGCCGACACCAGTTTCAAAGAGCGACGCTTTAGCGTCGCTTTTTTATTGCCTGTACCATAGTGCTATTCGCTTTAATTGCTCAATACGCCCCTATGCTGATCGTCTCTAACCGCGTCACTATTGCGGCCGCTGAACTGGAACTGCAGATGATCCGCGCCTCCGGTCCTGGTGGCCAGCACGTCAACAAAACCAGCAGCGCTATCCAGTTAATCTTTGACGTCAAAAACTCAGCGTCGCTGCCAGATATCTACAAGCAGCGCCTGCTCAGTCGTGGCCACGCGAATCTCACTGCCAGCGGCAAACTGATTATCAAAGCCCAGCAATACCGCAGCCAAGAGCTAAACCGCCAAGATGCTTTGGAACGGCTAAAGGCGATTTTACTGGCGGCGATGGTGGTGCCGAAAAAACGGTTGGCGACCAAACCCACCCTAGCTTCGAAAAAACGTCGGGTTGATAACAAAAAGAAACTCAGTCAGACCAAGGCATTGCGGCGCAAGCCCGATTAACAGGCTGAACAATAAAACCGCGCTTAAACAAACCTTGCTGCTAAAATGCGGTGATAAGACCAGTAAAGTGCTGCTAAACCAAAAGTTGTCGTTATAATAACCCGACCACCTAGGGATGGTGGGTTTTCGAGAGCAAAATTAGCGATTCTCGGAACTTAACCGCGAAGTCACCGAAAATAACCGAGGATTGCTGCAAGATGCCGAAACCTGCCCATATTTTTGTGGTTAATGGTCCCAACTTAAATCTGTTAGGCCGCCGCGAACCAGGCATTTACGGCGCGGTAACCTTAGATGACATTGTCGCTAACTTGCAGCAACTCGCCGCGCAACGCGCAGTACGTCTGTCGCACCTGCAGAGCAACAGCGAAGCGGAGTTGATCGACGCAATCCATGCCAGCGATGCTGACTTTATTGTGATCAACCCTGCCGCGTTTACCCACACCAGCGTTGCCCTGCGCGATGCGCTGCTGGGGGTCGCCATCCCATTTATCGAGATCCATCTTTCCAACGTTCACGGCAGAGAGCCATTTAGACATCACAGTTACTTCTCTGATGTCGCCGTGGGCGTGATCTGTGGCCTTGGCAGTGACGGTTATCAATACGCCTTTGATGCCGCCTGCCGCCACATTGAGCACCGTAAACCACAGGATTAAGCGCCACTATGGACATTCGCAAGATTAAAAAACTGATCGAACTGGTACAGGAATCCGGTATTGCTGAGCTGGAGATCACCGAAGGTGAAGAAAGCGTACGTATCGCCGCGACCACCGCAGCTGCCCCAGTCGCCACCACCGTAGTTGCCCCTACAGCAGCACCGGTTGCACCAGTGGCCACTGCCGCGCCGGTTGCTACCGCAGCCGCAGAACCAGCCGTTGCTGCTGGCCACCACGTTCGCAGCCCAATGGTCGGCAGCTTCTACCGTGCCGCCACCCCAGGCGCTAAGCCGTTTGTGGAAGTGGGCGACACCGTTAACGTTGGCGATACCCTGTGCATCATCGAAGCGATGAAGATGATGAACCAAATTGAAGCCGACAAAGCGGGTGTAATCAAAGCGATCCTGCCAGAGAACGGCGATCCAATCGAATTTGACGAACCACTGTTCATCATCGAATAAGGGAGTCGACCATGTTGGATAAAGTGGTCATCGCCAACCGTGGTGAGATTGCCCTGCGGATCCTGCGCGCCTGTCGCGAACTGGGGATCAAAACCGTAGCGGTACACTCCACCGCTGACCGCGATCTGAAGCACGTACTGCTGGCCGACGAAACCATCTGTATCGGTAAGGCACCGGCAATGGAAAGCTACCTGAATGTACCGGCAATCATCGCCGCTGCTGAGGTAACTGACGCCATCGCCATCCACCCAGGCTACGGCTTTCTGTCTGAGAACGCCGAGTTTGCCGAACAGGTAGAGAAAAGCGGCTTTATCTTTATCGGCCCGAAAGCGGAAACCATCCGCATCATGGGCGATAAAGTAGCGGCAATTGAAGCGATGAAAAAAGCCGGTGTACCTTGCGTACCCGGCTCTGACGGCCCGCTGGGCGACGACGACGCCTTTAATATCCAGTGCGCCAAGCGCATCGGCTACCCGGTGATCATCAAAGCCGCCGGTGGCGGTGGTGGTCGCGGCATGCGGGTGGTTCGTAACGAATCTGAACTGCTGAAGGCGATCGCCATCACCAAGTCAGAAGCCGGTAGCTTCTTCGGTAACAGCATGGTTTACATGGAAAAATTCCTAGAAAACCCACGCCATATCGAAGTCCAAGTGCTGGCCGACGGCCAAGGCAATGCGATTCACTTAGGTGAACGTGACTGTTCGATGCAGCGCCGCCACCAGAAAGTGGTCGAAGAAGCGCCAGCACCGGGGATTACCGCAGAAATGCGTAAGTCCATTGGTGAGCGCTGTGCGCGTGCTTGTATCGAAATTGGCTACCGTGGCGCTGGTACCTTCGAGTTCCTGTTTGAAAACGGCGAGTTCTACTTTATCGAGATGAACACCCGTATTCAGGTAGAACACCCAGTAACCGAGATGGTCACTGGCATCGATCTGATCAAAGAGCAGCTGCGCATCGCCGCAGGCCAACCGCTGTCGATCACCCAAGACGATGTGAAGATCCGCGGCCATGCGATTGAGTGTCGTATTAACGCCGAAGATCCGAACACCTTCATGCCATCACCAGGCAAGATTGAACATTTCCACCCACCAGGTGGTATGGGCATTCGTTGGGACAGCCATATCTATGCTGGCTACAGCGTACCGCCGCACTACGATTCAATG
The DNA here is from genome assembly GCF_000422665.1 of Ferrimonas senticii DSM 18821. Lineage (GTDB taxonomy): Bacteria > Pseudomonadota > Gammaproteobacteria > Enterobacterales > Shewanellaceae > Ferrimonas > Ferrimonas senticii. The sequence continues at coordinate 120,116 of NZ_AUGM01000004.1, read as the reverse complement.
ATCGGCAAGCTGATCACCTTCGGTGAGAACCGCGGTATTGCGATTGCGCGGATGCGCAACGCCCTGCGTGAGCTGGTAGTGGATGGCATCAAGACCAACACCCCACTGCAGCAGCGGATCATGGCCGACGAACACTTCCAAAATGGTGGCACCAACATCCACTATCTTGAGAAGAAGCTGGAAAACGAGAAGTAATCTCGTCGTTGCTAGCAACCGGTCAACGGATACAAAAAATGCAGCCCTCGGGCTGCATTTTTTACATCATTTGCAATCGTATGACTGCGTTCAGCGACGTTGACGAACGGCTTCGAACAAACAGATCCCAGTGGCTACCGATACATTTAGGCTGGACACCTCTCCGGCCATTGGGATGCTGATCAGATCGTCACAGACTTCGCGAGTCAGGCGACGCAGGCCTTTGCCTTCGGCGCCCATCACCACCGCCAGCGCTCCAGTCAGTTTGGCGTCATACAGGGTATGGGTCGCTTCACCGGCGGCGCCGACAATCCACACGCCGCGCTCTTGCAGAGTACGCAGGGTGCGAGCCAAGTTAGTCACTTGGAACAGCGGCATGGTTTCCGCTGCGCCCACCGCCACTTTACGTACGATTGGGCCCAGACCAGCGCTGCGATCCCGCGGCACGATCACCCCATGCACGCCAGCGGCGTCGGCGCTACGAATGCAAGCACCCAAGTTGTGCGGATCGGTAACCCCATCCAGTACCAACAGCAGCGGCACCTCGACGTTATCCAGCAGCTCGGCCAGTTCATTCTCGCCTTTTACTGGCTCGGCAACCGCACGGGCCACCACACCTTGGTGCTGTGGTGATTCTGCTTTGTCATCCAGAACCTTACGGCTGGTCAGCTGCGGCTTTAAGCCAAAGGCGTCAGCCAAGCTGATGATGCTTTGCAGGCGTTCATCTTCGCGACCTTTTAACAGCCACAGCTCTTTTACTCGCTCTGGTTGGCGCTGCAACAGTGCCTCGACGGCATGCAGACCAAACACCATTTCATGTTTCATGAACGCTTTTTCCGTTTGTTACTGCCACCGCGCTTGCTGTCGCCGCTGCGGCTGGCCTTAGATTTGGAGTCGGCTTTGCCTTTGGCATCGCCCTTATAACCGCCTTTAGCGGCCGGTTTCCGCGGCGCGTCCTTGCCGCTACGCAACACACCAGAGCCCGCTTTGGACTTACCGCTGCCTTTGCGTTTAGTGACTGCGCGGCCACCATCAAGCAGCGCCAAGTCGATCTGACGGTCATCCAGTTTCACCGCCATCACTTTCACTTCCACTTCATCGCCCAAACGGTAGCGTTTACCGCTGGCTTCGCCAACCAATGCTTGGCGCAGTGGATCGTAGTGGTAGTAGTCGTTGGCCAGGCTGGAGATGTGCACTAGACCATCGATGTGGTAACGCTTCAAGCGTACGAACAAACCAAAGCTGGTGACGCCACTGACGACTGCTTCAAAGTCGTCGCCAACGTGATCCAGCATAAACTCGCACTTGAGCCAGTCGGAGACATCGCGGCTGGCGTCATCGGCACGGCGCTCCGTCATCGAGGTGTGTTCGCCGAGCTCAGCCAACGCTTGCTCGTCGTAACCATAGCCGCCGTCGCTTTGCAGCTTGCCGGTGGCCAGCTCTGGCTGCGCCTGTTTGGCCGACAGGAAGCGGATCACCCGATGCAGGATCAGATCCGGGTAACGACGAATTGGCGAGGTGAAGTGGGCGTAGCTGCCCAGCGCCAAGCCGAAGTGACCGATGTTATCGGCGCTGTAAACTGCCTGCTTCATCGAGCGCAGCACCATGGTTTGGATCAGCTCCGCATCACCACGATCTTTGGTTTCCAGCAGCAGTTTCTGCACATCCAGTGGACTTGGCTCGCTGCCACCGCCCAGCTCCAGACCTTGCTGCTTCAAGAAGTCACGCAGAGTCAGCAGCTTTTGCTCGCTAGGGCCTTCGTGGACACGGTACAGCACTTCGCCTTGGTGTTTCTTAACGAACTTACCGGCCGCGACGTTGGCGAGGATCATGCACTCTTCAATCATCTTATGCGCGACGTTACGGGCGCGCGGTTCGATGCGTTCGATGCGACGTTGCTCGTTAAAGATAAACTGCGTCTCTTCTGACTCCAGCACCAGTGCACCGCGCTGCTGACGAGCATTATCCAACGCTTGGTACAGTTCGTGCAGTTCAAATAGGTGCGGCAGTTGCTCGGCGTATTCTTCGCTGAGGGCACCGTCGCCATCGAGGATTTTCGCTACCTTGGTGTAGGTCAAACGAGCGTGGGAGTGCATCACCGCTGGGTAGAACTGGTAGCCCGACAGCTTACCGGCTTCAGAGATGGTCATCTCCGCCACCATACAGAGGCGGTCTACGTGCGGGTTCAGTGAACACAGGCCGTTAGACAGCTTCTCTGGCAGCATCGGGATCACTTGCGCCGGGAAGTACACCGAGTTACCACGAGCGCGAGCTTCGCTGTCCAGTGCCATGCCTGGGCGAACGTAATGCGACACGTCGGCGATCGCCACGTACAAGCGCCAGCCGCCGCTCTTTTTGCGCTCGGCAAACACCGCGTCGTCAAAGTCACGGGCGTCTTCGCCGTCGATGGTTACCAGCGGCAGCTTACGCAGATCGCGACGGCCCTGTTTGTCCGCCTCCAGCACCTCTTCGTGGATGGCAGCGCACTCAGTCAGCACCTTGTCGCCAAACACGTGCGGCAGATCGTGGCTACGCAGCGCCATCTCGATCTCCATGCCCGGATCCATCTCGTTACCTAGCACTTCAGCAACTTTACCGATGGCGTGGGTGTGCGGCGCCGGACGTTTTACCAGCTCAACCACCACCACTTGGCCTTCGCGGGCACCGTTGCGGCCTTCGGCTGGGATCAGAATGTCTTGCGACAAACGGCTGTCGTCTGGGATCACGTAGCCGATGCCATGATCGGAGAAGTAACGGCCAACGATCATCGGGTTACGCGGTTCAACCACGCGAACGATGCGGGCACTCTTACGCCCACGACGGTCGCCTTGTTCAAGCTGCGCCATCACGCGGTCGCCGTGCAGGACTGAGAACATCGCCTGTTCTGGCAGGTACAGATCGTCGCCGCCGTCGTCCGGACGGAAGAAACCAAAGCCATCGCGGTGGCCAAGCACGGTACCGGTGATCAGATCCATCCGCTCTGGCAGGCCGTAGCGGCCTTTGCGGGTGTAAACAATCTGACCGTCCCGCTCCATCGCTCGTAAGCGGCGGGTCAGTGCGATGTATTGATCGCCAACAATGGCAAAGTGGGCCGCTAACTCTTCCCGCGCCACCGGCGCCGGTTGCTGCTGCATAAACTGCAGAATGAATTCGCGACTGGCGATGGGGTTATCGTACTTTTCAGCCTCGCGGCCAAAGTGGGGATCTTGAGTCATAGAAAGACCAATTGAGGAACCATAAAGGTCAGAAGTAGAAGTTGCGGAAAGTATAACGGAATTCGCGATCTGACGCGGAAATAGTTGCGCTAGTTCTAAGTTTTACTAGCGCGATCGCCACCAGCGAGTGTCAGCGCATCAATACGCTGCGACGGGTCTGCTCCCGCAGGCTTGGCGGCAGTTGCAACGCCAACTGATTTTTTAGGCGCTCGGCGCGGGCGCGCTCGGCGTCATTGGCAAATTTGGCTTGGTGCAGCCATTGGTACACGGCGGGGTAATCCAGCGCACTGCCACGGCCTTGACCGTAGTAGTCGGCCACCGCCAACAGCGCCCGTTGATGACCGAGCGACGCGGCCGTATGCAGCATCCGCAAGCCATAGGCTTCGTCGGTCACCACAAACTTGCCTTGCAGATGATAGCGGCCGATCTGTTCGATGGCGTCCGCCAACCCTTGCTCGGCAGCGCGATTGAGGTATAGCCAGCCCTGTTCAACGTCTTTGTTGGTGCACACCCCATACAACAGCATATCGGCCCACAACATTTGATAGGCCGGCACTTTCAGTACCGCCGCTCGGGCTTCAATATCTTGCAGCAGCTGGCAGTCATCGGCGCGCACCCGCTTAAGGTGAGTGTTGTCTCGCAGCATCTGCAGCAGCAGATCCTGCGGATAGATATCTACCGCTTGAATGGGTGCCGCTTGGGTCACGGGGGCCAGTAGCCATGCCGCAACGATCAAAGACCATCGTTTCATAGCAAAGTTATCGGCAGCGCGGGTGAGAACTTTATAGCAGATACGCAAACGGGGCCCGCAGGCCCCGTAGTTACCACATCCGATCCGCTTAAGCGAATGGGTGGCGCAGGATCATGGTCTCAACGCGGTCTGGACCGGTAGAGATGATGTCCACTGGCACTTCCAGCAGCTCTTCGATACGAGCGATGTAATCCAGTGCTGCCTTAGGCAGTTGGTCGTGCTCAACCACACCGAAGGTGTTGTCGGACCAACCTGGCATGGTTTCGTATACAGGAGTTGCGGCTTCGTACCCTTCAGCGTCCATCGGTGGTACCGACAGGATTTCGCCGTTTGGCATCTGGTAGCCGGTACAGATCTTCAGCTCTTCCAGACCATCCAGTACGTCCAGTTTGGTCAGACAGATACCGGTCATGCCGTTCAGTTGTACTGCGCGGCGCAGCACCACGATGTCCAGCCAGCCACAACGACGCTTACGGCCGGTAGTCGCGCCAAACTCGTGGCCTTTGGTGCCCAAGTGGTTGCCCACTTCGTCATCCAGTTCAGTTGGGAATGGACCGCCACCAACGCGGGTGGTGTAGGCCTTAACGATACCCAGTACGTAGTCTAGGTGGTTCGGGCCAAAGCCAGAGCCCGTCGCTACGCCACCAGCGGTGGTGTTCGAGGAGGTAACGTATGGGTAGGTGCCGTGATCCACGTCCAGCAGGGTGCCTTGAGCGCCTTCAAACATGATTGGCTCGCCAGCTTTGCGGGCTTTATCCAGCAGATCGGCAACGTCAACGATCATCGGACGCATCAGTTCAGCCAGTTCCAGCGAATCCGCCAGTACGGTGTCGAAGTCCACTTCTTCAGTCTGGTGGTATTCACGCAGCATGAAGTTGTAGTACGCCATCACTTCTTTCAGCTTGGTGGCAAAACGCTCTGCATCCAGCAGATCGCCAACGCGCAGGGCACGACGAGCCACTTTGTCTTCGTAAGCTGGACCAATACCGCGACCGGTGGTGCCGATGGCGGCGTTGCCGCGAGCACGCTCACGAGCCTGATCGATGGCAACGTGGTAAGGCAGGATCAGTGGACAGGCTTCAGAGATCACCAGACGCTGTTCAACTGGCACGCCACGCTCTTTCAGCATGGTCAGCTCTTTTTTCAGCGCTTCTGGAGACAGCACCACGCCGTTGCCGATGATGCACTTAACGTTGTCGCGTAGGATCCCTGATGGGATGAGGTGTAATACGGTCTTTTCGCCGTTGATTACTAGAGTATGGCCAGCATTGTGACCGCCCTGGTAACGAACTACATAGCTAGCTTGATCGGTCAGCAGGTCAACAACCTTACCTTTACCTTCGTCGCCCCACTGAGTTCCCAGAACTACTACATTTTTGCCCATTTGATGTTCACACTTTCTGGTTAAAAAAGGATTCTACCAGAATCCACTGACTGGTTTTATGCCGCACCGGAAAAAATCCAAATCAGCACCACCGCGGCGCTAACTAAGCAGCCGCCAAGGCGTCGTAACGATTCTGGCGATTGATGTGCCATCTCTGACATCACCCGTTGCCACTGCTTGGGCAACAACAACGGGCCAAGGCCCTCGACCAACATCACGCCGGCCAAGACCAACATTGCGATTTCCATTTGCGATACCGATTACACCCACAATCCCGCCATTATCGCCAGTTATCAGACTGACTCAATGACGCTGAGAGCAATGGGTATCGCCAAAATTCACGCAATAAAAAAGCCCAACGCAGAGCGTTGGGCTTTGCCGGAGGATTCTATCCTAGTTCACGGCATTGCTTTTCATGTATTGGAAGAACTCTGAATCCGGTGAAACGACCAATACGTCTTCCTTACTGGTGAATGAAGCGCGGTAAGCGTCCAAAGAGCGCAGCAAGCTGTAGAACTCTGGATTCTGACCATAAGAGTCAGCATAGATCTTGGCTGCTTGCGCATCGCCTTGACCACGCAGAGCCCGCGACTGACGCTCGGCTTCCGCCAGGGTCAGAGTCACCTTGGCATCCGCGCCGGCGCGAATGATCTCAGCTTGCTCTTGACCTTCAGAGCGGTGCTTACGAGCCACCGCTTCACGCTCAGCACGCATCCGGTTGTAGATGAACTCCGACACTTCCGGCGGCAGGTTGATCTGCTTCACTCGCACATCGACCAAGGCCACACCAATCTCAGCGGCGTCTTTCGCGGTCGCATCCAAAGCTTCGCGCTGCAGTTCATCGCGGCTGCCAGAGACGATCTCTTTGATAGTACGGCTACCAAACTCAGCCCGCAGGGCGTTGTTGATCTTCGATTGCAGCAAAGATTCAGCAAACAACTGGTTACCCTGCTGAGTCGCCAGGTAGTAACGACCGAAATCGATGATGCGCCACTTCACGAAGGAATCGACGATCACATCTTTTTGCTCGGAAGTCACAAAGCGATCCGCTGGCGCATCCAAGGTCAGGATCCGCGCATTAAGCGAGCTAACCTGATCGATAAATGGCACTTTGAAGTGCAGACCTGGGGCATAAACCACGGTCTTATCTTCAGCGTCTTTGTTGATCTTACCGAAACGTTTAACGATGGCTCGCTCGCCCTCTTCCACCACAAACAGCGAAGAAAGGGCAACCACGGCGGCCACGAATAGGATGACTAAGGTACGAACGTTCACGGCTTAGTTTCTCCCTTGACGACCGCTGATACGGCTGTTGATCGGATCATTCACTGGGGTGCGAATGGTTCGGTTATTATTGTTGCTTGGCACTGTTGCCGCCGGCTGTGACTGCGTTGCACTCTGGCCTTGGATAATCTTATCCAGCGGCAGATAGAACATCGAGCCACCGTCGTTATCGATCATCACCTTGGAGGTATTGGAGTACACCTGTTCCATGGTTTCCAGATACAGACGCTCACGAGTTACCTCTGGCGCCGCTTCATACTGCGGCAGCAGTTGGTTAAAGCGTTCCACTTCACCACGAGCTTCCAACACCACGCGCTGCTTGTAGGCATCCGCCTCTTTAAGCACACGCTCCGCTTGACCACGAGCTTGTGGCTCTACCTGACGAGAATAGGCGGTCGCTTCTTGAACGTAACGCTCCTCATCCTCACGAGCCGCAATTACGTCATCAAACGCCGGTTTAACCTCTTCAGGTGGACGGGCTTCTTTAAAGGCCACGTCGACGATCTGAATCCCCATATCGTACGGGGTGATGATGCCGTCAAGCTCTTCCCAAGTGTTTTGACGCACCTCTTCACGGCCCACGGTTAGGATGTTATCCATGGTGGTGTGACCGATCACGTAGCGCATCGCACTGTCGAGGGCTTCGCTCAGGGTTTGGTCCGGACTTGCTACGTTAAACAGGTACTTGCGCGGATCTTGGATGCGGTACTGCACCTCCATCTGCACGGTCACCACGTTTTCATCTTTAGTTAGCATCAAGCCAGAGGCGTTCAAACGGTTAACCCGTTCAATGTTAACCGGGTAGATCTTGTCGACCAGCGGTGGGCGGATCCCCAGACCTGGGCCAACAATCCCTTCAAATTGACCAAAACGCAGCACTACGCCACGCTCAGCCTCTTCAATCTTGTACAAACCCGCCAAGCCGTATGCGACCACGGCACCAGCCAGCACTAGGCCGACGCCCACGCCACTAAACTTGCCGCCGCCACCGCCGAAACGGTTGGCGAGCTTACGAAACACCTCGTCCAGATCAGGTGGACCCTGATTCTTGCCGCCCCTGTTTCCCCAGGGATCTTTGCCTTGATTGCCAGGCTCGTTCCAGGCCATTTACAGCTCCATCATTTGGAAGGTTTTGGTAACTCTAGCTAATTTATCAGCCAATTACTCGCGGATAAAGTGATGCAGGCGTCCCTCGGAAGCCTTCAGTAATCGCTGCCAATCGCGTTCGGGCAGCTTCACCTGTACCACCGTCTGTCCCTGCTCGTCGTATTCGACCTGCTGAACCGCATTCAGTTCGTGTAACTTGGCGACCCAGCGGCTCTCCGCCGGCGGCAACACCAAAGTCAGATCAGCAATCGCTTGGCCGAGCAGTTCGGTTAGCGCTTCAAACAACAGTTCGATACCGACATCGGCTCTGGCGCTTAGCCACACCCGCACTGGTACCCCTTGATCGTTACGATCAATACGGGCAACCGCGTCATCGAGATTATCGATTTTGTTGTACACCAGCAGCACTGGGATCTCGTCGGCTTCGATCTCCGCTAACACCTCGTTGACCGATTCGATGTTTTCCGCGCAGCGATCATCGGCGCAATCAACCACATGCAGCAGCAGATCCGCTTCGCGAGTTTCAGTCAGCGTGCCTTTGAAGGCCGCGACTAGATCGTGCGGCAGATGGCGAATAAAACCAACGGTGTCCGCCAGAATCGTCGGTCCAACTTGGTTGACGTCGATGCGGCGCAGGGTTGGATCCAAGGTGGCAAACAATTGATCTTCGGCGTATACACCCGCTGCGGTGATGCGATTAAACAGGGTTGATTTGCCGGCGTTGGTGTAACCCACCAACGATACCGTTGGCACTTCACGGCGCTGCCGAGCACGACGCCCCTGCTCACGCTGTTTGGCCACCTTTTCCAGTCGCTTCAAAATGGTTTTGATGCGTTCGCGCACCAAACGACGATCGCTTTCGAGCTGGGTTTCGCCAGGCCCACGCAAGCCGATACCGCCTTTTTGGCGTTCCAAGTGGGTCCAACCACGGATCAGACGGGTAGAGATATAACGCAACTGCGCCAATTCCACCTGCAACTTACCTTCGTGGGTGCGAGCACGTTGGGCAAAAATATCGAGGATCAAGCCGGTGCGGTCGAGCACGCGACACTCGCAGATCTGTTCGATATTACGCTCTTGCGCTGGAGTTAGGGCGTGGTTAAAGATGACGATGTCAGCTTCGACAGCGCGCACCAGATGGGCAATCTCTTCGGCCTTACCGGTACCGCAGAAATATTTAGGATGGGGACTGGAACGCTTTCCGGTGATCTCACCGCAGGCTTGAACTCCGGCCGAGCTGGCAAGTAAGCGCAGCTCGTCGAAATCCTCTCGTTCACCTTCTCGACTGAAGTCGATGTGAACCAGTACAGCGCGTTCGCCTGCTTCATACCTCTCAAACAAGCAGACTTGCTCCTAATGATTGCGAGGGCAGTTAAGCCGGGGTATCGCCGCTGTCTACCTGATGGCCAGCACCGGTGTGATTGCTCATGTTAAATGGGCGACCAGGAACCACGGTAGAGATAGCGTGCTTGTAAACCATTTGGCTTACGGTGTTTTTCAGCAGAATAACGAATTGATCGAATGATTCGATCTGACCCTGAAGCTTAATACCGTTAACTAAATAGATTGAAACGGGAACACGTTCACGACGTAACGCATTCAAAAACGGGTCTTGGAGAGATTGCCCCTTAGCCATTCTGTTTTCCTTTAAAATTGTAATTTGATTTGAACAGTATATTGTCGGCGATTAGCGCATCACTGCGCTAGTCTTTTTATAGCCTAGGCAACACTATATTGCTAATTTTCTCAACACCTTGTCTACATTATCAAGGTCGTTGGAATCGAGCCAAGTTAGCTCTGGCCAACCGCGCAGCCAAGTCAGCTGTCGCTTCGCTAATTGCCGGGTCGCGGCAACGCCTTGGGCGATCATGGTAGCGCGATCCACTTGCCCATGCAGGTACGACCACATCTGTCGATATCCGACACAACGGATCGACGGAAGTTCCGGATGCAGATCACCGCGGTCAATCAGCGCTTGCACCTCTTGTTCAAACGGCTGCTGCAACATCTGCATAAAGCGTTGCTCAATGCGCTGATGCAGTACTGCTCGTTCAGCCGGAGCGATAGCAAACTGAGCAAATCGATATTGGCTCTGCTGACCTTTAACCTGAGTCAGTTCGGTCATCGACTTACCGCTGATGCGATAGACCTCAAGCGCCCGCAACAGCCGCTGCGGATCATTGGGGTGAATGCGCGCCGCCGAGACCGGATCGATCTCGGCTAACTGCTGATGCAGCGTTTGCCAACCGTCGGACTTAGCCTCAGCTTCAATTTGTGCGCGGATCTCCGGATTGGCCGATGGCAGTGGCGATAACCCTTCAATCAACGACTTGAAGTACATCATGGTGCCGCCAACCAGCAACGGAATTTTACCTTGGGCGGTAATGGCGGCCATTTCCCGCTCGGCGTCGGCAACAAAATCGGCGGCCGAGTAACTCTCAGCCGGATCGAGAATATCGATCAACCGATGCGGCGCTGCCGCTTGCTCGGCGGCCGAGGGCTTAGCGCTGCCGATATCCATGCCACGGTAGATCAGCGCCGAATCGACACTGATCAACTCCACCGGCAGGTGCTGACGCAAGGCAATCGCCAAATCGGTTTTGCCAGAGGCGGTCGGCCCCATAATGCACAGCGCCAATGGGCGCGGATCGTTACTCATGGGTTTGCTCCAGATAAGCCTGCCATGGCAAATCGATGGCTTGGGCCATCAGTGCGTCCTGCTGGGTTGAATTAAGTTGCTGCCACAGTTGGCTGGCACCGTCGCCCACGTCGCTAAAGCCACTCAGCCACGCCGCTAGCGCTTCGTCGGATGGGCTATCGCCTTCCAACCACTGCAGCAGTTCGCTGATCACTTTAGTCAAATCGCTACGGCGCAGCACCGCCGGCACGGTTTTTAGCACCAACCGTTGATGCTGCTGACTGATGTCGATGCCAAGGCGGCGCAGCAGCCCGCTGTGTTGGTCGATCACCGCCAGCCAATTAACGTCAGCGGGCAGCGATACGGGCAACAGCAGTGGTTGACCAACGAGTCCCTGCGGTAAGCGGCTTAGCAATGCCTGTTTTTGCTGATAAGCGTTGAGCTTCGCCAGCGACAGCAGTTTCAACTGGCTGCCTTTCCCCAGCAGCAACTGCTGATCTAATTGGGTAAGTAAACGCCACTGATTGGCGTCGGCAGTCGCTTGCTCGGTCAGTGGCGGCACTGGCGTTTGCAGCAACTGGCCATAAGCGTTAACCGCCGCGGTCTGTGCGTAACTGTTAGCCTGTGGCCGCAGCGGTTTAGGCGCGTAGCCATAACCGCCGCTGCTGGCGTTGCCTGAATAACTGGAGCCTGCCGCAGGCGCATAACGACTGTCGCTGGCATAGCTGCGGCTGGCGTCAGCGCCCCAACCGGATGAGTCCGGTTGCTGAGCCATGCCCACAGCCGCGTTGTGGTCGCTACGGTTCTCAAGTTGCTGAGACTGAGCCTGATAGACAGCGCCCAGTTCATTGAATTGCCGCTGTGTCGACGGTGCTTCTGCCTCTGAAAACAGCGACGTCCGCTGGGCTAACCCTTGCTTCAATGCGGTTAGGATAAAGTCGTGGACGTAACGCGCTTGATGAAACCGCACTTCGTGTTTGGCCGGATGAACGTTGACGTCAACCTCATGGGGATCCAGCACCAGATAAAGCACAAAGCCCGCCGCTTGGGCGACACCGGCTTCCTCCAGCGCTTGTCGAACCGCATGATTGACCAATTTATCACGCACCACCCGACCGTTGACGTAGAAGTACTGCACGTCGCTGATCTTGGCTTTGTCATCATCCAGCGCCAGGAACCCGGTCAGCGCCAGCTCATCGGTGCTACTGCGTAGGGTAAACGCACGTTCAGCAAAGGCACTGCCGCAGATGGATGCCAACCGCTGTTGCCGCTGCCGATCGTTGCTGGCTGGTCGATACTGACGCACCAGTTTGCCGTTGTGACGCAGGCTAAAGTGGACGCTCTCTTTGGCCAACGCGATCCGCCGCAGCTGCTCTTCCAGATGAGTGAACTCGGTCTTATCGGCACGCAAAAAACGGCGCCGCGCGGGGGTATTAAAAAACAGATCGACCACCTCGACGGTGGTGCCTTGCGGATGGGCGGTCGGTTTAACCTGCACCGCCATATCGCGGCCTTCAGCATAGGCTTGCCATGCCTCAGTCGCACCTTCAGCCCGAGAGCTTAAGGTCAGGCGCGCTACCGAGCTGATGGACGCCAACGCTTCGCCGCGAAAACCGAAGCTTAAGATCGATTCCAGATCTTCTAGGGTGGCTACTTTCGAGGTGGCATGGCGAGCCAGTGCCAGCGCCAGTTGGTCTTTGGCGATGCCTTTGCCATTATCGCGGATCACCAGCGATTTGTTGCCGCCACGCTCCACCTCAATCTCAACCTTGGTGGCACCCGCATCGAGGCAGTTCTCCACCAGCTCTTTGAGCACCGATGCGGGGCGTTCGACCACCTCACCGGCCGCGATCTGGTTAGCCAACTGCGGCGGTAAGATCTGAATGGTCATAGTCTTTCCTAGTGGCGCATTAAACGCGCGGGATCACCAACTGCTGGCCGATATGCAAGGTATTGCTACGCAGCTTATTGGCTTGCTTAAGATCGGCCAAGCTGACGCCGTAGCGCTGGGCAATCACCGACAGGGATTCACCCGACTTCACTTTGTGAGTCTGGGTTTGCGCCAACCAGCTGTCACGGGGCGGATTGCTCTTAAAGTAGCGGGTCACCGCCTTTTGCATCGCCGTCGCTAACTTATCTTGGTGGGCGCTTGAACGCAGCAAACGCTCCTCCTGCGGGTTGGAGATAAAGCCCACCTCCACCAACATCGACACCAGATCCGGCGACTTCAATACCGCCAATGACGCCGACTGCGGTTCGCGCTTATGCAACTTGGTGAAGGTTTTAAACTCACCGAGGATATCGCCAGCCAAGGTGTGGCTTTCCGCCATATTGTTCTGCCGCGCCAAGTCGACAATGGTACGACTTAAGTCTTGATCGCCTTGAGAGGATTGCGAGATCACCTCGCCGATGCCACGCAGCTCCGACAACTTATCGTCTTGTTCTAGCCAGCGACCCATTTCGGAATTAGCGCGACGCAAAGACAGGATCCACACCGACGCCCCCCGAGGCTGCGGGTTGGAGAACGCGTCAGCGTGTACCGACAACAGCAGATCGGCGTTGGCGGCGCGGGCACGCTCGGATCGATTATCCAAGGAGACAAAGTAATCGCCGCTGCGCACCAATACCGCTTCAAACCCTGGGGTGGCGTCGATCTTAGCTTTTAACTTTTTGGCAATCGGCAGCACCACGTTTTTCTCGTAGGTGCCGGAAGGCCCAATGGAGCCGGGATCTTTACCACCGTGACCGGCATCAATGGCGATCACCACCTTGCGGCCGGGGCTGTTGGGTTTGGCGGTGCTAGTGGCCTTGGTCGGTTTTAGATCAACCACCAAACGATGCGGTGATTTTCCGCTTGGTCCCAGAGCAAACGCTTTGTAGCTGGCGCTGGCCGCCATATCCAGCACCAACCGCAACTGGCCTTGGCCGGCCGGCTTACTGGTGCGCACTCGTTTGAGTAACTTGCTCTGTTTGGCCAGATTATCGAGCTTCGCCGTTAAGCGCGTGTCTTTTATGTCGATGACGATCCGATCCGGATTCGATAGCCGTGAAGTGGCGTAGGTCGGCTTGGCGCTCAGTTCGAACACCAACCGGGTATTGGTCGGACTCTCATGGATACGGGTCGCTGTTAAGGTGTTAGCCCAAGATGCGGCGCTGCTTAGCAACAGCACCACCGGCAGCAGCCATCGACAAAATAGACTCATCAGTTAGTTCAGTAGTTGTTGTAGTAACGCCTCGCCCAATTCAGAGCGGCTGTGCAGTTGCGCTTGGCGCCCCTCGCCTTGGTAGGTCATGGTGATCACCAGATCTGGCGGTGGCAGCATGCCATGGCCTTTATCCGGCCATTCAATCAACGCCAGGGTGTTGTTGGCAAAGTAATCACGGATCCCCATAAATTCAAGTTCTTCAGGATCCATTAGTCGATAAAGATCAAAGTGATAGATCTGCATATCGGCCAGTTCATAAGGTTCAACCAAGGCATAAGTTGGGCTTTTTACCGCCCCCTGATGACCCAGCGCTTGAATCAAACCACGGGTAAAGGTGGTTTTACCTGCGCCCAAATCGCCGTGCAGATGCACCACCAACGGCGCTTTTACTACGGCGGCTAACTGCTGTCCAAGCGCCAATGTCGCTTGTTCATCTGCCAACTCAAAAACTGCCTGAGTCATAGGGTTCCTTGATTTGCCAAAAAACGGATATGCGGAAACAGATCCGACGGTAACATGCCACGTAGGCCATCGCCTGCCGCCCGATCTGCGGCCTCGCCATGAAGCATTACCCCCATGCACGCGGCCTGATAATTTGCATGGCCTTGAGCCATTAAGCCGGCGATTATACCAGAAAGCAGATCGCCGCTGCCCCCTGTTGCTAATCCGCAATTGCCAGTAACTGCCAGCGACCATTGCTGAGGGTCGACAATCACGGTGCCAACGCCTTTGAGCACGACCACTCCGCCATATTGACGCTGGATCGCTTGCGCGGCCGCCAATCGGTCTTGCTCGACGGCAGCGATGCTGCAATCCAGTAATCGTGCAGCTTCACCGGGATGCGGGGTCAGCACCCAGTTATCCCGTCGCTGCGGCTTAGCCGCCAATAAAGTTAGGCCATCGGCATCCACTAGCATCGGCTTATCCTGCGCGAGCGCCGACTGCCACACCCGTTGCGACCACCGCCCTTGACCAAGCCCTGGGCCGATGCCGATAACCTGACACCACTGCAAGCGAGCCTCGAGCTGGGAAGAATCAGCAGTAAATGCCATAACCTCTGGCCGCGGGATCACCAGCGCGCTAACGCTCGATTCGGCGCAACCTGCGGCAACCAAACCGGCACCACTACGCAGCGCTGCTTCCGCAGCCAACCGCAATGCCCCAGCCATCCCCTCGGCGCCGCCTAGCAACAACAGTTTACCGTGGCTACCTTTATGGCTGTTGGCGGCGCGCGCTGGCCAGTTGCTCAGACACTCCGGTTGCAACAACCGTCCTTCAGCGGCCAAATGGGCTCCCAATTGCAGTGGTGCTAAATGCAGTTCACCGCATTGACTTAAGCCCCCGCCGGTCAGTAATCCCAACTTATTCGCCACAAAGCTAATCGTGATATCGGCATTAACGGCCACACCAGCAATCCCCCCAGTTTGCGCATTCACGCCACTGGGCAGATCCACTGCCAACACGCTGGCCGGATGCTGATTAACGGCAGTAATCACTGCCGCTAACGCGGGCCGTACGGTGCCGGAAATACCGGTCCCCAACAACGCATCAACAAGGATTTCGGTGTCTGGCAGCGGCAACGTCAGCGGTTCAATCGTGCCACCACTGGCCAACCAGGATTGCTGAGCAATTAACGCATCGCCATCAAGGGGTTTGTCAGTTTGCAACAGCCGGACTTGCAAACCAGCTGCGGCAGCCTCGCGAGCCAGCACATAACCATCGCCGGCATTATTACCGGCACCGCACAACACACAAATCCGCTTTGCCTCTGGCCAGCGTTGACGCAACAGTTGGTAGGCAGCGTTGCCCGCCTGCTCCATCACTTGATAAAGCGAGATCCCAAGTTGTTTGGCCAACAGCGGCTCTTGCTGACGAATGGTGCTGGCTAGATTGACGCTGCTGGGCAGTGCTAGTAGATCGGCTCGCATTGATGATTATCCAAACAAGTTTGCTTGCTAGGTTATATCACTGCCAGCAGCGCAAACAAAAAGGGCTGCCCAATGGCAGCCCTTAGCGTCTCTTCGACCCTCTGTTATCTCGCCACTACCACCGCCGCACCGGCAAAGTGGTGGCGTTTGTATTACAGAGACTGGGTGAAGGTACGGGTAATTACGTCTTTCTGCTGTTCCAGAGTCAGCGAGTTAAAGCGTACCGCGTAACCGGATACACGGATGGTCAGCTGCGCATTGGCAGTGATGATGTCCAGATCTTCGTCGGTTGGGTTACCGGCTTCTACGCGCTCACGAGCTTCCATGATGCGCACCAAAGTTTCACGGTTCAGAACGTTTACGTTCAGGTGCTGGCCGCCTTCACGAAGTGGCTGAACGCCTTCCACGTTTACTGGACGAGACTCGTACTCACCCAGCTCTTCCAGAGCAACAACCTGATCCGCTTCGTAGCCAGAGGCCGCCGCCAGACAGCGAGCTTGGTTGTTTTCTGCGTCGATAAGCCAGATGGAGTTCATCAGGTTAACGTTTACGGATTTGGTGATTTGGATGCCTTGGATCATAACTACCTCTTGGTACTTCAGTTAAAAACGCGGCGAACTGTGAGCCACGTCACTTACCCTAACAGACACAACCTTGAGGCAACAGCGACATTAACTCATGCATTCATGAGCCAAAAGCAAGATGAACTTTCAATCGGCAATAAAAAACCGCCTCGATTGAGGCGGCTTAACTTATTTAACAACCGTTAGGCTCGGACGGCCGCTTGGACGCGGCGGTGTCGTTGCTTCTGGCTCAACCGTTGGCTCGGCCTCTTCGGCCAGCTCATAGGCTTGTTCCGGTGCAAAGGCGGTACCAGCCCCGTTTTCACGGGCATAGATCGCTTCTGCCGCTGCCAAAGGCACCTCTAAGGCGTGCGGCTTACCACCAAAACGGGCGTTAAACATGATGTAGTCATTGCCCAGCTGCAAATTACCAACCGCATGAGGGGCAATGTTCAACACGATCTGACCATCCTCAACGAATTGAGTTGGTACCTTAACCCCTGGCAAAGTGGCGTTCACCACCAGATGCGGGGTCAGATCGTTGTCCACCATCCAATCGTAAAAAGCACGCAGAAGGTAGGGACGAGTTGGGGCCAATGGTGCGGTCATTAACCGATCCGCATCTCGCGCTCTGCTTCAGTCAGAGACGCTTTGAAGGACTCACGCTCGAAAATGCGGGTCATGTAAGCTTTCACTTCTGCAGAGCCACGACCGTTCAGCTCGATACCCAGTGCAGGCAAACGCCAGAACAGCGGGGCCAGGTAGCAATCCACCAGGGTGAACTCTTCGCTCATAAAGAACGGCGTTTCAGCGAAGATTGGACCCAGTGCCAGAATGCCTTCGGTCAGCTCTTTACGAGCCGCTTCCGCTTTCTCGCCGCGCTCGATGCGCTCGGCCAGGCTGTACCAGTCGGCTTCGATGCGGTGCATCATCAGACGGCTTTGGCCACGAGAAACAGGGTATACAGGCATCAATGGCGGGTGCGGGAAGCGCTCGTCCAAGTACTCCATGATGATGCGAGCCTTGTACAGAACCAGCTCACGATCGACCAGAGTTGGCACGCTGTTGTATGGGTTCAGTTCAACCAGATCCTGTGGCAGTTGGTTTGGATCCACCTGCACCACTTCAACGCCTACGCCTTTTTCAGCAAGAACGATGCGCACCTGATGGCTATAAAGATCGCTGGCACCGGAATACAGGGCCATGACAGAGCGTTTGTTGGCAGCGACAGCCATTGATACCCTCCGAAAGGAATTCAGAAAAAATAAAGTAAATGGGGGCTGATGCCCCCATTTAGCCAAGCGTTAGATTGTAACCTGTTCTAGCGAATTAGTGTACATCTCGCCAGTACTCACGCTTCAGCAGATAGGCAATCACAAAGAAAATTGCCAAGAAACCCAACACCCAGACCCCCATCGCTTCACGGGTAGTACGGATTGGCTCCGCCGAATAGGTAAGGAAGTTGGTCAGATCCAAAGCCAACTTTTTGTACTCAGCATCGCTCATGCTGCCGCCGGCGGCCACGATGCTACCGTCCTCCTGCAGCACGGGCGTACCTTGGTAGGATTGCAGTACGTGCGGCATCCCCACCGATGGGAACACCAAGTTGTTGACCCCAAACGGCCGACTTTCATCTTTGTAGAACGTCGTTAGGTAGGAGTAGACCCAGTCGGAGCCCCGTACCCGCGCAATCATGGTTAGATCCGGTGGCGCGGCACCGAACCACTTGGCGGCTTCGGCCTGTGGCATGGAACTGACCATCAGATCACCAATTTTGGCATCGGTGTGGATCATCGCGGTCATCTCATCCACGCTAAAGCCGACATCCTCCGCGACCCGTTGATAACGTTGGTACTGGGCAGAGTGGCAGCCCATGCAGCTTTCCATAAACACCCGTGCGCCATTTTGCAGCGAGGTTTTGTCGTGCAGATCGATATCTGCCGACACCACATGTTCATTATTGCCACCGGCGGCGTAGGCCAGTGCCGGTAGGCAAGCCATTAAAGTAATAATTAACTTCTTCATTAGCCTGTCACCCGTTCTGGTAGCGGTTTGGTTTTTTCGGACTTGCTGTAGACAAACAGCGCCACAAAGAAACCGAAGTAACCTAGGGAGAAGATCCGCGCCAGCAGTGTTTCCAGTTCACCGGCCGGCAACGCCCCTAAGATCCCCAAAGCGATGAAACACACCACGAACTGAGCGATATTGGCTTTATGGATCACACTGCGGTAGCGGATAGAACGCACTTTGCAGCGATCCAGCCATGGCAGGAAGAACAGCACTACAATCGCCGCGCCCATGCCGATCACCCCGAACAGCTTGTCGGGAACCGCTCGCAAAATCGCGTAGAACGGGGTGAAGTACCACACCGGCGCAATGTGCTCAGGGGTCTTCAGTGGGTTGGCTGCTTCAAAGTTTGGCGGCTCAAGGAAATAGCCACCGCCTTCGGGCATAAAGAAGATCACGTAACAGAACACAATCAGGAAGCCGGCAACGCCAACGATATCCTTAACGGTGTAGTACGGGTGGAATGGGATAGCGTCTTTTGGCCAACCGTTCTCATCTTTGTTCTTCTTAATGTCGATGCCATCGGGGTTGTTGGAACCGACTTCGTGCAGGGCAACGATATGCAGGAACACCAACACCACCAGCACCAATGGCAGGGCAATCACGTGCAAGGCGAAGAACCGGTTCAAGGTCGCCCCAGAGACCACGTAGTCGCCGCGGATCCACAGGGTCAGATCATCACCAATCACCGGGATCGCACCAAACAGCGAGATAATTACCTGCGCGCCCCAGTAGGACATCTGGCCCCACGGCAACAGGTAGCCCATAAAGGCTTCCGCCATCAGGATCAGGAAGATCAACATGCCGAAGATCCACAACAGTTCACGCGGCTTTTGGTAGGAACCGTAAATCAGGCCACGGAACATATGCAGGTAAATCACTACAAAGAATGCCGAGGCACCGGTGGAGTGCATATAGCGCAGCAACCATCCGTATTCGACATCACGCATGATGTATTCAATCGAGGCAAACGCCCCTTCCGCCGACGGTACGTAGTTCATGGTCAACCAGATCCCGGTGAGGATCTGATTCACCAGCACCAGCATTGCCAGCGAGCCAAAGAAATACCAGAAGTTGAAGTTCTTCGGCGCTGGGTATTCGCCAACGTGCTTGTTATAGGTCTTGGTGAGCGGAATACGCTCATCAATCCAATCCATGATTTTGCTCATTAGGCGGTCTCCTCATCCACACCGATCAGGATGGTGCTGTCGCTGGTGTATTGGTGCGGTGGCACCACCAGGTTCAGCGGTGCAGGCACTCCTTGGAACACCCGCCCGGCCATATCGAACTTGGAGCCATGGCAAGGACAGAAAAAGCCCGCTTGCACCCCTTCGACTTGTTGATCAAAGGAATCTGGCAGGTAGGTGGGCGAACACCCTAAGTGAGTGCAAAGACCAACGGCAACAAAGAACTCATCCTTAATCGACCGATTGGCATTGGCCGCGTAAGCTGGTTGTTGTGGTTCTTCGGAGTTCGGATCCCGCAGTTGATCGGTCAGACCGCTCATCTGGGCCAATACTTCAGGGGTGCGGCGTACCACCCAGACCGGTTTGCCACGCCATTCCACGCGTAGCATCTGACCCGGTTCAATCTTTCCTATGTTTACTTCTACTGGTGCTCCGGCCGCTTTGGCCTTTGCGCTGGGGTTCCACGATTTGATAAAGGGAACCGCAGTAGCCACTGCGCCAACCCCACCCACCACAGCGGTGGTTAGAGTTAGGAATCTGCGACGTCCAGTATCGACAGGCGCATTGCTCATCTAGATTTCTCCCAACAGGGTGTTGCTTTTCTTATGCCTCGGAAGCTGATTTGGCTCAGCGCCTCATCGCATTTGTTGATGAGTTCACTGCAGGCCCAAGTCCATTTGTCCCAAGAGCGGGGGCAGGCGCATTATAAAGAAAAAGCGACCCAGTTCACACCTTGCACACCAAGGCGGACTTAAATCACATGAGTTTTTATCAAGATGTTAGATAAAGTTATCGATTATTTGCAGAGTAGCCAGATAACCAATTTGTTTAGCGCGACTTTTTAGCGAAAGATCCGACCGGTTTGATGATCCGCAAGAGCGACTTTGATCGGATAAGACAGAGAATTTTAAAGGCTTGGCGCAGTAGCCAAATTGCAGGCATAAAAAAACCGCCCAGAGGGCGGTTTTTTCGAATCCATAGGACGCCAGCGAATTAACGCTTGGAGAACTGTGGACGACGACGTGCTTTACGCAGACCAACTTTCTTACGTTCAACTTCACGAGCGTCGCGGGTAACGAAACCAGCTTCACGCAGAGTCGGACGCAGGGTCTCATCGTACTGCATCAGAGCACGAGTGATACCGTGACGGATAGCGCCGGATTGACCGGTGATGCCGCCGCCGCGTACGGTTACGTAGATGTCCAGTTTGTCCAGCATCTCAACCAGTTCCAGTGGCTGACGAACTACCATGCGAGCAGTTTCACGACCAAAGAACTGTTCCAGAGAACGCTTGTTTACAGTGATGTTGCCAGAACCCTGCTTGATGAAAACACGAGCAGTGGAGGTCTTGCGGCGGCCAGTACCGTAGTATTGAGTCATTTGCCTATATCCCCTTAGATATCCAGAACCTGTGGCTGCTGTGCAGCGTGCTTGTGCTCAGCACCAGCGTACACTTTCAGCTTACGGAACATGGCGCGACCCAGAGGACCTTTTGGCAGCATGCCCTTAACCGCTTTTTCGATGATCATTTCAGGCTTACGAACCTGCAGATCAGCGAAGTTGATTTCTTTGATGCCACCTGGGTAGCCAGAGTGACGGTAGTACATCTTGTCCTGAGACTTGTTACCGGTAACGGTAACTTTCTCAGCGTTGATGATTACGATGTAATCGCCAGTATCAACGTGAGGAGTGTACTCAGGCTTGTGCTTACCGCGCAGACGACGAGCTACTTCGGTAGCCATACGACCCAGGGTTTTACCCTCGGCATCAATGATAAACCAGTCGCGTTGTACGGACTCTGGCTTAGCAGAAAAAGTTTTCATTAGATAAAAACCCAATTTAGCTGTTACAAAATGCGTCTAACTAAAAACAGTTAAACAACCTTTTAGTGGTCTTCCACCCACCCCTTCGAGCGGGACAAGACGCTGGTTTTGAGCGCAGTGCGCTCTACCGTAACGTGGGCAGGGCGCGAATTATAAGGGAGTCTGACGCAAAAATCACCCGCTTTTTTCGGTTAAATTGGCGTTTTTCGCGCGAACTTTTACGGAAGGTGGGGGCGAGCCAAATAGTCGTGGCTCTGCATCTCGGTCAGGCGGCTTTGACAGCGCTGAAACTCAAACGCCAAGCGGCCGCCACCGTATAAATCCGCCAGCGCCACCTCAGCGGAAACAATCAATTTTACCCCACGTTCGTAGAATTCATCCACCATCGCAATAAAGCGTCTAGCGACATCATCACCGCTGTGTTCTTGGCCCATCAATTTGACCTCGCTCAGCAGTACCGTGTGGTACAACCGCGCCAGTTCGATGTAGTCAGTTTGACTGCGGGGGCCGTCGCACAGTGCCGCAAAATCGATCATCAACACCCCTTCACCACTGCGGATAATGGGGATCTCGCGGCCAAACAGCATTAACGGCTGTTGCTCGACCATTGCCGCGGGCACCAGCTGGTCGAAATAGCGATGTAAGTTGGCCGACGCGGCGTCATCGAGTGGATGATGATAGATCTCCGCCTGCGCCAACGTACGCAACCGATAATCGACCCCGTTATCCAGCTCAAACACCTGACAATGCTGTTGAATCAGTTCAATCGCCGGTAAAAAACGCTGCCGCTGCAGACCATTGCGATACAACAGCGGGGGCGGAATGTTAGAGGTTGCCACCAGCACCACCTTATGAGCAAACAGCTGTTCCAATAACCCGGCCAGTATCATCGCGTCAGTGATGTCAGAGACAAAAAATTCATCAAAGCAGAGTACCTCGGCTTCGTCGGCTAAGCGCTTGGCGACCACCAGCAACGGATCCGCTTGGCCTTTAAGCTCGTTTAACTCTTGGTGAACGCGCTGCATAAAGCGGTGAAAGTGGACCCGTAACTTGCGCTTGGTCGGCAAACACTGAAAAAAAGTATCCACCAAATAGGTTTTGCCGCGGCCAACGCCGCCCCAAAAATAAAGCCCTTTGGGGTGGTTGCTAGACTCATCAGTGAGCCAGCGCCGCCACCATGGCTGCTCACTTTGCCGACTGCGATTGCGCAGTTGCTGGTACAGCAATTCCAGCTGTTCGACCGCCGCGGCTTGCGCAGGATCGTGGACAAATTCGGGGCGCTTGAGATCGCGCAGGTACAGTTCCTTGGGCGTTGGCATCGGTCATTCCATCGACGGCATGGCATCCGAAGATGCCTGAAAACTTCTGATAAAGCGCAATTTTCCCGAGGGTGATATCCCCTATAATTGCGTTCAACGAGTCTACCACGGTGCCCTCGGGCTCGGTATATTGAGGTCCGCAGTGCTTTGGTAACAGCCAAGGCGAGACAGTAAGGAGAGGTGAATGAACGAGATGGTTGTGGTTGCTGCAGCGGCAGTGGCGTTAGTAATTGGCTTTTTTATTGGTCGTCGTGGCAGTGGCGGCAAAGCCAGCGTTGATAAATTGCAGCAGGAACTGGCGCAGGCTCGATTTGAGCTGGAACAGCAACGCCAAGGCCTGAATGACCACTTTACCCAATCCAAGCAGCACCTTGCGGCTCTGGCGGCGCAGTTGGAGAAAACCCAAGCGTTCTGGCAAGAATCCGCCCGAGAACTGAGCGATGAACCGGCGGCGGCAGAGCCTGAAGAGCAAATCGTTATCGCCGAAGCCGACAACGTTACCTCGCTGCCACCAAATGATTATGTTCAAGGATCGCACGGGATCATCAATCCGGAACCGAAAGCGGCCAACCAATGATTTTTTCACAGCGCACCCACTAGGGTGCGTTTTTGTTATGCCATGGCGGCGCCATCCCACTGGGGAACTTTTTCCCAGCCAGATTGGTCAGCTTTATTAACAATGGGTCGTGTTGTGACTGTAGGAGCTTGAACAACCATGAAAAAAAATCTAACGCTGGTTTCTGCTGCAATTCTGTCTGCCAGTTTATTTGGTGCTACGGCACCGGCGATCGCCGCTTGGCCAGACGCCGTTGGCGGCCAAGCACTGCCGAGTTTGGCGCCAATGGTGGAGCAGATCTCCCCTGCGGTAGTGTCGGTATCGGTCGAGGGCACCCAGACCGCGCAACAATCGCTGCCAGAACAGTTTCGCTTCTTCTTCGGCCCCAACGGCCCTCGTGGTGGCGAGCGCAGTCGGCCGTTTCGCAGTCTCGGCTCCGGGGTGATTGTTGATGCTAAGCAAGGCCATATCATTACCAACCACCACGTTATTGAAAACGCCGATAAGATTGTGATTAACCTCAGTGATGGTCGCGAATTTGAGGCCGAGCTGGTCGGCTCGGATCCGGCCACCGATGTGGCGGTATTGAAAATTGCAGCCGACGATCTAACTGCGGTTAAGCTGGCAGATTCCGACAGAATCAAGGTAGGCGATTTCACTGTTGCCATCGGCAACCCATTTGGCCTAGGCCAAACCGTCACCTCCGGGATCATCAGCGCCCTTTCCCGTGGCCTCAATAGCGAGGGCTACCAAAACTTCATTCAAACCGATGCGGCAATTAACTCCGGTAATTCCGGCGGCGCCTTGGTGAACTTGAAAGGCGAACTGATCGGCATTAACACCGCCATCATCGCCCCGGGCGGCGGCAACGTCGGCATCGGCTTTGCGATTCCAGTGAATATGGTGCAAAGCCTAACGGATCAGATTCTGGAATTTGGTGAAGTGCGCCGTGGCGTGTTGGGGATCATCGGTGGCGAACTGGATAATGAAACCGCCAAGCTGTTTGGATTGGACACTAAGCACGGCGCTTATGTCAGCCAAGTGGTAGCCGATTCTGCGGCGCAGCAAGCGGGACTAAAATCCGGTGACATCATTGTCGCGCTGGATGGCAAAAAGATCCGCACCTTCCAGGAGCTGCGCGCCAAGGTTGCCACCATGGGCGCTGGTGCCAAGATCACCCTAGAGCTGATCCGCGACGGCGAACGCCAAAGCGTTAACGTGACCTTGAATGAAGCCCCCGGCGAAAACGTTAAAGCCTCGGTGGTGCACCCAGCCCTTGAGGGCGCCAAACTCTCCAGCGTCAATGAAGATGGCGTCCGTGGCATCAAAGTAACCGAACTGGCCGAACGCTCCCGCGCCGCTCAGCAAGGTTTGATGGAAGGTGACATCATCACCAGCGTCAGTCTGATGAATCGTCAGCGGGTGCCGGTTAAAGATCTGAAACAGCTACGCAAGGCGCTCAGCGACTACGACGGTGCCTTTGCCGCTACCGTCATTCGCGACAATGAGCAACTGATGGTGATCATGCGTTAACGCCACCATCTGCCAAGCGCAAACACACAGGGTGGCTGCGGCCACCCTTTTGCTATCCCACCGATGGAGCGATAACATCGCCCCCAGTTAACTCTGATCGCGAGAATTGAGAACCCCGATGGCGCTATTGCGATACATCCTTAAGCCTTTGTTAGCCGGTCTAATCTTAGCCGCCATTATTGTGATATTGAATCCCGAGCTGCGCAGCCGCTTGCCGCGGCTGGACAGCAGCATCAGCCAAGTCGAGCGCAGCAGTTACGCCAGCGCGGTGCGCCGCGCCGCCCCGGCAGTGCTGAACATCTACACCGTTGGCCCGGGCACCAGCAACTTCAGTCAGCCGACTCCGCAAGGGCTGGGCAGCGGCATCATCATGAGTCCTGATGGCTATGTGCTTACCAATTACCATGTGGTACGCCAAGCCGAGCAGATCTTTGCCGCGCTGCAGGATGGACGCATCGCCGAAGCCTTGCTGGTGGGCTCCGATCCGGTCACCGATCTGGCGGTGCTTAAAATCGATCTGCCACAACTGCCGGTGATCCCTTTGGATATCACTCGCAGTGCTCGCATCGGCGATGTGGTATTGGCCATCGGTAACCCATTTAACCTCGGCCAAACCATCACCCAAGGGATCATTAGTGCCACCGGCCGCAATGGCCTATCCAATGGCTTATCCGCCGGGTTTCAAGACTTTATTCAAACCGATGCGGCAATTAATCAAGGCAATTCCGGTGGCGCGTTAGTCGATGCTGATGGTCGTTTAGTTGGGGTTAACACCGCCAACTACCAGCAGTTGGGCGGCGCTGGCGTTGGCCTCAACTTCGCGATCCCAATTGAATTGGCGCACAACATCATGGAAAAGCTGATCCGTGATGGCCGAGTGATCCGCGGTCACTTAGGTCTTGATGGCGATCCCGTTAATGAAACCATCGCCCGCCAACTGCGACTGATGGATGCCGCTGGCATGGTGGTCACCGGCATCAATCCCAATGGCCCAGCGGGCAAAGCCGGACTGCGTTTGTACGATGTGTTGATCGCATTCAATGGCAAACCGATCACCGGCACCGCCATGCTGCTGGATAGCGTCGCGGAAACCCCACCGGGCACCGAAGTCAACCTGACGCTGATCCGCCAAGGCAAACGCTTTAATGTGCCGGTGACCGTCGAAGAACGGCCAACTGTGATGTAAATGGCGTTGCAGCGAGCTTACTAAGAGGCGGTGATTAGCCACCAAACCACACCGAGATTCGAATCAACAAAAAGCCCCGCACTCAGTGAGTTGCGGGGCTTTTGTTAATGCCATTGGCGCTCGAACGTTCAGTGACGCTTACTTGATGCGCACCACATCGGCACCCAGGCCAGACAGCTTGTGTTCGATCTGTTCGTAACCACGGTCAAGGTGGTAGATGCGATCCACCACGGTGGTGCCAGAGGCCACCAGACCGGCAATCACCAAACAGGCAGAGGCACGCAAATCGGTCGCCATCACTTGCGCGCCCTGCAGATCTTCACAGCCGTGGATCATACAGGTGTTACCCTCTTGCTCGATCTGGGCGCCCATCCGCTGCAGCTCTGGCACATGCATAAAGCGATTTTCAAAGATGGTCTCAGTCACCATTGCGGTACCTTCCGCCAACGCGTTCAGGGTACAGAACTGCGCTTGCATGTCGGTTGGGAACGCCGGGTGCGGAGCGGTCTTGATCGATACCGGCTTAGCACGACGGCCTTGCATATCCAGACTTACCCAATCGTCGCCACGTTCGATGATGGCACCGGCCTCTTCCAGCTTCAGCAGCACTGGCTCCAGGGTTGCTGGCGCCGCGTTCAAGCATTTCACCTGACCACGGGTAGCCGCAGCAGCAACCAGATAGGTGCCGGTTTCAATGCGATCCGGCATCACGCTGTGCTCGATACCAGTTAAGCGCTCAACACCTTCAATGCGGATCACGTCGGTACCGGCGCCAGTGATCTTGGCACCCATGGCGTTCAAGCAGTCAGCCAAGTCAATCACTTCCGGCTCGCGGGCGGCGTTCTCAATCAAGGTTACGCCATCGGCCAACGCGGCCGCCGCCATCAGGTTTTCAGTACCGGTTACCGATACCACGTCCATCAGGATGGTGGCACCTTTAAGGCGACCATCGACGCGGGCTTTGATGTAACCCTCTTCCACGGTCACGTCCGCGCCCATCGCCTGCAGACCTTGGATGTGCAGGTTAACGGGACGGGCGCCAATGGCACAACCGCCTGGCAGCGACACATCCGCTTCGCCGTACTTCGCCACCAGCGGTCCCAGCAGCATGATCGACGCGCGCATGGTTTTCACCAAATCATAGGCGGCGACGTAGTTGTTGATGGTGGCCGGATTGATGGTCAGAACGCCATCGGCCAGATCGCTGACTTCGGCGCCCAACTGACGCAGCAAGGCGATGGTGGTATTAACGTCACGCAGCGCCGGAACGTTGCGGATGGTCATGGTATCTTCCGCCAGCACCGCAGCCATTAAGATTGGCAGGGCGGCGTTTTTAGCGCCGGAGATCACCACGTCTCCGGCCAGTGGGCCTGCGGCCCGAACTTGCAATTTATCCACTGTGACTCGCTCAGTTAAACAGCTTTTCGCGCTGCCATTCGGCTGGAGTAAAAGCCTTGATGGTTAAGGCGTGCAGAGTGCCATCGGTGATTTTGTCCATCAATGGCGCGTACACCGCTTGTTGACGTTTAACTTTAGACTGGCCATCAAAAGCGTCACTGACGATCACGATCTTGTAGTGGGTGCCTTCGGCGCTAACTTTGATTTCGGTTGTCGCCATCGCCTGCTCTAGGCGTTGTTGAATTTCGCTAAGCTCCATCGAGCACTCCCTAATTCTGATGTCTTACCGCTAACTGACCCGCACTGACATCAAGGTCGTACAGGGTCATCAGCTGAATTAGCCGCTCGGGACAATGCAACCATTGCATCGTCCCCTGCTGCTGACGTTGCGCCGATTCTAGCTCTATCAGCCACGCCAGCCCAGCGCTATCCACTTGTTGCAGTCGCTCAAGATTCAAATTTAGCGTTTGCGAGCCAAGCCAAGCGGCTGGGATAGGCCAGTGCTGCTCGACATCGGCACTGGTTAGCGAACCGCTAAGGCTTAAGCTGTCACCGCTGCGCTCTGCCAGCAGTGCCATTATGACTGGCCCGCCAGCGCTTTTTGGTTGTTGTCATTAAGCATCTGGATCACCGCGTCCAAACCTTGCTGGCGGATAAGGCCACCAAACTCGGTCTCTTTGGCGGCCAAGATGCTGGCGCCTTCCGCGATCAGATCGATCGCTTGCCAATCACCGCTTTTCTTGTTCAGGCGCAGCTTCAGCTTCACTTCAATCGGTGGCCGGGTGCCCTCGATAAAGGTCACGCCAACCGAAACGATGTTGCGGTCAGTCAGCGGCTGTGCTGGTTCAAACTCAATGGTTTGATCGGTGTAAACGGTAAACGCTTGGGCAAAGGTGGTGACCATATACTCGCGAAACTCGGCGGTGAAGTTGTCGCGCTGCTCTGGAGTGGCACTGCGTACCGCTTTGCCCATCACCTTGTAGCTGGCGTACTTGACGTTCACATAAGGCATCAGGTCGGTTTCAATCAACTGACGCAACAACTGCGGATTGGCATCCAGCTCGGCCCGGCGCTCGCTGTAGTTACCCAACAGCTCTGACGCCACTTGTTCCACCATGGTGTATGGGTTGCTTTGGTCAACCTCGGCATAGGCCGGTGCCAGCCACGAGCCGCACAGCGCCACGGCGGCCATCATCAATTTTTTCATCGCGGTTACTCCTTATCTTTGTCGCCGCTGCTGTACAGGAACTGGCTGATCAGTTCCTCCAAAACCATGGCGCTGCGGGTATCTTCAACCACATCGCCATCGGCCAGCATCTCGCCTTCATCGTCGATCATAAACCCTGGGGTCAGACCGATGTATTGTTCGCCCAACAGACCAGAGGTCAGAATTGACAAGCTACTGGTATCAGCGAACTGATTATATTGACCGTCGATCAACATCGTCACTTTCGGCACCAGTTGCTGCTGGTCGAGTTCGACCGCAGCCACTCGACCAATCACCACCCCGCCGACCTTGACCGGTGCCCGCGCTTTGAGGCCACCGATGTTGTCAAAATACGCCACCAGCTGATACTGCTGGGTGTGCTGACGCGGATCGATATCCGCCACTTTAAATACCAACACCGCAAAGGCCAGCAGCCCTGCGACAATAAAGCCGCCAACGGCCAATTCTATGCTTTTGGAATTCATGCTAGCTCCCAAACATCCATGCGGTTAAAACAAAATCCAGTGCCAACACAGCCAATGAGCTGTGTACGACGGTATCGGTGGTGGCCTTACTGATGCCTTCAGCGGTCGGCACCGCGCTGTAGCCTTTAAACAGCGCAATCCAGATCACCACCACCGCAAACACCAACGCTTTGATAAAGCAGTTAACGATATCTTGCTGCCATTCAACATTGGCGGTCAGGATTGACCAGAAGGCGCCAGCGTCGATGCCTTTCCATTCCACCCCAACCAGATGACCGCCCCAGATGCCGACGGCACAAAACATAAACACCAGCAGCGGCATCGCGATCACTCCGGCCCAGAAGCGTGGTGCCACAATCCGCCGCAGTGGATCGACCGCCATCATCTCCAGCGAGGCTAACTGTTCAGTGGCCTTCATCAAGCCGATCTCCGCCGCCACCGCCGAACCAGCTCGGCCAGCAAACAACAGTGCAGTTACCACCGGACCAAGTTCCCGTAGCAGCGACAGTGCCACCATCGGCCCCAAGCTCTCCTCGGTACCAAAGTCGACCAAAATAATGTAGCCCTGCAGCGCCAGCACCATGCCGATAAACAGCCCTGAAACCAACACAATCAGCAGCGACAACACGCCAACCTGATACAGTTGCCGCACCAACAACGGCGCCATCTGTCGCGGCTGCGGCTTAGCCACCAAGGCGCCGACTAACATCAACCCCGCTTGCCCAAGACGAGCCAGCCAATTGATACCAGTACGGCCAATTTGCGCAATCCAATCGATCACTTAAGCAAGGCCTCCATGTAGTCACTTGCAGGAAAATGGAAGCGCACTGGACCATCCGGCGCCCCCTGCAAAAATTGTTGTAACTGGGCGCTATCAAGTGCGCGGATCTGTTCAGGGGTGCCACTGCCGATCACTTGACCGTCGGCGATTACGTAGACCCAATCGGCAATGCTAAGCACCTCTTCAACGTCGTGGGAGACCACCACCGACGTCAGGTTTAAAGCGCTGCCGAGCTCACGAATCAGCTTAACCACCACCCCCATCGAAATCGGATCTTGGCCAGCGAACGGTTCGTCATACATCACCAGATCCGGCTCTAGCGCGATCGCCCGCGCTAAGGCGGCACGGCGCTGCATGCCGCCACTGAGCTCATTCGGCATCAACCCAGCCGCACCGCGCAATCCCACCGCTTCCAGCTTCAGCAGCACTAAGCGACGGATCAACGCTTCGGGCAACTTGGTGTGTTGCCGCAGAGGAAAGGCGACGTTGTCAAAGACGGACATATCGGTAAACAGCGCGCCAGATTGAAACAGCATGCTCATCCGTCGGCGCAGTTGATATAACTGTCGTCGCGACTGTTGATGAACATCAATGCCATCAAACAGCACCCGCCCTTTGGATGGCTGTAACTGGCCACCAATCAACTTCAGCAGGGTGGTTTTACCGATGCCGCTGGGGCCCATAATGGCGGTGATTTTGCCCTTGGGGATAACCAGATCGAGATCGCGATAGATGGCGCGGTCGCCGCGATAGAACTGCAATCCTTCAACGCAAATTAAGTCATCACTCGGGGGTAGGTGAGGATCAGTCATAGGGGTCACGGCGCTGGCATAGCCGAACTTTTCGCCGCCTTTCTCCAACAAATTTATCCAGTTAAGCCCGCCATCTTAAGCTTGCGCAACCCGCATCACAATGGCTAAAGCCTTTCAATTTCAAGCGCAACGGGCGACAATGTGACCCTTTCGACCGTGTTATTTTTGCCCTCATGCTGTTAAACATCTTCTTGCTGCTAGCAGGTCTGGCGTTATTGGTTTGGAGCGCCGACCGCTTCGTCTTCGGCGCCGCTGCCGTCGCACGCAACCTAGGCCTTGCGCCGATGATCATCGGCCTCACTATCATCGCCATGGGTTCATCAGCACCGGAAGCGATGGTCGCTGCCAGCGCGGCGATGGAGGGCAAACTCGATACCGCGGTCGGCAATGTGATTGGCTCTAACATCGCCAACATTACTCTTATTCTAGGCCTTTCGGCGCTGCTTAAGCCGCTACTGGTTGGTTCTTCAACCTTGATTAAAGAGATGCCATTGATGCTGGGAGCCACCATCTTGGCTGGTTACCTTATGCACGATCTGCAGTTATCGGTAACCGATGGATTGATCTTGTTTGCCGCCTTCGCTCTGGTAATGGGCTTTTTGGTGATCAGTGCTTTAAAAGCCCGCGACGATAAGATGGTTAGTGAAGCCGAAGGCGAAGTACCGGCTAACGTGCCGATGGCTAAGGCTTTGCTGTGGTTGGTGATTGGCATGGTGCTGTTGCCAATTGCGGCGGATCTGATGGTGGATAACGCGGTGGTGATCGCCAAGTGGTTCGGCATGTCGGACTTAGTTATTGGCTTAACCATTATCGCTGTCGGTACCAGTCTGCCGGAATTGGCCGCCTGCATTGCTGGTCTGATGAAAGGTGAAGATGACATCGTCATTGGCAACGTGGTCGGCTCCAACCTATTCAACATTCTAGCGGTGCTGGCGATCCCAGCGGTGATTGCCCCAGGCGCCATTGACGCCGCCGCAGCCGGTCGCGATTTCTTTACCATGCTTGGCACCAGCTTGGCGCCACTGCTTATTTTGCTGCTGAAACGCAACAACAGCATTGGCCGAGCTGAAGGCGGATTACTGCTGCTGTGCTTTATCCTTTATCAAGTCAGCCTGTTCTACTAACCCGCATGCTGCCATCCGTAAATCAAGTGACTACCCATGACTAAGCAATGGCGCCAATGGGCGCAGCAAGTGATTGCCATCGAAACCCGCGCAATCGAGCAGATGACTCAATACATCGATGATCAGTTCATCGGCGCCTGCGAAACCATCTTGGCCTGCAAGGGCAAGGTAATTGTGATGGGCATGGGCAAATCCGGTCATATCGGCCGTAAAATCGCCGCCACCTTAGCCAGTACTGGCACCCCAAGCTTTTTCGTCCACCCTGGCGAAGCCAGCCATGGCGACTTAGGGATGCTGGACATCAATGACGTAGTGATTGCCATCTCCAACTCAGGTGAAGCCCACGAAATCCTAACCTTGATGCCGGTGATCAAACGCCTCGGCATGCCGGTTATCGCGATGACCGGCAAGCCACAGTCCAGTCTGGCCAAACTGGCCAAACATCATCTGTGCATTGCGGTGGCCGAAGAGGCCTGCCCACTGGGATTGGCGCCAACCTCATCAACCACCGCTACCTTGGTGATGGGCGATGCCTTGGCGGTCACCCTACTGCAAGCCCGCGATTTTACTGCCAACGATTTTGCCTTGTCGCACCCGGGCGGCGCCTTAGGGCGACGACTACTGTTAAAAGTGGCCGATGTGATGCATAGCGGCGACCGGCTGCCGCTGGTTGGTCAACAGGTGACTATCAGCCAAGCGCTGCTGGAGATCTCCGCCAAAGGCCTTGGTATGACGCTGGTGATCGACGACAACGGCCGCCTAACCGGGCTGTTTACCGATGGCGATCTACGTCGCGTGCTGGATGCCCGTATCGATATCCACAGCACCGCCATCGGCACCGTGATGACCCCAAATCCGATAGTGGTGGACAGTAATCTACTGGCTGCCGAGGCACTGAAATTGATGCAAGACAACAACATCAACGGCTTAATCAGCGTTGATGCCGATAACCGCCCCAGCGGCGCGTTAAATATGATGGATATGCTTAAAGCAGGAGTACTGTGATGGATAGCATCGCGACCCTATACGGCCCAGTGACCACCGAGGTTATCGACCGTGCCGCCGCCATCAAGCTGCTGGTGTGCGATGTTGACGGGGTGTTTTCCGATGGCCGCATCTATCTGGGCAACAACGGCGAAGAACTGAAAGCCTTCCACACTCGTGATGGCTTCGGCATCAAAGCGCTGCAACACGCCAACATTCAAGTGGCGGTGATCACCGGTCGCCGTTCGCAGATCGTGCAACAGCGAATGACCGCCCTTGGGGTGCAACACATCATTCAAGGCTGTGAAGACAAGCTGACCGCCTTCAACGAGTTGTGCCAACAGTTAGGGCTCAGCGCCGAAGCGTGCGCCTACATCGGTGATGACTTGGTGGATCTGCCAGTGATGCAGCAGGTGAACTTGGCGGTAGCGGTGCATGATGCGCACCCAGCGCTGTTGCCACAGGCCCACTATCGCACCTATTTAAACGGCGGCTTTGGTGCGGTGCGCGAGTTGTGTGACTTACTGCTGCAAGCACAAGGCAAGTTGCAAGACGCCAAAGGTCTGTCGGTATGAAGCGCGAGCTGTTAGCTGGCCTGATCCTGCTGGCGATGGCCGGTGGTCTGTATTGGCACAACCTGTCACATCAGCCAGAACAGGTACGACCGCTCGGCGAGCACGAGCCAGACTTTGTTGCGCGGGCGATGAAAACCCGTTCTTATGACCTTAATGGCCGCCTAAACGCCGAGGTTGCCGCCGACACCATGCGGCATTATCAGCAAAAACAGTACACCGAGTTTGAGCGGCCAGTGTATCTAGTGTATCCAGAAGACAGCCCAGCCATTTGGAAAGTCGTCGCCGATAATGGCGCATTGCAAGACAACCGTTATTTGAGTCTCGCCAATAACGTGGTGATCACCTTGATCGAGCCCGATAAGCCGATCAACACCATCAAAACCGAACAATTAACGCTGGACTTAGATACCATGGTGATGACCAACGAGGTGGCACTGCAAGCCGAGGGCATCGACTTCACCATGACAGCTGTTGGCTTACATGCCGACCTAAATCAAAACCATATTCACCTGAAACAAAAGGTAGTTTCCACTTATGAAGTTCAGTAATGCACTGCTACTTGCACTGGCAATGACCACCGCTATCGGCCACGCCGCCGAGGACGATTTTCGTCAGCCGGTTAGCGTCACCGCCGATCGCAGTGAAGGCGATCTGCAAAGTCGCACCCTAAGCTACCTTGATAACGTAGTGGTGGTGCAAGGCACCTTGAAGATCCACGCCGACAAACTGACTTTGCAAAGCAACGAAGCGCAAACCGAGCAGATCTTTGTCGCTACCGGTAACCCAGCCACCTACGAACAGATGATGGACAACGGTTTGATGGCTGAAGCCGAAGCCAGCGAGATCCGCTACAGTGTTGCCAAACGTGAGCTGATCCTCACTGGCGAAGCCGAACTGCGCCAAGATGGCAGCTTGGTTAAGGGCGACCGCATCAGCTATAACGCACTGGAACAGAAATTGACAGCCAAAGGCAGTAAACAAGAACAGATCACCACCATCTTCCTGCCCAAAACCGAAGATGAGGCCCCAAAGACTGAGCCAACCCCATGACCCCAACGGTACTCAAAGCCAGTAACTTGGCCAAAAGCTACAACGGCCGCCAAGTGGTCAAGGATGTCGGTCTGACCGTTGAAACCGGCCAGATCGTCGGCCTACTAGGCCCTAACGGCGCCGGTAAAACCACCACCTTTTACATGGTGGTTGGGCTGGTACAAAACGACCGTGGCGCGATTCACATCAATGATGATGACATCACCCTGCTGCCAATGCACAACCGTGCCCGCAAAGGAATTGGCTACCTGCCGCAGGAATCCTCTATCTTTCGTAAGCTGACGGTGCATGACAACCTGATGGCGGTGCTGCAGATCCGCAAAGAGCTAACCCAGCAACAACGGATTGAAAAGCTGGAACAGTTGTTGGAAGAGTTCAACATCACCCACATCCGTGACAGCTTAGGGATGGCGCTCTCCGGCGGCGAAAGACGTCGAGTTGAAATTGCCCGAGCACTGGCAGCCGAGCCGCAATTTATCTTGTTGGACGAGCCATTTGCTGGGGTCGATCCGATCTCGGTTATCGATATCAAAAAGATCATCCAGCATCTCAAGCAGCGCGGTCTGGGTGTATTGATCACCGACCACAATGTGCGCGAAACTTTGGACGTGTGTGAGTACGCTTACATCGTTAGCCACGGCGAGATGATCGCCCAAGGCGCTCCGGAAGAGGTACTGAACAACCAACTGGTGCGTTCGGTTTACCTAGGCGACCAGTTCAAGCTGTAATGCCAAGGTACAACAAGGATATTGATCGTTAGATGAAGACCTCGCTTCAACTCAAACTCGGCCAGCAGCTGACCATGACGCCGCAACTGCAACAGGCGATCCGCCTGCTGCAGTTGTCGACGCTGGATCTGCAGCAAGAGATCCAAGAAGCCTTGGACTCCAACCCATTGCTGGAGCAATCCGAAGACGAGTACGGCAATGACGATGGCAACCTCGACGATCACCATGATGACAACGTCAGTGCCACTGTCGAGAGCAGCGAACTGGAAACCAGTGAGGCGCTCAGCAAAACTGAGATGAGCGATGATCTGCCGCTCGACTCCACCTGGGACGATGTCTACAGCGCTGCCCCAGCCACTCCGGCCGGCCCTGCTCGCGATGACGACGACAGCCTCTATCAAGGGGAAACCAGCGACGATCTGCAAAGCCATCTGCTGTGGCAGATGGCGCTGACCCCGATGAGCGATACCGATCGCGCCATCGCCACCTCGCTTATTGATGCCATCGATGAATACGGCTATCTGACCATCCCGCTTGACGATGTGCTCAGCGCCGTTGGTGTTGACGACATTGAGCTGGATGAAGTGGAAGCCGTGCGCAAACGCGTGCAGCGCTTCGATCCGGTTGGCTGTGCCAGCATTGATCTCACCGATTGCTTACGAGTTCAGCTGTTGCAACTGGACAGCGACACCCCATGGCGCGACCAAGCGATAGCGCTACTCCATGAGCATATGGATCTGCTCGGCAATCGCGACTTTCGCACCCTGCTGCGGCGCACTAAACTCAGTGAAGATGAGTTGAAGGCGACCATGACCCTGATCCAAACCTTAAACCCGCGCCCTGGCGGCCAGATCGCCCCACCGCCAAGTGAATACGTGGTACCGGACGTTTCCGTTAGTAAGAAGCACGGCCGCTGGGTGGTTGAACTCAACCCCAACGCAATGCCGAAGCTGCAGATCAATCAGCAATATGCGGCCTTGTCGCGTAATAGTCGCAACGCTGGCGATGGCCAGTTCATTCGCGGCCATCTGCAGGAGGCTAAGTGGTTTATTAAGAGCCTAGAGAGCCGCAATGACACCTTGATGAAAGTCGCCAACTGCATTGTTCAGTTTCAACAAGGCTTTCTCGAATACGGCGACGAAGCGATGAAACCGATGGTGCTCAATGACATCGCCGAAGCGGTAGAGATGCATGAGTCCACCATTTCGCGGGTAACCACCCAGAAATACATGCACACCCCTCGGGGTATTTTCGAACTGAAGTACTTTTTCTCCAGCCATGTCAGTACCGACAGCGGCGGTGAAGCCTCATCCACCGCCATTCGCGCACTGATCAAAAAACTGGTTGCGGCAGAGAATCAAAAAAAGCCATTAAGCGACAGCAAGATGGCACAGATCCTCGCGGATCAAGGCATTCAGGTAGCACGGCGCACCGTCGCCAAATACCGCGAATCCTTGGCCATCCCACCCTCAAACCAGCGCAAGATGTTGTAAGCGCACCCACGGAGGTCAGCTATGCAGATCAACCTAACCGGGCACCACGTAGACATTACCGACGCGTTACGCAGTTACGTGCACGAGAAATTCGAAAAACTTGAGCGCCACTTCGAACACATCAACAATGTCCACGTGATCCTCGAAGTGCAAAAAGTACAACAGATTGCCGAAGCCAAATTACACGTCAACGGCGGGGAAGTGTTTGCCGCGCATCAGCACGACAACATGTATGCCGCCATTGATGGCCTGATCGATAAGCTCGATCGGCAAGTGATCAAACACAAAGAGAAGCTGACCCGGCACTAACGACGCTAAATGGAAATTAACGACCTACTTGCTCCGGAGTGCGCCCGCTGCGTTACCCCGGAGCTCAGCAAAAAACGCGCCTTAGAGCTTATCAGTGAACTGGCGGCGGAATGCTGTCCAGAGCTGCCTCAACATGAGCTTTTTGAAAGCCTGATGGCGCGAGAAAAGATGGGCAGCACCGGCTTTGGCAAGGGCATCGCCCTACCCCATGGCCGCCTGTCTCGTCTGACCAAACCAATGGCGGTGATGCTGAAATGCGACACCCCAATCGACTTTGACGCCATCGATGAACAACCGGTGGATCTGCTGTTTGCGCTGTTCGTCCCCGAGGAGGAACATCAGCAGTATCTGGCGGTACTGGCCAAGGTAGCCGAAAAACTCAGTCAAAAAGAGCTGGTTCGGGCGCTGCGCCGTACCGAAGATAATCAACAGCTGTTTGAGTTAGTCAGTCAATGATCAAACTGGTGATCCTTTCCGGCCGTTCCGGTGCCGGCAAATCGGTGGCGCTGCGTGTGCTCGAAGACAGCGGCTACTACTGCGTCGACAATCTGCCACTGTCACTGCTGGGCCATTTACTGCAGAGCTTGGAAAGCCACCAAACCCAGATCGCGGTCAGCCTCGATATTCGAAATCTGCCCAGCGAACAACTGGACCTCAACCAGTTACGGCAACATCTGCCTGCGGCCATCGACGCGCAAATTGTGTTCCTAGACGCCGATGATGACACCCTGCTCAGACGTTACAGCGAAACCCGCCGCTTGCATCCACTGTCTCACGATGGCAAGCCGTTAGCGGTCGCAATTGCTGAAGAGAAACGGCGCTTAAGCCCACTGGCACAGCAAGCCGACCACCACATCGCCACCGATAACCTGTCGGTGTATGAGTTGGCCGACGCCATTCGTTCACGCTTGTTGGATGCAGAGCCAACTGAACTGACGGTGGTGTTTGAGTCTTTTGGCTTTAAGTATGGAATGCCAAAACAGGCCGACTTTATCTTCGATGTGCGCTTTTTACCTAACCCTCATTGGGAACCGGAACTGCGTCCCTACACCGGCCTAGATATGCCAGTGGTCGATTTCTTTAGCCGTCACGACGACGTGCAACGATTTATCGACAGCACCGAAACCTACCTCGCCAATTGGCTACCACTGCTGCAGCGCAACAACCGCGCCTACCTCACCATTGCCATTGGCTGTACCGGCGGCAAACACCGCAGCGTCTACATTGCCGAGAAGCTGCAACAACGTTTTAGCAAACGCCACAATATCGTTTCTTGTAGCCATCGCGAGCTAGACCAGTCTGGCAGCGCCTCATGACCGCACTGTGCCGCCAAGTTACTGTGGTTAATAAGCTCGGATTGCACGCCCGCGCGGCTACCCGTCTAGCGCAATTAGCTGCCGGTTATCGTGCCACCATTACCCTGCATTTAGATGAACAGCAGGCCAACGCCAACAGCATCTTTGGCCTGTTAATGCTGCAAGGCTGCCGTGGCCGCACCATCACCGTATGCTGCGATGGCGACGACGCCGATGCGGCTCTTAGCGCCGTCTGTGAGTTGTTTGCCTGCCGCTTTGACGAGGCTGAATAACTTCCGTTGGCAGTTGGCAGTTGGCAGTTGGCAGTTGGCAGTTGGCAGTTGGCAGTTGGCAGTTGGCAGTTGGCAGTTGGCAGCTTGTTGTCAAATCCCGCCAGCCGCAAGCTCTACTTTCGAACGACGACTCACTGAAAACTCATCACTGATCACTGAACATGAACCGCTGATGACCAGCCAGATCCCTCGGCCATGTGCAGCTAGTTGTTATCGACCGCAATAAGTCGCCCCGAGGTAATAAACTCGCCGAACGATTCACACCAGACGATCGCTGCCGCGTAATTACCCACCTCAATGCCTGGCGGCAGTGGCAACACAAAGCCATCAAAGCTTTTCACCAATCCTACGTCGACCATCTGCGCTTTTAGCTCGGCAAACTCCGTCTCGGTTTCCACATAGCGCGGCGACAGATACAGGTGATAATCCGGACCGGCGGCCAGTTGGCCACGAAAGGCAATCTGCTCACCACTGATGCTTAAGGTTCCCTCGCCCCAATGCAAAAAGTCACTGTCGATCCGGTCACGGGCAAAACTGGCTTGATAATCACTGTTGCTAACCACTTGCTGGACTGCAGTCCCACTTGGCGCCTCTGGGGCGGTCAAGATCGGCAGTAAGTACATGCCGCCAACCAGACCCACTACCCCAACAGCGATATGGCTTAGCCATAATCCTAACGCTCTCATCGCACACTCCTTATGCTGATAAACTCAGCGCCACTGTGCCGCAAGGCTAGTGCAAATTCCTTGATCAAAGCGGGTCAGAACGATCAAAAAAGCCGGATCATTCGATCCGGCTTAGTGACGCTATGGTTGTCAGATCACAAGATCCGATTGGGATTAAGCGCCAATTTCCGCCGCAAATAACTGATCTGCATCTGGTGATTTAACCCTTTAGGGCAAGCATCCGCACAGCCTAACAAGGTCATGCAACCAAACACCCCATCGGCACTGCCAAGCACTTGATAGAAGTCATCGGGGCCTCGGGCATCGCGATCATCAAGGGCAAATCGTGCCACCTTGTTCATCCCCACCGCGCCAATAAAACTGGCGCGCATTTGCGCCGCCGCGCAGGCCGACACACAACAGCCACACTCGATACAGCGGTCGGTTTGATAGATGCTCTCAGCTGTGTGGGGATCTTGCGCCGCTTCAATCTGATCGAAGCTGCGCGAATCCGCTTTCGGGTGCAACCAAGCGCCTAACCGCATCGATAACGCCCGCATAAATTTACCGGTATCCACCGCCAGATCGCCAATCAGCTCAAAGCCTGGCAACGGCATCAGCGTGATCCGGCCAGAGCTAATGCTGCTGGTTAAGGTTTTACAGGCCAGACTCGGCAAGCCATTGATCACCATGGCGCAGGCACCGCAATTGCCAGAGCGGCAAACGCCATCGAACAGCAGGCTTGGATCCTGTTGTTGCTGCAATTGTCGTAGCGCCGACAGTACTGTCATCCCAGCGGATTCCGGCAGCTCAAAGGACTGCATCCAGGCTGTGGCATCGGCCGCTTGCGGATCTAAACGAAACACTTCAAAAATTAACGTACGGCTCATTGGAGGCTCTTCTCTGGCATCGATAAACGTTGGTTGTCGCCTTGATAGCAGCGCGGTAAGCCTGCTAGCACCTCGGGACAGATGCCAGCGCCACCGCAGTCAACCAATTGCTGGGCGCGGCCTTCAGCTTGCGGATGCGGGATAATCTCGGTGGCGCCATAGCCACGGGCTGCCGGCGCTAACGCCATCTGTTGCAGTTCTAATGGTTGGTAATCAAGTTGCACCGCTCCCTGCTGCCAGTACGCCAACGTGCGCTTAAGCCAATCGCGATCGTTACGGGCTGGAAAATCATCACGAGCGTGAGCGCCACGAGATTCTGTGCGGGCACGGGCGGCGGTAGCAATTGTCAGCGCCAGTTGCAGTTGCAACGGCAAACGGAGCGCCGCTTCAAGCTCCAAGTTACCGTGGCGTTTGCGATTTCTTAGCGCCAACTGGCCACTGCGGCGCAACAGTTGCTGCAGCTGCGTAATCGCCTCGGTTAACCCCTGTTCATCGCGGAAGATGCCGACGTTATCGGTCATCAACCGCTGCATCTGTGCCAGCAGTTGATAGCAATCCTCGCCCTCGTCGGCTTGCAATAGACGGTCAATCTGCTGCTGCCAAGGTGCAGCAAAGGCGGCGACCAACTGGGGATCGCCACTGCTGAACTTTTCACAGCCAGCGGCGACATGCTCACCAACAATCATCCCCGCCACCAGTGTCTCTGCCAATGAGTTACCGCCCAGCCGGTTAAAACCGTGCAGATCCCAGCAAGCAGCCTCACCAACCGCATACAACCCAGTTAATCCCAGCGCCTGACCGTCGGCATCGGTGCGCACCCCGCCCATGCTGTAGTGCTGGGCAGGCCGCACCGGGATCCACTCTTTGGCGGGATCTATGCCGGCGAAATCACGGCAAATATCCACCACTTCCGGCAGATTTTTGTCGAGATACGGCCGCCCAAGTTTGGTGAGATCCAGCCACAGGTGGTCACCATCGGCACTGGCAACCCCTTTGCCCTTAGCCAAATGAGTCGCCATATGGCGTGACACCACATCACGACTGGCCAACTCTTTATGTTGTGGCTCGTAGTGTTCCATAAAGCGCTGACCATCGGCATCGCGCAATACGCCGCCGTCACCACGACAAACCTCGCTAATCAAAATGCCACTGGGCACCAACGCCGTCGGATGAAACTGCACCGCTTCGGGGTTCCCCAAAGGCACCACCCCGGTAGCCAACGCCAATGCTGCGCCCATCCCATGCGTCGCCAAGCCATTGGTGGTATCGGCCCACAACTGACCATAACCGCCACAGGCGATGGTGGTGGTGCGCGCCAGATAAGCACGGAGTTCACCGCTAACCAGATCCCGCGCCAGCACACCGTGACAACGTTGGCCATCGTGGATCAGCGCCAACGCCTCAACCCGTTCGGCGATCGAGATCTGCTCAGCGATCGCTCGGTCGCTGATGGTCGACAATAACGAATGACCGCTACCGTCAGCGCTATGGCACACCCGCCATTTGCTGGTGCCACCAACATTACGAGCCTGAATCAAACCGTGTGCTTTCGGCGATTCCTTAACAGTAACGGTCTTACCATCCTGCTGTAGTTGGCGTACCCCGGCCTTAATCCGGGTCCACGGCACCCCCCACTGCGCCGCTTGCCGCACTGCTTTGGGTGCCACATGGGCAAACCGCTGGGCAACGATTTGATCGCAGCCCCAATCGGAGCCAACCACGGTATCCACAAAGTGCTGCCATTCATTATCGCCAGCGCTGTTAACACTGTTCGCCAGTGCCGCTTGCATCCCCCCTTGCGCCATTACCGATTGCGACCGGCGTGCCGCCGTCAGCGACAGCAGTAGTGGCTCAAACCCCCGCTGTTTACAGGCAATGGCCACTCGAAGGCCAGCCAATCCGGCGCCCAACACCAAAGCGTCAGTGTGAATAATGGTTATCGCTGCGATCATAAATTGATTCCTAAATAGGTGCTGTAACCCACGCTAGCGCTACCCAAAAGCAGCAAGTACAGGGCGAACCACTTAGTTAAGCTCCGGCCCAAAAACCGCGGTTCAGAGATAGGGCACCACTTCAACCACAAGCGGGTGATCCCAGCCATCGCGTGCACAATCGAACAAGGCAGCAACAGGGCATAAAACCACCAACCACCGAGATGCGCCATCGCGTGGGCGGACTGTTGGCCACTAAGCGTAGCGGCATCCAGCGTCACCACGATCAGGTGTTGCGCCACCAGCACCAGCAAGCCAATGCCACTGAGCAACTGCACCAGCCACAAGCGGGTGCCTGGATGGTGAATGATGCGACTGTGGCGATACAACGCCGCGCACTGCTGCCAACGCCACGGAAATTTACGTGCCGCCGCCAACACGTGCACCAAGGTCAACAGCGCCACCAACGCAATGGCAACGTAGACGATCGCCACATAGCCATCACCGGATTCGGTTAACCACGAGCCATGCAACGCCGCCATCACCGCATCAAAGGCATCGAATCCCAATAGCATCGAACCAGTCAGGTGCAGGTGAAAGACCAAAAAAAGCGTTAACAGAGCACCGGTAATTCCTTGCCAAATATCAAGTTTTGCCAGTAATCGAGGAAATTTATTGTGCATCGACATGCCGCGACTCACGCAGGTTGTAGGGCCGAAAAGATGCTAAATTTTAACCGCCATGGCGCTGAAAAAAATTGAAGCAACGCCAATAACGCTAACCTCTGCAACCAAGCCTTTGGCGACTGCGGCAAGTTTCGATATACGCCACGCGGGTTTGCGCTACAATTCGCCGCTTTGGTTATTCTATTTGTCACAACGAGGCTCTTTATGGCTTGGCTGCAGATCCGTTTAAACGCCACCGCAGAAACCGCGGAGATCATTGGCGATCATCTGTTTGAGAGCGGCGCCGTGTCCGTTACTTTTGTTGACGCCTATGACACCCCAGTATTTGAACCGCTACCAGGCGAAACCCGCCTGTGGGGCGACACCGACGTGGTGGGCCTGTATGACGCCATCACCGAGATGGAACCGGTGATTGAACAGCTAAAGCAGCTGCCAGAGCTGGCCAATCAGTTGGTATATAAAGTAGAAGCACTGGAAGACAAAGACTGGGAACGCGAGTGGATGGATAACTTCCACCCGATGAAGTTCGGTAACCGCCTGTGGATCTGCCCAAGCTGGCGTGAAGCCCCAGAGCCAAACGCGGTTAACGTGATGCTCGATCCCGGTCTGGCGTTCGGTACCGGCACCCATCCGACCACCGCCCTGTGCCTGACTTGGCTAGACGGCCAAGAGCTGGCCGACAAAACCGTGGTGGATTTTGGCTGCGGTTCCGGCATTTTGGCGATCGCTGCCATCAAGCTGGGTGCCAAACAGGTGATTGGCCTTGATATCGACCCGCAGGCGCTGACCGCCTCTGCCGACAACGCCGAGCGCAACGGCATCAAAGACAAGCTGACCGTCTACCTGCCCAAAGACCAACCGGCGGATCTGCAAGCCGATGCCGTGGTCGCCAACATTTTGGCCGGACCTCTGCGCGAATTGGCACCGGTGATCAGCGCTTTGGTTAAGCCCGGTGGCCAATTGGCGCTGTCTGGCCTGCTGCAAGAGCAAGCCGACGAACTGCGCGAAATCTACAGCCAGTGGTTCCAGCTAAACCCAACTGCAATCGAAGGCGATTGGTGTCGTCTGGATGGCACTAAGATCGCTTAATGGCGATCACAGCCTAGCGGTCAACTTTTAAACAACTCACAAAAAGCCACGTTAGTTAGCCATCACTAACGTGGCTTTACTTTATAAACCGCCATTCCCGCTTGGAAAGTCAAGCAAATTAATTTGCCTCGCGTATATTTTATGACCTTTGCAAGCCTGCAAAAAAAGAGTAAGATTCGCTCCCTCGTTTCAGAGCGGGTTAAAAAGTGACTATGAAAATTGGACCCTATCAACTGGATAACCAGCTGTTCGTGGCG
The DNA here is from genome assembly GCF_000422665.1 of Ferrimonas senticii DSM 18821. Classification (GTDB taxonomy): domain Bacteria; phylum Pseudomonadota; class Gammaproteobacteria; order Enterobacterales; family Shewanellaceae; genus Ferrimonas; species Ferrimonas senticii. Next base: position 76,122 of record NZ_AUGM01000004.1, on the reverse strand, counting down.
CCAATGGCCGGCGTCACCGACCTGCCTTTTCGCCAATTGTGCCGTCGTTTAGGGGCCGGTCTGGCCGTGAGTGAGATGATCTCGTCCAATCCTGAGGTTTGGAATACCGAGAAATCGATGTCACGGATGGATCACAGTGGTGAAAGTGGGATCCGTTCAGTACAAATCGCCGGTTGTGAACCAGAGTTGATGGCTCAGGCCGCCCGTTTCAATGTGGAACGCGGCGCCCAGATCATCGACATCAATATGGGTTGCCCGGCAAAAAAAGTTAATAAGAAGCTGGCAGGGTCTGCCCTGCTGCGCCACCCGGACTTGGTGGCACAGATCTGCACCGCCGTAGTAAACGCGGTGGATGTACCTGTGACTCTTAAGATCCGCACCGGTTGGGATCCGGAAAACCGCAACGGCGTCGACATCGCCCGCATAGCCGAGCAAAGCGGCATCGCTGCTCTCGCCGTGCACGGTCGAACCCGACAATGCATGTACAAAGGCGAAGCCGAGTACGACACCATTGCGGCAATAAAACAGGCTATTTCGATTCCGTTGATTGCCAATGGCGACATCGACAGTCCCGAAAAAGCCCGCAAGGTACTGGAGCACACGCAAGCCGATGGCTTGATGATTGGGCGCCCAGCACAAGGTCGACCGTGGATTTTTCGCGAAATCGATCATTACCTGAAAACCGGAACCCATCTGCCAGAGCCGACGTTGCACGAGCGCTGGCAACTGATGCAGGAACACCTGCAGCAATTGCACTTGTTTTATGGAGACGAGCGCGGCATGCGCATCGCCCGTAAACACGTGGGCTGGTATCTCGATAACCAGCAACAACCGGAATTACGCAAAGCGTTCAACTTGTTGGACTCGGCGTCGGCGCAGCGCGAGGCACTTGCCCGCTTTTTTGAAAATAGTAATCGTTAAAAGACAGAGCAAAGACAGTATGTTTGATCAGCAGAACTCCTTTTCTGAAGCACACCAACTGACCGTTGGCCAAATCGAGACTCCAAACGGCACCGTTAAGCCACAGCTGCTGCGCGACTCCGTAAAGCGCGCTGTGAGCAACTACTTTGCCCAACTGGATGGCCAAGAAGCCTCTGAAGTATACGAAATGGTACTGTGCGAAGTTGAACAGCCACTGCTGGACATCGTGATGCAGTACACCCGCGGCAACCAAACCCGCGCTGCTAACATTCTGGGCATCAACCGCGGTACTCTGCGCAAGAAGCTGAAGAAATATGGCATGAACTAATCCGATAGGATTAAGTTCAACAATATATGAGCCCCAGGCCAATTGGTCTGGGGCTTTTTTTTGGTTTCGTTATACCAATAATGGCAAATTCAGCGCGATCAAAAACGCCGCTTCAATTGAAGCGGCGTTTGCAAAATTCGGATCTTTTGGGCGTCAGATAATGAAGTAGATCGACGCCAGTGCGGCGCACATTACACCGAGAGCGATACCGTCTCCCAGCTTCCAACGGGCATCGCCAGAACAGCGATGGCAACGCTCTTCTAAGCTTTGGCGTTGCTGTAAATATTGATGTTGTTCGCGCTTTGTCATGATGGCTGTCACCGTGAATCACACTGCGGGACGTAATGTGACTCAAGCCACACTGCAGCTCAAGCAAATCATGCGTAAAATTGGCATGTTTTACCTAAATTTAACAACTTAAAATCCAGCCAACATCACCATTAACAAAGCAACAACAAAGCAAACTGTGATCCGCCGCGCAAATAAGAACGACTCTCACTCTTATCTTACCCATTTAGAGATAACCACAACGATTCCACAAGCGCATTCATTGCAGCAGATCACATTATCGCTTTTTTCGTGCGCGTTTCGCCGCTTTGCGCTTATCTGCCTGCTTTTTCCGGTCAGCTTTCGGGCGCCCAACCGCAATCAGCCCAGCGAGTTGCGCCTTGCCTTGTTGCGATCGCATAAACCGCTGCGCTTCCTCATGCCCCAATTCTGCCGCCCGCTGCAGCAACACTTTAGGCACCAGCACTCCCTTGTAACTGCCTTTTTCGGCGATGTGACGCATCAGCAATAGCGCGGCGGCGAAAGCAATGTGCGCTTCGAGTTCGCTGCCTGTACTGGCAATCACCGCCGCTTCCGCTTGGCTAACCCGCTCGCTACTGTCGGCCTCAAACTGCTCGCCCGCCATAAAGGTGATGGCGGCGGGATTGACTAAACGACTGCTCGGCAGTTGTTGGTAGTGCTGGCGCATCAATTGGTAACCGGCCTGACGATCTTGCGGATAGCCAAAGCGCCCCAAAAACAGGCAGAAGCCACGGGCGAAGGCGATGCTACGCTCACCGGTGGCTTGGGCACGGATCATCAGATTACGCCCTTGCTTATCGACATCGGCATCGGCAGTTGTTGCCGTCCCCAACGCCAACAACTGCAAGGCAAAGGCGGCACCAAGATTTTGTGCCATGCCAAGCTCTACGCACTCTTGATAGCGTTCTAGCTGATTTTGCTCGGCATAGTATTCAATCAGCGTTTGCGTAGCTGCAACCCAACCACCAGCAGCAGCGCGGTGCATTAGCTTAAGCCACTTGCTGCCGTTTTCTTGGCTGCGGACAAAGCTCGCGTAATGAAACTGCACCTGCGACTCGTCACTGGTGAGCGCCAGCTCGAAGTAATGCTCGGCTTGCTCGACCTGAGCGGGGGTATTTAACAGACCAGAATCGATCTGCGCCGCCAACAGCTGGGATGGCCAATGATGCTGCCGGATCGCCTTGCCAAGCCAATAATCAACGTCGGCTCGCAGTTGCTGCTGTTGACTCAATTGCTGCTGACTGCGCTGCCCCGCTTTGGTCGCGAACGCCTGTTGCAGCTGCTCATTGAGTTGTTGCGCCAGTGCAAAGCAGGCTTCGGCATCGCCTTCAAACGCTAATTGATAAAGATAACTGGCGCCGGGATCTGGCGGCTCTTGCCAAGGTGCAATATCCGCCACTTGACCGTCAAATCGCAGTAGATACACAAACTCCGCCAGTTTATGGGCGGCTTTTAGCAGCTCCCGCACCTGATTCTTGGCCAAGGCCGCATCGCCCTGCTGAGCGTGCACCGCCACATTACCGGCGCTGCGCAGTTGGTGCAGCAGCGCGATAAGATCATCCGGGATTGGGGTTTCGAAGCTTAGCCGGTTCAGCCGTTCATTCAGGCTTTCCGAGTGCTCGGCGAGGTCGCATTGATAATGCGCCATCAGTTCATTGACGCACTGTTCGGCAAACAACCGCAACTTGGCGGCGCAGCCTTGGCGATCGAGGTGATAGTAATGCTCACTCAAGCTGCCGCTGCGATACAGCAGCGGCATCACGTTAGCAATAAATTCAAAGTTGCTGGTATGCACGCGGCTTCTTTCCCTAATTGCTGGCTACTTGGCTAACAGTGCCAATAACTGCTCTGCGTCATCCAAGGTGCCCAGCTCCACTTGCTGACCATAGACGCTGTCCGCCAGCGCCTGCTTGCTTTGCTGCAGCGCCAACACCCTTTCTTCCACGGTATGTTCACAGATCAGCTTGTAGACGAACACCGGTTTATCTTGACCGATGCGGTAGGCGCGATCGGTGGCCTGTTGCTCTGCCGCCGGGTTCCACCATGGATCAAAGTGGATCACCGTATCCGCTTGGGTCAAATTCAAACCAACGCCGCCGGCTTTTAGCGACACCAAGAACAGCGGCACTTGCCCCGATTGGAACGCCGCCACCGCGCCATCGCGATCCTTGGTCTGGCCGGTCAGCAGACTGTAGCCGATGCCCAATTGCTGCACCCGCGCCTCGATGCGCGCCAACATGCTGGTAAATTGCGAGAACAGCAGTACCCGCCGACCATCGGCGATCATCTGTGGCAGTTTCTCTAGCAAGTATTCCAGTTTGGCTGATTCATCCAGTTGCTGAGCCGCCTCAAGCCCGGTGAGCTTGGGATCGCAACATATCTGGCGCAGCTTCAGCAACGCATCCAAAAATTCGATGCGACTGGCGGCCACGCCTTTCTCGGCCAGCAACTGTCGAACTTTGCTCTCCATACTGGCTCGCACCGTTTCGTATAACGTGCGCTGCATGGTTGGCAGCGAAATACGCTGAATAATTTCGGTTTTCGGTGGCAGTTCGGTGACCACTTGGTCTTTGGTACGACGCAGCATAAACGGCCGGATCTTCTGCTGCAGCCATTGCTGCATCTGTTGATCGCCAAACTGCTCTATCGGTCGACGATAGAGCCGACTGAACTGCCCTTGAGTGCCTAAAAATCCCGGCAAAATAAAGTCATACAACGACCACAGCTCGCCAAGGTGGTTTTCCATTGGCGTGCCGGTCAGTGCCAACCGCTGCTCCGCCACCAGATCTTTGATGGCTCGGGTGGCTTTGCCGGCAGGATTTTTGATCGCTTGCGCTTCATCCAATACCAACACCGAAAAATCGTGCATCACCATGGTGTCGATATCGCGATGGATCAACGGGTAAGTGGTGATCACCAGATCCGCTTGTTCAATCTGTTCGAAGTCTTCTTGGCGGCGAGCACCGTGAATCACCAACACCTTTAGATCCGGCAAAAAGCGTTTGGCTTCACTGCGCCAGTTGCCTACCAAGCTGGTTGGGCAGATCAATAGCGCCGGTTGGCTAAGCTGCCCCTGCTCTTTCAAGCGTTGCAGGTGTGCCAAGGTTTGCAGGGTTTTGCCCAAACCCATGTCGTCCGCCAGCACCCCACCAAAGCCAAAGCGGTGCAGGAAGCTGAGCCAGTTTAAACCCTGTTGTTGATAACCGCGCAGTTCTGCACGCAGCCCTTGCGGTGGAGCAACGGCCTCAATGCCGCTGAAATCACGCAGTTCTGCCGCCAATTGCTTGAGGGAGTCATCACCGAGCCATGGCAGCTGCTCATCAGCCGCGGGCAATCGCGCCAACTGATGACGGGCCAATCTCACCTTAGCTCGTGGCTTGCGATCGCCCAGTTCGGCTAGCACCGCCAGAATCGGCTGCAAACTATGGTAATCCACCAGCAGCGGCGGGCCATCGTTGCGTTCCAGCAGCACTTGGGCGCGCGGTTCGCGCCAATCGGGATTGCCCGCCAGCCAGCGCAACAGCAGCGGCGCCAATGAGATCGGCATGCCATCGACGCTAAGCTGCGCCAATATATCCAGATCGAACCAGTTGCCCTGCTGTTGCAGTTCAAGCTGCATCGACTCGATGGCAACCGGTTCAAGGTGGAGATCATCCGCGGTGGAGATCTGCCACCCCTGCTGACTAAGCTGTTGCCGATGTTGAGTAAGAAAATGCTGCCAGAATAGGCGCTGATTAGGCAGCGGCGAGCGCAGCAGCAGTGACACTTGGTTGTCGCTCTCTGGCAGCACTTCCAACATTTGATCCGCCAATAGCGCAAACGCGGTCTGTTCGGCGGCGAAATCACGGCGTACCCAGACGGAATCAGGCGCATGCTGATAGAGCTGCAACGTCGGTTTTGCCAGCACCCGCGGGCTAAGCACCATTGCGCCATAGCCAAAACTCAAGGCGGCGATGATGTCGTCACTGCTGCGCCACAGATGCAGTTGCACCGCCAGCGGCGCGTTAATCTCCAGATCCGCCCGCTTACTCGGCAGCACCACTTCGTCGCTATCGACGTTATTGAGGATCTCGGTGGCAAAGTGCTGTGCCGAGGCTTCCGTCAGCGCCGGTAAGCTGGAAAGCTGATGCAGCAAACGTGGCGATAACGACGTGTTAATCGGCCCAAGCTGATGATTGTCCAGATCGACATACCACGGCGTGGTAAAGGGCAATAATCGCCAGCGCTGACAGCCATCTAAGCGCAATTCCAATGCCTTTTTGTCACCTTCCGGTTGCCAGTGCCAACTTAGGTGGCGGGCACCACTTAAGGTCAGCGCCGTGGTCGATTCATCCCAATACAACTGCTGCTTTTCGGCTAGACGCTGCAACGCGTTGCGGTGCAATCCAGAATACGCATAACGTGGGCCGTTTTGACTTAGCTCAAAGCCCGCTTCAAGCAGTAATACGGTTTCGCGATCGTCGTCGCTCAGCACCAAGTCATCGCGATAAGCCGACAGCAACTCTTTGGCCGAGCGCGCCACCACTTTGCCAAAACCACCGCTTTTGAGGGCACGGCGGTAACCGGTTTTGACCACAATGGCGTCTTTTGCCAGTTCACTGTGCTGGTGCTGCAACATCACCGCCAACACCTTGTCACCATCACTGCGCGTTGCCGCTTGGCGATCGTGGCGCAGATCGCGGCTGGACCGCTCCAACCAGCGCTGATACATGGTGTCAGTTGTGCCCGCCTGCTCCAACGCCGCCAACAAAATGGCCACCGCGTGCTTACATTGGTCGCCCACCGGGCAAGTGCAATCACTGACAATCCCCTGCGGCGTCGCGGCAATCGAAACTTCATAGTCACGGCCATAGTTGCCCGCCACCTCGCCATGGATACTGCGCCCCTCTTGGCTGACATCGCAGTACACGACTTTGCCTCGCTCGAAGTAAGCTTCCCCCCGAACAAAGGTATTTTTTTCAAATGACTTGCGCACCTTGGCGACATCAAAGATCAGCGACACAGTAACAACGACCAGAGAAAACAGCCCACCAGTGTAGCACCGCCGAGTTAAGAAAAATCAGCGAAAAACGCGAATTTATGATGCCAAACAATCAAGTCATTGCCGCGAGCTGTTGCCGAACTGCCGCGCAGTTAACTTGCTTTCGCAACGATGTTCACCATCCTTTTTGTCGCCACCTGCAGCATTGACCAAAACTAAAATCCCCTTGGCTGCTGCACCAATGGTAACGTTCAAGCAACCATGAGTGATTATCACTGATTTGGCGGTTTTGCCGTTGTGGTGACAACTGGTAAACTTGCTCGGTTAACTAGCAACCTTTTGAACAAGAGAGAGACCCAGATGGGACGCGCGTTTGAAGTCCGCAAGAATGCAATGGCTAAAACCGCTGGTGTAAAAACCAAGGTTTATTCCAAATACTCCAAAGAGATCTACGTGGTAGCCAAGAACGGTGGCCCAGATCCAGACACCAACATCTCGCTGCGCAGCTTGATGGAAAAGGCTAAGAAAGATCAGGTTCCTGGCCACGTAATCGAAAAAGCGATTGCCAAGGCAGTAGGTGGCGCTGGCGAAGATTACGAGCCAATGCGCTACGAAGGTTTCGGCCCAGGCAACACCATGGTGATCGTGGACTGTCTGACCGACAACAACAAGCGTACCTACACCGACGTACGTCAGGCGTTCGTTAAAAACGACGCTAAGCTGGGCTCCCCTGGCACCTGTGCGCACATGTTTGACCATCAGTGCATCTTCGCTTTTGAAGGCGAAGACGAAGACGGCATTCTGGAAATGCTGATGATGGATGACGTGGACGTGACCGACGTGGAAGTAGAAGACGGCATGACCACCGTATTCGCACCACAGACTGAGTTCTTTAAGGTTAAGACCTGTCTGACCAACGCCATGCCAGAGATCAAGTTCGAAATCGAAGAGATCTCCTTCGTACCGCAGAACTACACCAAGATCGAAGGCGACGACGTAGCCGCATTCGAGAAGTTCTTGGCGGCGCTGGAAGATTGTGACGACGTTCAGAACGTGTACCACAACGCTGAAATGTAATCGTTACTCGTTAACGAGTGTCGATAACTAAGGAGAGCTTCGGCTCTCCTTTATTTTTAGCCTCACCACGACACGAAACTCGCTATAATCGCGCCAATATCGTAATAAAAAGGCCTATTCGAGTGACCACTCAGGTTTTAGAACTGCATCCTGGCGATGACTACATCGAGCTCTACAAAGTGCTCAAAATCCAAGGTTGGGTTGGCGCCGGTGGCGAAGCGAAAATGCTGATCGGTGATGGCCACGTATTGGTCAATCACGAGGTCGAAACCCGTAAGCGCCGTAAACTGGTGGCCGGTGACAATGTCATTTTCGGCGACGATGCGGTGCTTATCAAAGCCAGCTCGGCCCCAGCAGAGATGCGGGTCAAGCCAGCCAAAGCCGATAAGCCAAAGCAAGCGCCTAAGCCTAAAGGCCGCCCTTCCATTAAATTTTAATTAGGACAACGCTATGTCTTTTCCAAATGACGCCAACGGCGAACTGCTTGAACTGATGCAGGGCGAAGGCATCGATCTCAGCCAGTCATACATGCTGGATTTCTATGTGATCTTCGCTGAAGAACAACAAGCCAACGATGCCGCCGCTCGCGTTGCCCGCGAGTTCGAAGGTGCTGGCCTGTTCGTGAACTTCGCCGACGACGCCAACATGTGGGAACTGCGCCTGCAGCAAGAGATGGTGCCAGAGTACGACGCCATCACCGCCATCGAAACCTTGCTAAACAAGCTGTGTAAGCAGTTTAAAGGCAAGACCGACGGCTGGGGCATGCTTGAGCCAGAAGACGAATTCGACGACCAAGACGACGAATTGTAATCGGCTATCGATGCTGCGTAATGGTGGTGACTACTCCCTTCTCAACGGTCACCACCGTTGTTGGCCCTCGCTTGCCAACGTAGGTATACGCTTTTACCCCTTTTTTGAGCCGCCGCTCACCATCCGCTTTACCACAACGCTTAATCAAATGGCTGCGACTGTCGCCAGCCTTAACCAATCCGGTGCCACAACGCCATGATGCCACTTGGTACTCAGCCGCTTCGACCGCAATAGTGGTCATCATCAACGCAAACGTTACAATCACACCCTTATTCATGCTGAACCATCTTCATTTTGGTGAGTCAATCAATATAGAAGTTAACGTAGCGCAAAGCGCCGTTAGCTAAAGCATCCAATAATGGCCTGCGACCAATATCAAAGGAACACGTACCGATGAAAAACTCCCTTTGCGCCATCGCTGTCTCACTGACTCTGCTGAGCGGTTGTGCCACCACCAGCCACGACCCGTACACCGGCGAACAAAAGACCAATAGCGCCACCAAAGGTGCCATCGGTGGTGTCCTAGCCGGTGCCATCATTGGTGCTGCCAGTTCATCTAAAAGCGATCGCGGCAAAGGTGCCCTGATCGGTGCCGCAGCCGGTGGTTTGCTGGGGGGCGGCGTCGGTCACTACATGGATAAGCAAGAGGCTGAACTGCGCAATCAACTGGCTGGCACCGGCGTTAGCGTCAAACGCACCGGTGACAATATTCAGTTGGTGCTGCCAAATACCCTAACCTTCGATTCCGGTAAATCGGCATTAAAAGCGGGCGCGACCAACACCTTGTCTGGCGTTGCAATGGTGCTCGCCAAATACGAAAAGACTCGTCTGGAGGTCACTGGCCACACCGACAGCACCGGCAGCGCCGAGCTGAACCAGCGCCTGTCGATTGAACGCGCCGAAACCGTGGCTGATGAGCTAACCCGCCAAGGCGTTGCCAGCTACCGTTTAAGCACCGCCGGTTATGGTCCGCTGCGACCAATCGCCAGCAACGATACAACTCAGGGCCGCGCCCTCAATCGCCGCGTTGAAGTGCTGCTGATCCCAACCCCATAAGCGCCTGAATTAACCTCAGTAACGCGATATCATCTAGGAAGCTCAATCGAGCTTCCTTTTTTGTACCCGATATTTAGAAAAACATGCATAACGCCGACTATTTCATTAACCACCTACAACTGGAACAACACGTTGAAGGTGGCTACTACCGCTCCTCATTCCGCTCACAAGATGGCTTTGATGATCGCCGCCAACTTTGGACCAGCATCTATTTTCTGCTGCGTACTGGCGAAGTCTCTAACTTCCACCGCTTAACTGCCGATGAGATGTGGTACTTCCATGCCGGCCAATCACTAACCATCTACATGATTGATCCTCAAGGTCAACTGATCACCGCTCAGCTAGGGTTAGATATCGCTAACGGTGAACAACCACAGGTATTGGTACCTAAAGGCTATATCTTCGGTTCGGCAATGAATAATGATGGCTTTTCGTTGGTAGGTTGTATGGTAGCGCCCGGCTTCACCTTCGATGACTTCGAGCTGTTCAGCCAAGAGACCTTATTAGCGCAGTACCCACAGCACGATGACGTGGTTCGTCGCTTAAGCCGCCCAGGCATTGGCAACTGACCCCCAAACGCCTCCAACTGGAGGCGTTTTTTGTTGTGGCCGACAACCTGTTTTCAGGCAGAGTCAGAGGGTTTCTGCAACCCAATTCCGAGAACCGGTTCTCGGCTACGATAGGGTTGTGATGGACTGTTTGTGGATAATTGCAGGACACAGAAACAAAAAGACCCAGCCGAAGGCTGGGTCTTTTCTTAATTTGGAGCGGCACACGAGGTTCGAACTCGTGACCTCAACCTTGGCAAGGTTGCGCTCTACCAACTGAGCTAGTGCCGCTTAATCTATTGTGGCTTTCGCCGACATCCCGACTTGGTCATCGAGATATCTTTTAATTTGGAGCGGCACACGAGGTTCGAACTCGTGACCTCAACCTTGGCAAGGTTGCGCTCTACCAACTGAGCTAGTGCCGCTTAATCTATTTTGGCTTTCGCCGACATCCCGACTTGGTCATCGAAACATCTTTTAATTTGGAGCGGCACACGAGGTTCGAACTCGTGACCTCAACCTTGGCAAGGTTGCGCTCTACCAACTGAGCTAGTGCCGCATCTATCGCGCTTTAAACAACATTTGTTGCCGGAAGCGAGGGCGCATTATAAGGGAATTCCTTTGGCTGGCAACCCCCGATTTGGCAATTTTTTCTGACTGCTCAAATTTTGAAAACAGTCTGGCGATAAAATGACAATTCAGCGATAGATTCGCGAATATCGTCCAATGCCAGATGAGATCCCTGCTTTTTAAATTGGTTCAGCAACTCTGGCTGCCAACGACGAGTCAGCTCTTTAATGGTGCTTACATCCAAGTAACGATAATGGAAGTACGCTTCCAACTCTGGCATGTAGTTAACCAAGAAACGACGATCTTGGCCGATGCTGTTACCACAAATTGGCGATTTGCCTGCCGGCACCCACTCAGCCAGAAACGCTAAGGTCTGTGCCTGTGCTTCTTCAATGGACACGGAATCATTACGAACCCGGTCCAGCAGACCGCTGCCACCATGGGTGTTCTGGTTCCACTCATCCATCTTCGCCAGCTCTTCTTCGCTTTGACGGATCGCCAGCACTGGCCCTTCCGCCAAAATGTTCAGTTGGCTATCAGTAACAATGGTGGCGATCTCAATGATCTTATGCTCGATCGGATCCAAACCAGTCATCTCCAGATCGATCCAGATTAGGTTGTTGGCATCTTGTGGCATCGGTGTGTTAACTCCCTTATTGCAGAACCGTGTATCATACGAGGTCTTTTAACGAATACACAGGTTGACGGTGAGCAAAGCGAAGAAACGGCTAACCAAGGGCCAACTGCGACGGGTTCGCGCCAATCGCGACAAACGTCTGGCAGGCAAAGGCGAAGCCCAATGGGACAACGATCAGTTGGGCCCGCAGATCTGGGGCCGCATTGTCAGCCGCTTCGGCCAACACGCCGATGTCGAAACTGAAGCCGGCGAGGTGTATCGCTGTAACCTGCGCCGTACCATCGGCAGTGTGGTGGTGGGCGATGAGGTCGCTTGGCGCCAAGGTAATGAGATCAACGCTGGGATCGCCGGCGTCGTCGAGGCCGTACACCCACGTCGCAGTGAACTGAAGCGCCCCGACTATTACGATGGCCTTAAACCCGTTGCCGCCAACATCGATCAGATGCTGATCGTCTCGGCGGTAGTGCCTGAGCTATCGGCGATGATCATCGACCGCTACCTCGTGGCCGCCGAGGACACCGGCATTCCGCCGATCTTAGTGCTCAATAAAGTCGACCTGCTGGATGATGAAGGCATGGCCATTGTCGAGGAGATCCTCGAGCCATACCGCCAGATCGGTTACCCGATCCATTTAGTGAGCTCCCACACCGGCCAAGGTATGGCGGAGTTGGAAGCGTTGCTTAAAGACAACATCAGCATCTTCGTTGGTCAGTCCGGCGTCGGTAAGTCATCGCTGGTAAATACCTTGATGCCAGAGCTGAATCTGGAAGTCGGCGACGTCTCGGAGAACTCCGGTCTGGGCCAGCACACCACTACCACCGCCCGTTTGCTACGCTTCCCGCAAGGTGGCGACCTGATCGACTCCCCTGGGGTGCGCGAATTTGCGCTGTGGCATCTAGCACCAGAACGGGTGACTTGGGGCTTTAAAGAGTTCCGAGACTACCTTGGCGGCTGTAAATTCCGTGATTGTAAGCACGGCAATGATCCCGGTTGCGCATTGCGTCAGGCCGCTGAAGATGGCCTAATCAGCCTGCAACGCTTTGATAACTATCATCGAATTTTGGAAACGATGGAAACTGATCGGTCTACCCGTCACTTCATCGATCCACTGAACGACAAGTAAATAGAGGCAACTCGTGTCTTTAGACCAACTGAAAGTGAAACTGCAATACCTGCTGCCGCAGCACGCGTTATCGCGTCTGGTCGGCCGCTTTGCCAGCGCGGAATGTGGCAAGGTAACCACCGCCGCCATTAATTGGTTTGTAAAGCAGTACAAGATCAACATGGATGAAGCGCTGATCGAAGACACCACTCGCTTCGCCACTTTTAACGACTTCTTCACCCGTGAACTAAAGCCCGGTATTCGGCCAATCATCGGCGATGACACAACCCTGTGTCAGCCGGTCGACGGCCGTGTTAGCCAAGCCGGTCCAATCAAGGTTAACCGCATCATCCAAGCGAAGGGTCACGACTACACCGTTGATACCCTGCTGGGCGGTTACGCCAGCGACGCCGATCAGTTCCGCGACGGCCATTTCACCACCATCTACCTGTCGCCGCAGGATTACCACCGCATTCACATGCCGTGCAAAGGTACCTTGCGCAAGATGATCTTTGTCCCAGGGGATCTGTTCTCAGTAAATCCACTGACCGCTGAAAACGTGCCAAACCTGTTTGCCCGTAACGAGCGTGTGGTGGCACTGTTTGATACCGAATTCGGGCCAATGGCGATGGTATTGGTAGGGGCAACCATTGTTGCCTCGATTGAAACCATCTGGGCCGGCACCATCGCCCCAAGTGGCGAGAAACAGGTGGTGTGCTGGGATTACCCAAGCGAAGGCCAAGGCGCAGTCACCCTTGAAAAGGGCGAAGAGATGGGCCGCTTCAAACTGGGCAGCACCATCGTTGCCTGTTTTGCGCCAGGCTTTGTCGATGAGTTCGTTGCTGGCTTTACCCCGGGTGCACAAACCCGCCTGGGGCAGATGATGGCGACCACCAAAGCGACTGTCGCCGAATAAGTTAACGAATTTGAAAGAGGAACTTAGGTTCCTCTTTTTTGTTGGATAAGCCCTCAATGAAGATCATTGCTCACCGCGGTGCCAGCGGCGAAGCACCAGAAAACACCTTAAAAGCGATGGCATTGGCCATCGAACAAGGCGCCGATGGCATCGAATTAGACGTGCACCTCTGTGCTGGCGAACTGGTGGTGATCCACGACGACAGTGTCGATAAGCGCACCAACGGCAGCGGCCAAGTCAGCCACTTTTCGCTTGAGCAATTGCAAGCACTGGATGCCGGTGATGGCGAAGCAGTGCCAACGCTGTGGCAGGTACTGCAGCTTATCGGCGACCGAATCGACCTGAATATTGAACTGAAAGGCGCAGGCAGTGGTGGGCCGCTACCGGCGCTGCTGGCTGAGGCTCAGCAGCAATTGGGGCTGCGAGCCGAGCAGATCATTGTCTCCTCCTTTGATCACCGCATGCTTAGCCACTTTGCCGAGCAGGCGCCACAATACGCCATTGGCGCCCTGACCGAGCGACGATCACACAGCTTGGCCAAATTCGCCAGCAAGCTCAATGCCGATGCCGTTCACATCCACCTCAGAGGCGTTAACGCCGCCTTGGTGGAAGATGCCCATCAGCGCGGCCTTAAAGTCTACGTCTACACCGTCAATCGATCAGCCGATCTCGACCGCATGAACGCGCTTGGGGTTGATGGGGTGTTCACCGACTTCCCCGGCCGCAGCCGCGCTTATCTACAACAAAGCCAATCAACCCAAGGATGGCGCTGATGATTGCCCTACTTTCTGCTCGTCATTTCGACCGTTATCAGCGCCTACTGGCTCCTTACGGCATTGAATGCACCGCTGATCCCAGCCAAGCCGAAATTTGGCTGGCAGAGCCAGCGCTGGCTGCCAAAGCCCTGCGCAACCTAGCCACAGACAAGCTCAAGCCGAAGTGGATTGCCAGCGTCTACGCCGGCGTCGATGCCTTATGTCAGCCAGATCTACCAACGGAATATCAGCTGACCAACGTCCGCGAGGTGTTCGGGCCACTGATGGCGCAATACGTGTTCGCCCATCTGCTCAGCCGACTGCGGGAGCTGCCCCGTTATGCTGTCGCCCAACAAGCTAAACAGTGGTCTCCCAAAGGCTATGGCAGCCTAGCCGGACAGACCCTGCTTATCGCTGGCACCGGCAACATTGGCCAGCACATCGCCGGGGTGGCCAAGGCGTTCGGCATGCAAGTGCTGGGGCTCAATACCGATGGTCGCGATGTCGCGGGCTTTAATCGCTGCTTCGCCACCGATAAGTTGACCGACGCGGTTCGCTTGGCCGAAGTCATCGTTAACGTCCTGCCGGCCACCGCTGCCACCCACCATCTGTTTAACGCCGAAGTCTTTGCGGCGATGCCCAACGACGCCACCTTTATTAACGTTGGTCGCGGCAGCGCCGTTGATATCAAGACATTGTCTCAAGCGCTAATAGCGGGCGAGCTTGGTCAGGCGGTAGTGGATGTGTTCGAGCAAGAACCGCTCGCGGTGGACTCGCCACTATGGCACTGCCCCAATCTAACTATCACCCCACACATCGCCGCCGCCAGCTTCCCGGAACAAATCGTCACTCAGTTCATTGCCAATCTTGAACGCTGGCAACAGGGCTTAGCCCTTAATCATCAGGTAGATATCCGTAAAGGGTACTGAAATAGCCAATGCCAGCGCCAAAGCGGTCCTGCGTCAGCTCACAGTTTTTTATAACTTCCGCGCTCGTTTTCTTGGGATTTTGCTCTAAGATCGAATTGGACATGCGAATTATTTGCATTTAAAGTTCAGTTCCATTGAAGAGAGTAATTTGCAGCGGCAATCAGCGATTGCCCGGAGCCAAAACGATGTACGTGTGTGTTTGCTATGGCGTCACCGACAAACAGATTAAACAAGCCGTTGAGCAAGGCGCGATGGACCTGAAATCGCTGCAGGCGCAGCTGAATGTCGGCAAGCAATGCGGTAAATGCGTCCGCGACACGTTGGAGATGATCGCCGCTACCAAAGATATGATCCCCAATTACTACGAGGTTGCCTAACGCCGTTGCTAACGAGGTTAAACCCAAACTTTTGCGGCGCGGGGTGCTAATCCCAAGCCCAGCGCTACGGCACTAGCCACGGTGCCGATCACCGTCTTTTCGGCACACACTATTCACAGTGTGTGTCTTGTGCTGGGTCAGTTTCTGTACCATGGTTGAAGCATCGTTTCGCAAGTGGATGCAGATCATGAAAGCCGATCCTAAAGTCATTGCTCACCTGAACAAGATCCTTGGCAACGAACTGGTCGCCATCAATCAATACTTCCTCCATGCCCGGATGTACAAAGATTGGGGCCTGACCAAACTGGGGGACTACGAGTACCACGAATCCATCGACGAAATGAACCACGCGGATTGGTTGATCGAACGGATCCTGTTTCTGGAGGGACTGCCAAACCTGCAGAGCCTGGGAAAACTGCGCATCGGTGAGCACACCCAAGAGATGCTGGAGTGCGATTTGGCACTGGAGATGATCGCCATTCCCGATCTGCGCGATGCCATCGGTTACTGCGAGGAGGTTCGCGATTACGTCAGTCGCGATCTGTTCCAGAAGATCCTCGATGCTGAAGAGGAGCACGTCGATTGGCTCGAGACGCAATTAGAGTTGATAGAAAAAGTCGGTATCCAGAATTACCAACAAAGCCAGATAGGCGATCAGCCCGCCGCCAACTAAGTTGGCGATAACCCTACCCAAGAAAACGGCGACCACAATGGTCGCCGTTGTATGTATCAGTCAAGTCGGTTCATCCGCCATAGGTGAATGGTGACGCCGATGGCGATAGCCGCCAGAAAGATCCGCACATGCCACAGTGGTGCTAAATAACAGCCCAAGATGATCCCGAGCCACAACGTGGTTAGCGCGGTATACAACTGGCGGTGCGTAAGCCCCTTGTGGCGTAGATAGTTTTGCAAAATCGGGCCAAACCAACGGTGGTTATATAGCCACTGCTGCAACCGTTCCGAGGAGCGGCCAAAAGCAAAGGTGGCTAACAACAAAAATGGCACCGTTGGCAGTAGCGGCAAAAACAGCCCCAATGTCGCCAACCCGACCGACAGCAGCCCTAGCAGCAGCCAAAACCAACGGCGTGGATCGACATTTGATTTGCGATTACTCATGGCTGCTTCAACCACTGCTTCAGCGTTTCAAACAGTTGCGGTAGCACAATCGGTTTGGTGATATGGTCATTCATGCCCGCCGCTAAGCTCTTATCACGGTCGCCACTCATGGCATGGGCAGTCATGGCGATGATCGGCAAATCGGGGTGGCTGGCGCGGATCAGTGCCGCCGCTTGCAAACCATCCATCACCGGCATCTGGATATCCATCAGGATCAGATCAAAGTTATCTGCCGCCACCAGATCCACCGCGATCTGGCCATTTTCCGCCAACGTAACATGGTAGCCGGCACTCTTTAACAGTTCAGTCGCCACCTGTTGGTTAATCAAGTTGTCCTCTACCAGCAGGATCCGTTGACCTTGCTCTGGGGTTAACTCGGCCAAGGCCTCCTCGGCGGCCTCGATAGCGGGCAAGTCAAAGTCAGCGGCGAACACCTCCAACAAGGCATCCTGTAACTGCATCTGCTTAAACGGTTTCTGCATCAGGTAGTCGATACGACCGCTGTGCAGTTGCTGTTGCACCGTTTCGGCGCTGTAGGCCGTCATCATCATGATTTTCGGCAGCCGTTCAATCTTGCCGCTGACGTACCACTGCTGCAGTTGCTCCGCCACCGCCACGCCATCCATCTCTGGCATCATCCAATCTAGCAGCACCAACTGCGGCGCCCGTTGCTGTGCTAGCTGTAAACCATCGGCACCGTTCGCGGCGGTGTCCACGGCAAAGCCCAGATCACGCAGGTAGGTAGAATAGATCTGCAGTGCCGTCTGGTTATCGTCGATCACCAATGCTCTGAGCCCTTGGATCTGCGTTGGTAGCGCTTTTTCCGGTTGATCCGGCGCCGGCATCACCACCGCGTCGATGGTGAAACTGAAGGTCGTGCCTACCCCCAGTTCACTTTCGATGTCGATATTGCCGCCCATCATCGCCACCAAGTGTTTACAGATCGACAGACCTAGGCCGGTGCCGCCATATTCGCGAGTGGTGGAACCATCCGCTTGACTGAAGGCGTCGAACAGTCGTTGTTGCTGTGCCTTGCTGATGCCAATACCAGTGTCGCGCACCCAAAACTTCAAGCGAATTCGGCCGTTGCTTTCGTCGCTGTCCTCACAGCCCAATTCAACCTCGCCTTCGGCGGTAAACTTAACCGCGTTGGAGAGCAGATTGACCAACACTTGCCCCAACCGCAGCGAATCCCCCTGAATATGCAAACCACTGCGGAAGGTGGCGTACAGCAGCAGTTCGATGCCCTTCTCTTGCGCCTTCAATGAACTGATCGACAGCGCATGTTCCAGCACTTGCTCCAACGAAAATGGCCGCTGCTCCAACTCCAATTTACCGGCCTCAATTTTCGAGAAGTCGAGGATATCGTTGATGATCCGCAGCAGTGAGGTCGCGCTCATCCGCGCTTTGTCCAAATAATCGTGCTGGCGCGGGGTCACATCGGTACGTAGCGCCAACTCCAACATCCCTAACACCGCGTTCATCGGTGTCCGAATTTCATGGGACATGTTGGCCAAAAATTCGCTCTTGGTGCGGTTAGCCAGCTCAGCGTCTTGCTTGGCTTCCAGCAGGATCACTTCGTTCTCTTTTTGCCGAGTAATGTCCTTATTGGTACCAAGCATCCGCAATGGCTCGCCATCCTCGGCAAAATCAACCACCCCACCTCGGGAAAGCACCCAGCGGTAACCGCCGTTTTTGGTCCGCAAACGGAATTCAACGTTTAACTGCCCAGAAGGAGTCGCCAGATAGGCGTCAATTTCGTGCTCGACGCGACTGCGATCATCGGCGTGCATCAGCTCATAGAAGGTCTCAATCAACAGCGGAAATTCGTCCGGTTGATAGCCCAGCATGGTGTAGTAAGCGGGGTTACAGATCAGCTGGTTAGAGTCGAGATGCCAATCCCACATGCCATCTTCTACCGCATCCATCGCTAGATGGTAGCGCTGTTCACTGCGGCGCAATTGCTCTTGCTGTTCGGTATCACGAGTCACATCACGCCACACCGAGATCAGCCCCAACAATTCGCCGCGACTGTTGTAAAACGGCAAGCGCAGCACATCAACTCGCACCATTTTGCCATCGACATCACGCCACTCTTGAAAGCGATCCGGGGTACGGCGATGCAGCACTTGCAGATCTTCTTGCACTAATCGCGCCGCCCGAGGCGAGTTTTCCAGATCCAGTAAGTTGCAGCCAATGATCTCCGATTCGCTGTGGCCAAGCATCCGCTCCGCCGCTTTATTGCAGCCCATATAGCGGCCATTGGTGTCTTTAAACACGATCGCTTCGGGGATGGCATCGATCAAACTGCGCATCAACGAAAAGTCTCGTTCGCGCTGCTCGTTAGCCAGTCGCAATCGTTCGGTACGCTTAGCCACCAGTTTGTCCAAACGGCGGTTTTGCTCAGCCAAATGACGGGTGTATTGCTGGTTATCCTCAAAAGTACGGGTGATCAACTCAAACCACGGCTCCCAACCTGAGGCTACCTTGGCGGGCAACGGTTGGGGTCGTTCAGCGCTGTTTTTCAGATGCTCAATCAGCTTCGCCGCAGGGCTAACGAACGCACGACGCGTCAACACGTGCACCACACTGACCAATATCGACAGCGATAGGATCAGAGTGAAAAACAGTGACTCCAACTCTTCGACGGCCGGTGCGACCAATTCATCTTCTAGCTGCAAAAACAATAACCGCCACGGCGCCACTTCCATCGCCACCGAGCGCACATAGTAGCCCTGCAACAACTGGCCTTCGGCGCTGTTCAGCAGTTCCACGGTAGGCTCTTTAATCAATGCAGCCGGTAGCTTCTGGCTTAGTTGAAAGGCGGTGCTGCTGCGGTCTAGGTGCATCCGCGGATAGGTCAACAGCATGTTGTCGTCGTCCAGCATCAACACCATGCCACCCACTTCAAAGTAGCGATCGATGCGATTGGCTAATTCGGCCAGTTCAACGTCGGCAAAAATGCCGCCAAGAAACTGCCCTTGATAGTAAAACGGCACGCCAACGGTACTGACCAGCTTACCTTGGTTATTACGGTAAACCTTGCTCCAAAAAACCTGATTGCCATCCTTTGGCAAGGCTTGCACTTTAGCCAATAGCGGCGAGTTTTGCGGCCACTGGGCATTGCTTTGCGGCCATGGGAATACCGAACTCATGCCAGCGGCACTGATGTAGTACACCTGTGAAATGGTCTGGCTGGAACGTTCGACCACCGGGAAGATCAGCGACATCTGATAGAGGGTGTCGAGTTCCCGATAAAATGCCTCACTGCGCTGCTGCAGCGGCCCTTGGCCGGAGATCAAGCCCACCGCCTCGGCGTTATCTATGCCACCACGGAAGATCGAGAAGCGGTTGCCGTCCGCTTGGTACTCCAGTGGTAGCGGCGCCCGCAGCGATTGGGTTAACTGCATATGGCTATTGCCAAGGTCTCGCAGCGACAACATTGCCCGTGCACTGGATTCCAACAGCATCTCGACCTGATGGCTGTATTGAGTAATACGAGCGTATTCCTCGGCCATCAGCCGCTTGATTTTGTTGTTATGGGCAGCCGAAGCCGCCACCAGCGCTAACACCACCACCGCAAAGTAGGTGTAAAACACCGCTTTGTTGTAGCGCCGAAGAATAGGCAATTTCACAGATAGATCAGTTAAGTGAATAAAGACTGTTGGCGCTCAGTGTACCAGAAGCCAGGCGCCACCAACGTTGACTCTGTTACAGATTTTGTTCAGCAAAACTGGCCAATCGTGACCGCACCACGCCATTGAGATAAACGTTGGCGCTGCCTTCAAACATCTTGAACCGTTCCACCAGATAGGTCAGGCCAGAATTGACCGCCGTCAGGTAGTTAGAATCAATT
Organism: Ferrimonas senticii DSM 18821; assembly: GCF_000422665.1. Lineage (GTDB taxonomy): Bacteria > Pseudomonadota > Gammaproteobacteria > Enterobacterales > Shewanellaceae > Ferrimonas > Ferrimonas senticii. The sequence goes on along the minus strand of NZ_AUGM01000004.1, from coordinate 55,834 downwards.
TGCGCTAAGTTGCCACTGCAGACCAGTTTGCTGCCCTCGCCCATTCGGGTGATCAAGGTTTTCACTTGCGATGGCGTTAGATTTTGACACTCATCCAGCAACACAAAGCTGTTTTGAATCGAACGACCACGCATAAAGTTGACCGATTTAAACTGAATGTTGGCCTTATCCATAATGTATTGCAGGCTGCCACTGGGGCTTTCGTCGTTCTTATGCAACACCTCTAAGGTATCGGTAACCGCCGCCAACCACGGCATCATTTTTTCCTCTTCGCTGCCGGGCAAAAAGCCGATCGACTCGGCAATTTCCGGGGTATTACGCGTCACAATCACCCGATCATAACGGCGCAATTCAATCACTTGTTCCAACGCTGCCGCCAGCGCCAACAAGGTTTTGCCAGAACCGGCAGGGCCGGTCAGGATCACAATATCGATGTTGGGATCCAACAACGCCTGCAACGCCATCCCTTGGTGGATGTTTTTCGGATTAATTCCCCAGGCGTGAAAATTCATCATCCGCTCGCGGCCAAAGTCTCGAATGGTCGCGTGCTGCTGGTCAATCTTGACCACTTGGCCACAAAACTCATCGCCCCCATCCAGCAGAAACTGGTTCAAGTACAGCGACTCATCCCCTAACTGCGCCAGCGGAATGCGGTGCTCGGCAAACCGTCCCTGCTGGCGAGTTTGCACTTGCCCGAGCCGTTGCCAAAAGTCACCGTCAAACTCGGTAAACCCCTTGGCCAAATAGCGGATATCGTCGATCAGTTGATCGGAACGGTAATCCTCGACCAAGCGCAGGCCGCCGCCCTTAGCTTTAATCCGCATATTGATGTCTTTGGTCACCAGCACCACCGGCCGTTGGCTGCGGCGTTGCAGGTGCAAGGCGACATTGATGATGCGGTTGTCGTTGTGATCCCCGGGCAGATCGATGGCGTTGGCAAATTGCAGTTGGTGATCCGGGAAGATCAATAAATTGCCGGTCGGAACGTCGATGCCGCTGGTACGCAGCGGTACCCCCTCTAACAGCGCTTCCGGCTCGGCGCCACCGACGCAATCTTCCAACGCGCGAATGGCAACACGGGCTTCACGGGCGACATCTTTTTTACGGTCTTTGATCTGATCCAACTCCTCCAGTACCGTCATCGGCACCACCACGTCGTGTTCATCGAAGGAGTAGATCGCAAGGGGATCGTGCAGCAGCACGTTGGTATCTAAAACGAAAAGCTTTTTGTCGGACTGGACCATGACGCCTCCATTGCAAATGGGGTTCACCCAAGGTTACAGCATGACCAGTAACAAGGATCGTCTTGGCCAAATGCCAGCAACCAACCGGTGAGATTGGTATAGAATCTATCCAATTAATCCGTCGAATTTGCGACCACCGCTGGCAGACCGACCGTCAACCAACGCGCGCGATGATGGGGCAGCAGCAACGTCCCACTACTATCTCAACATGCCACAATAACCGTTGCCGCAGCAATCAACGGTTTTGGCCGAATAAGCAGATGAATGGCCGCCATTTTTTGGGTAAGATACGCGCCTTTTTTTGCCAGCCACTCGCCATCAGGAGTTCTCCCCGATATGTCCTTTGCTTTAGGTCAACGCTGGATCAGCGACACCGAATCAGATCTTGGCCTCGGCACTGTTGTGGCCATCGAAGGCCGCATGGTAACCGTGCTATTCCCTGCCACCGGCGAAACCCGCCTGTTCGCCATCCAAGAAGCGCCATTGACCCGAGTGGTGTTCAACCCAGGGGATGAGATCACCAGCCACGAAGGCTGGCGTATGACCATCAGCGAAGTGGAAGAACAAAATGGGCTGCTGACCTATCACGGCAGCAAACAGGAAGATGGTGAGGCCGTTAGCCTGCGCGAGACTCTGCTGGACCATCAGATCCGCTTTAACAAGCCGCAAGATCGCCTGTTCGCCGGCCAGATTGACCGGATGGAGTACTTCGTTACCCGTTACCTGTGTCAGCAGCAGCGCCACGCCATGCAGCAAAACTCGCTGCGCGCCCTGCAAGGCCCACGCGCCGGTTTGATCCCGCACCAGCTGTACATCGCCAACGAAGTGGGTCAGCGTCACGCCCCGCGAGTACTGCTGGCCGATGAAGTGGGTCTGGGCAAAACCATCGAAGCCGGCCACATCATCCATCAGCAACTGCTGAGCGGCCGCGTCGAGCGGGTGCTGATTCTGGTGCCAGAGAACCTGCAGCACCAGTGGCTGGTCGAGATGCTGCGCCGCTTTAACCTGCGCTTCGCCCTGTTTGATGAAGAGCGTTGCATCGAAGCCTACGCCGACAGCGACAACCCGTTTGATACCGAACAGTTGGTGATCTGCTCACTGGATCTGCTGCGCAAGAAGAAGCGTTTTGAACAAGCGCTGGATGCCAACTGGGATCTGCTGGTGGTCGATGAAGCGCACCATCTGGAGTGGAGCGAAGACAAACCAAGCCGCGCCTACCAGATTGTCGAAGAGCTGGCCGAGGAAGTACCTGGGGTACTGCTGCTGACGGCAACCCCAGATCAGCTCGGTCACCAGAGCCACTTCGCCCGTCTGCGCCTACTCGATTCCGATCGTTTCTACGATTACGAAGCGTTCCTAAAAGAGGAACAGGAATACCAGCCAGTAGCAGACGCCGCCGAAGCGTTGCTGGAACAGCGCACCCTGACCGAAGCGGAGAACGCCGCATTGGTGGCGCTACTGCCAGCTCAAGACATTAGTGCACCATTGGCCGCGATTGCCGCTGGCGATAACGTCGCTCGCGCCAAGCTGCTAAAAGAGCTACTGGACCGTCACGGCACCGGCCGGATGCTGTTCCGTAACACCCGCGCTGGCGTTAAAGGCTTTACCGCCCGTCAACTGCATCGCCACGAAGTGGAACTGCCAAGCCAGTACGCCACTGCGGTGAAAGTCTCCAACATGTTTGGCGGCGCTAAGACCACCGAACAGCAGATCATCAACAACCTTTACCCAGAAAAACTGTACCAGCAGTTTGAAGGCGACAAGGGCGGTTCCAGCTGGTGGCAATTCGACAGCCGCGTTAACTGGCTGCTGGAGTTCTTAAAAGCCAACCGCTCTAAGAAAGTGCTGGTGATCGCCTCACAGGCCAACACCGCGCTGCAGCTGGAAGAAGCGCTGCGCACCCGCGAAGGCATTCAAGCCGGGGTGTTCCACGAGGGGATGTCGATTCTTGAGCGTGATAAAACCGCCGCTTACTTTGCCCAAAGTGAAGGTGGTGCGCAGGTGATGATCTGTTCCGAGATTGGCTCTGAAGGTCGTAACTTCCAGTTCGCCCATCAGCTGGTGATGTTCGATCTGCCACAAAACCCTGATCTGCTGGAACAGCGCATCGGCCGTCTGGACCGTATCGGTCAGACCCAAGATGTGCAGATCCACGTGCCGTACATCAAAGACAGCGCCCAGCAGCACCTGCTGGATTGGTTCGATCGCGGCATGGACGCGTTTGAGCACAACTGCCAAGGCGGTCACCTGCTGTACGACGAGTTTGGTGAGCAACTGATTTCAGTACTGGCCGGCAACATCGACGGCCTTGATCCACTGATCGAGCAAACCGCCGCCCGCGCCGCCGAGCACAAAGCGGCGCTAGAAGCCGGTCGTGACCGTCTGCTGGAGATCAACTCCAACGGCGGCGACCAAGCGCAAGAGCTGGTGGCGCAGCTGCAGAAGGCCGACGACGACACCGACTTCATCAGCTTTATGTTGAAGCTGTGGGATGTGATTGGCGTGCATCAGGACGATCGCGGTGAAAACGCGGTGGTGCTGCGCCCAACCGAGCAGATGCTGTACCCAAGCTATCCGGGGCTGCCGGAAGATGGCTGCTCGATCACCTTCGATCGTGACACCGCCCTGTCCCGCGATGACTTCCAGTTCATCACCCCAGCGCACCCGATGGTGGCTGCCGGTATCGATCTGATCACCAGCTCTGAAACCGGCTGTACCGGCGTATCGCTGCTGAAAAACAAGGCGCTGCCAGCCGGCACCATCTTCTTGGAGCTGATCTACGTTGCCGAAGCCATTGCCCCAGCCGAAGTGCAGATTGGCCGCTTCTTGCCGCCAACCCCAATTCGCATGCTGATGGACAAAACCGGTAAGGATCTGGGTAAGAACATCGACTTCCACTCTTTCAACAATCAGTTGGTGCCAATCAACCGTCACGTTGGCTCGAAGTTGGTGTCTGCCTCGCAAGCGGTGCTGCACCCGCTGATCGCCGCCGCCGAAGGCCAAGTGGCACAGCAACTGGCTGAACTGGTAGGCGCCGCCGAGCAGAAGATGAACGACGAACTGGGCGCGGAACTGGAGCGGATGCAAGCGCTGAAAGCGGTTAACCCAAACATCCGTGACAGCGAACTGGACGCCATCCGCGAACAGATGAGCATGGTTAAGGCCCATCTAAATCGCGCTCAAATTCAGTTGGATGCGATCCGCCTGATCGTGGTGACCCCACAGTAATCCAAGCTAAACGCTAGCCACGCCCAGCCTAATTAGGCTGGGCGTTTTTGTATCGGCGTTAATCACATTTTGTCATCGGAATGAGGCTTGCACCCTGCTTGCTAAGCGCCTAAAATCGCGGCGAAATTACTATTTTCGAGGTCAGTATGGACCCTATTCCCAGTCCCAGGTGGGAACAATTAAACGAACCGTGCAACAATTACTCACGGTAAACAGAGTCCATATCTGATGGGGATCGCCTCCCCGCTGGCTCTGTTTCCGTATTCGGAGGTGGACCATGCAAAAGGCTGAACTTTTTGCCACCCTCAGCGACGCTCTCGCTGTCAGCGACAAGCACGCCATCCGTGCTGAGCTGGACCAAATGCACGCGGCCGACTTTGCGCTGGCCGTGGATGAATTCGATGCACCAGTAGCGGCCAAGCTGCTGGATCTGCTGTCACTTCGCGATCACGCCGAAGTCTTCGCCTATCTCGATCCGCAAAAACAAGCGGACATCGCCGAGGGCATGCCGCGCAATGAACTGGCGGCGCTGTTCTCGCAGATGGAATCGGACGAGCGGGCGGATCTGTTTAACCAACTGTCGCCAGAGCAACAGCAAGCGCTGCTGCCGGGCTTGGCGCAAGCGGAGCGGGAAGACGTACGCCGCCTGGCGTCCTACCCAGAGAAAACCGCCGGGGCGATGATGACCTCGGACTACGCCACCTTGCGCAGTCACTGGCCGGTACGCAAAGCCCTGCAACGACTGCGGTTGGAAGCGCCAGACAAAGAGACCATCTACCAAACCTACGTGATCGACGGCGATCGCCACTTGGTCGGTACCATCTCGCTGCGCGAGTTGATCCTCTCTAACCCAGAAAGCCTAGTGGCCGACATCATGCTCACCGAGGTGCTGTATGTGCGGGTCGATGACGATCAGGAAGAAGTTTCCGACAAGATCCGCCACTACGACTTGCTGGCACTGCCGGTGGTCGACAGCGCTGACCGCTTAGTCGGGATCTGTACCTACGATGACGCCATGGACGCGGTGGTGGCCGAAGCCACCGAAGATGCCCAGAAAGCCGGTTCAGTATCGGCGCTGGAAACCACCATGGATAAGGTCGGCAAGTGGGAGCTGTACCGCAAACGTATTGGTTGGCTGATCTTGCTGGTGTTTGGCTCGCTGCTCTCCGGTGCCGGCATCGCCCATTTCGAGCATGTGATTGAAGCCAACGTCGCCTTGGTGTTCTTTATGCCACTGTTGGTGGGCGCGGGCGGTAACGCCGGTTCACAGGCCGCAGCACTGATGGTGCGGGCACTGGCCACCGGTGAAGTGGAACTGAAAGACTGGTTTGGGGTACTCGGCCGCGAAGTGGTGGTGGCTGGTGCACTGGGTCTGACCATGGGCGCGGTGGTCGCTGGCCTTGGCTGGTTCCGCGGTGGCGAGGAGATCGCCATTGTCGTTACCGCCGCAATGATCTGCGTGGTGATGGTCGGCTCGCTGATCGGCCTGTCGCTGCCGTTCTTGCTGTCCAAGATCAACCTCGATCCGGCCACCGCCTCCGGCCCGCTGGTAACCACCATCGTCGATGCCACCGGGATGGTGATCTACCTCGGCTTTGCCGCTTGGGTGCTGGGACTGTCGGTGTAAACACCGCAGCGAAGCGCAGTTTTTAGTGATTAGTAGCTCAGCAGTAGCGCCAACGTCGCCGCTCTGGCTTTGGCTCTTACTAATCACTATTAACTACCAACTAACAACTTCTAACAGCTAACTGCCAACTGATAACTCGCTTAACAAAAAAAGAGCAGCCCTAGGGCTGCTCTTGTTGTTTCTGAACTTGGCGATTACGCCCCCAGCGGCGTCACCGGCAAGGCGGTCACGCTGCGCTGATCGACATCAACATCACCGATGGTAACTTTGATGATGTCGGCCAGACGCAGAGCGATCTCGCTGTCGAAGCGGGCAATCGCGGCATCGCCATCGATCGCCAAGCGCTCTTTGGCCACCGACAACAGGCTGGCAGGGATAAACGCCGCCGCGCCATTTTCCAGCAGACGAACACGAGCGCCGCCACGGTTGATGTCGATCACCTCACCGGTAAATTCGGTCTTGCTGCCCTGCTCCGCTTTGAGGTAGCGGGCGTACAACCAATCACCCACGTGACGTTCACACATCCGGTGCAGTTTGCGCATCTTCGCCAGTTGCAGCAGCAGCGCTTCATCGACATTTTGGCTTGGCTCTTGCCCTGCAACCATCGCTTTTAGCAGACGGTGGTTAACCATGTCGCTGTACTTACGAATTGGTGAGGTCCACGTGGCGTACCCTTCCAAACCCATACCAAAGTGCGGCATCGCGGTGCCTGCCACTTCGGCAAAGGCTTGCAGCTTACGAATGCGGGCATCCAAGTAGCCGCTGTCCTGCTTGTCGAGCACCCGGCGCAGGGCGCAGTAGCCACCCAGAGTTTGCAGTTGCTCGGCATCGAAGCTCAGATGATGCTCCGCCAGCAGCTCAATCACCTTACCGACCCGCTCGCTATCGAGACCGGCGTGGGCGTTAAACACCCCTTGGCCGACGGTTGCCGCCAAACGTTCCGCACAGGCGGCGTTAGCAACGATCATGCACTCTTCAACGATGCGGTTGGCGGTACGGCGATGATCGACGTGGATGTTCAGCACATTGCCGTTGTCGTCCACCTCAAAGCGGTAGTCTGGACGATCTGGGAACACCAGCGCATTCTCTTTACGCCAGGCGGTGCGGGCATTGGCGATGGCGTGCAATTGGGTTACTTGGGCCGCAATCACCTCGTTGGCTGGCTGCCAACCGCCCTCAACCCCATCCAAGAAATCGGAGACGTGGTCGTACACCAGTTTGCCCTGCGAGCGGATGGTGGCCAGGAAGAACTCGGCATTTGGCTGCAGTTCGCCATTGGCGGCGATATCGATGTGGGCACACAATGCTGGACGATCCTCGCCCTCCACCAGTGAGCACAGCTCGTCCGCCAACTGACGCGGCAGCATCGGCACGTTGTAACCCGGCAGATATTGGGTCAGACAGCGCTTAAACGCCTCTTGGTCAACGTCATCGCCCGGACGCACGTAGGCGGTTGGATCGGCAATCGCCACGGTTAGGCGCCAACCATTGTCGGTGGCTTCGATGTACAGCGCGTCGTCCATATCTTTGGTGGACTCACCATCGATGGTGACAAACGGCAGCGCGGTCAGATCGCGACGGTCGCTGTTATCTAAACTCCAATCCGCTGGGCCTTCAGGTTCCACTTTCGCCAACTCATGCTTCGCCAGAATCACCCACCATGGCACGTGCGGATCGTCAGTCGCGGCAACAAACTCGCTGATCTCAGCGATAAAGCTGTTGTCGTCAGGACGAAGCGGGTGACGCTTCAGATGCGCCACTACATAGTCGCCATCTTTCAGTGACTGCTCATCGATGTTCTTCTTAACCCGAGCCCGCAGCCCGATGCGGATCATCGGGTGATCCGGCACCACATTGATGCGGCCTTTAAACCACTGCACCCGCGCAATAAAACGATCCAGACCGGCTTCCACAAGCTCCTCTGGCTCAGCGGAAGTCTTGTCACCTTCGGTGCGCAGTACCGCTTTAACGCGATCGCCGTGCAGCACCTTTTTCATCATTGGCGGCGCAATAAAGTGACTTTCGCCTTTATCGGTCTCCAGAAAGCCATAACCTTTGGCGGTGGCCTTGATCTGCCCCTCAACGGTGGGCAGGGTTTCGCGGATCTGCGCTTTTAATTGCAGCAGCAGCGGATTGTTCTGAAACATTGAGGGACTCTCGCTGGTGGGCGTAAAAATTAAGGTGAGGATTGTACGGCATCAGGCTGACATGGCAATGATGCCGATCCTCTCAAGCAACGCAGTTTTGCGGCTGACCATTGAGGTAGGCGGCCACATTGGCCACGGCAATGTTCAATAAGTTCTGCCGCGCCTCGATGGTCGCCCAGGCATTGTGCGGGGTGATGGTGCAATTGGGCGCGCTCAGCAGCGGGTTATCCGCTTGCGGAGGCTCGCTCGACAGCACATCCAAACCGGCACCGGCAATCACCCCACGCTTCAGGGCATCGGCCAGATCCGCTTCCTGCACCAGACCGCCCCGGGATGTATTAATCAGCAGGGCTGTTGGCTTCATGGTCGCCAACAGTGCCGCGTTAACGAACTGAGTATTTTCGGCGGTTTGCGGACAGTGCAGGCTGACCACATCAGCTTCGGCAAACAGTTGCGCTTGCGACACCCAGCGATAGCCCTGCGGCAGGTCGGCAATCGGGCTGCGGGTGCTAACCAGAATGTTCATATTAAAGCCGCGAGCCATCCGCGCCGCCGCTTGGCCGATGGCGCCAAAGCCCATCACCCCAAAGGTTTTACCCGCCAATCCCATCAATGGGCTATTCCAAAAGCAGAATTGGCTGCTGCGAAGCCACTGCCCTTGTTGCACCGCTTGATGATGCTGCTGCACCGCACTGGCAAAATTCAGCAGATGCGCCAGCGCCATCTGCGCCACCGATTCCGGGCCATAAGCTGGCACGTTGGTCACCACGATCCCGCAGCGCTGGGCGGCGTTTAGATCAACCACGTTAACGCCGGTGGCGGTCACCCCGATGTACTTCAACTTCGGCAACTGAGCCAATTCAGCCTCGCCCAGCACCACCTTGTTGGTTAATACGATTTCGGCATCGGCAGCGCGTTCAAGCAGCTCACTGGCGTCACAGTTGTCATACACTGCGACGCTGCCGAGGTCGTCTAGCCCCTGCCAGCTCAGATCGCCAGGATTTAGGGTTTGCCCATCTAGCACCACGATTGCGGCCATATACACTCCAAAGTAAACCGATTGCAGGTTATCCAAGTAGACAACCACACATAGTATCGCGGCAAATCATCATGAAACTAAATCTGATTGAGAAACTGGCGCTAAACAATCCGCTGCGGGCGGCCATTCAAACTCACATCGAAACGCCGATGCTGCAAGCGATGGGGACCGAGTTACCGATTGAATACGCGTTAGAGATCGGGGTCGGTCAGGGCGTTGGTAGCGGGTTGATCAAACAGCAGTTCGGCGCCCAGAAAGTGCTTGGATTGGATCTGGATCCGGCCATGTTAAAACGAGCGCAACAACGCCATCCGTCGCAGCGGTATCTGCAGGCCGACTGCAGCCAACTGCCGTTGGCAGACAATCAGTTTGACGGTCTATTCGCCTTTGGGGTGATCCATCACGTCCCAGATTGGCGGCGGGCAATCAAAGAGTTGACCCGGGTCGCCAAGCCCGGTGCCCGTTTTTATTCGATGGAGGTGTTTCGCAGCCTGATCTGCCACCCGCTGTGGAAGCGGGTATTGCAACATCCGCAACATGACCGCTTTGACCAGCAGCAATTTATTCAGGTATGGCAACAACATGGATGGCGGTTAGAGGGAAGCCGCCGGTTTACCAGCGGCTTAGGTTGGCAGCGATTACGTTATCAGCCTGCCAGCGTTGCCCTGCACCGCGTGGCATAACAACGCCCGCGGTTAGTTTTTAACTTCTAACTGACAACTAATGACTGACAACTGCTAACGACCAGCCGTTATCGGCTAAAACCGCACTACCACGCCGATGCTGGCCTGCCCCTGAAAGAAGCCGTTGGACTCAATCCGCAGAGTGCAATTGCCATCGCTGTCCGGGCAAACCAGTTTGGTCGAGCTGTCATAGCCGGTATAGAAGCCGCGCAACTCAGCATACAGCCCAAGATTTTCCAGCGGCATATAGCGAGCCCCTAGTGCCAACCCTAAAGAAAACGCCAACTCGTCGGAGTAATTGCCACTGGGTTTCAGGTGCGTCGCACCGATACTGGCGCTGAGGTAGGGCTCCAAATCACCCCGCGGGAAGTATAAGCTGCCGCCAAAATGGTAGTAGCTAACATCAACGTCAACGCCGTTAGAGGGAGCAATGCTGCCCTCCTTAAAGCGGGTCGATTGAGTGCTATAGAGCAGATAAACGTTGCCGGGATCGGGGGTTTCCATGCCGATCATCAGGCCAACATGGCTGTCGTCGTCGATCTCCAAGTCACCCACATCGGTGCGCTCTTGATCCGGTAATTTGCTGGTGACCTCGAGATCACCACCAAAAGAGGCGCCATACATCGGCGCCACAAACCAACGTGATTCCGCTTGCACCAGAGGCGCCGTCAGTAACGCCACCAATGACACACTCAACATCCTGAGCAACTTCATCTGACTCTCCTTGTACTAGGGTAACTAGCCCTCTTTGCGCGCCTTGATAAACTCCCAAGCCGCTTGGATCTGTTGGCTTTTCTCTTGCGCTACTTTAGCCATCTCTGGCGGCAAGCCTTGGCTGGCCAGTTTGTCCGGATGGTGTTGCGACATCAGCTTACGATAGGCGCGCTTGATGGTGCGAATATCGTCCTGTTCGCTAACCCCTAAGATCTGACACGCATCTTTTAGGTTCATCCCCTGCTGCTGGCCATGCTGGCCTCCTTTAGCGCGGGCAATCATCTGCTCCAGTTGATCGCGGCTAAAGCCCAGTTCGTGCGCCACCATCTGCAGCAAACGCATCTCTGGCGGCTGAATGCTGCCATCCGCCAGCGCCACCACAATCTGGATCTCGACAAACATCATCGCCAAGTCGCGACGGAACTTCAGCGCCAAGCCCAACTGTTTTAGCCGCTGATGGATTGGGTAATCACTGGCTTTACCTTCGCGATAGGCCCGTTGTGCCGCTTCACGAGCGCTGCCGCGCAGCCCTAACTGATCCATCAACTGCGATGCCAAGGCGATATCTTCCGAGGTTACCTGGCCGGTGCTCTTGGCGATATGACCCATCACCGCAAAAGTGGTGTGAAAGAATGGATTGGCCCGTTTCCGTTTGCCTCTGGCATCGATAAAACGATGGCCCAAGTAAGCCCCAATCAACAGCCCAAACACCGAGCCTTTACTGATAAACCAGCCAATGGCAGCGCCAATCACCTTACCCCAAATGCGCATTGAGCGTGTTCTCCAACTCGGTTAAGCGTTGCACGGTGCCAACATCACACCAATGCGTTGTAATCTGCTGGCCACTGACCAAGCCATTAGCGGCGGCCTGTCGTAGCAGTGGCGCCAGCGGGAAATGCCCCTCTGGGCAACCCTCAAACAATAACGGGTGCAGCAGCGCACAGCCGCTGTAGGTTAAGCGGTTGTCGCCCTCATTGGCGACTAGCCCCTCACTCAAATGAAAGTCACCGCTCAGGTTATGAGCCGGGTTGGCGACCAACAACAGATGGGCCAGTTTACCCTGCGGCAACGACACTTGTTGCCACGGATGTGGGCAATAAACGTCGCCGTTAATTAGCAAAAATGGATCATTTCCCAATAGTGGCAGCGCTTTGGCAATGCCACCGCCGGTTTCCAGGGCATCAGGGCGCTCATCACTGTAATGGATTTCTAGACCAAAGCGGCTGCCATCACCCAACTGCTGTGGCAGTTGCTCGCCTAAGTGGCCTTGGTTGACCACCACCTCGGTAAAGCCCGCTTGCGCCAGCGCTTCAAGGTGGTACTCAATTAACGGCTTACCACACAGGCGAATTAATGGCTTTGGGGTGGTGTCGGTCAGCGGCCGCATCCGCTCACCACGACCAGCGGCTAAAATCATCGCTTTCATTGCTGTGACTCCAGTCGCTGCTGTTGCTCAGCCAACCACTGACCTAACGCTTGGGTTTCCGGATAGCGCAAGGCTACCTCAACCGCGTATTGCAGCACCCGAGGCAGATCCGCCAAATAGCCCGATTTGCCATCGCGGTGGTGCAGCCGAGCAAAGATCCCCAGCACCTTGAGGTGACGTTGCAAACCGGTTAAGTCAAACCAGCGGGTAAACTGGGCCAACGACACTTCAGCATCCACAAGGCCTGCTTTGATCAGGGTTTGATGCTGCTCGGCCACCAGTTCGGTCAGCAGTTTCTGATCCATCCGCCAATAACAATCCCGTAAGAGTGAAACGAGGTCGTAGGTGATCGGTCCCAGCACCGCCCCCTGATAGTCGATCAGCGCCAGATTGCCGCCAACCACCATCAGGTTGCGGCTGTGAAAATCTCGATGTACCCCCACTTGCGGCTGTGCGGCGGCGTTAGCCAACAACGCCTGTTTCGCTTGTTGCCACGCCTCGGCTGGCAGTTCAATCTGCAGATGCTCGCCGGCAAACCATTGCGGTAGCAGTTCCAGCTCAAAATCGAGCATCGCCGCATCGTACGCCGGCAACGGTCCAAGTTCGGTTGTGGTTAACCGGCAAAAATGCGGTTGCAGCGCCAACGCTTTGCGATACCAACACCCCACATCGGCACGGCTTAGCATCTTGTAAAAGTGGGTGTCACCAAGATCATTCAGTACCAAAAAACCCTGTTCTAGGTCTTGTGCCAAGATGGTGGGTACCGGCAACCCCTGCGCGGCACAGGCGTTGGTGACCGCTACGAATGGTCGGCAATCCTCTAAATGCGGCGGCGCATCCATGGCAATTTCACTGCGGCCATCGCGCTGATAACGGAAATAACGCCGGAAGCTAGCATCGGCGAAAATCGGCTCAGGTGGCGGCAATGTTTGTTGCCACTGTTGTTCGAGCCAACGGTGTAATTGTTGTGCTCTTGGGTCTACGGTCATGCCGGTCCCTAACATGGTCGAATGGTCAAAATTGCTTTATCATACCGAAGTTTTTCCACGACCATGTAACCACTGTGGAATTGTCGACAAAAGCCACTTAGGCTCTTATTTTGGCTGACGTAAATCACGGCAGCCGCCGATGCTTGACTATTTGGGACCCCATGCGTTTTTCCCTGATTTTAGCCTTCAGTTGTAGCCCGTTTGCCGCTTGGGCAGCAACCACCATCGACGACAGCCAGTGTGTTGTGTCACTGCCTGAGGGCATCGAAGCGCCACAATTTAGCGGCAATGCCAGCGATCCCGAGATCCGCATCCGTGCCGATCGCAGTGAAGCCTACAGCGGCCAAACCGCAGTATTTGAGGGCAACGTCAAACTGATCCAAGGCCATCGCCAGATCAGCACCGATCGCGCCACTATCGACCAGCAAACCGAAACCATCACTGCCGAAGGTGGTCTGATCTACCAAGATCCGGATGTCACCATTGTGGCCACCGATCTGGCGGCGGATTCCGGCACCGAAAAGGCTGAGCTGAGTCGCGCCGACTATTGGTTAAATGGCAAGCAGGTACACGGAAGCGCAGAGCAAATCCTGTTGCAGGAAAATAAGGATATTTCGCTGTTTGACACTAGCTTTACCACCTGCTCCAGTGACAATCCGGAATGGGCGTTGCGAGCTAAATCGGTCGAGATCGACAGCGAAACCGAATGGGGTGAGATCTGGCACGCCAAAGTCGAAGTGTTTGGCACACCGATATTCTATGTGCCGTATATGACCGTCCCGATCACCGATAAACGCAAGACTGGCTTCCTTTTTCCTAGCTTTAGCAGCGGTTCTAAAAATGGCTTTGACTACATTCAGCCGTACTACTGGAACATCGCTCCTAACTTGGATGCGACCCTGACTACCCAAGTGATGACAAAGCGTGGCACCGCGGTTCGTGGTATGGGGCGTTATTTGCAACCTTGGGGTCAAGGCCAACTGCATCTGGAATATCTAGGTAACGACAAATTAGCCGAAGCCGATGAGGTCAACGATCGCTATTTGGTGCACTTTAAGCACTCCGGCAAATTGAACAAAAATTGGCGACTGTACGCCGATTACACCAACATCAGTGATGATAACTACTTCACCGATATCACCAGCGATGTACAAAGCGCCTCTGATAATCAGATCAGCGCTAAGGGGCAATTGGCGTACTTTGAAAGCAATTGGAACGTTACCTTTACCGCCCACCATATCGATGTTCTGGGGGATTTAGAGCAACCGTATCGGATAATGCCGGCGGTCGACTTTAACTACTTTCAGCACCAGTTGCCGTACGGCCTGCATTTTGACTTAAATAGTGAGTTAACTCGGTTTGAACACCCCGACAGCGACCAGCTATCGGCTACTCGTTGGCACTTCGAACCAACGCTGTCGTTGCCAATCGTCCGTCCGGCGGGCAGTTTGACTTCGGAAGTCAAACTGATGCAAACCTTCTATCAGCAAGATATTCCGACCACTACGGACAACAACGATTACCTAGGTTTGGATGAATCGGTCAGTCGTTTTATCCCGCAGATGCGCGTTCATGGCCAAATCAACTTTGATCGCAAGTTCGAATTGGGTCAGCAGCAGTTCCGGCAAACGTTGGAACCACAGTTCCAGTATTTGTTTGTGCCTTATGAAGATCAGGACAACATCGCCCTGTATGATACCGGCCGCTTGCAAGATGATTACCTTGGCTTATTCCGTGATCGCCGCTACTCCGGTCTGGACCGGATCGCTGACGCCAATCAGTTAACCGTTGGGGTCGCCTCGCGGCTGTTTGACGCAGGCCAGCACGAGATCGCCAGCGTGGCACTGGGGCAGATCTTCTACTTTGACGACACCCAAGTGACCATTCCGGTTGACGGCGCGGAAAGCACCACTGAACAAGCTGGAACCTCGGCCATTGCTGCTGAAGCGCAGTGGCAGATCGACCGCTTTTGGTACACCCACGCGTCACTGCAATTTGACAGCGAAAACGGCGAACTGAACAAGTCAGAGGTGTTACTCAACTATCAGATGGACGATAATCGCTCACTGCAGTTGTCTCATCGCTACGTCGCCAATCTGGGTGATGACGTAAATGGTGTTCCCGTCGATATCAATCAAGTCGGCCTGCGGATGACTTGGCCACTGGCACAAGACATCTACATGTTCGGTAACTACTACTACGATACCAACTTGAGTCGCTCAATTGAGTCGCTCGCGGGAATCCAATACGAATCCTGCTGTTGGGCGATTCAGGTGGCTTACTACAATGAGTTGCAAACCGACTTTACCGGTGAGACCTACGACTCAATTCGGGTCTCCAACGAATTTGATCAGGGCTTTCGCTTCAACTTTATGTTGAAAGGCTTAGGTTCCACTGGTCCGCTAGGGGTTGCAGATATGCGCGATGAAGGGCGCTTTAGCTACCGCAAAACCCAGTATACCGGAAACTAATTGGCGGCCGCCGCAGTCAAAACGGCAACCGATAACGTGACAGCTAATCACCTCGCCACAACCGGCGAGCCAGGATGGATATAACAATGAAGCTTCGACATACCCTAATTGCCGCCGTGCTGATGCCTATGCTGGCGTGGTCTGCCCCGCAACCGCTGGATCATGTGGCGGTGCTGGTAAACGACGGCATCATTTTAGAAAGCGAGATTGGCGAACGGTTAGAGAGCGTTAAGCGCAACGCTCTGCAAGCCGGGCAACAGCTGCCATCCGACAGCGCGCTGCGCGCTCAAGTGATTGATCGCCTTATCAATGAATCACTGCAACTGCAGATGGCCGAGCGGATGGGGATGGTGATCAGCGATATCCAGCTAGATCAAACCCTAACCAACATGGCCAGCGAACAGGGACAGACTCTGGCGCAGTTACGCCAAACCATCGAATCCCAAGGCGGCAACTACACCGCTTATCGCGAGCAGGTGCGGCGCGAGATCACCATCGGTCAGGTACAACGCATTCAAGTGCAGCGCCGGGTGCAGATCTCCCCACAAGAGATCGACACCTTAGTGAGCCTGATTAAAGAGCAGGGCCTGCAGAGCGCCGAGTTCCATGTCGGCCACATTCTGATCGACTTTGGCAACGACGAAAATGCCGCCCGTACTCGCGCCGACAAGGTGCTGCAGATGCTTAACGACGGTGCTGACTTCAAGAACACCGCCCTAGCGGCGTCATCCGGGCCGAAGGCGCTGGAAGGGGGCGATTGGGGTTACATGAACGTCAACGCCATGCCAACCCTGTTTGCCGAAGTGGTAACCGACGCCAAAGCCGGTGACATCATCGGTCCAATTAAAGGCGCTAACGGCTTCCATATCGTTAAGATCTTCGACACCCGCGGCATCGAAACCCAAGAGGTGGCCGAGGTCAACTCGCGCCACATCCTGTTAAAGCCATCGCCGATCCTCTCGGAAGATATGGCGCAACAGATGCTGCTGGAGTTTATCGAGCAGGTTAACAGCGGCGCCGCGGAGTTTGCCGATCTGGCAGAGCAACACTCTGACGATCCTGGTTCGGCCACCCGTGGCGGCGATCTGGGCTGGGCCGATCCCAACATGTACGTGCCGGAGTTCCGAGACACCATCAATCGTTTAGCCCCAGGGCAAACGTCGCAGCCATTTCGCTCTAGCCATGGCTGGCACGTGGTACAAGTGTTGGATAAGCGCACCAGTGATGCCACCGAAAGCATGAACACCGATCGCGCCTACCAGCTGCTGTTCCGCCGCAAAGCCGCTGAGCAATCTCAGGCTTGGCAGAACGAGATGCGCGCTGGCGCTTACATCGAGTTGCTCGACAAGCGCTCATGACCATTCGGATTGCGCTCACCCCAGGTGAACCTGCGGGGATCGGACCGGACTTGGCGGTGCAAATTGCCCAACAAGCGTGGCCGGTTGAGCTAGTGGTGTGCGCCGATCCAGAGCTGCTGAGCCAGCGGGCGAAGCAGCTTGGGTTGCCGTTAACACTGCAACCCTACCAGCCCAGTCAGGCGCCACGGCCGCAGCAAGCCGGTACCCTGACTATCGCGCCAACGGCGCTAGCGGCACCTTGCAACGTCGGCCAATTAGACGAAGCCAACGCCGCTTATGTGGTGGAAACCCTGCGCTTTGCCAGCGAACGCAACCTAAGTGGCGAATTTGCCGCGGTGGTGACCGGTCCGGTCCACAAAGGGATCATCAACCAAGCCGGAGTGCCGTTTTCTGGCCATACCGAATACTTTGCCCAACAGGCAGGGTGTCAGGATGTGGTGATGATGTTGGCCACCGAAGGGCTACAGGTGGCACTCGTGACCACCCATATCCCCTTGGCCTACGTTGCCAAGGCGATCACCCCAGAGCGGCTGGAAAAAGTGATCCGAATTCTGCACCACGATCTGCAGCGCAAGTTTGCCTGCCAGCAACCGCGGATCTTGGTGTGCGGCCTTAACCCTCACGCTGGTGAGGGCGGCCACTTAGGGCGCGAAGAGATCGACATCATCGAACCGACTCTGAACGCCCTGCGCAGCGAAGGAATGTTGCTAACCGGACCGCTACCCGCGGATACCCTGTTCCAACCGAAATACCTCGACCACGCCGACGCGGTGCTGGCGATGTACCATGATCAGGGGCTTCCGGTGCTAAAATACAAAGGCTTTGGCCAGTCGCTGAATATCACGCTGGGACTGCCCTTTATCCGTACTTCCGTCGACCACGGTACCGCCCTCGACTTGGCTGGCACAGGCCAAGCCGACGCAGGCAGTCTGAAGGTCGCCTTACGCAAAGCCATCGAGCTAGCGAGCAATCAACATTCATGAGCAATAACATTCACATGGGGCACCGCGCCCGTAAGCGGTTTGGGCAAAACTTCCTGCATGACATGAACGTCATCGATCGCATCGTCGGTGCCATCAGCCCAGACAACAACCACACCTTGGTCGAGATCGGCCCTGGCCTTGGCGCCCTAACCCAGCCAGTGGCGGAACAGGTAGAACGCCTGAACGTGGTCGAGTTGGACCGCGACTTGGCCGAACGCCTGCGCCACCAGCCACGTTGGGGCACCCGTCTGGTGATCCACGAAGGCGACGCCTTGAAGTTCGACTTCAGTTCGCTGGCGGAAGAAGGCAAAAAGATGAAGGTGTTCGGCAACCTGCCGTACAACATCTCCACCCCACTGATGTTCCACCTGTTTGAAACCGTGGACAACATGGCCAGCATGCACTTTATGCTGCAAAAAGAGGTGGTAGAGCGTCTGTGTGCTGGCCCTGGCCATAAGAACTACGGTCGCCTAACCGTAATGGCGCAGTACTACTGCAAAACCATGCCAGTACTGGAAGTACCACCAGGCTGCTTTACTCCGCCGCCAAAAGTGGACTCTGCGGTGGTTCGCTTGGTGCCACACGAAGTCAAACCATACCCGGCGGATGACATTCGTCAGCTGGAAAAACTGGTGGCTTCCGCGTTTGCGATGCGCCGTAAGACCCTGCGCAACAACCTCAAAGGTCAGCTGAACGACGAGGAGTTCGCCGAACTGGGGATCGACCCAACTCTGCGTCCGGAAAACATCAGCGTGCCAGAGTTCGTAGCGATGGCGAACCACATCAGTCGTCGCAAGGGCTAACCCCGATGCTGCGGATCTCAATCGCCACCGAGTATCAGCCAGAGCACTCTGAGCCGGCACAAGGGCAGTATGTGTTCCACTACCAGATTGAGATCCACAACGACTTTGATCAGCCCGTTACCCTGCAACGGCGCTACTGGCTGATCACCGACGGCAACGGCAAACAGACCGAAGTCGATGGCGTTGGCGTGGTCGGGCAAACCCCGACCATTGCCGCCAATGACAGCTTCAGCTACCG
Source organism: Ferrimonas senticii DSM 18821 (assembly GCF_000422665.1). Taxonomy (GTDB): domain Bacteria; phylum Pseudomonadota; class Gammaproteobacteria; order Enterobacterales; family Shewanellaceae; genus Ferrimonas; species Ferrimonas senticii. The sequence goes on along the minus strand of NZ_AUGM01000004.1, from coordinate 36,884 downwards.
CAGTGCGGTGGTACTGGAAACCCCGATTGGGCTGATGCAAGGCCACTACCAGCTTACTGGTGCCAACGGCGCCTTTAACTCTCCCATCGCCCCATTCCAACTGTGCCAGCCCGGCGCATTGCACTAGAGCCTCTGCTACTTGATGTCCAACTCCGTTCAAAACCTGTTTGTCGGTGATATCCAAGGCTGTCTGCTGGAACTGCAACAGCTGCTGAGTCATCTCAACTTCGAGCCAACTCGTGATTATCTTTGGGTGTGCGGCGATCTTATCTCCCGCGGCCCCGACTCCCTCGCCACCTTGCGCTACTTAAAGTCGTTAGGTGAACACGCCAAGGTTGTCCTAGGTAACCACGACTTGCACCTGTTCTGCGTTGCCGCAGGCCTGAAAAAAGGCAGCCGCCGCGACCGGCAGGAAGCGTTACTGGCAGCCACCGATCTGCCCGAGCTGATCCACTGGCTACGGCAACAACCGCTGCTGCGCGAATGCTCACAGCACAATGTGGTGATGACCCACGCCGGTCTGCCACCGCAGTGGGACTTAGCCATCGCTCGCAGCCGCGCTGCGGAAGCTGCAGCAATCTTGCGCGGCGATGACTACCTCGATTTTTGCCAGCAAATGTACGGCGACAAGCCCGATAGCGACGATCCACACGCGCCGCTGTATGAGCGCGCCACGTTTACCGTCAACGCCTTTACCCGGATGCGCTACCTGCGGCCGGACGGCAGCTTGGAATTTGAGGATAAAACCTCTCCGCAAATGGCAGAGCCAACCAGCAGCGACAACATTCCATGGTTTACCTACCCCAATCATCAAACCCTGCCACAGCACCGTCTGGTGTTTGGTCACTGGGCAGCCCTGCTGGGGCAAACCAACCACGCCAATGCACTGGGGCTGGATATGGGCTGTTGCTGGGGTGGGCATCTGTGCATCTGGCACGCCGAACACAACGCCAAATACCTGATCCCCGCCGGTGGCGGCACGGTAGAACAGCAGCAGTTGTAAACCAACAAAAAAACGCCCCGCAGAATTACCTGCGGGGCATTTTTTATCTTAACGGCAATCGTTTTACAGCTTCAGCAGCACTTTTACGTCATCGCTGACCGCCGCTTCATCGACATAACCAATGGCATTGGGGGTACCGGCAACGGCGCTAATCATTGCCGCGGCATCCTCTTGCACCACTGGCGCCTGCGCCTTACCGCTGAACACTAGCCGTGACCAGTTGGACTGCAATTGAGCATCGCTGCGACCGGTGGTGGCGGCATGGAATGCCTGTCGCTCACTGCTGCCTTCGCTGAGCTCAAACAGTTTCACGGTGGCGCCATTAAACCGAGTCGTCTTTCCCAAAAACAGCTTGGTAACCGTCTCTTTATCGATGGTGGCCGCGCCCTCTGAGTGACCAATCACCACCACCCCAGCCAGCGCCGGTAACGACGTAAACAGTGCAAGCAATGCGGCACCAATAACCTTGTTCATCACTTACTCCTTAAAATACGAAATCAACCGCAACGGTGTAGACGACGGTGTCATCTTCAAAGATAGTCGCACCATCAGTATTGGCATTTACGCCACCAAAGGTATCTTGGTAATCGGCGTAGGTAAGATCGGCTTTTAGCGCGACATTACGCATCAAATCCCAACGAGCGCCAACGGAATAAGATAACCGTTGATAATCAGCAAGCTCGCCTTGGAATATGGTCGGATTAGCACGTTTGTCATCGTCGGTGGTCTCGGTCCAACCGGCAGCGATGTACGGGGTTACGCTGCCAAATTGGCGGCCAAGCAGCACCGATACGCCGTCGCTGTCCCAGTATTCGCCATCGGCGATATGGCGCATCGCCTCAGCATTCAGCAACCACACCCCATCGTTGTATTGCAGACCCAAAGAGGTAAATGAGGTGTCTTGTCCATCTAATAAAGCGTGAATCGCCGCGTTGAGCCGGTCGACTTCAGTTATGCCAGTCATTCCCGGTTGGCTCCAGCCCAAAGTACCTTGGGTGTACGAGGCGCGGAAAGTCCAATCGCCTACGTACCAGTTGGCGGCAACACCGATAACATTATCGACATCCACTTTGCCGAATTGAGACTCCTCTTCACGGACGTAGGTGTTACCAAACGAGGTTTGCAGCAACAGGTTGGTATTGCCAAGTTCCAGTGGTAACAACAGATCTAAGCCAGTGATGGTATTTACATCGAGGCCGCCGTAGACCTCTTCCGAAGGTCGCAGCATTGGGTAGCTGTAACCGATATCAACGTAATCGGAGTACATGAAGATTGGCGCTCGTAACTTACCGGCGCGCACGGTCAACAATTCCGCGTCATAACTGACGTAAGCCACTTCAATATCGGGCTCGAAATCGTATTTGCCCTTAGCCACCAACTGAGTGGTGAAATTAACCCGATCATTAACCGCGAAATCAAATTGCAAACCCACTTTGCTGTCGGGATTCGCGGCGATGTCACTGTCGTAATCGGCGTAGCCGGCATCATTACTGGCAATGCCAATGCCGACAGTGCCGTAGCCACTGATTTTCAAATTATCCAGACTGGCCGCGCTGGCCGCTGCGGAGCACAGCGAGGCACACACCGCTGCTGCTATTACGCTCTTTGTTATCATTGTTGCTTCCTTTGCTTGAACCACCAATTTAACTCAACGTTTGATAGCTGCTGCAGGCAAAAGCCGCACTAGCTTGACCACCGATTGAATCAAGTTGGTTTAATTGAAATCCGTTTCGTAGTTAGCCGTTGATCTTAAATTGGCTGGTCACCGCCGCCAGTTGCCCTCCGATTTGGCCAATAGTACCGACCGCTTTGTCGACGGCGTCGATGTTGTCGGCCGTATTACGCGCCATCGCACTGAGTTGCTGTAGATGATGATCGATCTGTTGGGTGCTTTGCCCTTGTTCCTCAGTGGCAGTGGCGATGCGCGCATTACGATCGGCAACGTCGGCGACATTACGCTGCACCTGTTGCAGCGCTTGCTCCGCTTGCGCGCTTTGCGCTGTGCACTGCTCAGCACTGCTGACACTGCCGTTGATGATGGTCATCGCCGCATCAGCTTGCTGCTGCAGTTGCGCCAACACCTGCTGGATCTCCTTGGTCGAACTTTGGGTGCGCGACGCAAGCGTGCGCACCTCATCGGCCACCACGGCAAAGCCGCGCCCTTGCTCGCCAGCACGAGCCGCTTCAATTGCGGCATTCAGGGCTAATAGATTGGTCTGTTCGGCAATGGCATTGATGGCATCAAGGATTGATTCAGCATCGCGAGTGCTGCGATTCAAGGTATCGACCACGGCAGACACCTGCTGCACGTCGGTGACCAGCAGATGCATCGCTTCTATGGTTTGGTGAACAAACTGATTGCCCTGTTGCGACAGGCTTGCGGCCGCTTCCATCGCTTGCGCTGTATCGTTGGCATTGCCAGCAATCTCTTGCGCGGCGCTGGACATCTGTGACACCGCCAGCGCCACCTCATCGATGCCATCCAATTGTTGTTGAGAGGCCACTAAGGTCGCCTGATTACCCTGCTGCAACGACTGCGAGACCTGCTCGAGGCTGTGGGTGTTATCGACAATGGCTTTGATATTGCCATGCAAGGTGCCAATAAACTGATTGATGTGTGCCACCAATGGCGCAATTTCATCATTGCGCTGGTAATCAATATGGGCGGTCAGATCACCATCGCCGCTAGCAATCGCTTGCAGCTTGGCGGTGACCACGGCGAGGTTGTGGCGGGTGGTCTGCGCCAACCCAATCCCCAGCACCAAAATCACCCCAGCGGTGGCAATACAAGCGATCAACACCCCTTGGGCACTGCTGGCATTTTGCTGCTCCAGTTCGCTGACGGTCTGCTCAAACCGGCTGGTTTGCTGCTGATACTGCCCTGCTAACTGCGCCTGGATCCCCTCCAGCAAACTGGCATTTTGCTGCGCTTTGGTGCCAATCAGCGCAAAGTCTGCGGTACCGGCAATCAACGAGGCCGCCAGCTGGTTAGCGTTGCTAAAATAGCTTTCGATCCGCGTTAGTAGCAGTTGCAACTGCTCGGATTCAGCTTCGCCGACCAACTGTTGTTGTTGGCGGATGTTACCTTGGATCTGTTCCAGCAACTGTTGATTGGCCTGCAGCAGCTCCGCATCACCGGTGGATACCGCCACATCAAAGCGCTCTGCCGCCTGCTGCATGCGCATCTCGGTCAAACTGGCCGCCTGCAACCCTGGGTATTCTACCGTCTGGATCTGAATCACCGCTTGGCTATTACGTTCTAACGCCAGCCAAGTCACCGACGACAACACCGCCAGCACACCCATCGCCATCGCGGTCATTAGGGCAATCTTTGCCCTAATGCTCATAGTCATCCGCATCGCCTATCTCCATGGCATTTTCGATATATACGGCACTTATTTATCACAAACTGGCAACGGCCGACGGGCTAGTTTAATCGTCCTTGATTTGGATCATCTGGCGACACTGAACAACCAAAAAAAACCAAATCGGCAGCAAATCGTCAATCTTTTGACAGCCGCTGCAAGCAAACAAAGCGCATCGAATAAGGGTTGCGGTCATCCGCCAAACGAACTTCGCTGCTTACCTCTTGCCACTGCGCTGGCTGCCATGCCGGAAAGTAGGTATCGCCATCAAGTTCGGCATCGACCAAGGTTAGATAGAGACGGTCGGCTTGCGGCAGTAGCGTGTTATACAGTTGACCGCCACCAATCACCATTAGCTCTTCAACCTCGCCAGCAGCGGCCATCGCTGCGGCAATTGAAGGCACCACGGTGATACCTTCAACTTGATAATCGCTTTGGCGAGTAATCACAATGTTATGCCGCCCCGGTAGCGGTCGGCCAATCGACTCATAGGTCTTGCGCCCCATCACCACCGGCTTACCCAGGGTGGTAGCCTTAAAGTGGGCCAGATCCGCCGGTAGGTGCCACGGCATCTGGTTATCTTTGCCGATCACTCGGTTGGCGGCCATACAAGCGATCATCGCTAGCTTCATCGTCAGGTTCCCTACGCTAAACAAAAAAGGGCGCCCCAATTGGGGCGCCCTACTTTCGCATAAACCAGCTCGTATTTCAGAGCTAATTCATGATCTTATGCCAGCCATACTGGTGGTGTGAGCAGACTAATGCGCAGATTAAACCGTTTCAATCAAGGCGTTCAACGCGACTGCTAGCGGGTTCTAACAGTAAGTTGAACAACACAGAATGGAACGGTTTAGGCTAGCAGTAGCAACCACACAATCAGTTTGGTTGGTATTACTTCTGGTAAACCACTTCGACGTCGTAGTCGTCTTCGTCCCAGTCATCCCAATCTTCGTCGTCTTCAACAACAACATGCTTCATCTGTTCAGCGTGGTGATGTTCCCACTTGAAGGAGACTTCCTGCTCGCCTTCTTCTTCCTGCTCATCCTCTGGCATCTCATTGATGATGCGCTGGATATCACGAGCCAACTGCTCGGTACCCGTTTTCGAGATAGCAGAAATAGTGGCCACTTCTTCGTCCCACTCCAGCGCCTCTTTGATGGCGTTGATGCGCTCTTCACGCTCATCTTCAGGTACTAAGTCCAGCTTGTTCAGTACCAGCAGACGTGGCTTTTCATACAGCTTTGGCGAGTACTCGGCCAGCTCGTTAAGGATCGCAATCGCGCCCTCGGCTGGATCGGACTCATCAAATGGCGCCATGTCGATGATGTGCAGCAGCAGACGACAACGCTCCAGGTGTTTCAAGAAGCGAATGCCCAGACCTGCGCCTTCGGAAGCGCCCTCGATAAGACCCGGAATATCAGCGATCACAAAGCTTTCTGATGGGCCAGTACGTACTACACCCAGGTTTGGCACCAAAGTAGTAAATGGGTAGTCGGCCACCTTTGGCTTAGCCGCAGAAACACTGCGAATAAAGGTAGATTTACCGGCGTTTGGCAGACCCAGCAGACCAACGTCAGCCAGCAGCAACAGCTCCAGCTTAACTTCGCGGTGTTCGCCCTTGGTACCCAAAGTCTTTTGCCGTGGGGTACGGTTTACTGAGCTCTTAAAGCGGGCGTTACCCAGACCGTGGAAACCGCCTTTGGCAATCAGCAACTTCTGGCCGTGGAAGGTCAGATCGCCGATCTGCTCACCGGTGTCGGCATCGATTGCGCGAGTACCTACTGGCACTGGCAGCAACTTGTCGTCACCACGCTTACCGGTACAGTTAGCACCGTGACCGTTTTCGCCACGCAAGGCGCGGTGACAACGTTCAAAGCGGTAATCCACCAGGGTATTCAGGTTTTCGTCGGCAACCAAAAATACGTCGCCACCGTCACCGCCATCGCCACCATCTGGGCCACCCTTAGGGATGTATTTTTCACGACGGAAGCTAACTACGCCGCTACCGCCATCACCCGCTTCAGCGCGGATGGTAACTTCATCTACAAACTTCATCTTTCGTTCCTACGAACCATATCGGCAGCGCGCGTGACCGTCACTGCACGCGGTCATGAGTACGCTGTCGATATGGTTCTTTTACGTAATGGATAGAGTATATCCCATTATGCAAAAAGCCCCGCCAAGGCGGGGCTTTTTTAGCTCGATTAGCAAGCCGTATTACTCAGCGATGATGCTTACGTATTTACGGTTGTTCTTGCCTTTAACTTCGAACTGAACCTTACCGTTTGCGGTAGCAAACAGGGTGTGGTCTTTGCCGCAACCTACGTTGTCACCAGCGTGGAACTTGGTACCACGTTGACGAACGATGATGTTGCCTGCCAGAACAGACTCGCCGCCGAAGCGCTTAACACCTAGGCGTTTAGCTTCTGAATCGCGACCGTTACGGGTAGAACCACCAGCTTTCTTGTGTGCCATTTCTCGTAACTCCTAGAATTAAGCGTTGATGCCAGTAATTTTAACTTCAGTGAACCACTGACGGTGGCCCATCTGCTTACGGCTGTGCTTACGACGACGGAACTTAACGATCTTAACCTTGTCGGCACGACCGTGAGAAACCACTTCAGCAACAACTTTGCCGCCCTCAACCAGAGGAGCGCCAACTTTAACTTCTTCGCCGTTAGCTACCAGCAGAACCTGATCGAATTCGATGGTTGCGCCAGTTTCAACGTCCAACTTCTCCAGACGCAGGGTCTGGCCTTCAGCAACTCGGTGTTGCTTACCGCCGCTTTGGAAAACCGCGTACATATAAACTCCGGTATTTCACACCCCGATTTGGCGCATAAATTTGGCGCACTCAGAGTGTGACTAAAACTGTATGACAATGGGCGCGCATTCTACGGCATGAACAGGAAACAGGCAAGCGTGCTTTTGAAAAAGATCCCCCCTTTTGCGGAGGCGACCTAAAGTTCCAAGCAAACAATCTGGTTCACCGACAGTTTTTCAGTAAAATGCGGCCTGCTTACCAAATAACCTTACACAGTCTACGTCGCTGTGGCTGCCAAAATCTGGGACTTTTTATGGATCTTAATGCCATCCGCGATCTTGCTAACAACGATATGCAGCAAGTGAACGAAACCATCCAACAACAGCTGCACAGCGACGTTGCGCTTATTAATCAACTGTCATTTTACATCATCAGCGGTGGCGGCAAACGCCTGCGCCCACTGTTAGCGGTATTGGCAGCCCGAGCAGTAAATTACCAAGGTGATGGCCACACCACGCTAGCGGCGATCATCGAATTTATCCACACCGCCACCCTGCTGCACGACGACGTGGTTGACGAATCCACCATGCGCCGCGGTCGAGAGACGGCCAATGCCTTATTCGGCAACAGCGCCAGCGTATTGGTGGGAGATTTCCTCTACTCCCGTTCGTTCCAAATGGCGGTGGATCTGGGCTCACACTACGTCATGAAAGATCTGTCGGCGGCCGCCAACGTGTTGGCCGAGGGTGAGGTACTGCAGTTGATGAATTGCAACGATGCCGATACCACCGAAGAAAGCTACATGCAGGTAATTTACTGCAAGACGGCGCGTCTGTTTGAAGCCGCCACTCACCTGCCAGCGGTCATGGCAGGCTGCGACGAGGCGATGTGTGCCGCTATGGGTGACTACGGTCGCTACCTTGGCACCGCCTTCCAATTGGTCGACGACGTCTTGGATTACACCGCCGATGCCGAAGAGCTGGGCAAAAATTTGGGCGACGATCTGGCCGAGGGCAAACCGACCCTGCCGCTGATCCACGCCATTGCTAACGCGTCAGAGGCCGACGCCAAACGGATCCGCGATGCCATTGAAAACAGTGGCTGCGACGAAGTCGATGCAGTGGTGGCCACACTCAACCAAGTGGGCTCTCTGGAATACACCATGCAGCGTGCCGAAGAGGAAGCCAACAAAGCGATTGCCGCCTTGGATTGCCTGCCAGAAAGCGACTATAAGCAAGCGCTGATTGGCTTAGCTCACATCGCCGTGCAGCGCTCTAGCTAATCTAGAGCGTGTTGCCACCGGCACCAGCGAGTGGCAGATAAAACCAGATAAAAAAACGCCAGCAGATTAGCTCTACTGGCGTTTTTTTGTGCTTTATCGCGATAGCTAACGCTTACATCGCCACCGCTGGCTCTACTGCTTCGGCGCGTTTTAGCCAATGGCGGAAGCCTAGTACATAGCCGCAATCAAGCGGCTGGCGCTGATTCGCTACGCAACACATCGGCTCTGCAGGCTCAAACTGCGGTTCCGTATTGAAGGTGATCAGATCGTACGAGCTTGGCTGCAGGATCTGCACCATATGCTCGAGCAGTTGCGGGCACTCGCGGGCGATATCGATGTCAGTCTCAAAACTGACGTAAGAGGTCTCTTCCTGCGGGGTGATGTGCATGGTGATGTACTGGTCGCCCTTGATGCCATTCATCGAATAGCCGTAGGGTTCAAACAGGAACTGGTCAAACTCAAACCCTGGGAACAGCTGATGCAACTGCAGCAATTCGGCAATGCCCTCAACGGTTTGACTGTCGCTGCGAAGGTAGCGAGCGGCGTCACCGCTGATGTGGTACATCAGCAGTTCGGTGGTGATGTCATCCGCCAGCGGCTGGTAGGGCGCATCCATATGCCACAGGTAGTTGTGGTGGGCATCCAGGTGCCCCAAACGGAACGCTTTACCCGGCAACAGCGCATTGAGCCGTGCCATATCCTCTTCAAAGCAGCTTTTTTGCAGGTGCGACTGGTATTCGTTTTTGCGCTGGAAACTGACCATCGCCACCTTCTCTATCCCCATCTGCTCGATAAAGTAGGCAACGGAATCCACCAAGGTGATCACCCCACAGGTGATCATCAGGATCCGATCGTTCCATACAAACAAGCTGGACTCTGACAGCAGATAGGCGTCCATCTGCTCATTGTGGATCTCTGACAAAATGGTCGCATGACAACGACTCACTAGGGTTTCCCAAAAACTGCGGGGAAGTTGACGTAAGTTGGCGTGTTCTGGACCAACAATGACTTCGACTTTCTTCTCGGAGCCTTCAAAAAACATGGCACTCGACCTGTATTACTTAAGACGCATCAGTGCTGCCATGCACGTTCTTGGGTGCATTATTTTGCAGACCACAGCGATACGCCCTAATGGTTAAAAATAGGGTGGCGGCTATTCTAACCATCGATATCAGGATGTCAGCCCCAATATTTACACAAGTGACAGATTTATAAAGCAAAACCGCTTGTGACTGAAATTCAAATCGCTTGCAAATGGTGCCGTAACAGGTATAACCCCTGAGCAAATAATTCAAATCGCCAGCGCCCACAACACTGGCCCGTTACCTCTGGGAGACTCGACAACATGGTTCAAGGTGATCGTTACTTTGAAACTCTGCACAACGCCTATGGCCAGCAATTCAGCATTGATAAGGTGCTGTTTGAAAGCCGTACCGAACACCAACATCTGATCATCTTTGATAACGCCAAATTTGGTCGGGTGATGGCCCTCGATGGCATGATCCAAACTACTGAGAAAGACGAGTTTATCTACCATGAGATGCTGACCCATGTGCCAATTCTGGCCCACGGCAACGCCAAGCGAGTGCTGATCATCGGCGGTGGTGACGGCGGTATTCTGCGCGAAGTCACCCGTCACCAAAGTATCGAGCATGTGACCATGGTGGAGATTGACGCCTCGGTCGTCGAGATGTGCAAAACCTACCTACCAAACCACAGCAACGGCGCCTTTGACGACCCACGAGTCAACTTGGTCATCAACGATGGCCGCGACTTTGTGATCAACTGCCAAGATAAGTTCGATGTGGTCATCTCCGATTCCACCGATCCAATCGGCCCGGGTGAAGCGTTATTCACTAGCGCCTTCTATCAAGGTTGTGCCAACTGTTTGACCGAAGGCGGCATCCTGGTAACGCAAAACGGCGTATGCTTTATGCAGTTGGATGAAGTGACCACCACCGATTCTCGTCTGTCACCTTACTTTGCCGATCGCAGCTTCTACCGTGCTGCGGTACCAACCTACATCGGCGGTGATATGACCTTCGCATGGGCGAGCGACAACGCCGCCGTGCGTCAGCATAGCATTGAGGTAATTCGTCAACGCTTTGCCGCCGCCAACATTGAGACTCGGTGGTACACCCCAGAGTTACACGTCGGCAGTTTTGCCCTGCCGCGCTACGTACTGGACGCTCTCGGCCAGTAAGTCACTCGAACCATCGCCCCGCAGCCATGCTAAGACCAGCAAGCGCGGGGCGACTTGTTTGTGGAGATCTTTCGATGTCAGATAACTGGACTATCAACGACGCGCTTTCGACCTACAACATTCCTTACTGGAGCGCCGGCTACTTCACCATTGGTGACAACGGCCATGTGGCCGCGACCCCCAAAGCCAATGGCCAGCAGATTGACCTGCATAATTTGGCCGAACAACTACGCCAACAGGGGATGACCCTGCCGGTGTTAGTGCGCTTTCCCGACATTTTGCGCCACCAGGTGCAAAACCTCTGTGAACGCTTTAATGAGGCGATCGCCAACTACGGCTATGACGGCCACTATCTGGCGGTCTACCCGATCAAAGTGAACCAGCAGCGGCAGGTCGTTGAAGGGCTGCTTTCCAGCCAGAACAACCTCGAATACAAACAGCTGGGTCTGGAAGCCGGCAGCAAGCCAGAGCTGTTAGCGGTGTTGGCGCTGGCCAGCCAAGGCAGCTCGGTGATCGTCTGTAATGGCTACAAAGACCGTGAATACGTGCGGTTGGCGCTGCTGGGCGAAAAGCTCGGTCACAAGGTCTTTATTGTGCTTGAGAAAGCCTCTGAACTGGACTTAGTGCTGCGTGAAGCCAAAGCGCTTGGGGTCAATCCGCGCTTAGGAGTTCGAGCCCGTTTGGCCTCTGCCGGTAAAGGCAATTGGTCCTCCAGCGGCGGCAGCAAGTCTAAGTTTGGCCTTAAGACCCACCAGATCCTTGAGGTGATCACCCGCCTTGAGCAAGAGCAGATGCTCGACGCTCTGCAGTTGCTGCATTTCCATCTCGGTTCGCAGCTGGCCAACATCCGCGATATTCAAAGTGGTCTACGCGAAGCCGGTCGCTTCTACGCCGAGTTATGCCAGTTAGGTGCCGCCATTGACTACCTTGACGTTGGCGGCGGTTTGGCGGTCGATTACGAGGGCACCCGCAGTCAATCGGCATGCTCGGCCAACTACTCGATGCGCGAATACGCCAATAACGTGGTCTGGACCATTGGTGATGTCTGTCGTGAGCACAATCTGCCGATGCCGAATCTGATCTCTGAATCCGGACGCGCCATGACCGCCCACCACGCGGTATTGATTGCCGATGTGATTGGCGTCGAGCAACAGCAACAGCAGACTCTGCCGGAACCAGAATCAGCCGCGCCGCTGGTGCTGCACAACCTCTGGCGCAGCTATCAAGATGCGCTCAGTAACGCCGATTCCCGTGCCATCGTCGAGCTGTATCACGACACCATGAGCGATCTGGCCGAAGTCAACGCGATGTACACCTTTGGCAGCTTAAACCTAAGCCAGCGAGCTTGGGCGGAACAGGTCAATACCGCTACCTGCCAGCTGATTGCCGAGCAACTGTCGTTTAAAAACCGCGCTCATCGGCCGATCATCGATGAACTGAACGAAAAACTGGCGGATCGCTTATTCGTTAACTTCTCGCTGTTCCAATCACTGCCGGACGCGTGGGGCATCGATCAGATCTTCCCGGTGCTGCCACTGTCTGGGCTCGACCGCGCCCCCGAGCGCCGCGGGGTGATCCTCGACATCACCTGCGACAGCGACGGCACCATCGATCAGTACGTCGAAGGCCAAGGCACCGAAACCACCCTGCCGATCCCGGCGTTTGATCCCGATAAGCCCTACCACATCGGTTTCTTTATGCTCGGCGCCTATCAAGAGATCCTTGGCGATCTGCACAACCTGTTTGGTGATACCGAATCGGTCGCCGTCAGCCTTGATGACGATGGCAATCTGGTGTTTGGTGAAGTGCATCAAGGCAACAGCGTTCGCGATGTACTTAACTACGTCAATATCGACGCCAGCACCTTGCTGGCCTCCTACAAAAATTTGGCTCGCAAGCTGCCTAAAGAGCAACGTCAGGCAGTCCTTGCCGAGCTGGAACTGGGTTTAGGTGGTTACACCTATCTTGAGGATCTGGACGGATGAACGCAGCACAATCGCGCTGGACCATGCCGGCAGAGTGGCAACCACATCGCGGTTGCTACTTGGCATGGCCCTGTCGCCAAGGGGTATGGGGCTACGGCATTGAAGCGGCCAAGCGCGCCTTTGCCGAGGTGATTGCCGCCATTGCCCAATCAGAGCCGGTGACACTGATGGTCAATCCGGCGCAATTGGATGAAGCCAAGCGGATGGTGACCAGCCACAACGTCACCCTGCTGCCGATGGCACTGGATGACAGTTGGGCACGGGACATCACCCCGCTAACGGTATTCCAAGGTGAACACCGCGGCTCGGTCGATTTCCGGTTTAACTGCTGGGGCGAAAAATTCAGCCCCTATCATAACGACGCTGCCAGTGGTGCCGCGTTGCAGCAACATGTCGCCAGCCAACAGCCAGACTTTGCCATCATGGCCAGTCCAATGGTACTGGAAGGCGGCAGCATTCATGTTGATGGCGAAGGCACGCTACTGACCACCGCCGAATGTTTGCTAAACCCCAATCGCAACCCCAACATGACCCAAGCGCAGATCGAACAGGAGCTGTGCCGTACCTTGGGGGTCGATAAGGTACTGTGGCTGCCGCATGGGGTCTTTGGTGATGTCGATACCGATGGTCACGTTGATAACATCGCGACGTTCACCCGCCCTGGCCGTATTCTGACCATGGGCAGCGATGATCGCCGCAGCCCGAACTTCGAGCGCTACCAACAGAACGCCGAAGCACTGGCGTCACAGCAAGACGCCCAAGGGCGTACGTTAGAGCTGATTGCGATCCCAGAGCCCGAAGCGGTAAGTCTCGATGGCGAACCCCTGGCGCTGAGTTACATCAACTACTACCTGGCTAATGACGCCATCATCGTCCCCGCCTTTGGCCAAGCGGATCGCGACCAAGAAGCGGCGCGGATCATCCAAGCCGAGTTCCCAGAGCGTGAGGTCATCGCTATCGACGCGTTGCCAATCCTTGGTGGCGGTGGTGGCATCCACTGCATCACCATGCAGGAACCGCGCTAGCGACCGGCAGTTGCCATCTAACTTGCCAGCTCAGGACGACAAAAAACGCCAACTTGGCTACCAAGTTGGCGTTTTTTATTGGATCATCGCCACCTTTGAACGCCACCACGATAATCCCGCCCGATGCTGTTGATGCTTGATAACTACGACTCCTTTACCTTCAATCTGGTGCAGTACCTGCAGCAGTTAGGACAACAGGTGGTGGTAAAACGCAACGATGAGATCACCGTTGCCGCTATCGAAGCGCTTAAGCCCAGCAAAATTATTATCTCGCCGGGGCCAAAAGATCCCAATCAAGCGGGCATCAGCCTTGAGGTGATCCGCCACTTCGCCGGCAAACTGCCGATCCTTGGGGTTTGCCTTGGCCACCAAGCGATCGCCCAGCACTTTGGCGCTCAAGTGGTGCGCGCCGAAATTCCGATGCATGGCAAAACCTCGCTGATCCACCATCAGCAGCAGGGCCTGTTTCTGGGGCTTAAGCAGCCACTGCGAGTAACTCGTTACCACTCACTGGTGGTCGATCCCAATACCTTACCCGATTGCCTAGAGATAACCGCGTGGTGTGACAGCGACTCCGGTTTACGGCAGATCATGGGCTTGCGCCATCGCCAGTTGGCCATCGTCGGGGTGCAATTTCATCCAGAATCGGTGCTGACCGAACAGGGCCATCAACTGCTGCAAAACTTTCTCGATCTAAACTAATCCGTTGCCGCGCCGATAACCGCCATGAGAGCTTGTTTGTTATCGGAACCCCTGTGTCGCAGTCATCGCCTATCGCTCAATACGCCAGCAACCCCTTGACCGATAACGGTCCACTACAACAGCGTTTTTGGCACTACCTGTTAAACCACCCCGCCCCAAACTCGGCCACTGAGGCGCCCGCCGCCGTCGGCGGCAGCCGTCTGGCGATCGACCGCCAAGCGGCGCAGCGACGGGATCAGCTAAAACAGCAGCAACAGGCGCAACTGGCCAGCTATCAGCAGCGTTTTATCGAGCATTTTGAAAAAGATCTAAGCGATACTCTGGGGCAACTGCACCTTAGCGAACAGTGCCCAATCAAAGCGCCCCACCTGGCACTGCTGAATGAGATCATCAACCCTAACATCAGCCGCAGCAAGGCAATGTTATTGCTGCAAGGGCAACCGTTACTGGGACAATCACTGCTGCGCTACGTCAATCGGCAACTGCAGCAACGTGGCAACGCCTTGGTCACCAACCCGAAATTGGCATTTACCTATCTTGGGGTGCAGCAAATACAGCAAGCGCTGCCATGGTTGCAGTTTCAATTGTGGCACCGCAGCAGCAAAATCAATCTTCGACAACGAAAGTTGTGGCGGATGGTGCAGCAGCAAAAACGGTTAGCCGGACAACTGGCGCATCACTACGGTTTGGACGTTGGCATCAGCGAGGCTTGCGCGGTGTTGCAAGCGGTCGACGCGCTATTGCTGCTGCACTGCGCCGAAGTACGCTTTAATGAACTGCAACAATTGTGGCTTAAGCGCGCCCGCGAGGCGCGAGAGAAACAGATCCACCAAGCGGTACTGACTGCCCAACTGCCAAGCCAGTCGTTGCTTAAACTCTGGCAGCAACCGCACCTATGGGGCTATCGCTGCATGGCCGGCCAGTTGCACGACGGCAATAAACGCTTGCTGGCCGAGATGGCGCAGCGCGACTATCAGCAACTGTCGCCCATCACCGCAGTGGTGGCACAGGCGCATCTGATGACCATCAGTCGCACCTTAAAAAAGCGCAAACTGATTGAGCGCGAGGAGCTGGAGCAGTGGCTTAGCCACTACCCCAAACCCCACAGCCTGCAACAACCGCCATCAACTTAGCCCAGGTCAAGCTTGGGTGACTTTTGCCGACGCATAGAACCCCATTCAAAGCAGATAATTGCCCACTCTCGGCGAACCACCCCCAAGTCCCAGCCCAGCGCACTTCGATGCTGGGCTTTTTAATGGCGGATTGGCAGCCGAATCACGCCATTTCGCGCTGCTGCATAACTACCCAAATTGACTGCGGTTGCCGCCATTGCTGCTTTTTTGACTCGCCTCACGGCTTTTTATAAGGTGCCAGCACATCGGATAGAAAATAAGCATCGCTACAGACGGTGCCGTCAACATGAGGAAGACGCCATGACCAACCCAATTACCCGCGATCTGTTTGATGAGGTAATGGTACCCAACTACAACCCTGCGGCGATGGTGCCGGTACGCGGTGAAGGCAGCCGTGTCTGGGATCAACAGGGACGTGACTACATCGACTTTGCCGGTGGCATCGCGGTAAGTTGCTTAGGCCACTGCCATCCGGCGATGGTCAATGCTCTCCACGACCAAGCTGGCAAACTGTGGCACCTCTCCAACGTCTTCACCAATGAACCCGCCTTGAAGCTGGCGCAGACCCTAACCGATCACACCTTTGCCGAGCGAGTCTACTTCGCCAACTCCGGCGCCGAGGCCAATGAAGCGGCGCTGAAACTGGCCCGTCGGGTCGCGCTCGACCGTTTTGGCGAGGGCAAAGATCAGATCATCGCCTTTAACCAGGGCTTCCATGGCCGCACCTTCTTTACCGTTACCGTCGGCGGCCAAAAGGCCTATTCCGATGGCTTTGGTCCCAAGCCCGGCGGCATCGATCACCTGCCATTCAACGACGTCGAGGCACTGCGCCATGCCATCAGTGATCGCACCTGTGCGGTAATGATGGAACCGATGCAAGGCGAAGGTGGGATCATTCCAGCCAGCGATGAATTTATCCAAACCGTGCGAGAGTTGTGCAGCAAGCACAACGCACTGCTGATTTTCGACGAAGTACAAACCGGTGCCGGTCGTACTGGCCACCTGTACGCCTACCAAAAATATGGGGTGGTGCCAGACATTCTGACCTCCGCCAAAGGCCTTGGTGGCGGCTTCCCGATTGCGGCGATGCTGACCACCCAAGAGTTGGCGGCGCACCTGAAAATCGGCACCCACGGCTCCACCTACGGCGGCAACCCATTAGCCTGTGCGGTCGGCCAAGCGGTGCTGGATGAACTACTAAAGCCAGAAGTGATGGCCGGCGTGGCCGCAAAGTCGGCGCGGCTTAAAGCCGGCCTTGAAGCGATTAACGCTAAGTACCACGTATTTAGTGAAGTTCGCGGTATGGGGCTACTGCTGGGGGCGGCGATGAACGACGACTACCAAGGGCGCGCCCGCGATTTCTTAGTAGCGGCCACGGCCAATGGCCTGATGTGCCTAGTGGCGGGAACCAATGTGGTGCGCTTTACCCCATCACTGGTGATCAGCGACGCCGAGATCGATCAAGGTTTAGCGCGCTTTGAGCAGGCGGTAGCCCAAGTTGTTAACGGCTAAGTGAGGCCGCTATGTTAGTGATCCGCGCTATTCGCAGTGACGATTACCCGGCACTGCTGCAAATCGCCCATGAGTCCGGCCACGGCTTCACTTCGTTGCCGGTTGATGAAACCCTGCTTCGCAACAAAATTGAGCATTCAATTCAAAGCTTTAATCGTGAAGTTACTGACCCCGGCGATGAAAGCTACTTGATGGTGTTAGAGGACGATGGCGAGGTGATCGGCACGTGTGCCATCGCCGCCGCCGTTGGCTTTAACGATGCCTTCTATCACTACCGACTGGGCAAAGACGTGCATGTTTCGGAGAAGCTCGATATCCGTCGTGAAGTGGCAACCCTGACCCTGTGCAACGACTACACCGGCGCCAGCGAACTGTGCACCCTGTTTCTAAAAAGCGATCAGCGCCGCGACAACGTCGGCCGTTTTCTGTCTCGCAGCCGCTTTTTGATGTTGGCGGCGTTTCCGCAGCGCTTTGCCGATACCGTCATCGCCGAGATGCGCGGAGTCAGCGATGAACAGGGACGCTCGCCGTTTTGGCAGTGGCTGCAGCAGCATTTCTTCGGCATCGACTTTCCCACCGCCGACTACCTGACTGGCATTGGTGAAAAAAGCTTTGTCGCCGAACTGATGCCACGCCATCCGGTGTACGTCAATTTACTCAGCGACGCCGCCCAAGCGGTGGTCGGTAAGGTTCATCAAAATACCGCCCCAGCGCTGGCTTTGCTGGAAGCGGAGGGGTTCACCTTCCGCAACTACGTCGACATCTTTGACGCCGGGCCAACGGTCGAATGCCAACGGCAACAGATCCACAGTGTGCAACAGTCGGAGCAGCGCCGAGCCACCATCGTTCCCGAGGCGCAGCTGCACGATGACTATCTGATCTGCAACGGCGACATCCATAACTATCGAGTGATCCGCGCCCCAGCGCAGTTGCTCGAAGACGATCGCATCGGCCTGAGCCAAGCGGCACTGGCGCAGCTACAGCTCGACGCCGAACAACCGGTATGGCTGCTGCCAATGTAGTGGCACGGTAATTCTGATCACCGATTCAAGGAAGACAACATGACTCATCTGATTAATGGTCAATGGCTCGCAGGCGATGGCGCGCCAATGCGTTCCGTCAATCCCGCCGACAATAGCGAAATCTGGCAAGGCCACGCCGCCAGCGCCGCCCAAGTGGATGCCGCCGTTGCCGCTGCTCGCGCCGCGCAACTGGACTGGCATCTGGCTGGGCTAAGCAAACGGTTGGCGGTGATCGAGGCGTTTCGCCATCAACTGGAGCAACACCAGCAGGAGATCGCCCTACTGATCGCCACCGAGACCGGCAAACCACTGTGGGAAACTCGCACCGAAGCGGCCGCCATGGTTGGCAAAGTTGCACTGTCAATCAAAGCCTATAACGAACGCACGGGGGTTAAAGAGACCGAGTTGCCGGGCGGGCGAGCGATGCTGCGGCACAGACCCCACGGGGTGGTGGCAGTATTTGGCCCCTATAACTTCCCCGGCCACCTGCCTAATGGTCATATCGTACCGGCTCTGATCGCCGGTAATACTGTGGTGCTAAAGCCATCCGAACTTACTCCCGCGGTGTCCGAGTTGGCCTTAAAACTGTGGCAACAAGCGGGCTTACCCGCTGG
Source organism: Ferrimonas senticii DSM 18821 (assembly GCF_000422665.1). Lineage (GTDB taxonomy): Bacteria > Pseudomonadota > Gammaproteobacteria > Enterobacterales > Shewanellaceae > Ferrimonas > Ferrimonas senticii. Next base: position 18,274 of record NZ_AUGM01000004.1, on the reverse strand, counting down.
CGTTATTAACCTTGTTCAAGGCGAATTGGAGACAGGCAAAGCGCTGGCCAGCCACCCCGGCATTGATGGCCTGTTCTTCACCGGCAGTTCCCGCACTGGCGCCCTACTGCATCAACAGCATGGCGGCGATCCGGGCAAAATTTTGGCGCTGGAGATGGGCGGCAACAACCCCCTTATCGTCCGCGAAGTGGCCGATCTGCGCGGCGCCGTGCACGACATTATCCAGTCGGCGTTTATCTCCTCTGGTCAGCGCTGCACCTGCGCCCGCCGCTTGTATCTGCCCCGCAGCGAACAGGGCGAACAACTGCTGGCGATGCTGGTGCGCGCCACCGAAGCCATTGTGGTCGGCCAACAGCAAGCAGAACCTACGCCATTTATGGGTTCGATGATCTCCAGTGCCGCCGCCGAGCAGATCCTCGCCGCCCAGCAACAACTGCAACAACTGGGCGGTACCAGCTTGACCGAAGCGCGGATACTGCAAGCGGGCACCGGCCTGCTCCGCCCAGGGATCATCGATGTCACCGCCATCAGCGAACTGCCCGATGAAGAGTACTTTGGACCGCTGCTGCAACTGGTGCGCTACGACGATTTCGATGACGCCATTGCGATGGCCAACAATACCCGCTTTGGCTTATCGGCCGGATTGCTGTCCGACAATCGCGCCGATTGGGATTATTTCCTGCCTCGCAGTCGCGCTGGCATCGTTAACTGGAATAAGCAGATCACCGGTGCCGCCGGTTCGGCGCCGTTCGGTGGCATCGGCGCCAGTGGCAATCACCGCGCATCGGCCTATTACGCCGCCGATTATTGCGCCTACCCGGTGGCCTCAATGGAAGCCGACCAAGTTAGCCTACCCGCCAACTTGTCGCCGGGTTTAACCATCGAATAACCACAACAGTTTGTAGATAAGACCACCTGCGGGTGGTCTTTGCTCATGGAGAGAAGCGCATGAATCACACCATCGATAGCCTGTTCGCCGCGCTGTGGCAGGATTACCTGCAACAATGTCCCAGCGCTGCTGCCATCCATCAATTGCTTGGCAGTGGCCAAGCGTTGATCAACGACCACGTCGCCTTTCGCACCTTCAATTTGCCCCAAATTGGCCTAGATAAACTGGCGGCGCACTTTATTGCATTGGGTTATGAAGCCAAAGGTGAGTATCACTTTAAGCAAAAGAAACTGTACGCCCGCCATTTTGAACACCCGAATCCCACCGCGCCAAAGGTGTTTATCTCCGAACTGCTGCTCGAACAGTGCAGCAGCGAACTGCAACAGTTAGCCAAATCGATGATGGCGCAACTTGGTGACGAGGCCGCCAGCGCACCAGACTTTCTCTACAGCGGCAAACGCTGGCAGGTCAGTCGCAGTGACTATCAGACGCTGCTGGCCGAAAGTGAGTACGCCGCCTGGTTAGCCGCCTTTGGCTTTCGCGCCAACCACTTCACCATCAACGTCAACCAACTGGCGGACTTTGCCAACCTAGGCGCGGTCAACCATGCCCTGAAACAGGCGGGATTCCCGCTCAATCAAAGCGGCGGCGAAATCAAAGGCTCGCCGGAAGTGCTGCTGGAGCAATCTTCAACTCTTGCCGATAAAGTCGAGGTGCCGTTTAGCGATGGCAGCCTGACTATCCCAGCCTGCTTTTACGAATTCGCCCAACGCTATCCGATGGCCGATGGCCAACTTTACCGCGGTTTCGTCGCCGCCTCGGCGGATAAGATCTTTGAATCCACCGATGCTCGATAACCGTGTTGCTCGGTTTTAGTTGTCAGTTGTCAGTTGTCAGTTGTCAGTTGTCAGTGAGTAGCAAAAGCTGCAGCATCGCGCCGCACCAACAAAAACGGCTCCCCGAGGGGAGCCGTTTTTTGCAGGCGTTTCGCGTTTAGCGAGTGCCGTAAACCACGATGGTTTTGCCGTGGGCTTGGATCAGGTTCTGCTCTTCCAGCATCTTCAAGATACGACCAACGGTTTCACGGGAACAACCCACGATCTGACCAATCTCTTGACGAGTGATCTTGATCTGCATGCCGTCTGGGTGAGTCATCGCGTCTGGCTGACGAGCCAGGCTCAGCAGAGTTTGCGCGATACGACCCGCCACATCCAAGAACGCCAGGTCACCCACTTTCTGAGAAGTGGATTGCAGACGGTTGGCCATCTGGGAAGACAGCTTCATCAGAATGTCAGGGTTTACCTGGATCAGCTGACGGAACTTCTTGTACGAGATCTCAGCGATTTCACAAGGGGATTTAGCACGTACCCATGCGGTACGCTCTGGCTGCTCTTCAAACAGACCCAGTTCACCGATGAAGTCACCTTGGTTCAGGTAAGAGAGGATCATCTCTTTGCCTTCTTCATCCTTGATCAGCACCGCTACCGAACCCTTTACGATGTAGTACAGAGTATCCGACTCTTCACCGGCGTGGATCAGAGTGCTCTTTGCTGGGTACTTATGGATGTGGCAGTGGGACAGGAACCATTCCAATGTTGGATCTGGCTTTGGCTTACCAATTAGCGCCATAGTGAGTCTTCCCTTGTGTAGCGTTTTCGTTAACTGCAGCAACGTTGTGCCAGTGTCACGATAAACAAAAATTACGTAAAGTTAGGTAAATTTTAATCTGACCGCGAGTCGGGCACTAGGACGAAGATCTAACTTTTAAGCAATGCTGGTCAATTTTGTCTGCCGTCGATTGCGCTAGATCTCATTGTTGTCTGACTATTACTCCTTTGATTGGAGATTAGTCACTTGACCCGCGAGCAGACACTGCTGCCGCTGCTGCTGTAACTTGCGGATCAGCGGCGTCAGAATCAACTCCATCGCCAGCGCCATCTTACCGCCCGGAACCACTAGCGTGTCGATGCGCGACATAAAACTGCCACTGATCATCTGCAAATAATAGGCGAAATCAACTTCTTGTACCCCGCGAAAGCGGATCACCACAAAACTTTCGTCGAGACTGGGGATCGCTTTGGCGGAAAACGGATTGGAAGTGTCTACGGTCGGTACCCGCTGAAAGTTTATGTGGGTACGAGAAAATTGCGGGGTCATATGGGCCACGTAGTCATCCATTGACCGCACAATCGAGTCCATCACTTTGTCGCGACTGTGGCCGCGCTCGTTAGTGTCACGGACGATCTTCTGAATCCATTCCAAATTGACGATTGGCACCATGCCTATCAGCAAATCCGCATGGCTGGCGACATTGCAATCGTCGGTCACCACCGCCCCATGCAGCCCTTCGTAATACAGTAGCTCGCTCTCTGCTGGCAATGGCTGATAAGGGGTAAAGGTGCCCGGCATCTGGTTAAACGGCACCGCTTCGTCAAAGGTGTGCAGGTAACGACGGATCTCGCCACTGCCATCTTCGCCGTATTGCCGAAAGAACTGCTCTAACGCCTTAAAGTCATTGGCCTCTGGGCCAAAGTAGCTGATGCTGTTGCCCTCTTCTCGGGCACGGCGGATGGCCACTTCCATTTCCGCGCGGGTATAACGATGGAAGCAATCCCCCTCCACCAAGGTCGCGTTGATCCCCAGTTGCCGAAAGATGTGAGAAAACGCAGTGGTGGTGGTGGTGGTTCCGGCACCAGAGGAGCCGGTAACCGCAATAATTGGATGCTTCGCTGACATATTCCCTCGTCAATCGCTTCGCCTAAGATTGGGCGCTTACCCTAGTCGCCGATCTGAATATCCTCACGCCGACGCACCGCAATGCTGTCGTCGTCTTCGCAATACTCCACCAATAACTCGCCCCGTTGCAATGCCGCTCTGGCTAAAGCGATGCCATGCGCCAGTTGCTGTTGGCCGGTGCCGTCAAAGCCTTCATCGCTGACTTGAGTCAACAGATACTCTTTCAGCAGGTTATCGATGGTGGCGGCGGGCAGTGCCGCTTGCAGGGTGGCAAACTCTATTAACATGAACGGTTTTACGCTGGAACTCAAACGGCCATTGTCGTCGTTGTTACGAGTTAAAGCGATAGGCGAAGCGCACTGCAAAGCCAAAGTCAGCCGAGTTATCCGGATTCTCGGCATTTTCCAATAAGATCAGATCCCATTGCTGACGTCGATGTTGATAGCGGTAGCCAAAGTGAATTTCGTGCACTAGTTGCGCCAGTTGCCCCAAGCCCTCGATGGCTCCGCGACTGAGTTGATACTGCAGGGCAATGCTGTGCCGCGGCGCCAAGTAGTGGCGGTAACCTGCGGCGATCTGTGCGAGCAACGATCGTACCGGCAAACCCAAGATCTGGTCTGCGCCGCTGTGGCTCAGCCCAAGCATCAGCCATGCCTGATCGCCATTGCTGCGGCGGTAACCGTAGTCCAACTGACCACCAGCATCCCAGCGCGATCCCGAACGCCACGGCGCACCGCCGTCGTTGTACTGCAAGGTGATACTGCTGGCCAACTGGTGTTTGTCTGCATGCCACCAGCGATGATCCAGCCCCAGATAGAACTTATTAACCAGCGACTGACCATCAAACTGTTCAACCCGCACCCCCGCCTCTGGCACATCCACTAAGAAGCGATGTTTCGGCACCAGATCGCGGCCGTTTTGATCCAGCCCAAACAGGTTATGAAAGGTCAGCGTCAGTTGATCCAGATGGGCATCATCGCTGCGCAGCCAGCGCGCCCCTGCACGCCAGCGCCAATCGGCACTGACACCGTAGAAGGCCTCTAGACCATATTCCATCTGGTAATAATCGAGGGTGTAGTTGGGATCGACCGCGAAGATACTGGCGGCATGAATATCGCTGGCCAGCTGCCATCCCAACTGATAGTCCGTGGTTATCGGGGCGGTGCTGTACAGCAGGGAGCGCAGTGGCGCTTGCGAATGCACCGGCAGTGGTTCCGCCAGCGCCACCGCACTGCTCGCCAGCATCACAACACCATACACCTTGGATACCATGCGCATGACAACTCCTCTGGTAGACGGCAAGGCAAGCGCAAAGTGTAGTCAATCCACAGTCGCGCAAACGACGCGGCCCCCCCTCAAAGTTTACGACTCTGCGCAAAAAAACTGCAATAAGCGTGGCTCCAGATAGAACTGTGGTGCCCATGGCCAGCCCCCAGCGATAAAGCCCACGTGCCCGCCGCGAGGGTGCAGTTCCATGGTCACGCTAGTGCTGATCTGCTCTGGCACCACCGCCGTGGTCATAAACGGGTCGTCAATGGCATGCAGCAACAGCGTTGGCGTGACAATGTCAGCCACAAAGGGTTTGCCACTGGCCTGTTGGTAATAATCCGCCGCCCCAGCAAAGCCGTTGGTTGGCGCCGTCACCGCATCGTCGAACTGGTAAAAGGTATTGAGCTGCGACAGCGGTTTGGCTAATGAGAATTCTGGAAAGTCTTTAAGCTTCTGCGCGGTTTTGCGCTGCAGCCGCTTAATCAGATGACGCTGATACACCCGCGAAAAGCCCCGTTCCATCCGTTTCGCGCAAGCAGCCAGATCCAGTGGCGGCGACACCGCAGCGGCGCGAGCTAACAAGCTGTGCTGACGCTGCTCGCCAAGGTATTTCAACAACTGATTGGCGCCAAGGGAGTAACCCAGCGCCCACAACGGGTGGTCGCCAAAGCGCAGGTGCAGATGATCGATCACCCGCTTTAAATCGTCGCTGGCACCACTGTGGTAACTGCGCAGTAAGCGATTTGGCTCACCAGAGCAGCTGCGTTGATGCATCACCACCGTCGCCAACCCGTGCGCCTGAGCACTCAGCAGCATCCGCCGGATGTAATGGGAGTCCGCCCCGCCTTCAAGACCATGGATCAACAGCAGCAAGGGTTGTCCGGGGCTCGGCTGTGCCAACCAATCGAGATCGATAAAGTCGCCGTCATCCAACTCCAGTCGCTGCCGCTTAAGGGCTGGCGCCAACTTCGGCTTACAGATCACCGGCCAAATGGTTTGAATATGGGGGTTGCGCCACCAGACGCTAGGGGCAAAACGAGCGGTCACTGCAGTACCTCAACCAAGAGTGAAGGTCTGAAGATAACCAACTGCTGGCTGCATAAACAACGCCAACCACTGCGGTTGGCGCTGAAGAAGGGCAAGCTATGGTAACTCGGTGCGGTAAAAAAGCTGCTGCAACTGTTGATGTTGCGATGCCGGCAGTTGCAAGTTCAGTGCTGCCAGCAGCGCCGCCAGGTTGTCCCCCTGCGGGCTTGGCTGCAGTCGCTGCAACGCCCGTACCAGCAAGTGCTGACTGCGTTTCTCTAAGGTGAGCTCCAACGCCAACATCTGTTGATAGTCCGCCTCTGGCAGATGCTGCTTACCGAGCTGACGCAGTTGCCGGTAGGGCTGCAACATCTGAGTCGCCCACTGACGCTGGGCATTATCAAGCAAGCGGATCTGCTCGCTGTCGAGAAATTGCCGCTGCTGTTCAGCCCAACACACCAGCAACAACAGGTTCGGTTCTAGCCCGTGCTGTTGTTGCAACGCCAAGGCCAGCGCTTGCGCCTGCGGCCAACGTTGCTGACAGTAGGCGACGAAGGTCGCCAACGAGATCATCGTTACGGCTGAGTCAGCGTTTCCATCTGCTCTTGCAGCTCCAACCATTCCAGCTCTAGCTCCTCTAGCTGTCCTTGCAGATCGCCACGCTGTTTCAATAGCGCGGTTAAGCGATCTTTTTCGCTGGCGGCGTAGATATCTGCGTCGGCCAACGTTTGCTCAATGTGGTCGAGCTCAGTCTGCGCCTTGGCCATCTGCTTGTCTAGCTGCTGTTGCCGCTTTTTCAGCGGCGACAGCAACTGGCGCAGTTCCGCCTGCTGGCGTTTTTCCGCTTTACGATCAACTACTTCACCATTACCGCCAGCTTTGGTGGTACCGGCGTTTTGTTGGTTCAACAGCCATTGATAGTAATCTTCCAGATCGCCATCAAAATCAGCCACTTTGCCACTATCGACCAGATAGAAGTCACTGCAGGTAGCGCGCAGCAGATGGCGGTCGTGCGACACCACCACCAGCGCCCCTTCAAACCCCTGCAGCGCCACGGTTAGGGTATGGCGCATCTCCAGATCCAAGTGGTTGGTTGGTTCATCCAGCAGCAATAGGTTTGGTCGTTGCCACACTAGCAGCGCGAGCACCAAACGGGCTTTTTCACCACCGGAGAATGGTCGCACCGGTTCCAGCGCGCGATCGCCAACAAAACCGTAGCCGCCCAAGAAGTTACGCAGCTCCTGCTCTTTCGCTTCCGGCGCCAAGCGCATCAGATGCATCAGCGGCGAATCGTCCATCCGCAGCAGTTCCAACTGATGCTGAGCGAAGTAACCGATCTTAACCCCTTGCGCCAATTTCAGCTCGCCAGCCTGCGGTGCAAGGTCGCCCGCCAGCATCTTAATCAGCGTTGATTTACCGGCACCGTTGCGGCCAAGCAAGCCGATGCGACTGCCCGGCACCAGATTCAACTTAATCTTGTTGAGGATCACGGTATCGCCGTAGCCGCCTTGGACTTCGCTCATCTGCAGCAGTGGTGACGGCAACGCTGCGGGTTCACGAAAGGCCATATTAAAGTGCGAATCGGCGTGACTTGGCGCTGACATGGTCAGCTTTTCCAACGCCTTCAGACGGCTTTGCGCCTGTTTGGCTTTACTCGCCTTGGCGCGGAAGCGATCGACAAAGCTTTGCATGTGCGCCTTTTCGCGCTGCTGCTTATCAAAGGCCGCTTGTTGCTGCGCCATCCGTTCGGCACGCTGGCGTTCAAACTGACTGTAGTTACCTTGGTAGTGGAACAGTTGTTGTTGTTCCAGATGGACGATTTCACCGACCACCTCATCCAAGAAATCACGGTCGTGACTGATCAGCAGCAAGGTGCCTTGATAACGCTTAAGCCACTGTTCAAGCCAGATCAGGGTATCCAAATCCAAGTGGTTGGTTGGTTCATCCAACAGCAGCAGATCCGATGGGATCAGCAGCGCCCGCGCTAGGTTCAAACGCATCCGCCAACCACCGGAGAACTCTTTCACCGCCCGGTGCTGGCCGGCATCATCAAAGCCCAAGCCATTCAGCAGCTCAGCCGCTTTAGCCGGTACTTGATAGCCGTGGTAGGCCTCAAAGGCATCGTGGGCATGGCCGATACGACGACCGTCGCCATCGGCTTGGGCCGCTTCCAACTCCTGCTCTAATGCACGGTATTGCTCGTCACCATCGATAACGTACTCAAGCGCACTGCGTCCCAGCGCTGGGGTCTCCTGCGCTACCGCCGCCATCCGCCAATGTTTCGGCAACTGACAATCGCCAGCATCGACGCCGTATTCCCCTTGCAGCAACCCAAACAGGCTGGACTTACCAACACCGTTAGCGCCCACCAGTGCCACTTTGTGGCCGGGGAAGATCGAAAGACTGGCGTTTTCCAGCAGGCGTTTGCCGCCGCGGATGAGTTGCACCTTATCAAGGGTTATCATAGTGACTTCAGAGCAGGGAAAATTGGGGCGGATGATAGCATTTACGCCACCACAGGGAGTATCCAATGCAGAAGAGATTTATCGCCGGGGCAACGTGCCCTAAGTGCAACGATCAAGACAGCATCATGCTGTATGTCGAGAATGGCGTCGAGGTGATGGAGTGCGTTAGTTGTGGCTATCGCAAGCATCAAGGCAGTGAGGCCGCCGAAGCCCAAGCCAGCGGCGATGTGATTGGGGTGTTCAAGCCTGAATAATCGACTACGAGCAGTTTTCAGTGCTTAGTTTTTAGTGAACCAATAGGACGTCGAGGTCGCGACCTGGATTTGGCTTTCACTGATTACTGATAGCTAACAACTAACAGCTAACAGCTAAAATCTAGCTCCAAATCTGGCTGTAAAAAAGGGGCACCTAACGGTAGCCCCTTCTTATTCAATGCTTGGCGGCGCTGCAGTTTACAGACCGAACAAGGTTTTGCTCTTTTGCTTACGCAGCTCTTTCTCATCCGCCCATTCGATTAGGCCGCTGTCGAGATCCATCAAGCGCATGGTCATTTTGTAATACACGTCTTTGGTCGAGCCGTTGTCTTTAACGATGCTCGACAGGTTGCCGTACAGCATGTATTGAGCGCCAACTTGGCGACCAAACTGGATCGCTTTGCTTGGATCCACCAAGCCAGAATGATTTTGGTAGTCCAATTGCTTGCGCACCGCGTCCACTTTGGTCATGTCGATAAAGCGGAACTGGCCACTGCGTAGCAACTGGGTGCTGATGGTGTCGGTAATCGATTCGGTGTCGATATGCTCCGAGGTTTTGTTGGTGACCCGATCGACAAACAGCACAGGACGCTGATTGTTGGCGGTTAGCATCTGCACCGATGGGGTGGTCATCATCGAGTCGACCATCTTGGCCGCTACGGCCTGTAAATCCGTTGAGCCAAAGCCCAAATCGACGGTTTCGACTGCAGTGGCATCGCCATATTCCACTTTGGAAGCACAGCCGCTAAGCACCAGCGCGAGCGCCAGCATCAGGATGTGGGTGATCCGATTCATGTGTTACGTCCTTTCGATTGTCGGTTAAAGCAATTGTGATTGGATTTGTCTCAAGTTACCAGTTTCCGCCACCCAGACCAGAGTGATTCGGTTCGGCTCAATGGTTATCGGCAGCGTTTGCCCAGCAATCTGCAACTGATGTTGCCCCGCCGCCAACGCCCCCTGCCAGCCATCGACTTGCTGCGGCAGCGATAGCCAACTGCGCCGATCCGCTTGCTCGGTAACGGCATTAACTAACTGCATCAGCACCGAACCAACATCACCACCGGCGTGTTCCGCCCATTCATTGGCGCCATGCTTGGCGGCAATCCGCAGCGCTTGGCGAGTGATGATGTAGGGGTATTGCTCGCGCAGCGCCCGCGCCGCCATGGCATCGACATTAACCAGTGCCGACAAACCTAAACGCTGACCATTAAGTTGCACCGCCGAGGGAGCAAACGACGGCCGCGAATAGTAGGTTGGCAGCGCCAGTTGTTGATAGTTGCCATCCCAGATTATCGGCAGGCGGATCGATTGCCGCGGGCTGACGCTGCCGCGTTCATACAGCAGCACCAGTTGGCCTTGATTGGCGGCGATCGGCGGCGCAGCACCAAACTGCGCCTGAGCGCTGGCGCAATCGATCTGCAGTTGGCAACTCAAACGAACAAAGTTCTGTTGCAGCAGTTGGTTTTCCGGCCGCAGTTGCAATGCCTTGCGCACGTCGATTAACGCGTCATTGGCTTGCCCTGCGCCTTCGTACAGCACCGCATTGGAATAGAGTACGTAGGGATTGATAAAGGAGTCCGGCGCATCGCCAGCGGCGCGATCCAACTGAGTTAACTGGCTGTCGATCGCCGCCGATTGCAGCGCGCGGTTAGACTCTAATTCGCCGAACGCTTGCAGCGCCAAATGCTGCGCTTGGTCCCCTTGGCGCACCTGCACCAACGCATCTTCATAACGTCCCTGCCACAGATAGTTCAGTGACTGCTGCTGATGCACCAGCACCCGCTCATAAGCTTGGCCACGATAGGGGATCAGATTATCGGAAATGCTGGCACCAAGCGCTTGGGCACCCAGATCACTAAGCGAGATCAGCGCCTTCCAATCGTATTGTTGATAATCGCTAAGTGCTTGGCGGTAGTAGTCGATCGAGGCGGCGGTGTCGCCACTGAGCGCCGCCACTCGACCCGATTCTTGCGCGTACAGCAGGCCATCGCTGCCGTCGATCCCGGCTGAGAGTTGCTCCAGCGCCTGTGCGCTTTGCCCCTGTTGCAATTCGCTGCTTACCGCGGCAAAGCGCTGCGGGTAAGTAATCAGTAAGCTGCTGCTGGCGCAACCGGCCAGCAGCAGTGGTAGTAAGCTAATCGTCAGCCAACGGGCTAACGGCATTGCTGCTGCCATACGGTACCGGCGATCAGATCTTTGCGATCCGCCACCACATCAACAAAGGTTTTGCCGTTAAGGTGGTCGATCTCATGCAAGGCGATCCGCGCCAAAAAGCCGCTCAATTCGATGCAGTGACACTCCCCCGCCATATCCTGATAGGCCACGCGGATATCACAGAATCGCTTCACCCGGCCACGGATCCCCGGCACTGACAAACAGCCCTCCCAACCCACTTGCTGAGTGCTGCCATGGGTTAACAATTCCGGATTAACCATCACCAGCGGCTCGCAATGGGGGGCATCGGGGTAACGCTCCGACGGCTTAGAGGCGATGATCGCCACCCGCTTACTCTCAAAGATTTGCGGCGCGGCAATGCCAACCCCATCAGCGTCACGCATGGCGGTCATCATCCGTTCGACCAGTTGCTGTAGCTCTTCATCGAAATCACGAACATATTCGGCCACTTGAGCCAGTACTGGTTCACCCAACTGGGCAATCGGTTGCGTCACGGCAGATATCCTTATAGTGCTAACTGGCGATTAGTAATGCGGCGGTGGCGTGTTGTCGTTGCCATCAATGCTGTTGCCCTGTGGCATCGATTTAACCCGCTCGGCAAGCAACCTGATCTGTTCAGACTGCTTCGCTACCAGATGGTTCAGCTCGACCACGGTGTCGTTAAGTTGTTCAATAATGCCATCTTGATAGGCAACCTTAGTTTCAAGATCGATAAGGCGGTCATCCAGTTGCTGCTGTTCAGTCACGATGTTTCTAGTCTATTTGAGAATTAACCACATTGTACTTGGTTCATCCCGTTACGCCCACCTAAGTCCACGACGCGATTGCCCAGTTCGCAACCGCGTTGTTGCCAGACTCTGAGTTACAATTAGCCCCGTAATCATTCTATTTCGAGGAACCGATGGAGTTCGATTTTCGCCGCGAATTGGGCGGCCAGCCGCAACTGTCACTGTCGATGGGACATGAAGCGCTAGCGCGTTTTATCAACGACGAACTGGCGCAACCCGCAACCATCAAAGCGCTGTTGGCACAACTGCAGCAAGAGTACAGCGATCAGGCTCCTCTGGTGATTGAGGGGCGGGAGCAAGGGCTGCGGATCGCCGATGGCGAAGTGTTAGTGCAAGACCATCTATTGCATCAGGATGAAGAGCTAAGCGATCCAGATCTGAATCTGTACGACGCCGAAAGCGAAGCGCTCTGTGGCCAAGATGACTTCGTCCATCTGCTGCAAAGCTGGCTCGACTTCGTCGAAGGCCGCTATTAAAACAAAGCCCCGCGACTCATTGAGTGCGGGGCTTTTAATAGGGATAGCGAAACTAGCCTTTATTCACTTTTAAGGCCAATTCGACCCGACTGGCACAGCCGGTTTTACGCAGCAGGTTTTTAACGTGCACCTTGGCGGTGCCTTCGCTAATAAACAGCGCTTCACCCACCGCTTTGTTACTCATCCCCTGCCCAATCAGCTGGGCGATCTCTTTCTCCCGAGGGGTCAGATCACGATCCCAATGTTCAGCATTGGCAATCGAGTCCGCCAATCGCGGCGTCACTCGACGTTCACCTTCCATCACCAATTTAAGTGAGTCCAACAGCTCTTCAGGATCGGTATCTTTAACTAGGAAGCCATCGGCACCGGCATTCAATACCGCTTCGGCTTCGCGTGGATTGTCTGACACGCTGTAGATCACCACTTTGACGTCGTAACCACGCTGGCGGATCGCTTGCAGCGTATCTAAACCACTAAGCGGCTGCATATTCAGATCCAACACCACCAGATCCGGCAGTTCTTCAGCCAGCATACTCAGCGCCTCTTCGCCGCCACCAGCCTGAAAGGCCACGTTAAAGTGCGGTTCGCTGTTTAGCAGTTGCACCACGCCACGGCGTAGCAGTGGGTGATCGTCCACCAACATTACTGACCAGGTCTCAGCCATCTTGGAACTCCTCTGATTCATTCAATTCCACGGTAACACAAACGCCACCGCCACTACGTTGACCTATGGTCAATGAAGCGCCCATTTTTCGAGCGCGTTCACGCATAATGCCAAGACCAAAATGACCCTCTAAATCGCCTTCGGTCTGCATCCCTAGGCCATCGTCGTAAACTCGTAATAACCAGCGGCCGTCTTGGCGCCGCCCTTCTATCACAATATGTTGCGCCTGCGCGTGCTTGATCGCATTGACCACCGCCTCCTGCAACAGTTGCAGCAGATGCACCTGATGGTTGGCCTCTAGGGTAATCCGCGGCAACTGATAATCCAGTTGCAGCTGGGCATCGGTGCGCGGCTGCAGCTGAGTGATCATGCTCTCTAAAGCTTGCTCTAGATCCGCCGCCACCAACTTCAAACGGAAGGTACTGAGCAATTCTCGCAGTTGCTGATAGGCCATATCCACTGACTCTTGCAGCGCTTCAGTGGCATCATCAATGGCACTGCGCTCTGCGCTGCGATTGGCTCGCTTAAGCAAACTAAGCTGAATTTTCATGTACGCCAGCAGTTGCCCTAACGAATCATGCAGCTCGCGGGCGATCACCGCTCGCTCCTCCATCAGATGCATCTGCTCGCGCTGCTTGGCATCCAGTTGGCTTTGCAAGGTTTGGCTCATCAAGAGCGCAAAGCTGTGGAGCAACTCGCTGTCGATCGGCTGCTGATGGCTAATCGCCAAGCGCCCAGTGCCGTCTTGATGCGGCAATGGTACCTGCTGGCTGAGCTGCGCTAATTCGCCAACTTGGTAACGAACGCCGCTGTTGCCGCCCAAGGTTAGGCGGACGCCATTGGCACCTATGTGCTGCCGCAGCGCCTCTAAGCTCTCCTCTATATCACCGGCCTGCACTGGACTGGCATGCAGCGCAAAGCTGGCGTCGTACAAAAAAGTTAAGTCTTTGTGCGCCTGTTTTAGGGCGATGTCTTGCGCTTCAACACGTTTTGCCAAACGCCGATAAAGACTATCAAGCTGGGCACTGGCGCTAGCCATGGTTTCGCCAAAGGTGGTTAATTCGCGAAAACGAGACTTGGGCACCTCAATCGAAAAGTCGCCGGCGGCCATCTGCTCGGCGCTCATCTCTAAGCGCCGCAGCGGCTGGGTAATGTGGCGACGAATGTAACTTAGGGCAAAGGTCGACAGCGCCATCAATAACACAATAGCGGCCACCTGGGTGCCCACCAAGACCATCACTTTTAAACGCGCAAAATCTTCCAGTTCCTGGACAAATTCATCGATGTCTGCCACGAACGAACGCAGCGCCGCCACGTAAGAGTGCACCTGCTCTTTCAGCAGCAACTGCTTCATGGTCGCCCAGCGGCGTTCTACCTGCACAAAGCCCTGTTCCAGTTCATCTGGACGCAGGCTTTGCCGGCTTAGGTTGCTTTCCAAATCTTGCAGCACCAATTCAAAACTGTCGATCTGCTGGGGTAACACCTCAGAACCGGAATTTGCTAGGAACAGCAGTTGATAGGAACGCATCCGCAGCGACCCGGCAATATTGATCGCCCGGCCATCATCAATACTGTAGATCGCCGTTAACAGGCCAACGCTGGACTGAATACTGACGCAGACGATGACTGCAATCATCGTTAGGGCAACGCTGCGTCCTAAAGAGAGTTTTCTTGGCATAGGTAGTTATCTGTTTGTTCGGCCATTAGTGCACTTTTCAAAAGCGATGCTTTGATAGCAAGTTTACCTGTCTGAAACCATGCCACCTTGGAGATAGTTAACTAGATTTACAGAGACCTCTTTCGCAAAAGTAAGGACTCCAACGATGAGGAAGATGCCTAAACCCTCGGCGCTGGTGCTGTCGGCCCTATTCACCTCGCTCGGTTTCGGTGCGACCGCAGAGCAGATCACCAACGCCGACAACAGCAGCTATCAACGTTTCAGCAAACAATATCAGTCATGGCTGCAAACCAGTGAAAGCAGCGATATAGAAGATGCCCTAGAAGAAGATCCCAATTTGGTGATTCTGTGGGCCGGCTATGGCTTTGCCAAAGACTACAACAAAGCCCGCGGCCACCACTATGCGATAACCGACATTCGCAATACCTTACGTACCGGCGCACCGATGACCAAAGACGAAGGGCCGATGCCGATGGCCTGTTGGTCATGTAAATCGCCGGACGTACCGCGCTACATTGAAACCAACGGCGAAGCGGAATATTTCAAAGGGATGTGGGCCAAAGGCGGGGATGAGATCACCAACAGCATCGGTTGCGGCACCTGCCACGACAACAATTTGCGCCTAAGGATCAGCACCCCTTTTGCCCAGCGTGCGATGGACACCATCGGTTGGCAGTGGGACAGCGCTGACAAGTCACAAAAACAGACCATGGTCTGTGGCCAATGCCACGTCGAATATTACTTCGAACCTGGCAACAAGTTCGTCAAGTTCCCATGGGATCTAGGGACCAACACCGACGATATCGAACGCTATTACGACAACATTAACTTCGCCGACTGGACCCACGCGCTATCAAAAGCGCCAATGCTTAAAGCGCAGCATCCAGGCTTCGAAACCACCATGACCAGTACTCACGGCCGTAATAACGTTTCCTGTACCGACTGCCACATGCCACGAGTCACCAATGAAGAGGGCCGTAAATACACCGATCACAACGTTGGCAATCCGTTCGACCGCTTTGAATTCACTTGTGGCCGCTGCCATACCCAAAGCCAAGACGAATTGGAAAAAGTGGTTCATGACTACAAACAGATGATCAACGACGCCAAACTAAAGGCCGAAAAGCAACTGGTGCACGCCCACTTTGAAGCCAAAGCCGCCTGGGACGCTGGCGCTAGCGAGGCCGAGATGAAACCGGTGTTAACCGCCATCCGCCATGCACAATGGCGCTGGGATATGTCGATCGCCTCTCACGGCATCCATGCCCACAACCCCACCGAAGCACTGCGACTGTTGGCCACATCACTAGACCGCAGTGCTGATGCCCGTACTGAACTGGCCCGAGTGCTGGCCAAACATGGCATCACCGAGACGGTCAAAATCCCAGACATCTCCACCGAAGCGAAAGCGCAAGCCGCACTCGGGATGGACATGGATAAGATGCGCGCCGACAAAGCACGCTTCCTGCAAGAGATCGTGCCGCAATGGGATAAAGCTTATCAGGAGAAATACGGTGGCTCGAAATAGCCATTGACCAAGTTAGTGCAATCTAAAAGGCTGCTTTTGCAGCCTTTTTTATTTAAATGCACCAGCGCAGCGCTGGTGCACAATTTTTGTGCAAACACGCCGACCATCATGGTGCAACCACAGTCGACTGTTGCCTAGCCAAAACAACTAACTTCATGAATAAATTAACAATTAATTACCTGGCATGACTATTGGTTATCTCTTACCCAACACATAACTGGGCGAGGTATCGCAATGAAATTGGTCAGCGCAATCATAAAACCCTTCAAGCTCGACGACGTTCGCGAAGCCATCGCCGAACTGGGCGTTGAAGGCCTAACCGTCACCGAAGTAAAAGGCTTTGGCCGTCAGAAAGGCCACACCGAACTGTATCGCGGTGCGGAATACCAAGTGGACTTCCTACCAAAAGTAAAACTGGAGATCGCCACCGCCACCGATAACGTTGAGCGCTTGATTGAAGTGATCAGCAACGCTGCCGGCACCGGCAAGATTGGCGATGGCAAAATCTTCGTGGTCGATCTCGATAAAGTGGTGCGCATTCGTACCGGCGAGATGGACGCGGAAGCAATTTAAAGGGGAGCAAAACCATGGAACAGATAACCGAATTAACCAGTACCGTTACTGAGCTGCGTTTTGCACTCGATACCTTTTATTTCCTTGTCGCTGGAGCGCTGGTGATGTGGATGGCCGCCGGCTTCGCGATGCTGGAAGCGGGCTTGGTTCGCTCTAAAAACACCACCGAGATCCTCACTAAAAACATGGCGTTGTATGCCATTGCTTGCGCCATGTATCTACTAGTGGGTTACAACATCATGTACGTCGGCAACGCCGAAGGCGGCTGGCTGCCAAGCTTCGGCGGTCTGATTGGCAACGACACGCCGGAATCGCACGCTCTTGAAGCTGACTTCTTTTTCCAAATGGTATTCGTGGCAACCGCCATGTCGATCGTTTCTGGCGCCGTCGCTGAGCGCATGAAGCTTTGGGCATTCTTGGCGTTTGCTGTTGTGTTAACTGGCTTTATCTATCCGATTGAGGGGTATTGGACCTGGGGGGGTGGCTTTGTCTCTGAAAGCATCGGATTTGTGGACTTCGCCGGCTCCGGCATCGTTCATATGGCTGGGGCCGCAGCAGCAATCGCCGGAGTGCTTCTTCTTGGAGCCCGTAAAGGCAAATACAACAAAGATGGCAGCGTAAACCCAATTCCTGGCTCGAACCTGCCATTGGCAACCTTAGGTACCTTTATTCTGTGGTTGGGTTGGTTTGGTTTTAATGGTGGTTCACAGTTGATGGTATCGGACGTCGAGAACTCCAGCGCTGTCGCCAAGATCTTTGTTAACACCAACTCCGCGGCCGCCTTCGGCGCCATCGCCGCCTTGGTACTGTGTAAGATCACTTGGAAAAAAGCCGATCTGACCATGATCCTCAACGGTGCCTTGGCTGGGTTGGTTGCCATTACCGCCGATCCACTGTCGCCGTCGTTGCCAATGGCCGCATTGATTGGCGCCATCTCCGGTGGCTTAGTGGTGTTCTCAATCGTCGCTCTGGATAAGATCAAACTGGATGATCCAGTCGGTGCTATCTCAGTGCACGGAGTCTGCGGGTTGTTTGGTCTGGTAGCGGTGCCTTTCTCTAACGGCGACGCGACCTTCGGCGGGCAACTGCTGGGAGCCGCGGTTATCTTCGGTTGGGTTTTCTCCACCTCATTCGCCGTATGGGCAGCGCTGAAGTACACCATTGGTATCCGCGTTAGCGAAGAGGAAGAGTACAACGGTATGGACGCCTCCGACTGTGGCATTGACGCCTATCCTGAGTTCGTTACCGTTAAAAGCCAATAACGTTTACTTTCTCCAGAGTGCAACGGCGCCGCAAGGCGCCGTTTTTACTGCTAATAAATCACTGCCACCAACGCTCAAGTAACTAAAGCCACCAACCCTTGGCGCAACGGATATTCGCTTCACTTTGCAGCTTTTGGCATAGCGGCAAGGGAGCAGGCTTGTTGGCTGCAACCCATAATATTTTTCCAAACTCCAAATGCGAAAAAGCCCGACTCTTTCGATTCGGGCTTTCTCTGAATAAGCGTCTGACGATGACCAAGGCTCACATGGACTACGCCATTACTGCCACACGACCATCGGCACAACCGCGTTTCACTTCGCAGCACTTGGTATAGCGGCAAAGGAGCAGGTTTATTGCCGCAACTCATGCTATTTTTGCCGAGCTCCAAATGCGAAAAAGCCCGAATCTTTCGATTCGGGCTTTCTCTGAATAAGTGTCTGACGATGACCTACTCTCACATGGGAACTCCCACACTACCATCGGCGCAACT
>NZ_KE383898.1:212574-434958 GCF_000422665.1 Ferrimonas senticii DSM 18821 | reverse complement strand
TGTCCTTAGCTGCTGAATGAACTTGGCTATCCAGTCACGAGAATATAGGAATCTCGATGCGGAGCAACCAAGCCATTCATCAGGGACCCAACAGTTAGCAGTTCACGACTAAAGTAATTGCCTGAAGGTGACAGTTCGGCGTCGGCAACCGGGTTATGGGTCGACATCAACAGCATGCCGTTTGGCTTCAATACGCGCGCACATTCGGCAAACAGTGCATGCTGATCCTCAATGTAGTGAACCATCAACGAGCTTAGGATCAGGTCGTACTGCCCGCTCTGCTCCTGAGCTAAACCTTGGGCGGCATCGTTTTGATAGCAGCTAACCTTGGCATCACCGGCAAAACGCTGTTGCACTAAGTCCACCATTTGCTCCGATATGTCCATCGCCGTCACTGTCGCACCGCGAGCACGTAACTCGGCAATATACTCACCAGAGCCACAGCCGATATCCAATACCTTGTTGCCATGCAGATCGGCAATGGCGTTATCGAGCATCGCTAAGGTGGTCGGCCGTTCAAATTCGGCGTTGTAATCGTTGTCTTTTACCGCTTCAGCGTACTGCGCCGCGTATTGTTGGTACATTTGATTCATCGTCGCGTTGTCTCGTTGGTTGCTGCGGCTTATAAAACAAAGAGAGTACCTTTTAGGTACCCTCTTATTTGATATCAATTTTACCCGCTTTTAGCGGTTACTCATCCAAGCCGGTGATATTGCCGTCGGCATCAATATCGATGTTCATAAAGGCTGGCTTTTCCGAAAGGCCCGGCATGGTCATCACGTTGCCGGTCAAAGCGTAAATAAAGCCCGCACCCGCACACAGTTTCAGTTCACGAATTGGCACCACAAAATCGGTTGGCGCGCCCTTCAAAGCCGGATCGTGACTGATGGACAGTGGCGATTTAGCCATACACAGCGGCAAGTGGCCAAAACCCAGTTCGGTCAGTTGCTGCAGCTCGGCTTGAGCTTGCTCGGTTAACTCGATGCCCTTACCGCCGTAACCGGCTTCGACGATGCTCAACAGTTTGTGTTCGATTGGCTGATCAACATCATACAGGTACTGGAACTGGCTCGGTTGAGTCAGCGCCTGCTGCACCTTACGAGCCAACTCAGTGGCGCCATCACCGCCTTTGGCAAAGGCTTCCGACAGCGCCACTTCAACACCAAGCGCTTGCACTTGTTGCTTCAACCAGTTGAGCTCTTCAACAGTATCCTGTGGGAAGCGGTTGATCGCCACTACCGCTGGAATACCGTAGCGTTTAACGTTGTCGATGTGCCATTTAAGGTTGGCAAAACCGGCTTCCAGCGCCGCGGCATCGGCTGCAAAGATCGCCTGCGGCAGAGGTTGCCCCGGGCGCAGATCGTATAGGCCGGAGTTGGCTTTTAGGCCCCGCAGGGTAGCAACCACCACCGCCGCATCTGGGGTTTTGCCAGCGGCGCGGGCTTTGATGTTACAGGCTTTCTCAAAGCCCATATCGGAGCCAAAGCCACCTTCGGTCACCACCACATCCGCCAGACCCAAAGCGATACGATCGGCGATGATTGATGAGTTGCCATGAGCGATGTTGGCAAAAGGACCGGCGTGCACCAAGGTTGGTACTCCCTCGATGGTTTGCATCAAGGTTGGCTGCGCCGCTTCACGTAAAATCGCCGCCATGGAACCGGCGACTTTAAGGTCCTCTGCAGTGATCGGTTGACCATCCACACTGTACGCCATCACCACTTGGCCAAGGCGCTTGCGCAGATCCGCCAAATCCGAGGCCAATGCCAGCACCGCCATCAGTTCCGAGGCGGCGGTAATATCGAACCCACACTGACGCTCAATGCCGTTGGCATTAGAACCGGGGTTGTTGATGCCGATGGTGATCTGCCGCAAAGTGCGATCGTTCATATCCACACTGCGACGCCAGCTAATGCGGTTAGCGTCGATGTTCAGTCGCGCCATACCGGTTTTCGCTTCAAAGCCATCACCCAAGTTGGCTTCATGGAACAAGCGTGCATCCAGCGCCGCGGCCGCCAAGTTATGCGCCGCCGCTACCGCGTGAATATCACCGGTTAGGTGCAAGTTTAACTCTTCCATCGGCACCACTTGGCTGTAACCACCGCCGGCCGCACCGCCTTTGATCCCAAATACCGGCCCCATCGATGGCTGGCGAATGTTGGCCATCACCTTGACGCCAATCCGATTTAACCCCTGCGCCAAGCCGATGGTGGTTACGGTTTTACCTTCACCCAGCGGCGTCGGAGTGATGGCGGTCACCACCACCAATTTACCTTGTTGGTTGGTTGCAACTCGCTTGAGTGCAGACAACTTAACCTTCGCCTTGGTGTCGCCAAATGGCGCCAGCTCGGTGGCTAAGATCCCCGCCTTAGCGGCAATGGCACTGATGGGAGCCAATGTGGCTTCGCGAGATAGGGTTAGATCGGATTTCATTATTATGCTGTCACCTTGGGGTAAATCGACGGCGCGAATTGTAACGCAGTTGCCCGCAACTACCGGGCTCCCCCTTGTGACCAAGATCACAGCAGAGCACATTTAATCAGCATGATTTTGCGAATTATCAATCTGGAATTTGCAGCCAGTTTTGATCTTTTCAAAGATAACAGCGACATAGATTGTTGAACTGGCATTATCGACTGTCCCAGCAGAAAACCTGCGCTTTCGCTGAAAAATTAGAGCGTGTTGACGTTTTTCGTATATTTTTGCGCCCGTCATCTGCCACTTTTAATGGCAAGTTTGACTTGCTCAGTCAATTTGACCGTTCATTAATCACCGAAAGGCGCCTTGCAGGGCCGGACTAGCGGCCGTCACTCTTCGTCATACGATTTCGACGTAGAGCCCTGATTTTGATTTCTGAAGAGAGGGCCTTCAATCGCAATCCTCGATTGATAGCCGCTATCCTCGGCCAAACTCTGAACAGCAAACATCAACACGCCCTAGAACAACGGCATGATCTGGGGCAGTTTTGATTTACAAATCAATTTGTTAACATGATGCAGGACGCTTTGTAAAAGGAATGACAATGGCTACAGCAACGGATCTTAACCGACTGTCGGTTCCGTACTGGCGCTTATCATCCTGTAGCCATCGTGTTGCGGCGCTGCTACCAGCGGCGCTCAGTCTGTGGCTATTATCCACCACAGCGGTGCATGCCATCACCACCGAACAACTGCACCAACTCGAACAGCTTCGCCACCAAGATCGACCCCAAACCCTGATCCAAACAGCACACTACCTAGAGCAATCATCGCTTAGCGTTGAGCAGCGACTAACGCTGCTTGATATTCGCTGTAATGCCTTGCTGGATCAAAGTCGATACGCCGATGTTGAACAACTGTATCAGGACAGTCTGCCGATGCTGGACAGCTTGGCATACAACGGTTTTTGGCTAGCATTGGGGGCGTGTTACGGCAGCGCTTTGGATCGCGAAGGGCGCACCCAGACGGCGATGATGCTGTTTGAGCAACTGCAAGCGCAGTTTGATCCGAGCCGCTATCCCTACCAATACTCATTATTGCTGAGCGCCAAAGCCAACTTGCACGGCTATCGGGGCGAATATCAAGCGTCAGTTACCGCCTTGAACCACGCCATCAAACTGCTGCATCAAAGTGGCCGTGATGCGCCGCAACAGATGATGCAATTGCGTAACAGCATGGCCAATAACTACAAATATATGGGGTTGTACGACAAAGCTGAGCAGAGCTACTTGCAGATACTAGCCTGGCTTGAACAAACCGACGATCACCTAAGTACCGCCGTAGTGCTGTACAACATCGCCAGCATGCATGAGGCACAATCAGAGTACGACCAAAGCAAGCTGTGGGCACAACGTTCAAAACAGTTGGCGCAGCAAGTCGATGACCAGATCGGGGTGGCGTACGCCAATGTGCTGATCGCCAGCGCCGATGCCGCCGCGGGCCACTACCAACAGGCGTTGCAATTGGCCGAGCACACCACGGTTATCTTTGATCGGTTTAATGAGATCGATGGCGCTGCGGCACTGCGCTTAAAAGCCGCCAGTTGGTACAACCAGCTGCAAGATTATCAAGCCGCACTGGCCCAAGCGGAGGCAGCACAACGATTGTATCTGCAGTCCGGTAGCCTAACCGGCCAAGCCAAAACCGCGAAAGTATTGGCGGAGATCTACCTTAATCAAGGCGAATTAAACCGAGTAATTGCCCTAACCCAATTGCAGATCGCCCTTAATCAACAGGCATTTGATACCGATCTGAACAATCAAATTGCCGCTATGCAAGCCAAGTTCCAAGTCAATCAAGACGCCATCGAAAAGCAGCTGCTGGATTATCGCTATCAAGCGCAACAAGCACAGTTGCAAAAGCGCAATTGGCAATTGACCAGCGGCATCACCATCGTCGTCAGCCTGCTGTTGTGTGTGATACTGCTGCTGTGGCTGCTAAATCGCAGCAACAAACTGTCAAAGAAGTTAGAACACAGTGCCCATCATGATGCCTTAACCGGGCTGTATAACCGGCGTTATATTCGCCATCAGTTAACCCAAGAGTTGGCCCGCTACCAGCGCCATCAACAACCATTTTGCATCGCCCTGGTGGATGTCGATAACTTCAAAAACATCAATGATCAATTTGGCCACAGCCAGGGCGATCAGGTACTTACTGCCTTGGCCGAACTATTCCTGCGTCATCTGCGCCAAAATGATCTGTGCGCCCGTTACGGCGGTGAAGAGTTTTTATTGCTGATGCCGCACACCAGTTTGCAGGAGGCTGAAATCGTACTTGAGCGACTACGGCAAGATGTCGCCACGATGCAGATCAGTGGGCTTACACAACTGACCATCAGTGGCGGTTACGCCCAGATCCGCCATCAGCAAGATATCGACAGCTTGATCACCTGCGCCGACAGCGCCCTCTACCAAGCCAAATTTGCCGGGCGCAATCGCTGCATCGCCGCCCGTGATGGCAACTGCGGCAGCAACAAATAAAGCGGCGCCGCATTGCTGCGACGCCGCTGGTACTTAGACCACTAACGATCAGGGTTTAATCGCGTTTACAGGCCGCCACTTTGATCCTCCTCTGGCACTAACGCAACTTGATTAAGATTGACGTCAGTTAACTCTGAGTCGGTCCAGATAGTCACAGTTTCGCCGGCACCATTAACAAACTGGTAGCCCTGCAAGGCATCAACATCAACCCCTTCGGCCTGATAACGTGCCGCCAAGTCGGCATCAATGCTGCTGGCATCCAGTTCATTGGCATAGTTCCAACCACCGCCCTCAAGGTTCACCTCTTCCGCGCCCAACAGCAGGAACACATCTTCCATGGCATCGCTGTCGTTGCCATTGAGCAACAAACCATCACCATCACTTTCATTGAGGATCTGCTCCAGCGAGATCTTCACTGTGGTGGCGTCAACGCCATCGTCAATGATCAACGCCTCAATGCCGCTGGTGGCACCGCCGGTCATATCAATGATGCCATCCCCTTGTGGGCCGGCGGTTAACACATCAAAACCGCTGCCACCGCTGATGAAGCTGTCATTGCTATCAAATACGATGCGGTCACTGCCCTCACCACCGTACAGCTGATCGACACCACTGCCGCCATCTAGGCTGTCATCGCCAACGCCACCGAACAGTTGGTCATTGCCACTGCCGCCTTTAAGGTTGTCATCGCCAAGCTCACCCAGCAAGGTATCGTCATTGTTGCCACCGTCGAGCAGATCATCGCCTTCGCCGCCCTGCAACAGATCGTCACCGCTGCCGCCGTAGAGCTTATCGGCACCGGCCTCACCAGCAAGATGATCGGCACCGCTTTGGCCATACAGTTTGTCGTCGCCGTCGCCGCCAACTAACTGATCGTCGTTGTTGCCGCCCTTAAGGGTGTCATTACCGTCACCACCAAGCAGGATGTCGTTGCCGCTGCCACCATCGAGGGTGTCGTTGCCAGCTTCACCCTGCAGTTGGTCGTTACCGCTGCCGCCGTAGAGCTTGTCATTGCCCTCACCGCCTTGCAGCAGATCGTCACCATCGTCGCCGTAGAGGCTGTCGTTGCCGCTGCCACCTTGCAGTAAGTCGTTATCATCGCCACCACGCAAGCTGTCATCGCCATCGCCGCCGTACAGCTCATCACTGCCGGCACCGCCGTCGATGCTGTCTTTACCAAGGCCACCAAAAATCTTATCGCTGCCACCACCTGCACTGATGCTGTCGTTGCCATCACCACCTTCGATAACGTCGTTACCGGCACCAGTGCTGATCTGGTCGTCGCCAACACCGCCGTCGATCTGATTATTACCGCCGCTGGCAACGATGGTGTCGTTACCGTCGCCGCCGTCGATAACGTCGTGACCACTGCCAGTGTTGATGCTGTCATCACCGGCGCCGCCCAAGATGACGTTATTGCCGCCGCTGACGACTACCGTATCGTTGTCTGCACCAGCGTCAATTTGATCATCCCCACCGCCCGCTTCGATAATATCCGCGCCAGCACCACCGGTGATCAGATTGTGGCCTGCGCCAGCGACAATGCTGTCGTCGCCTTCACCACCATCGATGGCATCGTCCCCGGCACCGGACTCAATGGTGTCGCTGCCAAGGCCACCGCTAATGACGTTATTACCGCTGCCAGCCAAGATGCTGTCATCGCCATCGCCGCCATCGATGCTGTCGTTGCCGTCGCCGCCTTCCAGCAGATCGGTGCCACTGCCACCCAACAGCGTATCGTTACCGGCACCGGCGATCAGATGGTCGTCATCAGCGCCGCCATCAAGGGTGTCATCGCCCTCACCGCCAGCAAGGAAATCTGCCCCTGCACCACCACTGAGGGTGTCGCTGCCGAGTTCGCCAAACAGCACATCATCACCAGCGCCACCGTCCAAACCGTCGTTACCGGCACCACCGATAAGCTGATCGTTGCCCTCCCCCCCAGCAACAGTGTCATTACCGTCACCGCCATAGAGGCTATCGTCACCAACGCCGCCGTCGATGGCATCGTTGTTGATGCCGCCATACAGGGTGTCGTTACCGGCGCCACCACTAAAGACATTACTGCCCGCTTCGCCGTAGATGGTGTCATCACCACTACCGGCGTCCACTTGGTCGTTACCGGCACCGGCGTAGATGGTGTCATCACCGCCGGCGGTGCTGATGGTGTCACTGCCTTCGCCGCCAAAGATGGTGTCGTCAAACTCGCCCGAGGTGATGGTGTCATCGCCGCCATCGCCGTGGATCTCGGCTTGCTCTTCGGTATCGGTGATGGTGTCGTCACCGGCGCCACCAAACAGTTGGTCGGTGCCAGCACCACCGATGATGGTGTCGTCGCCGATCCCGCCCTGGACATAATCGTCGCCGGCGCCAGCGTCAATCAGGTTGCTGCCATCTTCAGCCAAGATGATATCGTCACCGGCTCCAGCCGTAACGATGTCATCACCGCTGCCGGTGTGAATTTCATCGGCACCGCTGCCCGCTTCAATGCGATCGGCACCACCGCCGCCAAGCAACAGATCGCCATTATCAGCACCAATCAGGTGATCGTCGCCTTCGCCGCCGATTAGGGTACTGGATTCAACGCCACCGTAGAGCACGTCATCACCACTGCCGCCATCAAGCACGTCGACGCCCTCACCGCCGAGCAGTTGGTCATTGCCGGCACCGCCAGCCAGATAATCGTCGCCTAAACCACCTTCGAGGATGTCGTCGCCGCCATCGCCAAACAAGCTGTCGTTACCCGCTTCGCCTTTGAGCACATCATCGTTGCCGCCGCCTTCGAGCAGATCATCGCCGCTGCCTGCACTGAGGTGGTCGTTACCGGCATTGCCGCTTAAGGCATCGTTGCCGCTGCCGCCGCTGATGATGTCTTTGCCACTGCCGCCAGAGATGATGTCATCGCCCTCGCCGCCGCTTAGCTGGTTGCTGCCGCCAGAGGCAAAGATCAGATCATCGCCCAAACCGCCGAGCACTTGGTCATCGCCGTCACCGGCGTCAA
The DNA here is from genome assembly GCF_000422665.1 of Ferrimonas senticii DSM 18821. Taxonomy (GTDB): domain Bacteria; phylum Pseudomonadota; class Gammaproteobacteria; order Enterobacterales; family Shewanellaceae; genus Ferrimonas; species Ferrimonas senticii. The sequence goes on along the minus strand of NZ_KE383898.1, from coordinate 426,997 downwards.
TCTCATCGTTGCTGGCACCAGCATCAATGGTGTCGGCGCCGTCACCACCGGAGATAATGTCGACCCCGGCACCACCGGTGATCAAATCGTCGCCACTGCCGCCATGCAGTTCGCCGCCCTCTTCGCCGCCATACAAGGTATCGGCACCGGCACCGCCATCGAGAACATCGATGCCTTCACCGCCCAACAGCAAATCATCGCCACTGCCACCGACTAAAATGTCGTCACCTACGCCCCCTTCAAGGTGATCGTCACCACCACCGCCCATCAGCAGATCGTCGCCTTCGCGACCAAACAACTGGTCATCGCCAGCGCCAGCATCAACACTGTCGTTGCCGCTGCCGGCATCAATCACATCGTCGCCCATGCCTGCGGCAACCACATCGTCGCCACTGCCAGCGCTGATGTTATCGTCGTCTTGGCCGCCGAAGATGGTGTCATCACCGGCACCAGAATCGATCTGATTGCTGCCGCCGGCGGCGTAGATGAGATCGGCGCCACTGCCAGTAGTTACCTGATCATCGCCGCCACCGGCGTAGATCTCATTGTCACCCTCGCCCGCTTCAATGGTGTCAGCACCAGCGCCGCCAGAGATCAGATCGTCACTGCCACCACCGATGATGGTGTCATCGCCATCGCCGCCATGAAGGTTGCTGCGCTCGTCGCCGCCAATCAAGGTGTCATTGCCGGCACCACCAACCAGCGTGTCCTCGCCCTCGCCGCCATCGAGTTGATCGTCGCCAGCACCACCCAGCAACACATCATCACCAACGCCGCCACTGAGGGTGTCATTGCCGTCGCCACCATCGGCAAAATCGTTGCCCTCGCCAAGGGTAATAAGATCATCCCCCGCTTCGGCAAACACCGTGTCATTACCGGCGCCAGCAACGATGATGTCGTCACCCTCGCCGGCAAACACAGTGTCATCACCGGCGCCAGCGTCGATGTTATCGATGCCATCGTTGGTCTCAATGTAATCGTTGCCAGCCCCACTGCTGATCGCATCGTCGCCCTCGCCGCCAAAGATGGCGTCGTTGCCCTCGCCGGCGCTGATGGTGTCGTTGCCTTGGTTACCGAAGATGACGTTATCCCCGTCACCGGCGTTAACCACATCGTCGCCTTCACCGGCGAAGATCTCATCGTTACCGGCACCAGAGTCGATCAGATCGTCGCCGCTTTCGGCAAAGATGATGTCGGCGCCGCTGCCGGTCAGCACGCTGTCGTGGCCCTCACCGGCGTACACCAAGTTATCTCCGTCACTGACATCGATGCGGTCATCGCCGCTGCCAGCAAAGACCTGATCGTTACCACTGCCGGCGCTGATGGTGTCGTTGCCTTCGTTGGCGTGCAGTTGATTGTCACCTTCACCGCCGCTAAGTACGTCATCGCCAACGCCACCAAACAGTTGATCCGAGCCCGCGCCGCCAACCAGAATGTCATCGCCCTCATCGCCAGTGAGGATGTCATCGCCCTCACCACCATCAAGGCTGTCGTTGCCCTCACCACCGTAGAGGCCATCGGCACCCAGGCCGCCGCTGATGGTGTCGTGTCCCACTTCCCCCACCAACAGATCGTCGCCAGCACCACCATCGAGCTGGTCGTCGCCTTCGCTGCCAAGCAGGGTGTCATTGCCGTCATCACCCTGCATCGAATCATCGCCAAGGCCGCCCACCATAAAGTCAGTGCCGTCGCCACCAACCATGCGGTCGTCACCGACCTCGCCAAACAATTGATCATCACCGGTACCGCCGCTGAGGCTATCGTTACCGTCACCGCCAAGCAGGATATCGCTGCCATCTGCGCCACTAAGGCTATCGGCACCGTCACCGGCGATCAGCACGTCGTCACCGCTGCCGCCGCTTAAGCTGTCGTCACCCTCATCGCCCAACAGCACATCGTTGTCGTCGCCGCCAAACAGTTGGTCTTGGCCTTTGCCGCCGACCAGTAGATCATCGCCAGCACCACCTTGTAAGCGATCGTCGCCATCATCGCCAAGCAAGGTATCGCTGCCTTGGCCGCCATACAGTTTGTCGTCGCCAAGCTCACCCATCAGCAGATCATCGCCCTGACCGCCATGCAGTTGGTCGGCACCATCACCACCTAACAGTTCATCGCTGCCACTGTTACCGCGCAGCACGTCGTCGCCTTGACCGCCAAACAGTTTGTCGTCGCCGTCGCCACCTTTAAGCAGGTCGTCGTTACCGCCGCCATCAAGAAAATCATCGCCTTGGCCGCCGTAGATGTTGTCATCGCCCTGCATCCCAAAAACGGTGTCATTACCCTCGCCGGCGGTAATGGTGTCATCCCAGATCCCGGCGCCATCAATGCTGAGCGAATCGATATCGACACCCGGGCCTGAGACCACATCCAATTCCACTTTGATGATGCCATCGGCGGGCATCAGTTCAGGATCGATCTCGACCTTGATGATGCCGGTATCCTCGCCAACCACCAGCGCTGGGCCGGAATAAACCACGTTGCCTTGAACATCACGAACGGTGATCTGAATTTCGGACTGGTCGTCGGCATCGATATCCAGCTTCATGCTGAAGGCATTGCCACCATCTGGGATCTCGATCCGCGTGGCAAACTGCTGACCAACCTCGTAACGTCCCGGAGCTTGCTCGCCACTAAAATCCGCCAAATTGTCATTGGCAGACCAGCCATCACTGGGATCCTCTGGTTGCTCTGGCTCGGCATCGGGATCTTTGCCGCCATCACCCAAAATCACGTCATCGCCGCTGCCACCGCCGATGGCATCGCTGCCGTCGTTACCAACTAGGTAATCATCACCGCCAGCGCCACTGATCACGTCGTCGCCGTCATAACCATCAATCGCGTCAACGTCACTGGTACCAACCAGTACGTCATCTTGTACCGTCGCTTCGTCGGTCCCTACGTTGCCGTTGTTTTGCTCTGAATTAGCCATGTTGTCTACTCCCCAATGGTTAACTTTCTCGTAGGGCCCGGTTAGCGTGAATCAGCACCGGATCCAGTAAATACCGCAATAAGGTTGAGGTGCGCAGTTGGATAAACACGTCCACTGGCATCCCCGGTGCCAAGCGCTGCTGCGCTAGGCCGCTAAGTTGTGATGGCGGGATCTCGACCCTAAAGCGATAACCCTGCTCATCGCCGAACTGCGTTGGATCGGCATCGACATGCACCACCTCGCCGTTGACTGGCGCAATATGGCCACCATCCAATGCCCGCAGATGCACCTTGGTGGTCAGCCCTGCCCAGACGTTGTCGATCTCGGTCAGCGGTAGCACCCCCTCCACCACCAATTGCGGCTTGTCGGGCACCAAGCGCATCAAAATCTCGCCAGGCCAGATCTGATCGGTCGCCACCGACTGCGCTCGCAGACCGGCAATCACGCCATCGTTCATGGCATAGATCATCCCGACGCTATGGCGATGCTGGCTGTTTTTCAGCGATAACTTGGCTTCCACCAGCGCCAACTCCACCTCGTTTAAGCGCGCCAGCAATCGCGCCTCGAATTGGCTTTGGCCCATCTCTAACTGCCGCTGCAGCGCGCTGATATCAGCATTCACCGCCGCCACTTGGGCTTTGGCCGAGCCTATCGCGCCGGTCAGTTCGGCATTGGCTCGCTCTATCTGCAACAGTTGCATCTTGGCCAGGTAGGCTTGCTGTTGTAGCGTGCGGGCGATCTTGAGCTCCTCATCCGCAAGTTTTTTGCGAGCCAGCAAGCTGTCATGCTTAATTTGCAGTGCTTGCTGCTCATTGCGCCGACTGGCCAGTTTTAGCTGCAACTCTTGCTGCGACAGTTGCTGATGGAGCAACTGCTGTGCCAGCAACTGCCGGTGCTGCCTGCGAATCGCTTCTGGCACTTGTAATTGGCTGATTAGGTTTTGTTTATTTTGATCAAGTGCCTGCTGCAAACGGGCCCGCTCTGCCGCAAATTGCCACACTCGCTCTTGCCACTTTTGCAATTCGGCAGCGCTGCGACCGTCGCTGATCTCCATCAGCAACTGGCCCTTTTGCACTTGCTGGCCATCCTCAACGTGGATCGCTTCAATCCAGCCGCCGTCACGATGGGCGATCACTTGGGCGTCTTTGCCAACCACCAAGGTGGCGCCAACCACAGTGCCGGCTTGCAGCGGCATCAACGCCGCCCAAAGACCAAAGCCAACCACCCCAATCAACACCACCGCCCACGCCCGTTTGACCCAGCGTGAGGGTGAGATCGCGAACGCGTCGTTCATAACAGTTCTCCCTGAACGTTGCTGCTGGTGGCGCTGACCGCAGTTGCTGTCGCCGCAGCTGGCTTGGCCGCCAGCACCTGTTCTTTAGGCCCGGCCTGGGCAATGGCACCGTTTTTTAAGGCCAGTACCCAATCCACCTGCGCCAACAGTTGCGGCGCATGGGTAACCATCACCACGGTAATGCCAACCCGGCGACAGTGGCTTAAGGCGTCGATCAGGGCGCGTTCCCCGGCGGGATCCAGATTGGCGGCCGGCTCATCCAGCACCAGCAACTGCGGCGAACCGTACAGCGCCCGCGCCAACGCAATCCGTTGCCGCTGCCCGGCCGAGAGCTGCATGCCGGCATCGCCAATGCGAGTCTCATAACCTTGCGGCAGCTGCGTCACCAGTTCATGGACACCGGCCAATTGCGCCGCCAACAGGATCAACTCATCATTGGCTTCGCCGAAACGGCCGATGTTTTGCGCCACGGTGCCGTTGATAAGTTCGATCTCTTGCGGCAGATAACCGATGTATTGCCCCAGCGTTTCGCTTTCCCATTGATTTAGCGAGGCGCCATCGATGCGTATCTCGCCCGCGCTGGGCTTGTCCATCCCCAGCAGCAGATGCAGCAGGGTTGATTTGCCCTCGCCGCTGCCGCCCAATATCGCCAGCGATTTGCCACTGCTTAGACGAAAACCGATCTGTTTCAGTAGTGGTAGCTTTTGCCCAGCGGGGATGTAGGAAACGTTATTGACCAACAACTCGCCGCTTGGCCGCTGCAACGGCAACTTACCCTCTTGCGCATCCACCGCCGCGCCATATTCGGCCAAGCGACGATAGGCTTGATAGACCCCCTGCCAATGGCGCCATTGAGTCAGCGCCGGTTCGATTGGGGCAAAGAACCGCCCGCTGAGCATTGAGGCGGCGATCACCGCCCCCGGTCCCACCTGTTGCTGCATCACCAAATACACCCCAAGCGCCAACAGCAGGATCTGAATGCTTTGGCGGATAGCACGGCTGATCCCCGCAAGGACGCTCATCCGGCTCGAAAGTTGCCAGTTGTCGGCCACCTGTTGGCCATTACGATCGCGCCACAGCAGACTCAGACTCGGCCCCATCCCCATCGATTTGATGATGTGGCTGCGCTTTAAATAATCCGTCAGTCGTTCTTGGCTTTCGTTGGCGCTGCTGGCCACGTCATTGAGCAGGGTGCGAGAGATGCGATAGGTGAGCGCAGTAAGCAACAGCAAGATAGTCGCCCCCAGTGCCGCCACCATCGCAAAGCTGGGGTGCAACAGATACAACACCAGCAGAAACAGCGGCGTCCACGGCAGCTCTAGTGCCGCCGCCGAGGCTGGGCTTAAAAAGAAGGTCTTTAGCTCGGCCAGATCCGCCAGCCCCTTACGCGATACCTTGCCTTGACGGGCACTGTCATCGACGGCGCTGAGCAATAACGGTGGTGTCAGCTCTAGATCAAGCTTGTGGCCGGTTTGCTGCAGCAACTGACTGCGGGAAAAATCCAGTAGGCTTTGCACCGCCAGTAAAAACAGGGCGATGGCCATCAGCGCCACCAATGAAGCAACGCTGTGACTGATCATCACTCGATTAAACAGCTGCAAGGTGTAGATCGGCAGCGTTAACAGCAGCAAGCTGGTAAAAAAGCTGATGGCCACCGCCATCAACAGATAACGCCGCCCCAGCATTAAGGTACGTCCAAAGGCACCTTGGGACATTCGTGACACTCCTTGTCACCCCAGTGGTAAGGCAAAGGGTAGTTGTAAATTGGCGAAGGTTGGTCGCCGTAGTTATCGGCAATATTGGTGATAGTCAGTAAACTGACGTAAAAGCAGTGGCATAGGCCAAGCGGCCGCTGCCAGCCGCGATGATTCGCTGACGTAGCAACCGACAAAATCCCATCAGTCCGTTGTGGCTAGCGCCATTAGGCAGGCTCGGTGGCGACCGCCGCTATCCCCTGCTTCAGTGCCCCCAATGTCAGCGGTTTGGTAAGAAACTCATCCATACCGGCGTCGCGGCACATCTGTTCATCTTGGGCGGTGACATTGGCAGTGACGGCGATGATCGCTGCGCTCTTGCTGGGGCCTTCGCGGATCATCTTGGTGGCGGTAAACCCGTCCATCACCGGCATCTGGCAATCCATTAAGATCAGCTCGTAGATCTTCTCTTCACAGGCATCAACCGCCTCTTTGCCATTTTCACAAATGGTGGCGTCACCAGCGCCCAGTTTGTTGAGGAACACCTTCATCACCGCAATATTGCTTTTGTTGTCCTCCACTAACATCACCGCCATGTTCGACAGCGGTAAATTGGCCGCAGGCGCAGTAGCTGGTGGTGTGGCCGGTTGCTGCGCTGCCGTGGGCGGTGCCGACTCACCGGCGATGATCGCCGCCAACTGTTGCTCTGGGGTCGGCATGGTGCTGGCCGGCTGTACCGGCGTGTTCTGTGCCGCCGCCGTGATGTGAATTTTGCGCAGCTTCGGCGCTTGCTGCACTCGTGCTGGTGGCGCTTTGGGTTTAGGTGGTGCACCAACCCCTAATGGCAGCTCTAAACTGAAGCAGCTACCTTGCCCCAACCGCGACGTCACCGACAGTTTGGCTTCCATCAAATCCGCCAGTTTTTTGCAGATCGCCAACCCCAAACCGGTACCACCATATTGCCGGGTAACCGAGGTGTCCGCCTGCGAATAGGCATCGAAAATCGAACCTAACGCATTGGTGGCAATACCGATGCCGGTGTCTTCCACCTCTAGCCGTACCGTCGAGCCATCACGATGCTGATCGGTCAGGATAAGTCGTGCGGTAACTTTGCCGTTGGCACTGAACTTGATGGCATTGCTTAGCAGGTTATTGATGATTTGGCCGATGCGCCCTTCATCGCCTTTGACGTATTGCGGCAGCCGCTCGTCAATTTCAGTGCTTAACTGAACACCATTGGCCTGCGCTTGCCCAGAGAAACCGGCAACTCGTTTACTGAAGCTCTCCTGCAGCGCAAAGTCACGCTGTTCCAGTTTCATATTGCTGGAATCAAGCTTAGAGAAATCCAGCACCTCATCGACGATCTTCAGCAACGCATATGAGGCCTCAGCAATCTGATTCAGATTCACTTTGACCTCGTCGGGATAGTCTTCATCCTCGCCGGTCATGACATCGACAAAGCCGATAATGGCATTGATTGGGGTGCGGATCTCATGACTGGCGTTGGCCATAAACTCACTGCGAGCCAATAGCGCTTTGCGCAAGCGGGCATTGAGTTGCTCATCCTGTTCATGGTTTTGTTTCAGTTTCTGATCGGTCTGTTGCAACGCCTCAGCCAACTCCCGCAGTTCGCTGTTTAAGGTCAGCGGTTGGGCGAATTTGGCCTCGCCGGTGCCGATCTCATCCAAGCGGCTTAAAATCAGCGACAGTGGCCGAATAAACAGACTGCCAGCATAGAAGTAGATGCCGATAAATCCGCAAAACAGCAAGCCAACAATGACCGCTAAACGCATTAACACCGCCTGCTGAGTCGCACTGACGTCGTAACTGAGCGAGTAATACAGCTGCGCCTTGCCAACGGTCACCGAGCCGTCGCTTATCAAGCAGCCATTGAGCGGATCGTAAGGCATTTGCGGATAGGGCGGTGTACAGCCGCTGGCGCTGGCGTCGGCTTGATAGCGGTAGGCGTTTTTAAACCCGCCGAGGGTGAACACCCCATAAGTGACATTCGGATGTTGGCTAAGCAATTGCTTGATGGCGTCATCATTCAGTGCCGGTTCGTCCGCTTGGACGATAAGCCCGGCGGCGCGATCCGCCAACAACTGCTTGGCTAGGATCTGTTGATGCACCAGTTGATCCTGAATGTTCCAATACAGTAGCAGCGCCACCAACACCGAAAAGACCACCGTAATGGCCGCAAACAACTTTATGGTCAGCCGACGAGTTCGCATTATCACCTCCGTGTGAACCATGACAATTTTAGTCGGCTACGACGCGGTTGCGGGATCATCAATATTGCGCACAACAAAACGGCCACCGCATAGGTGGCCGTTACCAATCCGTTAACTCAACACTATGGAATTTGATGTTCGGTTACAGCACACCCAATTGCTGCAAGCGCTCACTCAAGTAACTGCCGGCGGTATAACGCGGCGACAGCACCACCTCGGGGCGTGGGTGTAAAAACAGCGGCAGCGAGATCCGCGAGCCATTGCTGTTGTCATCGGGGTTAACCACTCGATGGGTGGTCGATGGGAAATAACCGCCAGAGGCTTCTTGCAACATATCACCGACGTTAACCACCAAGTGGCCAAAATCCGCCGGTACCGCTTGCCAGCCTTCGGCGGTTTCGATCTCCAGCCCGCGGGCATTGGCCGCAGGTAAAATCGTCAGCAGGTTTATGTCTTCATGGGCGGCGGCACGAATGGCACCAACAGGTTCATCACCACGCAGCGGCGGATAGTGCAAAACCCGCAGCAAAGTTTGCTGCGAGCCACGGATCATGCACGGCAACGGCTCGCTGTAACCCTCGGTCAACGCCGCTGGGCCAAAGCGCTGTACCCAGGTCAGCAGTTCGCTAGCTAAGGCGTTGGCTTGGGCGTGGTAGCTAAGTAGATCGTTGCGCAGCGATTGCGGGCATTGGCCCCACGGATAGAAGTGAAAATACTCTTTCAGATCCCGCAGCGTCTGGCCTTTGGCGCTTTCCGCTAACTCGGTTGAGAAAAAGCCATCTTGATGGCGCGGATCAAAGCGAAACTGATGTTTCTCTTCTCCGACAAAAAAACGCCCCCACTGTTGATAGATGCGCTCAACCAACGCTTCAGAGATCGGATGGTTGCGCAGCACCGCAAAGCCGGTCTGATGTAATGACTCAACAAACTGCGCGGCGGCATCCGCCCCTTGGTAGTCCACGGTAATCAGCGTCATGGTGGTCAAATCCTTGTGACAAACTTGCACTAAGGTTATCCAGTTGCTGTCACTGACGCAAAAATCAACAACCGCAGCTTGAGCCAGTTAACGTTTCACCCCAAGTTGTTGTTTAAGCTGATCGGTCAGCCAATCCACGGTAACGCTGCTAACACTATCGTGGCGGCGCACAATTCCCATCTGTAACTGTTCATGCAATTCATCACAGCGAAGTACTTTCACCTCATCGATGAACCAACCACCATTAACGATGTGCTCGGGCATGATCGCCCACCCCTGATTGCGTGATACCAGATCGCCAATGACGTAGTAACTGTCCATGAACCAATAGTTGCTACCAAACGGTTGGTCGCCACCAACGCCGTCGCGGTCGCAGATCAGCAACTGTTTATCCTGCCGCAGCTCCACCAGACTGACCCGCTCGCGCCCCGCCAGCGGATGATCACAGCCGACGATCAACACCCGCTCGATGTGACCAATCAGTTCAAAGTCGACGTTAGCAGGCAGTTGCGGCTGACGGAACATCACCCCAAGTTCGGCTTGGCCGGCGGCAATGGCCCGGCCAACATCGTCCCGAGAACCGCTGGTGAGGGTTAGCCGCAGCTGCGGAAATTGCACGCCAATCTGGTTGATGACCGAATGAAAACCGTCAAGCGACACCGCTTCATCGACCGCTAACCGCAGTGCCAACGGTTCGCCCTGGGCCGCTTGCAGCGCTTTATTATTAAGCTGGCGACAATGCAGCAACACCACTTCGGCATCATTCAGTAGCTGCTCCCCCACCACCGTCAACCTTGGCGAGCGCTTGCTGCGATCAAACAGCTCAACCCCAAAATCGGCCTCTAAGTTGGCCACCGCGGTACTGACTCGCGATTGCGCTTTACCCAGCTGCCGCGCCGCCGCCGAAAACGAGCCGGTGCGAGCAGCACAGACAAAGGCTTCCAGCTGATCCAAGGTCCAGTTCATTAGTTCTCTCTGAAATTAAGCTAAGCCAAACAAAGTATCCGAATATCGGATAGATATTAACTTTATCTATCAACTTTTATCGATAAGATTGCCCGCTGATTTTTTAGGTGAGAAGCAATGAGCGACTCTTTACAACACGACAGCATTAACCGTGCTTTCTGGCGCTATGCCATCCCATCGATTGTGGCGATGCTGGCCAGCGGCCTGTATCAGGTAATTGACGGCATTTTCGTCGGCCATTACGTCGGCGCCGCCGGACTGGCGGGGATCAATATGGTGATCCCAATTCTGTGCGTAATGATCGGCTCTGGCCTGTTGATCGGCATCGGCGCCGGTACCCTCTATTCCCAAGCTCGCGGTGAGGGCGATAGCCACCGCAGCCGCGATGTGATCCGCACGGCGATGATCCTGATTGTGGTGCTGGGGATCGCCAATGCGGGCCTACTGACACTGATTGCCGAACCGATGCTGGCACTGCAAGGCGCCCAAGGACAACCACTGCAGTTGGCGCACGAATACCTGCTGGTGTTGATGTTTGGCAGCGTGCTCACCGTTGCCTCTGGGGCACTGCCGATTTTGGTCCGTAATGATGACAGCCCTAACTTTGCCACCGGTTTTATCGCCGCTGGTGCCGTCGCCAATATCGGTTTGGACTACCTGTTTTTAGGGCCGCTGAATATGGGTCTAAAAGGCGCGGCCATTGCCACCCTAATGGCGCAAGCGGTTACGGTGACGCTGTCGCTGTGGTACTTCGCCAGTCGCCATTCAGAGGTCCAGCTCAGTAAAGGTCGTTGGCATAGTCAATTGGCGCTTAATAGTGCCAGTTTGGGCAGCTCGACCATGGTGATGTTCGGCTACTTCGCCTTTATCATGGCGCTGCACAACAAGTTGTTTGCCGACTACGGTAGCGCCACCCACATCGCCGCATTCGCCATTGTCGGTTACATCGCCAGCCTCTACTACTTCGTCACCGAAGGGGTTGCTAATGGCATGCAACCGCTGGCCAGTTACTACTATGGCGCCAAACGCTATCGCCACATTGCCCACACACTGGGATTGGCGCTGACCATCGCCGTTGGCCTTGGGATTGTGGTTACTGGAGTGCTGAATCTAAATCCGTCTGCGGTGGTGGCGCTGTTTAATGGCTCTGATCCGCTGCTGGGGCAATTGGCTGAAGCGGGGATCCGCCAGCACCTGTTGGCGCTGTGCTTAGATGGCCTGCTGTTTGTCGCTTCAATCTACTTTGTCTCGATTGGGATGGCTGGCAAGGCGATGTTTGTGTCACTTGGCAACCTGCTTATCCAGGTGCCGTTCCTGTGGTTTTTGCCACAAATTTGGGGCATTGATGGGATCTGGCTATCGGTACCGCTGTCGAACGTTGCCCTATGCAGCGTAGTAGTGCCGATGTTGCTGCACAGCCTCTATCAGCTAAAGCAACAACTGCCAGCCGATACCGCGTTACAACCGACAGGTTAAACAAAAACACCTAGGTGCTTCGGCATTTAGGTGGCTTGTAAACCGTTCAGTCTGAGCTCGAGTTGAATATCGCCGTCATCCATGACGCCAACAGCGACAAACCCTAAACGCTGGTAAAGTTTGGCTGCTGCCACATTGCTAGGCTTATGCATAGTCTGCAAAGCTGGTGCTCCTTCTTTACCAAGTTCAACCAGTAGTAACCCGATTGCTTTTGCAGCAATTCCTTGCCCTTGCCACGATTTATCAATCATCAGTCGAAATAGCCAGTATTGTTGCTCTTCAAAGCAAAACGCCAACATTCCAACGACTTTCAGATCACAGGTAATTGCACGTAACCGGTAGTGAGACTCAAACTTCGACTGAGCAATAGTCGCTGCATTAGACGCAACATTTTCCTGCTGATCTTCAGCTAACTCGAGTTTAAGGCAATCAAGGTAATTGTCTTTAGTTACATCCACTAACTGAATCATGGTTGGCTCCAATTAAAAACGCCGAGGCACACTTCAACAGCGCACCTCGGCGTTAATTTTTCAACTGTCAGCGCTTAGCCGATCAGTTCACGCAGGGCTTTGCCAATATCTGCTAGCGAACGCACGGTGCGTACACCCGCATCTTCCAGTGCAGCAAACTTATCAGCGGCGGTGCCTTTACCACCGGCGATGATGGCGCCAGCGTGGCCCATCCGCTTACCCGGAGGCGCAGTCACACCAGCGATGTAAGAGACCACCGGCTTGGTGACGTTGGCCTTGATATAAGCGGCCGCTTCCTCTTCGGCGGTACCGCCAATCTCACCGATCATCACGATCGCTTCGGTTTGCGGATCGTTCTGGAACATCTCCAGAATGTCGATGAAGTTTGAGCCTGGAATTGGATCACCACCAATACCGACACAGGTTGACTGGCCAAAGCCTTCGTCGGTGGTTTGTTTAACCGCTTCGTAGGTCAAGGTGCCAGAGCGCGACACAATGCCGATTTTACCTGGCTGGTGGATATGGCCCGGCATAATGCCAATTTTGCACTCGCCCGGAGTGATAACCCCTGGGCAGTTTGGACCGATCATCCGCACGCCGGCTTGATCCAGTTTCACTTTCACTTCCAGCATATCCAGAGTTGGAATCCCTTCGGTAATGGTCACAATCAGTTCAATGCCCGCATCAATCGCTTCCAAAATCGCGTCTTTGCAGAACGGCGCTGGCACGTAGATAACCGAGGCAGTGGCGCCAGTGACTTCAACCGCTTCACGAACGGTGTTAAACACCGGCAGACCTAAGTGCTCAGTGCCGCCTTTGCCTGGGGACACGCCGCCAACCATCTGGGTGCCGTAAGCGATCGCTTGCTCGGAGTGGAAGGTACCTTGACCGCCGGTAAAACCTTGGCAGATAACTTTGGTGTCTTTATTGATCAAAACGCTCATTTACTTGGCCTCCGCTGCCGCTACTACTTGCTGCGCCGCATCGGTCAAGCTGGTGGCAGCGATGATGTTCAAACCGGACTCCGCCAGTACCTTGGTACCCAGCTCGGCGTTGTTGCCTTCCAGACGAACCACTACAGGAACGGTCACGCCGACTTCGGCAACCGCACCAATCACCCCTTCGGCGATCAGATCACAACGAACGATGCCGCCGAAGATGTTAACCAGTACCGCTTTAACATTGCTGTCGGAGAGGATGATCTTAAACGCTTCGGTTACCCGCTCTTTGGTGGCACCGCCGCCCACATCCAAGAAGTTGGCTGGGCTGCCGCCGTGCAGGTTTACGATGTCCATGGTGCCCATCGCCAAACCGGCGCCGTTAACCATACAGCCGATGTTGCCATCCAGCGCGACGTAGTTCAGTTCCCACTGCGCTGCGTGCGCTTCACGCTCATCTTCTTGGGATGGGTCGTGCATCTCACGTACTTTGGCCTGACGGTACAGGGCGTTGGAATCGATGTTGATCTTGCCATCCAAGCAGTGCAGATCGCCTTGCTCGGTGATCACCAGTGGGTTGATCTCCAGTAGGGCGAAATCTTTATCGAGGAACATCTGCGCCAGACCCATAAAGATCTTCACAAACTGTTTGATTTGATCGCCTTTGAGACCCAGCTTGAACGCCAGTTCACGACCTTGGTAAGGTTGTGGCCCCACCAGTGGATCCAGTGCCGCTTTGTGGATCAGCTCTGGGGTTTCCTCAGCAACCTTTTCAATTTCAACACCGCCTTCGGTGGAGGCCATAAACACCACGCGCTGGCTGCCACGATCCACTACCGCGCCCAGATACAGCTCTTTGGCGATATCGGTGCAGGACTCAACCAGAATTTTCGATACTGGCTGACCGTTGGCGTCAGTTTGGTAGGTCACCAAGTTTTTACCGAGCCAGTGCTGGGCAAACTCTTTGATTTCGTCTTTGGTGGTCGCCAGCTTTACGCCGCCAGCCTTACCACGGCCACCCGCGTGCACTTGGCACTTCACTACCCACTTGTTGCCACCGATTTTACCGGCCGCTTCATAGGCTTGTTGTGGGGTGTCACATGCGTAACCTTCGGAAACCGGCAGACCGTATTCCGCAAAGATATGTTTCGCCTGATACTCGTGCAAATTCATAGTATTTAGTCCGTTTTTATATTGAATATCGGTTCAGCTGGGGAGCAATTGTCGTGCCTTGATAAGCACTAAAAAGCCAACTAAAACCGATATCTATCTTCCTTCGCCCGGAGGCTAAAGCTGGGGCAGCAATCTACCCCAACCGCATCAGATGTCCAACAGCAGACGAGTTGGATCCTCTAATAACTCTTTGATGGTGACCAAGAAGCCAACCGATTCGCGGCCATCGACGATGCGGTGATCGTACGACAGCGCCAAGTACATCATCGGTTGCACCACCACTTGGCCATCGACCGCCATCGGTCGGTCTTTGATGGCGTGCATGCCCAAGATCGCGCTTTGTGGCGGGTTGATGATTGGGGTCGACATCAGCGAGCCAAACACCCCGCCATTGGTGATGGTGAAGTTACCGCCGGTCAGCTCTTCCACCGACAACTTGCCTTGTTGGCCTTTGACCGCCAGCTCTTTGATGCCTTGCTCGATCTCCGCTACCGACAGTTTGTCGGCATCGCGCAGCACTGGGGTCACCAGACCGCGAGGGGTAGAAACTGCGATGCTGATATCGAAGTAGTTGTGGTAAACGATCTCGTCGCCGTCGATGGAGGCGTTCACCTCGGGGTAGCGTTTTAGCGCTTCCACCACCGCTTTCACATAGAACGACATAAAGCCCAAGCGGATCCCGTGGCGCTGCTCAAACACATCTTTGTACTGTTTGCGCAGGTTCATGATCGGCGCCATGTTGACCTCGTTAAAGGTGGTCAACATCGCGGTCGAGTTCTTGGCTTCCAGCAGACGTTCGGCGATGCGCTTACGCAGGCGGGTCATTGGTACCCGCTTCTCGCTGCGACCAGAGAGCTGCGCTGCCGGCGCTTCAACCTTGGCTTCTACTGCAGGGGCTGCTCCTTTGGCTTTGATCACCGCTTCAACGTCCTCTTTGGTGATGCGACCACCAACCCCAGTGCCTTTAACGGCGCTGACGTCGATGCCATGCTCAGCCACCAAACGGCGTACCGATGGGCTTAGGCTGTCATTGCTCTCTTCGCTGTCAGCAACATCTTCGGCGCTTGGCGCTGCTGCGGCTTCTGCTTTACCCACCTCTTGACCGGCTTTGGCGCCGGCAACGAAGTTGGCAATCACCTGCTCGGCCAAAACGGTTTCGCCTTCGGGTTGCAGAATCTCACTTAGGGAACCGTCTTCTGGGGCAACCACTTCTAGCACCACTTTGTCGGTTTCAATATCAACCAGATTTTGGTCGCGGCTGACCGCTTCGCCAGGCTGTACGTGCCAGGTGGCGATGGTGGCATCGGCTACCGATTCTGGCAGCACGGGAACTTTAATTTCGATGCTCATCGTGTATTCAATCCTTGTTTACCGATCTTGTCGTGTGTGTAATTACTAATTAGCTGGTGATGTTAAGCGCGCTTTCAATCAGCGCTTGTTGTTGGCTGTTGTGCAGCGACACGTAACCGACCGCTGGAGCGGCTGAGGCGCTGCGACCGGCGTAAGTCAACTGGCCACGTTTCGGGATTGCGGCCCAGAAATGGTGCTGCGAACAGTACCACGCCCCTTGGTTTTGCGGCTCTTCTTGGCACCAAACAAAGTCGGTGACGTGCTGATACGCTTCCAGTACTTGGGCTAAATGTTCCGCTGGGAATGGGTACAGCTGTTCGATACGAATGATCGCCACGTTGTCTAACTGTTCCTTGCGACGGCGTTCTAGCAGTTCGAAGTAAACTTTGCCAGAGCAGAACACCACCCGATCAACCTTGGCCGGATCTTGGCTATCAATTTCCGCAATCACTGGCTGGAAACTGCCGTCGGCCAGCTCTTCCAAGCTAGAGACCGCCATTGGATGACGCAGCAGCGATTTCGGGCTCATCACCACCAGTGGCCGGCGCATCGGTCGAATCGTCTGACGCCGCAGCATGTGATAAACCTGCGCTGGAGTCGAAGGCACACACACCTGCATGTTTTGGTTGGCGCACAACTGCAAGAACCGTTCGAGACGGGCCGAGCTGTGCTCAGGACCTTGGCCCTCATAACCGTGTGGCAGCAGCAGCGTCAAACCGCACATCCGCCCCCACTTTTGCTCGCCAGAGGAGAGGAACTGGTCAATCACCACTTGGGCACCGTTGGCAAAATCACCAAACTGCGCTTCCCAGATGGTCAGGCCGGATGGTTCAGCGGTGGCGTAGCCGTATTCAAACGCCATCGCCGCCGCTTCTGACAACACCGAATCGTGGATCTCAATCGGTCCCTGCTTGTCGCTGACGTGACGCAGCGGCATGTAGGTGGTGGCGTTGTCTTGATTGTGTAGCACCGCATGACGGTGGAAGAAGGTGCCACGACCGGAGTCTTGACCGGTCAAACGCACCCGATAGCCCTGTTCCAGCAGCGAGGCGTAAGCCAGCGTTTCCGCCATGCCCCAATCCAGTGGTTTTTCACCAGCGGCCATCGCCTCGCGGTCTTTATAGATCTTGGCCACTCGCGATTGCAGCTTGTGGCTGGCCGGCACTTCCGCCAAGCCTTGTGCCAATGCGGTCAAGCGCTCTAGCGGCAGTTGGCTCTTCCAATCGCAATCCCAGGCGTGACCGATGTAAGGCGACCAGTTGGAGGAGTGCCCCTCCATGGTGCGCCACTCTGGCACCACGCAATCACCGGCATCCAGTTGCTCACGGTAAGTATTAATCTGCTCTGTCACCTGCTCTGCCGCCATAGTACCGGCGGCAACCAATTGGTCGGCGTACAGCTTGCGTGGCGTCGGGTGCTTCTTGATCTTTTGATACATCAGCGGCTGAGTCGCGTTCGGCTCATCCGCTTCGTTATGGCCGTGGCGGCGATAACAGATCAAGTCGATAAACACATCGCGACCAAACTCATAGCGATAATCCACCGCCAACTGCGCCACAAAAGCCACCGCTTCCGGATCGTCGGCGTTCACATGGAACACTGGCGCTTGCACCATCTTAGCAATATCGGTGCAGTATTCGGTGGAGCGGGTATCGGCCGGATTAGAGGTGGTAAAACCAACCTGGTTGTTGATCACAATCCGGATCGCGCCACCGACCGAGAAGCCGCGGGTTTGCGACATATTCAAGGTTTCTTGCACCACCCCTTGACCGGCAATCGCTGAATCGCCGTGAATGGTCACCGGCACTACCTTGGCACCATTGCTGCAGCCGCGGCGATCCATCCGCGCCCGCACCGAACCAATTACCACCGGCGAGACGATCTCAAGGTGGGAGGGGTTAAACGCCAATGCCAAATGGACGTTGCCGCCAGGAGTGGCGAAATCAGAGGAGAAACCCTGGTGATACTTAACGTCACCGGAGCCCAGATTTTCATCGTGTTTGCCGGCGAACTCGTCAAACAGATCCCCTGGCTTTTTGCCCAAGATATTGACCAGCATATTTAGGCGGCCACGGTGGGCCATGCCGATCACCATCTCTTTGGCGCCATGATCGCCGGCGCGATAGATAAGCTCGCGCATCATCGGGATCATCGCGTCGCCGCCTTCCAACGAGAAGCGCTTAGCGCCGGGGAATTTCGCCCCAAGGTATTTTTCCAAGCCTTCGGCGGCATTCAAGCCCGCTAAGATCTGAACTTTCTTTTCCGCCGTAAGCTTATCGACGCCAACCACCCCTTCGAGCCGCTGCTGGATCCAACGTTTCTCTTCGGTCGAGGTGATGTGCATATATTCGGCGCCGAGATGGCCGCAGTAGGTGCGTTTAAGCGAGTCGATCAGCTCACCCAACTTCATGCTGTCGCCACCAATGGCATAGGAGCCGGTATTAAACTGGCGGCCCATGTCTTCCTCGGTCAAGCCGTGAAACTTAGGATCAAGCTCTGGCACCGCAGGTCGCTGCCATAAGCCGAGGGGATCAAGGTTCGCGCCCTGGTGGCCACGGAAACGGTGGGCGTTGATCAGCTGCAATACCCGAACTTGTTTTTCGGATAGCTCAGGATCGACGGTGGTTTTTTTGGAGCGATTGCTGTCCAGCGCGGCGGCGCGGAAGTAATCGCGGATCGGGGTGTGAGCTACCTCAGCGCCAACACCAGTCTCTGGCAGCTCGGCGAAAATCGCCTGCCACTGCTCGCTGATGGAGGTCGGATCGCTCAGGTAAGCCTCGTACAGCTCTTCAATGTAGGCTGCGTTGGCACCGGCAAAGTGGGTTGAGTCTTGCCATGCCTTGAGGGAGTCCTGTCGCATTCTCTTTCCTTGTTCCTCTTCCAAGCAAGCTCCTGTTACTTGGACTGCAAAGCGAAAAAAAGGCCAGCACCATCATAACGATAGCGTGGCCTTATGTCTTTGTTGCCGCATCAAGTTAGCGGCAGCTAGGTCAGACCGCGCGTTGTAGCAGCATCGACTTAATGTGGCCGATGGCTTTGGTCGGGTTCAGTCCTTTCGGGCAAACGTTAACGCAGTTCATGATGCCGTGGCAGCGGAATACGCTGAAAGCGTCATCCAGTTCCCCCAGACGCTCATCGGTAGCGGTATCACGGCTGTCGACCAAGAAGCGGTAGGCGTGCAGCAAGCCACTAGGACCGACAAACTTATCGGGATTCCACCAGAACGACGGACACGCGGTCGAACAGCAAGCGCAGAGAATACACTCGTATAAACCGTCCAGTTTTTCCCGCTCCTCCGGCGATTGCAGATGCTCCCGCGCTGGGGTTTTGCCATCGTTGATAAGGTACGGTTTAACCTTCTCGTACTGCTTGTAGAACTGGCTAAGATCGACCACCAGATCCCGCACTACCGGCATCCCCGGCAGTGGCCGAATGGTCAGCTTTTTGCCGGCAAACGCGGAGATTGGGGTGATACAAGCCAAACCGTTTTTGCCGTTCATATTGATGCCGTCGGAGCCACACACCCCCTCGCGGCAGGAACGACGAAACGACAGGGTTGGATCTTGCTCTTTCAGCATCAGCAGCACATCCAGCACCATCACATCGGAGCCTTCCGGCAGATCCAAGGTGTAATCCTGCATGCTTGGCTTGAGATCAGTCTCTGGGTTGTAACGGTAGATCGATACTTGCAATGACATCTGCCGTCCTCCTTAGTACTTACGCTCTTTCGGCGGGAACGCTTCCCGCAGCTTCGGCGCCATATTGACTTGGCGACGCCCCATCTCCTCGGTGCGAGGATCGAAAATTGAGTGACACAGCCAGTTGGCGTCATCACGGTCGGGGAAATCTTCACGGGAGTGCGCGCCGCGGCTCTCGGTGCGGAAGTTGGCTGCCATCGCAGTGGCAATCGCGGTTTCCATCAGGTTATCCAGTTCCAGACACTCAATGCGTTGAGTGTTAAAGGCTTTGGATACGTCGCTGAGCTTGGCGTTGTGCAAACGGGCACGGATCTTCTTCAGCTCTTCTAAGCCTTCGGCCATCGCTTCGCCCTGACGGAATACCGAGAAGTTCAACTGCATGCACTGCTGCAGATCTTTGCGAATTTGCACCGGATCTTCACCATCGCCATTAACCGACTCGTTCCAGCGATTGATGCGAGTCAGTGCGGCATTGATGTTAGCTTCGGTGGCCTCTTTCGGGGTGCCTTGGGCATCTAAGGTTTCGCCTAGGTGCATCCCCGCGGCACGACCAAACACTACCAAGTCCAGCAACGAGTTGCCGCCAAGGCGGTTAGCTCCGTGAACTGATACACAAGCAATCTCACCAACCGCCAGCAGCCCCTTAATGTCGTTTTCATCGGCATCGATACACTGACCGGTGACGCGGGTTGGAATGCCGCCCATCATGTAGTGGCAGGTTGGGATCACCGGGATCGGTTCTTGCACCGGATCAACGTGAGCAAAGGTACGCGACAGTTCGCAAATGCCCGGCAGACGGGATTCCAGCACCTCTGAACCTAAGTGGTCCAATTTCAGCTTAGCGTGTGGCCCCCAAGGCCCATCGCAGCCACGACCTTCGCGGATTTCGGTCATAATGGCGCGAGCCACCACGTCCCGGCCAGCCAAGTCTTTGGCGTTCGGCGCGTAACGCTCCATAAAGCGTTCGCCATCTTTGTTCAGCAGGTAACCGCCTTCACCACGACAGCCTTCGGTCACCAGTACTCCAGCGCCAGCAATGCCGGTTGGGTGGAACTGCCACATCTCCATGTCCTGCACCGGCACGCCAGCGCGCAGTGCCATACCGACGCCGTCGCCGGTGTTGATGTGAGCGTTAGTGGTGGAGGCATAGATGCGACCGGCACCGCCGGTAGCTAACACCGTGGCTTTGGCCTTGAAATAGACCACTTCGCCGGTTTCAATCTCGATGGCAGTGGCACCAACGATGGCACCGTCGTCGTTCTTAACCAGATCCAAGGCGTACCATTCGGAATACACCTCGGTTTTGTTCTTGACGTTTTGCTGGTACAGACAGTGCAACAAGGCGTGACCTGTGCGGTCTGCTGCCGCCGCAGTTCGCGCCGCTTGTTCGCCGCCAAATTCTTTTGATTGGCCGCCAAACGGGCGCTGGTAAACCCGGCCATCCTCAAAGCGAGAGAACGGTAGCCCCATGTTCTCCATCTCGATGATCGCTTCAGGGCCGGTTTTACACATGTACTCAATCGCGTCTTGGTCACCGATGTAATCGGAGCCTTTGACGGTGTCGTACATGTGCCATTCCCAGTTATCCTCGTGGGCGTTGCCCAGTGCCACGGTAATGCCGCCTTGAGCGGATACCGTGTGCGAGCGGGTTGGGAACACTTTGGAGAGCAGCGCGCAGCTTTTGCCCTCTTTGGAGATCTGCAGTGCCGCACGCATCCCTGCGCCACCAGCGCCAATGACAATGGCGTCAAATTCTTTTACTGGAATACTCACTTAAACACCCCACAGGATCGCAACGCCAGCGAACAGGTACGCCAACAACACCAGGATCACCGCATATTGCGCTGCGGCCCGCAGCCCGGCCGGCTTGACGTAATCGGTCAGCACCTGCCACAAGCCAATCCAGCCATGAACCAATACCGCTACCAGCGCCATCAAAGTGAAGACTTTCATCGATACGCTAGCGAACAGCTGCTGCCAACTGGCGTAATCGACGCTGCCCATCGCCAGGTAAGCAACCATAAATATCAGGTAGCTGGCCAGTACCAGCGCGCTGGCACGCAGCAGCACAAAATCATGAACGCCACTGCGTCCCAAACTAGAAGCCATCTTTACCATAACCAGATCCCCGCAATCACTGACAGCAACGCCGCGGCACCGAAGGCCGCTTTGGCCGAGTTGTTACCCGCCGCCATTGACCCTTCAAAATGCCCCATGTCCATCAACAGGTGACGAACGCCGGCACAGAGGTGATACGCCAATGCCGTCAAAATAGCCCACAGGATCAATTTGACTGGGAAACTGCTGAGCAGTTGGCTGACTTGATCGAATCCAGAAGCGGATTGTAATGAAGTGGCAAGAAGCCACAGAAGAATGGCTAGGGCAACAAAGGTGATCACGCCGGATACCCGGTGCAAGATCGAGGCAATCGCCGTTGCCGGAAATTGGATCTGTGAGAGATCCAAGTTGACTGGTCTTTGCTTATTCACGTTCTGCTCACTCAGCTCCATTGAGCAATAGTTATCGTTTTATACCGCGCGAGCCTACAGGTTGTTCAACTGAACATTAAACCAGCTAACCGGTTGGTATTTTGCTCGGCTGAGTAAGAGTTAGCCTCTGTCTATCGGACACTAAAACTACCAGCTTGCCAAGCGCCCTTCCGATGCAAAAAACTTATTGATTTGCTGCATTTTTAACCGCCCAAATCTCGCCCTGAGAAGTGCCCCACAAAGGGATGCGGTGGAAAGTCGCGGCCAGTATACAAATGAGGTTGAACAATTACAAACGTCACACTTTGCGATTATTTTGCGAAGTTATACTGCACTCTTGAGCGATTATTAATCGACTTCGGAGCAATAGATGTTCTGAGGTCATAAAGATGGTTTAATTAACCTTGGTTGAATTGTGTGATTCAAGTCACTTAACATGTGCCTCCGGTTAAGAGATTCTAATCTCTTGCTAAGAATTCAGTTGAGCCATCCTTGGCAACGTTACTCGGCGGCGAACTGAATCACGAAGGCCAGACTTTGCGCTAATTGTTGGCGCGCACAGACGGCGCTAAGTTGCGCAGCACTGTTGGTATTCTGACCGTGCACTAAAGAGGCTCGTATAAGGGCCCGATTATGGAATTCTAATAAGAAGTTAAGGAGATTCAGCCATGGCTGAGAATGAGAACATTGCGACTCTAAAGATCCCCGGACAAGAACCAGTCGAACTGCCGATTAAATCCGGCTCTGAGGGGCAAGATGTGATTAACATCAGCACGCTTGGAACCCACGGCCATTTCACCTATGACCCGGGCTTCATGGCCACCGCATCGTGCGAATCTGAGATCACCTTTATCGATGGCGCCAAGGGCATTCTGCTGCATCGAGGCTACCCCATTGACCAGCTCGCGACCCAATCCAGTTACCTCGAAGTCTGCTACCTGCTGCTCAAAGGCGAGCTGCCTTCGGCACAGCAACTGCAAGAGTTTGAAGCGCTGATCAACAGCCACACCATGGTGCATGAACAGATTGCCACCTTCTTCAAGGGCTTCCGCCGCGACGCCCACCCGATGGCGATTCTGTGTGGGGTGGTTGGGGCACTGTCGGCGTTCTATCACGATTCTCTGGACGTCAATGACGAGCATCATCGTCACGTTGCCGCCATCCGCTTAATCTCCAAAATGCCCACCTTGGCGGCCATGGCCTACAAGTACAATCTAGGTCAGCCGTTTGTTTACCCTCGCAACGACCTGTCATTTGCCGGTAACTTCCTGCAGATGATGTTCTCTGTGCCATGCGAGGACTATCAGGTTAATCCTGTGGTCGAGCGAGCGATGGATCGGATCTTTATCCTGCACGCTGACCACGAGCAAAACGCCTCTACTTCCACCGTGCGATTGGCGGGTTCCTCTGGGGCTAACCCCTTTGCCTGTATCTCTGCAGGTGTTGCATCGCTGTGGGGACCGGCCCACGGTGGTGCCAACGAAGCGTGTTTGAACATGCTAGAGGAGATCGGCAGTGTCGATCGCATCCCCGAATTTGTCGCACGCGCTAAGGACAAAGAAGACCCATTCCGACTGATGGGCTTTGGCCACCGGGTCTACAAAAACTTCGACCCTCGCGCCACCGTTATGCGGGAAACCTGTCATGAGGTGTTGGCGGAACTCAACATCCAAGATCCGCTGCTGGATGTAGCGATGGAACTGGAGCGCATCGCCCTGTCTGATGACTACTTTATCCAGAAGAAGTTGTACCCGAACGTCGACTTCTATTCCGGTATCATCATGAAAGCCATCGGCATTCCAACCTCGATGTTTACGGTGATTTTTGCGTTGTCGCGCACCGTTGGCTGGGTCTCCCACTGGCAAGAGATGCTAAGCCAGCCTGGCCACAAGATTGGTCGCCCTCGTCAGTTGTACACCGGCGAAAAACAACGGGATTATCTGCCCGCCAACCAACGCTAAACTGGCAAGTAATCATGACAAAACCAGCCGCAAGGCTGGTTTTTTTGTACTCGAGTAACCGTTCAGCCAAGGCCAATATTCGAATTTTTACTCTCGGGCGCGTTGACCTTTGCCGTATATTTTTGCGCCCATTATTGGCAACTTTTGACAGCACATTGAGCTTGTTGGTTAATTTTGCTGTTCAATGGTCGCTAAAGGGCGCCTTGCAGGGTCGGACTAGCAGCTGTCACTCTTCGTCATACAATTTCGACGTAGAGCCACTATGCCTTCAATCGTAATCCTCGATTGACAGCCGCTATCCTCGACCAAATTCTGAACACCAAACGTCAACACGCCCTAGCTATTCGATTAGCACTATCGATTTATCGCGCTCAAAAAACCTAACCAACCGCAACGCATTGAGTAGCGGATCCCGCCGCTGATGATCACAATTCACTAACAAGTGAGTATTATACTGACTTAATCATCAACTCTTACAGACCCAAGATGTTGTTTTAAAAGTAATTTAAATTTTGGCATAGAGTTTGTTTGTAACCTTACATAACAACTAACTGGGATCGGTCATGATGCAATGGGAAATTGGCGTACTTACGCTTGTGCTACTCACTCTTACCGCCTGCGGCAACTCCAATGCCGATGAGTCGGCTGAATCAGACAGCAAACAACCGCAAGTCGTCGCCATTCCGGTTGAGACTCAAATGGCCGCCAGCGGCGATATCAGCCACTTCTACCAAACCACCGCGGTGCTAGAAGCACCACAACAGGCACAAGTAATTGCTCGGATCAGCGGCATGGTTGAACAACTGCTAGTAGAGGAAGGTGACCGCGTAAAAGCTGGCCAATCACTGGCACAGATTGATCCTAAGCATTACCAATTGGCACTGAATAAAAGCCAAGCCGAACTGGATGTGATCGACCAAGAACTGGATCGAATGCACGCCATCGCCAATGAGCAACTGATCAGCGAAGAGCAACTGGCGCGGCTCAGTTATCAACGCCAAGCGGCCCTGGCGGATCGCGATCTGGCCAAACTGCGATTGCAATACAGCCAAGTGGCCAGTCCCATTGATGGGGTAATCGCCAAGCGTTACATCGACCAAGGCAACATGGCCACCGAGATGGCGACCGCCCTGTTTGAGGTGGTCCAGCAGCAACAGTTGCACGCCATCGTTCATCTGCCGGAGCAGCAACTGCCACAAGTCTCTGTAGGCCAAGTTGCTGAGCTTAGTGTCGATGGCTTACCACACGCTTATCGTGCTGAAGTACTGCGGATCGCTCCCACCGTTGATGCCGACAGCGGCACCATCAAAATCACCTTGCAGGTCGACAATCAACAGCAACAACTGCGCAGTGGCATGTTAAGCCGCGCCAAGTTGCAATTTGATCACCGCGATAACGTCACCCTGATTAATGCCGCCGCGCTACTGCGCCAAGACAGCGGCCACAGCGTGTTTGTGATCGATGGCGACAATGCCCAAATTCGGCCAGTGCAACTGGGCTACCGCGATGGCGAACAGGTACAGATCCTGGATGGCATTAACGTTGGCGAACAAGTCGTTATCCGCGGCCAACATCAGTTAAAGGACAACGCTCGGGTTGAGGTCGTGGGCGCGCTCAACATCAATCTCACCGCCAAGGAGTAACCCATGTCGCTAACCAAAACCGCCATCAAGCGTCCGGTTACCGTTTGGATGGCGATTTTAACCGTGGTGTTATTCGGTATGGTCGGCTTCGGTCGCTTGCCAATCACCTTGCTGCCAGAGATGAACTACCCCAGCCTAACCGTGCGCACCCTCTACCCAGGGGCGGCACCAGCAGAAGTGGAGCAACTGGTGGCCAAACCGATTGAAGAATCGGTCGGAACCGTCAAGGGGCTACGCACCATGACCTCTACCTCCCGCGCTGGCCTTGCGGATCTGCAGTTGGAGTTTGCTTGGGGCACCGATATGGATCTGGCGGCACTGGATGTACGGGAGAAGCTCGACGCCATTGAACTGCCGCTGGATGTCGAAAAACCGCTGATCCTGCGCTTTAACCCCAATCTCGATCCGATTATGCGCCTCGGGCTCATCAGCCCCGGCAGCGACAACCAACAACTGATCAGCCTGCGCAGTTGGGCCGATGACGAGCTCAAACGGCAATTGGAAGTGGTTGAAGGGGTGGCGTCGGTGCGCCCAGCCGGCGGCTTGGTCCGTGAACTGCAAATTTTGCTCGACCAACACAAGTTAGCGCAGCTGTCGTTAACTCCGGCGGATATCGTCAACCGCATCGGTGCCGAGAACATCAATCTGTCTGCCGGCAAGCTCGAACAAGGCAATCAACAGTTGCTGGTACGAACCTTAAATCAGTTCGAAAGTCTCGAGCAGTTGGCCAACATCATTATCTTTCGCGATGCCAACCGCCAACTGCGGTTAAAAGAGGTGGCCGAGGTTATCGACGGCTACGCCGAACAAACCGATATCTCGCGGGTCGATGGCCAAGCGGCGGTGGAGATAGCCATCTACAAAGAGGGCGACGCCAACGCCGTCACTGTCGCCAATGCGGTTCGCGCCAAACTCGATAAACTGGCGGAGCGTCCCGGTAACCCCGAGATCACCGTGCTCTACGACCAATCCGGCTTTATCGCCACCGCCGTCGCTGAAGTCACTAACGCGGCACTGATTGGCGCGCTGTTGGCGATGGCGGTGATCCTGCTGTTTTTACGCAAACTGCGGCCCACGCTGATTATCTGTTTAACCATTCCGGTGTCGGTGATTGCCACCTTTAACCTGATGTATTTTGCTGGCCTGTCACTGAATTTAATGTCCCTTGGCGGCATCGCCTTAGCAGTCGGATTGTTGGTGGATAACGCCATCGTGGTACTGGAAAACATCGATCGCCAACACAGCCACGATCCCGCCCAAGCGGCACAGCGCGGTACCGTCGAAGTCGCCAGCGCCATCACCGCCTCTACCCTCACCACCTTAGCGGTATTTGTACCGCTGTTGTTTGTCGATGGCGTTGCTGGCGCGTTGTTCGGCGATCAAGCGTTAACCGTGACCTTTGCCCTATTGGCATCACTGCTGACCGCGCTGACGGCGATCCCAATGCTTGCCGCTCGGCCCAAATGGCAATGGCCAACCCTACCGACAAAACCGGTGAAAACGGTGCCGATTGGCAAAGCGGCTAAGGTCAAACACTACGCCGGCACCGTCGCCAGTTTCCCATTTGTGCTTTTGTTTAACTGGTTGCCGTCACTGTTGTTCGCCGCGCTACTGTGGCTCGTCAGCTTCCTGCGCAAACTGGCCCAGTGGCTGTTCACCCCAATCGATTGGGGCTTTCAACGGCTGATGAAATGGCTCAGCGCCTACTATCCGACACTGCTGATGGCGGCGCTGCAGCAACGCAGCCTAACCTTGCTGCTGGCGTTGGTCTTTACCGCTGGGAGTTTCAGTTTGTTACCGAAAATCGGTATGGAGTTGGTGCCTAGTCTCAATCAAGGTGAGTTCTATCTTGAGGTGCAACTGCCGCCGGGCAGCCACGTCGGCCAAACCGACGCGGTGCTCGACCAGTTAGCGCAAGCGGTACTGCCACTGGATGGCGTAGCCCACGCCTACTCCCAAGCTGGCAGCGCCAGTCAAATGGCCTCCGCCAGCAGCCGCAGCGGTGAAAACTGGGGGCGGTTGCAAGTGGTACTGGATGATCCGCAAGCGCAAACCGCAGTGATGGCGGCACTGCGTCAACAAGCCGCCCGCATTCCAGATCTGCAAGCCGAGCTGAAACAGCCGCAACTGCTGAGCTTTAAGCAGCCGCTGGCGATTGAACTGTACGGCTACGATCTCACCCTGTTGAAACAAGCCAGTGAACTGGTGGCGCAAACCCTAGCCAACGCCTCCGCCTTTTCCGATGTCAGCAACAGCCTGCGAGCGGGTCAACCGGAATTGACCATCCGCTTTGATCACGCTCGGTTAGCGGCCCTGGGAATGGATGCACCGCAAGTGGCCGAGCAGATCGCCACCTTAGTTGGCGGCAGTCTCGCCTCGCGCTACACCTTAGCCGACCGAAAAATCGACATTCGAGTTCGCGCCCAAGCCCAGCAACGGGATGATTTGGCCGATATCGGCGCCTTGATCATCAATCCCGGCAGCGCCCGCCCCATTGCCTTATCGGCGGTCGCCGATATCGAGCAAGCGGTGGGCCCGGCGGCCATTACCCGCATTGATCAGCAACGGGTGGCGGTGATCAGCAGTGGCGTCGCCAACGGTAGCCTTAGCGACGCCGTTGCCGAAGCGCGCCGATTATTGGCACCGCTGCCACTACCAGCGGGGATCACCGTTGAATTTGCTGGCCAAAATCAAGAGATGGAACAATCCAATCAGTCACTAACCATTGCCCTGCTGTTGGCGGTATTTCTGGTCTACATCGTGATGGCCAGCCAGTTTGAATCCTTTGTGCAACCGCTGCTGATTTTGATCTCAATCCCTATGGCCCTGGCCGGCAGCGTATTGGGGCTGTATCTGTCCGGCAATCCACTGTCAGTATTGGCGTTGATTGGCCTGATCATGCTCTGCGGCATCGTCGTCAATAACGCCATTGTGCTGGTGGATAGAGTCAATCAACATCGCCACAGCGGCATGGATCGGCACCGCGCAATCGTTGAAGCGGGTCGAACCCGACTACGGCCAATTCTGATGACCACCATCACCACCATCCTTGGGTTATTACCGATGCTGGTGGGCTTCGGTGGCGGCGCCGAACTGCGCGCACCATTAGCCGTTACCGTAATTGCCGGGCTTGGGATCGCCACCCTGCTGACCTTAGTGGTGCTGCCGGTGCTGCTGGCCAGTGTCGGGAGCAACTCGACCTCCAAACCGTCGGCGGAGGTGGCCCATGACTAAGCCAACTCGCCACCGCAAGGCCAATGGCTTAACCGCGTGGGCGCTACGGCGCCCGGTAACCATCACCATGTGCTTTATCGCGCTGCTGTTGCTTGGCGGCGCGGCGGTTCGGTTGCTGCCGCTGGAGATGTTCCCCGGTTTCGAGATCCCGCAGATCACCGTGCAGGTGCCCTATCAAGGTGGTTCACCACGGGAGGTCGAACGGGAGATCACCTCGGTATTGGAAGAAGCGCTGGCGACCTTAAGTGGGGTCAAAACCATGCGTTCCGGTTCTAATCAAGAGGAATCGTGGATCCGCATGGACTTTGCGTGGGAGGAAGCGATCGGCAATAAAGTGGTCGAAGTGCGAGAGCGGGTTGATTCAGTGCGGCATCTGTTACCGGCGGACGTTGAACGGGTGCTGATCTGGCAGTTTTCCAGCTCGGATATGCCGATCATGACCCTGCGACTGTCGTCGGCTCGAGATCTCTCCGCCGCCTTTGACTTGCTCGATAAACAGCTAAAACGGCCATTGGAACGGTTAGAGGGGATCTCGCGGGTTACCCTTTATGGGGTCGAACCGATGCAGATCCAAATTGAACTGGATCCGCAGCAGCTCAGCGCCCGCGGCATCGACCAAGGCTGGCTTACTAATCTGCTGCAGCGGCAAAACTTCAGCCGCAGTGCCGGAGATCTGCGCACCGATAACGCCCTATGGCAGGTGTCGCAGCAAAATGAATACCGCGACTTAGCGCAGATCCAACAGCTGGTGTTGGCCCCCAATCTGCGGCTTGGGGATATCGCCACGGTACGCTACGCCCAGCCCGAACAGCTGGAAGGTCGCCATCTGGATCGCAGCTACGCGGTCGGCTTGGATCTGTTTAAAGAGTCCGGCGCTAATCTGGTTGAAGTTGCCGATCGGGTGCTGCCGGTCATCGATAAAGTCCGTGCCAGCGCCCAGTTTGATGGCATCGAACTGTTTGTGATGGACGACCAAGCCCAAAGCGTGCGCAACTCGCTCAATGAGCTAGCCCAAGCCGGGGGCATCGGTGCGCTGTTGTCATTTGCGGTGCTGCTGCTGTTTATCCGCAATCCCCTGACTACCGCCATCATCGTGGTGTCGGTACCGCTGTCGATCGCCATCACCTTGGGACTGATGTACCTGCTTGGCTACAGCCTCAATATCCTATCGATGATGGGGCTACTGCTGGCGGTTGGGATGCTGATTGATAACGCCGTAGTGGTCAGCGAAAGTGTCCTGCAACAGCCACCAGAACCGCGCCAACAAGCAGTGATCCAGGGCGTTGATGGCGTCGGTTTGGCGGTGCTGGCCGGCACCTTAACCACCGCCATCGTGTTTATGCCCAATATTTTTGGGGTTAAGGTCGAACTGACGGTATTCCTTGAACATGTCGCTATCGCCATCTGCATCTCACTGCTGGCCAGTTTGGTTATCTCCCGTACCCTACTGCCGCTGCTGCTATACCGCTTTGGTCACTTAGGTCAACAGGCTCAGCGGTTTGAAAGCCCCCGTTACCGCCGCCTGCTGAGCTGGATCTTGGCGCACCCGAAACTCAGTGGCCTGTTTGCCTTGCTGATCCTCGCCTCGACCGCCATCCCACTATCGCAGGTAACCGGCGGCGACGACGATCAAGGCAGTCAGGAGCGACTGTTCATCAACTATCAACTCGATGGCCGTCATTCATTGGAATACACCAAGGCGATGCTGGAGCAGATGGAGCAATACCTGTATGACAACCAGCAGCAGTTTGGCTTTAACAGCATCTACAGCTACTACGCCAACGACGATCTGCAAACCACCCTACTGATGAAGGATGAGTTGCCAATGCCATTGCCGGAACTAAAGCAGTTGATTGCCGATGGTTTCCCCAAATACGCCTTCGCCACGC
Source organism: Ferrimonas senticii DSM 18821 (assembly GCF_000422665.1). Taxonomy (GTDB): domain Bacteria; phylum Pseudomonadota; class Gammaproteobacteria; order Enterobacterales; family Shewanellaceae; genus Ferrimonas; species Ferrimonas senticii. Next base: position 396,586 of record NZ_KE383898.1, on the reverse strand, counting down.
CGCAATTTGGCTGGAATGGCGGTGACGATAAAGGCATGCGCTTGCATCTGCGCGGTCGCTCCACCGAACAGCTGTTGGCCTTGGCTCAACAAGTGATGCCATTGCTGGAACAGATTGAGGGCTTAAGTGACGTTCGCAGCGAACTGGCCGGCGGCCAGCAAGAGCTGATCGTGCGCTTTAATCGGCAACGGTTGGCACAGCTGGGATTGTCGTTGCAGCAATCTGCCGCCACGGTCGCTACCGCGTTGCGGGGCGAGCGGCTGCGCTCCTTTCGTCACGATGCCAGTGGCGAGATGGCGATTCGCTTGCAGTGGCCCAAATCGTGGCAACAATCGCTACAGCGTTTAAGCCAACTGCCGCTGGCTAAGGTCGATGGCAAGGTGATCACCCTCGCGCAAGTGGCCAGCATCCATCAGCAGCCAAGGCTGGAGGAGATCCGTCATTTTAATCGCCAAACCTCGGTGGCCATTGGTGGCAACGTCGATGACCGAGATTTTAATGAACTGCGCAACGACATTACCCAAGCCTTCGATGCCATTAACTGGCCCCCGGGTTACAGCTACAGCTTTGCCGGTGGCTTTGATTATCAAGATCAAAGCCAAGCGTTGATGGTCACCAACATGCTGTTGGCGGTGGTGATGATCTACATCGTGATGGCAGCATTGTTTGAATCGCTGCTGCTACCAACGGCGGTGATCAGCTCCATCTTGTTTGCGGTCACCGGAGTCTTTTGGACCTTCCTGTTTACCGGCCACAGCATCAGCGTGATGGCGATGATCGGCATCCTGGTGTTGATGGGAGTGGTGGTCAATAACGGCATTGTCTTGGTCGATCAAATCAATCAACGGCAACCGCCACTGGTCGAGCTGCCGCAAGCGATCGTCGATGCCGCCAGCAGCCGCTTACGGCCGGTACTAATGACCGTCACCACCACCATCTTAGGGTTGCTGCCATTGGCACTGGGGGATACTCGCATCGCCGGTGGTGGCCCCAGCTACACGCCAATGGCAGTGGCGATCATCGGTGGCCTTGGCTTTTCAACCATCACCAGTTTACTGCTGGTACCTTACCTTTATCTGATCCTAAGCCGCCTGCGCCAACGCAGTCTGCTAGGGCTAACTCGGGTGTGGTATTGGCAACGGGCTAAGGTGCCGGTCTGGTTACGCTAAGCCGCTGGCAAAAAAGGAAAATTTGTGGGTAAATAGGCCACTTCAACTTCAGCTTTAGGGACTTAGCGATGTTGCTGCAACTGATGATTTTTTTGGCCGCCTCATTGATTATCGGCTTGGCTCCAATCTATGTCGGTGCTCGGGTACTGCGCACCGGCAACCCCAGTGTCATCGGTGCGGTCATTGCGCTGGCGGCGGTGCTGGCGCTGCAGGATATGGCCTTTCGGTTTATCGAAGAGACCCAACTGGCTTGGCTTGCCAGTGTGTTTGCCGGTGCCTTTGCCATCAGTTTGATGGTGGATTGCCCTTACTGGAAAGCGCTGCTGATCAGTGGCCTGATTATCCTGATCCAGATGCTGGCCACCGATGCACTGCTTGGCGGCACCCCAGCCCCAGAGCACCTAGGTGAACTCATTAGCGGTACCCAAAAAGAGCTGTGGCCGGATTACCACTAAGCTCAACAAAACCATGGCTAATACCCGCAGCCATGCAAGCGTGCTGATCTTTGCCGGTTGAAGATCAGCACCTTACAACCCGAAACCCTACCGCCGATAAGCTTAAGTCGCGACAGACTACTGCAATTTGCAGTATCCATTTCGTGATATCATTAGGCTTAACTATCGCACCATTGTAAATCCAGCCACATCCTCAGCCTTCGTCATCACCTTGCGGCAGTGATTACGGCTGGTTTTATCTTCATTGCTCTGCAATCCAATGCCATTGACGCTTCGTTCTAACATTATTGCCTTGTGCCTGCTTGGCGGCCTATTGCTGGTTGCTGAGTTAGTGATAACTAAACACAACAGCATTCAACAGCGCCTCAACCAACAGCACTACCGCAGCATCACCAACGATTTTCAAACCATCGTTGATGACCGCTTCAATACCGTGGTGCTCGGCACAGAGACCTTTGGTAACTATCTAAAGCTGAACGATTTTAATTGGCAAAGCATGGACAGCTATGCCGCTCGACTGCTGCGCAACTACCCAGCCATCGACTCGATCGCTTTGGCGCCTAACGGCGTGGTGCAATTTATCGCTCCTTTGGCTGGCAACGAAGGTGCTATTGGTCACGACATCTTGGCCGATGATAAGCGCAAAATTGGCGTCACTCGTGCTTTAAATCGCAGCAAAATTATTATTGTTGGGCCAGTCAAACTGATTCAGAGTGGCCAGCTAGCGTTTATTATCCGCCGACCAATCTTCGATCTTGACGGCCACTGTTGGGGGCTTTCCAGTGCCGTTATTTCTCTCGACAGTTTTATCGATGAGGTAGCGCCGCAACTGGCTAGTCGCTATCGCGGCAATTTTGCCATCTATGGCGACCACCCAGATATTGCGCAGCAGTATCAGGTCTATCAACAAGGGGTTGTCGATGACAGCAACATCACGCTACCGCTGGCGGTATTCGACAGCAAATGGACGGTGGTGTTTGCTACCCCGAAAACGCCATTAAACCGCCAACGAGCCATTGGTTTTACTTTGGCCGTGGCGGTGTGGCTGATGTTAATTGTTGGCAAACAGCGCCGCCAACAAAGAGCATCAGCCGATGTTGCCGCACTAAAAAATGGCGCCTATCAAGACTTTCTTACCGGATTGCATAATCGCCGCTGGCTAACCGATTGCGTGCTCGCAAAACAGCCACACTATCGCGGCACGCTGGTAATGATCGACATCGACCACTTTAAGTCGATCAACGACCATCATGGCCATGCCATCGGCGATCAGGTATTGCAGAAGTTCGCTCACTTTTTAAGTCAACGCCTACGTCAGCAAGACCGGCTGCTGCGTTGGGGCGGCGAGGAGTTTCTGCTGTTGATGGATAATGTCGATGCTGAAGCAGCCCACGACATTTTGCAGCGATTGCTACACCAGTTGGCCGACCATCGGTTACTGGAAAGCCTACCGACGCTGATCATCACCTTTAGTGCCGGCATTCGCCAATGCCAGCCAACTAACGACTTTGAAGATGAGCTACATCGAGCCGATCTGGCGCTCTATCGAGCCAAGCAACAAGGTCGCAATCGCTGTGTTATCGATCGCGACCAGTAATACGACTTAGCGTTGCAACAGATAATCTAAACCACCGCATACGGCCGCAACTTGAGCGGCATTGCACTGCTCTGGCGTCGCTTTCGGGCTATCCGGGTACACCTCGGTGGTGGTAACAAATGGCGCATCGGTTAGGCCACCACAGAGAAACAGCGACCGCTTCGGGTATTCAATCACTCCTTCCTGAACCACATCAGCACCGATGATCTGGCCGTTGCCATCGGCAGGGGCGATGTGGGTCACTTGCCGTACTGCATCAATGATCGCTTTTTGGAACGCTGGCGTCGCCCGCTCGGAATCATCGACGTTGTAGAAACCGTCAGGGATCGCTTCCTGTTCAATATGGAACTCACCGCCATCGCGCGCCGCCAGCGCTGGACGGAACTCAGTTTTGTCGCTGTCGGTGGTTTCGTGCAGATCAAAATGAGCTAAGAAACTGACGTTCAGCTCGGCCAGCAACTTAACCACCGCCGCCGCTTCTTCGCTGGCGCTGTCCACTTTGAAAGAGCGGTTAGGATCAACGCAGTTGGGATTCCAACGATTGATGGTTTCAAAACCCCATGGGCTAATGCACGGCAGCACCAGCAGATCAAACTGCTCGGCGTAACGTTCGCCTTGCTGTTCTAAAAAGCTCAGCGCACCCATCACACCACTGGTTTCATAGCCGTGCACACCACCGGTGATCAGTACCTTTGGCTTATCGCTGTGCCAATCTCGACTCTTGATGGCGTACAACGGGTAGCGTTGTGGGTCATAAGAGAGCGCACCGTATTGGCTTAGCTCAAAACGCTCGGCCAATGCCTCAATGCGCGGCACGACTAACTGCTGGTAGCTACGTTTAATTTGGCATTGTGCCAACCACGCTTGACGCTCACTCTCACCCCACGGTTGACCGGGCTGACCGATTGAATAGTAATGGTTCATAGGTTCCTTTGCTTGTTGTTGTCGTTGTATTCGCCCCCTATCTTAGCGGCAGTTGGTCGTATCAGCACAGGGATCATTCCCCAAATCGAATTGCCTGACTTACAATAAAAACTTGTTGGTTTTTATCGAGGTTTGCTGATGCGTTTGTTTCTCTCAATGCTGTTGATGACGGCCGTAACACCGGCTTTGGCGGCACCGGCGTTTGATTGCGCCAAAGCCAGCAGTCAAGTTGAGCAGCTGATCTGTCAAACGCCAGATCTGCAACAACTGGATGTGCGGCTAAACCAACTGTATCGACAAGCGCTGCGCCAACAAGGCGATACCATCAAACCTTATCAACGGGGCTGGCTTAAAGGTCGTGATGACTGCTGGAAAGCAGACGACATCAGCAGCTGCGTGCAATACAGCTATCAATCGCGGATCAGCGAATTGCAGGTGGCCACCGGCGCGGCCAAGGCCGATTTAGTCCAAACCTATCAATGCGCCAATGAGCAATTAATAGCGCAGTTTTACAACGATACCGTTCTGCCGCTGGTGGCACTGAAAACCAATGGCATCACTAAATTGGGGTTTATTCGTCCCAGCGCCTCCGGTGCCCGTTACCAAGGACAAAACTGGCTGTTGTGGACCGCCAAGGGCGAAGCCTTATATCAGCGCTTTAATCAACCGGACGTCTACTGCCAACGGCTGTAACATCCCTAAAAAAGACGGCAGCCAATGGCTGCCGTCAATCAATACGATCCCCCCAACAAGCTATCAGCCCGCGGCAATCAACTCTCTGCAATAAGCTTGGCCATCGCCGCGGCGATCTCCGCCATGATGGTTTCACCGCGCTGCTCGGCTCGCGCCAGCGTTTCCTCATGCGCCAACTCAACCACCACTTCCAGATAGCACTTCAATTTCGGTTCGGTGCCGGATGGCCGAACAACGACCCGAGCGCCATTATCTAGGTGATAAATCAACACATCGCTGGCGGGCAGCGCTATCGCCTCGGTTCGGCCATCAGCAAAGGTGGTTTGCTGCGCTTTAAGATCATCATGACGCACCACCTTGGCCGCAGCGATTTCAGTTAATGGCTGTTGCCGTAACTTATCACCAATTGGGGCGGCATTAGCATCCAAGGCGAAGCTGCGCTGTTGATTAAGGTGCAAACCATGCTGGCGATAGAGGCTGGCCAATTTATCCCACAGAGTCAGTCCTTGAGCCTGCAATTGAGCGGTCATTTGGCAAAACGCCAACATCGCCGAAATGCCATCTTTGTCCCACACCGTGGAGCCAACGGTATACCCCAACGCCTCTTCGTAGGCGAACAGGAAACGCTGCTGGTCATTTTCAAGGGATTGACCAACGTTACTGAGCCACTTAAAGCCAGTCAGGGTTTGATAATGCTTGGCCCCATAGCCAGCGGCAATTTTACCCAGCAGTGACGACGATACGATGGTGTTACCAACCAACGCCGACTGAGCCTGACTGCGCCCAAGCAGATAATCCCCTAGCAGCGCCCCGACTTGATCGCCACTGAGCATGCGATAGTCGCCTTGCTCGGTGCGCACCGCCACCGCAAACCGGTCGGCATCGGGATCATTGGCACAGGCCAGCAGTGCCCCGACCTTCTGCGCCTCGGCGATCACCAAATCCATCGCTCCCGGCTCTTCTGGGTTGGGGAATTTAACGGTGGGGAACTGGCCGTCTGGCTCACGCTGGGCGGCAACGCTGTGCAGTTGCTGGAAACCGGCTTGAGCCATCACCGCTTCAACGCTCCGAGCACCGACTCCATGCATGGCGCTGTAAGCGATAACCAGCGGCTGCGGTTCGGCGTCGCTCGCCAACAGCGAACTGGCCAACAAACGGTGCTGATATTCTTGATAAAACGACCCGCCCAGATAATGCAGCAGCCCCTGCTGCTGGCCTTGCTCCAACGCTAACAGCGGCAGTTCCGCGCCAGCGGCAACCTCAATGGCGGCGGCGATGCCAGCATCGTGGGGCGGGATGATCTGCGCGCCATTCTCCCAATAGACCTTAAAACCATTATATTCCGGCGGATTGTGACTGGCGGTGACCACAATCCCAGCGACCGCATTAAGCTGCAACACCCCAAAAGCCACCAGCGGCGTTGGCGCCACGGTATCGGTTAATTGCACCTTAATCCCCAGTGCCATCAAGGCGCGAGCGCTGTCCTCGGCAAAGGTTTTTGAATCCGGCCGACCATCATAGCCAATCACCACCCCGCGACGTTTGGCATCGGCAAATTGGCTTAATAGGTATTGGCCTAAGCCACTGGCGGTTTGTTGGATCACCAGCCGATTCATCCGATTTGGGCCTGCGCCGACGACGCCTCGTAAACCGGCAGTACCAAACGCCAATCGCTGGCTAAAACGGCGCTGCAGTTCAGCGCTGTCGGCGTTATCAATCAGCGCCTGCAGCTCGGCGCGAGTGGCTGGATCAGGATCTTGTTGAAGCCAGCGCAGCAGCATCGATTCCATGGTAGGTACCTTCTTGGTTGTGTTGTCTTAACAACATAGAGCTCCATCGACGGCAGCGCTGCGACGACGATCAGTAATTTGTCGGTTGCGCAAACGACCGCTGCAAAAACGCCCACTGATTGCAGTGGGCGTTTGTTGGTACTACGACGATTTATTTCGCTTTCGGGCGGAACGGCTTGATGACGTCCTCGTTGCACTCTAGGAATGGCCCTTCCATCAAGTCGATGCAGTAAGGAATTGCAGGGAACACCGCATCCAGACATTCACGAATCGACTTTGGCTTGCCCGGCAGGTTGACGATCAGGCTATCACCGCGCAGACCGGCAGTTTGGCGGGACAAAATCGCAGTTGGCACGAACTTCAACGACTCAGCGCGCATCAGTTCACCAAAGCCCGGCATCATCCGGTCGCATACGGCTTCGGTAGCTTCTGGGGTGACGTCGCGCTTAGCCGGGCCGGTACCGCCGGTGGTAACGATCAGTGAGCAGTTCAGTTCATCGGCCATCTTGATCAGGGTCGCTTCAATCACGTCCTGCTCATCTGGGATCACCTGGTACACTGGCTCCCACTCGGAAGTCAGGTATTCATTCAGAGTCTCGATGATCGCCTTGCCGGAGATATCTTCGTAAACGCCAGCACTGGCGCGATCGCTAACGGTAACAATGCCGATTTTGGCGATGGTCATGAACTTAAATCCTAATTTTAATAAAGGCTGACCTCAGCATATCCGATGGCCAGCGAAAAAACAGACGATAAGCCAGTACTTTGAACTATTCGGCTAGGGTTTGCGCAACCGCTTAGCGTTGATTAAGCCAAAAGTGATAGAGGCCATCAATATCGGCGGAGCACAGCAACGGCATCGCCGCCGAGAGCTCTGCATCCGACCAATGCCACCACTGCATTTCCAACAGTTTGGCGATCTGTTCCTCAGCAAACCGATAGCGGATCAGCTTGGCCGGATTGCTGCCGACAATTGCGTAAGGCGGCACATCTTTGGTAACCACCGCCCGACTGGCGATGATGGCACCATCACCGACGGTGACGCCGCTCATGATCATCGCCTCAGAGCCGATCCAAACGTCGTTGCCAATCACGGTATTACCAGCACGAACAAACCCATCTTGGGCGCCAGCAAACGCCGGATGCTGTTGATAGAAGAACGGAAAAGTACTGGCCCACTGGTGTTGATGACCTTGGTTACCGGCCATCATAAATACCGCCCCAGAGCCGATGGAACAGTAACTGCCGATGATCAACTTATCGACATCATCGCGATCCGGCATCAGATAACGGGCGCAATCGTCAAAGCTGTGTTGATGGTAGTAACCGGAGTAATAGCTGTGTTTACCAACGATGATATTCGGGTTGGTTACCTGCTCTGCCAGCGGTTTACCGGCAAAAGGGCTGTCGAAATAGTTGTTCATTTGTTAGGGCGTGTTGACCTTTGCTATGTATTTTTGCGCCCATTATCAGCTACTTTTGAAAGCAAATTGATCTTGGTTGGTAAATTTTGCTGTTCAGTGCTCACTGAAGGGCGCCTTGCAGGGCCGGACTAGCAGCTGTCACTCTTCGTCATACGATTTCGACGTAGAGCCACTATGCCTTCAATCGCAATCCTCGATTGACAGCTGCTATCCTCGACCAAATTCCGAACACCAAACGTCAATACGCCCTAGTGAAATCAAGATGGTTAAAGCATTGGCGGGTGACTGTACCCCACTGCGGATCTTGATAAATATCCTGCTTAAAATGGCCGCCAGTATAATCGCCAATGGTCGCCTGCCAAAAGGCGATGGCTCGGTCTGCCCCTGCGACTTGTTTGATCTGCCAACGGCCGCCGTGCATCGCAAAAATTGCCGCGGCAAAAGTCTGGCCTAAGCGGTTCTGGCGAAAATAGGGCACCACGTAAAAATCACACACTTCAAATTGGCCATCGCCATGGCTGGCAATGGCGGTATGCCCCGCTGGAACGCCATCGACATACAGCAGATAGCCGGCGACGTTGCCACCCAGTTCAGTATCAAGCGCAAAGCGGCCATCCGCCTGCGGCTTTTTCTGAACAATTTTGGAGAACTCCGCTTCGTAGCCTTGGGCAAGGTTTAGGTAAACCTCGATATTGTGATCATCAACCTGAACAATCTGCATCGCTGTGCCTCCGCATCGATACCTCCACAGACTAGCCCAAAGCCTAAGTCATTATGTTGGTCTACAAAAGCAAAAGCGCCCACCACGGTGAGCGCTTGTGCTAAAGCTAAAATCACAACCTCAACTTGGCCATACGCCAACTTAATCGTCGATCTCGACTTCCATGCTGGCCGTTACGGTAGAGGCACAAGCTAAGAAATAACCCTCCTCAATCTCATCTTCGGTTAAGCCGATGGTTGAGGTGGTTTCAAACTTGCCCTTCTCGCCTTTGCATTTACAGGTACCGCAAACACCGGCACGGCAAGCGGCCAACACTGGAATGCCCCCTGCTTCGAGGCTATCGAGTACCGATTGGTTAGGCAAAATCGGCAGCTCAATACCATCGATAGCAAGGTGCATTGACTGTTTGCCAGCGGCGGGCAGATCCGCCAACTGGTTTTTCACTTGAGTAAACGCCTCGCACTGCACTTTGGCGGCGTTCAAAGCATGGGCGTAGGCTTCGGCGGCATCCATATAGGTTTGCGGGCCACAGATCATCACGCTGCGCTGGGTCATCTTCGCGGCAAATTTGGCAATCGCCGCTTGGCTTAAGCGCTCGCCGCTAGCCGACAGCAGCCACTTCAGTTGAAAATTCGGGTGCTTGGCCGCTAATTCTGCTAGCGGCGCGGCAAACAGCGCCTCATCGGCGGTTTTGGCCGACACCATCATCACGATATCCGCCTCGGGCTCATCGCTCAGACGGTCGCGCAGCATCGAGTACAGCGGGGTAATGCCGCAGCCGGCACCAAGCAATAGCCATGGCGCCGTGCCGGCACTGTCGCGGTGAAACTCACCCGCTGCTTGCGGCAGTACCTCAAGCTGATCACCGACGTTAAAGTTATCCAGCAAGTGGTTAGACACCCGGCCACCGTCAACCCGCTTAATGGTCAGTTGCAACTCGCTGTCGCTCGGCTTGGAGCTAAAGCTGTAAGCGCGGGCACTGGTGCGATCGCCCAATGGCACCAAGACGGTAGCGAACTGGCCAGCGATAAATTCCAGCGGTTGTTCGGCGCGAAAACGGAAACTGCGGATGCTGCTGGTTTCATCAATCACAGCGGTACAGGTTAAATGCATGGGGAAATCTCGAAATCGTCTCGAAATAACAACGGCCAGCAAAGGCTGACCGTTAATTCAATTAGCTGGGGTTTATTTACCCAGAATGTCAGCCAAATCTTGCTCGACGGTGGTGATCAAGCGCAGGCCAGTCATCTCGTTCAGGGCAGTCAGCAGGTTGTCGGTTAAGAATGCCGGTGCGGTTGGGCCAACACGGATATCTTTAATCCCCAGAGCCAGCAGGGTCAGCAGCACCGCAATCGCTTTTTGCTCGAACCACGACAGCACTAGTGACAGCGGCAGATCGTTAACGCCACAGTCGAACTCTTTCGCCAGTGCCAATGCCAACTGAATCGCCGAGTAAGTGTCGTTACACTGGCCAACATCCAAGAAGCGCGGGATGCCGTTGATCTCGCCTAAGTCCAGATCGTTGAACTTAAACTTGCCGCAGGCCAGCGTCAGGATCAGAGTATCTTTTGGCGCTTGAGCAACGATATCGGTGAAGTAGGAACGCTCTTTCTTATCACCATCACAGCCGCCAACCAGCAGGAAGTGGCTGATGTTACCCGCTTTCACCTGCTCGATTACCGCCGGAGCCGCTGCCATCAGGGCGTTACGAGCAAAACCGGTGGTGGTGTAGTGCGGGATCTCATCGTACTTAAAGCCGTCACACTCCAACGCTTTGGCAATCACTTCAGCGAAATCGTCACCGATGATGTGCTTCACTCCCGGCCAGCCGACGATAGAGCGGGTGTAGATGCGATCGGCGTAGCCTTTCACTTCTGGGTTGATCAGGCAGTTGGAGGTCATCACGATGGCGCCAGGGAAGTTAGCAAACTCTTTCTGCTGGTTCTGCCACGCGCTGCCGTAGTTACCCACCAGATGTGGGTACTTGTGACCCAGTTCTGGGTAAGCGTGGGCTGGCAGCATCTCACCGTGGGTGTAGACGTTGATGCCCTTATCTTTGGTCTGTTCCAGAATCAGCTGCAGATCGATCAAGTCGTGACCGGATACCAAAATCGCCTTACCGGCGACCGGCTTCATGTTCACTTTTACCGGAACTGGGTGGCCAAACTCACTGGTTTCACCGGCGTCCAAAATCTCCATCACCTTGTAGTTCAGGTGACCAATCGCCATCGCCAAGCCCAACAGTTCTTCCATATCGGTTGGATCTTCACCCAAACGCGCCATGATGCGGTGGAATTCGGCGTAAGCCTCGTCAGAGGTCTGCTTCAAAATGCGAGCGTGTTCCATGTAAGCCGCCACACCTTTGAGGCCGTAGAGGTTTAGCAGACGCAGGCCAACGATATCGGCACCTACGTCATCGGCACCACGGTTAACGATGGTTTGTGGTGCTACCGCCAGCATCGCTGCTTTATCAACGGAGATCTCCAGTTCTGCCGCGCCTTTTGGCGACACCGGCTCAACGCCCTGTACCAAGCAAGCAGAGTGGTAGAGGTCACGCATGCGATTGCGCATCGCCATACATTGCTGGGTGTAGTCCACCAGGCGATCGGCATCGAAGTTAACGTTGGTTAAGGTTGAGAAAAACGCCTGTGGCAGAAACGCATCGACTTTGGCATCAACCACGCCGACGCCGCGTGCCAAGTGAGCATAGGCAGAAACGCCTTGAATCAAGTAAACCAATACGTCTTGCAGATCGGAGATCTCAGACGTTTTACCGCACATACCGGCGGCGTAAGAACAGCCTTTAGCGACTGGGGTAACGATAGTGTGCTCACACTGCATACAAAACATGGGGTCGGCTCCAAATGTTGCATTTAAAATTCATGTTTAATAAGACAACTCTAACCCTGCGCTGCGCCCAATACATGCATTTTTAATGTTTGTTATCTTGAAGTTTGACCTAGCTCACTGTTTAGCAACGCTATCGCTGAATTTTGCTAGGGCGTGTTGACGTTTAGTGTTCAGAATTTGGTCGAGGATAGCGGCTGTCAATCGAGGATTGCGATTGAAGGCATAGTGGCTCTACGTCGAAATCGTATGACGAAGAGTGACAGTAGCTAGTCCGACCCTGCAAGGCGCCCCTCTGTGAGCTCAGAAGAGCAAAATTAACCGACCAAGAGCAATTTGCTATCAAAATTAACCAACAATGGGCGCAAAAATATACAGCAAAGGTCAACACGCCCTAATAAAAAAGCCCGAAGCGAACTTCGGGCTTAGCGTCGTTTCGACCGACTTGGGAAAAGAACTGCAAGCAGCTCAGTCGATCAAGAAGATGGTCATACTGCAGGCGCCATGGGCACCGATGACCAAAGCTTGCTCAATATCAGCGGTTTTCGACGGACCGGCGATAAAAGCTCCCAATTGACCAGATTGGAATTCGATGTTGTGCATCGCTTGATGCATGTTGGCGACGATGTCGCCGCGTTTCAGTACCGCAGCCAAATTTTCAGCGATAAACGGCAACACTCGGTGGCCGGTGTCGGCGGAGTTAACGTAAACCGCACCGTTTTCTGCCACCCCTAAACGCGCTGGGACAATCGCTAAATCAACGTTTTCTAGGGTGTGCGGCGTGGCATCAAGGGCACGGTTGCCAGTCAGTTCCGCCACCTGCGACAGCACCTGTTCACCGGCGGCAATCTTGTCGTTTAGGAACTGCTGCACCTCGGCCAGATCGGCCACTTCAACGATTTGGCCACCGATCTTAGTGATGGTTTCGCGGTACTGGCCAACCACATCGTTCATGTCAGCGTCGATGTTGATCTCAGGCATCGCCATCGCTGGCACTTTAACATCGGCCAATGCGGCCAAAATTGCGTCACGACTGGACATTATTTGTTACCTCGATTTTTATCAAACCACGCTTCAAACGACTGGGTAGTTTCTACCTCTGGCAGTTCGCGATGCTGACCCCAAGCACCCGCAAATGGCTTCATTACTGAGCCAGGCAAAATCTTCAGCGCTGTACGTGCCACTTTACCGCCGGTGTTAAGCAACCCTTCATTGGCCATTAACTTGCCAAGGTATGGCATGTAGCTGCCCTTGCCGTATGGCAGGGTTTTCTGCTCGGCGTGAATACGACGCCACTTGGCGATGATGCTATCCAGCGGCACCTTAGTCGGGCACACTTTGGTACAAGAACCACACAAGGTACAGGCCCAAGCCAGTGAGTGAGTTTCATCGCCCGCTGCCGATACCGCGATACCAATAGGGCCCGGGATCAAGGCGTTGTAGGCAAAACCTGAAGAGCGACGGTACACCGGACAGGTGTTCAAACAGCCACCACAGCGGATACACTTGTAGGCTTCGCCGATCAGTTCATCTTGGAACAACTTAGTGCGGCCGTTATCCACCAACACCACGTGCATCTCACCGCCCTGTTTCGGGCCTTTGTACATGGTGCTGTAGGTGGTTGCCGGTTGGCCGGTGGCATTCCGCGCCAGCATCCGCACCAACACGCCGACCGAATCCAAGTTAGGTACCAGCTTATCGATGCCCATGCAGTGAATTTGTACCTTAGGCAGGTTGACGCCCATGTCGGCATTACCTTCGTTGGTACACACCACGACTGCACCTTCGGAAGCGATGCCCATGTTTACGCCAGTCAGCGCGGCATCGGCTTCAAGGAACTTTTGACGCAGGTGATAGCGCGCCTGCTTGGTCAAGTAGGTTGGGTCCGAAGCGCCCTTTTCTGAGCCTAGGTGCTCATGGAACAGTTCACCTACTTCCTCTTTTTTCAAGTGAATGGCTGGCACCACAATGTGCGATGGCGGCTCTTTACGCAGCTGAATGATGCGCTCGCCCAAGTCGGTATCGATCACCTCAATCCCCTTACTTTCAAGGTACGGGTTGAGGTGGGCTTCTTCGGTCAGCATCGATTTGGATTTCACCAATCGCTTGACGTTGTGTTTCGCCAAAATGCCGTGAACAATTTCATTATGCTCTTGCGCGTCTTTGGCCCAGTGCACCACGATGCCGTTGTTTTGGCAGTTTTGTTCAAACTCAACCAGATACTTGGCGAGATTCGACAGAGTGTGCAGTTTGATCTCAGAACCAATCTGCTTCAACTGTTCCCACTCAGCCACGGAGCCCGCCGCTAAGTCACGCTTAAAACGCAAGTTCCACAACGCTTTGTCGTGCCAATCGACCCGATCTTCATCTTTCAGAAAATCCGCGGCAGCGTCAGCGTGGGTTTGTAATCCATTGATCAATGTCATGATCGGCTCCTTAAACGACTTGGTTCAGCAGCTCGGCAATGTGCAGAGTCTTGATAGGGAAACCTTGCTTGCGGATAACACCGTCCAGATGCAGTAGGCAGGATGGATCGAAGCCAACCGCATAGTCAGCGCCGGTATCTGCGTGAGCGCGAGCCTTGTCTTTACCCATTTTGCCGGATACCGCGCCCTCATCCAGGGCAAAGGTGCCACCAAAGCCGCAACATTCATCGCGACGTTCTGGGTACACCACGGTGATCCCTTCGATGTTATTTAGCAGCGCTTCAAGCTTGTTGTAGCCCTTGCCCATGGTTTCCGATGGGGTGGCCAAATCCAGCATGCGAATGCCGTGACAGGACATCTGCATCGACACTTTGTGTGGGAATGGCTTGTTAAAGCTATCAAGGCCATGAATATCGAATAGGAACTCGGTCAGCTCTTTCAGCTTACCAATCACCGCAGTGGCTTCTGGGCTGCAATCGAATTCATGGAAGTTCTCTTTGGCGGCGATCATGCACGATGCCGCTGGGCAAACGATGTAGTCGCAATCAACCCCTTTAAAGGCGTTCAGCAGCTTTAGCGTGGTTTTCTTAGCGTCATCAAAACAACCGGAGTTGGTCATCGGTTGACCACAGCAAGTTTGACCTTTCGGATAGATCACTTGGTGACCTAGCTTTTCCAGCAGTTCAACCGTAGCGATGCCCACTTGCGGCATCATTTGGTTAACCAAACAGGGGGTGAATAGCGCGATTTTCATTGATTGCTCCACAGCAGATCCGCGTTAATGTCGGTGAGTCGAGCGGATTATTGGCGGTTAAGGGATGCTAATTCCGTGAATGCCGTCACAGCAAAATGCGCCGCACCATGTTGTAACGGATTAGTGATTTTTCGTGGCTGCAATTGAGAATCGCTGTCACTGGCAGCAATAAAATCACCACCTGAAAACATAGTTGTTACACCCCACCCGATTGGTCAGACCAAGCCTGGATTGCAAATAACAACAACGCAACCATACACACACTAGCCAGCAACTTTGACCTTAAAAAAATTAACTCAAATTGTGAGTTGCATCACCATCGGCGAAGCACCGCAAGTGCACCTGAAATAAAGTGTTACCAGTTAATTTTTATGCTTTTTTGCAGCATTAGTTGCACTGGCGACAGCAATTGCGCCGACATAATAGGTATCAAGCCAGAGCCGCTTTAGTGAATCTGACCACCTCCCTGCTGCTACACCGAACACCTGACTTAACGACCCCTTGGCCGTATCGATGCAACGGCCGCCTAACCTGTGCTATTGATAATCACCCAATCGCATGCGGATTGATTGCAAGAGCAACTGAAATCGACAGATTTAGGTCAAGGAAGAACAATGAAAAAAACAGTTTTAGCGCTGGCCGTACTCAGCCTTGCCGGTTGCGGCGGATCCTCAGATGAATCGGATAGCTCGGTAGCCACCACTTCACTAAGTATTAAAGCAATCAGCTTTGATCAGTGTGGCCAAGCCAGTGCCTACCCAGAGGCGTCGGTGCTGCTGCATGATAGTAACGGTGCCATTCTCAGCCGACATAGCGTTGGTCACAGCGGTACCATTGAGCTAGACCGCCCTAGCGATGCCGCCCACATTACCGTTATTGGTCGTAATTATTTTGCAGAGGACGGCAGCAATACCGACGTCGAAAGTTACTTGGATTATCCACTGTCAACGCTAACGGCCAAATTTGAGGACAACCGCAATAGCGCCTGTGGCTGTCAAATGATCACTGTCAATGCCACCGATTTATTGGCAACCTTTAGCAGTCACAGTTTGCGCTACCAAACCCGCCCGGTTAATGACGGTGAACAGGTCAAGGTATGTCCAACCGCTGACGGCGGTTGGCCCACCATGGATTTTTTGTTAACCGACAACCTTGCCGGTCCATCCTACGCCGTCCGCCAAACCATCAATGGCAACATTGACACCGCAATCTACCTAGATCCGGATGAATTTGTCGCCGGCAGCGCCATTACCGTCAACAGTGAAGTGGATTTTGACTGGTATAACAGCCGAGTTCGGTTAGGTGACTATTGGCCCCAAGTGGCCAATTATCTGAGCGTCGACGATCCCAGCGAGCTTTGGTACTTCCCTGAACTTCATCAAGACACACTGATTTCTGGCTACCGACTCGAAAGGCTCGACAGCCAAGTGGAGTACGTTAGCGGCATTCGCCAACCGATTGAGGACGGCGCGGTCACCTTACCTGACTGGCATGGTGGCAGCGCATTTCAACTGCGAGTCGCCAGCGTGCTTGAGAGTAGCGCCTACGATTTTCGCGATGTCGGTCTTAACAAAAGCATGTTGAGTATTGACAGTTATGGCAACGATGTCAGCTGGAGCATCAACGCACCGCTTAATGGTTCGATCCCTGATTTAGACCTGCCCGCCGACATTCAAGCGGAGTTTGGTAGCCTAGATGATTTAACCGTCACCATTGGCCTTTGGGGTTATGGTAGTCGTAACAGTTACGGTGATTTCCTGCAACTGCTACAACAAGGCCAAATTGATAACCGCCACGATGATCCGCGCTATCAGCAATATCATTATGAGCAACTGACCATTACCCCATAATAAGGCACCAAAGAACAAACCTTGATATTAAAGGTTTGCTGCAAAGCAGCATAAAAAAGCGGCTGAATTAGCTTTTATAAAATATTACCAAAATCTACCAGCCGCTTTTAATGTCGCCACCGACCTTTTATTTTAATATTGTAGAGACATATCTCCACAATGAAATTAAATTAACCTGCTCTCACTGAACTATCAGTCATTAGGATATCTTTGATAAGCCTATTCATGGCACTTAAGCATGTAACTTGGCTGAACTTTTCATTCTAAATCTAGCGACTGCACCATTAATAACTATTAACAGGAAAAGGTTTTGGCTTGACTTTATTAAAACTGGAGATACTTCTTGGCTTGCCTCATTACATGATATAAACCAGATTACCGCAACATAAAATGCTTAACCTGAGATTAACTCATCCAACTTAAGAGTCGTCGTTACCCCACCATAATTTTGGATAGCAACTTTCACCAAGTGCTGTGGATTGGCAAAGAGCGCAACCATGATGTTATCAAACTACTCAGAAAAGCATGGGATAGGCCTTGCCTTAAAATCGCAATAATAGCCATCAATATCATGGGTGACTCTACCAAAAACATTTACAAAATCGCATTTAATTTTTACCAAAAAACCTTGAGCACAAATTATCCGGTTGCGAATTAAGTTCGGTAACTTGCTCTCAAATTGCAACATTTAGGACAAAAGCCCCCTCGCGATAGGCCATTTATTGTGACGTGGCTCATAACAGCAAGGGCGAAATGCTCGGTAGTCTTGCCGCGCCAGTCAGCATTTTCACACTCGGAAAACTGGCGGGCATTTAATGGATTTAAATTTTACAAAGTGATTGATGACTCAATGAAAAAGCTAAGCCTGATTGCTGCTTCGGTAGCCTTTGTCCTGACCGGTTGTGGCGGCAGTGACTCCAACGACTCTGCACCAGAAGTTCCACAAACCTTTACCGTGAAGGCAATGAGTGGATCTGAAGTGCTGGTCGGCGCACAAGTATATGCCGATGCAAATTGCACATCAGGTAAAGAAATTAAAAACGCAGTTACCGACAGCGATGGTTCGGTACAAATCGCAATCGAGCACCAATCAAATGCAATCTGTATTAAGAAGCCAAGCGCTGCCCGTTCTACTGTTTTAGAATTGAAAGCGCCAGCGCACAAGGACTCTGCAGAACTGTTTGGCACCAGCGTAGACCAAACCCAGTTTGTAACACCAATGACCACTTTGGTTGTTGAAAAGGTAACTGATAGCGTAGATCTGACTGCCGCGGTAGATGAAATCAAAGAAACTTTCGAGTCTCTTGGTGCAGACGAAAAACAGTTGTTTGGTGATGTTAGCAGCAACAAGAAAGTGGCCGTTGCCGCCGATACCATTGTTGAAAATAATAATAAGTTAACCGATGAGCAACTTGTCGATTTATCTGGTTTGATTGGTAACAAAACAGACGAACAACTCAACAACTTTGCACCAGTGCTAGATGGCGAAAGCTTTGTTGAAAACCATCGTCCGCACCAAGCTAACGAGCACAGCCAAAAGCTAAATCAAGTCATCAAACTTGATAATGCCAACCGGATCAAAAATATCTATCTAGGCGAGGTATTTACAGATACAGATAACGATAAGTTAAGTTTCAGCATCACCAAAACCGCTCAGGAACTGGCTGATTTTGGTCTGCAATTTGATAATGAAACCGGCGTTATCTCTAGTCAATCGGATATGACCAAAGCCGGCACTTTGAAATTCAGCGCTTATGCCAACGATAGCAAAGTAAGCTCTCGTGCTGTTGCTATTGAAATTGTGGTGGAAGCCAAAAACCAAATGCCAACTGTGGTTGGTAAAGCACAAATCCAAGCCGAGTTAGATAAGCTTAATCTAGTTGAAGGCACTACCGAAAACCGCACTGTCTCGCTGAATGGTTTGTTTAGCGATGCTGACGGCGATGAACTGACTCTGGCCGTCGGCACCCAGCCTGCCGACTCAGGGCTGACTTTAAGCATTGACGGCGACATTCTGACTATCAAGGGTACCGCTAAAGAAGGTAGCTTTAAGTTCACCGTTACTGCTAAGGATGAACATCACACGGATGCTGCCGAAGTTGAGTTTACGCTGAAGGTTGCTGACAACGGTGAACTTCCAGAAGAAGACAAACACGCTCTGGAAGGCAAAATCTGGTACATGCTGGAGCGCGGTCGCGACAATGGCACCGACGAGCAAGACTACTCTAGCGTTTGGTGTGACACCTATAAATTTGTTGATGACAAGGTGTACATGAACCAACGCGCGCCACAGAACCTAACTCAGTGTTCTGATGAAACCACTGAGGTTGGTAGCTACGATATTGCCAACGGCATTATCACGGCCTCATTCCCCGATGGTAACGAAGCTGTTGAAATGCAGTTTGCGATTTCCAGCGATGTGGTTGGAAATCAACTATCCCAAGGCGCACTGCAAGTCATCCGTACCGAAGATGGTATGCAGGAACGTAACATGTTCTTTACCAGCAAGGCGGATATCGAACGTCGCATTACCATGACCTCTGAACAAGGTCCTGCAAATCGCGACCATAAACAATTTCTGCTGAATGCCGAGACCAGCAGCCCAGATAAGATGAATTTCGAGCTGGGCACCGTTTCCATTCAAATGGTCAACAACAAACGTTTTGACCTGTTCGTAGAAGCGGATGGCCAAGAGTTTGGTGAAACCTCGGTAACCGATTTTTACCAAACTTTGGCAATCGCGGGTGACGGCGTGGATGAATCACAACCGATTAACCTAATGACTCGTGGTGAGTACGGCATCGGTTTCGACTTGATGGACTCTTTCGTTGAGGGCAAAGTTTACAGCATCATGTTGCTGCCTAAAGAAGAGGACAATGGCGAAGCGCTGGTTGAGCCTCTTTACTTCAATATGAAGTGGATTGGCCAAGGCAATAATGACTAATTGCTCGTTTTAACCATAAAAAAACCGACTTCATTGAAGTCGGTTTTTTTTATCGCTATGCCAAACGGCTTAACGCTCCCAGTACGCTTCTTCCAAACTGTCTTCACGCTCTGGCAAGCCACGGGACAAACGCGGGCTGTGCTGCGCCAGCACTTCGTAGCTAACGCGGTTGGCGTATTTGCAGATCTGCGCAAATGAGGAGTAGCACAGGCCGCTGTAGCGGTGCTTGCTCGATTGCGGCAGATTCAGCTTATGGTAATCGTTAGCGGAAATGTCGTGCAGTAACGCCGCCAAGGCACCATCACCAGCACCATTGGTGTTGGAGATCTTCTCTGGCCCGCCCATGTAAGGCGCGATGTGGGAGTACACCTTAAATGGCTGGTCACATTCGCTGCGGCGCATCGGGCGGGAGAACTCGTACTGGTTAAATTCGCCAATTGCCCCCGGCAACAATGGGTGGCTGGTAGTGCGCTTGTGTTCTTCATCACACCAACCGGCGGTGTACAGGCCGGAAGCCCCCGCAGTACACAAAATCAGATCACACCACTCCAGCGCCATTTGACAGGCCAGCAACGGATCGGACTCACCGGTCAGTGCCGCCGCTTCCTCTTCGTTCATTGCCAGCACGGTAACGTTTTCTTTGATGAAATCGCGCCAAAACTGCGGATCTTGCTCAATCAAGAAACGGGTGCCTAAGGTCAATACCACTGGTACATCGGCGGATTTAGCGTAGCCGATGGCGGTCATTGCCGCTTCGGTAATTGGATCACCGCCAGCGCGCATCAGATAGGCGGTCAGCGCCAGCGCCGAACCGGTTTTCACCAATTCTTCATCGATGTAACTGGCTTCCAGTTTATCCATGCTGCCTTTGGAGATCGCAAAGGTACGCTCGCCGCACTCAGTGATCAGGGTAAAGCAGCGACCAATGGAGCCATCCACCGGCTGCAACAGGTTCAGATCCACCCGTGACGAGGTGTTACACAGATAGCGATAGGCGTAGCTGCCGATCTGCAGGTTGCGGCTCATCACCCCAAACATCACCGAGCGATCATCCGCCAAGGTAGAGTAGTTATGCAGAGTGTTGCCGATGGTGCCGCCAGCAAACTCTTCGGTGATAAGAGCGCGGTCTTGCAGCTCTTGATAAAGCGCGTGCGCCGCTTCATCGTCGATCAGCATCGAGTTGCCTTTAATCAGCTTGTGGCGCTGGATAAAGTCTTCATCCACGTGGGCTTCGATATCCACCAAGGTTTGGTCGATGCCAGTCACGTGGGTCAACTTAGGGCGGATCACCGGATTTAGCTCATTGGTGAGCGGATCGCGGGATTCAACGGGAAAGTAGTGCTTGGATTTGCGCTGTCCAGGGAATTTCATGCTGGGATCACTTCAGCTCGCGTAACGCCATCCATGCAGTGTAGTTGGCACTGCTCGATCATCCGATCGGCTCCCTGCAGTGGCTGTCAAATTGGGCGCGCAAGTCTATCACAGAGTTTCTCTAATAAAACGCTCGGATCTCAACTGATTGATAACAAAAACCGCCGCTACCCAAACTTTATTGACCAGCACTGGTACAGTGAATGAAAAACAACCAAAGGAATTGGTGATGAGCGACGATCATCCAGCCCCAGCGGCCAGCACAGAATGGCAGTTTATTATCGAGCCGATGGCCGAGGGCGCGTTGTTGCTGCGTTGGCCAACCGATGGCGTTGATAACCATCGGCAAATTGCTGAACTGCAGCAGCGTTTAAGCCAACTGCCATGGCTTGATGACGTGGTGGCCGCCCCAACCAGTTTGGCGCTTATTGGTGCTAGTCAATGCGATCTACAACACCGGCTGCAACTGTGGCTTAAGCAGCAACCACAACGCCAACCGCGTACCACACGTCGCCACCGCCTACCGGTGTGTTATCACCCCAGCTTAGGGCTCGATCTGGACGATATCGCCGCCCACTGCCAACTTTCGGTTGCCGAGCTAATCCATCGTCATTTGGCCGGCCGTTATCGGGTTGCCGCCACCGGTTTTCGCCCCGGCTTCGCCCACCTTGATGGCTTAGATAGCCGCTTGCAATTACCGCGCCGAGCCACCCCACGACTGCAAGTGCCAGCAGGCAGTGTTGCCATCGCCGAGCACTACAGCGGCATCTATCCGCAATCCGGTCCCGCAGGTTGGCACCTGCTTGGTGCCTGTCCGCTGCCGCTGTTAGATATCAGCGCCGCCACCCCCTGTCGCTTGCAGTTGGGCGACAGCGTCGAATTTTACCCCATCGACTTTGATGTTTATCAGCAACAGTGCGAGCAGCAGCGATGATTGAGGTTATCAGCGGCGGGCTGTACAGCAGCATCCAAGATCTGGGACGCCGCGGTTGGCGGCAACTGGGCTTTGCCCGCAGCGGCGCGATGGACCCTCTGGCCGCTCAAGCCGCCAACGCTCTACTCAATCAAGATGGCAACTTGGCGGTGATTGAAGCCACCCTGATTGGCCCAAGTCTGCGTTTTCATTGCGATAGCGCCGTTGCGATAACCGGTGCCACTATGACCATAACCATCGATAGCGCAGCGGTAGAACCCGGGCAAGTGCATGCCATCAAGGCCGGACAAACGCTGACGTTGGGGCGGGCAAAACACGGTTGTCGCAGCTATCTGGCTATCAAAGGCGGGATTGATACCGAACCGGTTCTTGGCAGTGTTAGCCATCAAAGCCAACTGGGGCTTGGCCAGCAACTGAGCGTCGGCGATACCTATGCGATTCGTCCCTACCGGCAGCCAGTGCCAATTTGCCACAGTTGGGTCGGGTTGGTTTGGCCACTCACCCCAGTACTTGGTTGCTTCGCCAGCGCGCAAACGGATCGGCTTGAGCACGGCTTAACCAGCTTGTGCCAAGCGCCGTGGCAGGTCAGCCCACAAGGTAACCGGCTGGGGCTGCGTCTGTGCGGTGACCCGCTATCTTATCAACCTGCGACAATGGCATCCGAACCGGTACTGCCGGGAACGGTGCAACTGCCCAGCAACGGCCAGCCGATTATCTTAGGCGCCGATTGCCAATCGGTCGGCGGCTACCCCAAAATCGCCCAAGTGGCCGAATCCAGTCTTACCACCTTGGGCCAACTGCGCCCCAATCAACAACTGTGGTTTGAGGCAATCTCACTTACCGAAGCCAGAGCGCGGCTGAAACGACAACATCGTCATCTGCGCCAACTGCGGCTCTCCGCCCAGCAGCGCTGGCAACAACTGGAGCCGAACCAATGACGCGACTGGATCTCAACGCCGATATTGGCGAAGGTGGCGATGATCAGCCATTACTGAAGCTAATAAGCAGTGCCAACATCTGCTGCGGCGCCCATGCTGGCAGTCTGGCGCTAACCCGCTCGACCATCGCCTTGGCCAAGCAATATCAGGTTAACGTTGGTGCCCATCCTGGTTATGCCGATCCGGATAATTTCGGCCGCATCGAGCTGCAGCAGCCGCTTACCGCTGTACTTGGAGAGCTCAATCGGCAGCTGCAACAGTTTGTTGAGTTGGCCGCCCAACAAGGCGCGAAGGTGAGTCATCTAAAACCCCACGGCGCCCTGTATCACCGTCTCAACTGGCAACCTGAATCCGCTCAGGCGCTGTGCGATTACCTACTTAGCCAGTTCCCACGTTTGCCATTAATGGTGCAGGCGCAAAGTCCACTGGCCACCATCGCCGCCAGCACCGGCTTACCAATCATCCAAGAGGGTTTTGTTGATCGTCGCTATCACAGTGATGGCCGCTTGCAGTGCAGACAGCAGCCTGGAGCACTGTTGACCACCCCTGAGCAACTACAACAACAGCTGCAGCAGCTACTTGCTGGGGTGGTGGATAGCGTTGAGGGCACGCCGCTGCGGTTAACCATCGACAGCCTCTGTCTGCACGGCGATAACCCACAAGCCTTGCAACTTGCTAAGGTGATCCGGCGACAGGTAACCACGCTAGGCCGATAGCGCGCCGCAAAAACCGATCTAAATCATTCATCGCCGGCGCTATCTGTGCTGCAATGCGGTGCTATCAAGTACGTTATTGCCCATCAAGGTGAAAGGATCCTCTATGACCAAGATCGTCATTATTGGCGGCGTTGCCGGTGGCGCGTCGGCTGCTGCTCGTGCTCGCCGTTTGGATGAACAAGCACAGATCGTCATGTTTGAGCGCGGCCCCTATGTCTCATTTGCCAACTGCGGCCTGCCCTACCACATCAGCAACGACATCAGTGATCGCAATAAATTGCTACTGCAAACTCCACAGAGTTTCCACAATCGCTTTAACGTCGAGGTGCGGATCAATAGCGACGTCGTTGCCATCGACAGCGCCAATAAGCAGATCACCGTGCATAACCTCGCCAGTGGGCAAAGTTACCAAGAACCTTACGACAAACTATTACTGAGCCCTGGCGCTGCGCCGGTGCTGCCACCGATTGCGGGGATTAACACCCCGCTGACTCACAGCCTGCGCAACATCCCCGATATGGATGGGATCTTAGCCACCTTAGAGCAAACCACCGTCAACCACGCCACCGTGGTTGGCGGTGGCTTTATCGGTTTAGAGATGGCCGAAGCGCTGCACGCCCGTGGCATCAAAGTCACTCTGTTAGAGTTGGCAGACCAAGTGATGACCAGCGTCGACCGTGAGATGGCCGGGTTGGTGCATCAAGTCATTCGTGGCCATGATGTCGACCTGCGTTTAGGCCAAGCGCTGGAATCGGTCGATTATCAGCCGCAGTCCGCCTCACTGACGTTGACCTTAACCAATGGCGAACAGTTCGATAGCCAACTGCTGATCATGGCCATCGGCGTCCGCCCGGAAATTACCCTTGCTCAGCAAGCCGGCATTGCTATCGGCCCACTTGGGGGCATTGCGGTTAATTCGCAAATGCAAACTTCTGTGGCCGATATCTATGCCGTCGGCGATGCCATTGAGCACCCACAGTTTGGCTTCGATAACGCCATGCTGGCGCCACTGGCGGGGCCGGCCAACCGCCAAGGGCGCCTCGCCGCCGACAACATGCTGGGTGCCAATAAGTCCTACGGTGGCACCCAAGGCACCGCCATCTGCAAGGTATTTGATATCGCGGTCGGCTGCACTGGGCTTAACGAACGACGACTGCAGCGCGATGGCACTCGCTATCAAAAAGTGTTTGTCCATGCCGCCAGCCACGCCGGTTATTACCCTGGCGCGGAACCGGTATCGTTCAAACTGCTGTTTTGTCCCGACAGCGGCAAGATCTTCGGTGCCCAAGCGGTCGGTAAAGATGGCGTCGACAAACGCCTTGATGTGATGGCGATGGCCTACCGCATGGGGATGACGGTAGAGCAACTGGCGCAGGTCGAACTCAGCTACGCCCCGCCTTATGGCAGCGCTAAGGATGTGGTAAACCTAGCCGGTATGGTCGCCAGCAACATTCGTGAAGGGCTCTGTCAGCCAATCCACTACCATCAACTGACAGAGCTTAACCATGACCACCTGCTGCTGGATGTTCGCACGGCGGCAGAGCTTAGCAAGCTTGGTCAAATCCCGGGCAGCATCAACATCCCGGTGGATGAACTGCGCGGCCGCTTGGCCGAACTACCAAAAGACAAAACCATTGTGGTGATCTGTCAGGTGGGGTTACGCGGCCATGTGGCCCAGCGAATGCTGAGCAACTGCGGCTTTAACGCCGTTAATCTGATTGGTGGCTACAAAACCTACAGTAGTGCCAACGCTTAATCCCAAGGCCACCGTCACCGGTGGCCTACCCACCCCTTGCCGCAACCGCCGCCCTAGTGAGTTGAACTTCAAGCAAAAACAAAACCGCAAGATAAAAATAATGAAACACCTTTTTATTATTATGGTCTGGTTCACATAACCAGATTAGAGCCGCCCTTTCCTGATTAACAATTTGATTTTAATCAATATTGGTTAGCGCCCTAATTGGTCACAATTTGTCACGTTAATCCCGACCAGCAACAGTGCCATCAGCAAAAGGATCCGTTAATGCGCAAATTGGGTTTTAAAGGCAGCATTCTGTCCACCGTGGCAATTTCACTGTTGTTATGCTGCTGTATAAGCGGCTATCTAGCGCATCGAATTATCCAAGTCGAAGTTGAGCAACGGGTAATAGCAAACATCGACCACGCCATTGACGCCAAGGCAACTGAAATTCTGCAACCGGTCGAGCGGGCAATCGCGGTTATTGACAGCTTAAAACGTTACTACCAGCAACCCCAGCAGACCGAAAACCACCCACAACTGTTAGCCAGTGCTGCCGAGCTGGGCGGAGTGTTTAAAGTCACCTTGGGCGACGACGATGGCCGTTCATTTGTCTCTCGAGAATCGGACTCTTTTCCTGGTGGCGTCGGCATTCCTGCCCTGTACGATCCACGTACTCGCCCGTGGTACCAAAAGGCTCAGCAGCAGCCGGGTTTGAGCCTGAGTGACGCGTTCTTCACTCGCGCCGATGGCATCCCGATGATTGGCGTCATGTATCGTTTTGCCGATACAGTATTGATGGTTGATATTCGTTTTGATCAATTACAGCAAAAACTGCATGACATTAATTACCTGAACGACAGCGCTGCGATCATCACCGATCAGCATGGTACGGTGCTCGCTTCCAGTGCCGATTTTGTTACCGCCAAAAGCAACATCGAACAAACGCCGCTGAATATCCATCGGCAGCAACTGTATGGCCACGCCAAAGGGCAGCACCAACTGACCATCGACAAGCAACAACTGCTGCTAGTAAGTCGTAAAATCCCATTGATAGGTGATGATTATTGGCTGTTGATTGTCGCCGTTGATCAAAGCCAAATTAACGCCCCAAGCATTGCTGCTAGCGGCAAAATTGGCGTTGCCATGGCGGTCACCGCGGTGGTGGCATTGGTTACGCTATTGCTGGCATTAACTTGGCTGTATCGGCCGATCGTGGCATTGCGGCAAGTGGTTGCTAATCTGGCGAATGGTAGCGCCGACTTAACCCAAAGATTGCCGCTGCAACGGG
Organism: Ferrimonas senticii DSM 18821; assembly: GCF_000422665.1. Taxonomy (GTDB): domain Bacteria; phylum Pseudomonadota; class Gammaproteobacteria; order Enterobacterales; family Shewanellaceae; genus Ferrimonas; species Ferrimonas senticii. Next base: position 370,004 of record NZ_KE383898.1, on the reverse strand, counting down.
ACGATGATCTTGGACAAATTGCTAAAGGGATCAATGCTTTTATCGATAATCTGCACCAAGTAATGCAGCAGTTTCAAGAAGCCTGTGAACAGCTCAACCAAGGGATGACAACGCTTAATAGTGTCAGCAGCGACAGCCATCAGGCGCTGTGCCAGCATATGGATGAAACCAATGAGATCGTCACTGCGATGACCCAGTTACAGCAAAGTGCCGAATCGGTCTCAAAGATGGCTCACGTCACCGAAAGCGCCAGTCAGCAGGTTAATAATCAAAGCAACACTGCCCAAACAAGCCTTGATAAGGCGCAACAACAGATCGTCGCGCTATCGAGTAACGTCATCAAAACTAACGACAACGTGAAAGCGATGAACGATGAAGCCACCAGCATCCAATCGGTAGTTAGCATCATCGCCGGGATTGCTGAACAAACCAACTTACTGGCGCTTAATGCCGCGATCGAGGCCGCTCGTGCCGGGGAATCAGGCAGAGGATTTGCGGTAGTCGCTGAAGAAGTTAGGGCTTTGGCTGAACGAGTACAAAGCAGTACTGGCGATATCGAACAAGCGCTGGCGAAACTGCAACAACAAGCGCAGCTAACCGTCGATTCAATCAATCAAACCCAGCACCATTGCCGCCTGGTGGTAGAACAAAACTCGACGATTACCACCACTTTGACCCAGCTGAACAGTGAGATTCACTCGGTTCATCAAGCCAACTATCAAATTGCCGCGGCAGCCGAAGAGCAACGTAATGTGGTGCAGGCGCTTGATCACAATATGCAGCAGATCCAAACCATGGTCTCCTCGCTCAATCACACTGGCACGGTGCTGCAACAGCAAACGATCACTATTGGTCAAACCAACAGCAATCTTAAATGCCTGATCGGCAGATTCAAATTAACCTAGGCAGCTTGTCGCTGCCTAGGTTGCGGCTAAGCCCTCAGCGTCAGCACCCAGCCCAATTACCCGCGTGCTCAGTAACCAGCGACGCCATCATCTGGATATGATCGTCACCGGCATTCAAGCACGGAATAAATTGATAGTGTTCGCCGCCCGCCTCGATAAACTCTTGCTTGCCCTCGATCGCTAACTCTTCCAAGGTTTCCAAGCAATCCACCGCAAACGCCGGTGAGATAATGTCGATGGCGGTCACCCCCTGTTTCGGCAACGATTCCAGCATCTCATCGGTATACGGCTGCAGCCATGGCTCTTTGCCAAAACGGGATTGGAAACAGAGCAGCCACTGTTCGCTGTTTAAGCCCAAGGCTGAAGCCAGCGCATCGGCGGTCGCTTGGCAGTGATCACGATAGAGATCGCCCTCGGTAATGTAGCGCTCTGGCACCCCGTGGAACGACATCAACAATTTCTGGCCTCGACCATGCTCGGCCCAATGGCGTTCAACGCTGTTTTTCAGCGCCTGAATGTATTGCTGATCAACGTGGTAGTCGCGGATCAAACGATATTCCGGTAGCGCTCGCTGTTTGGCAAACACCTTAGCAAGACCATCCACCACCGCACCGGTGGTGCTGCAGGAGTATTGCGGGAACAGCGGTAACACCACCACCTTGTCCACTCCGGCTTGGTTTAGCGCATCGAGACCGGTCGCCAAACCTGGCTTGCAATAGGTCATCCCCAATTCAACCGGGATCGCTTGGCCGAATTGCTGCTCAAGCTTGGCCGCCAAGGCGTCTCGCTGAGCTTGGCTAATCACTTTGAGCGGCGAGCCCTGCTCGCTCCAGATCGATTGATAAGCCTTAGCCACCCGCTTTGGTCGGGTATTTAAGATGATGCCATGCAAAATCGGCTTCCACTGCCAACGCGGCAGATCCACCACCCGCGGATCCCCCAAAAAGTCTTTCAGGAAACAGCGAACACACTCTGGGGTCGGGTTACAGGGGGTGCCAAGGTTAACCAGCAGCACGCCAAATGGAGGCTTTGTCATAGCAAACAATCACTTATTCAATCAATCCGATGATACGACAGCAACCTAGCACCGGATCAGGCAACAAAAAAGCCCGCTGTTGCGGGCTTTCTAACAAGATCACACAGTGCTAACAACTGCGCTTAGTGCTTAACCAATCTGGTTTAACCCAGCAGAGTACCGATCTGCGCAGATACCGCAGCCACTTGCTGGGTGCCGTCCATCTTGTGGTATTGGTTGCGACCCGCTGCCGCTGCCTCAGTGTAGTACTGGATCAGCGGTGCAGTTTGGTCGTGGTATACCGCCAGACGCTTACGTACGGTGGACTCTTCGTCATCAGCGCGGATCACCAGATCTTCACCAGTTACGTCGTCTTTACCTTCAACCTTAGATGGGTTGAATACCACGTGATACACACGGCCAGAACCTGGGTGCACGCGACGGCCGCTCATGCGCTTAACGATCTCTTCGTCTGGCACGTCAAATTCGATTACGTGGTCAACGTCGATGCCGTTTTCGGTCATCGCGTCCGCTTGTGGAATGGTGCGAGGGAAACCATCCAGCAGGAAGCCGTTAGCGCAATCGTCTTGGGCAACGCGCTCTTTGACCAGACCGATGATCACATCATCTGGTACCAGCTGGCCGGCGTCCATCAGTTTCTTGGCTTCCAGACCCAGTGGGGTGCCAGCAGCGATGGCTGCGCGCAGCATATCACCAGTGGAGATCTGTGGAATGCCGTACTTCTCCATGATGAATTGAGCTTGGGTACCCTTACCGGCACCTGGCGCGCCCAGCAGAATAATGCGCATGAGATAGTCCTCTCGACTGTATATGAAAAAAACTTGCGGATCTTGGCATAGGCTGTGCAAATAGGGAATAGCTGGTGCCGTAGTCTTTGGTCGCAAATGGCAGAATTACTGTCTTGGTCAGCGTATCGTAGAATCCACTGCTGCTAAACTTGCGCCTTAATTAGAGAACCATTGGCTTTATGAGATATTCCGCCGAGCAACTGCAAGCACAGCTGCTGCAACTGCCGACCCAAGCACTGGATGCCGCCGCACTGAATCGGGTGATCTATAGCGTGTTGCATCACCATCAACAGTCTTGTCAACTGTATCAGGGCTACTATCAACAGCAGCCGCACCATTGGCTGATTTGGCTGCACCCGCTGCAGCCGCTTAGGGTTGATTATCGCCGTGTTGACTTGCCTAACATTGACGCCGGCATTCGCGCCGTCGAGATCGACGCCGAGCGCTATCACAATGGCCAACCATATCAGCAACAGGCGCTGCCACTGCTGCTATTACCAAGCTTTTGCCAGCAGCAGTTTGCCCACTTTGATCACCTAAATTAAGTTAGGGCGTGTTGACCTTTGCCGTATGTTTTTGCGCCCTTTGTTGGCTACTTTTTGACAGCAAATTGATCTTGTTTGGTTAATTTTGCTGTTCAGTGATCACTGGGGGGCGCCTTGCAGGGTCGGACTAGCAACTGTCACTCTTCGTCATACGATTTCGACGTAGAACCACTATGCCTTCAATCGCAATCCTCGATTGACAGCCGCTATCCTCGACCAAATTCCAAACACTAAACGTCAACACGCCCTAGTTCGGCACCTTGCAGTTCGGGCGCTGTCCCTGTTGCTGCGCTTGCTGATACCACTGTTGCGCCTCGGCCTGACGGCGGCTTAATTCGGCGATGCGATTGCTGTGTGATGGGTGCGTCGATAAAAACTCCGGTTGACCACCGCCGCCGCTCACCTGTGCCATGTTCTGCCACAGCGCGATGGCGGCGGCCGGATCAAATCCTGCCCGTGCCATCAACTCTAAACCGATCACATCCGATTCACTCTCTTGCTGACGCCCGAACGGCAGCATGATCCCCACTTGAGCCCCCAACCCTAAGCCAGCCATAATCATCTCGCGATTGCCGGTGCCGCTGGCACCAAGGGCGACATCGATCATCTGTAAACCGACGTTGGTTGCCTGACCACGGGACACCTGTTCATTGCCGTGATTGGCCAGTACGTGGCCGATTTCATGGCCAATCACCGCCGCCAATTGATCCGGTGTTTGCGCGGCTTTGAGCAAGCCGCGGTAAACCCCGATGTAACCACCGGGTAACGCAAAGGCATTAACTTGATCCGATTCAAACACCACTAACTGCCAACGCTCTTGTTGGCTGGGATCGATCGCTTGCAGCAACGACGGTTGGGTTAAGGCGTCGGCAACGCACTGAACGTAAGCAACCACCGCAGCGTCCTGGCTGATCGGCTCCTGCTGCTTGATTTGGGCGAATGATTCGCTGCCGAGTTGCCGCATCTGTTCGGCACTAAACATCATCAATTGATTACGGCCTGTGGGCGAGGTCGCCAAACACCCGCTCAATCCGAGCAGCATCAATGCCACTATTCCATGTTTCATCACAATTCCTTTGTTGACTGCACCGCACCGCAACGTTCGGCGACACTGATCACACTGTAACGGCAAAGGCGATCGTCGTCAGCGTTGTTACGCAAATTAACGATGAACAAAAGCGCAAAACCACCGCATCGCAGCGAAAATTGACTTAAAACAAGCTTTATCGAATCGGTATAAATATTGTACTGGATTTGCGCAACGCTGCGCCGGTACACTCCGCGCGCTAAAGTGGATTGAACTCACAAAAGCTTATTGGGCTTTTTGTTAAAACCGTCACAAAGTTAAGTCATAACAGCCATTTAACAATACTCAAGCGATTGACCAATGCGGTTCTCAATCGTAAATTCACATGTACATAACCCGTAACAAGTTCTATTTTACTCGCCAATGTTGCTATTGCAGGGAGTCCGTTAGGTCGCCTCAGTAAACTCCAGCGTTAACATCATTTACTCAACCCCATCGACACCGCACCATCATGACCGAATCCGCAAACGCTCCAGCCACCATTCTATTGGTAGATGACTGCCCCGAAAATTTGCATCTGCTGGGTGGCATCTTGGCACCACAATTTAAAGTGTTGGTTGCCCGCAGCAGTGAAGAGGCAATTGCACGCCTGCCACAAAAGCCCGATCTGATCTTGCTGGATATTGTGATGCCCAATATCGATGGCTATCAATTTTGTCGCTGGCTGAAAACCGACATCAGCTATGGCGACATTCCGGTGATATTTATCTCCGCCGCCAGTCAGCCAGAAGATGAAGCGATGGGCTTTGAATCAGGCGCGGTTGATTTCATTCGTAAGCCATTTTACGCGCCAACGGTACTGCATCGGGTTCGTACCCACTTAGCCGCTCACAGCCACAAAATGGGGCTGATGCGGGCGTTGGAACATGAAGAGAGTGAACTGCACCGCTCGCGTCTGGTGATGCTGGAAAAGCTGGCGCAAGCGACCGCTTTTAAAGATGAAGAGACCGGACTGCACGTGCTGCGAGTCGCTCACTACGCCAAATTGATTGCCGAGGCTCATGGCTGTGACAGCGACTGGTGCAAAGATCTGTTTCACGCGGCCCCACTGCACGACATCGGCAAGATCGGCATTCCGGACGCAATTTTGAGTAAACCCAGCGCCTTGGATGATGCCGAATGGCAATTGATGAAACGTCACACTGAGATCGGCGCGCAATTGTTAGAGGGCGATCAATCCAGCGTGATGGTGATGTCGCGCACCATCGCCTTGTACCACCATGAACGCTTTGATGGTAACGGTTACCCCCACGGTTTGGCTGGCCACAATATTCCACTGGAAGCGCGAATCGTCGCCATTGCCGATGTGTTTGACGCCCTGATCAGCGAGCGCGCTTACAAAAAAGCGATGAGCTGCGAACAAGCGATTGAGATTATTGCCGCCGGTGCCGGCAGCCAGTTTGACCCGGAACTGGTGGCGCACTTTTTGGCCCAGCAACAGGCGATGATCGCCACCAGTCAAACCTACCGAGACTAACCTCGCGTGCCGCAAAAACTCGATACCATCCTAGCCAATGGCAAATCAGAACAGCAGGTTCTGTCACGGCTATTTATGGGCTTTGGGGTAGTCGTTATCGCCATTTTGGCGGTGGCTATTGCCAACGTTCGCCTAATTCAGACCATGGTTAGCGACTACCAAAGCTATCGCGATACCTCGCAGTTGCAAACTGCAATGGACCAAGTTCGGGTCTCGGAGTTGGTACTGCTGCGCGAGCAAGGGCGGTTTGAGCAAGCCGCTATGGAACGAGAGATCAATGAACTGCAACTGGTCATTGATAATGTCGTGCATGACAACAACGAACTGGCAGCTTTTAGTGAGCAACTGTCGGCTTACCTGGATTATCTGCGGCAATTGGATCCGATGTTACCCAGCTTTATCGACATCAATGAGACCGCCGGCAGCGAGTACCGACAACTAAAGAAGGCCATCTTAAGTCTGAACAGCGATATTCTACATCTGCAACAACAGTCGCCACAAAAACGCCAAATCAACAAACAATTGCTACAGCAATTGACGACCTTGCTCGGCGATATGGGCACACTGCCGGACACCAGCGTAAAAATGAATTCGGCAGGCGGTGATGAGTCGATTACCAAAGTCCGGCTCCACATATACCAAGAGCGCTTCTTGAGTTCGGTAAGTAAGATTGAACAGTTGCGTCTGCAATTAACGACAAGCCCTATCCAACCGGCGTTGCAACAACTGTTACAGCAAGCGAAAAGCTTTTCCGCGACCGTTGAAAGTGTTGGCCAACAAAAGATTGTGTTCGAAAAGCTGACCAATCACATCACCATCATGGGCAACGAGTTAAGTGAAGATATCAATCAGCAACTTACCGATAAGCGGGCGGTGCTGCTTAACTCGGCCAAAGCGGTGGATCTGCTGCTGATGTTGGCGGTGGCCTTTACCTTTGTCACGGTGATGATGATTGTCGGCCTAGCGCGCTCCCGCCGTGCCAGTGATCAGATCCTCGATGGCTTAGTTGAAGCGGTGCGTCAAGCCGATGCCGCGGCACAGGCCAAAACTCAGTTTTTAGCCAACATGAGCCACGAAGTGCGGACACCAATGAACGCCATTATCGGCCTTAGCCAACTGGCACAAAATGAACCGATGTCCGACAAGTTGGCAAGCTGGATCAAAAAGGTCAATAGCTCAGCCGAGGGGTTGTTGCAGTTACTAAACGATATCCTTGATGTCTCTAAAGTAGAGGCAGGCAAGCTAACGATTGAACGCACCGCGTTTGAGTTGCAACCCCTGCTGCAGCGACTGCAAGCGATGTTTTCGGTCGCCGCTGAACAAAAGCAGTTAACGCTGCAGATCGTCGTTCGCCCCGATGTGCCGGCCAGTCTCTTCGGCGATCCGTTGCGATTATCGCAGATCCTGCAAAACTTGGTTGGTAATGCGATTAAATTTACCAACAGCGGTTCGGTTACCCTAACCCTGTCGCGGCAATTTAGTAATAACGCCAATACCTTAATGTTCACCGTTACCGACACCGGTATTGGTATCAGCCCAGAACAGCTAGAGCGGCTTTTCCAGCCGTTTGAACAAGGCAATAATTCCATCTCCCGCCGCTACGGTGGCACCGGTTTGGGGCTGGCAATCAGCGAAGGGTTGGCGACCGCCATGAACGGCTCTATTTCAGTTCGCAGCCAACAACACCAGGGTAGTCGTTTCACCCTGTCACTGCCCTATGAAGCGGTACCAGCAGCGCAGCAACCCTTGCCCGCTCGCCCGCTAGAGCTAGCTAACTACTCAATCTGTTGGCAAGCCTCCGATGCCGCTAAACCTTCGCAGTGGCCCGCTTGGTTACAACAAACGGGCATGAACGATCTGCAACCGGTTAACCGTCAACAGGCGAGCATTTGGGTGGTCTGCGCTAAAACTGCGGTACTGCCCAGCGACCGGCCAACCATCGTGCTGCACAATCAATGGACCGACCAACAACGACAAGGCAACCTACTGCACCTTAATGTGCCGGTCACCTGCGTTGATCTGCAGGCTGCCATCAGCCAACTGGTTGGCCAACAACCAAACCCCAGTCATCAAACCAAGCCGGTTTACGACCAGCAATTACCGACCGGGAAACGGATCTTGTTGGCGGAGGACAACCTCATTAACCAAGAGTTGATGCTGGGCTTACTGGCGCCATTGCAATGGCAAATCGACGTCTGTGATAACGGCCTCGAAGCGGTCGAGTTGGCCCGCCAACATCATTATGATCTGATCTTAATGGACTGCATGATGCCGGTTATGGATGGCTTTGAAGCCACCGAGATAATCAAAAACAGCAGCGATTCGGCAGTACCGATTATCGCCCTAAGTGCCTTGGTACAGCCGCAAGAGAAACAGCGGATGCAGCTAAGCGGCTTTGACGACAGCATTGATAAGCCAATTCAGCAAGCTCGGCTTAATCAAGTACTGGTGCAGTGGTTAGCAACCAATCCGCAAGTTCAGCAACCGGCGTCAAGCGCGCTTGCAACCTTAGCGCCGATCGACTGCATCAATCTGGATTGCGCGCTGCAAAGCGGCGGCGGTCAGGCCGAGGTGGTGTTGCGCGCCTTAGGACTATTTGCCGAACAATTAGCCCAGTTTGCCTACCATCTGGATGATGATCCGGCGCAGCAGCGCGATGCCTTACATTCGCTAAAAGGGGCTGCAGGTAACCTTGGCGCTGAAAGTTTGTATCTGCAATGCCAGCAACTGGAAGCTGACTTCACTAGCAGCAACCTAAAAGCGCTGCGCCAAGCCGCCGCCGATCTTCGGCAACGGCTAACCGCTGCGTTGCCAGCAGAACCTATGGTCAGCGCCGCTGCTGCCCTATGCAGCAAAATCGAGCTGCAACAAGCGTTAGCGGAGGGTGACTTTCAAGCGATTGGCTGGCTTGCCAGCCATAACAGCGCCAGTTTAGGCATCGGCGAAGCGGACTATGGCCGCGCGCGCCGAGCGCTGGAACAACTGGACTTCGCTGGCGCCTTGGCAATCATCAACGGAGTAAATAATGGCGAGTGTCGATAAACAACCGTGGTGCGTGATAGTTGATGACAACCCAGTCAATACCATGTTGCTCGAACAAGCCTTGTTGCTGCAGGGCGTTAAGGTCACGGTGATCAACAATCCGTTGATCGTTGAGCAAGTGATTGATGACAGCGGTTTGATGCCACAGTTGGTGATCTTAGATCAGTGCATGCCAGAGCTTGCTGGCCATCAACTGGCCAACAATCTTCGACGACGCTTAGGCTCCGGCTGCCGCTGTTACGCTTGGACCGCTGTCGTACTCAGTGAATCGCAACAAAGCGCCTTTGATGGCCAACTGCACAAGCCATACTCACCCAAACAGCTCGAACTGTTGCTGCAATCGCTGTGATGCCAATGCCGCACAAGCTAGGCGGTTATACCAATTCACTTAAGTAAATGGTCTATTTCCTGCGAAGGAGAAATCGTCTCAATCAAGGCACTCAACGCCGCTGCTAGTGGCTCTACCAGTAAGTTGAGTAACGCCGAGTGAGGCGATTTAAACCAGCAATAATGATCAGATATCTAGGTGAATTGGTATTGTAGTCGGCCGAACCGCACCACGTTGCTGCAGCCGCTTGAGGATGCTGCGATGCAGTTTCTCCAACTGATACGGCTTAAAGATCACCTCGGCCATACCGTATTGCTGCGCCTGCTCGACCACATGTTTCGAGTTATCGGCGGTGCAGCCCAGCACCGGGATCTCGGCCAGCCCTGGGTGCTGCTTGATAAGCTCAGTCAGTTCAAAGCCGTTCATCTCTGGCATATGCAGATCGGTAACAACCACATCAAACTTTGGTTTCGTCGGGCACTGCAGCGAAGCGCACAACTGGCTGTAGGCTTCTTTACCACTGGCAACAATTACCGCACTGGCGCCCAAACTTTCAAACTGCACCTTCATCATCAGCCGGTTGATCTCGTTATCATCAACGGCCAACACCGAAAAGTGCACCGCAGTTTGTGCTGGCGGCGGTGTTAAGCTGTATTTGGAGTGTTCAACCAACTCACGATAGATCAAATCGGGGTAGAGGTTATTAAACTGCGGATCGCGCCGGATCATACTCGGCGATTGCCAAAAGCGACGATTGCCGACCTTCCAGCAGCTAAGCCACGCTTTGATATCACGGCAATCAGAATCAAAACTGCCGCTGACTTGGCCACTCCATGGCTGCGCCTGCGTTGGAATGGTGACCGTTACCGACGTGCCTTGGCCAGGCTCGCTGACTACCTCGATAGTGCCAGCCAAAATATCCAGCAGGTTTTTTACAATCGATAACCCAAGTCCCGTACCACCGTAGCGGCGGCTAATGGTTTTATCCCCTTGCACAAAGGGTTTGAATAGATTGGCTTGCTGCTCGGCATCCATGCCACAACCGGAATCGGTGACCTTGATAAACAACTGCTCAGCCTGACAATCAACGGCAATGTGCAAGTAGCCGTTATCGGTAAACTTCAACGCATTACTGACGATGTTGTTGATGATTTGATGAATTCGCAGCCAGTCTAAGGTCATAAACAGATAGGGGCTGACAACCCAATCAACCACAAAGTTCAGCCCCTTGTTACGCGCCACCTGTTCATAACCACGCAAGATTGGCCCGCATTCGGCATAGACGTTGCCGCGGGTGGCATCGATCTGCAACTGACCGGCTTCAATCTTAGAAAAGTCTAAAATGTCGTTGACGTGCAGCTTAAGCCTATCAGCGGAAAGTTTGGCGTTATCCAGCAGCAGTTTGGCAGCGGGATCCTCCAGGTACTTATCCAGCATCTCCATCAACCCCAGCATTGAGGCGATCGGCGTGCGCAGCTCATGACTAACCACCGCCAAAAACTGATTTCGAGCATCAATCGCTTTGGTTAATTTCTGCTCTTTTTCTTTCAAACTGGTGATGTCATCAAACACCAACATCAGATACTGCTGCTCGCTGCGAGAGTGCGTCAGCAGTCGCTGCCGTACCCGATAAACGCGATCGGCGAGGACCAGCTGGGTTACCGACAGCTCCGATTTCATCGCCGCGCTGCTGGCCAGTAGATCAAAAAATTGCTGTCGCTGCGCCTCAGTCAGCGCCGTGTCGTCGTAGCAACGCTGGGCGATCGACTTAAACAGCTTATTAGCCACCACCTGCTGCTGCGCATCGTAAATGGCGATGGCACTGGGGATATTGTCGATAAGGGAGGACAACCAACTGGAGAGTGCGTCACCATGCGCGGTTTTTTGGATAGCCTCCAGCGCGTTTTGACGATAGGTGATGTCCATGATCACCACAGAAAACCGGTTCTGGCTTGGATCAAAGGTGGCGATATCGTGGATCCACATCACCTCACCGCTTTTTTTACGAATGCGGTACTCGTAATCCAAGGTGTTGTTGGCCGATACCGAATTACCGACTTTACGCAAAATTTCGCCCAAATCATCAATCACCAGATTAGCAAACCGATTTTGATGCTGGGTTAGCATCTCCTCGGGGGAGTAACCCACCATGGCATAGAACGCCTCGTTGGCTTCAATGATGGTCGAATAGGGATCGTTGGCGCAGATCAGTAGCGCACAGTCGCTGTGTTCAAAAAAGCTGCCAATATCCAGTTGCGGTTTGCTCATCGCTGTTTCCCTGATGCTGAAATTCTGACTTCTTCTGGTCAGATGTTGCACTGCTGCTACCAGTTGGTAGCGAGTGCGTCGCAATGGTAACAACAGAGCAACCAACAAACGCTTTTGTGGTTCACAATTTTGCTTAAATCGATCGACAAAAAATCACCTTATCGGTAACCAAGTTCAAAGTGCACTGGTTTGATCAGTGCTGCAAAAGTTGCGAGGATGACTGCTGGTTTTTTGGACGACGTAAGCTGATGACCCATCGACACAATCTCGATATCACCCTCACTTGCCAAGACGGTGAACGCCTAGCCGCAACCCTATTTGAACCAGAGTTGCCAGCGCCACCGCTCGGCGCAGTAATGCTGGCGCCAGCTACCGGCATTAAACGGCAGTTTTACGCCAATTTCGCCAGTTTCTTGGCCACCCAAGGATTTGCGGTATTAACCTTCGATAATCGAGGAATTGGCGGTTCGCTGCATGGTCGGATCAGCGCCAGCCGCGCCGCGATTGTCGATTGGGGCCAGCAAGATATGACCGCGGCGCTGGAAGAGTTAAAGCGCCGTTATCCGGCCAGTTGTTACCACCTGATTGGCCACAGCGCCGGCGGCCAATTGATCGGCCTGATGGCCAATCATCACCATTTAAGTTCAATGCTGGCTTTTGCTAGCTCATCGGGGTCACTGCGCAATATGCGCTGGCCATTTTTGCTTAGCGCCCACTATTTTATGAACCTGTTTATGCCGCTCACGACCACCCTGTTTGGCCACGCCAAAAATCAATGGGTCGGTATGGGTGAGCCGCTACCTAAACGGGTCGCCCAGCAGTGGCGCAAATGGTGTAACGGCGAGGGTTATCTGAAAACCGAATTTGCCAACGGGCTTAAGCACCACTGCGACGATGTCTGCCTACCGGGATTGTGGATCAACGCCAGTGACGATCACATCGCCAACGACGCCAATGTCGCCGATATGTTGGCGGTTTATCCGAAATTGCAGGCGCAGCGGCTGCAACTGATCCCCAGCCAACATCAACTAAACGACATCGGCCATATGAAGTTTTTTTCACGCCAAGCGCAATCGCTGTGGCCAATCGCGCTGGAGTGGCTGCTACAACACAGCCACGAGCAGCCCCAACGCCAACCCGCTTAAGGGTTAACTGTTGGGTTGCCGATTAACGACGGGCCAACCACTGAGCCACTTTAGCCTTCGGGATTTGACTTAGACGCTGCATCTCGGCAAAGGTCAAATTGCCACCACAATCGGCTAACATCGCCAGCCACAGATCGGCGGTCATCTGCGCGTCCGCCAGCGCCCGGTGAAACACCCCGTCATGGCGAATGTTTTTATATTCAACCAAGGTCCCCAAACGGTGGTTGGCAGCGTCGGGGTAGATGCGGCGACCAATCAGCAACGAACACACAAACTGACCATCATAACCACACCCCAATCGCGCCAGTTCCGCATCCAAAAACTTACTGTCAAAGGCGGCGTTATGCGCCAACAGATTGCAGCCTTGAATAAAGCTGGCAAAGCGGCGCATCACCGTTTCTGTAGCTTCAGCACCAGCCAGCATCTGGTTGCTGATGCCGGTATAACTTTCAATAAAAGCGCTGATGCGAAAGCCGGGATCCATCAGTTCGCTAAAGCGATCGACCACCTGCCCGTCCACTAACTTGACCGCGCCGATCTCAATGGCGCGATCACCGTTATTGGGCGATAACCCGGTGGTTTCAAAATCCAGCACCACAATGGTGTCGGCGGCGCATTGTGCGAGGCTCATGGGCAGATCCTTAAAAGTGAATTGGCGGCGATGGTAGCGCCTTAGAAAAGAAACACAATCAAACGGTTGCCGAAGTGAGAAATCACCGTAGGATCGACCACAATCACCTTTCCTTTGAGTTATTGCGATGCGCATCTTGCACACCTCAGACTGGCACTTAGGCCAATCTTTTTTCGGCAAAAGCCGCGCCAATGAACACAACGCCTTTATCGATTGGTTGCTGGACTACATCGAGCAGCAGCAAATTGATGCGCTGATCGTCGCCGGCGATCTGTTTGATACCGCGACCCCACCAAGTTACGCCCGTGCCATCTACGCCCGCTTAATCAGCGCCTTAAGCCAGCAACATTGTCAGTTGCTGCTGCTTGGTGGTAACCACGATTCAGTGGCAATGCTAAGTGAATCGCAACCGTTATTGGCGGCGCTAAACACTCATTTGCTCAGCCACGCCAACGATGATTATGACAACCAATTGGTGATCCTAAAAAATGCCCAGCAGCAAGAGGCCGCCATCGTTTGCATGGTGCCCTATCTGCGCCCACGGGATCTGCAGCGCTCCAGCGCTGGCCAAGATGGCAACGAAAAACGCCTGCAGTTACAACAGAGCATCGCCGCGCACTACCACAATCTCTATCAGGCCGCCTGCCAACTGCGCGGCGAACGTGCCCTACCGATCATCGCCACCGGTCACCTGACCACCGTTGGCGCCCGCAGCAGCGATTCCGAGCGAGAGTTATACATCGGTACCCTCGATGCCTTCCCCGCCAGTGCCTTTCCGCCGGTGGACTATTTGGCATTAGGACACATTCATCGCAGCCAGATGGTCGCCGGTCTACCGCATCTGCGCTACAGCGGCAGCCCGATCCCACTGAGCTTTGATGAACTGGGACGGGACAAAGTGCTGCTGCAGATTGAGTTTTGTGGCACCACCCCAAGCATCAGCGAGGTGCCAATACCCCGTTTTCAAGCGCTGGCGCAACTGCGCGGAAACCTTAACGAGATTGAACGACAGCTGGCGCAGTTTGCCGAAAATCCGCAGAACACCTGGCTCGATATCGAGGTGGCAGAGGACGATTACCTCAGCGATCTGCACCAGCGCATTGCGGCTCTGTGCCAAGATCTGCCGGTCGAAGTGTTAAAGGTACGCCGTGCCCGGCGCGGCAGTTGTGCCAGCGATAGCAGCCAGCCGCAACCGCAGGATCTGACCGAACTGTCGATCGACGAGGTATTCGAGCAGCGCTTAGCGCAGGAGATCTTTAGCGACGAAGCCGCCCTAGCCCGCCGTCAGCGCCTGCAACAACTGTTTGCCGAAACCCATCAGCAGCTAAACGATAAGCCAGCGGAGGCCAACTGATGAAGATTTTAAGCCTGCGCTTTAAAAACCTAAACTCGCTTAAGGGCGAATGGCACATCGATTTTCGCGCCGAACCGTTCGCCAGTAACGGCTTGTTTGCCATTACCGGTCCCACCGGCGCCGGTAAGACCACCTTACTCGATGCCATCTGTTTAGGGCTGTACCACGAAACCCCACGACTGAAAGTCAGCCCAACCAATAACGAATTGATGACCCGCGGCTGCGTCGAATCGCTGGCGGAAGTGGAGTTTGAAGTACAAGGGCAAGGCTATCGCGCCTTTTGGAGCCAGCGCCGCGCCCGCGGCAAGATTGATGGCAATCTGCAAGCACCGCAAGTGGAACTGGCACGGTTAAGTGACGGCACCATTTTGGCCGATAAAGTCCGCGATAAACTGCAGCTGATAAGCGAGCTTACCGGCCTCGATTTTGGCCGTTTCACCAAATCGATGTTGCTTAGCCAAGGGCAATTTGCGGCGTTTTTGAACGCCAGTGCCAACGACCGCGCCGATCTGCTGGAAGAGCTGACCGGCACCGAGATCTACGGCCAGCTTTCAGCGCAGGTGTTTGAAAACTGCAATCAGGCCAAGCAGCAACTGGAAAACCTCAAAGCCAAATTGGAAGGGGTGGCGCTGCTGACGCCAGAGCAAGAGGCGGAGCTAAACCAGCAGTTAACCGAACTGAATCAACAGCACCAGCAATTAAATCAGCAGCTCGGCCAACACCAAAGTGAGCTGCGCTGGTTGGAACGACTGACCGAGCTGCAAACCCAGCAACAGCAAGCGGCAACCGAGCTTAAGCAAGCCGAAGCCGACAAACACGCCGCGGCGCCACAGCTAGCCCAATACCATGGCGCCAAACCACTGCAACACTTAAGCAGCGACTACCGCGAACTTCGCCAGCAGCAACAGCGACTGGCACAACTAAGCGACGAACTGACCGATATCGACAGCCAACTGCAAGCGCTCGCGCCACAGCAGCAACAAGCAGAAGCCGCCAGCCAACAGGCTAATCAGCAGCTAAGCCAAGGCCAACAGCAGGCGGAACAAGCGCGGCAATTGATGCTGCAAGTGGCGCCGCTGGATATGCAACTTGGCGAAGATCGTAAGCAGCGCAGCGACTGGCAACAGCAGCTGACTGAGCTGGCCCAACAGCAGCAAGATAGCCAGCAAGCGCACCAACAATGCCAGCAGGCGTTATCGTCGTTGCAAAGCCAACTGGAGCGGGTAACCAGCCAACTGCAAGCGACGCCGCAACAGCCACAGCTTAGTGCCCAGCTCAACGCGTGGCAGCAGCGGCTCGAACAGCTGCAGCAGCTCGCCGAGCAGATCGCGCAGCTCCCCAATGGCAGTGCGTCGCCACAGCAAACCCAAGCGGAACTGGAGCGCGCCGAGCAGCAGCTGAGCGAACTGGCGCAGCAGCAACAAACCTTAGCGGCAGTGGATGAAGGACAACTACAGCGCCTAAGCGAACGGCAACAACAGCTGCCGCTGCTGATTAACCGCGCTCAGCGTTTTCAGGATCGCGCCGAACAGCAGCAAAAGCTGCAGCAAGAGCAGCACAACTTACAGCAGCGATTAGTGGCACTGGCGCCGCTATTGGAACAGAAACGACAGCAGTGGCAGCAGTTGCAACCGCAAGGGCAACGCCTGAAAACGCTGTTGCAGTTGGAACGCGACATCAGCGATCTGAGCGCCCAGCGCGCCAAACTCCAGCCCAATGCCCCCTGCCCGCTGTGCGGTGCCACCGAACACCCGCTGGTCGACAACTATCAGTCCCACGCGCTGTCGCAAGCCGAGCAGCAACTGCATCAGTTCGAGCAGCAGCTGCAGCAAGTAAAGGATGAGGGCCAGCAACTTAGCGCGGAACAGCAGCAACTTCAGCAGCAACTGGCCAAATTGCAGGAGCAACTGGCGGAGCTTAGCGACGGCCAAACCCAGCAACAACAGCAGTGGCCGGATTTTGACGGCATTGGCATCGACCAACTTAGCGCGCTGGAGCAAGCACTGGCGCAAACCACCGCCAGCCTCAACCAATTACAGGCGCAGCAGCGCCAACTTGGGCAGCTGCAAACTCAGCAGCAGCAACTGCGGGAACAGATCAGCGCCCTAAAACAGCGACAAAGCCTGCACACTCAGCAAACTCAGCAGTTGGCCCAGTGGCAAGCGCAAGCTGAGCCCTTTGGCCTAACACTGCCAGCGCTTGCCGAGCTCGACAGCTGGCTGAGCGCCCAGCAAAACCAAGCAACGCAGTATCAAGCCCAGCTTGAGCAACAGCAGCAACTGCACAGTGAACAACAGCAACTGCAGCAACAGCGGTTGCCGCTGGCCAGCAAACTGGAACAGCTGAGCGAACAGCAGCAACAGCGTCAGCAGCAACTGGCTAAGCTTGACCAGGTGATCAGCGAGCGCCAACAGCGCCGCATCGAACTGTTTGCCGATAAGCAAATTGAGGTCGAACAACAGTACTGGCAGCAGCATCTGCAGCAGTTAACTGAGCAGCACCAGCACGCCCAACAAGCCCTGCAAACCTTAAGCAACCAACAGCTTAGCCTTAAGACTCGGCAGCAAAGCGGGCTTGATAAACGCACTTTAGAACAAGCGCAACTAACCGAGCTGAGCGCGCAGCTGCACGCCAAACTCGCACCGTTGGGCTTAGCTGACCTCGATGCCCTCGCCGCGCAGCTGCTACCCAACGAGCAATACCACCTGCTGGAACGGCAGGCTAAACAGCTTGATGAGGCGATCTCCCTAGCCCACGGCCAACTGCAGCAGCGGGCGACGGCGCTGTCACAGCAGCAGGCGCTGCAGCCGCCAACCCTGACGGAAATTGCTGGCGATACCCACGTCAAGCTCACCGCCACCTTGGCCGAGCTCGATCAACAGCGCAGCCTGCAGTTGCAACAGCAAGGCCAGCTAACGGCCAGACTGAGTGACAACCACGACAAACACAGCCAACAACAGCAGTTGCAACAACAGCTGGTGACCGCTCAACAGAGCTACGACGACTGGGCTTACCTCAACAGCCTGATCGGTTCCCGTGATGGTGCCAAGTTCCGCCGCTTTGCCCAAGGGCTAACCTTGCAGCACTTAGTCCATCTGGCCAATCGCCAGCTCGAACGCCTGCATGGCCGCTATCAACTGGCGCGCCAACAAGGCGACAGCCTAGAACTGCAGGTGGTCGATACCTGGCAAGGGGACGCCCAGCGCGACACCAAGACCTTGTCTGGCGGCGAAAGCTTCTTGGTCAGCTTGGCGTTGGCGTTGGCGCTGTCGGATTTAGTCAGTCATAAAACCCGCATCGATTCGCTGTTCTTGGATGAGGGCTTTGGCACCTTGGATCCCGATACCTTAGATACCGCCCTGGATGCACTCGATCAGCTCAACGCCAGTGGCAAAACCATCGGCGTGATCAGCCATGTCGAAGCACTTAAAGAGCGCTTACCGGTGCAGATCGTGGTGGAAAAGCAGGCGGGACTGGGCCTTAGCCGCCTAGCGCCACAGTATCGAGTTAGCGCCGCAGCTAGCGTTTAATTTGATAGGCTAACCCGATAATCCGCCAACGGTTTTTCCGTTGGCGGATTTTTTTAACAGTACAACCACGTGGCGCCGCCGCCAACCGAACCGCACTGCCCTAGAATTTAATCAACCCTTAGGGATAAAGGGATCAGTCGTTGATGGTTTGGCGGTATGAGGGATTATGCGTTGGTACCAGCACAACAGGGTATATCGAGCCGTAAGTGGCTTATTAATGGGGTTATTGCTGTTCGCCGGCTTCGCCAGTTGGTACTACTACCAACAAAGCCAGCAGTTACAACAGCAGATCCAGCAACTAACCGAGCGACAGCAACCGCTGTTTAGCCAGCTGCAGCGGTTAGCGCAGCTACAGCAGCAGTTAGCCGAGCATCTGGCTGAGCTGCTACCGGCTGCGACGGTCACTGTCACGCCGTCGCTGCGCGCCAGCATCAGCGACTATTATCAGCAGGTCGAGCAACTGCAACGCTTGTTGCAGCGCGCCTCGCCACTGCGACAACTGCTGTTTCGCCAATCGCAACTGCTGCCGCTGGCTGACGCTAAGCAACAACTCACGCAGCAACTGCCAACCAACGACCTGGCGCTGGCGTCACTGCCGCAGCTACTGCCGGCCAATACCGCCGCGCTAACCCAGCTGACCGCCGAGTTTAATGGCGATCTCAGCCGCCAGCTACAACGCTTGCAACAACAAACCCAACAGACCCAGAAGTTCAGCTTATGGCTGCTTATCGCGGTGATGGCACTGGCGCCAGTCACCGCCATCGCCTTGCTCGCTAGCGGCTTAAGCTATCGTCAGCGGCAACGACTGCAATCCTTTGCCGAGCAAAACCCACTGCCAATTCTGCGCAGTAATCGCTTTGGGCAAATTAACTACAGCAACCCCGCCGCCAAGGCCCTGGTCGCCCAAAGCGGTAAGCTTAGCAGTGCCCAGCAACTGTTAGCGGATCTGCCCCAGCAACTGCGACAGATGGAGCAACAAGGACAGCAACAATGCCGTTGGCACACCCAAATAGACCGCCAACACTATCAAGTACAAGCGACCCTGTTGCCGGACGCCGAACAGGTACAACTGCATCTGTTTAATGATTCCGATGCCCATCAAGCGCTGCAACAACTGGCGCAGCACACCCATTTTGATGATCTCACCGGTCTACCCAATCGGCACCAGTTTATGCAGGAGTGTGAGTATTGGAGCAAACAGGCCGGCGTCAGTTTCAGCTTTGGCAGTTTGAACTTGCAACACTTTGAACGGGTCGCCAGTCAAATCGACTTTCAAAGCGCCGATGAGGTGATGCAGCAGTTGGCCAGTCGCTTAAGTTTGGCGCTGTTTCAACTGCAGTTGCCCCACGCCCGTTTATACCGCTTTGAAGGGGCCAACTTTGGTGTATTGCTGGTGCACCAACACCAATCCGCCGATCTGTTGAAGATCGCCAGACAGTTAGCGCTGGCGGCCGAGCGACCACTAGTCAGCAGCGATCAACGCCATCAGTTTCACTTAAGCTTGTCGCAGGGCTACGCCAGCTACCCGCAGCAAGCCAAAACCATTGAAGAGCTTATCAGTTACGCCGAATTGGCGGCGCAGCAAGCGAAACAGCAGGAGTGCAGCACTCTTTTATTTGAGGCGCAGATGCGGCAACGACAGCGGCAATACCTGTTGCTAGAAGCGGACCTACGCCAAGCAGAACAGCTGGGGCAACTGATGCTGCACTATCAACCGCAGCTTCGATTAGCGCCACAGCAGATACTTGGCGTTGAGGCGCTACTGCGTTGGCACCACCCCAAACATGGCATGATCTCCCCGGCGGAATTTATTCCAGTCGCCGAACAATCGGGGCTGATCATCCCCATTGGCGACTGGGTGCTGCGGCAAGCGTGTCAGCAAGCGCACCGTTGGCATCAGCAAGGGTTGATGGTGTCGATGTCAGTCAACCTCTCTGCCAAACAGTTTCGCCAGCCGGATTTTGTCGCCAAGATCTACGCGATCCTAAAACAGACCGAGGTGTGTCCAGAATTGATCGAATTGGAACTGACCGAAAGCCTGTTGATGCGCGATGTTAATGGCGCCAACCAATTGATGAATCAATTAAAGGAGTTGGGGCTTAAATTAGCGATCGACGACTTTGGGACCGGCTACTCGTCGCTGGCTTATCTGAAACGCTTCCCAGTGGATACCTTAAAGATCGATCGCGCCTTTATCGCCCATCTGCCGGAAGATCATCAAGATCGCGCGATTGTGCAATCGGTACTGGATATGGCCAAACACCTAAACCTACAAGTGATCGCCGAGGGGGTCGAAACCCAAGAACAGCATCAATGGCTGCTGGAGAACGACTGCGACGCACTGCAAGGATTCTGGTTTAGCCGGCCGCTGCCGGAAGATAAGTGTCTGCCACTGCTGCAACAGAGCGCTCAGCTAGCCGTTGCGCCGCAGCCGATATAAGGCCAACATCGCTGTTGGCCTTCGATTCAGGTGAACTTAGCGTGGTTGGCAGCAATCAACTGCCGTATTGCGACTCAAAGTAGCTTTCCAAGATCACCGCCGCCGACTGCGCATCCACAGCACCTTTAGACAGCGAGCGATAGCCGCCACGGGCAAACAGATCCGCCCGCGCATCGATGGTGGTCAGACGCTCATCGTGGGTGACCGTCTTAACCCCAAAGCGGCCATGTAAACGATTGGCAAACTTCTGCGCCAGTCGCGTCACCTCTTGCTCGGTGCCATCCATATTCAATGGTAAGCCCACCACCAGTTGATCCGGCTGCCACTCTTTAATCAGAGCGGCGATCTGATCCCAGTTGGGGATGCCATCACGGGCCTTGATCCCGACCAATGGCCGAGCGGTGCCGGTGATGCTTTGGCCGACCGCCACACCAATACTTTTGGTACCAAAATCAAACGCCAAAATGGTGCTCATGCGTGTCCTACCTCAGTGGAAAGTTGCGCTGCCGTAACGCCAAGATTGGCCAGCGCTTGCTGCCAGCGTAGTTGTGCCGGCACTTCAAATAATAATTGCTGGTTGGCTGGTACGGTCAGCCACGAGTTTTCCGCCAACTCTTGCTCCAACTGCCCCGGCGACCAGCCGGCATAGCCCAGTGCCACCAGATAGTGCTGTGGTTGTTGCTCGGTTCCGAGGCTCAGCAAAATATCTTTTGAGGTGGTCAGCATCAGCTGGTCGGTCAACAGATGACTGGATGGCAGTCCGGCGATAGGGCTATGCAGAACAAAGCCGCGGTCATTATTAACAGGACCGCCAAGCATCACCTGATTATTGCTGCCACGGCTAAGGCTAAAGCCCTCCTCTTTCAATTCGAGGGTGGTCAGCAGCTTTTCGAGGCTGATATCCAACACCTGATTAATGATCAATCCCATCGCGCCTTCGTCGTTGTGTTCGCACAGATACACCACCGAGCGTTTAAAGTAGGGATCTTGCAGGGATGGCATGGCGATCAACAGGTGATCGGTCAGGCTTTGCATCGGTTAGCCTCCGGCCAACTTAACTTTGTGCCCTTTTTGCTCAAGCAAGGCTTTCAACTTGTCGCGGTCATCGCCTTGGATCTCGATATCAAACTCCTTGACGGCACCGCCACAACCCATCTTTTTCTTCAATTCAGCAGCCAACAGCTTCAGTTTCGCCGGCTCCATCCCAAGGCCAGTGATGACCATCGCGCCTTTGCCCTTACGCCCTTTGCGTTCCATCTTGATGCGAACTATGCCGTCGCCTTGAGGTACAGCAAGTTGCGGCTTTTCTGGCGCCACGCGGCCACCGTCGGTGGAGAACACCAGTTGCGAGTTGTTATTGGAAATCATACAGTGCAGAAAACTTCAGTAATGCGAAGCCTAGAGTGTATCAAAGAACCTCTGTGGCGACTGTGGCATTGCTGCGCAATTCGATTTTTAGCAGAGGTAATTCGCGTGTCTTGGCTGGCGAAAGTGATGTCTACCATCGGCATCGAGGGAACGGTGGTCGACACCCTATTAGAGCAACCACAACATCAACCCGGTGAAGCGTTGCACGCCCACGTTAAAATCAACACCGGCCGCCGCAGTGCCCGTATCGATGCAATTAAGTTTGCCGTTTGGAGCCAGGCGGGCAAGCAAGAACCGGTGCAAATTGCCCATTGTGTGTTAGCCGAACGCCTGACCGTCGCTGCCAACAGCGAGCAACGGGTGCCGGTGCAACTGCGACTGCCGCACTACACCCCAATCTCAGTAGGCGGGGTTCGCACTTGGCTGCAAACCGACTTGGATATTCCAATGGCACCGGATCCACAGGACACCGATGACATTGACATTGTCGCCAATAACGAACAGCAACAAGTCTTTGCCGCCTTGGCTGACATCGGCTTTACGCTTATCAGCGCCACCATTGAGCCACTGCCGCAGCAAAGCCGTTATCAGGTGCCCTTTTTGCAACAGTTCCGCTTTCGCGCCGACAGTGGTTGTCCGTTTGCCGGCGAGCTGGAACTGTCATGGGAGCCGGGTCACAGCGAGCTAAGCTTGCAACTGTCGTTGTGGCCAAGCCACGGTGAACCGCGCCATCTGCAGTTGCAGATCCGGCCACCGGTCAAAGCGCGATTAGAGTCGCAGTTACAGCAACTGCTCAATTAGCGCACGCCTAGACAGTGAACTCATGCCGCTTGGCAAGGTCAAAGTCGTCAACACCACCTGTAGGAGTACCCGATGAAAACTTGGTTTGTAGCACTACTGGCACTGATCCTGGCCGGTTGTGCCAGCATCGACACTGACGTGGATTACAACACCGACGCCAATTTTAGCGACTATCGCAGCTGGGCGTGGTTACCCGTTAGCGCCGAACAAGGTGCGCCATACCAACAAGATGGCCTCAATGACCAACGTATTCGCCGCGCCATTGCCAGCGAACTGCTGGGCAAAGGGCTGATTGAAACCAGCGCTGACAACGCCGATCTGTTGGTTAACTACGTCACTTCGGTGGAAACCAAAATCGACGTTGATACCTTCTACAGCAGTTTCGGCTACCACCCGTATTACTACCGTAATCCATTTTTGTATGGCGGCGTCAGCACCGAAACGCGAGTGCGCGAATACCAACAAGGCACCTTGATGGTGGATCTGATCGATCCGACCGACCGCAACCTGTTGTGGCGCGGCAGCGCCTCCGGCACCGTTAAGCAGCGACAGACCCCTGCCGAGCGCACCGAAGCGGTTAAACAAGCGGTCAACGCCATATTGGCGCAGTACCCACCAGCACCGTAACGGCTCAAACCTGAAAAACAACAACGCCCTCAATCGAGGGCGTTGTTATTGCTGCCATGCCAACCACCAACCACTGCTGCTTCACCCCGTGCTACTGCCCCAGCTCTTGCTCTTGCTCTTGCTCTTGCTCTTGCTCTTGCTCTTGCTCTTACTCTTACTGATAACTGATAACTGATAACTGATAACTCGCAACTGCCAACTCGCAACTGCCAACTCACAACTGCCAACTAATCACTGCTAACTAACCACTGCTAACTAACCACTAATCGCAGATTGCGATTGCTCAATGAAAATCCCGCGACTGCAGTGACAATTCACTAAGCAGGGACGACAGATCGGTCAGCTTGCCAGCCATCAGATGGATCACCTCCCCTTGACGCTCTACGATGCCGCTAACATGCAGCAATTTGGCGGTCAGGTACGGCTGACGCTGCGCCCGAGCGGTATTGGCCCACACCACCACATTGGCGTTACCGGTCTCATCCTCAAGGGTCATAAAGGTCACCCCAGAAGCGGTTCCCGGGCGCTGCCGCCCCACCACCAAGCCCACCAGTTGCAGTAATTGGCCATGCCGACAGTCAGCCAGTTCGGCGGCGCTAACGCAGCCTTTCAGTTCATCGCGGTGGCGTAAAAACGCCAGCGGATGATCGCCAAGCGTCAGTCCCAACTGTTGATAATCCGCCAGCATCGAGTCGCTGTCCTCGGGGGCACTTAGCTGCACCTCGGTGCCGCTGGCAAGCTCGGCAAACAGTGGCAGTTGCTGGGCTTCGCCCGCCAATAACCAGCGCGCTTGATGCCGATGGCCCGCCAGCGATGCCAACGCGTTAGCGGCGGCTAACGCCTCCAGTGAGGCCTTATCAAGGGCAGTTAACTGCACCAGCTGATGAACATCGGCAAAGCCCGCAGCGGGACGCTTGGCGACAATCTGCTCAGCGGCGCAGTGGCTTAAACCTTTGACCAGTCGAAACCCCAGTCGCAGTGCCATTTGACCGTCGACCGCTTCAAGTTGATGGTCCCAGTGGCTGTGCTGCAGATCCACTGCTAGCACCAGCCCATCGTGACGCCGTAAGTCCTGCACCAGCTGCGATGGGGTATAAAAACCCATTGGCTGGCTATTAAGCAGCGCACAGGTAAACGCCACCGGATAGTGATACTTCAGGTACGCCGAAACGTAGGCCAGCAGCGCAAAACTGGCGGAATGCGACTCGGGAAAACCGTAGCCACCAAACCCGCGAATTTGCGCCACCAGTTGCTGGGCGAATTGCTCGCTGTAGCCTCGCTCGGCCATGCCACTAAGTAGCTGCCGTTCAAACTGTTGCAGCTGACCTTGGCGCTTCCAACTGGCCATTGCTCGGCGCAGCTGATCCGCTTCGCCGCCGCTGAAACCAGCCGCAACCATCGCCAGCTTAATCACCTGCTCTTGGAAAATAGGCACCCCTAAGGTGCGCGCCAACACCCCTTTAACCGCCGCCGAGGGGTAGCTGATCGCCTCTTCGCCGTTACGCCGCTTCAGGTAAGGATGCACCATATCACCTTGGATCGGACCAGGCCGGACAATGGCAATTTGCACCACCAGATCGTAATAACAGCGCGGCCGCAGTCGCGGCAACATGTTGCTCTGCGCCCGCGATTCAATCTGAAACACGCCGATGCTGTCGGCCTGACACAGCATGTTGTACACCTCTGGCTGCTCCCACTGGATATTGGCCATCGAAAACGGCTGCTGGTGCCAATCGCTAACCAATTCAAAGCAGCGGCGAATAGCGCTTAGCATCCCCAACGCCAAAATATCGACTTTTAGCAGCCCCAGCGCCTCCAAATCATCTTTGTCCCACTGGATCACGGTGCGCTCAGCCATCGCTGCATTTTCCAGCGGCACCAATTGGTGCAGCGGCCCCGCCGAAATGACAAAGCCGCCAACGTGCTGCGACAGATGCCGAGGAAACCCCAGCAGTTGCTCGACCAAGGGGATCAGGTGCGCCGCCGCCCCGCCCTGTTGGTTAAGGCCCAGTGCCAGCAGTTGCTGCCGCCAGTCGACACTGTTATCACGCCGATCGGTGCCACGGATCAGATGTTCGATATAGGCCTGATCCAGTCCCAGTACTTTGCCGACATCAGTCATCGCACTTTTAAAGCGATAGCTGATCACCGTTGCTGCCAGCGCGGCTCGTTCGCGGCCATATTTGCGATAGATGTATTGGATCACCTCTTCGCGCCGCTGGTGTTCAAAATCGACGTCAATATCTGGCGGCTCGGCGCGTTCTTTGGAGATAAACCGTTCAAACAGCAGATTGACCTTGGTCGGATCGACCTCGGTGATCCCAAGGCAGTAACAGACCACCGAGTTAGCCGCCGAACCGCGCCCCTGATGGAGGATCCGCTGCGCTTTGGCAAACTGGACAATGTCGTAGATGGTCAAAAAAAAGTAGTGATAACCAAGCTCATCAATCAGAGTTAACTCGGCCTCAATCTGACTGGCTATCGCAGCGGGAATTTGTTCGCCAAATCGCTGCTGCGCCCCGAGCTGCACCTGCTGGCGCAGATAGTCACTGGCGGTTAACCCCGCTGGCACCAGCTCTGCTGGGTATTCGTAGCGCAGTTCATCCAAGCTGAACTGACAGCGCGCCGCAATCACCAAGGTCTGTGCCAACCACGCCGCTTGATAGCGCCGCTGCAGCAGCGGCCATGGCTTTAGGTAGGCCTCGCCATTCGCGCTTAAACGGGTGCCAGCTTGTTCTAAGGTGCAACCATGGCGAATGGCATCAACCACGTCCAGCAGTGGCTTACGAGCGCGTTGATGCATCCGTACCTGCCCGGCCGCCACCAGCGGCAACTGTTGGCTTTGTGCCAGTTGCAACAGTGCCGTTAAGCGCGGCCCCTCCGCGGACACCAGCAGCCGTTCAATCAACAGCCATAAGCGATCGCCAAACTGCGCCTGCAGCCACTGTGCCCGCGCTTCGCTGTTATCCGGATCAAGCGCTGCCCACAGCAGCAAATAATCGCTGTTATCGCTGCCAAGATCGTCCCATTCAAGCCGGTAACGGCCCTTCTGGCAGCGGCGCCGCGCTTGGGTGATCAAGCGGCAAATTTGGCCGTAGCCGCGTCGATTGCAAGCCAGCAGCACCACGCTGTCACCATCAAGGCGAAAGCTGCTGCCCACCAACAACTTAATTTGATGGTGTTTGGCCGCTTGGTGGGCTTTGACGATCCCCGCCATCGAGCATTCATCGGTCAGCGCCAACGCCTGATAGCCAAGCTCGGCAGCGCTCTGTACCAGTTCATCTGGGTGCGAAGCGCCTTGCAAAAAGCTGTAGTTGCTTAGGCAGTGAAGCTCGGCATAGGCGACGTTGGCGGTAGTGGGATTTAGCTTAGAACCAGCCATGAACAAACCAACCGTGCTGATCATGATAAAGCCACGCCAAAGCACCATCGCGGCGCTGGCCGACAAAGTAATCCCGCGCCATCGCCTCGGCTTGCCACCAACCGGACTCCAGTCGCTCCGGCCCGCGCAATAACGTAAAGAGGCCAACGTCGATGGCCTGCGGCTGGGGCAGTAGCCACAGTGGCCGTGGCGGCGCCAGCTCGTCAGCCAAACGTCGATCGCCACCGTCCCCGCCAGCGACAATGCGATTGGCCTGCTCTGGCCGATGGCTGGAATGACACTGAATGCTGCGCACCTTGTCGTGACCTAAGCGCGCCTGTAACTGCGCTAATAAGCGCAGCGCCGCATCATCCGGGCCGCCACCGGCCAACAAACGTTCGCTGTGCAGTTGCTGTGGCTGCAGCTGCTGACCGATCAGTTCAATCTCAATGATCGGCGCAAACAGCGTCAGTCGTTGCAGTTGCAGCTCGCACAGTTGCTGCCAGGCGTCACTGCGATGTTCATTGGCTGCGGCGGTCAAGGTGATCTCCGTTGCCGAGCGCTGTCGATGCAGTAACCGCAGTTGCAACCGTGGCAGCGCCAATTGTCGACGCCGTAACTCATCGGCCAGTTCACCAAACAGCCGTTTTAACGGGAAACGTAATACCGTCAGGTTGTCGATTTCATGCAGCAGCACCAAGCGGCGCCGGTAGTGTGCCGGTGGGCTAAACCATGGTCGAGGATCGGGTCGCTGACCGCTTAACCGCTGCAACCACAACAACAGCTCCAGACCAAAACGTTGCCCCAACTCAGCCCGTGGTAAGTCCCATAATTGCCCCAGAGTGTGGATCCCCATGCTGGCCATACGACTGGCCTCTGGCCGTTGGCACTGGGCTAATGTCAGCGGCAGCAACTGCGCCAGTACCGCCGCCGAACTCGCCGCGCCGTTTGGTTGTGCTGTGGCTTCGGTAGCAGTTTGTGCCAACAGCGTCGCCGCTAGTGGAGTATGTCCAAGCGCCCAACGCCACGGCAGTTGCCGCAGCCGCAGGGCGGCGGCCAATTCCGCCAACCACGACTGCTGACCGCCAAACAGTTTCAGCATCGAGCTGGCCTCCAGCACCAGCAGGTCCGGTTTAACCAGCATCACCTGCGCGCTAAAACCATAAGCCCAGGCGGCCAATTGACTGAGGGTTTGCTGTTCCAGCTGAGGATCGTAATGGCACAGTTGCAGCGTCTCGCACAACGCGCTGGCGGTGCCAAGGCGCTGACCTGCGACGATCCCCGCCGCGGCCGCACGCTGATTGCACTGCAATACTCGCAGCGGATAATCGCCAACCAGTGCCAGTGGTGGCGGACAGCTGTCCGCGTCGGCAGGATCAGTTAGCGTCAGTTGCTGTGTCTGAATATGCAGCGCCAGATCGACAAAATGCAGAGCCAAAAACATCCTTGCTTACTGCGCCTGTGCCAACCACGGTCCAGCCACCACCGCTGCCGCACCTGAGGACGGATCCGAGGATGGATCTGGCCGCCCCGGTAACGGTAGGGCCAGTGGTGCCTGCGGCCAACCGCCACGTTGTTTTAACAGTTGCACCACACAGCCTTGTGGGCTTGGCGTCACTTGCAGACGCAAGCTAACCCCATGCGCTTGGGCAAGCGCTGCCTTGGGCAGATGCAACAACAACAGGCACTGCCCCTGCTGCGCCGCCAATTGCAATCGTCGCGCTTCGCCAGCGGAGAGCTCCGTCAGCCACGCCAACACGACACTGCAACGACCAGAGCTTAAGCTGTGCTCGATGCTCCACAGTTGCTCTTTACGACAAGGGGTGTCCACCCACAACAGCCGCGACAGATCGATCCCCGCTTGCGCCCAACCGGCGCCATTAGGCGCCGCCGGTGGTGCCACACACAGTTGCCAGCGATCCGGCTGCTGCTGACGATTAAGCAGCGGCTGCAGCAGTGCTGCCACCCCTAAGGTGTCACCAATCAACTCGACCACGCCCACTTGCGGCCAGCCTTGCCCGGCTAGCTGCTTGTCGAGCGCGGCAAAGCCGGTGGCGATCCCGACGGCGCCCTGTTGCCACTGTTTACCAAGCCAGATGTCGTTACGCTGCAATAGCGGGTTAATTGCTGAAGCCATGCTGTCTGCCATCTAAAAAATATACTGTATATAAATACAGTATATTTAATTTCAAGACAGACGCCAATGGATCCGAACTGTGGCCGCCGCAAACAAAAAATCCCCAGCAACCACAGTTGCTGGGGATCTTAGTTAGCTAAGCTAAGTCTTACTTCTTGGCTTTGCTCTTCTTGGTTTGTTCTTCGACCCAGTTGCCACCGCTGTATTTGGCGATCCAACCGGTGGCCTTGCCGTCAACCTCAGTGGCAACGTATTGCTCTTTGGTCTTACGGCTGAACTTCACTTGGTAGAAGTTGCCATCTTCGTCTTGCTCTGGCGCATCCGCTAGATAGTAGAATTTTGGCGAGATGCGATCGCGGAACCGTTTTAGTTCAGCCACCAGCGGCGCGCGGGTTTCACGGCTCTTCGGGAAGGTGCTGGCAGCAAGGAACAGACCGGCGGCGCCATCACGCAGGATAAAGTGCGCATCCGATTTCGCGCATGGCAGTTCTGGCAGCGCTACTGGATCTTCTTTCGGCGGCGCTACTTCGCCGTTTTTCAGAAGCTTACGGGTGTTTTTACACTCCGGATCTTTGCTTGCAGTACAGGCAAAGTACTTACCAAAGCGGCCATCTTTAAGCTCCATATCAGAGCCGCAACGATCACACTCAATCAGCGGGCCGTCGTAGCCTTTAAGCTTAAAGCTGCCCTGCTCGACTTCGTAGCCATCGCAGCTTGGGTTGTTACCACACACGTACAGCTTACGAGTTTCATCAACCAAGTAGCTGTCCATGGTGCTGCCGCACTTGCCGCAGCGACGCATGGTGATCAGCGCTTCCGCTTCTTGATCGTCGGTGGTCACCGCTTCCGCTTCATCACCGGCGGTCAGGTTGATGGTGGTTTTGCAGCGCTCTTTTGGCGGCAGGTTATAACCGCTACAGCCTAAGAACACCCCAGTGGTGGCGGTACGAATGCCCATGTTGCGGCCACAGGTCGGACACGGAATGTCGGTTTCCACCATCTGGTTCGGGCGCATACCGCCCTCAAGCTCATCCAGTTCCGCTTTGCTGATGTGGGCGGTTAAGTCGTCGTAGAACTCATCCAGCACGCTCTTCCAGCTCAGTGAACCTTGGGCAATTTTATCCAAGGTCACTTCCATGCCAGCGGTAAAGTCGTAGCTCATCAGCTCATCGAAATTATCCACCAAGCGATCGGTGACGATCTCGCCCATCTTCTCGGTAAAGAAGCGACGGTTTTCTACCCGAACGTAGCCACGATCTTGGATGGTGCCGATGATCGCCGCGTAGGTCGATGGACGGCCAATGCCACGCTTTTCCAGCTCTTTTACCAAAGAGGCTTCGTTAAAGCGCGCCACCGGTTTGGTGAAGTGCTGTTTTGGCTCTAGCGATTTCAGGTTCAGAGTTTCGCCCACTTGCACCGGTGGCAAGGTGGTGTCCTCTTCGCCTTTACGGCCCATTGGCGGCTGCACTTTGGTCCAACCGTCAAATACCATGATTCGGCCTTTGGCTTTCAGCTCATAGGCGCCGGCAGTCACGGTTACCGTGGTGGAGTCGTACTTCGCTGGCACCATCTGACAGGCCACGAACTGGCGCCAGATCAGCTCATACAAACGCTGGGCGTCACGCTCCATCGCCGTCAGGCTGGAGGATTTAACGGTAACATCGGATGGACGAATCGCTTCGTGCGCCTCTTGAGCGCCCTCTTTCGAGCCATAACGAATTGGATCTTTTGGCAGGTAGTTTTCGCCAAACTCACCGCCAATGTAACCACGTACCGCTTCCACCGCCTCGTTGCTTAGGTTGGTCGAATCGGTACGCATATAGGTGATGTGACCGGCTTCGTACAGACGCTGTGCCAAGGTCATGGTTTTTTTCACCCCAAAGCCCAGACGGGTACTGGCCGCCTGCTGCAAAGTGGAGGTGATATACGGTGCCGAAGGCTTGCTGGAGCTTGGCTTATCTTCGCGTTTGGTAACATTGAACGCCGCGCCTTGCAGCGCTTTTAGCACCGCATCGGTATCGGCTTTGTTGCCAAGCTTTAGGGTTTCGCCTTGATGACGCGCCACCTCCATCCGCAGCGCCGTGCCAGAAGCAGCGCTTAAGTCAGCGTGGATATCCCAGAACTCTTCCGGTACGAACGCGCGAATTTCACGCTCGCGCTCAACAATCAAACGCACCGCCACCGATTGCACCCGGCCAGCAGAAAGGCCACGGGCCAGTTTCTTCCACAGCAGTGGCGAGACGGTAAAACCCACCACCCGATCGAGGAAACGACGGGTCTGCTGGGCATTAACGCGGTCAATATTCAAGTGCAGCGGTTTGGCAAACGCCTCTTGAATGGCGGTTTTGGTGATTTCGTTAAACACCACTCGACGGAACCGCTCCGGTTCGCCACCGATCACCTCTTGCAGGTGCCATGCGATCGCTTCCCCTTCGCGGTCCAAATCCGTTGCCAGGTAGATGGTGTCGGCGTCTTCGGCCAGAGATTGCAGCTCTTTCACTACTTTCTCTTTGCCCGGCAGCACTTGGTAGTTCGCCGCCCAATCCGCTTTAGGGTTGATCCCCATGCGGCTGATCAAGGCTTGGTAATCACGCTCCTGCTTATACTTGGCTTTCTCTTCAGGTGCCATTTTGCGCACTTCCGCCGCAGTCTTGGCCGCAGCGGTACGGCCATTGGCCTGAGCAGAGGAGGTAGGCAAGTCACGGATGTGGCCAACGGAGGACTTCACCACATAGTTTTTGCCGAGATATTTGTTGATGGTTTTCGCCTTTGCGGGCGATTCCACGATTACCAAAGATTTTCCCATCGGGTGGCTTGAACCTTATTGAACGCGTTTTGGCAAGAAAAATTGGCTCCATATATAGAGGGAGTATCGCTCAGTTGCAACCCTAGCCCCCTGATAAAGCAAACACTTAGCCGATTTTTGTGCAATAAAAAATAAATTCACGACTGAAATCGCGATTCCACAAACTACTAATGCAACAATCTTAGACATGCAAGCAATAGTTATGCATTTGTTGCAACTGACGGACAATCCGGCCTCTTGAGGCGCGATTTTTGCACCGTATACTGGGGCCAGTTAGCCAGCCGTTTCACCGCTAACGCGCCCCAATTACCAGACCACAGCGCGACGACATGAGGTCACTCGCCGGCAATATCCACAGGAGGGATGGCATGCATCTGGAAGCCAACTTTGACGGCCTAGTCGGGCCCAGCCACAACTACGCCGGATTGTCGCTCGGCAATTTGGCATCACAGCACAACGCCAGCGTGGCATCCAATCCTAAAGCCGCCGCCAAGCAAGGCTTAGATAAGATGCTGGCACTGACTGAACTGGGCATGGTGCAAGGGGTACTGGCGCCGCAATCGCGGCCGGATCTGACCACCTTACGACAACTGGGTTTTACCGGCAGCGACGCCAAAGTGCTGGAGCAAGCGCATCGCCAAGCTCCGCAGTTGCTAAGCGCGTGTTATTCCGCCAGCAGCATGTGGAGTGCCAACGCCGCCACAGTCTCGCCAAGTGCAGATAGCTTAGATAATAAAGTGCACTTTACCCCAGCTAATCTGGTGAATAAGTTGCATCGTGCGATTGAACATCCACAGACCAGTCGCACTCTGGCGGCGGTATTTAATGACCCGCACTATTTTGTCCACCATGATGCCCTGCCAAGTCACGACAGCCTTGGTGATGAGGGCGCCGCCAACCACACGCGCTTGTGTTCAAGCTATGGCGAGCAAGGGCTGCAACTGTTTGTTTATGGCAAAAGCGCGATCAATAACGGCCAAGTCGCGCCGCAGCGCTATCCTGCCAGACAGACCTTAGAGGCCAGCCAAGCGGTAGCCCGTCTGCACCAGTTAAACCCCCGCCACACCCTGTTTATTCAGCAAAATCCTGAAGTCATCGACCAAGGGGTGTTCCATAACGACGTGATAGCGGTGGGCAACCACAACATGCTGTTTTGTCATCAGCAGGCATTCCTAAACCAACCACAAGCATTGAACGACATCCGCCGTGCCTTTGGCGACGCAGAACTGCATATCTTGGAAGTGGCCACCGCCGAGGTCAGCATCGAACAGGCGGTTAAAAGCTATCTGTTTAACACCCAGATCCTGACCTTGCCCAGCGGCGAGATGGCGCTAATTGCCCCAACTGAATGTTTAGAGCAACCGCAAGTGGCGGCGTATCTGGCGACCCTAACTGACCGCCAGCAGCCGATCAAACAGGTGCACTACTTTGATGTCAAACAGAGCATGCAAAATGGTGGCGGCCCGGCCTGTTTGCGCCTTCGGGTCACGCTTTCGGCGGCGGAGTTGGCGGCGGTGAATCCGCACTGCTTAATCGATCGTGCCCAGCATCAGCGGCTATCGGCTTGGGTTGATAAGCACTACCGCGACCGCATCAGCTTTGATGATCTACGCGACGTTGCACTGCTTAACGAAAGCCAACAGGCGTTGGATGAATTAACACAGCTGCTGCATCTGGGCAGCATCTACCCGTTCCAGCGCTAGCTTTAGCGGCAAATTACCTTGGCAAAATAGTTTCATTTTGCTGACCGCAACATTGGCATTCAATTGCAACAAAGTCGCGCCGCTGACCACGGCACTCTTTTTGCCGTCGGCGCTTCCTGCTACGCTGCAGTTGTTAAAATAATGATAACACCGTTAAGGATAATGGAATGAGTCACAACGCTAATGGGAAAATTGGCTTAACCGGCAAGATTCTGATCGGTATGGTTGTTGGGATCCTGACCGGTTTGGCCCTACGCACTGCCGTCGGCGATGCCGGTTGGTTGACCGATTACTTCACTGAAGGTCTATTTGAAGTGGTCGGCAGTATGTTTGTTTCCGCGCTGCGGATGCTGGTGGTGCCATTGGTATTGGTGTCTTTGGTGTGCGGCACCGCCAGTTTGTCGGATCCTTCAACCCTTGGTCGTATCGGCGGTAAAACGGTGTTGCTGTACCTGATCACCACCGCCATCGCCATCAGTCTGGCACTGTTGGCCGCCACCTTGCTGCAGCCTGGTGATCCGCTGATGGCTGCGTCTGCCGCTGGCTTTGAAGCCAAAACCGCTCCTGGCCTTTCCGATGTACTAATCGATCTGATCCCGCGAAACCCAATGGCCGCATTAGCCAATGGCAACATGCTACAGATCATCGTCTTTGCCATTTTGCTCGGTTACTGCATCGCGCAGCTCGGAGACAAAGCGGCAACGGTACGCGCCTTCTTTGATGAGATGGATCGGGTGATGATGAACTTGGTCAACATCGTGATGTGGTTCGCCCCCTATGGGGTGTTCGCGCTGATCGCCAAGATGGCACTGACCCTTGATATCGCCGCTTTCGGTTCAGTACTAAAATACTTCTTCTTGGTGTTGGGGGTACTAATCCTCCATGCGTTGCTGGTTTATCCGCTGTTGTTAATCAGCCTAAGTGGTCTTAACCCTTTAGTCTTTTTAAAGAAGATGGGCAGCGTGCAGATGTTCGCATTCTCTACTGCTAGCTCTGCGGCAACCTTGCCAGTGACCATGGAAAACGCCAGCCAGAACCTTGGCGTGGGCAATCGCGTCAGCTCTTTCAGTCTGCCGCTGGGAGCTACTATCAACATGGACGGCACCGCCATTATGCAAGGGGTTGCTACGGTGTTTATCGCCCAGGTGTTTGCCATCGATTTAACCTTTGGCGATCTGTTGATGGTGATCGTAACCGCCACCTTGGCTTCAATCGGCACCGCAGGGGTGCCCGGCGTTGGCTTGGTGATGCTAGCGATGGTGCTGGAACAGGTTGGTTTGCCGGTTGCAGGGATCGCCTTAATCCTTGGGGTCGACCGCTTATTGGATATGGTTCGTACCGCCGTCAACGTGACCGGTGATACCGCAGTATCGCTGATTGTCGCTAAAAGTGAGCGAGAATTGGATCTCGAGGTGTTTCACGACCCCGATGCTTTGGATAAAGCGATCGACCACGTTCACTAATACCCCCGCGCTTACGCAATAAAAAAGAGCCAACTCAATGAGTTGGCTCTTTTATTTAAACTGATAGTTATTAGTGACTGCGATTGGCCAGTTCCGACAGTTTCAACATACTGCGTTCGACCACGGCTTCGGCACCACGGCCCAGCTTTTGTGCCAAGTTCTGCTTCTGCTGATATTGCAGTTGCACAATCGGCTTGTCGGCACGCATTAAGAAATCATCCGATGTCGCCAGTTCATCAACTAAACCGAGTTCCAACGCCTGCTGACCGAACCAATGCTCACCGGTGGCGACAGTGGCGATATCGAGCTCTGGGCGATAACGGCTGACAAAAGACTTAAACAGCTGGTGAGTGTGCTCCAACTCTTGTTTAAATTTTTCCCGCCCTTCGTCGGTGTTTTCGCCGAACATGGTAATGGTGCGTTTAAAGTCACCGGCGGTGTGCATCTCAAACTCGATGTCGTTTTTCTTCAGCACTTTATTAAAGTTGGGTAACTGGGCAATCACCCCAATAGAGCCAACAATCGCAAACGGCGCGGCAATCACCTTGTTGGCCACACAGGCCATCATATAACCGCCACTGGCTGCCACCTTATCAACGGCAATGGTCATCGGGATCTGCGCCTGACGGACGCGATCTAGCTGACTGGCAGCCAAACCATAGGCGTGCACCATACCACCACCGCTTTCAACTTTAACCAGCAGCTCATCTTTATCTTTATCGGCGACCGTTAACAGCGCACTGATCTCTTCGCGCAAGTTCGCTACCTGCGCCGCATCGATGCCAGCTTTAAAATCGATCACAAACAAGCGCCCTTGGCGCGCTTGACCTTTACTCTCTTTGGCTTGCTGCTTTGCTTTAGCTTTCTCTTCCTTAGCCAACGCTTTGAGTTCGTCGTCCGACAGCAGGTATTGCTGTAACTGCGCTTTGTAGCCCTCAAAGGTATCCGTTAAATCGATAAGCTTCAGACTGCCCTTATTTTTAGCGCCACTCTTGCCTGCGGCCGCAGCAATCACCACCAGTACCGCTAACGCCACCACCACGGTAACGATTTTGGCCAGAAACAAGCCATACTCAAACAGGAACTCCAAACTTCACTTCCTCAGCTTTTAGGTTTGCTACAGTCTATCAAACAAAAAGACCCAGCAACTGCTGGGCCTTGAATTATCTACGGTTTTTAACAGGGCGAATTACTCTTCGCAGCTACCGCCCTGAATCACACAACCGTTGGTCACAGGCAACACACCGCCTTGTGAGGCCGCGTGACCGACAACCTGTGTTTGCATCTCCACCGTCGCCGCCAGTGCATCTGCAGGGCTAAGTATCCCTGTCAGCTCTGCCGGAACCAGTGGGCTTGCCACAGAGCTGTGGTGGCCTTTGCTAAAGCGCACCGCGCCACTAACCCCAGCGGCATCCATTTGAGTTTCCGTCACTGCAGCTAAGCCAAGGTTGGCAATCAGCGGCTCGGTACCAGACAACGGGAAGCCTGCAACGCTGTTTGGCAACACCAGATCCCCTGGCAACATGTCATCACCAACGATCTCAATCAGGTGCACCGGGGTCGCGGTAGCCGCCAGCATGGCTGCATGGTTTAGTGGGTCAATGGCATCCACCGCGGTTTGCGAGGCCAATGCAAATTCTGGGATCACATCAGCTTCAATGGCCGCAACCACGGCGGCGCAGGCCTCGGTCTCAACAATTGCACCGGTCATCGGATCTAAACAGGCCGGTTGAATTTGCCCGACCAAACTTTGCATCAGCACCGGTCCAAAGCTGGCTGAGCCGGCAAATGATCCGGCCAAGCCTCCGGCAGGGGCAACCAACGAGGCATTAGTCAAAGCGTACGGATTTGGCCCAAACGCGGCGCTGTCCCAACTGTTGGCGTAAGCCGTCACAGAGGTACCAACAATGGCGCCAAGGCTCAGACCTTGCAGGCTTACCTTAGTCATATCAAACATCGGCTCACCACCGCCACCAACCTGTGCCGCGGTTAATGCCGATAGCGCCAAACGCAGACCTAGGTGATCAACGATCGCTTGGCGAAAGTTGTCACGATTGGTGAGGCCGCTGTCGATTTTGACAAATAACAGTGGGCTGCCGTTGACATATTCGTCACCAAACGCCGGGTTGGTGGCACTGTAAGCAAAGGGGCCTTCGCCGCCACCGATTCGGGCAAAACCACGCTCGCCATGCAATGGCATATCAATCGAAATGGTCGCGATCCCCTGCGAAGTGTAAGCGCCTGCCAGCGGTAAGGTAGTTTCCTTGGTGCCGCCTAAGCCGTGCATGGTGATCGCCACCGGCCAGCCAGTAGCCGGCTTAGCCACGTTGGTGGGTACGGTGATCTGAACCGCAACATCTGCGGTCGATTGCGGCATTGGCACTGGGTTGAAGCGACTGATGTGACGAGTTGGATCCGCCGGCTCACCGTTATCGAGAGTAAAGCTGGCGCCAACCAGCGACGCTGGCGCACTGATGGCGCTGATAGGATCGATACCTTGGGCAGCCGCTTGAGTCGCAAAGTTTTCCTGCAGCAATGCGCCAGTTTGCACCGCCTGCAGTACCGCTAGTGGACTGTCACCAAAGGCTTGCCAACGGCCATTCACCGCAGGCGCATTACCCTCTAACGGGGCATCCGCCAGCGTTGGCGACGGCAAGTAGTAAGGCAATTGCAAATTAGCGCGATAGATATCGGTCGCCGCAGCCAGCAGATAACTTGGATCCGAACTCACAGGCAATGACAATGCCTGCGCCACGTTCACGCCGATGTCAGTTGGCAGTTGCTGCCAAACCGGGCTAAACAGCGGCGAGATAGCCCGCTGTGGGGTTTCGCTTAGACCATCGGCCATCAACTGGCTAACGGTGACGACGCTGTCTTGAATGGATTGGGTGGTAAAGCTGCCAGCATAAGTGACGCTGTCGCTGTCGACACTGTGGGCGGCGGCAAGATCAGCGATGTAATCATCCAAAATGGCCTTCAACGACTGCTGCTCTGGGGTAAGACCCGGCAAATCCAAACGCAAGGTATCGAAACTGAGTGACCCTTTAACCGTGGCCCCGTCGGTATCACGGATACTGGTGGTGGTGACATAAACGTACGAGCTTTTCGGTTTCAGCGGTTTGATTGGCACAATCGCAATGCTATCTGTCGAAGCACTGACCGCAAAGTCGGTGCCGTATTGCAGCTCATCACCGACTTCACAAATATGCAGTGACTCACCGGCAGCACAAGCGGCATCGGTGGTTAGTGCCCCTTCCAAGGTCACCTCAAATAGGCGCACTGCCCCTGGGGCTTCGGCACTGCTGGTATCAAGCCCTGCCGCACCTTCAAGCAGGTCAACATTGATGGAGATTGGTGAGGTGGTTGACCACCCCCCAAGCGCGCCAATAGCGGTCTGTGGGTCACGGTAGATATCGGTTAGTGGCGCCAGCTCCGCCAACAGTTTGGTTTGCGCTTCAGAGCCACTGGCTTCTGTTGGAAAATTAAGGGTGCCATCAGGCGTTCCAAGGAATAACAGATCATTAGGAACCGGCACTTTGCCTGCGGCAGGATCGAATTGGATTCGCGCGATTGGCGCCACGGGATCGCGTTGCTGCTCTTCGGCGAGGTAATCAGACTGGCTGTCACCACCGCCGCACCCCGTAAGGCCGAGTGCGGAAGCCACCGCCGCGGTCAATATCAGTCGTTTCATTGTTACTCCCCAGTTATCTTTACTTTTATTTTTTTGCCTTCCATTGGCACAATGGTGGGCAGGCAAAGCGACGGTTGCTAACGGCGCTTTGTTAAAAAAATTAACGCATTAGCCACCCGCTTGCTACATTTGTGCATCAAAAATGACGACCATTTCAAGTCATTATCGACAAAATAATCAGTCGTCCGTTTAAAACAGCCGTTACAAATGCCGCCAAGTATTGGCAATTCAATTAGTTATCCAAGAAGTAAGGAAGCTTAATGTTGGAATTCCAATGTCCAGATAATGGCCTAAAAAATAAAACTATTTTGGTAACCGGCGCCGGCAGCGGCATCGGTCGCGTTGCCGCATTAAGCTACGCCCGTTATGGAGCGACCGTGATTTTATTGGGCAGAACCACCGAAAAACTGACCGCGGTGTACGATGAGATTGTTGCCGCAGGCTACCCAGAACCGGCGATTGTGCCGCTGGATATGCACGGCGCCACTGAACAGAATTACCAAGATTTAGCACAAACCATCGAACAGCAATTTGGCCAATTGGATGGCCTATTGCACAACGCATCAGTGTTGGGGGCACTCACCCCGTTTGAACAGATCAGCCAAGAGATGTTTACCGAAGTGATGCACACCAACGTCACCGCCCAGTTCTTAATGACCAAAGCGCTGCTACCGGTAATGAAAAAAGCCAGCAGTAGTTCAGTAGTGTTCACCTCTTCTGGGGTTGGCCGTCAAGGTCGTGCTTTCTGGGGGCCGTATGCCATCTCAAAGTTTGCCACCGAGGGGATGATGGAAACTCTCGCCGATGAGGTGGCCGACAGCAACTTGCGCAGCAACTGCATTAACCCAGGCGCGACCCGCACCAAAATGCGCGCCACTGCGTTTCCTGCCGAGGACCCAATGAGCCTAAAAACCGCAGAGGAGTTAATGCCGCTCTATCTGTATCTAATGAGCGATGCCAGTCGCCACATCAACGGCCAAAGCATCGACGCCCAACCTAAGCGCTAAGCAGGCGAATAAACGACAAAGGGCGTGCATTGCACGCCCTAGTTGTTGTGTTGCTGTGGTTGCAGCAGCTTAGAAGCTAGCCCCTACCCAAACCCACAGTTTGTCGGTATCGACAGAAAAATCGTCAGCATCATACATCGCGTACTTAATGCCGGCGTTGTAATGCTTACCAAACTTAGTGGTGAACTGCAGATCGACTTCAGAACCGTAATCGATGCTGCCGTAGTCGCTACTAAAATCGTGGTAAACCGCGGCGAAAGCGCCGTAGCCGGTCTTAGCTGTTAAACCAACATACAGGTCTTGTAAACCCTGATCAGGCGTACCAAGGAAGGTATCGGTCCAACCATTGAACTTATGTAGTGTTGCCAGCGGCGTGCTAAAGCCAACTTTACCGTTATCCGAGCCCAGCACTTCGTAACCCACTTTGGCGCCAAATGCGCCCATACCAGCCCCGACTTCCACCAAGTAGTAATCGGTATCGGCATCGTTGGCTTCATTTTCTTGAGTGGCGTATTCCAACTGGTAGTTCAGCTTGATGTCGGACATCTTACTGGCGCCAGCGAAGCGCACGCCGTACGTGTTCAGATCGTCATTTTCAACTTTATCGTTGTCTAGCAGATAAGCGTAACCGCTCAGCTTGCCGAAATCGGTTTGGTAACCAAGGTTGAACAAGTGGTCATTAGCATCGATATCCTGTTCATCACCAAAAATACGGTTACGTTGATTGATGTAGATGTAGTTAAGCGACAGATCCGCCATCGGCGTCAACAACAGGTTGACCGCATCGAAGGTCTGACGGTCTTGACGCCAGCCAACGTGACCAACAAAACGCTGGTTATCCAGTGCCACCACTTGGCGACCCACGGTCACTTTGCCCATTTGATGGCTGTAGCGAATTGCCGCTTGATCCACTTCGGTGGTGTTGGGATCGGCAATCACTGAATAATCAGTGCCATTGCCAGTCCCATCGCTATAATCATTGATCCCAAACAGATCGCGAGAATCTTCAAATTCAAGCAGCGCCGAGAATCCATGCAGCTCGGCAGTTTCAAAGGTCAAGCGGGTACGCAGCGTCAGCGCATCGGCGTCTTTCAGTGCATTGTCTTGTTGAACGTTTTCATAGCGCAGGTTGGCATCCAGCTTAACGCTGCCTTGTTGGAACATCTCTGCCACGTTGTTGACGCTGGCAGCTTGTGCACCCGCGGACAACACCATGGCGGTTACAACGGCTAAATACTTCGGTTTCATCATCAATCTTCGCTCCATCTGCTGCCCATCCATTGCGCGGGGGCATAACACTGACAACCGCAGGTTGGCACTTTACCGATTCCTGAGGCCTTCGAACTGAGTTTGCCGCCGTGGTAATGGCCACCGATATACCTCGTTAGGGATACCACTTTGTAAATACAAGCCAGTTCTAAATAACACCCTATTAACAACAAGAACTTTCGCAACTGACGCTGAAATAAGCGTTGCTTATCACAACGCCAACTCCCCCCGTTGGTGCAATTATTTCTGGCACTGATAAAAAATTTGCCCAACAAGTGAGTCAGTTGCACCGAAAAGATACAAAAAAACCGCCCGAAGGCGGTTTGTTGTCAATTCACTGCAATTACAGGTATTCGACCTTGATCACTTCGTACTCGATGTCGCCCGCTGGAGCTTTAACGATAACGGTGTCGTCCAATTCTTTGCCAATCAACGCACGAGCCAAAGGCGCGTTTACCGAGATCAGGTTGCTCTTAAAATCCGCTTCGTCGTCACCAACGATGCGGTAAGTTACCTCTTCGTCGGTGTCAACGTTCACCAAGGTCGCGGTGGCACCAAAGATCACCTTGCCGTTGTTTGGCAATTTGGTTACGTCGATGATCTGCGCGTTCGACAGCTTGCCTTCGATATCGCGGATACGCGCTTCGGCAATGCCCTGCTCTTCGCGGGCGGCGTGGTATTCGGCGTTCTCTTTCAAGTCACCCAGTTCACGCGCCGATGCGATCGCTTCGGTGATCTTTGGACGCTTAACAAACTTCAGATGTTCCAGCTCTTCACGGAGCATCTCAGCACCGCGAACGGTCATTGGAGCTGTAGCCATAATCTTCTCTTTTTCTCTTACAAAAACCGGCCATGCCACCATCAGTAGCGGCGGCGGACAGGTCATCATGGATGGAATGCAGGGAATTGTAATCGCAAATCCATGCGGGATCATCTTGGCAGATGGAAAAAGCCACCGCGGTTGCGGTGGCTTTCAAGCTTAGCAAACTCGGGTCAGTTACTGCTGCGATTCGGCATCAACAACTGGGTAAACCACTTCGGCGTCCGCTTTTAGCGCATCAACAAAAGCCAGGTAGTTTAGCTGACCAGACTGCTGGCTTAGCTGACCACGCAGCATTTCCAGCCCTTGCAGTTCGGTTGGGGTGGTCACTGCATCCAGCGCGACTACCGCAATGTCACCGTTGGCCAGTTTGATGGTGCTAAACGCACTGCCAGTGGTCGCAGGGGCAAGCTTAAACAGTTCTGCAACCAGTTGGTTATCCAACTTACCGTCGCCCATGCGATTGATCGCCTTAGCTTCGATTAGCGCCGCAGGTACGCTACCCGCTTGCCAATCTGCCATCAGCTTGTCAGCTTGCTGCTGCGCCAATTCAGAGGCTTGCTGCTGCTTCAGCAGTTGCTCGATCTGGCCTGTTACCTCTGCCAATGGTTTCGTGCCCGCCGCCTTATGGCCTTTAGCACGTACCACGATCAGATGGTTATTACCCACTTCAACCACTTCGGAGTTCATGCCATCCAGTAATACCGGATCAGAGAACGCTTCAGCCAGCAACCGTGGGTTATTCAGCGGCGCCGGTGCCGACATGCGGTCAAACCATGGGCTTAGCTTCACTTGTGCACCAATGGCATCAGCGGTTTCTTGCAACGAGTCCGGTACCTCAAAGCTGATGTCAGCCAGTTGCTGCTGCAGCGCATAGAACTCTTGCTGAGCAACGTCGGTCGCCAGTACCGCATTAATCTCTTGCTGTACTTCCGCAAACGGACGAGTAGTGGTTGCTTCAACTTGCTTGGCTTGAACGATCTGGAAGCCAAAGTCGGTCTCCAGAACTTCAGACACACCACCTTCTGGCAAGGCAAACAGCGCATTGTCAAATACCTCGCCCATGGTGCCTGGGGTCATCCAATCCAATTCACCGCCGTTTTCAGCGCTGAAAGTATCGTCGGATTCGCTCTTCGCCACATCGGCAAAGGCTTCGCCGCCGTTAACGCGGGCTAAAGCGGCTTCAGCACGGGCTTTGGCATCATCGCCTTCAAACAACATATGCGCCGCCAAGCGACGTTCTGGCATGCTGTACAGGCTCTGATTCGCTTCGAAATAAGCGCGAGCATCTTCTTCAGCTACATCGATATCACCGCTGATATCAGCCACGTTTAGCTCAACGTATTCCAACTGTACTTGCTCGGCTTGAGCAAACTGCAGCGGATTAGCGTTGTAGTAAGACTCGACCGCGGCGCTGTCAATGTTCAGATCGCTGGCGTAGTCAGCGGCTTTAACCATCAACACTCGCACATCACGGGTTTGCTGCTGCAACTCCGCCAAACTCTTGGCTTGCGCTTCGGTCGCAAATTCACTGCCCAGTAAGCCAACCAGCAACTGTTGACGAGCCATATCGCCACGCATGATGTCACCCAGTTGGGCGCCGGTTAGATTGCTTTGACGCAGCACCAGTTGGTAGCGGTCGTTGTCAAACTTGCCATCCACCTGAAACTCGGGCATCTCCCGCAGTGCTTGTTTGATCTGCGCATCTGATACGCGCAGGCCCATTTCACGAACCTTTTGATCTAACAAACGCTCGGCGACAATGCGATCCAGCACAGTCTGGCGCAGGTTGTCCATGTACGCCGGATCAGCCAATAGGGTATCGAACATCTCACCCATCTGATTGCGCAGACGGTTTTGTTCATTCTGGAAGGCTGTATCCAGATCGTAGCGATTGATCTCTTCGCCATTGACAATTGCCGCCACTTGACCGGTATTGGTACCGAGGTAGCTGTAAACCCCGGTTAGGGCGAACGACAAGATCACCAAACTAAGGATGATCTTGGCCGCAACTCCCTGCGAGCCTTCACGGATCTTCTCTAGCATCTGCCTTCTCTTTTTACCTTTCGTTAATGCAAAAAAGCGCATCATTACGGATGCGCTTTTCTCTTTCTAACAGCCTCGAGTACGGGGTTGAATCGTCTCTGTACTGCTAAAACAGCAACGCCCAAGCCGTGACTTGAGCGTTGAACGACAAACTAGTCTTAGTTTACCGCGTCTTTCAGCGCTTTACCGGCTTTGAAAGCTGGGATCTTAGCTGCTGCGATTTTGATCTCTTTACCAGTCTGTGGGTTGCGACCGGTACGCTCTGCACGCTCACGAACCTCGAAAGTACCAAAGCCTACCAGAGAGATCTTTTCACCGCTTTTCAGGGTGTCGGTGATTGCATCGATGAAAGAGTCCAGTGCACGGCCAGCTGCCGCTTTAGAAATGTCTGCACCAGAAGCAATTTGATCGATCAGTTGAGATTTGTTCATTACATCCCCTTGAATTCTATTATTCGCGCCGCCGTGAAATCCATGTTTCAGCGCGGTCTGCGGAGGGTTTATATCAAGCCTGAATTACAAGTTCAAGCACCTGCCAGACTGCTAAATCCATTTATTGGATACGGCTAAAAGTCAGTGCTGCTGGGCTTTCCAGCGTGGTTCTGAGCTTCGAGGAATACACTACACATCTATTTTCAGCTTGAAAAGCCCCAAACCATCGAAATGCAGCAAAAATGCGCCATAAAAGGCGCATTTTTATAAGGAAACTCGCAAAATTTGAAGTTAACTGGAAACCCCAGTCGGCGAGTCTTGTAACGCCAGAGTCAAAACGTCATCAATCCAACG
Organism: Ferrimonas senticii DSM 18821; assembly: GCF_000422665.1. GTDB lineage: Bacteria > Pseudomonadota > Gammaproteobacteria > Enterobacterales > Shewanellaceae > Ferrimonas > Ferrimonas senticii. Next base: position 325,544 of record NZ_KE383898.1, on the reverse strand, counting down.
CACCGGCATGATCTCCAGATCCGCCTTAACGTTATCTGGGATCTCTTTCAAATCACGCTCGTTCTCCTGCGGGATCAGCACTCGCTTGATGCCACCGCGATGCGCTGCCAGCAGCTTTTCTTTCAAGCCACCGATCGGCAACACTTCCCCACGCAAGGTAATCTCGCCGGTCATCGCCACATCGGCGCGCACCGGATTGCCGGTCAGCGAGGACACCAACGAGGTGCACATCGCAATACCTGCAGATGGTCCATCTTTCGGGGTCGCCCCTTCCGGTACGTGCACGTGGATATCGCGTTTCTCGTAGAAATCCTCGTTGATCCGCAGCTTTTCAGCCCGTGCCCGCACTACGGTCATCGCCGCCTGAATCGACTCTTGCATCACATCGCCCAAGCTACCGGTGTAGGTCAGCTTGCCTTTGCCCGGTACCGAAGTGGTTTCGATGGTCAGTAGATCGCCGCCGACTTCGGTCCATGCCAAACCGGTAACTTGACCAACTTGGTTGGTCGAGTCTGCTTTACCGTAGTCAAAGCGCTGTACCCCCAAGTAGTCTTGCAGATTATCGGCATTCACCAGCACCGGTTTCTCTGCTTGCTTAAGCAGCAGCTTTTTCACCGCCTTACGGCAAATTTTAGAGATCTCACGCTCGAGGCTACGTACCCCCGCCTCACGGGTGTAGTAACGAATGATGCCAACGATGGCCGAGTCATCAACAATCAACTCGCCCTGTTTAAGGCCATTGCGTTTGATCTGTTTACCCAGCAGGTGCTGTTTGGAGATGTTGAGTTTTTCATCTTCGGTGTAACCGGAAAGACGAATCACTTCCATCCGGTCCAGCAGCGGTCCTGGAATATTCATCGAGTTCGAGGTCGCCACAAACATCACATCGGAGAGATCGTAATCCACCTCCAAGTAGTGATCGTTAAAGGCGTTGTTCTGCTCCGGGTCCAACACTTCCAGCAGCGCTGAAGCGGGATCACCGCGCATATCCGAGCTCATTTTGTCAATTTCATCCAGCAGGAACAGCGGGTTTTTAACCCCTACTTTGCTCATGTTCTGGATAAGCTTGCCCGGCATTGAACCGATGTAGGTACGGCGATGGCCACGGATCTCCGCTTCATCACGCACCCCGCCCAGCGCCATCCGCACGTACTTGCGCCCAGTGGCTTTGGCAATCGACTGCCCCAATGAGGTTTTACCAACCCCTGGAGGCCCAACCAAACAAAGAATTGGCCCTTTCAGCTGACGCACTCGTGATTGCACCGCGAGGTATTCCAGAATGCGTTCTTTTACCTTTTCCAGACCAAAGTGGTCGGCATCCAGCACATCGGAAGCCACCGCCAAGTCTTTTTTCACCTTAGAACGCTTCGACCATGGCACGCTGATCATCCAATCAACGTAGCTGCGCACGACAGTCGCTTCGGCCGACATCGGCGACATCATCTTCAGCTTGTTGAGCTCCGCCTTGGCTTTCTCTTCCGCCTCGGCTGGCATCTTGGCTTCAACAATCTTGTTGGCCAGCATCTCAAACTCATCCGGAGCGTCATCCAGTTCACCCAACTCTTTCTGGATCGCCTTCATCTGCTCGTTGAGGTAGTACTCGCGCTGGCTCTTCTCCATCTGCTTCTTCACCCGCGAGCGGATCTTTTTCTCCACCTGCAGAATGTCGATTTCAGATTCCATGGTCGCCATCAAGTATTCCAAGCGCTCGGAGACGTCGACCATCTCGATCACCGCTTGTTTCTCGGCAAGCTTGAGTGGCATGTGCGCCGCCATGGTGTCCGCCAAGCGCGCCGCCTCATCGATGCCGTTGAGGGAGGTTAAGACCTCCGGCGGGATCTTTTTATTGAGCTTGATGTAGCCTTCAAACTGGCTGATGGCGGTGCGAACCAGCACCTCTTCCTCTTTTTCAGGGATTAGCTTTGAGGCTAAGAACTGCGCTTCAGCAACGAAAAACGGTTCGGTATCGGTAAACTCGGTGATTTTGGCGCGTTGGCCGCCCTCCACCAACACCTTGACGGTACCATCTGGCAGTTTCAGCAACTGCAAAATCGATGCGACCGTGCCAACGTGAAAGATGTCATCGGTACTCGGATCGTCTTGATCCGCTTCGCGTTGGGCAACCAACAGCACCTGCTTTCCCTGCTCCATCGCGGCTTCTAAACAGCCAATGGACTTTTGTCGACCGACAAACAGCGGGATCACCATATGGGGGTACACCACCACATCTCGAAGCGGCAGTACCGGTATGACGACGTGATCGGTTCGCTCTAGTGTCATCGTTGGATTCCTTTTGCTGCGGAAATATTCGTAGGATTTCCAGTCAATTATGACTGCAATTGCGGTACTTGACTGGTTTGTTATCGAGTATATGGGGGCGTTCTTTAGTGATTCAATGCGCCATAACAAAAAAGGAGCCGATTGGCTCCTTTGAATTCTGTGATTAGCTTGGCTTATTCAGACGCTGCCGCTTGCGTTTCACTGCGATAGATGAGCAATGGCTCGGATTCGCCACGGATCACCGATTCGTCCACCACTACTTTTTCTACGTTCTCTTTTGAAGGCAGATCATACATGGTGTTCAGCAGCACGCCTTCAACGATAGAACGCAAACCACGGGCACCGGTCTTACGCTCCATCGCCTTTTTGGCAATGGCACGCAGGGCGTCATCGCGGAACTCAAGTTCCGTGCCTTCCAGTTGCAGCAACGCCGCATACTGCTTGGTCAATGCGTTCTTTGGTTCAGACAGGATCTGCACCAGCGCGTCTTCATCCAGTTCGCCCAAGGTAGCGACCACTGGCAAACGGCCGATAAACTCAGGGATCAAACCGTACTTCACCAAATCCTCTGGCTCTACCTGAGCAAAGGTCTCGGTCAGTGATTTGCCTTGGTCTTTGCTGCGCACTTCCGCGCCAAAGCCGATGCCGGTGCCGACGAAAGCGCGCTGATCGATCACTTTGTCTAGACCCGCAAATGCGCCGCCACAGATAAACAGGATCTTAGAGGTATCAACCTGCAAGAACTCTTGCTGTGGATGCTTACGGCCGCCCTGTGGTGGTACCGCCGCCACTGTACCTTCAATCAGCTTCAGCAGCGCTTGCTGAACCCCTTCACCGGAAACGTCGCGGGTGATTGATGGGTTGTCCGACTTGCGCGAGATCTTATCGATCTCGTCGATGTATACGATGCCACGCTGGGCCTTTTCTACATCGTAATCGCACTTCTGTAGCAGCTTCTGGATGATGTTTTCCACATCTTCACCAACGTAACCGGCTTCGGTCAAGGTGGTGGCGTCGGCCATGGTAAACGGCACATCCAACAGGCGTGCCATGGTTTCCGCCAGCAGAGTTTTACCACTACCGGTTGGCCCGATCAGCAGAATGTTACTTTTACCTAGCTCCACTTCCGCCTTATCACCGCCGTGGCGCAGACGTTTGTAGTGGTTGTATACCGCCACCGCCAACACCTTTTTGGCTTGGTCTTGGCCGATCACGTAATCATCTAGGTGGGCACGAATTTCGTGCGGCGTTGGCAGTTTGTCTGCCGAACGCTTAGGCGACAGTTCTTTCACCTCTTCGCGAATGATGTCGTTGCACAGTTCAACGCATTCATCACACACGTACACCGAAGGGCCAGCAATTAGCTTGCGTACTTCGTGTTGGCTTTTGCCGCAGAAGGAACAGTACAGCAGCTTGCTGTTATCACCGTCACCTTTTTGGATATCACTCATTTACAACCCCTTGATCCAGGCTAAGGCTTTTTAAAGTGTATGCCAGTGCTGTGGCATCCGCTATTCGGCGCTGCGACGACTTAGCACCGAATCCACTAAGCCGTATTCTACCGCCGCATCTGCGCTCATAAAGTTGTCACGATCGGTATCGCGCTCAATCACTTCCAGCGGCTGACCAGTGTGCTCTGCCAGCAAGGTGTTGAGCTTGTGTTTGATGCCGATGATCTCTTGCGCATGAATAGCGATGTCAGACGCTTGGCCTTGGAAGCCACCCAGCGGTTGGTGGATCATCACGCGAGCGTTTGGCAATACATGACGTTTACCTTTAGCACCACCGGCCAATAGGAAGGCGCCCATTGAAGCCGCTTGCCCCATACATACGGTACTTACGTCCGGTTTGATGAACTGCATGGTGTCATAGATAGACATGCCGGCAGTCACCGAGCCACCTGGGGAGTTGACGTACAGGTAGATATCCTTGTCTGGGTTTTCAGATTCCAAGAACAGCAGCTGCGCTACTACCAGGTTGGCCATGTGGTCTTCCACCGGACCGGTCAGGAAAATGACACGCTCTTTTAACAGGCGCGAGTAGATGTCGTAGGAACGCTCACCCTTGGCGGTTTGTTCCACCACCATTGGTACCAAAGCGTTCAGAGGGGAGTCATGCAAAAGCGACATAGTATTTGTATTCCCTAACAAAAATGGCCCGTATGGGCACGAGCCTCATACGAGCCATTATATGATTGGCCGAGGCGGCCAAGTCAAATCAAGCGAGACTTAGCGCTGCTGATTCATGAACTCTTCGAAGTTCACTGCTTTCTCAGTAACTTTAGCCTGTGCCAACAGTGCGTCAACTGCTTGTTCTTCCAGAGCAACGTTGCGCATGTTCTGCATCATTTCTTGGTTCTGAGCGTAGTAGTCAACAACTTCTTGTGGATCTTCGTACGCGGTAGCCATTTCAGCGATCAGGGCGTTAACACGCTCTTCTTCAACTTTCAGCTCTTTGGTCTTGATCACTTCACCCAGCAGCAGGCCGATCTGTACACGACGCTTGGCGTCTTCAGAGAACAGTTCAGCTGGCAGTTCAGGCATGTTTTGTGCTTGCATGCCGCCGAAGCGCTGCATTGCTTGCTGACGCAGAACGTTAACTTCCTGAGCGATCAGAGCAGATGGGATCTCGATGTCGTTAGCCTTAACCAGACCGTCGATCACTTGCTGCTTAACTTTGTTTTTCAGCGCTTGCTTCAGCTCACGCTCCATGTTCTTACGAACTTCAGCTTTCAGTGCGTCAACGCCGCCTTCAGCAATACCGAACTTCTCTACGAACTCATCGTTCAGTTCTGGCAGTACTTGCTCAGCAACTTCGGTCAGAGTGATGGCGAACTGAGCCGCTTTGCCTTTCAGCTTCTCAGCGTGGTATTCCTCAGGGAAAGTCACGTCGATTACGAACTCTTCGCCAGCTTTGTGGCCAGAGATGCCTTCTTCGAAGCCTGGGATCATGCGGCCAGAGCCGATAACCAGATCGAAACCTTCAGACTTGCCGCCTTCGAACTCTTCGCCGTCAATGGAACCAACAAAGTTCAGCTTAACGCGATCGTTGTCGCCAGCTTCACGCTCAACCGCGTTGAATACCGCGTGCTGCTTGCGCAGGGTTTCCAGCATGTTGTCCAGATCAGCGTCAGACACTTCGCAAGTAGGCTTTTCTACTTCGATAGCGTCCAGACCCGCCAGTTCAACTTCTGGGTATACTTCAAACACAGCAGCGAATTGCAGATCTTGACCTTCAGCGGTTTCGATTGGCTCGAAACGTGGCATGCCAGCTGGGTTGATCTTCTCGTCCATGATGGCTTTGAAGAAAGAGTTCTGCATTACGTCACCCAGGATCTGAGAACGTACAGAAGCACCGAAACGCTTCTTGAATACAGACATTGGCACTTTGCCAGGACGGAAACCATCCAGGCGCACGCGCTTGGATTCTTTCTTCATCTCTTCAGTCACTTTTGGCTCAAAGTCAGCTGCAGCCACAGTGATGGTCATGCGGCGTTCCAGGCCCTGGGTGGTTTCTACAGAAACTTGCATTACGCTACCTCAAAATAGTCGTGTTCTTTTTGCACACCGGCGGAGATTCCGCCGGCGGATAATTCGATAAGGGCAAGCACAGCGGTGCCGCCTGCCTTGGACCATGCCGTGGCGTTATTGACCTGAAGCGGCAAATAAACTGCGAAATCGGCATTAATGGCATCGATACCTAAAATAAGGACGCGCCATTATAGCCACAGCATTGGTCAGAGTCGAGATTGCCCACAAAGCGCCAATTAATGGCGGTTTTAAAGGCTAAACAAGGGCTAACTAAGTCACTCTACAACCCATCGCGCTGCTATAAATAGGGCTGGCATCGACGGCTTTCAAGCCTATTTCTGGAAATAGTTAAGAACAGATGAAGTCTTTGCGATTAATGCCACAAATGATCGACTTTTGCGGCGGCGATCGTGGTCAAAAACAACAAGCTTTAAAACGACAAAAGCCGCTTCTTTCGAAGCGGCTTTCTGAATGATGGGGTGGCTAACGGGACTTGAACCCGCGACAACCGGAATCACAATCCGGGACTCTACCAACTGAGCTATAGCCACCACTGTTTTTTGGCACGCCCGGCAGGATTCGAACCCGCGACCATCCGCTTAGAAGGCGGATGCTCTATCCAACTGAGCTACGGGCGCAAAGTCTGCGTGACGCACACTTTAAAAAGTGGTCGGTGATAGAGGATTCGAACCTCTGACCCTCTGGTCCCAAACCAGATGCGCTACCAGGCTGCGCTAATCACCGATAAGTTTTTGATTTTACCAAAGCCGACCCTCTGGTCCACTAATCTAAAATCCGGAGATGCGCTATCAAACAACGCTAATCACCGATAAGGTTTCGATTTTATCAAAGCTGACCCTCTGGTCCGCTAATCCAAAATCCGGAGATGCGCTACCAAGCAACGCTAATCACCGTGAACCGTCGTGACGACTTCCTCGTCTCAACGGAGGCGCATATTAATGATGCCCCCCGCCATCGTCAAACACTTTTTTGGTAAGCAACTGTCGTTCGTTCAAGCTTTCAGCAACACTCCGCCAACAACAGTGACATTGATCACACACAAGGTTAAACTGCGCTCGCCTTCACACCGGATGTTGTAATGGAACCCGCTATGACCGCGCAGATCATTGATGGCAAAGGAATTGCCGCTGAAATCAAAGAACACCTAAAACAGCAAGTCGAACGTCGTTTAGCGGAGGGCAAACGCGTCCCCGGACTGGCGGTTATCTTGGTTGGCCAGGATCCCGCCTCACAAGTTTATGTTGGCAGCAAGCGCCGCGCTTGTGAGCACGTTGGCTTTGTCTCCCGCAGTTACGACTTGCCAGAACATGCTCGTCAAGACCAACTGTTTGCGCTAATCGATGAACTGAACGACGCCAACGATATCGATGGCATCTTGGTACAACTGCCTTTGCCGGATCACATCGATACCACCGCAGTGATCGAGCGCATCCATCCAGACAAAGATGTCGATGGTTTCCACCCATACAATATTGGCCGCCTAGCCCAGCGTATTCCGCTGTTAAGCCCCTGCACCCCAAAAGGGATCATGACCCTCATTCGTTCTACTGGGGTGCGCCCTCACGGTTTGCATGCGGTCATAGTGGGGGCCTCCAACATCGTTGGCCGACCAATGGGTTTGGAGACTCTACTGGCCGGTTGCACCACCACCACTTGCCATCGTTTCACCAAAGACTTGCAATACCACGTTGGCCAAGCCGATCTGTTGATTGTGGCGGTTGGTAAACCAGGCTTTATCCCCGGCGAGTGGATTAAGCCCGGTGCCATCGTTATTGATGTCGGCATCAACCGCTTAGACAGCGGTAAATTGGTTGGTGACATTGACTTTGCGCAGGCCAGTCAGCGCGCCGGTTTTATCACTCCAGTTCCCGGTGGCGTCGGGCCAATGACCATCGCCAGTTTGCTGGAAAACACCTTGATCGCCTGCGAGCAATATCATCGTTAGCTGAGTTTGATCGCCGCTCTTAAGTAGCAAAAAGCCGGTGAGGAAAACCCACCGGCTTTTTTAAGGCATCAGCGCTAGCGCTTATTTACGGCGCCAAGTGGTGCCATTCGCGCCATCTTCCAAAATGATCCCCATCGCGTTGAGCGCATCACGGGCTTCATCGGCTTTTGGCCAATCTTTAGCGGCACGAGCATCGTTACGCTGTTTGATCCACGCTTCGATCTTCGCCACTTCATCGTCATTACCAGCGCCTTGCAGGAAGATTTCTGGATCTTGATACAGCAGCCCCAAAACCCCGGCCAAATGCAGCAGCAGTGCCGCCAACTCAGATGCCTTAGCGTCGTCTTTGCCCTTGGCAGAGTTGATCTCACGCGCCAGTTCAAACAGCACTGGCAGCGCTTCGGCGGTGTTGATGTCGTCGTCCATGGCGGTGTTGAAGCGCACGATGTAATCGCTCTCCATATCCACCGATTCGGCTGCGGTTACCCCACGCAGGGCGGTGTACAGACGCTCCAGTGCCGAATGAGCTTGCGCCAAGTTCTCTTCCGAGTAGTTCAGCTGACTGCGGTAATGACTGGACAGCAGGAAGTAACGCACCGATTCCGCTTGGTACTGCTTCAGTACATCAGAGATGGTGAAGAAGTTACCCAACGATTTGGACATCTTCTCTTTGTTGACCTGCACCATGCCAGAGTGCATCCAGTAGTTCACGTACTTACCGTTGTGCGCACAGCAGCTTTGTGCCACTTCGTTCTCGTGATGAGGGAACATCAGATCCGAACCACCACCGTGAATATCGAATACTTCACCTAGGTGCTTGCCGTTCATCGCGGAACACTCAATGTGCCAACCCGGGCGACCTGGACCCCATGGGCTATCCCACTGTGGCTCGCCAGGCTTGGCGCTTTTCCACAGCACGAAATCCATTGGGTTACGTTTGGCTTCTTCAACCTCGACGCGGGCACCGGATTGCAGCTGCTCCAGATCTTGCTTAGACAGCTTGCCGTAGTCGTTAAAGGTGTTTACTTCAAACAGCACGTCACCGTTGCTGGCGTGGTAGGCATGACCTTTCGCTACCAGCTTTTCGATGATGGCGATGATCTCTGGCATGTGGCCAGTAACGGTTGGCTCGATGTTCGGACGCAGCAGGTTCAACGCGTCGAAATCTTCGTACATAAAGTTGGTGAAACGCTCCACCAGCGCCTCACAGCTCTCGCCGTTCTCTGCCGCTCGGTTGATGATTTTGTCATCCACGTCGGTGATGTTACGGATGTAGTTCACCTCGTAGCCACGGCTACGCAGATAACGAACTACGTTATCAAAGGCGATGTAGGTGCGAGCGTGACCGATATGACAGCGGTCGTAGATGGTTACCCCACAGACGTACATGCCCACCTTGCCGGGCTGTAGTGGTTTAAATTCCTCTTTTTGTCTGGTTAGGGTGTTGTATATCTGCAGCATCGTTACGCTCTTTCCAATGTCTATTTAGACTCATGATTGTGTTACTGCTGCTAGTCTATCACGCAGTAAGCACGACGCATTGATCGGCAAGTAGAAAATCAGAGACTTTTGCCGATTAAGGCAATTGGGTACACTTCGCTCCGCATTATCAACAAAGAGACAGATCATCATGGTGACTTTGCATACCAACCACGGCGACATCAAACTGCAACTGCACGCAGATAAAGCGCCTATCACCGTTGAAAACTTCCTGAAGTACGCCAACGACGGCTTCTACAACGGCACCATCTTCCACCGCGTGATCGACGGTTTCATGGTTCAAGGCGGCGGTTTCGACGCGGCTATGTCACAAAAATCTTGTGGCGCTGGCATCCAGAACGAAGCCAACAACGGCCTGAGCAACAAAGTAGGCACCATCGCTATGGCGCGTACCCCAGATCCACACTCTGCCACCGCGCAGTTCTTCATCAACGTTAACGACAACACCTTCCTGGATTTCAAAAACGAATCCATGCAAGGCTTTGGCTACTGCGTATTTGGCGAAGTAGTAGAAGGCATGGACGTGGTTAACAAGATCAAGAAAGTATCTACCGGCAACCACGGTATGCACCAAGACGTACCACTGGAAGCTGTGGTCATCGAGAGCGTAACCGTTGAAGGTTAATGCCTCTGAGGGAGCCCAGTCGGGCTCCCTATCCGCTTCACCCCGCACCCTGTTCATTGGCGATCTCCACCTTAGCGAACAGCGTCCCGACATCTTCCAAGCCTTCCAGCGATTTATCGGCAGCCAGCTAAACGGGGCCGATGCGCTCTATATTATTGGCGATCTGTTTGAAGCGTGGATTGGCGATGACGATCGCAGCGACTTTAACGAACAAGTTGCCGCCCTGCTAAAACAAGCCAGCCAACAGCTGCCGATCTATTTTTGCAATGGCAATCGCGATTTTCTGATCAGCAAAAAGTTCTGCCAACGAGCCGGCCTGACATTGCTGCCAGAAATTGCCGTCATTGACCTATATGGCACCAAAGCCTGCGTCTTGCATGGCGATCTGCTCTGCACCGACGATCTGGCTTATCAAAAGTTCCGACGCCGATGGCCATTTTATCGGGTACTGCAAAAATTTTTGCCGCTGAGTAAACGTCGCCAAATGGCGATCGATGCCCGTGCCAAAAGCCAGGCTCGTAACAGCCAATTAGACCAAGCTATCATGGACGTTACCCCGCAAGCGGTGACGGCACTGCTGCAAAAAACCGGCAGTGATTGGCTGATCCACGGCCACACCCATCGCCCAGCCCTGCATCAACTCGAGCACGGCCAACAACGTCTAGTCGTTGGCGATTGGTACAGCCAAGACAGCGTCCTAATCGTTACCCCATCCGGCGTTAGCCTGCAAAGCCAGCCATTGCCTTAATGGTTCCGTCGAGGGTGTTGCGCCCTCGTATCTGGACCGAACCTGCCGAACCTCGTTCATTTGTTGAACAAATGTTCTTGACTGAGTCAATACAATCACCAATAACTATTAGTGATGAGTAGTTGTTTTGTCTGCGGTATCGACATTTTCAGATCTGCACAATAAAGGACGATAACAATGATATTGAATCACTTATGGGGCTTGTACGCGCACCCTCGGCAAGAGTGGCGCGCCATTGAACGCAATCATGAAGGCATCAGCTCCAGCCTTACCCACATCTTGCTGGTGGCGTTGATCCCCCCCATCTGCTGCTACTTCGCCAGCGTTCACATTGGCTGGTCAATCGGTGCTGGTGATCTGATCCGCCTGACTCCAGAGAGCGCACAGTTTATGGCCGTTGGCATGTACTTCGCCCTTATCGCAGCGGTGTTCGCGCTGGCTTATTTGACCCATTGGATGGCCAAGACCTTTGGTGCCAATCCACAGTTTTCACAAGCGTTAGAAGTAGCTGCTTACAGCTCTACCCCGATGTTTATGATGGGGCTGGCAACGCTGTACCCACAGCTATGGTTTGTAATGCTCGCGGCGCTGGTAGCGATCAGCTATTCGGTTTATCTACTTTATTCCGGCGTGCCGATTATCATGAATATTCATGAAGATCGCGGCTTTATCTACGCCAGTTCGGTGGTCACCTGTGGCTTGGTACTACTGGTGGCGGTAATGGCCGCTTCGGTGATTTTATGGGGCCATGGTTTTGGTCCGACCTACATAAGTTAAAGCGGTCGTCACCGGCATAACAAAAACGCCGCCCGATGGTCCTCGGGCGGCGTTGCGTTAATTAACAACTACCAGTTACGAGTGGCAAACGTTGTGGATCTCAAGGTTGGTGCCCTGCTCGCCAGCACGAGCGGTTTTAGCGCCGTCGTTACGGGAAGCATTTAGGCGATCCAGATAGGCTTGATCAACGTCTTTGGTCACGTAGTTGCCGGTGAATACCGAGGTCTCAAAGTGCTCGATGGTCGGATTGGCCTCGGCTACCGCCGCTTCCAGATCGGCAATGTCTTGGAAGATCAAGCCATCAGCGCCGATATGGCGACGGATCTCATCCACTTCACGGCCATGGGCAATCAGTTCATCGGGACTTGGCATATCGATGCCGTATACGTTCGGGAAGCGGATCTCCGGTGCCGCAGAGGCAAAATACACCTTATTGGCGCCAGCTTCGCGGGCCATCTCGATAATCTGCTCAGAGGTCGTGCCACGGACAATAGAGTCATCGACCAACAGTACATTCTTACCTTTAAACTCAACGCCAATGGCATTGAGCTTACGGCGTACCGACTTCTTGCGTTGGGTTTGCCCCGGCATAATAAAGGTACGACCGATGTAGCGATTTTTGACAAAACCTTGGCGGTACGGCAATGCCAGTTCATTGGCAATTTGCAGCGCGATATCGCAAGAGGTTTCCGGAATTGGGATCACCACATCGATGTCGTGCTCTTCCCATTCGCGCTTGATCTTGGCCCCAAGTTTTACCCCCATGTTGACGCGACTGCCGTACACAGAGATGCCATCAAGGGTAGAATCTGGACGGGCAAAGTAGACGTATTCAAAGATACAGGGAACGTGCTGGGCATTGTGAGCGCACTGCTGAGTATGCAGATTGCCTTCAAAATCGACAAATACCGCTTCCCCTGGGGCAACGTCACGCAGGGTTTCAAAGCCGGACGCGTCCAGCGCTACCGACTCCGATGCTACCATGTACTCCATCCCTGCCACAGTGTGCTTGCGACCTAAAACCAACGGACGAATGCCAAATGGGTCTCGAAACGCCACCATACCGATGCCGATCACCATCGCCACCGCGGCGTAAGCGCCACGCACCTGCTGATGTAAGCGGCCAACCGCAGTGAAGATCTGCGACGGCGTCGGCTTTAAGGTGTCAAACTGTTGCAGTTCATGGGCCAGCACGTTCAACATCAACTCCGAGTCTGAGCTGGTATTAATGTGTCGACGCATATTGGCCATCAGCGCAATCAGCTCTTCATAGTTGGTGAGATTGCCGTTGTGTGCCAGCGAGATCCCAAACGGCGAATTGACGTAGAACGGCTGCGCTTCCGATGACGAGGAGCCACCGGCGGTCGGATAACGCACGTGGCCGATCCCGGAATTGCCTTGCAAGCGATGCATGTGCTTAATCTCAAACACATCTTTGACTAGCCCATTAGCCTTGCGCAAGCGAAACGCCTGACCATCAACGGTTACGATCCCTGCCGCGTCTTGGCCACGGTGCTGCAGCACCGTTAACGCATCATAGATCAGTTGATTGACAGGGGAATGCCCCACTATCCCAACAATACCACACATCTTTTTGAGTCCTTACAGAGGTCGTTCTTCTAGCTTTTAGCTAGAGTAGGGTCTGACTTTTTGTCAGTTATATTTTTTATAAAATTAAAGCAGGCCTAGGCCTGCTTTTCGATGAAACTTGAGGTGTTTTCAATGTGGTCAAAGAACCACTGGATCACCACCTTAAATTCCGGGATCAGTTGCGAATCTTGCCACCAATCGCTACCGGCGGCACCGGTAAAAGTGTCCATAAAGAACAGCAATGCCGCCACCACCAGCACGCCTCGCAGCGCGCCAAACACGATCCCCAGTAACCGATCAAAGCCACTGAGGCCGGTAATATTGACCAATTGCCCAATCAGGTAGTTGACCAGGGCACCAAGGATCAAGGTGGCAATAAACAAAATCACGGCAGCCGCGCCAGCGCGGAGGGTGTCATCATTGATTTGGGTTAAAAACACCGCCAGATCTTGATAGAAGTTACTGGCGATAAAAAATGCACTAATCCACACCACCAACGACATCGCTTCACGCACGAAGCCGCGGATCAGCGAGATCACCGCAGATAAGCCAATAACCGCCAAAATGGCGAAATCAATCCACACAAGGCTTGCCAATTTTTGTTCCTAATTCAGTCCATTAGTACGAGGGCGGCATGTTACCAAAGCCGCCCTAAAACTACATCTACAGCATCGGTCGAAAATCAGAACTCACAGTTGCAGTGGGTCGTAATTCTCAATCTTACCCTGCATATTAAGCTGCTTGTGCAAGGCGGTGCGGATCTGCTCTAAGCGCGCTTTCTGGGTTTCAGGGCCAATCATCACCCGAGTTATCTGGCCATCCACCGGTACCGTTGGCACCGTATAAGCCGGATACTTCTGCTGCCGCAGACGCGCCACCAAGGCATTCACGTTGGCCGCATTTTTAAAGCTACCAAGGCGCAAGGTATAGGCCTTTACCGCCGCAGGATTGGTTTTGGCTGCCGCAGGTTCAGCCACAGGTTTAGCGGCTACCGTGCTGATCTTCGGTTCCGCCACCTCAACAACCGGCTTTACCACCGCTTTTTGGGGGGCCAGGCTGCCTACCTCGATGCTGTTGCCCGCGTCACTATCCTGCTGCTGCGGTTGCTCTGGGGTTGCCGCAACGACCTTGCTCGGCGCCACTACCGCCACGGTCGGCCGCAGCGGAATGGTGGCAAACTGCTGCTCAAGCGTTTGTTTCTTACCATCAAGGATCTCTGGCAGCAGTAATACCGCCAGCGCTACTAACACCACCGTCCCGACCAGTCGATTTTGAAATGCAGTCGACAACCTTAACTCCTCTGTGCCCAATAACGCTTTGCTTGCGCAACAGTGTAAAAGGAGCCAAACAGGATCACCAGTTCGCCATCGGCAACTTCGCTAAGCGCGCACGCTAAAGCGTCGGCGACACTGTCATGCAACTGCGCTTGTGGCAACAGTTGCTGCATTGCGGCAGCCGATGCGGCCCGAGGCACATGCAACGACGCCGTATGCCAATGATCTACCAGCGGCAGCAGTGGCGCGACACTATTGACCATATCCTTATCACCAAGCATCGAACACACCGCGATCACGCGGCGGTAGGGTTGCTGCTTAAGCCAATCAGCCAGATAGCGCCCCGCTTGTGGATTATGCGCCACATCCAGCACCAGTTGCTGGCTAAGGAACTCAAGCCGCCCCTCAACCTGAACCTGTTTCAGCGCATCGATAATGGCATCATTGGTGACCGCCAGCGGCAGCTTCGCCACCAAGGTTAACACGGCAGCGGCGTTATCCAGTGGGATCCGCGGCAGTGGCAGCGAGCCAAGGGATTCAAAGCCGCTAAGGCCCCAGTCATCGGCACTGCGGCTAACGCTAAAATCGCGATTACGACCATAAAAGTGAGCACCAATACGCTCGGCTTCACTCAGCAAGGTCGCCGGTGGATAGGGATCGCCACTGACCGCCAGCTGACCGGCGCGCATAATGCCGGCTTTTTCCACCGCCACCAATTCACGGGTATCCCCCAGATAGTCTTGGTGGTCGAGATCAATGGTGGTAATCAAGGCCGCATCGGCATCGATCAGATTGGTGGCATCCAAACGACCACCCAGCCCCACTTCAAGGATCACCACTTGCGGGCGATGCTTAGCGAACAGCCACAGCGCCCCTAACGCCGAGTATTCAAAGAAGGTCAGCGTGGTGTCCGCTTGTGCGGCGGCAATCGCGCTAAAGGCGGCGGCATGTTCAGCATCGGCCAACTCTTGGCCGTTGAGACGAACCCGCTCGTTATAGCGCTCGATATGGGGTGAGCTGAACACTCCGACCGAGTAACCGGCATTGCGATAGATTTGCTCAAGCAGCGCGCAGCTGGTGCCTTTGCCATTGGTGCCAGCAACGGTTATCACGGTGCTGTCTGGCAAGCTTAATAAGCCCATGCTGCTGGCAACGGTTCGCAGCCGCTCTAGGCCTAGGTCAATTTCAGAGGGATGCAGGGCGAGAATATGATCTAGCCACTCCTCAAGGGAGTGGCTAGCGTTCAAACAAACAGAGGTGGTGCGATTCATTCAGCTTGTAACGGTGCTTCGTTAACGGGAGCTGCGACTGGCTGTTCTTCCACCACGGTTTCAGCTCGATGGGTAAACTTGCCCAGCAGACGTGCCAGTGTATCGCGCATCTGCCGACGGTCGACGATCATATCGATGGCGCCTTTTTCCAGCAGAAACTCACTGCGCTGGAAGCCTTCTGGCAGTTTTTCGCGGACGGTTTGCTCGATAACTCGCGGGCCGGCAAAACCAATCAGCGCTTTTGGCTCGGCAATGTTCAAATCACCGAGCATCGCCAAACTGGCGGAAACGCCACCCATGGTGGGATCGGTTAGCACACTGATGTAAGGAATACCGCGAGCACGCAGTTTGGCCAGTGCCGCCGACGTCTTTGCCATCTGCATCAGTGAAAACAGCGCCTCTTGCATGCGAGCTCCACCACTGGCGGAGAAACAGATCAGCGGGATGTTATCCGCCAATGCCGCTTCACAAGCACGCACAAAGCGCGCGCCAACCACCGACGCCATCGAGCCGCCCATGTAGGCGAACTCAAATGAGGCCACCACCACCGGCATCCCTTTCAGTTCGCCACGCATCACGATCAGGGCGTCTTTCTCGCCGCTGGCTTTGGTCGCTTGGCTGATGCGTTCTTTGTACTTTTTCGAGTCGCGGAACTTCAAGATATCCTGCGGCTCCAGCTCTTCGCCCAGCTCTTTGCTGCTGTCTTTATCCAGTAGTTGCAGTAAACGCTCACGAGCGCCGATGCGCATGTGATTGTCGCATTTTGGGCACACTTCTAAATTGCGAGCCAGTTCAGCGCGATAGAGGATCTGATCACACTCGGTACACTTGCTCCAAACCCCTTCTGGCACGCTGCGACGACGATCGGACACAGCTTGGCTCTTTGGTAGGATTTTGGTTAACCAACTCATATCTTGGCCTTCTCTCCATTTCGGCTAAAACTGCCCACCAAGTGCTGCTAATTCGCAGCAAATTAACCGGAGTTACTCGACGGTAAGCGGTGGGCAATAAGGATAGGTTAGCCGCATACGCAGCAAAATTGCAGTCATTAAACCATAAGCCCAAAGCGGCTTCTAACGAAAACTGGTCTTACCCGAGCAATTCCCATTATGGTTGCCAAATTACCGACGTTATCGACCAAATTCCGGCAAAAATAGCGGTCCTAGGTTGCTCTTCTGGATCCCAAATTCAGCAGGGTAATCGACGTCGACCAGATACAGACCTTCGGCTTTGGCCGTGGCACCGGCAACGTCACGATTCTTAGCCGCCAGCACTTGCGCAATCCATTCAATCGGCTTGTTGCCCATGCCCACTTCCAGCAGCGAGCCAACAATGTTGCGCACCATATGGTGCACGAAGGCATTGGCCTTAATATCAACCACCACGTAATCACCAACGCGATCGACGTACAGATGATGCACGTTACGCCATGGCGTTCTGGACTGACACTGAACCGCGCGAAACGAGGTGAAATCATTTTCGCCAAGCAGCGCTTGGCCAGCCTGTTCCATCAGTTTTTCATCCAGCGGATGATAGTAATGACTAACCCCTTGGCACAAAATACCTGGACGCAGACGATGGTTGTAAATCACATAGCGATAGCGGCGGGCGGTAGCGCTAAAGCGAGCGTGAAAATCGTCAGATACCGGTTGCGCCCAGCGCACTGCGATGTTGTCAGGCAGGTTGGCATTTAGCCCTAAGGTCCATGCCTGCGGAGGACGGTCAAACTGCGCATCAAAGTGCACCACTTGGCCGGTGCCATGCACACCGGCGTCGGTACGGCCAGCACACACGACTTCCACTGGGTGGTTAGCCACTTTCGCCAGCGCTTCCTCCAGTCGTTGTTGTACTCCAACCACTTCACGCTGCTTTTGCCAGCCGAAGTAACCGTGACCATCATATTCAATGCCTAATGCAATGCGCATAACCTGCCCTCTTAAAAATCAGCGCCGCAGTATAGCCGCCTTCAACAAAAACGGCGATCCGAAGATCGCCGTTATTAACGTTGGCTAGAGTCAACTCCGTTACAACTGTGCCAGCAGTGTCTGTGCTTCGCTTTGTTGCTGTTGATTGCCATCGTTGGCCACCTCATTCAGCAAGGCTTTGGCGGCATCAATGTCTTCAATTTCAATGTAAGCCCGAGCCAGATCAAGTTTGGCACTGTAGCCGCCATCGTCATCCATAAGGCTAACCGCCGGTGCTACCGAGTCGGACTCATAGTTACTTGAGAAACTTGGCGCGTCATCGCTCTCTGCCAGCAATTTATCAATATCAATAAAGCCACTGTCGCTGCCGTAATCGCTGGTAAAATCACTGCTGTTGTAGCTATCACTGGTTGCCGCCACAGAATCAGACGAATAACTGTGATGACTGGCCTCTGTGCGATTGTCGGCAGCATCATGGCTCGGTGTTTCTACAGTCGCATCGGCGCTGTCGCTCGCGTCATGCAGTTGCTCGGTGGCAGCCGCCAGCATCTGATCAAAATCATTACTGTAGTTGGTTGGCGCCGCTGCCGAGGTGAACTCAGCATCATTAAGCAGTTGTTCCAGCGTCATCGAGTCATCATCGTTGCCGCCGTGCGGGGCAGCAAACGGATCGCTTTGGTTACTGCCAAAGTCACTGTGCGCCGCTTCGGCCGCATAAGCAGCCCCAGCCAATGCCGCCCCTGCGCCAACAGTTGCAGCCTGATTGGCCTGCGGCGCCGCTGGCACCATCTGCGTTAACGGATCCGGCGCCGTAGCCAACGGCGCAATCAGATCACCATCTTGAATAGGATTTTTAAAGGCATGGCGCTGCCGGCGGGTATTCCAAATCACCAAACCGGTGATCACCAACAACAATGGAATGGCGCCGATTAACACCAACAGCAAGGTACTGTCACTGATGGTTTGCCATAGGCTAGGTTGCGGTGCGTCCAGCGGTTCATTAACCACCGCGCTGGTGGCGATGCCGTTAGCCGCCGTTAGTCGCTGGGCATCCAATTCTTGTTCCAGCGCGCGATTAAGGCTTTGCTGTTCATCTAAGGCACTACGCAGCAGCGACAACTCTTGTGACAACTGCTCCATCTGCTGTTGCAACAACGCATTTTGTCGCACCAATTGCGCCATTTCGGCGGTGTTGTTATCCAACTCTTGACGCAAACTTTGCAGTTGCAATAGCGCCGCTTTTTGCTCGTCCAACTCCTGCCGATAGCGTTGATTTTGCTCACGCAGCTGCGCCAACTCTAATTGCAAATCGCTGTTATTGCTGCTCGCACTGCTGGCAACAACTTTGGTCGAGGCGGCGCGATTATCAGCTTGCTGCGGTTGCTGCGCCGCCGCGGTTTCAGCCACCGGCGCGCCATCCCAATTGTCATCGTGATCCGCTGCCGACGCCTTGGCTTCATTAGCCGGATAACCCTTGATCACCTCAACCGCCGGAATGATCAGCAACCGATTGCGCTCCAGCGAGTTAAAGTTGTCGCTGTTAAAGGCATGAGGATTGGCTTCAAACAGCGCTTGCATCACCTGATACACGGTGACACTGCTATCTGGGCGCACTTCATTGGCAATCCGCCACAGCGTATCGCTGCGAGTCGTTGGCCCATACTGCTCGCCACCTTGCGCCAGCACGGGTACTTGGCCATCGGGACCGGTCAACATTAAGGTTTGGCTAAAGACGGGCACGCCCCACAAAGGCGCGGACAATAATAGGGCGCCCAATAGCGGCCGACGAAGGTGACTCATTGCTTGGCTTTCCGTGTCAAAACAGTGGCTTGAGCCACTTAAAATTCTGATTCTTCAGCATATTACAGCGTCTTCACTAAATAAACGACGTTGTCAGGTCAATGTGACCGCCGTAATAAAGCGAAATCGAGATAATGACCGTTGTTATCGTTCGCAAATTAACCATAGTGGTCACACGCACAAATAAAAAAGCCCCGAACCAATCAGGTTCAGGGCTTAGATCATTGAGGATTGTAACCCGTTACAGGTAGTCGCGAACCAGCAGTTCGGCGATCTGCACTGAGTTTAGCGCCGCGCCTTTACGGATGTTGTCGGCCACCACCCACAGGTTCAGTCCGTGCGGATGGCTGATATCTTGACGCACCCGACCAACGTATACGTCATCGTTGCCTTGAGCATGACCAAACGGGGTTGGGTAGTCCATGTCATCGGCCAGCAAGGTAACTCCTTCAGCCTGTTCCAGCAGCGCTTTGGCTTCTTCAGCGCTGGTTGGTTGACGGGTTTCTAGGTGGATCGCTTCCGCGTGACCGTAGAATACCGGCACACGAACGGCAGTGGCGTTCACTTGAATCGAGGCATCACCAAAAATCTTCTGGGTTTCCCAGACCATCTTCATCTCTTCGCGGGTGTAGCCGTTATCCATAAACTGGTCGATGCGTGGCAGCACGTTAAAGGCGATCTGGTGATCGAAGATCTCCGCTTTGGCTTCCTGCGCACTCAACAGTGCCGCGCACTGCTTGGCCAGCTCTTCGATGGCACTGCGACCGGCACCAGATACCGACTGGTAGGTCGCCACATTGATGCGTTCGATGCCGTACGCATCGTGCAGCGGCTTCAAGGCAACAACCATCTGGATGGTGGAGCAGTTCGGGTTAGCAATGATGTTGCGGTTGCGGAACTCCGCCAGCGCGTATGGGTTTACCTCTGGCACCACCAGTGGGATCTCTGGATCATTGCGGAAGTGGCTGGTGTTATCGATCACCACACAACCCGCTTCCGCCGCAATCGGCGCCCATTTTTCGGAAACGCTGCCGCCAGCGCTGAACAGCGCCAGTTCTACTTGAGTCCAATCAAACTCTTCTACGTCGATTACGTCGATGGTTTTACCGTTGAAAGAGACGGTCTTGCCTACGCTGTTGCTGCTTGCCAGCGGGTACAGGTTAGCAACCGGAAATTCGCGCTGCTCTAGGATCTCAATCATGGTTTGACCGACGGCGCCGGTGGCACCTAATACGGCGATGTTGTAAGCCATAGTGACAATTCTCAACGATAGTTGGGCGTGTTGACCGTTCGTGGTCAAATGACGCCCTGGTAATTAAATTAAAAAGCCTAATTGGCGCAGCAGCTGTGCATCACAGGCAACGTCGGTTGCCAGTGGTTGGGCACAAAATTCACGGCGAGTTAAATTGGCTTTACGGCGAGCATCAAAGCCATCCGGCAGTGCCGCGCGAAAGCGTCGATCCTCAAGTGCCAAATCATACACAGATGCGCACAATTGCTGCAGATTCGATTGGCTTATGGATGCTGTGAGTGACTGTAATGGTAGCGGCGCTTCAGTCAACAGTTTTTCAAGGCTCGGAGTGGCGATTGCATCGGCAAACAGCGCTTGATGCAGCATTTGCGTACCGCGAATTTTGCCTTCAACCGAATATCCGGCGATATGCGGGGTTGCCAGTTCGCACAAGCTAACCAGCTCAGCAAGCGGATTCGGTTCGTGTTCCCATACGTCCATCACCAAGCGCCACTCTGGTCGCTGAGGTTTCAGTTCAATCAGCGCCCGGTTGTCTATCACCTCGCCACGACTGGCGTTAATTAACCAACAATCGTGGTTCAACGTGGCTAATCGCTTAGCATCAAACAGATGGTGAGTATCACGTTGCAACGGCACATGCAGGGTGATGACATCGCTTTGGGCAATCAGGGTATCTAAACCAACCCATGGGCCGAGCTCACCCGCCGCTTGCTTAGGCGGATCGCACAGCAACAGATTACAGCCTAGTGCCGCTAATCGCTTGGCGACCGCACTGCCGGTATTGCCAAGGCCAACGATACCGATGGTTTTGTCGGTCAACGTGTCGCCGCTGCGCTCGGCCAGCAGCAACAAGGCCGACAAAACATACTCGCCGACCCCTTGGGCGTTGCAACCGGCGGCGTTACTCCAACCAATACCGCGGCGTTCCAATTCAGCAATATCCAGATGATCGGTGCCAATGGTGGCGGTGCCGACAAATTGCAGTTGTGGCAGCGCATCCAGCAAGGTGGCATCAACTTTGGTGACTGACCGCAGC
Organism: Ferrimonas senticii DSM 18821; assembly: GCF_000422665.1. GTDB lineage: Bacteria > Pseudomonadota > Gammaproteobacteria > Enterobacterales > Shewanellaceae > Ferrimonas > Ferrimonas senticii. Next base: position 303,970 of record NZ_KE383898.1, on the reverse strand, counting down.
AGCAGCGCGGTGGTGTCAGCCGGCACCGTATCAGCGCTGATCTCGCGGCCAGCCATGGTGACGATCTCACCGTGTTCGGCAAACAACGGCTCTAGTGCGGCCATATTTTCATCGGCAACAAATTTCACGACACACTCCTTGGTCAAAAATTTCACCGAGTCTAACAACGACAAAGGGCGCTTGCGAGCCAAGACTCACAAGCGCCCTTAAGCGAATTGGTGTTACTGGTAACGCTTGAAAATCAAGGTGGCGTTGGTGCCGCCAAAACCAAAGCTGTTACTCATCACCGTATCCAGTTGCTGCTCGGTTGCCTCGGTAACAATCGGCATGCCTGCCGCTTGCTCATCAAGGTTATCAATGTTGATGCTTGGTGCGACAAACCCATGCTTCATCATTAGCAAGCTGTAGATCGCTTCATGCACCCCAGCGGCGCCAAGCGCGTGACCAGTCATCGCTTTAGTGGCGCTGATCAGCGGCATCTGCTCGGCAAACACTTCACGGATCGCCCCCAGCTCTTTGGTGTCACCCACTGGCGTAGAGGTACCATGGGTATTGAGGTACTGGATTGGGCCTGCGCCAGCCGCTTTGGCTTGGTCTAAGGCGATGTGCATGCAGCGCGCCGCCCCTTCGCCAGACGGCGCAACCATATCATGGCCATCGGAGTTAGCGCCGTAACCAACAATTTCAGCGTAGATGTGCGCGCCACGAGCCAGAGCATGCTCCAACTCTTCCACCACCACCATGCCGCCACCGCCGGAGATAACAAAACCGTCACGGTCGGCGTCGTAGGTACGAGATGCCTTGGTTGGATCGTCGTTGTACTTAGTTGACAACGCGCCCATGCCATCAAAGCCCATCGCCAAGGTCCAGTGCAACTCTTCAGAACCGCCAGCGAAGATGATGTCTTGCTTGCCAAGTTGGATCTGCTCCCACGCGTGGCCGATACAGTGGGCACTGGTGGCGCACGCCGAGGAGATTGAGTAGTTGATCCCCTTGATCTTAAACGGCGTCGCTAGGCAAGCGGACGCGGTCGAGGACATGATCCGCGGTACCAAGTAAGGACCGATGCGGCGCACGCCTTTTTCACGCAGAGTGTCGGCCGCTTGCACTTGGTTTAGGGATGATGCGCCACCGGTGCCGGCAACAATGCCGGTGCGAGGGTTACTAACCATCTCCTCGGTCAAACCAGCATCGGCGATCGCTTGCTCCATGCTTAAGTACGCGTATGCCGCGGCATCGCCCATAAAGCGGATGATTTTGCGGTCGATGTGCTCAGCTGGATCAATCTTCAGATCGCCCCAGACGCGGCTGCGCAGCCCCAACTGCTCAAACTGTTCGGAGTAGCGAATGCCGCTGCGTCCAAGGCGTAACGATTCCGTCACCTCTTCAGCGTTGTTGCCGATACTGGAGATCACCCCAATCCCGGTAATGACCGCTCTTTTCATTAACTTTTCCTACCAATAACCAAAAGAAACGCCGCTATCCTAGCGCGATGCTTAGCGCCAACTGGTCGGCTCTGCTGAACTCGCGCTAAAATGCCGCTTTTGAAAAACATCCGAGTGTGCCGCTGTGAACCCGATCCGCTCTGCTGATATCGATTGGTCCAATCCTGCCGCCCCCCTCGCCAGCGACTTTGGCGACTTCTACTTCTCCAAGAAAGACGGTGTAGCCGAAACCGACTACGTCTTTATTCAACATAATCAACTGCCACAGCGCTGGCAACAGCACCCGCGCGACCACTTCTGCGTGATGGAAACCGGCTTTGGCACCGGCCTTAACTTGATGGTGCTGTGGCGTCACTTTCGCACTTTTCGGCGCGAGCATCCCGATGCCAGCTGCCAGCGGCTGCATTTCGTCAGCTTTGAAAAGTACCCATTAAGCGCCACCGACTTAAGCCGCGCTCAGCGTCAGTGGCCGGAGTTTGCCGAGATGGCGACGCAGATCCGCGCCGCTTATCCGATGATTATCCAAGGCTGTCACCGCATGGTGCTGGATAACGGCGCGGTGACTGTCGATCTGTGGTTTGGCGATCTGCTTGAACAACTGCCGAACCTAAGTGCCGGCCAACATGGCGTAGCGGACGCTTGGTTCCTTGATGGCTTCAGCCCCAACAAAAATCCGCTGATGTGGCAGGACTCGCTGTACGCTGAAATGGCACGACTGTCTCGTGCTGATGCCACGGTAGCGACCTTTACCGCCGCCAGCGCAGTGCGTAAAGGGCTGATTGCTGAAGGCTTTGCCATGCAAAAGGACAAAGGCTTTCGCGGCAAACGGGAGATGATTTTTGGTCAGCGCAGTGACCACGTTGAGCCAACAGCGGCGCTACCTAAACGGGTGGCGGTGATTGGTGCCGGCCTAGCCGCGGCGAACAGCGCCTTAGCGCTAACCCGGCGTGGCATCGAGGTGGATCTCTATTTTGCCGCTGACACGGTCGCCGATGGTGCTTCCGGCAACCGCCAAGGGGCGCTGTATCCACTGCTCAATAGTGCCAACGATCCGATGGCGCAGTTTTATCAGCAAGGCTATCTGCTGGCACGACAGCAATTGAACCAACTGGCCGAACAACACCCAATCGACCACGACTGGTGCGGGGTGCTGCAACTGCCACTGGATGACAAACAGCGCCAGCGTTTTCGTACCATCGCCGCCCTCGATTTAGACAGTTCGCTGGTACACGCCGTTGACGGCCAGCAAGCGGCGCACATTGCCGATCTGCCGTTAGGTGACGGTGATCATCAAGATGCCCTGTTCTACCCCTACGGCGGCTGGCTCAGCCCGCAGCAACTGGTCAATGCGGTCATTGCTGAGGCGCAACAAAGCGGCAAGCTCAACTGCTTTGCCGAGCATCACTTAACCGAATTGACCGCACCGAGCCAAGCTAACGACACCTCTTCAGCAAACAATCAGCAGTGGCAACTGCAGTTTGCCGACGGTACACGACGTTATGCTGATGCCGTAGTGTTAGCGGCAGGCCATCATAGCCAAGGCTTTAGCCAAACGGCGCCGCTGCCACTCAATCCGGTTCGTGGCCAAATCGCTTACCCCGATGCCCAAGCCAGCAGCGCTAAGCTAAAAACCGTGCTGTGCGCCGATGGTTATCTGGTGCCGGCGCTAAATGGCCAACTGACCTACGGCGCCAGCTTTGGCCGGGGTGACAGCAATCGCGATCTGCGCGACGATGATATAACCGAAATGACGGCGCGGATGGCGCACAGTTTTACTGGTGCCAGTTGGCTGAAGGAACTGGATCTTGCCGCGCCGTTATCGGCAGACAACGCCCGCGCATCAGTGCGAGCCGCAGTGCGGGATCATCTGCCGTTGGTGGGCCAAGTGCCACATTGGTCAGCACTGCAGGACGATGTCGACCTTACCAACCCGCCGATGCAGTACGGCTTATATCTGCTTAGCGGTTTAGGTTCACGAGGATTGTGCTCCGCCGCCCTGTGCGCCGAACTGCTGGCCAGCCAGCTCTGTGGTGAATCATTGCCCGTATCGCAAGAGTTAGCAGCAAAACTGGCGGTCGGTCGCTTTGAACTGCGCAAAATTGCCAAGATTCAAAAGGCTTATAAGCGCGGCTAATACCAATTAGATTAATGTTGTGATTTTCTGCTGCAAAGTAGCAGAAACCAGATAATTTTTCTGATTGGTATTCGCCTCCGGCGGGAAAGGATTCCACCCTTTTCAATCCCAACGGCCTCTGTAGTGGTTCAATCGTAGCCGCGAACACGTTCGCGGAAATTTAGATGCTTCAGACCAGCAACTGATGATTTCACGGTAACGGATATTCAAAGTGCTGTTGCCGACTTGTTGACGCCGAGTGGAACCGCAAACGTAGCGGAAAGCCGAGGGCAGGATGTCCGAGAGGCCCGCGAAGGCAGGGATGCCGCCTCGGGCCGGTGCTGTCGCGAAGTGCGGTGAGAACGAGGGGCTTTCGTCAACCTTGGAGGCAAAGGGGATTTCAAAGGGCACCGCCCTTGACCGCCGGAGGCTAAAGCAAGAGAGTTTACTGGGAAAGCTGGATAGAACAGATGATTATGCAGACTGGCATAAGCCATGCGGCTATCAAAGTCGACCGCCAAAACGCAAAAGCCCGAGGATGATACTTCGGGCTCTTCTGAATCGATTGGCCGTGTTTACGCCGCCAACTGACTGTGCAGCTGCTGCCAAGCGTTCTGCACTAATACCATGTCTTCCGGTGCCAATTCGCTACGAGCTTGGCTTAACGATTCCGACATCAATTCGGTTAAGTTCGCCAGTTCCGGCTCACTCTGCGCTTCCAACTTCGACAACACCACCGCAAAGTGACCTTGCAGATAGCCGCTGGAGAACACCTCATCGTCGCTGCCGTGCTCTAAATTGTGGTCAATCCACTGTTGGCAGATCTGCTCCCAACGCTCAATCATCTTGAGTACTCCTACGTCATCCTTAAGTATTCGCTAGCTGTTGGCTAACGGGTACAGTACCGCGTCACGGTAACCGGTAATAATTCGATAATAACCGGACAGTTCGCTATCCAGTTGGCTGTCGCCGGTATCGGCCAACATTGGCCTGCCCTGCAGCGCTTCCAGTTTGGTTTTGGTGGCGATCACCTGAATGTTGTCACGCCCAAGTAACCGCAACAATGGTGGGCTGAGCTGCTGATTACCGCGGCCAAATAGGTGGCCTTGGCCGCCAATTAAGGTCACCAGTAGCTTGGTCGGTTTATCGCGGCAAGCCTCTAACAGTTGCGCCGCCGTGAAGTCTTGACCGATAAGCTGACCAGCTTGAATTAGGTCAACCCCAAGCAAGGTATTGTCGAGCCCAAGCTCCGCCATCACCGCCGCTACCGTCGAGCCAGATCCAATGATGTATTGCCACTCCGGCTCCATCTGTTCGATCACCTCAGCGGCGATGTCGGCCAGCACCAGTTCTTGGCTTTCGCGACCGCCCTGCTTAACCGCCTGCATATAGCGCAGCGATTCTGGCACCGTCATCTCACCAAAGTAACGGGCACGCACTTGGCCGGCGCGAAACGCCTGCTCATCGATATCGCGCACCTCAGCATCGGTGACACTCACTAACTCACCGCGGATCATCTGCGCCGCGACTTCCCCTGCGGCGTCTGGGGTAATGGCGTACACCCCTGAGTGAATTTTCACCCCAGCGGGCACCCCCAGCACCGGCTGTTTGTCGCCAACGGCACTAAACAGATCGCGAGCGGTGCCATCACCGCCAGCAAACAGGATCAGATCAACGCCGACGGCCGCCATCGCCTGCGCCGCCGCTTGAGTATCTTCAGCTTGGGTAGTACCCGTTTGAATGGCGTTAGCTTGAGCGTCATTGGCGCTGGGCTGAGACACCACCTGATAAGCAAAACCCAATTGCTGCAGCAATGTCTCGCCCATCTCGCCACCGGCGCAGTAGATCTTGAGCTGCGCTTGTAACGGCAGCAGCTTATTTAACGCGGTTGCCATTCGCTGCGAGGCTTGCGGGGTGGCGCCACGGGCGATGGCCTCCGCCGCCACGCCATCGGAGCCTTTAAGGGCAACACTGCCACCCAGCCCCGCCAGTGGATTGATGATTATCCCTAATCGAAACATCCCTATTCCTTATGTAACTAACTTGCCGCCCTACAACGGCTAAACGCCGCCAACATCAATGCCGCCAGAGATGCGGCAATGGCCGCCCCCCACCAGGTGAATGTCGGGCTGTGCTGCCAACTGATGCCGGCCAGCCAAGCGCCGCTAGCACCACCAAGACCAAAAGCGATGCTGGCATAAAAGGCCTGCGCTTTGCCTTGATCCTCGGGGGAAAACTGACGATAGACGTATTGAATGGCGCAGCCATGGCCAAGCCCAAAGCTGATGCCATGCAGCAGTTGTACGCCCAGTTGTAGCAATTCATTGGCCCCAACCAACACCGTCAAGCCCCAACGCATGGCGGTGATAATGGCGGTAAACACCATCAATTTGGCGATGCCAAAGCGGGTTATCAGCTTGGGCATCAACGCAAACACCACAATTTCCGCAACCACCCCGGCAGAGATCATCATCCCCGCCACGCTCTCACCTATCCCAAGCTGACGCAGGTACAGCACAAAGAAAGTGTAATAAGGGCTGTGACTGGCTTGGATCAGCGCGCAGGCCAATAAGAACAGCAGCACCGGCTTCGAGGTTAAAGTGCGAAAAAAGTCACTGGATGGCGCTTGCAAAGGTTTGTCCACATCCGGCTCGCGCAGCCAGATACTGGCAAAGGTCAACAGCGCAAATAGGCTGACGCCAAACCACGGTAGCGCGCTGTTACCATGACTTTCAAACCACCAACCGGCACCAAGCACCAAGGCAATAAAACCGAGACTGCCGAAGCTGCGCAGGACACTGTAAAGGTGGCTGTCTTTGCCCAGACTGCGCAGGGTCACCACCTCAAGCTGCGGTAAAATACCGTTCCAGCAAAAGGTGTAGCCAAACAACACCAGTGCCATCTGTTCAAAGCTGGTCACTTCTAAGGTAAAGGCAAACAGCAGCAGCGCCATTAACGCCCCAATCTGGACAAAGCGAACCCGATGACCAAAGCGATCCGCCAAGTAAGCCCACAGATTCGGCGCGATAATTCGGGTCGCGAACAAAATCGCCATCAACTGGCCAATCGCCAGCGCGTCAAACCCGAGATCAGTAAGAAACACCCCAAGGTAGGGGACCAACAAGCCAAGAACGGCAAAGTAGAAAAAATAACAGGCCGCCAACGCACTGCGCTGGCGGCCTAATACTGCTTGAATCAATTACGCTTTCATCCCTAAAACAGGTGTCGCGACCGCGACCTCGGCATTTTGTCCTCGATGCATCAACAGATGATCCATCAGCACAATCGCCACCATCGCCTCCACTATCGGCACCGCACGAATGCCGACACAAGGGTCGTGCCGTCCCTTAGTGATCATCTCGATGGCCTCGCCACGGGTATTGATGCTTTGCCCTGGGACGGTAATCGACGAGGTCGGCTTAAAGGCGACACTGGCGGTAATGGGCTGGCCGGAGCTGATACCACCGAGCACGCCACCGGCGTGGTTGCTGGCAAAGCCATCGGGGTGTAATTCATCCCGATGCTGACTGCCCTGCTGCGTCACCACCTCAAAACCATCACCAATCGCCACCGCCTTAGCGGCGTTGATCCCCATCAGCGCATGGGCTAAATCGGCATCGAGGCGATCAAACACCGGCTCACCGAGGCCAACCGGCACATTCAGCGCCTCAACATAGACTTTGGCACCGACCGAATCGCCCTGCTTCTTTAGATCACGCATAAAAGCATCGAGTTGATCGAGCTTGGCGCTGTCGGCAAAGAAAAACGGGTTGTCGTTAACCTGCTGCCAATCAAAACCCTCGGCTTTAATCGGCCCAAGCTGATCAATGCAAGCGCGCACTTCAATGCCAAAGCGTTGTTGTAAGAACTTCTTGGCAATGGCGCCAGCGGCGACCCGCATGGCGGTCTCCCGAGCGCTGCTGCGGCCACCACCACGGTAGTCACGAATGCCGTACTTATGGTGGTAACTGTAATCGGCATGACCGGGGCGAAACACCTCGGCAATGTCAGAATAATCGCGGCTGCGCTGATCGGTGTTTTCAATCAACAAACCGATGCTGGTACCGGTGGTCTTGCCTTCAAACACCCCAGAGAGGATTTTCACCTGATCCGGTTCGCGGCGAGCGGTGGTAAAGCGCGAGGTACCCGGGCGACGACGGTCGAGATCCCCCTGCAGATCCGCTTCGCTGAGCGCCAATCCCGGCGGGCAGCCGTCAACAATGGCGCCGATGGCCACACCATGACTTTCACCAAAACTGGTGACTCGAAAAAGGGTGCCGATGCTATTGCCTGCCATGGCGTGGGGATCTCCTACTGTCGTACTTTATCTGATTACTTGTATGGGGCGAACAGCGCTTCGGCGGCCACCAGTTGATCGCGGGTCAGGGTAAATACACCGTCGCCACCGAACTCGAACTCCAGCCAAGTAAACGGCACTTCTGGGAACTGCTGTTGCAGCGCCACCCAAGAGTTGCCCACTTCGACAAACAGCACGCCGTCGTCGGTCAAATGATCCGCCGCGTGCGCCAGGATGTGACGAGTCAGATCCAGACCGTCGTTGCCAGACGCCAGGCCCAGCTCTGGCTCGTGGTGGAACTCTTCAGGCATATCGGCGATGTCTTCAGCATCGACGTATGGTGGGTTAGAGACGATCAGATCGTACTTCTGCCCTTTCAACACGCTAAAGCCATCGGATTGGATTGGGTAAACCCGATCCAGCAAGCCGTGCTGTTCAATGTTAATTTGCGCCACTTCCAGAGCTTCTGGGCTGATATCGACCGCATCCACCTGCGCATCTTCAAACAGATGGGCACAGGCGATCGCGATGCAGCCAGAGCCGGTGCACAAGTCCAGCACGTTATGCACGGTTTTTTGGTACATCCACGGCTTGAATTCGTTGTTGATCAGTTCAGCAAATGGGCTGCGCGGCACCAGCACGCGCTCATCCACGAAGAATTCGTAACCGGCAAAGTAGGCGCAGTTAGTCAGGTATGGTACTGGCACACGCTCACGCACACGGCGCAGCGCCAGTTCAATAATACGGTGCTTTTCAGTAGCAGTCAGACGCGCATTACGCACCTGATTACCCAGTTCCAGCGGCAGATGCAGGGTGTTCATTACCAGTGCGACCGCCTCATCCCAAGAGTTATCAGTACCGTGACCGAAGTACACGCCAGCGGCGTTAAAACGGCTGACACACCAGCGCAACATGTCATCGATGGTGTGCAGTTCGTTAACGGCTTCGTCAATAAAGATTTTTTCCACGGTTGGATTCCTATCTGGCAGATTGCGGCCATTGTACCCTCCCTCGTCGGTGAATTCCTATCACCACAGAAAGGCAGTAAAATAACCATTACCAATAGGGATCAGCGTCGCCACTTGGCGGCCACCAACCACAACTCATTACACCTCGATACCGCTATGACACCGCCAGACGATATTGACCTTTTCCGCCAGATGATGGGCGATGTAAAACCGATGCAACGCAGCGATAAGGTAACTCATCGCAAACCACTGCCGACCCCGGATAAAACCCGAGCCAAGCAACAGCGCAAACTGGCTGATCACTACTTTTCCGATAGCTACCAACCGCTGTTTGCCAGTGAAGGGCCAATGCGTTGGGTTCGAGATGATGTCGATGCCTATGAACTGAAAAAACTGCGCCGCGGCGAATATGTGCCAGATATGGTGCTGGATCTGCACGGCTGCACCCTCAACGAGGCGCGCCACGAATTGATTGGTCTGATTGAGGCCTGCAAGCGTCAGCACATTCACTGTGCCAGCGTGATGACCGGCATCGGCAGTGGGGTATTAAAAGAGAAGATCCCCGCGTGGCTATGCCAGCACCCCGATGTTCAGGGGTTTCATCAAGCGCCGCTGGAATGGGGCGGCAACGGCGCGTTGCTGATCTTGGTGGAACTGCCGCAGGTCGAGCTGCCGAAGCTTTAAAACCGGCGCTCTAAGCCGCCGGTTAGCGGCGATAGATTAAGGCAGGTAGCGGTTAACGATCTGCGCTTGTTGGCCCAGTTGCAGTTCAGTAACGCTGGCGGTGGCAAACAACAACGGCTCCTGCCCCGGCAGCAGTTCACTCAGCAAAAAGCCCAGCAGTGGCATATGTGCCACCACCAACACCTTATCGAGCTGCTTCACGCTGGCATAAGCTTTGATGATTGAAGCGCTCAGAGCCGGATCTGATTCCGGCACCAGCTCATCCACTATTTCAATGACCTTGGCATTGGGACAGTAATCCGCAATCTCGCCCCAAGTTTGACGAGCCCGCAGGTAGGGACTCACCAGCACCAGTTCCACCTCGGCAAAGGCATCACTGAGTTGCTGCGCCATACTCTGGCACTGGCTTTGACCAACAGGCGTCAACGCACGCAGTTCATCACTCGGCGCATCAAAGCCAGCTTCGCCATGGCGCATTAAATACAGCTTCATCGGCATATCGTAGGTAAATTAAACACTTAATCAGGCAGTGTACTAATCAAGCTTATGTGACCAAAGCACTACTTTGGTGTGATCCTACCGTGATCACAACACCAGCAATGGCGATAACCGTTGCAACTCATATCATTTGCTTATTGATAACAATTGCCCAGTGCGCGCATTTCAACCTATCGATGTAAGCAATCGTCAAGATCGTCCGTTAGTCGATTGCGCTTGCTCAGTCAGCAGCGCAAACTAAAGTTCTATCAGTGTTAGATAAACACCTTTGCATCACGCCAAAAACGTAAACCACGGCATTGATGCCTGTTGAACCACCCTTGCACACGGCCTAATTGGGGGATCCATGCAACCACAACTCACGATCAGCCCCAATGATCCTCGCCAGTACCGCTACTTAACCTTAAGTAACCAGTTACGGGTACTGTTGGTGCAAGATCCCGAAGCCAGCAAAGCCGCCGGAGCAATGACGGTAAAAGTGGGCCAATTTGACGATCCCGAAAATCGTGAGGGGATGGCGCACTTTTTAGAGCACATGCTGTTTCTGGGCACCGAAAAGTACCCCAACGCCGGCGAATACCAACAGTTCATTAGCCAAAATGGCGGCAATCACAACGCTTGGACTGGGCCGGAATTCACCAGCTATTACTTTGATGTCAAACCGGACGCTTTTACCGAAGCGCTGGATCGCTTTTGCCAATTCTTCAGCGCCCCGCTGTTCGATGAAACCCTTGTCGAGAAAGAGCGCCAGTCGGTCGACTCCGAATTTAAGATGAAGCTGCAAGACGACACCCGCCGCTTCTATCAAGTTCACAAAGAGACCGTCAATCCAGCGCACCCGTTTGCCAATTTTTCGGTCGGCAACCAGCAAACACTGGCGGATCGCCCAGGCAGCCCAATCCGCGATGAGCTGCTGGCCTTTCACGCTAAGCACTACTCCGCCAACTTGATGACCTTGGTACTGGTGCAGCCGCAGCCACTGGCTGAACTCGAGCAGTTGGTCACAGATATCTTCAGCACCATTGCCAACCATCAGGTGGCTAAACAGCTGCCAACCGCGCCGCTGTACACCCAGCAGCAACTGGGAGTCGAGATCAGCATGGTGCCGCTGAAAAAAGCGCGCCAGTTGACCATCACCTTCCCGCTCGGATCGCTAGATGCGTGGTATCGCCATAAGCCACTCACCTACCTCTCCTATCTGCTTGGTCATGAAGGTCAAGGCAGCTTGATGTCAGTGCTGCGCGACGACGGCCTGATTGTGCAACTGTCTGCCGGTGGTGGCATCAATGGTTACAACTTCAAGGACTACAACATCAGCTTTCAGCTGACCCAACAGGGACTGGCGCAGATCGATAAGATCATCGGCCTGACTTTGCAGTTTATCGAGTTGGTGAAGCAGCAAGGGATCGCCGACTGGCGCTACCACGAACGGCAACTGCTGCTTGAACGCGCGTTTCGCTACCAAGAGCAAGCCAAACCGTTGGATATCGCCTGCCATCTGGCGGTCAACATGCATCACTATGATGTCGAGGACACCCTGTTTGGTGACTACCGCATGGACGGCATTGACCATCAGGTTATCGATGCCATCTTGGCGCAGTTCAACACCGCCAATTTACGTCTCAGTGTGGTTTCGCAAAAAATCGATGCCGATCGGCAGGCCAACTGGTACCAAACCCCCTACCGCATTGATGCCATCAGCGAACAACGGATCAGCCAATGGTTAGCTCAACCGAAGGAACCAAGGCTGGCGCTGCCAGAGGCCAACGAGTATCTGTCGGAACTGATTGAGCCTCGCCCCGCCGAAGGCGATAACCCGCATCCGCAGATCATCTACCAAAGCCCACAACTGGTGTTTTGGCACAAAAAAGACAACCAGTTTAATGTGCCCAAAGCCCATCTATTTGTGGCGCTCGATAGCATTCCTAGCCACGCTGATTGCCGAGCGGCGGCGATGACCCGGCTGTACATCAATATTTTGATGGATGCGCTCACCGAGCTAACCTACCCCGCTGAAGTGGCTGGCCTTAGCTACAACATCTACCCGCATCAAGGTGGCATCACCTTGCACCTAAGCGGTTTTACCGGCGCCCAAGAAAAGCTGTTGGCACTGCTGCTCGAGCAAGCGCGACGACGCAACTTTACCCAAGTACGATTTGACGACATCAAACAGCAACTGCTGCGTAACTGGAACGGTAGCCGCAACGCACGGCCAGTATCGCGACTGTTTAGCGCGCTGACCACCACCCTGCAGCAGCGTAGCTACGATCCGCTGGCGATGGCTGATGAGCTAGCCAGTGTGACCTTGGCTGAGCTTCATCAACATCTGGATCGGCTATACGCCAACATTACCGTCGAAGCGATGGTGTACGGCGATTGGACCCGAGCCGAAGCGGACGCCCAAGCCAAACGCTTGGAAACCTTGCTGGCAGAAGTCGGGATGCCAGGGGAAGAGGTTGACCGCCAGTTAATAAGCCTGACCGACAGCGGCACGGTATTTCGCGAAATCGACAGTCATCATGCCGATAGCGCCATCTTGGTGTACTACCAGTCGCGCAGCAAAGAGCTGCAGAAAATGGCGCTGTTTTGCCTATTGAATCACGCCATCTCATCGGATTTTTTCCACGAACTGCGCACCAAGCAGCAACTGGGCTACATGGTTGGCACCAGCTATGTGCCGATGAATCGCTGTCCGGGAATCATCTTCTATATCCAAAGTCCGGTGGCTGGGCCACTGCAACTGTTGGAATCAATTGATCAATTTATCAGTGATTTTGGCTACGCTTTGATGCAGATATCGGCAAGCCAGTGGCAAGCGATGAAAACCGCATTGGCTAACCAGATAAGCGAACGAGATAACACTCTTAAAGCCACTGCACAGCGCGCTTGGGTGTCGATCGGCAGCGACGATCACAGCTTTGAACAGCGGCTGCGGATTGCCGAATTGGTGTTGCAGATCGACCGCGCCGAACTGATCCGTTTTATGATGGAGCGGATGCGCAGCAAAACGCCGAATCGCTTAGTGCTGTATACCAGCGGCAGTTCCCACAGCAGCATGACACCGCTGCGCGGTGAACAACAGATCACCGATCTGGCTGGCTTCAAACACCAAGCGAAACTGATCGACTTCTAAACTCGACCTCGCCAGCAGTATCGGCGCCAACACAAGGATGTACATGAGCCTTCGGCTGATACTGCTGCTTCTGACTTTTGCGCTGGGGATTGCCGCCCACGCGAGTCCCTATCAACGCACACTGCGCAGCACCGAGTTTGGCCTTGAACAAGGACTGTCGCAAACTTCGGTGATTGATATCGAAATCGACGCCTTTGGCTTTATTTGGGTGGCCACCATCAATGGCATTGATCGCTTTAATGGCCACCGATTCGAATCCTTTGCCCTCAGTGATGACCCCAACAATCCGCTGGTGTTTGCCTACAACCTGCTGCTGGATGACTTAAACACCCTGTGGGCGTTTACCAATATCGGCACCTTTTATTTCGATCAACAACGACAACAATTTATTAAGCGTCATCACCTTAGCTGGCTGCAGATCCAAGCGCACACCCAAGCTCAAGGGCAAATTGTGCTGCTGTCAGGACAACAGTTGATCCGCCTAAGCCGAGACAACACCAACACCGAAACCGTTGACGCAGCCCACAGCAGCAAGTTGTGGTTCGCCAAGGGGCGGCCGCAGTTACAACTGGCTAATGGCCAGATACTGGATCTGGATAACCGCCAGCAAAGGGAGCAAGCGCCCCCTACCCGCACCTTTAATTTGGCCGCGCAAACGCTTCACCAAAGTCCACAAGGTGTGCGCGACAGCAACGGCCAATTGCTGTTGCCAGACCATCATCCGAGCGCCTTGATTCGGCATCAGCAGCGTCTGTATCGGCTCGAACAAGGCAACCTCTTTATGCACCGCTGGCCAGACGCCCAAGCGATCCCCGCCAGCCAGGCGGAGCAGTTAACCATAGATGGCCAGGTACGCCAGTTTCGATTGGCCAGCAACGGCGATCTGTGGCTGCAACGCCATAATCGACCACTGCAACGACTTAGCCAACCGGCGCTGCCGCTGCCGTTGTATCAACCTCAGCAGGCCAACACCGTCTGGTCGATGGTGCCTTATCAAGCTGGCTGGCTGGTCGCTTCAGAGCAGCCAGAATTGCAGTGGCTCAGCCGAGAACTGCAACCGTTGGGTCAGTTCACCGCACCGATGGCGGGGCCGAAAGCCCTCTGCGTCGCCAATCAGCAGATCTTTATTGGCGGCTACGGTGGGCTGTACCAACTGACGCCAGGCCCCAGCAGCCAATCCACCCGCCTGTGGGGTAACGACGATGATATCGTCACCCACATCAGCCACTGCAATGATGGCCAACTGCAATTTGGTAGTTTTAATGGCGAGGTGCTGCAACTAACCGTTTCCCAGCCACAGCAGCTAACGACGCTGGCTGAAATCGGCCAACAACGCCCGATATTTGTACTCAAATCATGGCAGCAACAATTGCTGATTGGTTCCCAGCTAGGCTTAACCCTAATTGACGAGTCAACGCCCGCCGCCGCTCAAGCCAACCAGCAACCGCTCACCTTACTGAACAACCAAATGGTTACGGTGATCGAACCGGATCAGCAACAACTTTGGATCGGCAGCAGCAACGGCCTCTACCGTTATCGACGGGGCGAGCCACCCAAACGATTACTAACCGACCCAATATACAGCAGCCAGCGCCACGGTAATCGGCTCTATCTTGGTAGCGGCAAACAGCTGTTGGTGTTTGATCTTACCAGCGAACAGCTGCATTACCGCTACAACCAACGCCAAGGGGCGCAGCTTGAATATCACTCAATGGCCAGTAGCCAGCACCATGACGGCGGCATGCTGTTTTCCGGCAACGAAGGGTTAAACACCCTTGATCCGCAACAGCACTATCACCGCCCAGCGCTGCCAACGCCATTTATTAGTGGCTTTAACTTGTTTGATCGGCCAGCTCAGCAGCAGCTGAACTTAGCGACGCCGCTACATCAACTGCAGCAGCTGTCTCTGGCGGCCGATGAATACCCGTTTGCGTTTGAGTTTTCCGATTTTTCCGGGGTCGACGAGGTCGAGTACAGTTATCGGCTATTGGGTGATTCAGAACATTGGCTCACCATGGCCAAGCAGCACAGTGCCAGTTTTACCCGCTTAGCCAGCGGCAGCTATCAACTGCAATTTCGTTATCGCTTGCCGCCAAGCACTCAATATTCCGCCATCAATAGTGTCGCCATCGAGATTGCACCAACGCCACTGCAAAGCCCACCGGCGCTGGCAGCTTATGCCGCCATCACTCTGCTGTTTGCCACCCTGCTAGGGCGCAGTTGGCACCGCCGACGCCAGCTGCAACGACAAATCCAACAAAACGAAGAACGACTGAAGTTATCACTGTGGGGCAGTGGTGATGAGATCTGGGATTGGGATATCCGAGCGCAACGGGTTTACCGTTCCAATATGTGGCGAAACCTGCAACTCAGCGGCGCCCAACCACACGCCAGTAGCGGCATGGATTGCATTCACCCGGCGGATCGCGATCGTGTCAGCCAGGCGCTACAGGCGCATCTGCAACAGCAAAGCGAACACTATCAAGCGACCTACCGCGTCAAAGATGTCAACGGTGATTGGGTGTGGCTATTGGACCGCGGCAAAGTGGTAGAACGAGATCAACAGCAGCAACCGCTGCGGATGACCGGCACCATCAAAGACATCAGCGACAGCAAACGAGCCGAACAGCGACTGTCCCTATTTGAGCTGGCGCTGACTAACGTCTCCGACGG
This sequence comes from Ferrimonas senticii DSM 18821, assembly GCF_000422665.1. Classification (GTDB taxonomy): domain Bacteria; phylum Pseudomonadota; class Gammaproteobacteria; order Enterobacterales; family Shewanellaceae; genus Ferrimonas; species Ferrimonas senticii. The sequence goes on along the minus strand of NZ_KE383898.1, from coordinate 288,159 downwards.
CATGGCGATCCTTGACCCTAAGTTTCGATTTCTGGAAGTGAATGAGGCGTGCTGCCAGATCAGTGGTTTCAGTCGCACCGCAACCATCGGCAAAGTGGTCGACTTTGAGCGGGTGTCGCCGCAAGTGATCGACAACATTCGCGACATTGCCGAAAAGTTCGGCCATTGGCACGGCGACATTGAATTTCGACGCAGCAACAATGATCTGCTTGATATCGCTGTGCAAATCGACCGAATGGACGAGGTCGACAGTGACAAGCACTACTACGTGCTGATCTTGCGCGACATCACCCATCGCAAACGCGCCGAACGAGAACTGCGACGATTAAGCAATACCGATGGCTTAACCGGTCTACCCAACCGCAGCTACCTGCAAGCCAATATCGAGGGTTTCCTTAGCCAGCAACAGCCCTTTGCGCTGCTGCTGTTTGATCTGGATAACTTCCGACAATTGAACGACGCCGTTGGCCACAGCAGTGGCGATGAACTGCTCAAGCAAGTCGCGGCTAGGCTAAAACAACACGTGGCGACTGCCACCATGCTGTATCGCATCGGCGGCGATGAGTTCGCGCTGCTAGTACCGGCCGCCAACCACATCAGCAACAGCGCGACCATTGCCCAAAACGTACTGACTACCTTGGTCGAACCGTTTCAGGTTAACCAACGCAATCAGCATATCAGTGCCAGTATCGGCATCGTTCACCATCCCGAGGACGATCATTCGATGCAGGAACTGCTTCGCAAAGCCGACTTGGCGATGTACCACGCCAAAAGCCAAGGGGGCAACTGCTACCAGTTCTACAGTGAATCGTTAAACCAGCAGCTGCAGCAACGGGTTGAGCAAGCCCATCTGTTGCGTCAAGCGTTAGCGCTGGATTGGTTCGAAGTTCACTACCAGCCGAAATACGCCAGTGATGATCTCAGCATCAACGGCATGGAGGCCTTGGTCAGGATGCGCTTGCCGGACGGCAGCTTACGCCCCCCTTTGGAATTCATTACTCTGGCCGAGGAAACCGGTCAGATCATCGCCATCGGCGAGATTGTATTACGGCAAGCGTGTCGCTTTAGCCAAACCCTGCTCGCCAGCGGCGAGCTCAGTGGCCGAGTGGCGGTCAACCTATCCCCCAAGCAGCTGCTGCAAAGCGACTTTGCCGAACAAGTTCAGCAAATTTTGCAGCAAAGCCAACTGCCAGCCAGATACTTGGAACTGGAGATCACTGAAAGCGCCATCATCGATGAACCCAAAAAAGTGATCGCCAATCTCATCCGCCTAAGGCAGTTGGGAGTAAAGCTGTCGTTGGACGATTTTGGCACCGGTTACTCGGCGATGTCTTATCTCAAAACCTTACCGCTGGACACCTTAAAAATTGATAAATCCTTTATCGACAACATCACCACCAGCCGCAAAGAGCGCTCAATGGTGCGTTCTATCATCACCTTAGCGCATAACCTTGATCTAACCGTGGTCGCCGAGGGGGTTGAAACCAGCGACCAGTTACAACAACTGCTGAAGATGGAGTGCGATACGCTCCAGGGTACGCTGTTTAGCGCCCCGCTCAGTGGCGAACGATTCCGACAGTTGCAGCAATCCAAGCAATTCAGTTATTAGTCAGAATTTTGACGCCAATTAGTGGCACCCAATTTGCTGAATATGGTTCGACTCTTTTCCAAGGAAGGAACGAACCATGCAAACTCGAATTGTTATTGCCATTGTTTTAACTGCAGCCTGCTTAACCTTCGCCCTGCCAACAACCGCCGAGGTAACCCACATCGCCGGAACCCCATGGCTTGGCGGCACCGGCACCGGTCAAGTCAGTTGATAAATGATGGCCAGATAAAAAACCGCCGCAGGTTTTCCTGCGGCGGTTTTTATCTAACGCTTAATTGTCAGTCAAAGAAACGTTCGCCGCTTTCGGCCATCTCGATCAGCTTCTGGGCTGGGGTAAAGCGTTCGCCAAACTGGCTTTCGTAGCCACGCAGTTTGTCGACCAGCACCTTGGCGCCAAGGCTGTCGATATAGCGGAATGGGCCCCCACGGAACGGTGGGAAACCGATGCCGAAGATGGCGCCGATGTCGCCGTCACGAGGATTGGCAATGATCCCCTCCTCCAAGCAGCGCACCGCTTCATTAAGCATCTGCACGGTGCAGCGCTCTGCCAACTGCTCTGGCGCCAGCTTGCCTTCTGGGGTAACCCCAAGCACCTTGTAGACCGACTCATCCACCGGCTTAGCGCCCTTTTTCTTGGCGTTAAACTGGTAGAAGCCTTTGCCGTTTTTCTTGCCCTTACGATCATCCGCCAGCAACCGGTCAAACGCGCTTGGCGCTTCAAAACGGTGGCCTAGTTCGTCGCGCAGAATTGGCGAGATTTTGGCGCCGACATCAATGCCAACTTCATCCAGCAAGGTCACTGGCCCAACCGGAAAACCAAACTTCACCAACGCCGCATCCAACTTTTCAATCGGCTCGCCTTCGAGCATCAAATTGGCGGCTTCGTTCATATACAGCGCCAAGATGCGATTGACGTAGAAACCGGCGCCATCTTTGACCACGATTGGGGTTTTGCCTTGCTTTTTGGCAAACGCCACGGTGGTGGCGATGGTCTCTGGCGAGGTTTTCTCGTGGGCGATCACCTCCACCAGCGGCATCTTCTCCACCGGCGAAAAGTAGTGCAGACCGATGACATTCTCTGGGCGCTCGGCGGCTTCGGCGATCTGGCCAATTGGCAGCGACGAGGTGTTGGAGGCAAAGATGGTGTTTTCGTTGCAGTGGGCTTCAACGTCGCGCACCATCTGATGCTTCAGTTTTAAGTCCTCAAACACCGCTTCAACAACGATATCGACATCTTTGATGCCATCATATTGGGTGGTGGTCGACAGCAGGCTCATCATTTTATCGCGCTGCGCGGCGGTGATCTGCTTGCGCTTCACCCGCTTGTCGACCTGCTTATAGGTGTATGCCAAGGCATTTTGCAGCCCCGGCTCAGCGATATCTTTGATCCGCGCCGGCACCTTGGCTTTCAACGCAGTCACCGAGGCGATACCGCCGCCCATCAAACCGCCGCCGAGCACCATCGCTTTGCGCACTTTGTTCGGTTTAACGTCACCAGCGCCGGTCTCTTTTTTCATCGCCGTAGTGGCAAAGAAGATTGACCTAAGCGCTGCCGATTCTGGCGAAGCGACCAGCTCACCAAAGCCTTTGGCTTCGGCCTTAAGGCCAGCTTCAAACCCTTGTTCACGGCCCACTTTAACCGCTTCGATGATCTTATCTACCGCCGGATAGTTGCCTTGGGTTTTCTTAAACGCCGCTTTGCCTGCTTGGTCGTAAATCACATTGCGGCCAACCGAGGTGGCCTCCAGCGCTTTGCTCATCCCTTTCAGGTTCGGCGATACTTTGCCGCGCTTGCCTTTGCTTAAGATCTTCTTCGCGACCATCAGCAGCACCGATTGCGGCACTGAATCGTCAACAATGCCGAGCTTCTTAGCTTGCTTGGCGCGCAGTTGCTTACCCGCCAGCATCAGCTCCAAGCCTTTGGCAACACCGACAATCCGTGGCAGACGCTGAGTACCGCCACCACCAGGCAATAACCCCAGTTGCGACTCGGGCAGACCGATGATGGTCTTATCGCTGTCAGTGCAAATCCGGTAATCACAAGCCAGCGCCACTTCTAAGCCGCCGCCTAAGCAAGGGCCGTGGATCGCCGCCACCACTGGGATCGGCAGCTGTTCCAATTTGTTCAGCACCTGATGGCCACTGCGCGACAGCGCTTCGGCATCAGCGGCGGTTTGGCAGGCATCAAGCATGCTGATGTCCGCGCCAGCAATGAAGGAGTCCGGCTTGCCCGAAATCAGCACCGCCCCTTTGATGGTGGTATCGCCGATGATTTCACCCAGCACCGCCAGCACTTCGTCATTAAAACTGGCGCGCAGGGTATTCATGCTCTCGTTCGGCACATCCATGGTGATGATGGCGATGTTGTCGGCATCCTTATGCCAGCTAAAAGTCTTGTCGCTCATTACTCCACCTCCACAATCATCGCCGCGCCCAAACCGCCAGCCGCGCAAGCGGTGGTCAAACCGGTACCGCCGCCGCGGCGTTTCAGCTCATTACACAATTGAGTGATCAACCGGCCACCGGTGGCAGCAAATGGGTGACCATAAGCGAGCGAGCCGCCGATAACATTAAACTTATCCATGTCGATGGAGCCGATGATCTCGCTGCGCCCTAGTTTCTCTTGGGCAAACTTCTTCGACTCAAACATCTTCATGTTGGCCAGCGCCTGAGCCGCAAAGGCTTCGTGCATATCAATCAGGGTCAGATCGCTCAGCTTCATGCCGGCGCGTTCGAGCGCTAATGGAGTCGCGTAGGATGGCCCCATCAACAGATCTTCCCAAACATCGATGGCGGTGAAGGCGTAGCTCTTGATGTAACCAATGGGGTCATAACCCAACGCCTTAGCACGACTTTCGCTCATCAGCAGCAGCGCCGATGCGCCGTCAGTTAACGCGGTCGAGTTTGCCGCCGATACCGTACCGTGCTTGCGATCAAATACCGGCTTGAGCTTGGCAATTTTATCCAGTTGGATGTCGCCACGAACGTTGTTGTCGCGGTCGATATAGTGCTTGTAAGGCGGGATATGGCAGGTCATCACCTCCTGCGCTAACAGCCCAGACTCCCAATGTTTATGCGCCAGTTGATGAGAGCGGACGGTCATCTCATCCTGCTCTTGGCGCGTCACGCCATGGCTCTTAGCCATCTGCTCGGCGGTTTGGCCCATGGTCAGGCCGGTGGAGAACTCCGCTACTGCCGGCGGCACCGGCGCCAAGTCTTTGAGTTTCAACTTAGAGATGATCGCCAGTCGCTGACTTAAGGTTTTGGCCTTGGTCAGATCCACCATCGCATGGGCAAAACGTTTGCTAAAACCGATCGGTAACACCGAGGTGGAATCAGCGCCACCGGCAATACCTACTTCAATGCTGCCCGCCAATATCGATTCAGCGACGTTCACGGTGGATTGGAATGAGGTCGCACAAGCGCGGCTAACCGAGTAAGCATCGGTATGTACCGACATGCCGGTACCAAGGACGATTTCGCGGGCGATGTTGGGGGCTTTGGGCATCTGGATCACTTGGCCGTACACCACTTGGTCGATGATTGCTGGATCCACTTCATTGCGGATCAGCAGTTCATTAACCACCATCTTGCCCATATCTAAGGCGGAAATGCCGTGAAACGCCGTCGCCTGACGGGCAAATGGCGTTCTTAGCCCCGCGACGATGGCGATCCGATCGCCCTTCGCGGTGGTGAGTTGTTGTCTCATAGTGTTCCCTCTTTGAGTCTGGCGGCCACGCTTAAAAATGTTGCAGTCGGCGAGGTCTGACCACTGAAGTGTGACCCAATACTAACTAGGCTTGCCTCAGTTTTAAACAGTTGTGTAAATTTGGTTGCAACAAACGGATAGAAAAGGAAATAGGGAGATCCACAACAGCATGAAGGAATTTGAAGATCACAGTCGCCGGCCACTCACCGTTTGGATTGCCATACTGTATCTGCCACTGGCGGTACAGATGTTGTTTTGGATGATGGGCTTTCACTATGTCGATTTCTCACTGCCCACCACATTTACCGCGCTGCCTTGGGCACTTTTTCGTTACTACAGCAGTCTGACCTTACTGCTGCATCCGCTGATCTTCGCTTACGGCTTGTTTTTCAGCCTGTATCAGAATCGCATTGGTGCCAAAGCAAGCAAAGTTGTACTGGCGTCACTGATCCCATTTTTGGGCACCGCCCCATACTTGCTCAGCGAACGGATTCTGCAGTATTTTCAGTAAGTTCAACTAAAAAATTTTGGGATTTTTAATGCAAGCGCAACGACTTAGCCAGATCCAACAATATCTACAACAAATGGTGCTTGGTCAGCCTAACTTAGTCGAAGGGCTGTTAATCGCCCTATTCGCCGACGGCCACCTGCTGGTAGAAGGCCCTCCGGGACTGGCCAAGACCCGTGCAGTTAAAGCCCTTGCTGACTGCATCGAAGGGGATTTTCACCGCATTCAATTTACCCCGGATCTGCTACCCGCGGATCTCACCGGTACCGACATTTTCCGCCAAGAGACTGGCCAATTTGAATTCCAAACCGGGCCGCTGTTTCACAACCTGATTCTGGCGGATGAGATCAACCGCGCCCCCGCCAAGGTGCAATCGGCGCTGCTGGAAGCGATGGCGGAAGGCCAGATCACCGTTGGTAAACGCAGCTATCAACTGCCCAAGCTGTTTTTGGTGATGGCCACTCAAAACCCGATTGAGAACGAAGGCACCTACCCGCTGCCAGAGGCTCAACTGGACCGCTTCTTACTGCACCTCTCCCTTGATTACCCCGATGCCGAAACCGAGCTGCAGATCTTGGCGCTGTCGCGCAATGAAGCGTTGCACAGCGAATTAGCACAGCCGCAACCGCTGACCGAAGCGGAGCTGTTCAGCGCCCGCGAACAAGCGCTGAAACTGTATATGGCGCCGCAGCTAGAGCAATACATCGTAGCGTTGGTGATGGCCACTCGCCGCCCAGCACAACTGGATGAGCAACTGGGCCAATGGCTGCAATGGGGGGTAAGCCCACGGGCTAGCATCGCTCTGGAGCGCTGCGCCCGCGCTCGCGCTTGGATCCATGGTCGCGATTATGTCTCACCCGAGGATGTGCAAGCGGTCGCCCCTAACGTACTGCGTCATCGGATTTTGCTCAGCTACCAAGCGGAAGCCGAAGGGATCGACAAAGATCAAGTGATCCAGCGCCTACTGCAGTTGGTGGCGGTGCCGTAAATGACCCAACCAGAGTCATTAACACTGCCGCGCCATGGCGACGGAGTTCACTTGTGTTTGCAAGAGCTGATCGCCCGTGCCGAGCATCAAGTGTTGGTACGCAGCCACCACAGCGGCAACGCCCGCGCCTTGCTGGCAGGCGAACGGTTATCACGGCTTAAAGGCCGTGGTATGGAGTTCGCCGAAGTGCGCCCCTATCAATATGGCGATGACGTACGCACCATCGATTGGCGGGTCACCGCCCGCAGCGGCAAAGCCCACACCAAACTGTTTCGCGATGAACGCGAGCAGCCGCTACTGCTGTGCGTCGATCTGGGGGCGCGGATGCAACTGGGCTCGCAGTTACTGCTGCAAAGCGTGCAAGCGGCGCATCTGGCCGCCACCCTCGGCTGGCATGTGTGCCAGCAAGGCGATCGCTTAGGCGGGATTATCGCCAGCGAGCTTGAGCACCGCGAACTGAAACCCAAGGCTCGCCGCGCCGGGTTGTTGCCATTGTTAGAAGCGATGGTCGAATTGCAGCAGCCGGAGCAACTCAGCGAGTTATCCCAGCAAGGCGATGACGACTACTGGCTGGCGGCACTAGAGCGGCTGCGACGCTTGGCTCGCAGCGGTTCGCAGGTGGTGATTATCGCCAATCCATTGGGCTTTGCCGACGCGGCGATGGAGCAGATCCGTCAGTTGCAAAAGCACGCCCAGGTGCGACTGTTTTGCATCAGCGATCCGCTGTTTCAGCGTCTTGCCAGTCATCAGGGCTCGCTGCCAATTTGGACCGGCAGTCACAGCTTGTGGCTGGATCGCGGCAGTGGCGCGCAACTGGCTAACCGCTGGCAGCATGCACAGCAACGGGCGCAGCAACTGGGGCAACAGCAGCAACTGCCACTGACTGAAATCAGCGCCGCACGACCATTGCAACAGCAGTGGCAACAACTTTGGCTGTAGATAACTGTGGCTGCAGATAATAGATAGATGGACCCATTACAAAATTTACACGACATCACCCTGCCAGCGCCGGTCTCCAACTGGCCACTGGCGTGGGGCTGGTGGTTACTGCTAGTTACCCTAGTACTGCTGCTGATCGCCGCCGTGCTGCTTTGGCGCCGCCGCCAAGCTCGCTGGGCGATGGCCAAGTTGGCGCTGGCAGAGCTAGCCAGCTTAGACAGCAATCACCGCGACTATGGCCAGCAGGTCAGCAGTTTGCTAAAGCGCACCCTCAACGCCTACGGCCTGCGCCAGCAAAGTGCCGCCTTGCATGGTAGCCAGTGGCAGCAACAACTGCAGCAATATCACGCGGCTGATTGGCAGACGCTGCTTGGCGATCCCTACGCGCCGACACCAACCCATGGCGGCGGCGCATTGCAACAGGCCGCCACTAAGGTGATCGCCGCCATCGCCCGTGGCAAAGTCACCATCAATCACGCCAAGACGGAGGCTAACCATGCTTAGTTTAAGTTGGCCGTGGTTGCTATTACTGCTGCCGTTGCCGTGGTTGTTACCGCGCCGTGCCGCCGTTGCCAATGCCGCCTTGAAACTGCCTAAAGCCTATGGTGCCTCGCTCGCCTATGGCAGCGCACCAACCCCCAAACCGATTTGGCGGCTGTTGGCGCTGCTGCTGTGGCTGCTGGTGGTGATCGCCGCCGCCCGGCCATTGTGGCTTGGCGAACCTGTCGCCCTAAAACGTGAAGGTCGCGATCTGATGTTGGCGTTGGATCTGTCCGGCTCGATGGAGATGGACGACATGCAGCTTAACGGCGAACAGGTTAACCGCTTTACCATGGTTCGTTCGGTCGTCAACGACTTTATCGAACGCCGTGATGGCGACCGCTTAGGGCTAATTCTGTTTGCCGATAACGCCTATGTGCAAGCGCCGCTAACCTTTGATCACCACACCGTACAGCGCTTTTTAGCCGAAGCCGTGTTGGAGTTAGTCGGCACCCAAACCGCCATCGGCAACGCCATCGCCCTTGGCACCAAACGCCTCGCCGCATTAGATGAAAGCAGCCGCGTGTTAATTCTGCTGACCGATGGCCAAAATACCGCTGGCCAATACACCCCAGAACAAGCGGTGCAGTTGGCCAAACAGGCCGGAGTTAAGCTGTATACCATCGGCGTTGGTGCCAGCGAAGTGGTGCAGCGGCGCCTGTTTGGCAGTCGCACCGTTAACCCATCGCAAGACTTGGATCGCGCCGAAGCGCTGTTTACGGAACTAAGTGAATCCACCGGTGGGCGCTACTTCCGCGCCCGCAGCACCGACGAGCTAGAGCAGATCTATCAATTGATTGACCAGTTAGAACCGGTTGCTAGAGACGAGTCAAAATGGCGTCCGCAAACCGAACTTTACCCCTACCTGCTGGCTCCCGCGCTGCTGCTATTAACCCTGCTACTGCTGCGGAGGCGTCATGACTGACTTTCACTTACTACGGCCATGGGCGCTGCTGATTTTATTGCTGCTGCCAGCGCTGTATTGGCTATTAACTCGCCGCCGGCAGCAGGGCCGCGTTTGGAATGAGTTAATCCCCACTCACCTGCAAGCGGCGATGCTGCATCTGCCGCAAGGACTACGCCAGCAATCCTTGCTATGGTGGCCGCTGTCAGTGCTAGCCATCGGTGCCATCGCCCTTGCTGGCCCCAGTTGGGACAAACAACCGGTACCGCTGTTTCAACTACAGCAAGGCAAAGTGCTGCTGCTCGACCTGTCTGATTCGATGTGGGCTACCGATCTCAGCCCCAATCGGCTGACTCATGCGCGCTTCAAAGCACAGGATCTGCTTAGTGAATTAGACGAAGGAGAGATGGGGCTGATCGCCTACGCCGGCGATGCCTTTGTGCTGTCACCGCTATCGACCGATCGCAGCAGCATCGCCAATATGCTGCCGACCTTGTCGCCGCTGCTGATGCCGGTCAAAGGCTCCAATTTGCCTAAAGCGCTGGCACAGGCTGACCAACTGCTGCGGGATGCTGGTCACCAACAAGGCGAGATCATCCTGATCACCGACGGGGTGTTGCCGGAATATCACAACCCCAGCATCAACGCCCTTAAGCAGATGCCTTGGCAACTGACCATCTTGGCGCTTGGTAGCGACGTTGGCGCACCGATGCAAACCCCAGATGGTGAGCTTATCCGCGCTTTGGATGGCAGCGTAGCGTTAGCGCGCACGGACTACGCGGCGCTGGCGCAACTGGCGACCGCTGGCAATGGCAAGTTGATCCCCTATCAGGCCGACGGTAGCGATCTCGCGACGCTTAAGCAAACGCTAGCGCTGGATAGCGAGGGAACAGCAAGCGAACAACAGCAAGCGCTGTGGCTTGATCGCGGCGGCTATCTGTTACTGCTGTTAGCGCCGCTGTTGGCAATCACTCTGCGCCGCCATGCCCTGCTGGCGATGGTGCCATTGTTATTGCCGCTGCTGATGGTTAGCCCCACCACCGAAGCATCGCCATGGCAAACCGCCGACCAACAGGGCCAAGCGCTGTTTGAGCAAGGGGATTTTGCCAATGCTGCCACCACCTTTATCGATCCCGCTTGGCAAGCTGCTGCCCACTACCGCGCCGGTAACTACCAACAAGCACTGACAGGTTTTAACCAGTTAGAGGGCGTCGATGCCCTTTACAACCAAGGTAATGCCTTAGCCAAACTGGGTCAGATAGAGCAGGCGCTGGAGCGCTATAACCAAGTGCTTGAACAACAGCCGGATCACGTCGGTGCCGCCGCCAACAAACAGCTGCTAGAACAGTTGCCACCTGAGCAACCGGAGCAACAACAGCCGGATCAGAGCCAACAGGATCAAAACCAGCAAGATCAGCAATCGCAGGATCAACAAGGCGATGGTCAATCTGGTCAGCAACAACAGCAGCAAGGCGATTCTTCGGAGCGGCAATCTGATGGCAATGACGGGTCTGAATCGTCACCACCGCAGGATCAACAGCAATCCCAATCGTCACCGCAATCCGCTAGCGACAGCCAGCAAAACGGTGCCGCTCAGGCCTATCCGCAAGCGCCGCCAGCAGCAGATGAACCTCAGCCGCCGTCAGCCGCCGCTGAAGCTCAAGATCAGCCGTCATCGCAACAGCCTCAGCCAGAGCAAGCCAGCAAAGCGGATGATAAAGAAGCGAGTCTGTCGCCAAGCGAAGCACTGCCATCACCAAGTGAGCCAGAGCCTACCGATCGGCCGACTGATCAGGCCGAGGCCAACGCCGCCCTGCCTGCCGGGGATGGCGAGGCCGATGAACGGATGCAACAACTTAATCAGCAACTGCAACAGGTAATGGACGATCCGAGCCTACTGCTGCGCAATAAGATGCAATTGGAATATGAACGTCGCCGCCATCAGGGCGAAGCGACTCGGGAGCAAACATCGTGGTGAGTTTCACCTTTAATTCAGTCCGCCACGCGGCCGCCCTACTGCTGCTGATAGTGAGCGCGCCGAGTTGGCCGTTCAGCCAACTGCAGGCCAGTGTCGATCAAAATCCAGTGATCCTCGGTCAATCATTTCAACTGCAATTGGTGGCCGACGCCAACGTTGATGGCCAGCCGGATCTGACCGTACTGGAGCGAGACTTTAGCGTCTATCGCACCAATGTCAGCCGCAGCACCCAGATCATAAACTTTGATCGCACCACCCAAACCGTTTGGAACATCACCCTGTTACCCAAACGTGCAGGGCAACTCACCATTCCAGCGCTGGAACTGGACGGCATTCGCAGCCAACCGATCGCCTTACAAGCGGTTGCTGAGCCGCAACAAGCGGGGCAGATCCAACCAGCACAACTGCAGATCGAGCTCAACAATCAGCAACTGTGGCTCGGGCAACCGGCGGTGTTGACGGTCAAGTTGCTGTTGGCAGCGGATCTGCAGCGCGGCAGCCTCAACCCGCCACAACACCCCGATGTTGATATTCAGCAACTTGGCCAAGATCAGTCGACTACCGAAGTGATTGATGGCCGACGGATGCAGGTGATCGTTCGCCAATATGCGTTGCAACCGCAGCGCAGTGGCCAAATTGACCTTGGCAGCGTCAACTTTGAAGGTGATCTGCGAATGCAGGGCGGCAACAGCTTCTTTAATGGCGCCCGCCTGCGCACCGTGGCCGTTGCCAGCGATCCGATTGTGCTGACGGTCAAACCCCAGCCCGACAGTTACCAAGGCCAATGGCTGGCGGCTGATCTGGTGACCTTACAAGCGGAAGAGTTCGCCAATCAGCAGTTTGAAGTAGGCCAGCCAATCACCTTGAATATGCGTCTGACGGCGGTCGGCACCACCGCCGAATCGTTGCCGGATCTGGCGCTAAAACAGCTGGGAGATTTTCGCGCCTACCCCGACAAACCGCAGCGTGAAGGCGGTACACAGGCCGGACAACTAGTCGCGCGGCTGATTCAATCGGTAGCCTTGGTGCCACAGCATGCCGGTACGCTAACCATCCCTGAGATCAGCGTGCCATGGTGGAATGTGCGTACCAATCAGCAGGAGTGGGCGACATTGCCAGCGCAAACCATCGAAGTTGCTCCCAGCAGCAGTGCCGCCGCCCCACTTGCGCCAGCGGTTACGGTGGTTAGCGCCGAACCAACCGCTGCGCCGCGACTGTGGCAAGGACTGACCGCGCTGTTCGCCCTGCTGTGGCTACTGACACTTTACTGGGGCTGGCGACGCGGCAAGCCTTCCAGCCGCGTTGACATTGCCGCCCCAAAGCCGATGAGTGACCGCTCTGCCCTGTTGTCGCAACTGCTCAATGCCTGCCAGCAAAACGATGCCAGCACCGTGCTAAACCTGCTGCCACGCTGGGCCAGCGAACAGCACGGCCAAGTCATCGATTTAGCGCAATTAAAGCAGTTGCAGCCGCAGCTCAGCGCTGAAATAGATCAACTGCAGCAGCAGTGCTTCGGCCAGCAGCGCGGTGCTTGGCAGGGCGCAACTCTGGCGCAATTGCTTGGCCAGTGTCGTTGGCAACAACCACAAGCGGCGGCACTGGCGGCACTAAATCCACTGTGACACCAATCACACAGTGGTAAACTGGCATCATCAGAGGCGCTGCGGCTGGTAACCAAGCAGGATTAGCAGCGCACTCTCATCCAAGGTAGGAATCAAAAATGTTTGCTGGGTTTGGAAAGAAATCTGCAGCGACCTCGGTCAATGTAGACATGATAAGTAAACAACGACGTTACGAGGCGCTAGTACGGGCGCTGCATGGGGATCTTTACCGCTACGCCTACTGGTTGGTGCATGACAAACCGGTAGCGGAAGATCTGGTGCAAGAGACCTTTTTGCGGGCGTGGAAATCGCTGGACTCGCTCAAAGATGAGAAAGCCGCCAAAGCGTGGCTGATCACCATTTTACGGCGGGAAAACGCCCGCCGCTTTGAGCGTAAGCAGTTTGATCTGACCGACATCGATGATGTGCCGGTGGCCGACAGCAGTCATGGTCCGGCGCAAAATACCGAACAGCACTTGGTGCGGGTACAGATCGCTAAGCTGGCACCAGAATATCGCGAACCGCTGATATTGCAGGTGATGTACGGCTTCTCTGGGGATGAGATTGCCACCATCTTAGAACTGAATCGTAACACCGTGATGACTCGTCTTTTCCGTGCCCGCAATCAGCTGCGGGATGCCCTTGATGACAGCCAGAGTATGAGTGAACAACGCAATGGATGATTTAGAATTTCGCCGTCGTTTGCTGGCTGATCCACACGATGATCAGATCGCCAACAGCGACTCAAACAACAGCCCCCAGCGACAGCAGTTTGTGCAAGAGGTGCGGCAACTGGACGCGAGCATCGACCGTGCCCTTGATATAGCAGTACCAGAAGATTTAGCCGAACGGCTGTTATTACGACAAAACTTGGCGGTTCATCAACAAAGCCGCCGTCGCCATCGCTGGCAACTGGCCGCAGCAGCCTCGGTCGCCTTCGCCGTCGGCTTAAGTTTTACCGTATTTAACAATCAACCGCAGGATCTGGGCTTGCACGCTTTGGCGCACATGGATCATGAGGCCAGCTTTATTGCCAACGTCGATGAACAGGTCACTTTAGCCAGCCTTAACCATAAGATGCAGCCGCTAGGTGGAACCTTAACCGCGCTGCCAGGCAGCGTCCGTTACGCCAACTATTGCGACTTTGACGGGGTCCGCAGCCTGCATGTAGTGATGGATACCGAACATGGCCAGATCACCCTGTTTGTGATCCCAAGCCAAGATGGCAACACCCTGCCAAAGCAGTTTGATAACGACCGCTACCATGGCATGGGGCTGGACACCCACAACCTGCATTTGGCACTGGTAGCCGAGGGCGAAGCCGAACTGCAACCGGTAATGCAGCAACTGACCGACAACATGCAATTTCTGTAAGTCGATAGTCGATAGTCGATAGTCGATAGTCGATAGTCGATAGTCGATAGTCGATAGTCGATAGTCGATGGAAACATAAAAACGGTGGCTGCAAACAGCCACCGTTTTTTACTCTTAGTTCTTAGCTTTTAGCTAATGACTGACAACTAATGACTGTTCACTAACAACTGATTACTGATGACTATTCACCAACAACTAATCGCTGCAAGCTATCGTTAAGGTTGCCCTAATGCTTGGATCTCTTCATCACTAAGGGCGCGGCGATACAGACGAACCTCATCCAGATAGCCTTTAAAGGCTTCGCTGACGCTGGGCGCACCGGCAAACCACATCGGTCCAGAACCATCGCCATCGGCGGCCATTCCAATTATTTTGGACTCACCATCGACATACAAGCTGCGAAGCCCCATCGATTGCTTGATCACCAGATGATGCCACTGGCCATCGTCGGCAACCCGTGGGCCATCGCTGTCGCGGCCGGCGCCGCCAAACTTCCAACGATTCCATGGCGCAATCCACAAACCATAGAATGGTCGCTCATTACGGGATTTATTGACGATGGCGGTCCAACCATCCGCTTCGCCATCCAACTTAACCCACACCGACAGGGTAAAGCTGTCAAAGAACTCAAACGCTAGCGCCGGATCATGTGGGATCTCTACCCGTGCTTGGTTGCCATCAAAATAGAGCGCTCCGTTGACTTGCCCTTGCACCACAACGCCATCGATATTCACCCCATCCAAACCGTTGCCGGAACGATCCTCGACGATACTGCCGGCGGCGATGTTATCCAGCGGCCAATAGCCAACCAAATCGGGCTCCTGCGGCTCGCTGCTGGTGATCACAAAGTCAGCTTCTGCCACCGCACTGACGACCCCATCACTGTTGATCGCAACCGCTTTCAGCGTCGTCGACTCGGTTAGATCAAACGCCCCCTGATAGCGCTGACTGGTGGTGGTCGGCAATGAACCATCCAAGCTGTAGTACAGCGGCACCGGATCAGCACTTTGCAGTGTGACTGTCACCGGCTCTGCAAAACTGCCACCGGCCGGCAAAATCGAGGGTGTTTGTGGCAGTGGCACCACCGTGAAGGTGATGCTGTCTTCACTGCCATCGCCGCCGATGGCTTGATGGTTTTGATCCACCAACCAAACTCGCACTTGGTAGCTGCCTACGGTCTGAGGCGGCAAACTGTACTGGCCAGCATCGTATTGATGCAAAGTGATGTGGGGGCCATCGTTAACACTGATATGCAGATGGTTAAATAACGATTGATCGCCACCTAACTGCCAATTGATAAGCAGCGACTGCTCGGTCGACAGCGTGGTTTGCGGCGCACTAACGCTGATGGTCGGTGGCCCTTGCGCAATCGCTACCGTGACAGTGGCGACATTACTCTGCTGGCCATTTTCACTGCTAAAGCGATAACGGAAACTGTCACTCGGCGCCGCGTGTTGATGAACATAACGGGCCAAGCCGCTGTCGACATCAAAGTACACCTCGCCGCTTTGCGGCGCTTCGATTAGCTCAAAGCTAAACGGATCGATACCGCTGTCGGCACTGTCATTGTCAAATACCGCAATATCAATCAAGCCAAGATACGCGACACTGGCACTGTCATCGGCAGCAACCACCGCTTCCACCGGGGCACTGTTGGGATCGTATTGATACAAGGCGCTGGCTTCGTCATCGCTAAAGGCGCGGTCATACAAACGCACTTCATCCAACTTGCCTTGGAAGAACTCCGCCACCGATGCCGCCGCCCCAAATAACAGATCGCCACTGCCATCACTGGTTCGCGCATCGCCACGGCGCACCAGTTCGCCATCAATGTAGAAACGACGACTGCCAGCCTCACCGTCTTGAGTGATCAACAGATGATGCCAACCGCTGCTGATAGCCACCGCCTCCAAATTGCCACCGCCATAGGTCCAGCGATCACGGGCGGAGATCCACAGCCCATACCAAGGGCTATCATCGCGGGACTTATTCACCAATCCGCGCCA
This sequence comes from Ferrimonas senticii DSM 18821, assembly GCF_000422665.1. GTDB lineage: Bacteria > Pseudomonadota > Gammaproteobacteria > Enterobacterales > Shewanellaceae > Ferrimonas > Ferrimonas senticii. The sequence goes on along the minus strand of NZ_KE383898.1, from coordinate 272,003 downwards.
GCCACTTTGACTAAGGCTCGCCTCCACCCAAACTGACAAGGTGTAGCTGTCGCGCCGCGCAAAGGCCAAGCCACTGTCGTGCGCCACCACTACCTGATCATCTACACCATCAAACTGCAACCCTTGACCGAAACGACCGCCAATTCGCTGGGCGCCATCAATTCGACCACTGCGCTGATTGCCACTGAAATCCTGCACAAAGCCCGGATCGTTGCCTTCAAATGACCAGTAGCCAAGTAACCCTTGCTCCAACGTGGGCACCGAGGTTACCGCCTGCACGGTTATCGTTACCGTCGCCGGTTGCGACCATTGACCATTGCCATCTTGAACGCGATAGCTAAAGCTATCGACCGTGGCGCTGTCACCCAAATGGCGATAAACCACAGTGCCGCTGTCGCTATTGATAAGTTCGATGTTGCCGACCATCGGTGCGGTCACAATCTCGACTGAATCCAGTGCCAATCCGGCATCGGCACTGTCGTTAGCCAGCACCGCGATATCGACCGCTTCGCCAACCAACACCGTGGCGCTGTCATCGTTGGCCACCAGCAACTGCGGCTGTTCACCGCCAGGAGCAATGGTGGCTAAGGTTGCAACCTCATCGGCACTGAGTGCCCGCCGATAGAGGCGGATCTCATCCAAACTGCCAGCAAAATACTCGCTAACCGCATCGGTGCCAGCAAACAACAGATCGCCGCTGCCGCTGGCAGGCTGACCGGCGCCCGTGGCGACCAATACCCCATCTAGATAAACATCGCGTCGGTTCAGCGCGCCGTGCTGTACCGCCACCAGATGCTGCCATCGGTTGGCCTGTATGGATTGCGGCGTCGCTAAGTTGCTGTTGCCGCCAAAAACCCAGTCATCGTCGGGATCGATCCACAGCCCATACCACGGCCGTTGATCCCGCGATTTGGTCACCAAGCCGCGCCAGCCACTGTCGGCATCGGGGTTGACCCAAACACTGATGCTGAAATCCTCATCAGCAGCAAAGCTTAAGGCTGCGCGATGATCGACTCGAACCAGATCATTACTGCCATCAAAACGCAGCGCCGCCCCATCCCAACCGCTGCTCCAACTGGCACCGCTGATAACGCCATCAAAGCCACTGCCAGAGTAATCGACCGCGCGGTTGCCACTGCCCTCGTTCAACGGCCAGTAACCGATTAGTCCTGCGGTCGGTAGTGGCATCGGCTGCGGCCTCACTTCAATATATTGACTGGCGATGTTGCTCGGCAGATAGCCGTCCAGATAGGCGCGCGCTTGGATCAACTGCGATTCAAACAAAAAGGTGGGATCGCGAAAATCGGTGCTGGCAGGGGTCGGCTCACTGCCATCGCCGCTAAAGCGGATCAGCGCTGATGGATTGGGATTCTGTAACGATAAAGTGCTGCCGTACTCCACCGGTTGGCCATCGTTGGGCCAGATCTGCACATCCGCCAGTTGCGGCCAGTCACCCAAATTAGCAAGGTTGATGGTTACCTCCGCCGGTGCCGAGCGCAGCCCCTGCGAGTTAACCAGACGATAGCTAAAGCGATCAGTCAGCGCTTGATTGCCAACCGAGCTGTAGACAAAACCAAGATTGTCGCTGGCTGCCGACAGCAGCCCATGGCTTGGTTGCGATAACAATTCCAGCTGCATATCAGCGGCAAAATCATCGTTGCTGATCACCTCTAAAAAGATATCGGCTTGGCCAAGTTGCAGGTTATAGCTATCGGGGCGCGCCACCGGCACACCGTTATCACCACTGCAGTCAGGATACATTCGCGATACCGCACTGGTGGCTAAACCGGCACCATCGGTCACTGTCAGAGTCACCGCGTAGTGGTATTGATCGCCATCGCAACCAATCGGGGCGACCACCACTTCGGCATCGCAATCGGTCAGTGGTGGATCGTCGTGTTGATGATCGTTATGCACCAAGCTCAGTTGCCACTGACAGCTCAGTTGGCTAGCACTGTGTTCGTTATCACTGATGGCCGCCGTTAACGGATAGATACTGTCACCAACTAGCGGATACAGGCTGTTGTTCAGCGGCGAGGTAATACTTACCTGCGGCGGCGTGTTGTTGACGCTAACCACCATAGTAGCGCGGTCGCTTTGGCTGGGATTGCCGCTATCGGTTACCGTCAAGCTGACTTCAAATTGCTGCGGGGCACTGCTATCGGCGACGAACTGATGGCTAACTTGGGTGCCATTGGCCTCACTGCCATCGCCAAACTGCCACTGGGATTGCAACGCTTGCTGCTCTGGATCGCTCGACTGCGCCGAACTGAAATTGACCGTCAGTGGCGACGCCCCAAATTGCTTGTCGGCGGCGATCTGCGCTTGCGGTGGTCGGTTGCCACCGGGAGCATATTCAACGTGATAGAGAAAGCTGGCCCAACTGATGTAATACAGATCCCCCGATTGTGGATGCGAGCCAATAAACACCACCCCACCGGCATCGTCGGCAAACTCATTAACCTCGGTGACTCGATACTGTTCATCAAACCGCAAATGGCGGATCCACTGGGCGCCAAAATCGCCATGGAAGTAGCTATCGAAGTAACTTTCTGGGTAATTGCCGGTTTGATACCAAATGCCGCCGGTGGAGGAGTTGCCCCGAAATGGGGTGCCACTGACCGGCACTGTCGCGGTGCCGGGAATGGCATCGCCGATCTTCACCGATATCGCGCTGCCATCTTGAAAGTGCGGCGTAAAAGCGCCAAGTTCGCCATCAAACCACGTTAGCGTTGGCCGCCGATGCTCAAACGCCGGCAACCCTGATAACGGCAGCCCCCCGCAGGGATTGGTCAATGACCATGAGCCAAACTGCTGCTGAGCGATCAGCTCACGAAACAGCACTTCGCAACCCAATTGGGCACTGGTTAAGGTATCCACTGGCGATCGAGCGTAGTAGCGATGTTCAAAATCCATCCCTTCATACACTGGCCAGCCAAAATTAAGCGCCGGCCGGTCGATAACCAACAGCTCTTCCCAATCAAAATAACCAACATCACCAAGCAGCAGCACCCCAGGGTTGCCATCGGCGCTATTGTGACTGCCAGTACCCGGTTTGATGGTCATCCGAAATGGGTTTCGCAGCCCCAACGCCCACACCCGCGATTGCGGCGAACGTGGATAACTGGCGTGGTAGAACGGGTTGCTGGGGTAGCCTTCGCCGGTTTGCGGATTAAGCCGCAAAACCTTGCCAGAGAGCGAATTGATCATCTGCGCCCGATAGGCACCGACGTTTTCATCAAAGCGAATGATGCCGTCAGCTAAGCCGCGTTGATAAGCGGTTTCACTGGCACTGCCAACATCAACCGAAGAGAAACTGGCGCCATCGCCCATCGATGCCAATAAACTGCCGTCGGTACCAAACAGCAGCGAGCCAACCCCGTGCGAGTCATGCAGCACCGGTGCGCCGTCGGTCATATCACGGCCAAGCAGTACCAACCGTGAATCATAATTGGTCGCCTCGGCGCGATGGTAATCGGTTTGCCCAGGCGCTAACTGCAGTTGATAGCGGGTGATCCGGCCAATGGTGGCGCTGGTTTGATTGGTGGAGAAATCGACATCGTACTGCGCATCGCAAATCGCAGCACCGCTGCCAGAGGTGGGCTCCTGGCAATGCTCTAGGTGGTGGCGGTCAACCACATAATAAAGATACAGGTAACCGTTAGCGGCAAAGTCTGGATCAAGCGCAAATCCAAGCATGCCGTGATCGCGCAAGGTAAACACCTCATCGGAGATATCCAGCAGCGGTGTCGCTAACGGTTGGTTTTGATCGATAACCCATATCTTGCCCTCACGCTCTAGGGCATAGATCCGCGAGCCGTCGGGACTAAATTGGATGGCGACCAATCCCTGCCAACCGCCGCCGTCGGGGCGACTGATGGCGGTTTCGGTGAAATTCGGGTTGGCAAAATTGGCGGCGTCGACCGCCCCTACAGCCAACAACCACAGCAGCGCTACTGACAGCCTACGGCAAAGACAGAACATAACTCCCCTCATCTAACCTGAAGCAGAATGGTGTCTAGTCCTTGACGTAAAGCTGCAGTTCCTTCGTCGGTTTAGATTGTGAATTATGGCAAAGGATTATGATCTTGAGGGGACGTTAGCACGTTGCAATCAGTTGAGCGGCGGTCTGAGCTTGCCCACCACACAAGACAAAAACTCACAGTTTCAACTGCATATCCTGATGTAATACCCCGCCGTCGTCGTAGGGGCTTGAGATCACCGTAAACCCTAGACTTTGGTAGTAATCATTCAATGTCAGCTGCGCCGAGATCTTAACGGTGCCATGGTTTGCCAACTGCTTTGCTTTGGCGATCCCCTCTTGAATCATCGGCTTACCCAGTTTTTGCCCCCGGGCCGCCGGTGCCAACACGATTCGCCCTAACTTGAGAAGCTCTGGCGCTGGTTGCAACAGCCGCAGATAGCCCAACAGCGTATCGCCATCGCTTAGCAACAGGTGCAGCGCTTGTTGATCCTGACCGTCGATATCGACATACAGGCTATTTTGCTCAATCTGAAACACCTGTTCACGCAGTTGCAGCAATTGGTAAAGCTCGCGCACGCTCAGCTCGTTGAAGCTCAGCCAACGCCATTGGATAGCAGCTTGGGACATCGGTTTTAACCCATTAAAGGTAATCATTGTTGGCGACAAATGTTGCCACTGACGCTGCCATCTGCAAACTAAAAGTTGCCATTTTATTTGCGCAAGCAACTGAAATCATTAACATCAGTAAGTTTGACCTTTCAGTTTAAAGAACAACTAAAAACGGGTAATAAACCGCATGCCAACTTCAACACTGTTGACCTTTTTCGCTTATTTGATCGCCTTGCTGGCGATCGGCGCCATCGCTTATCGCGCCACAGCGACCACTTCCGATTACATTCTTGGCGGCCGCAAAATGGGCCCCGCCGTCACCGCCCTGTCCGTAGGTGCTTCCGATATGTCAGGCTGGCTACTGTTGGGGTTACCCGGCGCGGTCTACCTTTCTGGCCTATCGGAAGCGTGGATCGGCATCGGCTTAGTTCTGGGCGCCGGCCTTAACTGGCTGCTGGTCGCCAAGCGACTGCGGATCTACACCGAGTTCACCAACGACTCCCTGACGATGCCAGATTTCTTCGAGCACCGTTTTGCCGACAGCGGCCTGCTGCGCTTACTGGCCGCCAGCACCACCTTGCTGTTCTTCACCTTCTATACCTCCAGCGGCATGGTCGGTGGCGCCATTTTATTTGAACAAGTATTTGGCCTCGATTACCAAACAGCGCTGTGGGTCGGTTCCGCCATTATTGTCTCCTACACCTTTGTCGGCGGCTTCTTAGCCGTCAGCTGGACCGATTTCTTTCAAGGTATGCTGATGCTGTTAGCACTGCTGCTGGTACCGGTCATGGTATGGGTTGGTACCGATCTGCATATCGAAGAGTTGCCTGCCAACATGACCTCTATGTGGCCGGAATCGATGACGGCGCTGTCATTGGTGTCGCTGCTGGCTTGGGGCCTTGGTTACTTCGGTCAACCACATATCTTGTCGCGCTTTATGGCGATTGGCAGCAGCGAAGCGCTGGTCACCTCACGCCGAATCGCCATGAGCTGGATGGTACTGGCGCTGATGGGCGCACTGGCAACCGGTCTTGCCGGCGCCCTAGTGTTTGCCGACACGCCCCTGGATAACCCCGAAACCGTATTTATTCAGATCACCAAGGTGCTGTTTAACCCTCTGGTTGCGGGCATTCTGATCGCAGCGATTCTGTCGGCGATCATGAGCACCATCGATTCACAGCTGCTGGTGTGCTCATCGGTGGTGACCGAAGATTTCTACCGTAAATGGGTGCGACCACAGGCGGGCGAGCAGGAGCGGATCATGGTTGGCCGCATTACCGTACTGGCAGTAGCGCTGCTGGCAACGGTAATCGCCATGGATCCTAAATCGTCGGTATTGTCGCTGGTAAGTTACGCGTGGGCTGGGTTTGGCGCCGCCTTTGGTCCAGTGATCTTGTTGTCGCTGTATTGGCGTCACTACAGCCGCGTCGGCGCCATCGCCACCATGGTGGTCGGTGCTATCACGGTATTGGTTTGGAAACCGCTATCTGGCGGGGTATTCGACATCTATGAACTGTTGCCGGGTTTCGTCTTCGCCACCGTTGCCGGGGTAGTGGTTAGCAAATTGTTACCAGCCGAGCAAACCATCGTCGACCAGCACCTTAAGTTTGAGCAAAAGCTCTAACTTTCAAACTCAAGCTAGAGCAAAAACTCTAGACAACTCATCAAGTTAACGGAGGCAAAATCGCCTCCGTTTTTGTTTATAAATCCTGCCGACAACCAACAAAATCACAACAAACTTGCGTTAAAACATGATCTAGATCGATGTTAGGATGCACAATCACGCTGGTCGGACATGTGGGTCTTTAATCGCTTGCTACTATCCGCCGCAGAAACGATAACGCCCCTTTTTTAAAGCTGTAGGGACACAAAATAATGAAAACTATCTCTCGCGTTGCTATTGCCTGTGCGGTAGCACTATCAACCGGCCAAGCCTTTGCGGCAGGCTTCCAATTGAACAGCCAATCCGCCACCGGTATCGGTCGTGCTTTCGCTGGTGATGCCGTAATCGCCGACAACGCCTCGGTGCTGTCCCGCAACCCAGCTGCCATGGCGATGTTTGATGCGCCAGCAATGTCGATTGGTATGTCTTACGTGGATATTCAAGTGGATGTACTGGATGCACGATACAACAACAATATCCCTGCATTAGGCTACGAGATGGGCAGCATTGACGATGCCGCTGAGGCAAAAGTTATTCCAAACGCCTACTACATTCACCCAATTAACGACAAATTTGCTGTCGGTACTGGTATTTTTTCTAACTTTGGTACCGGTACTGACACTTCATCGTTCCGTAAACCGGACGATAAGTTTGTATTCCCATCCGATCTAATCGGCAATACCGAAGTGACCACCATCACTTGGAATTTATCTGGTTCCTACCGTGTGAACGAGCATTTAAGTTTCGGTGCCGGTGTTGACGTAGTGTATGGCGAAGGTGTTCTAACCCGTGAAAACCAAGCTCCAAACGAGCTTGTTCCATCAGAGATGCTCGTCGATGTTGACGCATCAGGCATCGGTTTCGGTGGTATCGTTGGCGTAACCTACGAATTCAATGAAAATCACCGCATCGGTGCCAGCTACCGTTTTAGCCCTGATATGGACGTAGATGGCACCGTAGAAGGTCTAGATAAAACTGACCTGCAATATAAAGCTTTTGATGAGCTAACTGTGCCACTAGCTGACATTGCTCAGATCGCAGGTTACCACCGAGTCCATGACAACGTTGCCCTGCACTACACCGTGCAGTGGACCCAGTGGAGCAACTTTGACTCCGTTGATTACGATACTGGCACCGCTCTAAAGGACTACCAGTGGCAAGATTCTCTGTTTACCAGTGTTGGTGCCACTTGGTACTACAACGATTTTACTACTCTACGTGCCGGTTTCGCATTGGATGAAGGCGTAGTAGATGAGCTCTCATCCGCATCCATTCCAGACTCTGATCGTAAGTGGTACTCCATCGGCGCCAGCTTCAAAGTCAGCGAAAAAGGTACTGTGGACCTAGGCTTTGCCCACATCGCAGGTAAAAAAGTTCTGGTTGAAGAAGACTCCCTGTCAGGCCTTAATGGTTCTCTAACCGCTCACACCAAGTCTACTGGTAACTACTTCTCTATTCAGTACAGCCGTCAGTTCTAATCGACTGCAATCACTGAAAAATTAAGGGCGCTTCGGCGCCCTTTTTGCTGTCTGCTTCGCAGTTTTGCCCCGTTCCATCGGCGTATGCTAGTCGGCGAATTTTTCTCAGCAAGGACACCGAAAAATGCGCCATCTATTTCTGGCAGCCACCCTTAGCATCGCCGCCGTCACCGCCCTAATTAGCCCAACCGACGCCCACGCCTCAGCACGAGCACAGCAAGCGTGGTCACAGATCAACAACGGCGCAGTGCTAATTGACGTCCGCAGCCCCAGCGAATTCCAACAAGGGCATTTAAACCAGGCACTAAATCTGCCGCACCACAGCATCCAATACTCAATCAAGCAATTGGAACTACCCAGCACCCAAGCGATTGTGGTCTATTGCCGCAGTGGCCAACGCAGTGGCATCGCCCATCAAATCTTAAGTCGTATGGGCTACAGCAACGTCGTCAATGGCGGTGGTTATCAAGAGATGCTGGCAGTGCAGTAAACGATTGAACCAGTTGTCAGTTGTCAGTTGTCAGTTGTCAGTTGTCAGTTGTCAGTTGTCAGCACGGCAGTTTAGCTGGCGATGGTTCGAAACTAGATTTCCAGTGGTTGATTAGAGATATAGGTTGTGGGGAGTTTGGCTTTGACCATCGCGGTCAAATCTCGCTACGCGAATCCATGCTAGGCATGGGAGAGATGGTACCTGCGGCGATCGGCCTGCCCTGTTGGGATAGCGCGAACTGAAAAGGTCTGATCATGACTTCGACCCACCTCTGGCGGTCATGCCGCTGCGCGGCGGTGCTGCGCACCAGGGAGAGATGGCGCCTACGGCGATCTTCGATTGCGAACTGAAGAGTTCGAACCAAGATCTCAACCACCCCATGGCGGTCAGTCATTCGCTACGTGAATCCATGCTGCGCATGGGGAGAGATGGCGCCTGCGGCGATCTCCTCGCTCCGCTCGTCGATTGCAAACTGAAGAGTTCGAACCAAGATCTCCACAAACGCAAATAACGAAAAAGCCCCCAACGCTTCGCGCTGGGGGCTTTTTCATTATATGGCGGTCAGGGAGAGATTCGAACTCTCGATACGTTGCCGTATACACACTTTCCAGGCGTGCTCCTTCAGCCACTCGGACACCTGACCTTTAAATTGTTTTGATGTTTTCAGAGTTCTCACTCTTTTATCGGTCTCAGTGAAGGGCTGAAGAGCACGCTGGCGTGCTATGCCTTATGTTGCTTCGCAACGGGCAGCCACTCGGACACCTGACCTTTAAATTGTTTTGATGTTTTCAGAGTTCTCACTCTTTTATCAGTCTCAGTGAAGGGCTGAAGAGCACGCTGACGTGCTATGCCTTATGTTGCTTCGCAACGGGCAGCCACTCGGACACCTGACCTTTAAATTGTTTTGATGTTTTCAGAGTTCTCACTCTTTTATCGGTCTCAGTGAAGGGCTGAAGAGCACGCTGGCGTGCTATGCCTTATGTTGCTTCGCAACGGGCAGCCACTCGGACACCTGACCTTTAAATTGTTGGATGTTTTAAGAGTTCCTACTCTGGCAGCGGACCAACAATGTGCCTCGCTACGGGTTGCGCATATTAGGCAGTTGCCTCAGTTCCGTCAACGATTATTTTTCTAGATTACGGTGAGTGTTGGTTTGTTGGCCACTGGCGGCAATTGGGCAGAAAAAAGCACCGACATACGGTGCTTTTCTATGGTGTTCAGGCAGATAGCTTAAGCGTTGCCTTTCACTACCGCCTTTAAGGTGGCGGCGAAATCCAGCATTCGATTTAGCGGGATCATCGCTTGCTCAGCCAATTTTGGATCGACATGCACTTCGTGCTTGCTGTTGTCGCCGCTTTCCAGCGCATCGGCAATGGCGGTTAAGCCGTTCATCGCCATCCACGGGCAGTGAGCGCAAGAACGACAGGTGGCGCCGTTGCCGCCGGTTGGCGCTTCGATAAAGGTCTTCTCAGGAGACAACTGCTCCATCTTATAGAAGATCCCCTTGTCGGTAGCCACGATAAAGGTGTCGTTAGCCATCTCTTGGCTGGCTTTAATCAGCTGCGAGGTAGAACCGACCGCATCGGCAATATCGACGATCGCTTGTGGTGATTCAGGGTGCACCAATACCGCCGCGTTTGGATGCTGTTTTTTCAGCTCCAGCAAGGCCTTGGCTTTGAATTCATCGTGCACCACACAAGCGCCCTGCCACATCAGCATTTCCGCGCCGGTTTGTTTGGCAATGTAACCACCTAAGTGACGATCAGGGCCCCAGATAATCTTGTGGCCTTCGCTGTCTAGATGCTCAACAATTTCCAAAGCAATTGAAGAGGTTACCACCCAATCGGCACGGGCCTTTACCGCCGCTGAGGTGTTGGCATACACCACCACGGTGTGATCCGGGTGGGCATCGCAAAACTCAGTGAACTTATCGGCAGGACAGCCCAAATCCAGTGAACAGGTCGCTTCCAAAGTTGGCATCAACACCCGCTTGTTCGGGGTTAGCGTTTTGGCGGTTTCGCCCATAAAGCGCACCCCAGCCACCAGCAAGGTTTTGGCCGGATGGTCATTACCGAAACGGGCCATCTCTAACGAGTCGGCCACACAACCGCCGGTCTCTTCCGCCAGTGCCTGAATTTCCGGATCGGTGTAGTAATGGGCCACCAGCACCGCGTCTTTCTCTTTAAGCAGACGCTTGATGCGTGCCTTTGTCGCCTGTTTGTCAGCCTCGGTCATTGGCTTTGGCTTCGGCGGGAATGGATAGTGCAGTTCGTCTAAGACGGGTGCGTCTAACATGAGATCTTAAGCCTCTACTTGATGATTCCGCCATTATACGCCAACGGCCGTTGGCGGTTAAACAGCAGCAAATCAATCAAGCTATCTACTGCTGTACAACCGCAGTCACTGGCATCTGCATGCGGCATGCTCTAGCGGTCGTTAACCAGAGAATGGCAGTCCCAACCCCAACAACATAAACAACAGCCCACAGCCACGGTTAAAACGTCGGCCATGCTGTTGTAACCACGGCCGCAGTACCGACGCGCTAATGGCAACCAGCAACTCAGCCAGCCCTTCGGCCAACAGGAATCCAGCGGTTAGCCAGGCCCATTGCTCGAAAAAGCCTAACTGCGGCTGCATAAACTGCGGCAAAAACGCGGCGAAAAACAGCAGCACTTTGGGATTGGCCACCGCCGCTAACAACCCTTGCGTAAACCGCGCCAACGGTTGCGATTTGGCTTCTTTATTAGCGACGATCGCCGCGTCGCTATGCCACTGTTGCCAGCCGAGCCACAGCAAGTAAGCGCCCCCTAACAGCTTTAACGGCCACAGCCATTGCGGCTGCTGTTGCAGCAACGACGCCACCCCAAGCAGCGCCAACGTCACCACCGCCGCAAACCCCAACAGGCCACCAGCAATGGTCGGCAGACAGGCACGCCAGCCCAACCTCGCCCCGTGGCTTAACACCAACAGTGAATTCGGGCCTGGGGTACAAGCCAATGCCATACAAGCCATTAAGTAGCTCAGTAAAATTGCCCAGGTCATGGTGCGGTTCCTCAGTAAAAAAACCGCGCCAGTGTAGCCATTGGCATCGCCAACAAGCGGTACAATATGGACAGCATCACTTACATTTAAGACAACGCAATCAGATTGCCCTAACCACCATGACCGTTCGATTTCTATTACTGCCGCTGCCCGGCTTTACCTTGTTGCCGTTTGCCGCCTTTGTCGACAAACTGCGCTTCAGCGCCGATGAAGCCGATCACAGCCGTCAACACCACTGCCATTGGCAAGTCGCCGCAATCAGCGAACGTCAGCACAGCAGCTGTGGGGTAGAGATCGTCACCGCTACGCTTCCAAGTGCCGCCTCACAGGCAGACTATTTAGGGCAATTTGATTATCTGGTGCTATTCGGCGGCCGCCCAACCGAGCTAAACCCAGAGCAACAGGCGCCGTACCGTTCGTTGTTACGCAATTTCAGCGCGCTAAACCGCCCCATTGTCGCCATCGACAATGGGGTATTCCTGCTCGCCAATCAGGGATTGTTAGAGGGCCGAAAAGTGGCGGTCCATTGGCGCCATCAAGCGCAATTTAACCAACGTTTTCCAAGAATTGAGATAGTTCGAGAGCGGCTCTATTGTCACGATGGCAATCGCATCAGTTGTGCCGGAGGCAGTGCCGCAGCGGATCTGGCAGTGTCACTGTTGCAATCGCATCTTGGCAGCGCTCGTGCCCACAAAGGTTTGGCCGATATGTTGATCGATCGCCACCGTTCACCACTGCAGGCGCAACCGACCGAATCATTGAGCCTGCATAGTGGCGACCGCTTAGTGAACCGCGCCATCAACCTGATGCTGGCCCATCTAGCGACACCACTGACAATTGAGGCGTTGGCACAACAGTTGGGAGTCAGCCGTCGTCAACTCGACCGCCGTTTTATCAGTCACGCCCAGCACAGTTGCAGCCAACATTACTTGCAACTGCGGTTACAACATGCCGATTGGTTGCTGCAAAACAGCGATTGGCCACTGGCAGCGATCGCCGATGACAGCGGCTTTTGCAACGCCGAGCACCTAAGCCGGCAGTTTCTAAAACAGTTTGGAATAAGGCCGAAATTGCGGCGTTCAATTGACGCTGTTGATACTTCTGGCCATTGAGCTGCGGACTACAACTGCCAAAAACCGGACTCGACGCCACCGTGAATGATGATCGCACAAGTGCCAAAGCCGGGAAGTACCATCGGTGCCACCGCAACCTCTGCGCCGGCCTTTGCCGCGGCATCGACGGCCGCTTGAATATCCTCAACCAACAGATAATGGCGCACCACCGGTTGTTCGCTCTCTCTTAACGGTGGACGAACGCCAAGCCAACCACCGTCGGCAAGCGCTGCAATATGGGCGCCGCCCAACATCGGCTCTGGCTCGCCAAACTGCACCTCATCTAGCAAGGCATAACGCTGACATACCGCCTCAACGTCAGGGGTAACTACTTCAAGGTATTGGATCTTCATTGCTTACATTCCTGTTACTGCGAATACCACATACCTTTTAGCATATGTAACCGGTCGTCTTTTATCGCCAATAAGTAAAATGGCGATACCAGCGCGATCAATATTTGGCGTCATTCAGTTTCTAGCAACAAATGCCTACGAAGCGGTACAAAAAAGCCGTCCGAATGCACTAACGCATGGCTCGGACGGCTTCATTTAACGTCAGCAATGATTAGCGCATCGCCATCAGCATCTGTTGGGGTTGCTCAAGATATTGCTTCCACAGATTGCAGAAACGGGCGATGGTGCCGCCATCGATGACGCGGTGATCGCCGGACCAGCTGATCTGCATGATGGTACGAGCTTCTACCTCGCCGTCGGCATTAAACCGTGGCAGCTGTTGCAGCTTGCCTAGCGCGACGATTGCCACTTCCGGCTTGTTGATGATTGGGGTGGCGACGGTGCCGCCAATGGCACCGATGTTGGATATTGAGATGGTGCCGCCTTGCAAATCACTGGGGCTAACCCGGCCTTCGCGAGCGGCGTCGGTTAAGCGTTTAACCTCATTGGCGACATCCAAAATCGACTTATGCTGGACCTGCTTAATGTTGGGTACCAGCAAACCGAGCTTGCCATCCACCGCCATGCCGACGTTGTGATCCGCCAGCAACGTCAACTCGCTGCAATCGTCATTCACCCGGCTGTTAAGGCGCGGGTATTCGCTGATCGCCAGCGACAGCGCCTTAATAAAGAACGGCATAAAGCTGAGCTTGATCCCCTGCTTGGCATATTGGCCATTAAGGTCTTGCCGCAGCGTTGCCAGTTCAGTCAGATCGAACTCGTCGCAGTAGGTAAAGTGAGGAATGGTCGAAACCGAAGCCATCATCTGCTTGGCCATCGCCGCTTGCATGCCACGAATGGGTTCAACCCGATCCTCAGCGCTAGCCACTGTTGCAACTGTTGCTGGCGCTGATGTGGTCGGCTCTGCCACTGCTGCGCCTCCAGCAAGGTGACGCTGGACATCCTCTTTGTAGATCCGGCCGTTTTTACCGGAACCACTTACCTGCGATAGATCCAGATCGTTTTCACGAGCCAAGCGCCGCACCGCTGGACTGGCGACCGCTTTACCATTACGTGGAGTTGACGGTGAAGTTACCGCAGCGGATGGTTCCGCTACGGCAGTAACCGTCTCAGCAGGCGCAGTCGCACCACCAGCCACGGCTAAGGCAAACAGCGGCTGGTGCACCTTCGCTACTTGCCCTTTTTGGTAGTACAGTTTGTGAATGGTGCCCGCTTCTTTGGCGGGGATCTGCACCAGCGCTTTGTCGGTCATCACATCGCAAATTGGTTGATCTTCCTCAACGCTGTCGCCTTCGGTCACCAACCATTCCACCAGCTCGCACTCAACAATACCCTCGCCTATATCCGGCAGGATAAAGTCATTGATCTGCGCGCTGGCGGCGACTGGTGCAGCAGCCGGTGCCGATGATGCCTCGGGTTCGGCACTAACTGCCTCGGCGACTTCGACCTGAAACAGCGGCTGATGCACTTTGGCCACTTGGCCTTTACGGTAATGCAGCTTGGTGACGGTGCCTGCATAAGGCGCGGGGATCTGCACCAACGCTTTATCGGTCATCACATCCGCCACCGGCTGATCTTCACTGATGGTGTCGCCTTCGGCCACTAACCACTCAACCAGTTCGCATTCCACTACGCCTTCGCCAATGTCCGGCAGGATAAATTCCTTAATCATGATGCTCATCCCTTAGAAATTGACCGAGGCTTTAATCGCTTCATAAATCTTATGTTCGTTGGCCATGTGCTCGCGCTCCAACGACAGCGGATACGGGGTATCCAAACCACAAACCCGAGCAATCGGTGATTCCAGATGCAAGAAGCATTGATCTTGAATGGTCGCGGCAATTTCGCCAGCAAAGCCGCCGGTCAGCGGCGCTTCATGACTGATCAGCAAACGGCCGGTTTTCACCACCGAATTGGCCACGGTTGCCACATCCCACGGCAATAAGGTGCGCAAGTCGATGATCTCGCAGCTGATCCCGTCGGCGGCGGCACGCTTAGCGGCGTTCTCGATCAGCTCCATCTGCGCCCCCCAGCCGAGCAAGGTAATGTCGCTGCCCTGCTGAACCACATCGGCCTGCGATAACGGGATCTCATAATCTTCCTCTGGCACCTCACCGACGGAAGCGCGGTAGATCCGTTTCGGCTCGAAGAAGATCACCGGGTTGTCATCACGGATCGAGGCCAACAGTAAGCCTTTGGCCTCTTTCGGGTTGCGTGGCACCACCACTTTTAAACCGGGGGTTTGGGTAAAGTAGGCCTCTGGCGATTGCGAGTGATAGTGACCACCGGCAATGCCGCCGCCATAAGGAGTGCGGATGGTTAGGCCGCCAACATCAAATTCGTTGCCGCTGCGGTAGCGGAACTTGGCCGATTCATTAACGATCTGATCGAACGCCGGAAAGATGTAATCGGCGAACTGGATCTCGGCCACTGGGCGCATCCCTTGCGCCGCCAAACCGTTGGCGAAGCCGATGATCCCTTGTTCGGTCAGCGGGCTGTTAAAACAACGGGCTTTGCCGTATTTGTCTTGCAGCTTGGCGGTCGCGCGAAACACCCCACCGAAGTGACCGACGTCCTCACCGAACACTACCACCCGGCTGTCGTTGCCCATGGCAATGTCGAGGGCGTTATTGATCGCCTGCAGAAGATTCATCTGTGCCATTACTGCTGCTCCTTGCCGGCGGTGGCTTTGTAGTAATCCGGGTACTGACGCACTTGGCTTTTCACCTGTTCCAGTTGCTCAGCAAGGTGTTTCGGCACCTCGTCATAAACGTCGGTGACCAGTGAACTGAGCGGCGGCATCGCCACTTTCTCGGCCACTTTCACCGCCGCCAGCACCTCTTCTTTGTATTGGGCGATCAGCTGCTGATCTTCCTCGTCACTCCACCAACCTTGGGCTTGCAGCCACAGTTTGTAGCGCGCCACCGGATCGTGCTGACGCCACTTGACTTCCTCCTCCTTGGAGCGATAGCCGGTCGGATCGTCCGAAGAGGAGTGCGCCCCTAAGCGGTAGCTCATCGCTTCAATCAATACTGGGCATTGCTGCTCTAGCGCCACTTGGCGCGCCAGTTGGGTGGCCGCCAGCACCGCCAACATGTCGTTACCGTCAACGCGGATGGTTTGAATGCCGTAGCCAACCCCGCGAGGGGCGATGCCGTCACCGGCAAACTGTTCATTGGCGGGGGTCGAGATGGCGTAGCCGTTGTTACGACAGAAGAAGATGGTTGGGCATTGATGCACCGCCGCCAAGTTTAAACCGGCGTGGAAGTCACCTTCAGAAGCGGCACCCTCACCGAAGAAACACAACGTCAGGTTGTCTTTGCCTTGCAGTTTTTGGCCGTAGGCGTAACCGGCGGCCTGGGGGATCTGGGTGCCAAGCGGCGAGGAGATGGTCATGTAGTTGAGCGCCCGGCTGCCGTAGTGCACCGGCATCTGCCGCCCTTTACCAAGATCCAGTTCATTGGAGAACATCTGGTTCATAAACTGGGTGGTGGTGAAGCCACGAAAATGCAGCGCCGCTTGCTCGCGGTACTGGGCCATAATCATGTCCTCTTGAGCCAGCGCTGCCGCCGCCCCTATCACCGCCGCTTCCTCGCCGGTGCAGGTCATGTAGAAGCTAATACGCCCCTGCCGCTGCGCCGCTAACATGCGCTCGTCCAAGACGCGGGTAAAAGCACAGCTGCGGTAGATCTTCAGCGCCAGTGCCTTATCGATTTGCGGCAGTTCCGCTTCGGGGTAAAGGCTGCCATCGGCTTGCAGCACTCTTAACGTCGGTAGGGTAAGCGCATGGCCACTGACCAACTGCGCTTTGGTCGCCATTTCGGCTGGGATATCTGTCATCGCGTCACATCCAAGTGAGTTGTGGAAATCCGTTCCATTTATGCTGTTCTTTTTCTAGGAACGACTACCCACAACCTAACCGCCTGCGCGGTCAGCGACAACAAATCACCGGCGACAGTTGACGTTAACGTAACCGCCGTTTTGTAAATCGACGGTTACATCCCCCCTGAGTGGCTAGGGCGTGTTGACGTTTGGTGTTCATAATTTGGTCGAGGATAGCGGCTATCAATCGAGGATTGCGATTGAAGGCATAGTGGCTCTACGTCGAAATCGTATGACGAAGAGTGACAGCTGCTAGTCCGACCCTGCAAGGCGCCCTAAGTGATCTCTGAACAGCAAAATTAACCGCCCAAGATCAATCTGCTGTCAAAAGTAACCAACAATGGGCGCAAAAATATACAGCAAAGATCAACACGCCCTATTCAAACGGCTGATCGGCGCCGACCGGCACTACCGTCAGCAGCGCCCGCTGGCCGTTAGCGACTTTGGCGTTGGGGAACACAATCGCTTCCTCGGTCGCTTGGACGCGATGTTCGATATCACCGTCTTGGGCCAGCAATTCACCCTTAGCAAACAGGGTAAAGTTGGCGGCATCGTCGGCAAAATTCAGCCAGAACTCGTCGCTGTGTTTGTGGATCTCCTGCGCCACATCGAACACCGTCATCGGCGCAGCATCATCCATTTGCAGCGGTTCGGCGGCAATCAAGCGCGCTAACTGAGCCTCCATCGCCGCCACCGAGGCCGGATCGTTGTCACCAAAGGGGCGCACTTTGCCCAGCTCAACAGTAAAGGCATCGGCACCGAACTCATTAGAGCTGAAATAGCTAAAGGTGGTTTGCGGCGAGTGGATCAACAGCGCGGTATCAACCCCGCCATTGGCCAAAAACACCAGTTGCGAGCGCTTCCACGGCTTACCATGACGAAACGGGTAGATGGCGAACTTCTCTCGCTTGGAATCGCGAATGGCGGTGTGCAAGTCATAGTGATAACGCTGCCCTTGGCGGACAGAGAAGAACTCACGCACGGCGGTTTCCAAGCGTTCAGCACGGGCCGCTTCATCCCCTTGATAGCGCAAGTGGGCGCCACTAAACAGCCGATTGAGGTTATGCTCAAGCTCGCGCTTGCCCGCGACCATCGCCGCTGGATTGCCCAACAGCACCAGCAACCGGTTGCGACAACGAAGTTCGCCGCGCAGCAGCTTGCTCACCAACCGATTTACCAGTTCAATCGGCCCGGTTTCATTGCCGTGAACGCCGGCGGAGATCACCACGTCGCCAGCATCCGGCTCAAGCGGTTCAAAGCGGACAATGCCAACCTCAGCCACGCTGACGTTGGTACCGTCGGCCAAACTAAACTGTTCCGGCTGTGGTAAGCGCTGCGGATGCGCCAAGGTGTACGCCAGCAGATCGTGCTGCTGTTGCAGTGATGATGCGGGTGATTGAGTTTCAGTTACGGTGACAGACACGACCCAGTCCTTAGGCATTGCTGTTAATGGTTGTTGCCATTCTACCCACAACCTCGCTGCTAATGAGTTGACCAAGCAAGGGTTGTACTCACTTCGATGTTGCCATAAGCTTACAGACGTTTAGCCATCCAAATGGCTTTACGGATATAACGTTAGATTGAGTGGGTCAAACTAGGAGATAGGACGATGGCAACAGCAACACTGGGCGCAGGCTGCTTTTGGGGCGTAGAGCAATTCATCCGTGACATTGACGGGGTAACCGACGTTCGCTGCGGCTACATGGGCGGCCACCTCGACCATCCTACCTACCCAGAGGTGAAAGCCGGTACCAGTGGCCATGCGGAAGTGGTGCAGATTGAGTTTGATGACAGCAAGGTCAGCTTCGACGAACTGTTAACGGTATTTTGGCAGTTCCACAACCCCACCACCTTGCACCGCCAAGGGGAAGACGTTGGCAGCCAATACCGCAGCGTGATCTTCTTTCACAACAGTGACCAACAACAGATTGCTGAAGCCTCCAAACAGCACGCCCAGACCGAGGGCTTCTGGGCGGGCAAAACCATCGTTACCGAGATTGTCGCCGCCGACACCTTTTGGCTGGCCGAGGAGTACCACCAAGGCTATTTCGCCAAACACGGCTTACCAAGTTGTCATGTGGCGTTTTATTAACAACGCCAACTGGGCTTGCTACAGTGGCGCGCTAAGCAACGAAAAGCGCATGAGTTACAGGTCAGCGAGGTCACAGAATGTTACGCCTCTTACTAGCCAGCCTACTGCTTTGCAGCGGCGCCGCTAATGCCGACTGGCATCAACACACTTTTGCCGTGATGGGCACCGAAGCGCATCTGGAATTTTGGCTCGACAACGACGATTCAGCCCAAGTCCAAGCGGCGATCGCTACGGTAGTGGCCGAGATGGAGCGGGTAAATCAGCGGATGAGCCCCTACATCGACGACAGCGAACTGAGCCAACTGAATCGCACCGCCGCCACTGAGCCGGTTACCGTTAGCCAAGAGCTGTTTGACCTGCTAACGCAGGCACAGCAGATAAGCGAATTAAGCGCTGGTGCGTTTGATATTAGCTACGCCTCTGTCGGCTATCAGTACGACTATCGCCAGCAACGTAAGCCGCCCGAGGCTAAGGTAGAGCAAGTCCTCGCCGCCATCGACTATCGCCTTATCCAACTGAATCAACAACAACTGAGTGTCGCCTTTGCCCACCCGGATGTTCGGATCGATCTTGGCGGCATCGCCAAAGGGCATGCGGTGGCGCGCAGCCTTGAGAAACTGCAGCAACTGGGAATCAACCATGCGTTGGTTAGCGCCGGTGGTGACACCGCCATGGTGGGCGACCGCCTTGGCAGAGCATGGATGGTTGGCATCAAGCACCCCCGAGCCGAGCACAAAACCGCGGTGCATCTGCCACTGCAAGATGAGGCGATCTCCACCTCTGGCGATTATGAACGGTTTTTTATCGATGAGGGGGTGCGCTACCACCACATCATTAACCCTAAAACCGGCGATTCCGCCCGCAAGGTGGTCAGCGTGTCGGTAATAGGTCCCGATCCAACCACCACCGATGCCCTATCCACGGCGGTATTTGTACTGGGGTTACAACAAGGATTGGTGTTGATTGAACAACTGCCAGAATACCAAGCGGTGATCATCGACAACCAGCAAACCTTGCATCTCTCCTCTGGCTTAACGCCCTAAACTATCGGCTCAAAGGCGGTCAGCGCATCTAAGTTGGCCGCGCTCCCCAAGCCTTGCCGCGGAGCAATGGCGCTGAACTGCCCTTGTTCGCCATGCAGCGCCATGTAATTAAGTAACACCGTATCCACCAGCGAGTTGACGTTATTGGCCGAGGGCGCCGACGCGGTGTCGACCGACGCATCCGCACGCATAAAGCCCAGTTGCTGATGGCGCGCCATCTGTTCGGTGGTGCTGCCAAGCAGCTGCGGCCGCCCAGTTGGGTTGTATACCAAGAAAAACGCCGCCCCAGTTGAGGAGTTATCGCCGGTCCATTCGCCTTTACCACGACCATTTTCCGACTCATCAATACGGCCATTACTGGCCACAGAACCATCACTAAAGACATACAACATCAGCGGCATATTGCGCCTTGCGGCGTATTCTAAACAGGCGCCCATGCAGCGTCCCGCTCGCAGATCCCGCAATTCACCGGTGCCACGTTCACCGGTATGGTAATCGTACCCTCCCATGGTCACGGTACCGGCACCGGAGTAGCCGTTTACCACCAACTTCATGATTGAGGCGGTCTTGCGAAACTCACTGTCGCCATCAAATTCCGCCAAGCTAAAGATCCCACCGGGGCCGACGATATCGGGGTCAAGCAGCGGATCCAGGCTGGCAGGGTTGCCAAAACGGTCAGTCAGATCGGCACTTTTAACGTAGCCGCAATTGACCAAATCTTTGACCACATCATCGCGGGTCAATTGGGTATTAACCCGCCCCAGCTTGGCGGCACTGATCCGCTGAATGCTCTCCATCACCGCCACCGCATCGCGCTGTGACAGCAAGCTAAATAGATCGCCAACGTCCACCAGCCCGGTTACATCCGAGGGGCGATCAACCTTGGTTGGGCGCTTGCTTAGGTCGATAAAATTGATCGCCGCCATCGAGTTACCGCCGGAATCGGTATTGCGTGAACCAATCAGTGGCATCAACGAGCCATCGGCGCCCGCTGCCGCAATGGCGTACATCGGATTGTGGGGATTATTACCGGTATCATTATCAGAGCGACAAGGGATAACCGCCCCATTGATCCGTTCAGCCGTGGCCGTTGAAACCCGTTCTAAAATGCCGCGCAAAAACGCCGAATCAGAGTGAAATGCCAAGCCTAAATCGGTGTTGACGAAATCCGCTGCCATGCCATCCACATCCGCCACTTGCGGCACCATATCACCGGGCAATCCCAACTTGTTGTATCCGGCGGTGGAAAGAAAGTCTTGCTGACCACCGGCCCCCCCCACCAACACATTGGAGCCAGCGATATTGGCGCCACCAGCAAGATCAAAGCTGATAAATGGGATTTTACCGGCGCCTTGAACGGCGATCCCGCAACTGTCCCGCAGCGCTTGCAGATCCGCCGACAGTTCGGCTCGTGCCTGATTGGGGTTGGCAAACAGGCTAAACAGCGATAGCCCAGCAAGCGCCTGGCCGCCTTTGGCAAGGCCACTAGCAATAAAATCGCGACGACTGGTGGGGCGACGATGATCGGCAAACAGCAGTGGCGTATCGGGGTGCAAGGTTTTTGGTTTCATGGCCCTCTCCTATTGAACCAACATCGTCGCGCTCGACAGCACCGCTGCGCAGGCAGCCTTACCGATGGTGGCGCTGCGCTGACTATCGCAACCGCCATCACAGACGCTGAGCCGATCAATAAGCTGATTTAGCTCACTGGTGACTTGCGCGTGACTTGGCTGACTGGCCAGCTCAGCCGCTGCAACTTGGGGTAACAAGCGCGCCAATAGCGGCGTGATCAAGTGGTTGCGATTGGCGACACTGAGCGCCACATCCGGCGCTTGGTCAACATCAAAATCGGGCAGCCAATCGCGGCGAATGGCAACATCGTCAAAGGCGGCGTTGCAGTAGGCGATAGCCAACTGGGTAATGCCCATCTGCTGCGCCGAGGTGAAAGTTTCGATATTGCTACTGCCTGGCAACTGCCGCTGTACCAAGCGATAGGTGGCAGCAACCTCACTTTGGCTTTGCGGCACTTGGGTAAGAACACTCATGCTGTGGTTAATTTCAGCGAAATTGCGAATGCCAATATCACTGCGATCATTAACCTGTGGGATTGCCGCTGTTGCCACCCATGGCGCTTCGACGCGAAGGTGCTGTTGCTCGCCTAAACGCTCGAAAGTCAGGAAAAATTCATCCAGCTCAGGGCCCTTTTCAACACCGATGATGGTGCCCAGCGCCGATAGCGGCAGCGGCCTGCTCAGATCCGTACCGCTGCCGATGGTGGCATCAAGATTAACGTAAGCTTGGCCGGTGACGCTCTCTTTGCCATTAATGCCAAGGCGCATACCACTGAGGGAAAAGGCTTGAGTTACCTCGCGGCCATCAATATTGACCAACGCCGCGCCACTAAACAGATAGCTGTAGTTATCAAATTGGCTGACCTCAAACATCACGTAGGTGTTGGCCAAGTCGACCGGTTCACTGATGGCAAACAGCAGGTAGAACTTTTCGCCGACACCAACCTCGAAATTCTGCCGTATCTGCTCGGCGGTCAGTTCGCGGTTGTAGATCGCCAGCAAACGAACATCCCCCTGCCACCGATGTTGATTCGACGCTTCACGGCCCAGTATCAGCGCGTAGCTGTCATCCCAATTTGCCAGCGGCGCGATCGCTTCGTCAGCGACCTCGATCAACTCGCCATTGACGTACAAACGCCGCCCATTAGTGGCGCTGTAACTGAGCACGACATGCTGCAAGGTGGCCTGCAACACCTCATCCGCATCAGGAGTGCTTAGCGCCGGTTGACCGTTGTTATCCGATTCGCTGCTTCGCAATAAGAAGTCATAGTTATATAGGGTTTGCCCCAAGGTAACGTTGCGGTCTTGGTCACCGGCGGAGTAACTGATGATCCGCGCCGGTCCCTCTTGGGTGACGTTATTTGGGGTTAGCCATGCCTCAAGCGCGAACTCATTGGTGGCGCGGATCAGATCGTGCAGTTTTTTACTGCTGGCGGTGCTGGCCTGCGCTTTGCCATCAACAAAACTTAGCCCCCAACTGCCAAGCCACGATACCTCACCACTGAGGGTTAAATTGGCCGCCGGTGCAATGCCAGAGGTATCAAAAGCGGTACGCCCCTCGCCCGCTTTAAACTGGTAGAGGGCAATCAGATCATCTTCATAGCGACCACCGGCTGACGCCGTAATGCCATCGACCAGCCGTAACGACTTCGAAACCAGCAACTCTGGCGCAATCTCATCAAGCGGAATTGCCGCCGCCATCGCATCGATCGCCGCGAGCATCTGGGCGCTGTCCTGCTGACAGTTACTCCAACAGTTATGAAACTCGCTACCCAAGCGCACCACCAACCGCGATTGCTCCGGCTGATCCAAATTAATTACGGTCTTGGCCGCTTCATAAGCCTTTGCAACCTCGTTGCTGGCAAAAAACGGCGATTGCGCCACGGCTGCGGTTTCGCTGTGACAAGCGGCACAGTATTGAGTGAGCAACGGATAGACATGGTTGGCAAACAGCGCGGGATCAGCAGGGAAGTTTTTACTGGCACCAGGATCACGCAGCACCGGTGCGGTCAACTCAATCACATTGACAGTACTCACCCGTTCGTCAGACCACAGTCGGATCCACTGGCTGATGGTCTCGCCACAAGCACTGTTACTGGTAAGCCAGCAGTTATGCCCAGCGGCGACCTTTTCCACCAACCGAGAGCTGGCTGGATCGCTTAGGTTCACCAGCGCGGTGGTGGCCGCGTAGGCTAAGTTGACATCATCACGATTGGCAAAGAACGGCGCTTGGCCACCCGGCGTATGGCAGGCACCACAGCGATTATCGATGGCGATGTTATCCCACAGGTGGGTTTTGTATTTCTGAATATCTTGGGTGGCTGGCGGTGGTCCTAGATATTCACCACTGCTGCTGTTATCCGGCGGCGGTGGATTGTTCTGAACTTGCACACTGTTATCGCCACCACCACAGCCGCTAAGACCACTGATTAACGCTGTGCCAAGCACTAACCAACCAAGTTGGCGGACCGGCAAGTGAACCCATTGCAACAACTGAATGGTCATGGCTACTCTCCCATACAGTAGCCACCAACTTCAGCAAACACTTGCTTTAGTCGATAACCGTTGGCTTTAAAATTGCTGGTACTGCTGGCCAATTGCGCCAGATCTGCGCTGTCTGTAGGGGTTCGCAAGCAAACGTTTTCAAATACTTTTTTAACCTGACACTGGGCGAACGCGTGACTGTTAGCCAGCTCTTGCCCCAATGATTTAGCGCCAACACCACTGCCAGCAAGCGCCTGATCCCAACCCAACTGACGATTGCTGCCACTGCGCCAGTAGTTATCCCAACGATCATCGGTAGTGACGAACCCCGCTGCAAAGGTGTTGGCGTTGATGTGGTATTTGGCTTGCACGCGAGAGCCGCTCGCTGGGTCTAACTGGCCGGCGGCATTATAGACAATTCGCCCGTTTTGCCCTTGCGGATCCGCTTCTCGGTCAAATTGATAGTCGTAATAAGCAAACGCCTGCGCCAGCGGATCCATGCCGCTATGACAGGCGGAGCAGTTGTTGATAAACAAGCGGCTGTCACCGCCAGGACTACGACTAACATCTTGGCGAATGCGATCGGTCGGTAAGCTGTTGTCTTTCAGCGGTTCCAGATCAGTGCAAAGGTGATTGATCAGGGTAAAACGCAACATCGCTCGGTTGGTGCCAAGGTAGAAGAATGCCTGGGCCGCAGCGCGACTGGTAAGCACGCCAGCGGTAGCCGCCAGTGGTAAGCCGTTGTAGGACGCTTGGCTAACCGCCTCTAATCCCAGTTTAAGATCGGCAAAATTTTGCTCCAGCGCTTGATAGTGATCGTTATTGGCAACCTGATAGCGTGGTGCTCCAAGCTCCGCTTTGCCGACGTACAGCAGATCGCCTTGCAGTATCTGTCGAAAATCGACTTCGTCGCGTACCACACCAATCACCGTCGCGGTGTAGTCATTTAGCTCTGCAAATTGGTCTTGGTCGATGTTGCTCCACGGGGTTGCGAACCGCTTTAATGTGGTGCTGTAAAAGGCCGGATGTGCCATCGCAATATAGGCGGCCTGTTCGGTTTGACCGGATTCAATCAAAGCAGTCATCTGCGTCAGAGTGGCGGCATCTGCAGGCACTCCCGCCAGACGATTATGCAGCCGTTGCGCTTGTTCCGGCGCGGCGGCCAAGACCTTAGCGCTAACGATACTAAGCGCTGCCACCACCAGTGGCGGCCCAACAATCCGAAATCGATAACCAAATCCCTTTGGCACTGCCCTGCCCATCGCCCTCTCCCTGGCTGTGAGGCAATCAACGACGATCTGTTCACAATCTCTGGCTTACTACTAATGCCCAATAGCAATCGCTACAGAATTGAAATTTCGAACTATTACCTGCTGATTGCGGCTTCATCATCCTGATTAAAGCCACCTCCGCAATGCGGAGGATTGTTAAAAAAGTGTTGAAATGGTGCGTGCACAGCGACAAACTTGTCAAGATAATTACAACTAACAAATGCATTTGATTCGCAAGCGCCAAGACGTTTGCACTAGGAGCTGTAGATGTTGCCATTGCATGGATGCAAGGCAGTGCTGTGGTCGTCGTTACTGGTCATCGCCGGTTGCAACGGCGATGGTGGACTGCGAAATGAACAACCGGATCCAATCTTGGTGGAAGATCCAGTGGCGTACATCATCCGCTCTAGCGACGGCGGCGCCCCTCAGGTGGACCCGCGCAACCCCGCCCACTTCAACCCAGGCGCACAATTGTGGCTGCAGCAAAGCGCTGCGGCCGATGCCAACTCGCGGCCGCTAACCCAATCGCTGTTTGACGCCAATGCGCAGATTGATGTGGCGGACCTGGCTATCTCTGATGACGGTCAAACACTGCTATTTTCGCTGCGAGCACCGCAACCAGAGGATCAACAGCAACCACAACCAAGTTGGAACATCTGGCGCTATCAACGAGCCGAGCAACGGTTAAGCCGAGTGATCAGCAGCGACAACAGTGCCGAGCGCGGTAACGATCGCATGGCGCAGTGGTTGCCAGATGGCCGCATCGTATTCGCGTCTGATCGCCAGCAACAAAGTCGGGCGATTTTACTCGATGAGGGCAAACCACAATATCAAGCGTTGGATGAACAGCGTCGCCATGCCACCTTTAACCTGCATGTGATGGAAGCCGACGGCAGCAACATCGAGCAGTTAACCTTTAACCTAAGTCACGACACGCACCCGCTGGTGCAGCAAGATGGCACCATCCTATACAGCCGCTGGGACAACATGGGCGGCAATCGCGGTATCAATCTGTATCAGATCAATCCCGATGGCAGCGACAACCAACTGCGTTTTGGCTGGCATAGCCGGCAAATTAGCCTTGATGGCCAGACCATTGACTTGGATCTGGTCAAGCCACAGCAATTGCCCAATGGTGACATCTACCTGCAACTGCAAGGCAGCGATCCCGCCGCACTGCACAAGCGGCCACTGTTGGTAAACATCAGCGATTATCTGGATCTCGAGCAAAGTATCAGCCCCAGCGGCAGTAGCCGTCCCAGCAGCGCGTCACTGGCACTGGCCGACTTTCAATTTACCCTAGGCGATGCCATCAATCCCGATGGCCGCTTGGCCAACCTGTGGCCGTTAGTCGATGGCAGCGACCGCTATCTGTTGAGTTGGGATCTGTGCCGAGTTGTTGTCGATGGTGCCGTTCGCAGTTGCGGCCAACTGAGCGCCAGCCAACTGCAAGCGGATAACGTCAGCCTTGCGCCGGCGCAATATGAGCTTTGGCTACTGAATCGGGCCAACGGCACCCAACAGCGAGCGCGGCGGGTTAATGACCAGCAACTGATCACCGAAGCGTTGGTGCTGCAAGCCAGCGCCAATCCCAAAAGTTACATCGCCCCTAAGCGTTTAGGAGTCGAACTCGACGCGCCGTTAGCCGCCGCTCAAACTGGGGTGCTGAATATCCGCAGCGTCTACGACATTGGCGGCATCGACAGCAGTATCAGCCCTGATTACCCCAATGGCATTGTTGATCTGGCAGATCCCAAGCAGACCCCTGCCAGCGCCAGACCAGCAAGGTTTTTACGAATTCTGCGGGGCGTGCCGATGCCGCCTGAAGCGGTGCGCCAACTGCCCGCCAGCGACTTTGGTCGTAGCCAAAATCAATTGATGCGCGAAATCGTCGGCTACACCCCAATCCAGCCCGATGGCTCGGTACAAGTGCAGATCCCGGCGAATGTGCCACTGGCACTGAGCGTCGTCGATGGCAGCGGCCAACGATTGCACGGCCGCCATCACAATTGGCTAACGGTTAGCCCTGGCGAAACCCTTAGCTGCAACGGTTGCCATAGTGCCAATAACACCCTTGGCCATGGCCGGTTTGATGCCGAACCCGCCAGCATCAATCTGGGCGCCATTGGTGGCATGCCGTTTCGCAACAGCAACCCCGACATCATCCCCAGTGCTGGACAGACCATGGCCGAAGCGCTAGGGATCGCGCAGTTGCAAGCATCGCTGCACTATCAAGACCGTTGGACCGACGTAAGCGCTCGCAGCGCCAATCCCGAACTGCTACTGAGCTACGCCAACCTTGCAACCCCAGCGCCAATCGGCAGTGATTGCTTTGACCAGTGGCACGCCTACTGTCGCCTGCAAATTAACTACCGCGACCACATTCAACCGCTGTGGGACTTGGCTCGGCCACAACTGGATAGGGATGGCCTGCCAGTGGCAGATCACCGCTGCAGCAGTTGCCACAGCAGCATCGATGCCGATGGCCAAGCGCAACTGCCCGCTGGCCAGTTGGATTTGAGCGCCGCCGCGTCCGCCGAGCAACCAGCGCATCCAATCAGCTACCGCGAATTGCTGTTTAACGACGTTGAGCAACAGTTGGTTGACGGGGTGTTGCTAGATCGCCTGATTGAGGTCACCGATGCCGATGGCAATCCGGTCTATCAAACCGACGCCGATGGCGAACTGATTCTGGATGACGACGGCAACCCAATACCGCTGTTAACCACCGTTGAGGTAACCGCTGCGATGCAAGTAAACGGTGGCCGCGCCAGCAATCGCTTTTTCAACGCCGTTAACGATGCCAGCCACCCACAGCAACTGAGCGCGGACGAACAACGGCTAATTAGCGAGTGGCTGGATATCGGTGGCCAGTTTTATAACACCCCATTTTACAGCGACGACTAAGCCTGAGATCGCTTAGCGCTAATAACAATAACAAAGGGATCAGATGTGATTGCGGCTTACGGCTGTTATGCAAATTTCGCGTGGCGACTGCTGTTGACGTTACCGCTGGCGCTGTGGATGACGCCTGCGGTAGCTACCGACGATGACTACGCCAGCTTACGGGTTGAAGCCAGCTTTATCGAGCTGCGCTCTGGCCCCAGCGAACGCTACCCAATCATCGCCGTGCTCGAACAAGGGGAAACGTTACAGGTGATCCGTGCCCGTACCGGTTGGCTGCAGTTGCAAGACCAACGACAACGCCGTGGTTGGTTTTCGAAACGTCAACTCGGCGCGCTTAGTCAAGCAGGGCAACGACTGCAACATCAACCCAGCATGCCACCATACAGTGAGCGCCAGTGGGAAGTGGGAGTGATGTACGGCGATATGGCAGGCGCCCACTTTTACAACGTGTACGCCGACTACGCCCTGAGCTCAGTATTCAGCATCGAAGCGAGCCTAGGCAAAGCCCTTGGTTCGGTGGCGGACAGCAGCGTAGCCGAGTTGATGCTCATCGCCCAACCATTTTCCGAGTGGCCACTTAGCCCCTATCTGGGAGTTGGCGCTGGCGCGATTGAGACCGAGCCCCATGGGGTATTAGCCGACGGCATTGAACGACGCCACACCCTTATCGGCAGCAGCGCCGGAGTTAAATATCACTTCGCCGGTAACGTTGTGCTGCGCGCCGAATACCGCTTAGCAATACCGGTAACCCATCAAGAACAAATTAATGAGATACACACATGGAAATTGGGATTCAGCGTATTTTTCTAGCCTTAGCGGTGCTGTCGAGTCCGGCAGTCAGCGCCGATGCCCTGTCGCTGCCGGTGGAAACCGAGCGACGACAATTGGACCATCAGCTGATCGATACCGAAGATTTTGAGATCGGCATCGGCGGCGGGATCCTGTCGATTGAGGATTTCGAAAGCAGCACCTGGTTCAGCGGTCACATCGGCTACCACCTAAGCGAAAGCTTTTATCTCAAAGCCCGCTATGGCCAATCTGAAGGCGGCGACACCAGCTTCGAGGAGCTGGTTAATGCCGCGCCACTGCTGACCGATGAACAACGAGAACTGCGCTATTACGGCTTAAGCCTTGGCTACAACTTGCTGCCCGGTGAGGTGTTTTTAAGCCCAACTTGGGCATTTAACAGTGTGCTGTCGCTGGAAGCGGGCGCCGGCAACACCGACTTTGGCGGGGATGAGCGCCTTACCGCACATGCTGGAGTCAACTATCGCTTGTATCTGACCGATTGGTTGGCGTGGGATCTGCAGATGACCGATTACGTGTTCCGCTCCAACCTGACCGGCAAGTCCAAGATCACCCACAACTTCAACTTCGCCACTGGATTGGCGATCTATTTCTAGTTGAATCAAGGAGTGTCCATGTTTACCCGTCTTACTGTTCGAAGCACCATCGCCATTGCAGCGCTGCTGGTTAGCGCCAGCAGCGCTGCCATCGAGATCGGCGACACCGCGCCAGATTTCACCCTAAAAAGTCTAACCGGTAGCAACCTGAAACTGTCCGAGCAACGCGGCCAGATTGTACTTATCAATTTTTGGGCGTCATGGTGCGGCCCATGTCGCCAAGAGATGCCGATACTGCAACAACTGCAGCAGAAATATCAGCCACTGGGCATCCAAGTGTGGGGGATCAATGTTGAACAGGACAATCAAGCTGGGCGCGACTTCCTAAAAGGGATGAGCATCGACTTTCCGATCCTATTCGATGCCGATAACCAACTGTCGGCAAGCTATGACGTAAGCGCCATGCCAACCACCGTAATCGTCGATCGCGACGGCGTTGTTCGCCAACAGTTTCTTGGTTACAAAGCCGGCTATGAGGCCAAATACGAACAAGCGTTAAAGGCGCTGATCCGTGAATAACGTCAGCACGCCTATAACGGCGCGGCATCCGCTTCAGTTAACCGCCGCAGCATTACTGCTGGTAGCGCTGCTGGGCGGCTGCAGCAACCTGAAGCTCGAACCTTGGGTAAAACCCTATGAGCGGCAAAACCTATCGGATCCAATCATGAAGCAAAGCCGCCATCCGATCGCTGACATGCATGTCGGCCACGTCCTAGAGGGGCGCGAAGCGGCCCGTGGTGCCGAGGGCGGCAGTGGAGGTGGCTGTGGCTGCAACTAGACTGCTGGCTATACTGCTGCTGTGGGTTAGCGGCCACAGCATCGCCGCTGTGCTGGAGGCCGATCGCGCCGACGCGATGTACCACAGCTACCAAGGCGGCGGGATGAAAATCGACGGACCGGCGATCTTAATTCGCAAGCAAGCCAGCGACAGCATCGCCATCAGCGGTTACTACTACCTCGACCGGATTTCATCGGCATCGGTGGATGTTTTAAGCACCGCCAGCCCCTATTCGGAGGATCGCCACGAACTGCAACTGGGGGTTGAATACCTGCGCGAAAAAACCCTGATGACCCTAAACCTGCGCCAAAGTGACGAGGACGATTATCTGGCTCGTTCATTCAGCGTCGGGGTATCACAGGATACCTTCGGTGACATGACCAATTTAAGCCTTGGGGTTGGTTATGGTGATAATGAGGTGCGGCGTAACGGCGACGACAGCTTTGAACAGCGGGCTCAGCAATTTCGGATCCGGGCTGGCATCAATCAGATCCTAACCCGCAACTTAACGTCGGCACTAAACCTTGAAGCGATCGTCGACAAGGGCTACCTAAATAATCCCTATCGCAGCGTCCGTTACCTTGATAGCAGCCAACCGGCGGGATTCGGCTATCAAACCGAAATCTATCCCGATGAGCGCTATTCCGCCGCCGCCCGCTTCAGCGTCAGTTACTTCTTACCCTATCGAGCCGCACTGATGAGCCACTATCGCTACTTTGCCGATAGCTGGCAGATCCGCGCCAGCGATATCGAACTGGGCTATCGCCAACCATTGGGCGACGCCTTTGAACTGGAGTTTAAAGCGCGCTACTACCAACAAACCCAAGCCAGCTTTTACGCCGATCTGTTTCCCTATCGCAACGCCCAAAACTATCTGGCCCGCGATAAAGAGCTCAGCGATTTTACCGATCTGACCTTGGGGCTGGGTCTGACTTACCAGTTACCCAGCAGCCTGACCATCAACGACTGGCCCGCAGAACTGTCACTGCAGTGGGATCACATCCAGTTCGATTACAACAACTTTCGCGATCCTCGCCAAGCGGGCGGCATCGGTAATGAGCCGCTTTATCAATTCTCAGCCAACGTAGTGAGGGCATTTTACAGTGTCTACTTTTAAGCCGATCATCGCCCGTTGCTGGGCGCTACTGTTAAGCCTTGGCGCTACTACACCTGCCCTCGCGGCCGAGCCAACGCCACTGGAAACCGAGATAGAACAGTTAAAACAACAGGTGCTCGAACTTAACCGCGACCTGTTCATTCTTGAAGAGGACTTGCTGTTTCCTGCCAATACCCAGATCGCGGTCTTTGTCTCGGTTGACGTTGGCCACTTCTTTAAGCTCGACAGCGTTGAGGTAAAACTTAACGACCGCGATATTGCCGGCGCGCTGTATACCGAACGCCAGCGTCATGCCCTTGAACAAGGGGGGATTCAACGACTGTTTATCGGCAACGTCAAAAGCGGCGAGCACACCCTAACCGCGATATTTAATGGCACCGATCAACACGGCAGACGGGTACAACGGGCGGTCAATCATCGTTTCGTCAAACAGCAAGAGGGGGTGATGCTGGAACTGAAGCTGGCGGATCAAACCAGCAATAACCGCGCCGAAGTCGAGGTTGAACAGTGGCAACTTTAGCCCCCGCTAAACGGCGGTTGGCAGCACTGTTTGGTGGCTTGCTGGCGCTGTTGCCGGCCGCCCAAGCCAGCGAGCTAGCGCAGCCGTTTAGCGAAAAACTGTATCGACAGGCGCTCTATTTCTACTTTAACGGCGAGCCGCAACAAGCCCTGATTCAACTGCAGTTGAATCAGCAGCGCTATCAGCGCGACACCGGCAAAAGCCGCCTGTTCGGTGCTGGCCTGCAAGTGTCATTGGGGTTGCACCAGCAAGCCAGCGACACCCTGAATCAGCTGGTTAATAACCGCCAACTGCTGACCACCGATGGCCGCCAAGACCAGCGCCATCTTAACCGTGCTGAGCAACTGCTGCTTATCGCCACCATGCAGTTGGCGCAGCAGCGCTTAGATCAGCAGCAGCCACAGCAGGCCCAAGCTGAACTTAACCGCCTACAGGCATTGCCGTTGGCAGCCATCGACACGCCGTATCGCAGTCACTATCAACTGCTGCAACAGTTAGCCAACTGGCCACAACAGGTGAACTTAAGCGAGCCACAACCGGCACTGGCAACGGCACCGATTGAACACTGGTATCTGCAGCTCAATCGCGCCCTATGGCACTTGCAACAACAGCAACCGCTGCAAGCCGAACCGCTACTGCGTGAGGTTCGCGATGCTCCGCACGCCGTCGCACCACAGCCATTTTGGCAATGGCTGTTTATGCCCTGGCAAACGCCACAACCACTGCAACAACTGACGCCGCTACAGCAAGAGCGGCAAGCGTTGGCCGATCATGCCACGCTGTTGCTCGGGCAACTGGCGCTAAGTCAAGGCCGTCCGGCACAAGCCGCCACTACGCTGGCGCAGATGCCGCAACAAAGTGCCTACGGCGCCGAAGCGATGGCACTGTATGCCGAAGCGCTGGCGCAGCAGCAACAGCATCAAGCGGCGGCCAACATCTACCGGCAACTGAGTGACCGCTATCGCTACTCCCCTTACGGTTGGCAAGCGTTGCTGCAACGCGCTGACCAAATGGCCGCTTGGGGACAACCACGCCAAGCGCTGACGCTGTATCAACAAGCCGCCGAGCAACTTAACGACATTCAGCGGCAACTGGGGCAATTTGCCAGCCGCTACAACAGCGGCCTTGCCGCTGAAATCGCCGCCGAGTTGGCGGTGCTAGGCAGCGCTCAAGCTGCAACCGACAAGCCCACTGATGACCACCACGACGCCAACGCGACACCGCAACTGCAAACCGCTGCGACCGCCTCGCCTTGGCTGACGTTGGCAAAGCAACAACCGCAATTTGCGGCGCTGTATCAGCAGCGAACAGCGTTGCAATCGCTGGCAACCTCGCTCGCAGCGCAGCAACAGCGATTGGCATGGACGGAGCACAACATTGAGCTGAATCAGCAGCGCCGCTCACAACTGCAACAACAGCACGATCGCCAAACCATCAGCGCCACCATCGCTGCTCTGCACCAGCAGCGCCACGCGTTGGCACAGCAGTTAGTCAGCGACGATAAACAATTCCCGCAGGGTCAGGCTTTAGCCAGCGTGGCTCAGCGGCAAAGTCTTAAACGACTTGAGCGCAGCCAACAGCGCGTTGAGCACCTACGCGGCACACCGCTAACCCAAGATTATCAAGCGCGGCTGGCACGGTTGCAGGGGGTGATCAATTTCGAGCTGCACAGCAACTACCCCAGCGCCGCCTGGGGCCATCAAAAGCGGCTGCAACAGTTGGATGACGCGCTGGCGCAATTAACCGCCACCGAGCAATCGCTGGCGACGCAACAGCCGGGATTGGCCGATCTTAGCCAACTGCAACAGCGACAAGCGCAGCTAGCACAGCGGTTTGTGCTGCAACAGCGGCAACTTTCGCGCCTGCTGTTGCAGACTCAACAGGCACTGAGTACCGCCATCGGTGACTTCGTTCAGCAGCAACAGCAACGCTTACGCCAGCTTAGCGTGGCCAACCAGCATCGGATCGCCGCGGTTTTAGAGCAGCTTGGCACCGCTGGCGAGGCCAGCCAAGGGGATCAGGGAGTGACACCATGAAGCGCTTAACCGTGACCTTGGCGTTGCTGCTCGGCGGCTGCAGCAGCGAACCACCAGCGCCTGCTGCCCGCGCCACTTTAGCCGAGCTTCGCGCCAACCGCGGTGGCAATGTCGCGGCCACCGATCTCACCGACCGCCAGCGACAGCAACGGTTGGCGCAGATCTACGCGGGTCTGCAACAATTGGAGGCCGATCCACAGATCCGCCGTCAAGTGGAATATCGATTGGCCCAAGTGCGCACCGATGCCTTGGAACAAAGTGATGCCGACAACGATCGCTTGCTCACCGATCCCGCGGCGCTGCAGGCGCTGATCGGTGACTATCAGGATCTGCTAAGGCGCCACCCGAATCATCAAGACAATCAACCGATCCGCTATCAACTGGCCAAAGCACTGGATCTGCAAGGTGATCAGCAACAAAGTTTGCTGGTGATGGAGCGGCTGCTGAATCAAAATCCGCACAGCCCCTACGCTGCCGAATTGCAATTTCGCCGCGGCGAAATCTATTACAACCTGCAAGCCTATGACCGCGCTATTGAAGCCTATCAAGCGGCACTGAACGCCGAAAACAATCAGCAGTTTGCCCTAAACAGTCAGTACATGATTGGCTGGAGCCAGTTCAAGCAAAACCAGCTAGCCAAGGCCGACATCAGCTTTTTGCAGGTACTTGAGCAAGTGTTCGCTACCCTAGCGCCCGAGCAGTTGGCCAAACTCGATCTTAGCGGCCTGGATCGACGCGCCGCCAGTATCGCCGCCGACACCCAACGAGTGCTGAGCATCTCTTTAAGCCAGCAACAGCAAGCGGCAACCTTGGTTGAATTGGTTAACGGCAATACGCCGTTGCCGCTGCTGC
Organism: Ferrimonas senticii DSM 18821; assembly: GCF_000422665.1. Lineage (GTDB taxonomy): Bacteria > Pseudomonadota > Gammaproteobacteria > Enterobacterales > Shewanellaceae > Ferrimonas > Ferrimonas senticii. The sequence goes on along the minus strand of NZ_KE383898.1, from coordinate 237,255 downwards.
GCCACTATCAGCCGTTGCTGTTCGCCAACTTGGCGCAGTTTCTGTGGGACAATCAATTGCAGGTGGCTGCCGAACAAAGCTATCTGGCCTATATCGAGTTAGCCCCCAATAACCTGTGGGCAGCCCGTTACAGCCTGCGGCTGATGACTTGGTATCAACGCCAAGGCAAATTCGACTCGATGTTTACCCTGCAGCGGCAATTTCTGCAACGCTACGGCCTTGCCAGCACGTTTTGGCACAGCGCCGACCAAGACAGCCAGGCGGAACTGCTGCCGAAACTGCTTGAATTTGCCGATGACCACAGCCGCCGCCTGTATGCCGCCGCGCAAGCACAAACCGCCCAGTCAGCAACCGAGCAGCAAGCGCAACAACAAGCCTTTGCCCACGCTGCCGATGCCCTTGATGACTACCTAAAGCTGGCGCAGTTAGCCGCACCAGCGCAGCTGCCACGCCCGCTGGCACAGGATCAGTATCTGTATGCCGAGGCACGTTTTGCAGCGATGCAGTACCGCCTCGCGCTTAACGCTTATCAGCAACTGGCTTACCCACCAACGGCCACCGCCGATTTATCACTGCGCTTGCAAGCTGCCTACGCCACCACTGTTACCGCTCGCGCTGCGCTGGCCAGCAACCTCAGCCCCCAGCAACAAGCGCCGCTAACCGCTGCGCGTAACCGCAACGACTTACGCTTTATCAAGCACTATCCTGATGATCCGCGCGCGATCCAACTGGCGACTCTGGGGGCGCAATACGCTGTTGATGAGGGCAACGACGCCCGGTTACTAATGCTGCATGACTTGGTTCTCAACCATTACCAGTTACTCGAAAGCTTTGACGACAACCGTCAACATCGTCTTATCACGCCATTGCCAAAGCTATCGGACAGCGCTCAGCAGCAGGTCGAAGCGGTCAGCCAACTGCTGGCCAATCGCCGCTACCAATTACAGCGCTATCCACAAGCGGAACAGGACTATCAACGGGCGCTGCAGCTTATCGACAACAACGACGCCCACAGACACCCACAAGCTTCTAAGGCCAGTACCGAACGCCAGCAACAGGTGGCGCAGTTGCGGGAACTGCTGGCCTCGACCATCTATCTGCAAGGGCAGCAACTGATGGCACAAGATCCTAATGCCGCCACTACTCAATTGCTGCGTCTTGGCCAAGTAGTGCCAGAGTCTCGCTATCGAGCCAACGCCGAATTTGATGCCGCCGATCTGCTGCTTGAACAACAACAATGGCAGGCCGCGATTGCGGTGTTAACTGAAGTACAACAACGGTTTGCTGATAATCCGTTAGCCGCGGCCGTCCCCGCCAAGTTACTGATGGCATACGAAGGGCTGGAACTATGGCCACAAGCGGCAGCCCAGTTGCAACTACTGGCCGAGCGCGACGGCGATCCCGAACTGCAACGTCAGGCGCTGTTCAGCGCCGCCGAATACCACCAACGTGCTGGCGATAATGAAGCGGCCCGCGACGCCTACCGTGACTATGCCCATCGTTATCCGCAACCGTTCGCCATCGCCCAAGAGGCTCGTTGGCAATTACGCGAGTTCTATCGGCAACGGGATGAGGGCGACAAGCAGCGATATTGGGATCAGCAGACGCTACAACACCATCGCCGCGCCAGCAGCGCCGAACAGCAAGCGGCACGCGCCATCAGCTTGGCCTCCCAAGCGGCATTGGCGCTGGGACAACATCAACAGCAGCAGTTTGTGGCAATCCGTTTAAGCCATCCGCTAAAGGCAAACCTCAACCGCAAACAGCGTGCGCTGCAAGCGACCCTAAACCAGTATCAACAGGTGTTGCAGTTGGCCTCAGCGGACTATGTGCCGCAGGCCACCTATCAGATCGCCGAACTGTATCGTCATCTGGCACAGGCGTTGATGAGCTCAGAGCGACCGACGGAGCTGGATGAGTTGGCGCTAGAGGAGTACGAACTGCTGCTGGAAGAGTTGGCCTATCCATTTGAAGAGAAGGCGATTGAGCTTCACCTTGGCAACAGTCAACGGGCGTGGCAAGACCTGTATGACCGTTGGATCGCCCAAAGCTTTGCGCAACTGGCCGAGCTGAATCCTGCGCTCTACCACAAACCGGAGGTACTGGCCGATGCCGTTGATGCCATCCATTAACGTAAGGCAACGGCCACTGCCCGTTGTCACTTTGCTGAGTATTGCCCTGTTGAGTGGCTGCGCCAGCGTTGAACCGCAAGCCGCGCCGCCCAGTGTGGCAGCAGATGCCACAGCCGCTGACATCTCACAGGGCTATCAGCCGCCACTGCCAGAGGGACTTAGCCCAGATGTCATCAGTGCCTTTAGCCATGCACTGCGCCTAACTCGGGCACAGCAGTGGCCGCAGGCGAAACAGGCACTCGAACAGTTGCAACAGCAGCAACCCAAGCTTGCGGGGATTGCCGTCAACCTTGGCCTGATTGCGCTGCATCAAGCCAACGATGACGACGCCGTTAACGCCTTGCGTCACGCCATCGGCCTTAATCCGGACAACCCTTATGCGCAGCAGCTGCTGGCCTTGGCGTTAAGCCGCCGTGGTCAGTTTGCCGAGGCCGAACAGCACTATCGTAAAGCGCTGGCGATTTGGCCCTATTACCCCGATGCCCATCTGAATTTGGCAATTTTACTGGAACTGTATCGCGGCAAACTGCGCCAAGCTCATCAGCATTATCAAGCGTATCTGGCCAACAGCGATGATCAGCAAGCGCCGCGGTATCTGGCGGCAATCGAACTGAAGATGCGTCGTGCCGGTATCGAACTGCCGCCACCCCCCAATGACACCAGCACCAGCCCCGCCGAGCAACTGGCCGAGCAAACGCAAACCGCCGAGGAGCAGCGCCATGGCCTATAAATTTGCGCTGTCGCTATGGCTGCTGAGTTTCAGTGTCAGCGCTAATCAACCAGCAAGTACGACTCAACCAGCAAGTACTGAGCAATCACCCAGCCCCAATCAAGCAACCACCAACGCCAACAAGCCGGTGCTGATTGAAAGCCAAGTGACCGGCTCTACCGCCCAGCCCAAGGTCACCTACATCATTCCGTGGCAAGGCACCGGCGAGCCAATCGAGGTTACTGGCGGCGACCAAGCGATTGTTGTTCCCCGCTGGCAACCGTTAAACCCAACCGAATTTCGCAAGCGTCTACCTAAGCCATAAACGCGTGCTGACAACAGCCATCTTTCGTGAATAAGGACATTACTATGAGCTTCACCGATCACATCATCGCCTTCTTGCAAAACGGCGGTCCGTTTATCTATCCCATCGCCTTGGTACTGGTCATTGGTCTGGCGATCACGCTCGAACGCTGGTTTTACCTAACCAGCATCCAACGCGCCAATCGCAAAGCCTTTGCCAGCGTGCAACAAGCGCTGCAACAGGGCGATGTCAGTGCCATCGCCAAGCATGCCAGCAACAACGACGCACCAGTACTGGCGGTGCTTAACTCTGGCATTGCTCGGTTGCCACAAGCGGGTAAGCGCGAAGATGTTGAATATGCGATGGAGGAGACGGTAATGGAGTTTCTGCTGCGCTTAGAAAAACGCACGCCGTTTATCGCCACCTTAGCCAACATTGCCACCTTGCTGGGGCTACTGGGTACCATCATGGGCTTGATTGCAGCGTTCTCGGCGGTAGCCGCCGCTGATCCGGCGGAAAAAGCCAACCTACTGTCGGCCAGTATCTCGGTCGCCATGAACACCACCGCCTTTGGCTTGATCACCGCCATCCCGCTGATTCTGTTCCACTCGAACCTGCAGGCCAAAACCACCGCTGTGGTTGATAACCTTGAGATGGCCGGCATCAAACTGCTCAACTCGCTGTCGTTCAGTGGCCGAGGCTAACCCCATGTTGAAACATCGTCGTCGCCAACACAGCGAAGAGGCGGAACTGGACATCACCTCGTTTATGAACTTAATGATCGTGTTAGTGCCGGTGCTATTGCTGAGTTTGGTGTTTTCTCAGGTGCGGATCTTAAACCTGCAACTGCCGCTACTGACCGAAGCCAGTGCCGACAGTGACGAGCCCAAACTGTTGGAGTTAGTGGTTACCCCAACCACGTTGCAGTTGAACTACCCCTCCGGCGTCCCGCTTAAACAATTTAGCCGTGACGACGGCCACGACTTTGCGGCGCTGTCTGGCTACCTGCGAGATCTGAAGATGACCTTTCAGCAACAGCAGATCGACAAAAGCGACATCGTGCTATTGCTCGCGCCCGATATCGACTATCAAACCATCGTCACCACCATGGACACCGTCCGCAGTTACGATGCGGTCGTGGCAGCCAATGTGGTGCCAGCCGAACTGTTCCCGCAGATCTCGTTTGGTGATGCTCCAAGCGTTCTGCCCCAGTTGGCGACCAGTGACGACGGAGGCAACCTATGAAGCAATCCGCTAAAGCCCGTCGATTAGCCAAACACCACCGCCGACTCAAAGCCAGCAGTAAGCTTAACTTAGTGTCGTTGATGGATATCTTCACCATCTTGGTGTTCTTTCTGATTGTCAATCAATCGGAAGTGCGAGTACTGCAAAACGTCGACAAGATGCAGCTGCCGGTCTCAGTGGCCGACACCCTCCCCAGCGAAAATTTGGTCATCACCGTGCTCGCTGAACGGGTATTGGTGCAAGACCGATCTGTATGGCAGCCGGATAGCAGCGGCGGAAAAACCGCCGCCGAGTCGTTCCCGGCACTGCGCGATGCGCTACGCCAAGAGCTTGAATACCATGCGCAAAAGCGCCCTCAGCTAACCGAGCAAGAGCAAGTTCAAGGCCGGGCAGTGACCATTATCGGTGATGCCGGCACCAGCTATCAGTTGCTCAAACCGATAATGGCGGCCTGTGCCAGCAGTGGCTTTCGCAATATCTCGCTGGCGGTAGAACAGCAACCCAAGGAGGCCGGCGCATGAACAGCAGCAGCGCTTACGGTCAATCGCTACCTCAGCCGCTGAGTCTTGATGGCTTCGCCCTGCGCTTCACCGCGCTGGCTGATTTAATGCAGAGCAGTCGACAAGACCACCGCTTCAAGCTGATCTTAACGGTGTTGCTGGCGCTCTATTTGGTCGCCGCATTGGTGGTACCAATGCTTGAGCAGGTCGAATTACCACGGGAACAGCAAGAGCAAGTGCCGCCGCAACTGGCCAAGGTGATACTGGAGCAAAAGGTCATCGAAAAGCCCAAACCTAAGCCAGAGCCAAAACCCGAGATTGAACCTGAGCCCGAGCCAAAACCAGAGATAGAAGCAGATACTCCGCCGCCACAGTTACCGGTTCCGCCGTCTGCCACTGCGACGGCCAAAGAGCAAGCGCAAAATGCCGGACTGGCAGCGATGAAGGATGACCTGCTGGCAATGCGCGACAGCTTTGAACTGGAACCGTCCAGTAACCTAAAGCAAAGCAATGACAACGCTGAAGCGGCCACCATCAAGCGCGATCTGATCGGCGCCAGTGCCGAACTTAGTGCCGCCGAACTCGGTCAAGCCGCGATCACTCAAACCGTCAACAATGCCGGCCTTGAGGCTGCTGCAGGTGACAAACAAACGCGCCAAATCCGTTTAGCCGAACGCGAGATCTTGGCCAGTGCCGGTGCCAACGCCGAACGACAACAACAGGCCAGCAGCAACGGCAAACGCAGCGAAGCCAGTTTACGGCGCACGCTAGAGGCCAACAAATCACGGTTGTACGCCCTATATAACCGAGCGTTGCGTAAGGATCCGCTGCTGCAAGGGCGAGTGCTGTTTGAGATCGAAATTGCCGCCAACGGCAGTATCAGCAACGTAGCGATCAAATCCACTGGCTTAAATAATCCCAAGCTGGAACGGCAACTGACCTTAGTACTGAAATCAATCAAATTTCCTGCTGAACAGGTCGACACTATGGTGACCCAATGGGCGATCGACTTTTTGCCGAGTTAAACACCATTAAACACAGACATAGTAATAACAACGTCAAGGAGTAAGATGTGAACCGTAAACTCATTGCTATTACAGCATCAGTCTTGTTAACTGGCTGTGCTAGCGCACCGCTGACCTTAAGTTATTCGCCAAGCAGCATGCTGTCGGTTGAAGGCAATGCCAAAGTCGGTGACTTTAAATATCTGCCGGGACTTTATGATCAAGACGTAAAACCTAATCAGATAAAAAATACTGCCCTTGGCAATATTATCTTTGAAAAGAATATCGACGAATATTTTGAAAAAGCGGTTTTTACCGAGTCTCGATTTGTCGGCATAAATATCGCTGACAGTGGCAGCGTCATCTCTGGCAATATTAATCAGTTTTTAATTGATGATTTGGGTTATCAAATCGACTGGACTTTGGATGTCAGTTATCTGGTTAAAGGTACTGACAAAAGCGAGTGCTACAGCAAAAATCAGGTAATCCGCAAATCTTCCGAAAAATTTGGCAACGTCTTTGGCGCACTCAACGACGTGATGCGCTTGAATATCGAAAAGGCGTTCAGCGATCCTGACTTTGTTAAGTGCATTAACAGCCAGTAGCCTAATAAACAATCCCGAGCGTGTGCTCGGGATTGTTATATCAGGTTAGAGAGGCTTAACGGCGCTGACGACGTTTGGCTTTCTCTTCCTCTTTGGCCAGCTTGGCCGCTTCTTCAATGGCGCGTTTGCGTACCAGCTCGGCCTCTTCGGTCTCTTTCATCGCTGGGGTTTCCAGAGTAATGCCGCCCAGAGTGCCGTCGCGCAGTTCGTTGATCAGGATCGCACCAAAGCGTTCCAGATCGACGCGGTTGCCCTGCTTCATGCAGCCGCGTTTTTTACCGGCCAGCTCCATAAATTCCCAGTCGGTTTCTGGCAGTTGATCCAGCTTGTAACGCTCGCACAGGCGCTCTGGGTAGGCGGCCATCAGGTATTCGGAAACGTAGCTGCCCAGCTCTTCGTAGTTCACCACGGTATCGCGGATAGCGGCGATGGCCGCCAGACGGAAGCCGTAGTGTTCGTTTTCCAGCTTGGGCCACAGCATCCCTGGGGTGTCGTACAACATGATCCCCTCTTCCAGCTTGATCCGCTGCTGCGCCTTGGTGACCGCTGGTTCGTTACCGGTTTTGGCCACAATGCGTTTAGCCAAGGTGTTGATCAGGGTGGACTTACCCACGTTAGGAATGCCCATGATCATCGCTTTGATCTGCTTATCGGCACCCACTTTGTTGGGTACCAACTTTTTACAGAGATCGATGATCTTGTGAACGTGGTTGGCCTTGTCGGTATCCAGCGCGAGGGTTTTAACGCCGCGCTCCTGCTCTAGGTAAGCCATCCATTGCTGAGTCATCTCTGGATCGGCCAAGTCGGCTTTGTTGAAGATCTTAATGACCGGCTTGTCGCGACGCAGCTGCGCCACCATCGGGTTCTCACTGCTGTAAGGTACCCGCGCATCGAGTACTTCGATGATCACATCCATTTGCGGCATCACCTCTTTAATCTCGCGGCGTGCCTTATTCATGTGGCCGGGGAACCATTGCAGTGCCATGGGCGCTCTCTCTTATCTGTGACTAAATCGTTTGGCGCGCAAGTTTACCGCAAAACAGCAAAAAGGGGAGCCGAAGCTCCCCTTTTGACAACAACTAATAGCAACTACAACTCGCGATTAGCCGCTGATTTTGGCAATCAGCTGCTGCGCTTGCTCTAACAGCTCGGCCAAATGGGCTTCGCTGTCGCTGCTTTCGGCGTAGATCTTGTAGATTGGCTCGGTGCCCGATGGTCGCGCCGCAAACCAGCCGCGCTTGGTTACCACTTTCAGGCCGCCAATTGCCGCGCCGTTGCCCGGCGCGTTGGTCAGCGCCTGCTCAATGGCGTCCCCCGCCAGCTCGGTGGCACCGAGATCGTCAGCGCTTAGGTTCTGCAGGGCGTTGCGGATCTTATCGGATGCTGGGGCATCAATGCGGCGATAGAAATGCTGGCCGAACTGCTGCTCTAACTTGGCGTAGTGCGCCGCTGGCGATTGACCGGTTACCGCTTGGATCTCCGCCGCCAACAAACACAGAATAAAACCGTCTTTGTCGGTGGAGAACGCCGCGCCGCTAAAATCCGGGAAGCTGGCGCCGGCACTTTCCTCGCCGCCAAAAGCGACAGTACCGTTGCTAAGACCATCAACAAACCACTTAAAGCCCACCGGCACTTCCATTAAGGTGCGCTGATGCATCTCGACCACTTTGTCGATCATCGCGCTGGAAACCAAAGTCTTACCGATGGCGGCATCGCTGCCCCAGCCCAGACGGTGGCCTAGCAAGTAGTCGATCGCCACGGCCAGATAGTGGTTCGGGTTCATCAACCCGCCATCACGACAGACGATGCCGTGACGATCGGCATCCGGGTCGTTGGCCAGTGCTAAGTCGAACTGGTCTTTCAGCGCCAGCAGCGGGCTCATTGCCGCAGTGCTAGAGCAATCCATGCGGATCGCGCCATCGTGATCGAGCGCCATAAAGCCAAAGGCCGGATCGACGCGATCGTTAGTGACGGTCAGATCAAGGCCATAACGCTCGGCGATGCGCGGCCAGACTGACAGCGCCGCACCGCCCATCGGATCAACGCCGATTTTCACTTTGGCTTTAGCGATAGCCGCCATATCAACCACGCTGCCGAGCGCTTCAACGTAAGTGCCAATCATATCCACCGACTTGATCAGTCCAGTGGCATCGGCGATATCGCGATTAACCCGACGCACGCCTTCCAGACCCGCCGCCAGATAACCGTTGGCGCGATCGGCGATAAAGCCGGTAACGTCGGTATCCGCTGGGCCACCGTGCGGTGGGTTGTACTTGATGCCGCCATCCTGCGGTGGGTTGTGGCTTGGGGTGAGGATCAGGCCATCCGCTAGCTCGGTGTGCTTACGGTTGTGTTGAATAATGGCGTTAGACAACACCGGCGTTGGCACAAATTGGTGCTGCGACTGGATATGCACAGTCACGCCGTTGCCGGCCAACACCTCGATAGCAGCGTAAAACGCCGGCTGGCTAAGGGCGTGGGTATCGAAACCCAGCAGCAGCGGGCCGTTGATCCCCGCTTGGCGACGGTAATCGACCACCGCTTGGGTGATGGCGTAGATGTGGTTTTGGTTAAAGCTGCGTTTAAAGGCGCTGCCGCGATGGCCAGAGGTACCAAAGCTGACTTGTTCTGCGACTTTATCGGCGCGTGGGGAAAGGGTGTAGAAACTGCTGATCAGGCGTGGAATGTCCACCAGATCAACAGAGCGGGCAAGGGTGCCCGCTCGGTCGTGGATTGTCATTAATGATCCTTATTAAGAGCGTTCACTAACCGGAGGGTCGCGCTGCGACCAAGGTCAGTTACTCCGTCGCGGCATACTGTAGTTGTAGCGCGAAAAATGACGTTGTAGGGTCAAATCTGTTGAGCGATCTGCTCAGCCAAGTCGCTGTCGCAGCCAAGAGCGGTTAATACCTCTTCCAACAGCACCTGTTTCTTACGGGTGTTGTTGTTGGCGGAAACCCAATATTGGCTGGCACCGATCTGCTTCGGGTTGGCGGTTTTGCTGGCGTTCAGCAGCGCCTCTTTGCTGGTACTGAAGTACAGGCGCTCGCGGCCTTGGATCTGCATTACCACATCAAAACTGGATGGGAACTGACGGTACGCGGCATCCAAAAGGTACATAAAGCGGCCAACCGCGCCCTTTTGTTTGCGCAGCGCTTTGTCACCGAGCATCTCTTCAAATACGCCTTGTTCAGCAGCCAAAGAACGCACCGCCGCACGACCAACAGGGGCAGTTGCCACAGCCGCTTTTTCTAGGCTTGGCTCGCTAACCTGTTGTGGCTCCGCTTCGTCATTACGAGTTACCTGCAAACCCAGCAGACGGCGCAGAATGTCAGAAGCACTCTCACCGATGCGTTGGGTGTTGCTGGCAATATGACGATAGAGCTCGTCGTCGATTTCAATGTATTTCATTGCGTATTTATGTCAGTTCAGAATTCCCAATGGCAGGCATTATAACCAGCGGTTTTTTGCTGTGGCTACGGCAAAGTCGCAAAAGCGGTTTATCGGCACTGCCTAGCAGTCAAAAATCCTGAAATCGGCGTATTTTTCCTACAAAGTCGCGGTTAACTCCATTGCCAGTTGCATTGCCAAGATGGCTTTGGCACAACAACGCTTAGCCACTATTCAAGGAAGTTTGTCATGAGTTCACCCTCCGCGGTTGCCACCGGCGCCCTCCCCTATGTGCAATCCGGCACTGGCCCCACGGTGGTGTTATTGCATGGGTTGTTTGGCGATCTGGATAATTTGCGCAGCTGCGCCAACGCGCTGGTTGACGCGGGGTTTAGTGCTATCCGACTCGCCTTGCCGGGCCATAACGATGCGCCACTGGAGGGAACCTTTGATTTTGCTTCCGCGGCAGCGCGGCTTGAACAACTGCGCCAGCAGCTGCAGATTCAGCAGTGGAGTTTGTTAGGCCACAGCCTTGGCGGCAAAGTGGCGATGACCTACGCCCAGCGCTATCCGGAGCGCACCGCAGCGCTGTTGGTGGCGGATATCGCCCCAGTGGCTTATCCGCCACGACACACCACCATTTTGCAAACCCTGCCGCAGATCGATACTGCTAACCTCAGCAGCCGCACTCAAGCACAACAACAACTACAACAGGCGGGTATCGATCTGCCAACCGCGGCGTTTATCTGCAAAAACTTGGTTCGAGCCGAACCTCAAGGCTTTCGCTGGCGTATCGACATCGACCGTCTGATTGCCAGCTACCCGCAGATTATTGCCAATATTCCGGATAATCCGCCCTATCTTGGCAAAGTATTAATGGTCAAAGGTGCTGAATCGGATTACATCCTGCCGGCCCATCGAGATGCCATTGCCAGTCGCTTTTCCAACGCCCGTGCCCACATCATTAATGGTGCCGGACACATGTTGCACGCGCAGAAGCCAGAAGCGTTTAACCGCTTGGCAGTGAAGTTTTTTCAACTGTGACTCGTCGCCGTAGTCTGGCGAAAATCGCTGTGCTATAGTCCGCCGCTGCAAAATACCAGGAAGGTAGGGATATGCTGATTGAACACTACGAGCAATTGGAAGCCTTAGGGCTAAACCTGTTTTTTGCTGGCGTGTTCCTTTTGATTGGCTTGTCCATCAAGGACGTCCTGAACCAAGGCAAAGTGCCGCCATTTGGCCGCTTTGTTGTCTGGCTGGTACTGTTTTTAGGCTGTGCCGGGTTTATCGCCAAGGGGCTTATCCAACTATTGTGGGAAGGCGCTTAGGCTCAGCTGATACGCAACATCATGGCCGTAGAGAAATCAGACAGAACCACCCTGGATATGTTCGCCACGGATAAGCGCCGTGGTCGACCGCGAACCAATCCAATGTCACGAGAGCAACAAGCGCGCATCAACAAGCGCAACCAGTTGCAGCGTGACCGTGCCAACGGCTTTAAACGTATTGAGTTTAAGGTCTCAGAAGCACTGTTCAACGCCTTGAATGACAAAGCGTTGGCAAGTAATCTCACTCGTGGTCAATTGATTGAGGCTATCCTGCTAGAGCAGGTGCAACTTGGCCACGATCACTCCTAACGAGTGTTCACATTCCGTTTTAATGCAATGTAGGTAGAAAGAATGGCAAGCGTAGGTCTGTTCTTTGGCAGCGACACCGGTAACACTGAAGCCGTTGCTAAAATGATCCAAAAGAAACTTGGCGAGCTGGTTGAAGTTAAAGACATCGCTAAAAGCAGCAAGGAAGAGATCGACGAGTTCAGCCTGCTGCTGTTTGGGATCCCGACCTGGTACTACGGTGAAGCGCAGTGCGACTGGGATGACTTCTTCCCAGAACTGGAGCAGCTGGACTTTAACGATAAACTGGTCGCAATCTTCGGTTGCGGTGACCAAGAAGACTACGCCGAGTACTTCTTGGACGCTATGGGTCAACTGGGTGACATCGTGCGTGAGCGCGGCGCTATCATCGTTGGTCACACCTCTACCGCAGGCTACGAATTCGAAGCCTCTAAAGCACTGGTTGATGACAGCACCTTCATCGGTCTGGGCATTGATGAAGATCGCCAGCCAGAGCTGACCGAAGCGCGCGTAGACGCTTGGGTAAAACAGCTGTACGAAGAGATGTGTCTGGCCGAGCTGGCATAAGCCGCAACCAACATTCAGCTTCAATTAAGGGTCGCCACTGGCGGCCCTTTTTATTTGCTTTGATAAGCCAATCTTTACTTCCCCCAATCCGATGATTTAGATATGGTTGCTGAATCGCTCTCAAAAACCGACGAAGCGTCTGAATTTTAGAGTTAAACCGATCGCATTCACTGTTTTGTTGGTTGTTTAATCGTTAGCACAATCTGCTAACCCTACCGACGTACAGCGCTAAATCATCGCTTAAAAAGCATCCCAGGCAGTAAGGATCCACCATGAAGCCGCTGAATAAGTCCAATAAGCTCAACTCGGTCTGTTATGACATTCGTGGGCCAGTGGCACGTGAAGCAAAACGCCTTGAAGAGGAAGGCCACCGAATTCTGAAACTGAACATCGGCAACCCAGCACCGTTCGGTTTCGATGCCCCAGAAGAGATCATCCGCGATGTGATCTACAACTTGCCTGAAAGCCAGGGCTACTGCGATTCCAAAGGCTTGTTCTCAGCCCGTAAAGCGGTGGTTCAAGCCTATCAGCAGGTCGGCGTGCACGGCGTTGACGTTGAAGACGTTTACATGGGCAACGGCGTATCAGAGCTGATCGTGATGGCGATGCAGGGGCTGCTGAACAACGGCGACGAAATCCTGGTTCCGGCACCGGATTACCCATTGTGGACCGCGGCGGTGAACTTGGCCGGCGGCAAAGCCCGTCACTACATCTGTGATGAACAGCAAGACTGGATGCCGGATCTGGAAGATATCCGTCGCAAGATCACCCCACAAACCCGTGGCTTGGTATTGATCAACCCGAACAACCCAACCGGCGCGGTCTACAGCAGGGCGATGCTGTTGGAGCTGCTGGAAATTGCCCGCGAACACCAGTTGATCGTGTTCTCGGACGAGATCTACGACCGCATTCTGTACGATGGTGCCCAGCATATCCCAACCGCCAGCTTGGCCGATGACCTGCTGATCATCACCTTTAATGGTCTGTCTAAAGCCTACCGCGCCGCTGGCTTCCGAGTTGGCTGGATGATGATCTCCGGTCAAAAAGATCACGCCAAAGGCTACATCGAAGGGCTGGAGATGCTAGCGTCGATGCGCCTGTGCGCCAACGTACCGATGCAACACGCGGTACAAACCGCGCTGGGCGGCTATCAGAGCATCAACGAACTGCTGCTGCCGACCGGCCGTTTATGCCAGCAACGGGACTTGGTGGTGGAACGCCTTAACGCCATGGAAGGGGTAAGCTGCTACAAGCCCAAAGGCGCACTGTATGCCTTCCCGAAACTGGATATGAAGAAGTTCAATCTGGTTAACGACCAGCAGATGGTGCTCGATCTGCTAATGCAAGAGAAGATCCTGCTGGTGCAAGGCACCGCCTTTAACTGGCCAGAGCCGGATCACTTCCGGGTGGTGTTCCTGCCGCACCTAGAAGATCTCTCCAAAGCGATGGACAACCTAGAGCGCTTCTTGCATCGCTATAAGCAATAGCAGCTAACAGTTAGCAGTTAGCAGTTAGCAGTTAGCAGTTAGCAGTTAGCAGTTAGCAGTTAGCAGTATTAATGCGACGAGTACTAGCCGCAACCGAACGCAGGGTTTACCTTAACCCTGCGTTTTTTTATTTATTGAGAGTTAATTCGTGCCCCAAGCCAGTACTTTTCTCGCGTGGCTATTTCGGATGCCACTGATCCGTCGTTGGTCATTGATGTTTTGCGTTAAACCGGAGAACGTCGCTGAGCACAGCCACCAAGTGGCGATTGTTGCCCACCTGTTGGCGGTGATTAAAAACCGCAAATTCGACGGCGATCTTAGCCCCGAAAAAGCCGCCACCATCGCGCTATATCATGAGTGCAGCGAGACTTGGCTGGGGGACATTGTTAGCCCAGTGAAGTACTCCAATCCACAGATCACCAAAGAGTTCAAACTGTTAGAGCAAGCCGCAGAGCAACAATGTTTGGCTTCGCTGCCGCTGGAGCTGCAAGCCGACTTTGCCGATCTGGTGATCCAACAAAACATCGATCCCACCTACGCCCAACTGGTCAAAGCCGCCGACATTATTTGCGCTTACCTTAAAGCCAAAGATGAACTGGCCCACAACAACCACGAATTTGATCACGTGGTGGCCAAGATGGAACCGAAATTGGAACAACTACGACAACAACCGGAAGTGGCCTACTTCCTCGATGTGTTTATCTCCTCCTGCAACCACACCCTCGATAGCTTGGCGCAACTAAAACGCTGACCATTGTTGGCTAACCACTTCTGATCTAAAGTAAATTAGCCAGCGCCCCAAGATTGTTTGGCGCTGGCTTTTGCATAAGGCCTACTTGTGACCCAGCTTGATGCCCACTGGCAACAACGCCAGCAACCCTCACCGAAAAACAGCCAGCAAGATCAGCGTTCGCGCTATCAACGGGACAAAGCGCGGGTATTACACAGCGCCGCCTTTCGGCGCCTGCAATCGAAAACCCAAGTACTGGGCAGCGGCCTCAACGATTTCCACCGCACCCGCCTAACCCATTCCATTGAAGCAGCGCAGATTGGCAGCGGCATCAACGCTCAGTTGCGGGTGCGCTACCCGCAGCTGGCACCACTGTTTGATGACCAACTGATCGAAGCCTTGTGTCTGGCCCACGATATTGGCCACCCGCCCTACGGCCACGGTGGTGAAGTTGCGCTTAACTACATGATGCGCCAACACGGCGGATTTGAGGGTAATGCCCAAACCCTACGGATCCTCGCCAAACTAGAGCCCTACACCGAACTGCATGGCATGAATCTGACCCGCCGCACCTTGTTGGGAGTGTTGAAATACCCCCTGCTGCAATCGGATCTGCGTCGCAACAATTTGCCGCCAGCAACCGCCAACGGCCAGTTTCTAGCAACCAGTCAGTGGCTACCAGCCAAAGCGGTTTACGATGATGACCGAGATATTCGCGATTGGATTTTGGCGCCCTTAAGCGACAGCGATCGCCATCGGTTTTTAACCGCCAAGCCAACGGCCTGCGCCGAGCGACACGGACGCAGCCAGCATAAATCACTCGATTGCACCATCATGGAGCTGGCCGATGACATCGCCTATTCGGTGCATGATCTAGAAGATGCGATAGTGCTGGGGATAATTAGTCACGAGCAGTGGCAACAGCAAGTGGTCGAGCCGCTGGTGCAGCAGGGCGAGTTGTCGCTCAGCGCCACAGAGCTAAACAGCCTATCGACACAACTGTTTGCCACAGAACATCACCGCCGCAAAAAGGCCATTGGCGCACTGGTAAATGGCTTTGTTACTGCCATTGAAGTTGTCCATCTTGACGATTTTCAACAGCCGTTGCTGGCTTTTCGAGCGCAATTGCCACAGCCACAGCAGCGACTGCTGGATGCCCTGAAACAGTTTGTTTCTCGCAACGTAATTCAGCACAGCAGCGTGCAACGATTAGAGTTCAAGGGTCAGCAAGTGGTGATGGCGCTGTTTGCTGCGCTGGCCAGTGAACCGCAACGATTACTGCCAGAGAACACTCGCCATAAATGGCAGCAAGCGGTAGCCGAGGGTCACACTGGACAGCGGGTGATCAGCGATTACCTGTCCGGCATGACCGACGATTTTGCCGCCCGATTGCATGGCAATTTATTCGCTGGAACCAATTATTTAACCGACTTTTAGACGCTTAGGTGATCTAAGCCAGACCGCTGTTCGTTTTAGCTCTCTGCCAACTCAATCATGGAGAGAGCGAAATGCCAAACCTAACCAAGTATTCCGCTGCCGTGCTGTCGACCCTGATGGTGGTCGGCTGCGGCAGCAGCAGTGACGATCACAATCCCGCCGCCGCTGGCGGTGGTGCCGCGCCAGTAACGCCCACCACCGAAATCCGAGTGCTACACGCCTCTTCCGATGCACCGAAGGTAAACATTGGCGTCAATGGCGCCAACGCCCTTGAAGGGGTTGATTATCTGACCGGCTCCGCCTTTATCGAACTCGATAGCGCCAGTTACAGCATTAACGTAGATGCCATTTTGCCAGACGGCAGCACCACCACCGTCATCGGTCCGGCGGATTTTAACCTTGAGGCCGACACCGAATATTCGGTTATCGCTGTCGGTAACGTTGCCGATGGCACCCTCGAACCGCTGGTGCTTGCCCGCGCCGATGAAGACTTTGGCGCTGGTAATATTCGATTGCAGGTGCTGCACGCTGCCAGCCAAGCGCCGACCGTTGATATTTATGTCACCGCACCAGGTGCCGACTTAACCACCAGCGAACCGACCCTGAGCGGCGTTCCGTTCAAAGCCAACAGCGATCTGCTGGAAGTGGCGGCCGGTGAGTACCAGATCCGGATCACTGCCGAAGGCAGCAAAGACGCGGTGTTTGATACCGGAACCCTGACCCTAGAAGCAGGCACTGATCTGTTGCTGGCGGCGGTAAACAATACCCTGACTGGTTCATCACCTGTGGCCGTAGTGGCGTGGTCGGATGAAGGCACAGTAACTATCACCGACGTCAACGCCGGCAGCGAACTGCGAGTAGTCCATGCCTCGCCCGATGCACCAGAAGTCAATGTACTGGCCAACGGCAATGCAATTTTGACAAATGTGCCCTACCCAGTGGCATCTGGGTATCTCAACGTCCCTGCCGGCGATTATAACGTCCAAGTTGAACCCGCTGCGGCACCGGGCACTTTTGTTATTGATGCCGACGTCACGCTCGACATCAACACCGCTTATACCGTTCTCGCAATCAACGAATTGGCCGAGATCGCCCCATGGGTGGTAACGGATGACCGTCGTCGGATTGCCACCGAAGCGGGGCTGCGCTTGCTGCACGCTTCGCCAAGCGCTGGCAATGTCGACATTTACGTTGGCAGCGACAATGACATCAGCGATGAAACTCCAGCCTTTAGCGACGTGCCAATCATGGCGGAAACTGGTCGGGTGCCTTTGGCTGCCGGTACCTACTTTGTCACCGTTACCCCAACTGGCTCGCAAGATGCGGCAATTGGCCCACTGGAGCTCACCTTAGAAGCCGGTAAGTTGTACACCGCGATCGCTCGCGATCAAGCGGGTGGCGGCACACCGTTGGGCGTGATCCTGTTAGACGACCTTGTCGCCGACTAAAGCACTGCGGCGGGTATTGTTAACAGTGTAACTATGAGGCGGCGTTAGCTAACCACTTTTCTCAAGCACAGAGCCTTGTATACTGGGGCAAAAAACGAGCAAGAGACTGGTATGGAAGCGCGTCTACTCATCGTCTTTTCAATCTTTGTATTGGGTAACCTGTATTGGGGCTACCGTTACTTCAGCGCCTATAAGGACAGTTCGCTTGGCAAAGGTGAGCGCCAAGAAGCGCTGGAAGATATCGAAGATTACTGGCTACAATTTGCCTGCGTGGCGATCATCATCATTATGTTGATAGCGCCGATCGCCAATTCGATACTCAGCCCTAATGGCTGAGCTGGCCTCACTGCTAACAAATCGCAGACAAACAAAAAGCGCCGCTAGATTGTAGCAGCGCTTTTTTGTTGGCTTGTAGCAGCGGTTAGCCAGCTAAAACTGGGAACAACCCTTTCAGACCTGCCGCCATAATTTCTACGCCAATGGCCAGCATTAACAGACCCATAATACGGGTGATTACGTTAATGCCAGTTTGGCCAAGCACTTTGTACAGCACTGGCGCCAAGCGGAATACCAACCAACTGGTTAAACCAAATAGCACCACACACAGGCTCATGCCCATCAGTGCCACTGGCTCATGGTATTCAGCAGAGAACACCAGCACCGAGGAGATCGCCCCTGGGCCTGCCATCAGCGGCAGTGCCAAAGGCACCACAGCCACCGACTCTTTGTTGGCGGATTCGCGATCTTCGGCGGAGTTGTGTTTCACCTCACCCAATTTGCCCTGCAACATCGACATGGCGATAAACAGGATCAGGGTGCCACCGGCAATGCGGAATGCCGGAATCGAGATGCTGAACATATCCAGAATGATCTGGCCAGCAAAAATGGTGGTTACCAAAATCACCACTACCGCAAAGTTGGCAATGGTGCTGGTACGCAGGCGCTCCGCTTCACTCTGATGACTGGTTAGGGTAACGAATACCGGCAACAGACCAACAGGGTTAATGATTGCGATCAAGCCCACAAAAAACTGTAAAAACAGAGTTAGATCCACAGGAGTGCGTCTCTTCGATAAGGGGTCAATAAAACGCGCATACTTTAGGGGAATTGGCCATTTGGAAACAATGAAAATTTGCATCCAAAAGCCCCCCTTTTCGATTAGCTTAGCTAATCGAAATCATCCGCGACTGCAGTCGCTTCGTGCTGAAGTATAGCGGCAGTTAGGGCAACTGCCTGTGAAGCCATCACTACGATTGACAACGCCAACGCTGCTGAAATTGCTCGGTCGCCATCCGCTGTAACTTAATACCATCAATGATCCCAAGCACCGTTGGCACCAACGTCCAACAAAACGCCAGATACAGGCTACCGCGCAGATGATCCCCTAAATAGAAGCGATGCACCCCAAACGAGCCGAGATATAAGCCATAACGAGCCGCCAAAGTCTGACAACGAAAGCGTAAAGTCGGATCAACCCCAGCTAGGGCCTCTAAGTGCAAACCGCTGTGACAGTACTGGCACAGGGCTAAGTCGTTGCGAGTCGATTGGTGGCAGTGGCTGCAAGTAATACGGGGCATAACGTTCTCAAACAGTTATCAACGGCCACATTATAAGTACAGGTGTGCGCTCAAAACTTTGCAGTGACTCAAATAAAAAACAATAAGGCCACCGAATCGGTGGCCTTAGGGCAATCTGAGCGAACAGGCGTTAGTTTAGTTAGCGGCTAACCGAAATCGCCAGTGATGTAACCGTGAGTACGCTTGTCTTTGGGCTCAGTGAAAATCTGATCGGTTTCACCATGCTCGACCAGTTCCCCCATCAAGAAGAACGCCGTCTTGTCTGCGATGCGGCGCGCCTGTGCCATCGAGTGGGTGACAATCACCACGGTGAACTCTTTGCGCAGGCTTTCCATCAGATCCTCGATCTTCTTGGTGGCGATCGGATCCAGCGCCGACGTCGGTTCATCCATCAAGATCACATCCGGTTTCATGGCAATAGTGCGGGCAATGCACAACCGCTGCTGCTGACCGCCGGACAAACCAAAGGCAGGCGTATGCAACCGGTCTTTAACCTCATCCCATAAGGCTGCGCCACGCAGTGCCTCTTCCACGATAGCGTCTAACTGCTTCTTATTTTTGACCCCTTGGGCTTTTTGCCCATAAGCCACGTTTTCGTAGATGCTCATTGGGAATGGGTTTGGCTTCTGAAACACCATGCCACAGCGCATCCGCAATTTACGAACATCGACCTCACCGTAGATGTTGGCGCCATCCATGGTGACTTTGCCGTTGATCCGCACCCCTGGGATAAGATCGTTCATCCGGTTTAAGGTGCGCAGTAGTGTCGATTTACCGCAACCAGACGGGCCAATAAAGGCAGTCACTTGCTTGTGCGGAATGGTTAGATTGATGTTTTTCAGCGCTTTATTGTCGCCGTAATAGAGATCCAGGTTTTCGATTTCAAAAGTATTCATTGTTGTTATAACCCAGTGTTAATACGTCGCTTTACTAAAGCGGCTGGAGATCAATTTGGTTAGTAGGTTAATCACCAATACCACCACAATCAGTACGGTTGCCGTGGCAAAGGCCATATCCCAATCGTGTTGGGTGTATAGCTCAGTGGTTAGCATATATAGATGCACCGTCAGGGTTCGGCCAGAGTCAAACACCGATTCCGGAATTTTGGCAACCATCCCAGCGGTCAGATACACCGGCGCCGATTCACCAATAATGCGACCGATAGAGAGAATCAACGAGGTCACAATCCCAGGCATCGCCGCTGGCAAGATCACCCGAGCGATGGTGTACAGACGAGAGGCGCCAAGGCCAAAAGAGGCTTCACGGTAAGATACCGGCACCGCAATGATCGCCTCTTCGGTGGTACGAATGATCACCGGCAAGATCAAAATTGACAGGGTTAGCGCCCCAGCCAAAATCGAGAATCCAAGGCCCATGATGGTGACAAAAAACGTTAAGCCAAATAGGCCATAAATGATTGACGGAATGCCCGCTAACGACTCAGTACAGAAGCGGATCAGCCGCACTAACTGGCTGCCGGGTTTGGCGTATTCAGTCAGGTAGATGGCGGTCATGATGCCAATCGGTGCGGCAATCAATACCGACAGCAACACCATATAGATGGTGGCGACAATCATTGGCCAAATGCCCGCCTCATCGCCAGTGCGGGTGTAGTTGTCGGTAATGAAACTCCAATCAACAAAGGCGATGCCATTGCTGATGATGTAAAACAGGATCCACACCAAAAATGCCATGGTCACTACCGCCGAGCCCCAGATAAGTCCCAGCAGCAAGCGATCGCTATTATCACGACTTAACATTATTTGACCCTCTCGCGGTTTAGGAACATCAGCGTGCCGTTGAGTAGCATCACAAACAGCAGCAACACCACGCCGGTGGCGTACAAGGCGCTGGCGTGAACACCGGTGGCGTAAGACATCTCCAGAGCAATGTTGGCAGTCAACGACCGCGCTGACTCTAAGATGCTGTTTGGCATTGCCGGGGCGTTGCCCATCACCATGATGATCGCCATGGTTTCACCAATGGCGCGGGCAATACCTAAAATGATGCCAGTTAGGATCCCCGATCGTGCCGCCGGCAGCAGCACTTTAAAAATGGTGTAGATGTGGGAAGCCCCCAGCGCCAGCGACCCCTCTTTGTATTGCTTTGGCAACGCTCGGATAGAGGTATCAGAAACCGCAATCACCGTTGGCAGAATCATCACCGCCAAGACGATTGAACCAGCCAATACGGTTGCCCCCGACGGCACCCCAAACAGCTGCTCAATCAACGGCACAATCACCACTAAGCCAAAAAAGCCATACACCACAGAAGGGATGCCCGCCAGCAGCTCAATGGCCGGGCGCATGTATTTCACCAACCATTCCGGGGCAATTTCAGCAAGGAAGATGGCGGTCAACAGGCCAACCGGAACGCCAATGGCGATGGCGACTGCGGTAGACAGCAAGGTACCGACAATCATCGGCGCAATACCGTATAACGCCGGTGGCAACCACTCTAGGCCAAACAGAATCTCGCTAACACCGGCAAATTCAACGGCGGCGACACTCTCTTTGATAAGGAAAAAACCGATGGTGCACACCGACAACACGCCGATAAAGGCGCTTAGCAGAAACAGGCCGTGAAACAGATGTTCAATCAGTTCACGTCGTTTAGAGGTGGCCAGTAGATCGTCGGTCGCCATGGCTTCAACGCGATTTTGAGCAATGGTCATAATTGTAAAACCTTTCAAGCAGCAAAAACTGGCAACCAGCAAATTGGGCTGCCAGCTTAAAAGTCATCAGCAGCTTAGTTAATCGCTACGTAACCTTTCTTAGTGACGATTTTTTGGCCTTCGTCAGACAGGATCCAATTGGTGAAATCAACCGCGTTCTTCGGCGCTTTTTCATCAGCCAACAGGATAAATGGACGAGCAATTGGGTACTGGCCGGCTTTGATAGCGGCAACCGATGGTGTGGCACCATCAACGTTCAGCGCCCGCAGAGATTGGTCAACCGACCCTAAAGAGATGTAACCGATGGCGTTGGGGTTGTTGGCGACCATGGTTTTTACCATGCCATTGCCATTGCCCACTTGAGCGCGAGGAGTAATAGCACTGACCTTCATGCCGTTGATTTCGCGCTTCAGCTTCATGATGGATTCAAAAGCACCGCGAGTACCAGAAGCGGTATCACGGGTAACCACTACGATTGGGCCAGGCTTACCACCGACCTCTTTCCAGTTGGTGATCTCGCCTTTGTAGATGGCGGTGATCTGCGCCATGGTCAGTTGCTCAATGGCGTTATTGTTGTTAACTGCCACGGCGATGCCATCGTTGGCAATCACCGTCTCAATCAGACCGGCGCGCTTTTCGCTGTCTTTAACATTACGTGACGACATCCCCAGCATCGAAGTCCCTTCGTTAGCAGCGCGGATCCCTGCAGAGGAGCCGGTTCCTTGAACTTCAACCGAGATCCCGGTTTTGTTGCTGTAGGTTTCCGCCAACACTTCCATAACACCAGTGACGGAAGTGGAGCCAGAAACAGTGATGGTCTCTTTGGCAATCGCATTGGAGGCAGTCATTACAGAGGCCAACGCCAGTGCGCAAGCTACAAATTTTTTCATGGTGGTTTACCTTAATGTCCTTGTTGTACCTCTTCTTCGAGAGGTCGAGTGCATTAAGCCAAAGCCATATGACGAAAATATTTCACTTCTGTGCAGCTTTGATGTCAGCCGCTATGGAGCAGTTACCCGCACCCAAGCGGCGCTTGCCTGGTTGATTTAAGTTATTGAATAGGCTCAACTTCAATTCTATCCATCTGACTTAGCACCACCTCTAAGCCATTGACGGTAACCAACTTACGTCCTTGCAGGTCGCGCTTTTTGACCTGATAAGTGGCCACTTCACCTTGCGCTGAGGTAACCGTCACCTGCAGCAGTTGTTGCCCCTGCAACCAACCATAGCCGTACCACGCCGCCGCCAGCAACAGCACCACTATCGCGAATAATGGCGCTAATCGTTGCAACCATACTAGTTGCGGTGATGGCGGCAGCTCGGCAGTCACAGCGGCGGTCGCGGAAGATTGGCGCTTGCGAGTCGCCACCCAGATCACCACAGCGATAATGGCGACAGTAATAAGTAACTTGGTAAACATCAGTCAAAAAATTAATAAAGTCAGAATGTTCAGTATAACCAGCCAGCAGCGTGATGAATGCGCGACGAAGCACAAGCGAGATAATTACGGCATGAGATATAGCAAAGGGTTGTTGAGCGCCAAAGCAACAATCGCCACCCTTGGGCTATCACTTACAAGGGATCCGTTATGCGCTTTCATCCATTGTTGTTAGTGGTGCCAATTGGCATTGGCGCCACCTTTGTCGCTTCAGGGCTGTTGCTGGCTCTGATTGAACTAAGCCTGTTCGCCAGTGTTCTCGGTTATTTTATCGTTCGTCAGAGCAGCAAATAAGCCAGCGAACTGCTGCTGATCACCAGCCACAACAGCACCCCAAGCAGCAGCGGTTGACTGCCCGCTTGGCGCAATTTCGGCAACGTAATGCCCGCGCCAATCAAGAACAAACAAAGTACCATCACCTGTTTGCTGATCTGGAAAATGCCTTGGTAAATCGCCTCTCCTGCAGGGAACAACCACGCCACTACCATCGCCGCGACATACAACACAATGAACTGCGGTATCGCCAATCCTTTGCCTTGGCTGCGGAACAGCAACGCACTTAACAGTGCCACGGGAATAATCCACAGTGCCCGTGCCAACTTAACCGTAGTCGCGGTGGCAAGCGCTTGGTCGCCATAGGCGCCAGCGGCACCCACAACCGAAGAGGTATCGTGAATGGCGATCGCCGCCCAGACGCCAAATTGCTGTTGGCTCAGTTCAAACCAATGGCCAATAACCGGAAAGATAAACAACGCTATCGAATTCAATACAAACACGGTAGCCAGCGCGACCGAGGTCTGATCATCGTTGGCGTTGATCGCCGGGGCTACTGCAGCAATGGCACTGCCACCACAAATCGCGGTGCCAGAGGCGATTAAATGGCCGGTAACCCGCTCGACTTTAAGCCAGCGAGCCAGCAAGGTACCAACCAGTAAGGTGCCAAAAATCGTGGTCACGACGATACCGATACTATCGATCGTCACCGCTATCGCTTGTTCCAGATGGATGCCAAAGCCCAAGCCGATAATGGCCCAACCGAGCAACGTCTTAGCCAGTGCACTGACCGAGATCCCCTGTGGTATCCAACCGATGGTGGCCAACACTAAGCCAAACATCAACGCCATCGGCGAGTTCACCGACGGCAACAAACACAGGCCCGCCACCAGCCAAAAGCCCCAATCTGTGGGACGCTGAATCCATCGCGACACCGAAACCTCTCTTAATGACCAACCGCCAAGCCGCTATCACAGCCAAGTCGATTGGTGTTGTTTGACAAAGATCGCAAATTATATCGGCTTTAGCTGCCTGCGAATTGCGATTTAGTAAACATTTTATCGGTTCGCTTTAGACCGTGTGCTCGCGCTTTTGTGCAGACACTCAACAAAATGGCGCACAAACAAGCAGTCGCACTAAACAATCAAAATCCACGCTTGACCTAATGGCGTCACATCCGTAAAGTCTCGCTCCGTTGTTGGGCACTAGCTCAACGACAAATAAACGGTCAGGTGTCCGAGTGGCTGCCAAGTTGCGAAGCAACTAGGTATTAGCACGTCAGCGTGCTCTTCAGCCTTGCACTGAGATTGTTTGAAGAGTGTGAGCTCTGAAAATATCAAAAATTAAAACGGTCAGGTGTCCGAGTGGCTGAAGGAGCACGCCTGGAAAGTGTGTATACGGCAACGTATCGAGAGTTCGAATCTCTCCCTGACCGCCATCTTCTTTTGAAGAGACCGAGCGTGAGCTCAATAAACATCAAGAGTGAGAACTCTGAAAACATCGAAACAATTTAAAGGTCAGGTGTCC
>NZ_KE383898.1:0-212144 GCF_000422665.1 Ferrimonas senticii DSM 18821 | reverse complement strand
TCAGTTCGCCATCAACCAGCGCAGCGAGGAGATCGCCGCAGGCGAAATCTCTCCTAGGTGCGCAGCACCGCCGCGCAGCGGCATGACCGCCAGAGATTGATGAAAAGCATAACCCAATCCCCTCACTTCAACGCCACCATTGCCAGCAACATCTACCGCAATGCCCTACTCTGCCAGCAAACCAGCTAGGTTCGCTAACCTGCCGTCAATCGGCTCGCTGATCTCAAGCCCCAACACTTTAGCCGCCAGCGGATAAACATCGACCACGGTGGCTTTATCAACACGGCTGCCAGCGGCAAAGGCTGGCCCAAAACCAAGCAGCAGAGTATCCATCTGGTCATCAACCTTGGGATCAAAGCCATGAAAACCCGCCGGCGGCGATTTGGCATCGCTGAAGGTGATGAAGTGGCTGTTACTGATTAACAAGGCATCCCCCACCGCTGGGTGATCACGGTAGTGCAACTCGGTTGGGATCTGCGGTTGCAGAAAAAATTGACTGTCGCTGTGGTCACCAAGCAACTGCGCTAAGCGGCGCAGATCGGCGGCTTTATTGGCGCCGCCACGATGATAAAAACGAACGGTCGAGCCACTGCCGCTGATGCGGAATATTTGCCGAAACTGGCGCCAACTGGCCAAGCGCTGATCCAGCAGTAGCGTTGGCATAGCGGTAACGTCGCGCATACCGTGATCGCCAGTGATGATCACATTTACCGCCAGCGGCAACTTGGCCAGTTCCGTAAACAGCTGCTCCAATTTGCTATCTAAACTGCGCAGCGCCCGTTTGGTCCAAAAACTTTCTGGGCCCCAATCGTGACCGGCACGATCGACACTAGAAAAGTACACCATCGCCAAGTCCACCTGTCGCTGCCGAAACCACTGCAGTACTTGCCGAATGCGCTGACGATGACTGGTTTTGCTGTCGTATTGTTTAAAGTAGCTAGGGCGAAAACCGGCGATCTTGGCCTCCGATCCCGGCCAGAAGAACACCGCACTGGTGCGCCCTTGTTGCTCGGCCAGTGACCAGATTGGCGTCCCTTGATAAAACGCGGCATCGGTTACCGCCTTGGGATCCGATAACTTATAAGCGCGCTGCAATGGCGGCGAATAGAATCGGTTGGCAACAATGCCGTGATGTTCTGGATAAAGTCCGGTCGCCAATGACAGATGATTGGGAAACGTTTTACTGGGATAAACCGGTTGCAGTCGCTGCACTTGAGCACTTTGCGCTGCCAGTTGTTGTAAAAACCGCGGTTGATGCAGGCTAAGGTAGTCCCAGCGCAGCCCATCGATTGAGATAATCAGCAGCTTTGCTGATGACGAAGCTGTGCTGTTGGCCGTCAACGGCATCACCAGCATGAGCAGCATCAATCCAAAAAACCACCGTCGTTTCAAAACACTACCCCTTTGATTGGCTTTCCCCTAGCATCAGAGAACCGCGTTCAATAAGCAACCACACAAGGGGTGGAACGGATGCCCGCCAGTCGCTTCAATCGTCAGCAACTCGCCATTATGACGGTTATCGTCGCCCTACTAGCCTACTTAAGTTTGTGGCCGGTAGCGATAAGCCCAACCGCATGGCAACCACCGACCAATCTTGGCTATCAAGGGGTGTATCAGGCTAACGATAAATTAAGCCAGTTAACCTTAATTACGACCCCAAGCGCAGGCCCAGAAGCGGTCGCGGTCAATCGTCATGGGCAACTCTACTTTGGCCTTAGCAATGGCGACATTGCTCGGCTTAATGGTCAGCAAGTGGAGATCGTCGGCAATACCGGCGGCCGTCCTTTGGGGCTGCGCTTTGATAAGCACGACAATTTGTATATCGCCGATCCTCTGCGCGGACTGCTGCGGCTTAGCCGTGACGGCCAATTGCAAACGCTGCTAACCGAGGTGGCCGGTAAGCCGCTGCTCTACGCCAACTCAGTAGCCATTAGCCGCGACGGCAGCATCTATCTATCGGAATCGAGCCAGCGCCACAGTGCTGCACAATATGGCGTTTTCGCCGCCAGCCTATTAGACATCAATGAACATCGCGGCAGTGGCCGCATCATCCGCTATCGTCCCAGTGATGGTCACAGTGAACAGCTTTATTCCGGAATCAACTTTGCCAACGGCATTGAACTTATCGACAACGAGCAAGGATTGTTGGTGGTGGAGACCGGCAGTTACCGGCTGTTAAAGCTGCACCTAACTGGCGCTCGCCAAGGGCAAACCGAGGTGTTTATCGATAACTTACCCGGCTTTCCCGACAACCTGAGCCGTGGCGCCGACGGAACCTATTGGCTTGGGCTGGTCTCCCCGCGCAATGGCCTACTGGATTGGATGGCGGATAAGCCAGTTCTGCGTACCGTGGTCGAGCGCCTACCCGCTTGGCTGCGTCCTAAGCCTCAGCGTTATGGCCATCTGCTGGGACTGAACAGCAACGCCGAGATCCGCGCTAATTTGCAAGATCCCAGCGGCCGCTTTGCCTTTGTCACCGGCGCAGCAGCCCATGGCGACAAGCTCTATCTGTCCAGTCTGCACGACAGTGCCATTGGCATCTGGCAACGTTAAAGCAATCGGCAGTAGTCACTGACCGCTTTAGGCGTCGATGGCGTCAGCGATTTTTGCGGCGTACCAAGGTAAAGAAAACCGACGATTTCATCGTCGCCATCCACTCCCAGCGCCTGTCGTACCAACGGATCACGAGCGTAACTGCCGGTACGCCAAATACCGCCAAGCCCCAGCGCTTGGGCCATCTGCTGCATCTGCAACAGCGCACAGCCGGCAGTAATGTGTTGTTCAAGCGCCGGTACTTTAGGGTGGGCTTTAACCTTGGCAATAACCGTGATCACCATCGGCGCTCGGGTTGGCAATAACCGCGCCCGCGCCAAAGCCTGCCCTTGCTCGCCATTGGCGCTGGCGGCGGCATAAAAGATGTCACCGAGGCGATTAAGCCCCTGCTGCTGCGCCACCACAAATTCATAGGGTTTAAGCATGGCATGGTCCGGTGCCCGCAGCCCCGCTTGTAAAATCAGTTGCAGCTGCTCAGCATTCGGTGCCGGTTCGCTTAGGCGCGGATTAGAGTGGCGATTCAGTAACAGTTGCTGCGCATCCATGGCGACTCCTTAACTCAATTCCAACTGTTGCCATCCTAGCGGATTTAGCGTGGCTTATGGCTCTGTTCCAACGCCAAAAGAAACTGCTTAATCGCCAATCCGCCGTTGTAGCCAGTCAAACTGCCGTTGGCCCCAATCACCCGGTGGCAGGGAACCACCACTGCCAATGGATTTTTGCCATTGGCGGCGCCCAGGGCGCGAACCGCTTTAGGACGGCCAATCTGCTTGGCCACCTCACCGTAACTGGCAGTGACGCCATAAGGGATGGTGGTTAAGGCCGTCCATACCTGCTGCTGAAAGTCGGTGCCGTTAGCGGCCAATGGCAACTGAAACTGCTGGCGCTGACCGGCAAAATACTCGGTCAATTGCTGCCGCGCCAGCGCCAAAGCCTGATCGTCCCGTTGCCAGTGTTCGGCAATTGGCAGCGGTTCGCTGCCGTGTTGAAAATTCACCGCCACTAGGCCGTGCTGATTTGCTACCAGTAACAGCGGCCCTAGCGGGGTCGTCAGTTCACTGTAGCGCAGTGAAGATTGGGTCATTTGCATCGTCTTTTACCATCGATTGCCACAACAAGGTGGTGGCGTAGCTGCGCCAGGGGCGCCACTGCTGGCTAACCTGCGCTAGCGCTTTATCATTGTCGGCCAACTGCTGTTGCTGCGCCGCTTTGCGTAAAATCACATCCCCCAGCGGCAGTGCATCGGCATCGTGACCGCAACGTAGCCGCCAATAGTTTACTGTCCAAGGCCCAATCCCTTTCAGCGCCAACAACTGCTGTTGAACGCGATCCAGATCAAGCCAATCCTGAGGTTGCCAGCTGGCTACGGTCTGCGCCGCAAGTTGCAAACTGGCCTTGCGGCTGTGGGGCATCCTCATCGGCGTTAAATCCAGCTGGCTGACTACCTCGGCGGTAGGGATCCCAAAACCACCTTGGGCCTGATGCAGTGCCACCAGTTGCTGGAGCAACTGGCGCCCAGCGGCGATGGTGATCTGTTGGCCAAGGATCGCCCGCAACAACGTTTCCCACTCATCAAAATAACTGGCTACCCGAATGCCTTGATAGCGCTGCGACAATGCTTGAAGCTGTGGTTGCAGCGCCAAATGTTGAGTAACCGCCTCACTATCGCAAGCGCAATCCCACATCCGTTCGATGGTGGCTCGCAGCCGTGGCAATGCCGTCGCTTCAATCCCCTGCAATTGCAGCAGCAGTTGCTCTGATTGCGGCTCAACTGAAAACCACTGATCCGGCGCTAGCCAACGCTGGTAACGGCCATCGGTCACTTGCTCAACGCCCGCGATGGCGCGTTCGGCAAAAAACTTGAGTAGGTATTGCGGGGCAAATGGTGGCCGCAACGGCAAGCGCAATTGCAGCGTGGTCGCAGCCACTGGCGCGGTTTGCTGGCGAAACGTGCGCGGCGCCATGCGGTAGTGTTGACTAAAGGCATCGTTAAAGCGGCGCACGCTGTTAAAGCCGCAAGCCAACGCCACGTCGGTGATCGTCATGTTGCTGTCGGTCAGTAATTGCTTGGCTTGCAGTAATCGTTCGGTTTGCTGCAATTGCAGCGGCGATACCCCAAGATCTTCAACAAACCAGCGCCGCAATTGTCGTTCGCTAACAAAGCAATCGGCTGCCAGTTGCGCCACCGTCAGTTGTGGTTGTTGCTTTAGGCGCTGCAGCGCTCTGGTCAATCGGGGTGTCCGGGCCCGCCAATCACCGGCACTTGGCGCCAACTCTGGCCGGCAGCGCAGGCAAGGACGCAACCCAGCCTGTTCAGCTAAGGCAGCACTGGCGTAGTAACGAACGTTGCGTTCCAGCGGCGGACGCACTGGGCAGATCGGGCGACAGTAGATGCCGGTGCTGTGGACGCCAGTAAAGAATCGCCCATCGAAACGGCGATCTTTACTGAGTCGCGCTTGGCGACATTGTTCGGGGCAGAGTATGGCGGTAGTCATCGCCACAGCTTAATCCAGTTGTCTGACGACCACTAGCCAATTTCGGACATGCTATTACGCGCGATTAGACACGATTGCGCGTCAGGTAATAATCAATGCTGGTATAGCGACCGCCGCCGAGGAAAAACAGCGCCAACAGCATAACGAAATAAGTCATGGCAAACTCAATGCCGTTATTCAGGATCACCAATTTGCCAGAACTGGTCAGCCAGTCGTAATTGCCGTGTTGTTGCAAGATGGCCTTGGCCCGATCCAATTTTTCAACCGATTCCAGTACTCGCTCGTTGGCCAACCACGACGAGGCATCAGCAATCGCCAACCAGCCGTTTTGCCAATGCACCGCAAACGCCGCCACCAACATGGTAACCATCATCGGCAGCGCCACTAGCCGCGTTAACAACCCGACCAGAAGTAGTATGCCGCCGAAAAATTCGGTTGCCGCCGCCAACGCGGTCATTAATTCCGGCATCGGCAAGCCGAGCCCCCAATCGGGGTTACCAAACCACGCGGCAGTGTCACTGAAATTGGCCAACTTATTGTAACCGGCTTGGATCAGCACCGGCGCCAGATACAGGCGCAGTGCCAGCGACGCAATCCCTTCTAACGCCTGAGTTTTAGTAAAGGTGCGGTGCCACAATTGGATAAGGCTGTTCATCGGCATTTCCTATTAACGAAGTATGCTTATCAAGACCCAGCCGATTTCATTTTTCTTTCAACACGCCCTAATTAACAACTATTACTGACGATGCAGCTCGGCAAAATCCTGCTGGAACTTGGCCAGTTCCTTATCTAATTTAGCGGATTGTTTGGCGGTTAAGCTGTGCTGGATGTCGGTCAATGCTCTCAGCAGCAGTTGCTCGTTGGCATCACGCATGGCTAGCAGCTCTGGCGACTTTAACCGGTCGTAATCGACCAAAAGCAGGTTCAATACTCGCTGCAACTCGGCGGTATCCGCCCGCTGACGTAAGCCGGTTTCCAGCAACTGCTGGTAATGGCCTCGATAGGCAAACCACATCTCAACTGAACGATGGCGATCGCTGTTGTATTGCTCAATGTCTCGCTGCTGCTGCTTGGTAAGCGCCCCAAGTCGCTTCTCCATCCCTTGTTTCATCTGCTTATTGGAACGCACAATCCGTTTGGCCAGCGTTAGCTCAAGCTCCTCTTGTTTCAGCTGTTGCTCTTGCTCAGCAACGGTGTCAATGATTTGCGCCACTTGGCGGTCAGACAAACTCTGGATCAGCGGGATAAGATTGGGGATCACGTGCTGATAAAGCCGATCCCAATGCTGATTAAGCCGTTGACGATGGGCTTGGATCTCGGCAGCGGTTAGCGGTTGCTGCAAGTCTCGCCGCAGCTGCGACAGG
This sequence comes from Ferrimonas senticii DSM 18821, assembly GCF_000422665.1. Classification (GTDB taxonomy): domain Bacteria; phylum Pseudomonadota; class Gammaproteobacteria; order Enterobacterales; family Shewanellaceae; genus Ferrimonas; species Ferrimonas senticii. The sequence goes on along the minus strand of NZ_KE383898.1, from coordinate 205,732 downwards.
TGCTCAACATAGCGGGGCAATTCGTTTTGCCGGTGCCACGCTAAGGTGGTGGCAATTAAGCTATCGAGTTGCTCACTTTGGCGGTCATTAAGTTCGACGTAATCATCCAGTTGCCAGGGGATCAGCCAATCTAGCCAGTTGTATGTCCATTTGACCGAGCAGCCACTTAACAGCAGCAAGCCGATTGCGACAATCCATTTGCGCATCCCTACTCCTTCTCATCCCTATTCGCTGTGATTCAAGTTGACCCCACCGGTAATGAACTTACACACCAGCACATTTTTGCCAAAGCGCTGATGGCAGGCAGCCAACTCGGTTGCCAATAACGCCATCACCGCCTGATGGTCGCCCTGCAACTGAGTGCTCATGCCATTGGTGTGTCGCTCTATCTGCGGATACTGTTTTAATCGCTCTACTAAGTATTGGATCACTTCCAAGTAATTGTCGGTCAGGGGATAAAGGCTTAACTCAACGGCCAGTTTCATCGGCTCTCCTTGTTCGGGATGGTCTCATCAACCTAACCAAATTGCTCAGCAAGCTCCAGTCGACAAAAAACCAGCCACAGGGGCTGGTTTCTGACGCCGCCACAAATTCAGAACTACCCCAGTAAAAAATGGGCTCTGGCGGTGGCGATCGGCTGTTTGCGGCTGCTTTGCCAACAGACAATATTGACGTTGGCCACCCGTCGACCTTGGCGAGTAATGCTGCACTCGCAATAGCTTTCCTGCAGATGACCAGCGCGCAGATAATCGATGGAGAAGTCGACGATCTTCGGCACTTTGGGGGCCCGCATCATCACCATCAATTGGATGATTGCGGACATCTCCATAAAGCCAGCAATCACCCCGCCATGCAGCGCGGGCAACATCGGATTGCCGATATTCTCCGGTTTCGGTGGTAAGCGGAACACCATCTCGTCACCAAATTGCTGGCACTGCATGCCGATAAACTGGGCGTAGGGCACCAGTTGCAGCAAGGCTTCAAAATCTTTGTTGATCGAAGCCATCTGCAGTTGCATCTCGAACGCCATTAGCCCCCCTCCATATCTGCACGAAAACGATCGGTGACTAACTCTGGGCCAATCCGCATAAAGGAGCCGACCGCTTGCGCTAACGGATCACTGATATCCTGCTGATACAAAACCGCCCGCACAAAAGCGATGCTAGAGGTCAATTTATGGCACTCGGCAAAGCAAAATACCGGCTGCTCTGGGATCGCTGCCATCATGTAATCAACCCGCAGATCTAAGGTCGGTGACAATTCAACCGCAGCGGTAGCGTGACGCAGCGCGCACACCACCGCCGCCCCACAAGCGGTATCCGCAAGGGTGGTGATCACCCCGCCGTGGATCACTCCAGTGTCCGGATAACCGATGATCCGGGTTTGATAGGGCAACTCCAACACCACATGGCGTTCGCTGGCTTCAACGGTGCGGATCCCCAAGCTGCGACACTGCGCCAATTGACTAACAAAGCGCTGCGCGTATGCGGTTAGGTTGACCTGGCCTCGGCGCGGAATGGCCATTACTGCTGCGCCAGCATACGCCCCAGTGGCTTACCGCCAACCAGATGCATATGGATATGGAACACCTCTTGGCCGCCATGCTGATTACAGTTAATGATTAAGCGATAGCCGTCATCGGCGATGCCGCGCTCTGCTGCGATTTGGCTGGCTACCGTGATCATCCGCCCCAGCGCCGGTTCATGCTCAGCAGTGACGTCGTTAATGGTTGGGATCAATACATTCGGGATAATCAACACGTGGGTTGGTGCCTGCGGACTAATGTCACTGAAGGCGGTCACTAACTCATCTTGATAAACGATGTCAGCAGGAATTTCACGACGGATGATTTTGGAAAAGATGGTTTCTTCAGCCACGGGCATGGTCCTTAACAAGGGTCAAATAAGGTTTCTTAAGGTAAGTATAAAAGCCTGTATCACCAACATAAACTCACCTGCGACATGGTTTACAGCCAGCCGCTTATGTTGGCCGAGTTGGCACTGACAACGGCACTGACTTCTGTCTACAATCATCAACAAATTCAACAACTACAACAGCCGCCATGATTCACTACCAAATTCAAGCCAGCGATCCCCACGCGCACCTGTTTCGCGTCGAGATCCGCACTGATATCGCCGCCTCACAGCAGCAATTTTCACTGCCGGCCTGGTTGCCCGGCAGCTACATGATCCGCGATTTCGCCCGTCACCTAATCGACATTCGCGCCTTTGATAGTAACGACGAAGAGATTGCACTAACCCAGCTTGATAAACAGACCTGGCAGGCCGACAACCACAGCGGCAGCTTGACGATCTGCTATCAGGTGTACGCTTGGGATCTGTCGGTGCGCGGTGCCCACCTGGATCAAACTCACGGCTTCTTCAATGGCTCGGCGACCTTTGTGGCGCTGCACGGCCTCGAAGATAAGCCGGTAACCATGGAGCTTCTGCCCCCTGTTGGTGATGGTTATGACGACTGGAAAGTTGCGACGGCGATGCCACTTGATGGCGCAAAGTTGTATGGATTTGGTCGTTATCGGGCGGCGGATTACGCCGAGCTTATCGATCACCCGGTGGAGATCGGCGATTTTACTGTGGCAACCTTTGAAGCGGCTGGCGTGCCCCACGACTTGGTCCTGAGTGGCCGCCACTGGGCTGACACCGACCGCATTTGCGCCGATCTTAAAAAGATCTGTGAAAAGCAGATCGCACTGTTTGGCGGCGCGCCGTTCGACCGTTATCTGTTTATGACCCAGGTGGTGGGCAGTGGTTTTGGCGGCCTAGAGCATCGCGCTTCAACGGCGCTGGTGTGCGGCCGTAACGATTTGCCATCGGTAACCGAAACTGAGCTAAGTGAGGGCTACCGTACCTTCTTATCGCTGTGCAGCCACGAATACTTTCACAACTGGAACATCAAACGCATCAAACCGGCGGTGTTTACCCCGTACGATCTGAGCCAAGAAAGCTACACCAATCAGTTGTGGGCTTATGAGGGGATCACCTCCTATTTTGACGATCTCACCGTCTATCGCGCCGGCTGCATCGATGCCGAAACCTACCTTGAACAGGTTTCACAGCTAATGACTCGGGTTACTCGCGGCCCCGGTCGCTTGTTGCAAACCCTGCGTGATTCCAGCACCAATGCTTGGACCAAGTTCTACAAACAAGATGAAAACGCGCAAAACGCCATCGTCAGCTACTACACCAAAGGCTCGATGTTTGCGCTGTACTTGGATCTAACCATTCGCCTAGAGACCTATAACAACCACAGTTTGGATGATGTGATGGTGCAGTTGTGGCGCCAATACGGCCAAACAGGGATTGGCACCAACGATAACAGCCACCAGCGCATTGTCGAATCGTTGCTGGGGCGCAACGCCGATGACCTGTTCGCCTGGTTAGATAATAGCGATGACTTGCCATTGCCAGAGTTATTGGCGCAATTTGGCTGCCAGATGACTCTGCGTAACCACGCCGGTGCCAATGACAAAGGTGGCAAGGCCAGCAACGTTAACCAACTGGATCTGGGGGCACGCTACAGCAGCGGCAGCAACGGCGCCGAGATCACCACCGTCCGCAACGGCAGTGCCGCCCACCAAGCCGGTTTAGCTGCCGGTGATAAACTGATTGCCATCAACAATCTGCAAGTCAGCGGCGATGTCGAGCAGATGCTGGCGAAATATCGTCAAGGTCAGCGGCTACCGATCCATTGGTTCCGTCGCGACGAATTAATGACCAGCATCCTTGAACTGCGAGCCGCAGAGCCCGATACTGTCAGTATCACCATCAGCGACGAGGCGCTGCTATCTCGCTGGCTTTAGGCAAATGATGGATTTTGGAGGTAACTATGACGCAACCCAACAACGAGCTGCAATCCTTGTTACAACAACGATTTAAAGACGCAAAATCCATTGCTGAGCTGCGCGAGCGTCTGCGCGACATCGAAGAAGAACTGCACGCCGCCTTTGCCGATGAACTGTCTGGCTTTGCTGATCGCGAAAAAAGCGACATCGACCACCACAGTTACTGAACCTAGACCGCTATCAGCGATGAGCTAAAAACCAAAACGCCACTGCAGGCTAACCCGCAGTGGCGTTTTTGCATCAAGCGCTGGCGTTTATTTCAATCCAGCGATAGCGCGATTGCACACCTGCAGGGCTTTGCTGCGACAATCGATCTTCACTGACAGATCCCGCAGCAGACCGTCAGCGACATCGTAGATCAAACCGTGGATCGACAACTCCTGCCCGCGCTCCCAAGCGGCCTCAACGATGGTGGTTTGACAGGTATTCATCACCTGCGCAATCACATTGAGCTCGCACAAGCGACGAAAGCGGGCCTCTTCGTCCAACTGCTCCAACTGTTCACAATGGGTCTCATAAACCGCTTTAACCGAACGCAGCCAGGTGGTCGCTAACCCCAAGCGTTTGTCTTGTAAGGTGGCCTTTACCCCGCCACAACCATAATGACCTACCAACAAAATGTGCTTCACCTGCAAAATGTCCACCGCGTACTGCAGTACCGACAATGCATTGAGATCGTTATGGCTGACCACATTGGCGATATTTCGGTGAACAAACACCTCGCCCGGTTCCAAATCGATGATCTGGTTAGCCGGCACCCGACTGTCGGAGCAGCCAATCCACAAATATTCCGGCGACTGCTGCTGCGCTAAATGGGAAAAGAAATCGGGCTTGTCGGATTTAATCCGATCAGCCCACGCGCGATTGCGCTGCAGAAGGTGTAGAAGTTCAGCCATGCTGCCCCTTTAATCATTATTGTTGTTGCGCAACATCCAGCGCTGGGCACGAGATTAGCTGCTGTGCAATTGGGCCTGACTGTCCATGTGGCTGCCGACATCATTGTCGTGGTTTGCAAGGTTGTACAGCCGGACGCGGTTGCGCCCGGCTTGCTTGGCTTCATAGAGTGCTTTATCCGCCCGCTGTAACCAACGAGCTTGGCGCTTACTGAAACGCGCATCGGCGTAGACCGCGCCAATGCTGATAGTGATGCTGATCGGTTGCCCCTGCTCGCTCACGGCAATCGGTTTCTCCGCTACCAGCAGTCGCAATCGTTCCAGCATCTGCTGCGCCGCCTCGAAGCCGACGTAGGGTACTAGCAACACAAACTCTTCTCCACCGTAACGTGCCACCAGATCGTTCTCTCGGGAAAACAGTTGATTCATTCGTTGCACCAACGTGCGCAAACAATCATCACCAACTAAGTGGCCGAAACAATCATTAACCGACTTAAAATGATCGATATCGACCATCGCCAGCAGCAACGGCTGCCCAGAGCGCATGCTGTGCTGACGATAAGATTCAAAACTGATATCAAAATAGCGTCGATTAAAGGCCTCGGTTAAACCATCGCGCATCGCCAACTTTTTCAACTGGGCGTTGGCTTCAGAGAGCTCTTTGGTGCGCGCCGCTACCTGTTGCTCCAACTGCTGCTGGTAGGCATAAAGATTACGGCGTTGACTGGTTAATTCACTTTGCAGCAGTTGCAACTCTTTGGCAGCGTAGCTATTGAGTGGTCGCTGTGATTGTTCGGGGTGGTATGGCAGCGCCATCTGCCGCGCGAGTTGCTCCAATGGGCTGGTCAACAGCCCACAAAGCCGACGCGTTACCGCCACCGCCACCAGCAGCCCCAGCGCCAAGATCCCTAAGCCGATAATAAATTGCTGCTGCGCCTGCGCCATAATCGGCTGGAGGGGTTGCATCAGCTGCAAAGTCCAACCATGCCCCAAAGGATAATCAATCTGATAGACCTCCTCTGCCAGCGCAAATGGCGCCGTCAATTGCCGCCGCTGCACCAGACTATCAGGGTGTAACAACTGCCCCTGGCCTGCGCTAATTGGCGTTAGAGGCTTAAGCCCTAGCTGCTCAGAGGCGACCACCACTCGCTGTTGGCCATCGGTGATCAAATAAAATTGATCCGGCGCCGGATCGAGCACCTCAACCATGCCCTGTAGATCCACCGACCCCTCAATGATCCCAGCCACCTGGCCAAACTCGTCAAACCAAGGGGCGCTGATCGCAACAATGATCTCATCGCCAAAGCCCTGCCCTTGAAAGGCCCCTGAGACATATTGGTCGGCACCAGCAAGCACCTCGATGAAGTAATCCCGCTGTGCCACGCTTACCCCCAATAGCTCGGGGCGCAACGGACTGGTGGCGATAACGTTGCCGGTGCGATCCGCCACTAACATCGTTAACCACTGTGGCAGCTGTTGATGTAGCTGTTGCAGTTGTTGCTGCTGAGCAGCGAGATCGTTGGGCAACCATTGGCCAGCGCTGCGAGTCAGCGACAGGTAGCGTCCCAAAAAGCGGTGAGCGTTATCAGCAATGCGATTGCCATCTTGCTGCAGTTGCGTCAGCAGCAACTGTTGCTGGGAATTGATCAAGTAACTGCTGTAGATCAGCATGGTGCTCATACTGATCAGCATCAACAATAACACCGTGACGTAACTGATCTTCTCCCGAAAGCCTCGTTTAAACAGCGGCTGAGTGCATACCCTGCGCCACCAGCGACTGGGTAACATCAACAGTAACAGCGACGCAATTGCGGCGTTAATTAACCCATTAAAGCCCTGTTTAAGCACCACAAAGGTCAGCGATGGATCATCCGGTGCAATCACCATAACAGCGACATACAGCAACGGCATCCCCAACAACAGCCAGAACGCCGCATCGGCGTATAGCAACAACACACCGCGATGACACAGTCCCCATACCACCGCCGCTTCTAACATCAACAGTAGCAGCGGCAGTGGATGCTGCCATTGCCAAGCTATCACGCTGCCAGCAACTGCCGCCGACAGCAGGGCTTCGACTAACCCTAATCGACTTACCGCCAGCATCACCAATGCCGCACCAAGCATCAATTGTGCGCTGGCAAATAGCGGCAACGGCCAAGCATTAATCAGCGCCGCAGCGCCGCCCAGCAGCACCGCGAGCAGTATACTAATTGGCGATTTGACCAAGCTTGCAGCCAGAGCGCCCGAGCGAGGATCTGTCATTGGCGCACGACTCAATAGCGAAGAAATTAGCCGCATGGTATCAACATTGGTGAGAATTAGCCCCATTCTTGGTCATAAAAAACGCGGCCAAAGCCGCGTTTACTATTTGTTTTGTAAACGTAATTTATGGGGCTAAGCGGTCAATTTGCCACTCTTCACCATGACGCTGATATAAAAAACGGTCATGCAAACGTTTGGCCCCGCCCTGCCAAAACTCGAAACTGTCGGCTTCGACCCGGTAGCCGCCCCAAAAGTCCGGTAACGGCACTTCACCGTCAGCAAACTTTTGCTTCATCTTCATAAAGCTGCTTTCCAGCACCGAACGGGCACTGAGTTTACTGCTCTGCGATGATGCCCAAGCCCCCAACTGGCTGTCACGCGGACGACTGGCAAAATACTTCAGCACCTCGGTGGTGGCTAACCGGGTTGCTCTGCCGGTAATGTGCACTTGGCGTTCTAACGCATGCCAAGGAAATAACAAACTGACCTGATTGTTGTCAGCAATGTGCTGCGATTTGCGACTACCTAGATTGGTAAAGAACACCAAGCCGCGCTGATCAAATTGCTTTAACAACACAATGCGCTGAAATGGTTGGCCGTCACTGTCGACCGTCGCCAAACTCATCGAGGTTGGATCCAATAGCTCAGCGTGATTGGCTTGCTCTAACCACTGTTCAAACAATGGTAACGGCGTTGACGGCAGATCTTGGCGTCGCAACCCCCCTTGCAGATATTCGCGACGGATGGCGGTTAACTCTTTCAACTTAGATTCCTTGTAAGTTCAGACGCGCTAAGTGTACCTCAGTGGTAATCATCGCCGCAGCAGTCTAGCTCGGCAACTCTCACATCAAATTACAAATTTGCTTGTGGATATAAATCAAAGGCTTTTGACCATTAGAAGCGCGCAGATCTAGTATGGTTGAGCACAATGACAACAAACACCAAAGGGACCATGGGATGAAAAAGCTAATACTCAGCAGCCTCTGTGCCGGTGCAATTGCACTGACCGGCTGCAGCCAAACCAGTGCACCGGAACCAAGCGCCAGTGCGGTGGCGGTTAATCAGGCGCTGTCGTCCGGCATCGATATGACCGCCTTTGACTACGGCGTGCGCCCACAGGACGACTTCTACGATTACGTCAACGGCACTTGGCTGAAGAACAATGAAATTCCCGCCGATCGCACCAGCACCGGGATCTTCTATGACCTGCGGGAAAAAGCCGACAAAGACGTTCGCACCATCATCAATGATCTTGCCGCCCGTGACGATCTGATTGACGGTAGCGACGAACAGAAAGTAGCTGCCCTATATAACAGCGTGATGGACACCGAGACCATCAACCGCCTTGGGATCACCCCAATTCAAGCCGAACTGGATAAAATCGCTGCGATAGACTCCTACCAAGAGCTAGCTCGTTACTTCGGCGAAGCCAGCACCTATGGCGTCGTTACCCCGTTCGTACCGTACGTCTCGATTGATGCCAAAAACTCCAGCACCTACGCGGCACACATCTATCAATTTGGCTTGGCGCTGCCGGATCGTGACTACTACTTCAAAGACGATGAACGATCGCGGACGCTGCGTGCCGACTATCAACAGCACATCGCCAACATGTTTGAACTGGCTAAACTGGGCGACGGCACGCAAGCGGCTAAAACCGTGATGGCAATTGAAACCGCGCTGGCGGAGTATCACAACACTCGAGTTGAAAACCGCGATCGCGCTAAAGCCTACAACAAACTGTCTATCGCCGAATTAAAGGCGCTGCAGCCAGATTTTGATTGGGACGCCTACCTGACCGCCGCCGATTTAGGCAACATCGATTACATCATCGTTAACCAACCGAAGTACCTCAAAGCACTGGGCGGGATCCTCAAGCAGTTCTCCGTCGCCGATTGGCAAACTTACCAAAACTGGCATCTGCTCAACAGCACCGCGGCACTGTTGTCAGCAGAGCTCGAAGCGGAAAACTTCGACTTCTTCAGCCGTAAGTTGCAAGGCCAACAAGAGATGAAGCCACGCTGGAAAACCGCGGTCAGTATCGTTAACCGCGATCTCGGTGAAGTGGTTGGTAAGGTCTATGTCGCCAAGCACTTTAAGCCAGAGGCCAAAGCGCGGATGACCGAACTGGTGGAGAACCTGCGCAAAGCTTACGGTCAGTCGATTGATGAGCTGAGCTGGATGGGCGAAGAAACCAAAGTCAAAGCCAAAGCCAAATTGGCGGCTTTTACCCCGAAAATTGGTTACCCCGATAAATGGGAAGACTACTCTTCATTAGAGATCAAAGCCGATGATTTGGTTGGTAACCGCAAGCGCGCCGCGCTGCTGAACCACCAGCGTGATATCGCTAAGATTGGCGGGCCAATTCACACTTGGGAGTGGCATATGACCCCGCAAACGGTCAACGCCTACTACAGCCCAACCGCCAACGAAATCGTATTCCCAGCCGCTATTTTGCAGCCGCCATTCTTTAATATGGACGCCGACGATGCGGTTAACTACGGCGGTATTGGCGCGGTCATTGGCCACGAAATGGGCCACGGTTTTGATGATCAAGGATCCCGCTACGATGGCGAAGGCAACCTCAATAACTGGTGGACTGATAAAGACTTAGCCGCTTTTAAAGCCTTGGGGGGTGAGCTAATCAACCAGTACGACAGCTTTGCGGTATTTGACGATCTTAACGTTAACGGCAAGCTTACCTTGGGCGAAAATATCGGCGATCTGTCCGGCGTTACCATCGGCCTTAAAGCCTACAATCTGTCGCTGGGTGGCCAGCCAGCACCGGTGATTGATGGCATGACCGGCGAGCAACGTCTGTTTGTTGGTTTTACCCAGATCTGGCGCTCCAAGAAAAAAGAGCAAGCGATGCGTAATCAGGTAGCTACCGATCCGCACTCGCCGGCCAAATTCCGCGCCAATGGGCCACTATCGAACGTACCGGAGTTCTACGAAGCCTATAATGTTCAACCCGGCGACAAGATGTATATCGCTCCGGATAAACGGGTGAAGATCTGGTAAGTCACCGTTAACCATCTAACCCCCTGTGCTTGCCTAAGTTCAGGGGGTTATTTTTCAGAGAACGTCAATGAAACGCATTGTTGCTGCAGTCGCGCTGCTATTGGCCATCGGCCTTGCTATTGGTATTGGTTACCACCAGTTACCACAACCCGCTGCGCCACAAGTGATTGCCCTGCCAGAATCCACCAGCACACCACTGCCACGGCGTTTTACCTTATTGAATTGGAACATCCAAAAACGCAGCTATGAACCCCAGTGGCAGCAGCAGTTGGCCGAGATCCTAGAGCGCCAGCAGCCACTGCTATTGATGCTGCAAGAAGTGGCATTGCAACCGGCACAAGGCGATCCCAGTCCATTGCCTGCCAACTTCGCCCCTAATCTTGGCCTGCATGCGCCCTACTCTGGGGTACTAACCGCCGCCAGCAGCCCAGCCTTGAGCGCCCAAACCTACCTTAGTACACCAACTGAACCGCTGAGCAACACTCCCAAAGTGGCCCTGTTTTGCGAGTATCAACTGGCTGACCAACGGCTACTGGTAATCAATATTCACGCCATCAACTTTGTTGACGACGACAGCTACCGGCGACAACTCAGCCAAATTGTTAACGCCGCTGAGGCTCACCAAGGGCCGTTGATCCTTGGCGGCGATCTCAACAGTTGGAGCGACAGTCGCACCGCCATCCTCAATCAGCAGATAGCCAAACTGCAGCTGCAGCCTGTAACCTTCAACCAGCAGCAAAAAATCAAAGCGTTCTTCGGCCATCGCTTGGATCACATCTATGTCAGCAACCACTTCAGCGTTATTGACGCCCAAGCGCTGCCGAGCTATCAAAGTAGCGACCACATTCCAATGATCGCCACCTTGGAGCTGCGCTAACGCTATGGAACAGCTGTTTCAGATCGCCACATGGACCATCGCCGCCAGCTACTATCTGCTGGTAGCGGTCGTGGCGTTACGGGTAGCACTGAAACGGCGGGTGGTTGGGGTCTCCTTTGCTTGGCTGTTGCTGATCTTTATCATTCCCATCGTCGGCGTATTGGTTTACATGCTGTTTGGTGAGCGCTTTTTAGGGCGCAAACGCAAACGCCGCGCCAGCAAACTCTACAACCAACTGCGATTGTGGTTTAGCCAGTTGGAACAGCAAAACCCACGGTATCGCAGCAACCTAGGGCCGCACGCTCACCCGATCCACCGTCTCTGCGTCAAACAACTGGGGATCCCCAGCACCTTAGGCAACCGGCTACAACTGTTAACCAGCCCGGAACTGATTTTTGCCAGCTTTTTAGACGACATCGCCAACGCCCAGCAAAGCATCCAGCTAGAGTTTTATATCTGGCATCCCGGAGGCCAGGCCGACGTGGTAGCAGAACAGTTGATGGTTGCCGCCAAACGTGGGGTTAAGGTGCATCTGATCTTAGATGCCGCCGGCAGTCGCGATTTTTTCAACAGTCGCTGGCCAGCGGCAATGACCGCCGCAGGCATCCACGTGATTGGCGCCCTTACCGTTAACCCGCTGAAGATGTTCCTGCGGCGCATGGATATCCGCCTACATCGCAAGATTGTGGTGATCGATAACCAAATTGGTTACAGCGGTTCGATGAATATGGTCGATCCCGCCTTCTTCAAACAAGACGCTGGGGTCGGTCAGTGGATTGATGTGATGTTGCGGATCAATGGCCCGGCCGTCACCACCTTAGGGGCTATTCACGCATGGGACTGGCAAGTTGAGGGCGGCGAGGCGATGCAGCCGCTGCTGCCCGACAGTTTTGCCGACGATCACGGCGCCTGCAGCGAATTTGCACTGCAAGTGATCCCCTCTGGAACGGCCTTGCCAAGCAATGTAATTCAACAGGTGCTGCTGCTTGGGATCTATCACGCGACCAAACGGATCACTCTCTGTGCGCCCTATTTTGTCCCCAGTGAACACCTACTGGAGGCGTTGATCACCGCCGCCGCTCGCGGCGTTGAAGTCGAGATCATCTTACCGGATAAAAACGATTCGCTGATGGTCGGTTGGGCCAGCCGTTCTTTCTTTGCCGAGTTGCTGGAGGCTGGCGTCAGCATCTATCGCTTTCAAGGCGGACTGCTGCATACCAAAGCGGTGCTGTTTGACGACGAGCACTGTCTGATCGGCAGCGTTAACTTGGATATGCGCAGCCTACAGCTTAATAGCGAGGTAACCTTGGCACTGGACGATCCTGCCCTGTGTTTGCAGCTCAAACAGCTGTTGGCTGGCTATCGCAACAGCAGTTACGCCATGAATTACCATCTTTGGCGGCAACGGCCGCTGCCAAGCAAACTGCTAGAGCAGTTTTTCTACATGTTTGCGCCACTCTTGTAACTGCCTCGTATCTCCCCTAAAGTCAGCGCGTTTTTATCCGTCCCCGCAAAGGAGTCCGATCATGTCCAGCGCCGATAATGGTCAACAGCAAGCCCAGCAACTGCTGGATACCGTGATGCCATTGGCTTACCAACAGCTAAAAGAGCACGGCGGTTTTATGCCGTTCGCGGCGGCCATCACCCCAAGCGGCGATTTCGTCAGCGTTGATGTGCCAGAAGATCAAGAGGAAGAGAACCCAAGCGAGGCCAAACTGGTGGATCTGCAGGTGGTGCTGCGACAAGCCGCCAGCGAGGGTGAATATGTTGCCACCGCCGTGGTGTATGACACCGGCATCGTTACCGAAGAAAACGGTGAACCGCAAGATGCAGTAGGGATCAACCTCGATCACCAAGATGGCTTGGCAATGATGGTGTTTGTGCCGTACCAACTGAGCGACGGCAAAGTGGAATTTGGCCAGATGTTTGCCCAAGACACCGATGCAGTCATCTTTACCGCCGCCAAGCAATAGGCCGGCACTGGCGCTGTTTGACTTTGATGGCACCCTAACCCACAACGACAATTTCAGCGCCTTTCTATACTTCGCCACCCCATCGTGGCGCTTGCTACTGGGACTGCCTGTATTGCTGCCGCTGAAATGGCTGTGGCGTAGCGGTGTGCTTTCCAGTGCCATTACCCGCCGTATCGTTACCGCCATCGCTTACAGCGGTCGTCGTCAGACCACCCTTGAAGGGTTAGGCCGCCGTTACATCGCAGAACGGACACCACAGATCTTTCGCCCCGAATTGCTAGCTCGACTGCAGCAGCATCAGCAGCGCGGCGATACGGTGGTATTGGTGTCGGCGTCCCTCGACTGCTACCTCGCCCCTCTATGCCGGCAACTGGGCATCGAACTGCTGTGTTCCGAGCTCCATTACCTTGGCGGCATCGCCAGCGGCATCTATCAAAACGGCGACTGTGCCAATCACTACAAGGCCAAGCGAATACAACAACGCTTTGATCTAAGCCAGTTCGATAGCATCTACGCCTATGGCGACAGCGATGAAGACCGGCCAATGCTGGCGTTAGCCAGTTACCGTGTTCTCAACGGTAAAGCATTGTAATCCTTAGCCTCTCAATGATTGGCTACACTGGTTAATGTCATTAACAGGAGGCCAATCATGGATTTTCAGGGATTACTCAACCAAGTCTTAGGAGCGAGCCAAAACTCAACCCCAAACCAAACGGTGCAGGGCCACCCGCAGAGTGCCCCAAGCGCCAACTCCAGCATTAGTCCGGCGCTCACTGGGCTTGCCTCTGGCGCACTTGGCGGCACCTTAATGGGGATGCTAATGGGCAGTAAAAAAGGCCGCAAGATGGGGAAAGGAGCCGCCAAAATTGGCGGAGCCGCGGCACTTGGTGCATTAGCACTCAAGGCCTATCAAAGCTGGCAGCAAAACCAAACCGCCACTTCAGCGCCAGCAACAACGGCCACATCCCCGCAGACAACAACGGTCAACGCCAGCGCGGCACAATTGCCGCCGCTGGACGATGGTCATTCGAAACTGCTGCTTAAAGCGATGATCGGCGCCGCCAAAGCCGATGGCCACGTCGATGAACAGGAACGAGCCCGCCTACAGCAAGCGATCAGTCAATCTGGTGCCAGCGCGAGTGTCAGTCAATTTGTCGAAACCGAGCTGAGCAAACCACTGGATCCCAGCGAGATTGCCGCCGGTGTCAACAGCCCAGAGCTTGCCGCCGAGATCTACCTCGCCTCAGTGTTGATGGTCGATGAGCAAAACTTTATGGAAAAAAGCTATCTGCAGGAACTTGCTAGGCAGCTCAATATCAGCCCGGAACTGGCGCAGCAACTCGAGCAGCAACTTGGTGATTAACGATTAGTTGGTAGTTGGTAGTTGGTAGTTGGGCTGGTTATTGCCAAGCGACCGCCAACCGCAAGCTCTGGCTTTGGCTTTTACTAACAGCTAACAGCTAAAAACTGAAAACTGAAAACTGAAAACCGAAAACTAACGGCTGGTAACTGATAATACTGCTCTTGCCTTGTTATTCGCTTATGATGCAGTGATTAACAAGGCAGTTACCCACAGGCAGGGATATGTACCCGTTTTTTCGTCTCGCCAAGACCATTTTCAAGGCGCGTCGGCGCGCCCCGATCAACTACACCGACTCCAGCAGCATCGAGTTTCATTGTCATCCATGGGATCTGGATATTTTCAACGAAATGAACAATGGCAGGGTCGCGACCCTGTACGATCTGGGTCGTATCGATCTGTCGATCCGCGGCGGCCTGCTACCAGCGCTGATCCGCAACAAATGGTCGCTGGTGGTCGCCGGAAGCAGCGTTCGCTATCGCAAGCGCATCCACATGTTTAACAAGATCACGATGCACAGTCGCTTCGTCGGCTTTGATGACCGTTGGATGTATCTGGAGCAATCGATGTGGGTTGATGGTGAGCCCGCCTCGTCAATTCTTATCCGCGGTGGCGTCACCGGTAAACAAGGGCTAATCAGTCCCGATCAGATCAAACAGGCAATGAACGCCGAAGGGCTCGATTTCACCCTACCAGAGTGGATCGGCGAATGGATCGATTCGGAACAGCACCGACCGTGGCCGCCACAACGCTGAGTGGCCATTGCGACCGCGTTGTTGACACCTTTGGCACCATTGAAGCGATAAATGCCTTGTTAGCATAGGCTGGGTCAACTCTCTGATATGGACCGATGCAAAGGACACTGTTTATGACCGCCCCATTTGATCTGATCGTTTACGGCGCCACCGGCTTTACCGGCCAGCTTATCTGTCGCTACCTGCAGCAGCACTATCATGGCCAAGTGCGTTGGGCCATTGCTGGTCGCAATGCAGACAAACTGGCTCAGCTGCATCAACAGTTGCAGCTCGGTGACGAGGTCAGCTGCATCAGCGCCAGCGCTGATAGCCCTGAGCAATTACAACAACTGGTAGCACAAACTAAAGCGGTTATCGCCGTCGCTGGCCCCTACCAACGTTATGGCGAACCGCTGCTGGCCGCCTGTGCTCACTCGGGGACCCACTACCTGGATCTGTGCGGCGAGCCCGCATGGATGCGACAGATGATCGACAAGTATCACGCGGTCGCGGCCGACAGTGGTGCGGTCATTGTTCACTCTTGCGGCTTTGATTCGATCCCAAGCGACTTAGGGGTGTATCAACTGCAGCAATTGGCGCTCAGCCGCTTTGGTCAGACCTTGCCACAAGTCAAAGGCCGGGTTGAAGCGATGCAAGGCGGGCCATCCGGTGGCACCGTTGCCAGCTTTATGGTGTCACAGCAAGCCGCGCAGGCGGACGCGCAAATTGGCCAGTGGATGCTTGATCCATTCGCCCTAACCCCGGGTTTTCACGGCAGCCAACAACCCGATGGCAGCCAACCTAAGTACGACGACGATCTGGGTCGCTGGGCTAGCCCCTTTGTGATGGCGCTGATCAACTGCAAAAACGTTCACCGCACCAACTGGCTATTAGGCCACCCCTACGGCGAGCAATTTCAATATGATGAGATGATCAGCACCGGTGCCGGCGAGCAGGGTCAGCAGGTAGCCCAAGCGCTGGCCAAAGGCGATGGTTTAGTTGGCCAAGGTAAGCCGCCAAAACCCGGAGAAGGACCAACCCCAGAGGAGCAAGAGAATGGCTTCTTTACCTTAGCGTTTTACGGCCAGCACCAAGGTGAAACGCTGCGAGTGGCGGTGTCTGGCGATAAAGATCCCGGTTACGGTTGCACCAGCATGATGATCAGCGAAGCGGCGCTGTGTCTGTTACAGCAACAGGTCGCCGGTGGTTTCTGGACGCCCGCCAGCGCCATGGCTGAGCCGTTGATCGCCAGACTGGCAGAGAAACAGGTACTGCGATTTCAGTAACCGCTGAAAAAGCTTCACTTATGCGCAGTAATCAAGCGGCAACTTGGCAAAAGTTGCCGCTTTTGCAATGTGCTTCACCAAATTTGTCTTTCAGATTGGTTAGATTGGCTGGCTAAGCATAAAGAAACAGGGTGAACCATGACCGCCATCAACCAAGACCGTTTGGTTAATCATTTTATTGAACTGGTAAAGATCGACAGCGAATCTGGCAATGAAAAGCAGATCGCCGAGACCCTCGCCGAGCAACTGGGTCAGTTGGGCTTTACCATTACCAAACAAGCGGTGCCAGCGGAACGCAGCAACGGCTTTAACCTGTATGCCAAGCTAAACGGCACCCTGCCAGGCAGCGTGGTTATGAGCTGCCACATGGATACCGTAACCCCAGGCAACGGCATTGAGCCGGTGATCAACGACGGCATCATCTCCAGCGCTGGCGACACCATCTTAGGCGGTGACGATAAGTCTGGCATCGCCGCCATCATCGAAGCGGTTCGCGCCATCCAAGACAGTGGCAAAGCCCATAAGACACTGGAGCTGGCATTTACTATCGATGAAGAGCGTGGCCTGTACGGTGCCAAGTTGTTCGATACCAGTCTAATTGAATCCAACCACGCCATCGTATTGGATTCTGGCGGCCCAATCGGCACCATCATTACCACCGCACCAGGTCAGCAGAACATCAATGTCACCATCAAAGGTAAACCTGCCCATGCCGGTGTTGCCCCAGAACAAGGGATCAATGCCCTGACGGTGGCGGCGGATGCGATCACCAATATGAAGCTGTCACGTATCGATGCCGAAACCACCGCCAACATCGGCGTGGTTGCCGGTGGTCTGGCGACCAACATCGTGATGCCAGAACTCAAACTGCAAGCCGAAGCCCGCTCGTTGGATGAGGGTAAGCTGGCGGCGCAAGTTGAACACATGGTGGCGACCTTCCAAGCGGCGGCCGATAAGCACGGTGCCGGCATCGACATCGACGTAAATCGTTCCTACAACCCATACCGGATTGCCGCCGAGCATCCGCTGGTGGTGGCGGTATCCGCCGCCTTTACCGCCTGTGGCATCGCCCCAATTCTGGGTTCTACCGGCGGTGGTTCCGACGCCAACATCTTTAACGAAAAAGGCTTAACCACCGTAAACCTGTCTACCGGGATGGCCAAGGTGCACACCACCGACGAATATATCGCCATCGCCGATATGGTGGCCATCGCCACCATGATTGAGCAGTACCTAACCGCTTAATCATCGACAAACGCCCACAAAAAACGCGACCAAATGGTCGCGTTTTTTATGCATTGTGACACTCGAATTTAATTTTACAACTTATCTAATGACCCAGATCAAGTAACCCATCAGCAAGTTATTTACCAAAATAAAGAAATGCCGTACCAATACGATTGAAATGCCATTTCATAGGTTAGAATTATGTTAAAAAAATCATTGAATATCGCTATTTTTATGCTTTTATTTGGATGTGGTTCTGATAAAAACAATGCAGATTCTCCAGGACAAATTCCACCACCAGTGACACCAC
Organism: Ferrimonas senticii DSM 18821; assembly: GCF_000422665.1. GTDB lineage: Bacteria > Pseudomonadota > Gammaproteobacteria > Enterobacterales > Shewanellaceae > Ferrimonas > Ferrimonas senticii. The sequence continues at coordinate 187,924 of NZ_KE383898.1, read as the reverse complement.
CGCCGGTGTCTGAACCGATAGATTTTGGCCTTCCTGAAAAAGTCTTAACTGTTCCAGAAGTTAATTGCACCGTTGTATATGAAACACCTGATGAATTAGAACGAGCAGCGACTACAGAGTTACCCGCTGGAACTACTCTTTGCTTGGCAGATGGTACTTACAATGAAAGTTTAGAGCTTAGGTTTGGCGGCCAAGGGAGTGAAGAAAATCCTATCGTTATAGCAGCCGAAAACTCAGGAAAAGTAATTTTTAATGGTGGTGAAATCACAATTCACATGGGGGGCGAACATAGCCGCTTTCAAGGATTCATTTTTAATAATGTAAATTACACCGACTCACTGATAAGCACCCGCCTAGCAACGCATAATCTTTGCAAAAACTGTCGTATAACCGAAGTTTCGATCATCAACGCCAAAGCGACCAAGGAATATGGTATTTTGGTACATCTGTATGGTGATGGTAATTGGCTTGATCACAGCGTCATTAGCGGCAAAGAATCAAAAAACCCAATGATTTCTTTCAATCGATGGGTTGATAAGGATTGGGATGAGGCAACAAAAGAAAATGAATTGGCGAAAAATATAATTGTTTATCGCAATTACATCGCGAACCGAGCTCCAACAGGAAACAAACTGTATCCAAGCAACGATGATAATGATTATGAAGCGATCAGAACTGGATTAAGCGATACTCATCAATATCGAGGAGATTCTTTCATCGTCGGCAATCTATTCGAAGGGATCCAAGGTGAGGCAGAAGTAATATCGAATAAAGCCAGCCATAACGTCATTGCTGGCAATACTATTAGAAATAGTTTTGGGTCGCTCACCAATCGCCATGGAAATAGCAATCAAATAAGTAACAACTTTATTTTAAGCGACGACTATCCTTTTTCCGGCGGAATTCGAATTGTAGATGATGGCCATACTGTAACCAATAACTATATTGAAGGTGCTCGTTACCTAAACAGCAGTCATCATGGCGGAATTGTAATATTAGGTTCTGATGGGGCTGGAGATGGGAGCAATGGTTATCAACAAACTGAAAATGTCCATATTGCATTTAATACCGTGGTCGACAGCGTAAACAGCTTAAATATTGATGGTGGAGACAAGAGCCGTCAACCTAAAAATATTTTCTTGGCTAATAACTTAATTGACCATGCCATTGGTGCGGCGGTAGTTGGAACGGAGCGAGGAATATCTCCGGACTCTAACGTCAGCAATAATATCGTATTTGGGCAAATGTTCTCTGATACCGATGAAATTTCGCAAGGTGGTCCAGAATTCCATTTTACTAGTGCTGGATTACAACTTGAGAAAGATGACAATCTTTATCGGCCTAAGCCTGATTTAGAATTGTTAACCACGGATCATGATTATGAAAAAGGCAATTTCGATGCAGTCAGTATCGATATGGATGGTCAACAACGCGGTGAACTGACCTACGTGGGTGCAGATGACAGTCAAGCTCTACCATCCCAGTTAAAACCACTAAATTACCCCGATGTCGGCCCTGTTAGTTACCGTGTACCAAAACCACAACCAATAATTGCAGTGAGCAATATTGCCAATGCGGCTTTCGATAATGAGTTAGAGCAATGGCAGGCAAACGGGGCCGAACTAGTTCATGATAATGATGCGTTTTCTCGCAACAGCAGCGTCATGCTGACGGGAAGCAGCACATTAAGTCAAATCGTAACCTTGGAAAGTCAACGTCGATATGCAATTTCTGCATTTGCTAAAGGAAATTACCAAATTAAAATCGGTGAAGTGGCAACGCTTGCTGGGTCAAGCAGCAATTATCAATGGAGCGCCACAGAATTTGACAGCACTATTGATGGCGAGGTCACTTTGCAACTTTGCTTACCTGAAAAAATCAATGCCACTGTACCTGTAGCCGATCATAACTTTGCCGAGTTTAAAGCTAATAAAGGTAGCAGTAATGTCTGGATTACTGACGAAGACAGCGATAATGGATTAGGTGATGTCGGCAGTTCGGGAGACAGCGCATTCAGCGATCAACCGGAAAACGCCTCTGCCCGCATAAGGTTCAAGAAAACCTCAATAAATCATGACTTTGAGTCAAAACCAGGGCTAAGTCAGCTAGTTTCTAACGTGCCTCAAAACACAGACATAACACTATCACTATATATCTGCGATTCCAAAGGCCCTGACTCATTAACCACGGTGCAAGTGACGGCCACTGGGAATGATGGACAACTGCTAGCCAAAGCCGATTTTCACGCTGCCGATATCGAAAACAATCCTTCCGGTTCGGTAAAAGACTGTTTCAAGCAGGTCAAACTTCCTTTTAATTCAGGCAGTAATCAACAGGTTACTATTGGCGCTCATTTGATTGTTGATACCAAAAATTACAGCAGCGAGGAAATTCTTACTCATGAGCAGTTCACTAACGATGAATTGCAAGTTCGCCTCGATCACTTTGTGCTAGAGCATCAACAACCAACGCCGGAGGATGCAAAAGCCTACTTCGACGATATTCGCCTGGTTAGCCGCCTCATCGAATAACCGTTGTACAACCAAAAAACGCGACCAAATGGTCGCGTTTTTTTATCTCAGTAAATCGTAAGTATTACACTTTACGCACGTACTTAGAGATGATCACGATGCGCTGACCGTCAACGCGGCCTTCGATGTGCTCTGGGTTATTGGTCAGCGAGATGCCGCGCACGGTGGTGCCGCGCTTAGCCACCAATGAAGAACCCTTTACGTCGAGATCTTTGATGATGTAAACGTTGTCACCGGCAGACAGTTTTACGCCCAGCTCGTCGTAACATGCCTCGCCTTGCTCTGCGGCCACTTTAGCAACAACCAGATCCGCCCACGCTTGGGTTTCTTCATCCAGATACAGCATATCCAGCAGATCTTGCGCCCAAGTCTGACCGTTGTTTACCAGCATGTTCAGCTGGCGAAACGCCATCACTTGTACCGCAGGTACCTGACTCCACATAGCGTCATTCAGGCAGCGCCAGTGGTTGCCATCCATGTTGTCGGTGTCGGCAATCTGCGCCGCACAGGTAGCACATACCAGAACCGCTTTATCTGAATCGGCACCGTCTGATGGTGGCACGTCGTAAACGCTCAGGGTGTCCGTAGCGGCACACAGTTCACATTGGTTACCAGAGCGTTCGGTCAAGGCTTTTAAAATTGCCATAATCAGGTTCCTCAAATTTGCGACGGCGTATTATGCCCATCCACCTACCCAATGAGAATAGCCTGACCGCGCAAAACGGTGCGCTACCGTGATGCCGACTAAAATCGTCATAGCCGCAAAGGAGAATCACTATGACGATACGACCTACCTTGCACCTGTTGGCTGCCACTTTGCCCTGTAGCGCCTTACTGGCTTGCCCTGCCTTAGCCAACGACACCATTACCGACGCCATCCGCGCTGCTACGCTCAAGCTTGATGCGCGGGTTCGCTATGAATATGTCAATCAAGACAACGCGTTAAATAACGCAGATGGCTTAACCCTACGTACCCGTTTAAGTCTAGCCAGCGGCCAATGGCAGGGCTGGTCGGCACTGCTAGAGTTTGAAGACTCGCGCCAACTTGGCATCGATGACTATAACGATGGTTTAGGTTCGCGCCCCAACTACGCCACCATTGCCGACCCAGAAACGACCGAACTCGATCAAGGATTTATTCGTTATGACAACGGCCTGTGGCAAGCCACAATCGGCCGCCAAGCGGTGCTATTAGATAACCAGCGTTTCATCGGTGACGTAGGTTGGCGTCAAGACCGACAGACCTTTGATGCCGCGGCATTGCGTTGGCAACCGCTCACTGGCCTAACGCTGCGCTACTACTACCTTAACCAGCGCAACCGGATCTTCGCCGAAGCACGGGACATCGATGCCAATGACCACCTACTGAATCTCAATTGGCAAACTAGCCTAGGCAATTTCAGCAGCTACGCCTACCTGCTGGATGACCAAGACGCTGACAGTCAACTGGACAGTTATGGCCTGCGCTTTCAAGGCCAACAACCGGGGCAACAAGCCACCTTTGATTACCAACTGGAATTTGCATGGCAGCAAGCCGACGGCAGCAGTGGCAGCTTTAATGCCAACTACTATTTGCTTGAACTTGGGGTGTTATGGCAGCAACTGCATTTCCACGCCGGCCTTGAAGTACTCGGCTCCGATGGTGGCAACTACGGCTTTGCCACCCCATTGGCGACGCTGCATAAATTCAATGGCTGGAGCGACCAATTTTTAACGACCCCAGAGCAAGGGCTAGAGGACTACTACGTTGGCGTTAGCGGCAACGCGCTAGCCGGCAGCTGGGCGCTTAATTACCACCGTTTTAGCGCCGAAACCGCTCGCGCTGGCGTTGATGATCTGGGCGATGAGATCGATCTCAGCTTCAGCCGCCGTTTCGCTCAGTACTACCAAGCGGGGATCAAGTATGCCTATTACCGTGCCGGTGATGCCGCTGCGGGTAAGGTGGATACCGATAAGCTGTGGTTGTGGCTCAGCGCCAGTTTTTAAACGCGCAGTGCCAGTTCACGGATGGTGTTAATCAGCCACCGGGTGGCAGGATCATCCGAGTGACTGCGACGCCAATATAACCGCACCGGTAAGGGTTCGCAGGCGAATGGCAATGGTCGAAGTTGCAGCGGCAACAGTTGCTGCAACTGCTTGGCAAAGCCCAACGGCATGGTCAGCAATAGGTCGCTGTTGGCCACTACCGTTGCCGCAGCAAAGTAGCTTTCACAACTGACGGTGACTTTCCGCGTGGCCGATAAGCCCTGCATCCGCTGCTCAACGAAGGTGCGTTCATTCGGTTCTAAGGTCACCAATACGTGCTGCGCGGCCAAATAATCACTCATCGTCAGTGGCTGCGCCAGCAACGGGTGATCATCACGCAGCAACAAAGTCAGCGGTTCCTGCCGAAACGGCGCACTGGCGATCTGGGCCGATACTGGACGTTCAATGTCGACCACCAGATCCAGCTTGCCATCCAGCAGTTGCTGCTGCAGTTGCGCCCCTAAGACCCGCTGTGATCGCAACCGGATCGTCGCCCCCAGTTGCTGTAATTTCGCTGCCAGTGGTGGCAACAACAGCGCTTCCAATAGATCGCGAAATCCCAACTGGAACTCCAATTGCGAACTGGCTGGGTCAAAACCATTATCGCTGCGCTGGCAGCGATTAAGCAGATCCAAGGCGGTCGCCACCTGCGGCAACACTTCGCGACCAAATCGAGTTAGCACCAAACCACGCCCCTGCTTGACCAACAGCGGATCCCCCACCTGTTGCCGCAACCGCGCCAAGGCGTGAGATACCGCCGATTGGGTTAGGTGCAACTGCTGCGCCGCCGCGCCGGTAGAACCGGTCTCAGCCACCGCTCGAAAGATCCGATACAAATTAAGATCAAGCCGCGATGACGTTGGCAACTGATGAATATCTGTCATACATAACCCTGACAAACCAGCATTGGATTAATAGGTAAGGCTGACATAGGGTGTGATTAATGTCACACGATATTGAGGTCACCATGCTAAACAAGAACGTGCAACAGTGGCTGGATGCTTACGGCGTCAGTCACCAAAATCCAACCAACAAACTGATCCACTGGCTATGCGTGCCGGTGATCGTCTGGACTGTATTGGCGCTGCTGTGGCATCTGCAGTTACCACAACTACCACTGGTCAATGGCGCTACCGTGCTGATGCTGGTTAGCTTGGCATTCTACTTTCGGTTATCGCCACCGCTGGCATTGGGGATGATTGTGGTCACAGCCATCAACTGGGGCATTATCGAATGGCATCTGGCAACCGTTGCCGTGCCATTGTGGCAAACCGCGTTGCTACTGTTTGTGATCGCTTGGGTGGTGCAGTTTGTGGGTCACAAAATCGAAGGTGCCAAACCGAGCTTTTTAGAAGATGTGCAGTTTCTGTTGATTGGCCCAATCTGGCTGCTGAGCTTTATCTATCAAAAGCTAGGGATTAACTACCAGCCAAAGCCAGTCTCGGCTAACTGAGCTAGACCGTAAATCGGCGAGCCTAATGCTCGCCGATTGTCCTTGTGCTACGCGGCTTTGGCTGGTTTTTCGCTGATCCACAGTTTAATGGTGCCGCGCACCGCTTCGATGTTACTCGCGGTATAGCCAATGACTTCGACATAAAGATCCCCGGGCTGCCAATCATCAGGATTTACTTTGGCAACGCAGCGAATGTCACTGTCGGCCTTCGCCACGTAATCCAAACTCATGCCTTTGGGGATCCAGCGCAGATGCTTGGGGATCGAGGCTTCAGCCATGGTCCCCATGGCAAACTCCAAACCGTTACAGATGGCAATCACATGCACAGTACCAATGTGGTTCTCCACCTTGCGCTTCTTGGTGATCAACACCTCAGCGCGGTTGGGAACGATATCCAACACCTTGACCGCCACGGTTTTGAAATAGGGCGCTTGCCGCTCAATCGCCATCGCCATCAATCGCGAGCCAAACGGCCAGCTTTTAACCTTACGCCACAGTTTTAATACGTAGTTGTTTTCCATAACCATTATCACATTCCCAGTGGTTGATGTGACCACTATAACAACACCTAGAGCAATCACACTAGGGCGTGTTGACTGCGCAGAGCAAAAACCACGGTGACGGCATACCAGCAGCGCCAGTGCGTTCAAGATTGGCTACACTGCCATTGATGGCAATCACAAATTAACTCGATGTCATAATCATGTAACACTACTGTGTATACCGCGCAAACGGAACTTGATAAGGTAGTTGTAAGCCAAGTTAACTCTATGAAAGGTAAGAGGATAAAACTCGGTCAGCAGCAATATAGGGAGTCGCAGATGAAAGACAGCATTTACGCCGATGGGCAAGTTTACTTAAAAAGCATTGGCCCAGTTCCGGTGGCCGTGGTGCAAGCCAAGAATCAAACCCTACTCTATCCCACCAATCCCCGTGGCGAAGTGCTTTGGGGGAAAGCGATCAATCTGCCCAACCGCTGCTATCAACTGAATCGTAAACACGGCGACGACCACTGCCCTGGTCGAAAACAGTTTTTCAAAGATCTCCGCGTCGCGCTGGCTTGTTAACCGGCACAGACAGCAAAACGCCGCCAAAGCTGAGCTTTGGCGGCGTTTTTCTAGCTAGGTTCAGATAACTGCGGCCTAGATCCCTTCGGATAAAAAGTTTTGATCCATGGTTTCACAGGGCGTTTTACACCCGCCTTTGCCAACCACTCGCGCCGGGATCCCAACCACGGTCGCATGCGCTGGTACCGCATTTAACACCACGGAATTAGCGCCAATACGGGCGCCTTCGCCAACTTCGATATTACCAAGCACTTTGGCTCCGGCACCAATCATCACCCCGGTACGGATCTTCGGGTGCCGATCGCCCGATTCATTACCGGTGCCACCTAAGGTAACCGACTGCAAAATCGAGACGTTATCTTCAATGATGGCGGTTTCGCCAACGACAATGCCGGTGGCGTGATCAAACATCACCCCTTTGCCAATTCGTGCCGCCGGGTGAATATCAACCCCAAACACTTCAGAGTTGCGGCTTTGCAGCAACAGCGCCAGCGGTTCGCGGCCGTTGCGCCACAAGTAATGGGCCAAACGATGCACCTGCAGCGATTGGAACCCTTTAAGGTGCAGTAAGATGGTCAGTTGCTGCTTGATGGCCGGATCTCGATGGAACACCGCATCAATATCGTAAGCGGCGTTGGCGATGATCTCCGGTTCGGCCGCGTAAGCCTCTTCCAATAACTCACGCACTACCGACGCCGACATCACATCGTCAGCAATCTTATTGGACAGAATAAAGCTCAACGCTGCCCCTAGGCTTTTGTGGCTAAGAATGCAGGTGTGAACGTAGCTGGTCAGCAACGGTTCGTTTTGGGTAACAACCGTCGCTTCATCACGCAGTTGAGCCCAGACTTGGTCTTTCATTCCTTTTGTACCTGACGATTCAAATTCAGGTTATTGTAATCCAAAGCAATCGACGCTTCAGCCCGGTTCAAGCGCTATTGCGAAAACATTGCTTCATATGGTCGTTCAGCGCCGCTAACACTCGGCTGCGGCTGATTATCCCCACCAGTTTGCCCTCGTCCAGCACTGGGTAGATCTTCGGCTTATCGCAAAGCATCTGTTCCCCTAACGCTAAGATCGAGTCCTGCGGCGAGACCGTCAACACATCGGTGCGCATTACATCAGCAACGGTGGCGTGCAATTCACAGTGATAGACATCTTTCACCATCAGTTTCAACAATTCTTGCTCTGAAACAAAGCCGACGACCTGCTGCTGGTCATTGGTAACCGGCGCGCCCGATTGACCCGAATGCAATAACGCCTCGGCGGCTTGATCCAGTGACATCGTCACCGTCAACACCAACGGGTGGCGTACCATGTAGTTGCCAATTAGTAACGATTCCATCGAGCATCCCTCTACAAACACCAAGCTACTCTATTCACTGTAGCGGTTTATTGCGGTGTCGAAACCCCAAATAAGCCGATTAGCGTGCTCGATATTTCATTGTTATCAATGCAAAGCCCTTGGTTGGTCACGCTGTTCCCCTTACACTCTTAACAGCCCGTCAACACCGCCTCGCTTGGGAGTCCCGCCTTGTACCATGTAATTCGGCTGCTCGCGCTGCTGTTGGTTACCTGCATCAGCACTGCAACTGCAACCGAACGACCAATCCTTACTGCCCTTGCGGACGAAGGCCATACGCTCGCTGATAAAGTGCTGATTGATCCAACCATCAAAGTGCTGGACACCACCGAACGAGTCATTGACGCCACCCGCAATGAAAGTCGCAAAATTGGTCAAGAGGTACGGCAACGATTAAACGAAACGCAAACGCCAAACTTGGTGTTTATCGTCAACGGCGTTAAAGGAGCCTTGAAAGACAACATCTCGGCTTTCTTACTGCCACTCCCGACAACGCCACCAGAGCGAGCGGCGTATCTATTTACCCTGGAAACCAAGGTACAACAGGCGTTGCAGGCTCTGGGGTACTACCAAGCACAGATCCGCAGTAGCCTCGACCAATCAAGCGAACCGTGGCAGATCACCATCGCGGTTGATGCCGGTGAGCCCACGCGCTATCGCAAGGTGTCGGTGATCATCGATGGTGAAGGCCAGCAGGATCCGGTACTGCTGGCACTGCAGCAACAGACGCCGATTGCCGTTGGCGACATTGCCAATCATGGCCGCTACGAGGCGCTGAAAAATCAGTTGATCAGTACCGGTTTGCTGCGGGGCTATTTTAATGGCGCCATGGTTAGCCAGCGCCTTGCGGTTGATCGCGCCAATAACCAAGCCGAGCTCGTGCTGCATTATCGAAGCGGCAAGCGCTTTCGCTTTGGCCAAGTGAACTTCAGCGGCTCTGATCTCGAACCTGAGTTACTGCAATCGCTGGTGCCATTTGAACCTGGCAGCCTGTATCACAACGATGCCATCAGCCAATTCACCAGCGATCTCACCAGTGTTGGCTATTTCAATGAAGTTCGAGTATTGCCCCAACCAGGCGAAGGCAGTAGCAATCAAGTGCCAATTGATGTGACGCTCAGCAAGGCACCACGACACTCTTTTGAAGTGGGTCTAGGCTACGCCACCGACACTGAAGAGCGTGCCTCGGTCACTTGGCGCACGCCACAGATCAACCGCTTTGGCCATTCACAACAAACTCGACTGGAGATCTCACGGATCAATCCAGAACTGGCGCACAGTTACCGAATTCCGCTAGAGCACCCAATTAACGATCAATTGCAACTGGGCTTAAGCTTCGGCCGCGAGCCATTTGGCGATCTGGACAGCACCCAAGCGCAGGCCAGCGTAGCCCGGCAAACGGTGTTGACCAACAGTTGGACCCGCCGCTACTTCCTACGTTACCTCAAAGAGGAGTGGGATCAGGCCGGTCGCAGTAACCAGGCCGACTATCTGCTGCCAGGGATCAGCTTCAGTCGCACCCACAGGCGTGGGCCGCCACTGGATCCTACTCATGGCTTCAGCCAGTTCTATCTGTTGGAGTTCGGCACACCGCTGAACAGCGATGGTGAGGAAACCACCCGCTTTCGCGGACAATGGCGCTGGGTAACCACCCCATGGGATCGACACCGGATCACCAGCCGCGTGGATTTTGGTATCAACGATGTTACTGACGCTAATACCGACCAACTGGCACCGTCGTTACGGTTCTTCGCCGGTGGTGATCAAACGGTTCGGGGTTTTGCCTACCAAAGTTTGGCACCACGCTTAGATGACGATGGCTCGGAACTAATCATTGGCGGCCGCTATATGGCGGCAGCCAGTATCGAGTATCAATACTACCTAACCGATAAATGGCGCATCGCCACCTTCACCGATGGTGGTAACGCCTTTAATGAGCGCGATGGCAAAGCGATCGACTGGGCTTACTCGGTCGGCGTCGGCTTGCATTGGATCTCTCCCATTGGCCCGATCCGCGCCGATGTCGGCTATGGCATCAGCGAAGACGATCCACCAATTCGCTTGCACTTAACCATCGGAGCCGAGCTATGAACCGTTGGTTATTGGCACCACTGCTGACCCTAATCGCTCTGCTGTTGCTGCTCAAACTGGCATTAACCACCGCTACCGGCAGTCAAGCCACCGTCTGGCTAGTGGATAAAACCCTGCCGTTTTTACAGGTACAGTACGTCAGCGGCACCTTACATCAACAGATCACCCTGCAGCAGTTTCAGCTGGATCTCGGCAAGGTTCAGGTGCGCTTTGCCAAAGCCGCACTCACTTGGCGACCTTGGTGTTTTATCAATGGTCGCCTCTGTGCTGAACAACTGATAGCCGATGGCGTCGATGTCAATGTGCAATTGCCACAGCGCCGAGACAGCCAAGATAGCGACGCCGCGACCACTGGCAGCGATGGCATCCCACTGCCGTTCGTGATTGACGTTGACGATGCCCAGCTGAGCAACACGCGAGTGCAAGTGGGTTCGATCCTTATCAGCGCCGCCGAACTGGACACCGGGCTGGAGTTCAGCCCAACCGCGCTTAACCTGGCCGCCCCCAACATTCACCAACTGTTGGTCGAGATCCCAGTCCAAGCCGAAGCAACATCCGCAGCACCAGCCACCGCGCCGGCGTCTGAGCCAACAACAACGCTAGGACCTTTGGCGTCATTGCCCGAGGTCGCCTTGCCGTTCGCCATCAATGTTGCCGCCGCCCGGGTAACTCAGGCGCAGATCAACACCGGCTCACTTAAGCAGAGCATCGCATTCGCCGGGTTTGACGGTCACTGGCGCCGCCATCAACTGCAGCTAACCCAGCTACAACTTGAGCATCAATGGGCCAATCTGCGCGGTGACTATCAGATGCAGTTTCGTGATCACTACCCGGCGACAGCCAGCTTGCGCGGCACCATCAAGCAGCTGCCGTGGGCGGCGCAACTGCAAGGTCTAGAATTGGCACTGCAGATCAGCGACAGCATCGGCAAGCCGCAGCTAACCGCCGAGTTTATCGCCCCCTGGCAGGGGCAGCTGTCTGGCAAGCTGGATCTCACCGATGCCAAGCTCCCCTACCAGCTGGCACTGACTAACGCCGCCCTGCGCTGGCCATTGCAGGGCCCGATTCAATATCAGGCTCAAGGGCTGAATTTGGAGAGTCAGGGCGACCTGTTGGCGCAACAATTTGACGCAGACGGTCAACTGCTGATCGCCGGCTATCCGCAAACCCAGATCCGCGCTCGCGGCAGCCACCAGCAGCAACGTTTTACCCTTGAGTCCTTTGCCATCGACGGCGGTCTCGGCCAAGCCAGCGGCAGTGGCCAGATCGATCTTAGCCACGGCGTGCGCTGGGATGGCCAACTGAGTTCGCAAGGATTGGACCTGGCTAAGCTGGATCAGCGCCTGCCGCTGCAACTCAGTGGCCAAGCCCGCTCTCAGGGGCACTTTATCGATGCTAACGATTGGACGGTTGCCGTTGAACAAGCGAACCTCAGCGGCAGTTGGCAGCAATTACCGCTGGCGCTGCGGGGCAACGGCAGTTTAAACAGCCAATGGCAACTGCAGAGCGACGGTCTAAGTGGCGAATTTAATGGCACCGCCGTTGCCATCAACGGCGGCTTACAGCAAGGCAACTGGCAACTTAATGGCAGTCTCTACAGCGCCGATCTAAGCCCGTGGCTAGCCGAGCTTAACGGCCAACTACACGCTGACTTTAGCGTCGCTGGCAACCAGAACGATCCGCAAGTCAGCATTGAACTGTTGGCCGAACAACTCGCTTACCGAGAGCTCGAACTGGCCAGTTTGCGAGTGAGTGGCGACTACTTGCCGCTGCGCCAGCACAGCCTTAACGCGACGGTGACTACCGGTCAGATCCTAGTTGCTGAGCAACCACTCACTCAGGTCAGTGCTGAAGTTAGCGGTGATATCAACCAGCAACGGCTAACCGCCCGCCTTGGCGGTAATATTGATGGTCAACTGGCGCTGGCTGGTGAGTTACAGGATCAACAACACTGGCATGGGCAACTGCAACAGCTGGAATTGCGCTGGCAGCAGTGGTGGCTACGTCTAAATCAGGCCACCGACATCAAGGCCGATCTGCAACGGTTTGAGGCCATCGTCGGCCAACACTGTTGGTTAACTCAAGGCGGCAGTGCCTGCTCCCGCGGCCCATCACTGCTGGGACAACGGGGCGCGATGAGCTGGCAGTTGGATGTCGCCATTGAACAACTGCTGGCGCCACTGTTACCGCAACAGATGCAGATCCAGCAGCAAGTGACTGGCTCACTAGCACTGAACTGGTCACCAGAACAACATCCGATGCTTACCGCCGATATTGGTGATAGCGGCGGCAGCGTCAGCCTGCAACGAGGCTTTGGCCAAGCACCCGCTAACTTCAAATGGCTAAGCAGCCAGCTGAAACTGAATTTGCAGCAGCAACAGCTGCGCTATCAAAGCCAATTGCGGGTCGATAACCAGCGTTCATTGCAGTTAAGCGGCCTGCTTGGCACCAACGATGAGCGGCCGCTTCAAGGACAGTTATCAGTCAAGCAGTTGCAGCTAGCGCCGCTATTGGTGTGGTTACCGCAATTGACCGAATCGGAGCTGCTACTCAATGGCGAGATCACGATCGGCGGCAGCCTGAAGCAACCACAGCTTCAAGGACAATTAACCCTGAGCGACGGCAAAATCAGCACCCTTATCAATCCAACAACGCTCGAGCAGCTGCAACTGAGTGTTAACTTCAACGGCGATCATGGCCAATTTCAGGGGCAGAGTTTGGTTGGCGAAGGGTTAGCGAAATTCAGCGGCAAGCTGTATTGGCAGCAGCTTCTGGCACTGGAGGCGAAACTCACCGGCCAACAGCTGGATATTCTCTACCCCCCTCTGCTGCAAGCCAAAGCGTCGCCGACACTCAACCTAATTTGGGCGCCCACCCTACTGAGTATCACCGGCGATATCGGCATTGATAGCGGTCGCTTACAGGTGCAAGAGTTGCCAAAAGGAGCGGTCAGTCTGAGCGACGATGTGGTCTTCATTGATGGTGGTATTGAACAGCAGCGCAGCGCTCTGCAGCGCACCACCTTGGATCTGCGCTTAGCCCTGGCGCCACAGATGCAGGTCGATGCGCTGGGGGTAAGCGGGGTGATGGGCGGCAATCTGCAGGTACGACAGTTGCCGACCCAACCGGTGCAGGTCTACGGCAATTTGAAACTGCAAGATGGTCAGTTCGACGCCTACGGCCAACGTCTACAGATCGCCCGTGGTCAGTTGGTTTTCAACGGTCCACCAACCATTCCTAATCTGGACGTCGAAGCGCAGCGCCAAATCGACAGTGAAGATCTCACCGTTGGCGTGCGCTTAACTGGGGTACCGCAACAACCCAAACTGACCCTGTTTGCTGATCGCAGCATGGAGCAGCAAGAGATCCTCTCCTACCTGATCCGTGGTCAGGGACTTAATGCCGATGGCGATAGCTCGCTGTGGGCGGCGGCCGCCTTAAGCGTAGGCGTAGGCACCACTGGCGGTTTGGTCTCCGCCATCGGCGAAGAATTAGGCTTGCGTCAGGTTAAGCTGGATGCCGAAGGCAGCGGCGATCAAACCCAAGTCACCGTCAGTGGCTATATTGGCGATCGCTTGTTTGTGAAATATGGGGTCGAGGTGTTTGGCGAGGGGTTATCGGAGCTGACCGTCCGCTACTATTTACTGCAACGTTTGTGGTTAGAGGCGGTCAGCGCCGTTTCGGAAGAGGACGATAATCAGTCGCTCGACATCTACTATCTGTTTGAGATTAACTGAGCAACCCCGGCTGCGAACTAACTAAAGAATTTGCTCAAAATGATCGCCATGGCGCGGCTGATCATGTTCATACCGAACACAATATAGACAAAACTTAACACCCCACCAATAAGCACCACGGTCCAAGCGTAAAACGACACTTCATGGGTAGCGCGAATGCAGCGCATAAGCAGCTTAACCGTGGTTGGGATCGCCACTACTGCTGACAGCAAAAACATCCAAAATACCCAAGTGCCCTTGATGTTATCGTAGGTGATCCCCTGCTGACACACGCTTGGCAAGTACAGATACAGATGGATGCAGGCCGCCGCAAAACAGACCACCGCGGTACTTAGCAGCAGTGCATACACACCGTCAACAACACTGTCGCCTTGACGCAGGTCGTCACCATTAAACGCTTGCACACTGAGTGGGATGGTTGGATCGATCATATCTTCAGACTGGATTTTTTAAGCGGCCTAAATTGTGAGTAATGCCTCCTTAAATCGCAAAAACAAAGCTGATAAATTGGATCTAAACGACATTTTTGAGCCTTATGAATCGCCGTCTCGAATGCCCAACTTGGGCGTTCTTGATCCAGTTCACAACGATTGGCCGCTGCGATGTCAATTTTTTCAAGATCTGCAATGCTTGCTAGGGCGTGTTGACGTTTGATGTTCAGAATTTGGTCGAGACTAGCGGCTGTCAATCGAGGATTGCGATTGAAGACATAGTGGCTCTACGTCGAAATCGTATGACGAAGAGTGACGGTCGCTAGTCCGACCCTGCAAGGCTCCACCAGTGACGAATCAACAGTCAAATCAACCTTTCAAGTTCAATTTGCTGTTAAATACATCCAATAACAGGCGCAAAAATATACGGCAAAGGTCAACATGCCCTAAAACACGTCTGCGGTAACCGCCAACCGATAGCGACCCTTAAGTTATGAAAAACAAACTGACCAAATCTGATCAAAAACGCCTGATTGAGGTACTCGACCAAGCTGCCCAACACGGTGGTTTGAACTTTTGGCAAACCCAAGGCTTTCTCGCCCACTTACATTGCTACCCGCTGAGCCTCGATCCCAGCGGTTGGAGCTGCGCCATCGCCGCCATGCAACCAAGCAAAACCCATTGGCCGTTTGATGAGGCGGATATGGATCTGCTGTTCGTGCTCTACAACCAGATCCACGAGCAACTGCACCAAAAACAACAACTGCTGCCATCGGCGCTGGATGAATCCATTGAACTGTTTCAACAGCGTCAGTTAACGCAACCACTGCGCAACTGGTGTGCCGGTTACGTATTTGGTTTCCGCTTTCTCAAAGATAAGTGGCAAGAACAGCTAAAAGGCGAACAGTTTGAGGAACTGGATGAGTGCATCAGCATGGTCGGCTATCTGGCGACCCTTGGTTCAGACGAAGAGCATGCGCTGGCATGGCGTGCCGGCGGTGAACCAAGCGCCGATGATCTGCTGCTGGCGTTTGAACAGGCGCTGATGGCAGTCTGGAGCCAACAAAAATCAAGCCAGACACTGCACTAACTGCACGACGATGATGCCGCAGCGTGGTGCCCCGAGTCCGCCACGCTGTGCTCGACCAATCGGATGAACTCCGCTTCCGGCAACGGTTTGAAGAACAAAAATCCCTGCGCATAATCGCAGCCCAGCGCCTTTAGCGCTTGGTGCTGTTGCTCGGTTTCAATCCCTTCTGCGGTCACCGCGATCTGCAGCGGCTTGGTAAAAGCAAAAATCGATTCCACCACCGGTTTACCGCGACCATCGAGCACCAGTTGCTCAGTAAAGCTTTTGTCGATCTTCAGATGTTTAATGGGCAGATCGATCAAGCTCTGCAGATTCGATGCGCCAGTGCCAAAATCATCGATGGCCAAACTGATCCCAAGCTTATCCAACAACTCTATCGATTGCCGAATGCCGTCGTTGTCTTGCAACAGACTGTATTCGGTGATCTCTACCTCCAACTCGCCAGAGCGTAATTGATGCTGCCGAGCAATTTCACGGATGTAGCGGCGAAAATCCTCCCGGCCAAAAAACTTGGCGGACACATTCACCGCCAACGACAACCCTGGGGCCTTGCCGCGCAGCTGCACGATCAATTGGCAAGTCGCTTTAATCATGTACTGATCGATAAAGTGGATGATGTCGGCACGCTCGGCCAACGGGATAAAATCCGCTGGCGATACCCACTGGCCATTATCGCGCCAGCGCACCAGCGCTTCACCGCCAATAATTGCACCATCACTCAGGCGCAACTTAGGATGGATGTACAGCAACAACTGCTGCTTGGTAATGGCGTTGTGCAACCGCAGTAACGTGCGGTTTTGCTGTGCATAGCGATCAAACTGCTGATCAGTGATATGCTGAACCACCCCCAACCCCTGCTCCTGAGCCAGATCCAATGCGGTTAAACAGCGCTGCAGCGCCGACGAAAATTGATGGGTATGGACCAAACGTACATAGCCACAAGAGACGCTAAAGCGCACCGCTTTGCCACCGACTGGCATCGATCGTAACAACGAATGGCGGCTTAACTGCTGGCAAAGTCTATTGGGATCTTGCTGCTGTTCCTGCAAGGGATAGGCGATGAGATAACGCTCTCGAGATAACCGGCCACAAAAACCACCGCGAGGCGCCAACTTTTGTAAGCTGCTGGCAACATAGTGGGTTAATCGTTCTGTCACCGCTAAGCCAAACGACAGGTTGATGTCACGCAATCGGTCGATACCGACCGCCACCATAATCCACAGCTCGGCATCGGCACCGGCCAACGACAGCTCACGCCACTTTTGCTGTAAACCATTTTGGTTGTAGATGCCGCTGGCATCGAAATGCGCTTGCTTACGCAGTTGCTGCTCGGCCTGATGCTGGGCACTGATGTCGTGCAAAAACAGTTGCTGCCGATAGCCGTTTTCTTGTCGACCAATCTCGATGTTGACTCGCATCAGGCGGCGGCGGCCATCCGGCAAACGATGTGTCCATTCAAAATGTTCGGCTTGATTGTGCAACAAGCCTTCCGGCAACAATCTGTTTAACGGTTGTTGCAGCAATTCACTGGCATCTTCAACCCCCAGCATCTGCACCCCTTGAGGATTGATGTATTCAATCAAACCTTCGCCATCAACCACCAGTACACCATCGTGGATCCGCTGGTATAGCATCTGTGTAGATTGATCCAGATGCTGCAGCTGCCGGCGTAAATCAATAATGGTGTTGGCCGCGGTAGCGATGGTGCTGCTTAGGCTGCGAAGCTCGAACCAGCTTTTTAAGGCCAACGGCGTCCACTGGGAGTTAGCGATAACCTGTTGTAGCTGCTGATTTAGCTGACGTAGCGGCTTGGTGATGCTCCAGCCCAGCAGTACTGCCAGCGCAGCGGCCGCCAGCAGCGCAAATCCGAGCCAAAGCCAACGGATTTTTTGATAGAGCGGCTGGTAGTTTTCACTGTCACTGGCACCCAACGGCATCGCTAATAGCAGTGACAGATTGCCTACGGCGGCACTCCAAAACCGCTGGCCCCCGTGCACACAAAACTGTGGCTCGGCGATCTGTTGATGATTCAAATGGTCATTTATTGCCAGCGGCAGCAGCGACCGATGCCGCCCTTCCACGCTGGGATCACTGCTAAGTTGCACCAGTTGTTGCTGGTCCAGCAGCCAGTAGTGTTCGACAAAGGGAAGTTGCTCAAATTGCTGCAACGATTGGCGCAGTACAGAATGCTGCGGCAGAGGTTGGTCGCCATGTTGTTGCTGAAGTTGCTTCAGGAGCGGTTGCAATTGCTGGCTAAAACGCTGTTGCTGCAGCTGCTGATGCCAATTACGCCACGGTGTTGGGCCATCCAAGCTGTCTAACAGCAATGGCAGCAGCAGCACCAACAGTGCAGCTATCGGTAACCACCTCAGCCTCACCAGTCGCACTCCTTGCGCCCACCAATATCCACGCTCCAAGACCGCACCATCGTTGCACTTCCTTATGCAAAACTGCCCGCTGCTAAAAACTATAGAGCGGATTAGCGCAAGCCGGTTGGTTTTCGGCCAACTTAAACGACGGCGGCGGCCAGCAACGAGCTACAGGGGAGTGCAGAAACGAAAAAGGCACCCCGAAGGGTGCCTTTTTCTATCCAAGCAAGTAGCTTACACGCGAACGAAGTCTACGTGAGTTACTTTTGGCTTGAACGGGTGACGCTGCATAGCTTGCGCCTTAACTTTCACTTCTTCGCCGTTTACCTTGATGGTCAGCTCAGAGGTGTAGAACGCGTCGTTTTCCTGAGCGTGCAGGATTGGATCGTGTTCCATTTCGATAGAAACTGCAGCAGCTTCACCGCCGTAGATGATCGCTGGGATTTTGTTCGCGTGACGCAGGCGGCGGCTCGCACCTTTCCCTAGGTCTGCGCGTACGGTAGCTTCAAAAACGAAAGACATGGTTTATACCTCAGTCATAAAAATAAAAACGGACCTTTGCGACCAAGGTCCGTTGTTGTGGCTTAGTTAAAGCGCGCGGATATTAGCACGGCAATTTCTGCGGAAACAAGTAGCGCGGCACGGCAAAAAGCAGATGTTGGCAGTGCCGACTCTACGCCACCCAAAAAGTCGATCCAAATCACATTCTGTCGATAGAAAAAATGCGCCAGATCATCCTTTTTTTCAGAAGACTAAGTAATATGAAACTCGAAGCTTGTCCTTCCCAAACTGAAACCTTAATGGTTACCTTCGGCAGCCTTGACTAAGACTGCCGTTTTTTTGTGCTTAAAAACCAGTAATTGTTCAGTGAAGCGGCAATCATCAAGCGGGTCACTCGCACCGTTCCCAGCGCTGCGGTATAACCAGCGGCTTGCTGTCATCGTTACAACCCTTATGAACCGCTCTGAACTACTTAAACAGATGGCCGAACGCAGCCAGCTGCCTCAAACCACCTGCCGCCTGGTGCTGCAACATCTACAACAAAGTCTCTGCCAAGCCCTGCATGAAGGTGAAACCGTCTACATACCCAAACTTGGGGTATTTGAAGTACGTCATCATCTGCCACGATCTGGCCGAAACCCACAAACCGGCGAACTGATTGAAATTCCATTACGTACCGTCGCGGCGTTCAAACCAGCCAGTGACCTGAAAAAAGCGGTTAATAATTAGTAGTTGGTAGTTGGTAGTTGGTAGTTGGCAGTTGGCAGTTGGCAGTTGGCAGTTGGCAGTTGGCAGTTGGCAGTTGGACAGATTTGTGGCCAAGCTACTGCCAACCGCAAGCTCTGGCTCTTACTAAAAACTAACGACTACCAACTAAACACTAAATATCCCTTTATTCCGCGGTTAGCCAACCTTTGCTAACCGCCAACTCGATCTGCTCGCAAGCAAACTGCCATAGCTTCGGCGCGCTGTATTCCAAGTAGCGATTGCGCGCCAGCACTTGGCTACGGCTCACTCGATGGCGGGCCCAACTGCCGCCTTGATTGTGCATATTTTGGATCAGTGGCAACACCCTATCCATCGCCTTGGCAAACTGGGCATCGGCACTTTGAGCTTGTTCAAACTCCTGCCATAACGCAGTCCAAGCCTGCGCTTGCTTGGCGGGCAACAGCCCAAATAAGCGCTGCGCCGCCTGCAACTCATGCTGCGACTGCGCAGCCATATCCACTTGAGTATCGAAAGCAAATGTATCGCCAGCGTCAATCTCAACCAAATCATGCAACAGCAACATCAAGGTGACTCGGCTAACATCAATTGGCTGCTCGGCATAAGGCGCCAACACTTGTGCCAACAACGCGATATGCCAACTGTGCTCGGCACTATTCTCAAAACGGTTGTTATCACAGGCCACGGTAGTCTGACGGTAAACCGCCTTCAGTTTGTCGATCTCCAATAAAAATTCGAGTGGCAGAGTCAACGACATATCAGGGCATCCTTAAGAAACAGAGAACATTCAAGACGATACTTTTAACTAATCACATTAGCCAACCAATCGCATGGCACAACAATGTGCCAAGAAGTGCAGTCGATTATGCCAGTAATTGTCTTCAAATAACTGATTTAGCGGGTTTTAACTATACGCCCCAAAAGTAGGTATAAGAATGCAACAATTGCGGCGGCGATCAAGGTTCAAAAAACGCCACTGTGAAAAGATGTTCGTCTTTATTGATCGCGCCCTCTGGGATAACTGTAATCGCATCTCGTTGACATCATGCTCCGTCTACTGCTTTGTCTGATTGTGCTGCTCGCTGCAGCTTTTGGCAGTTATGCCGCTCCCGCTCATCCAACGCCTTCCCCTAAAAGACTGTTAGTCGGCTTACCGGAAAATGAGTTTGCTCCTTACACCATCCGCACTGCAGATGGCGATTTAACAGGGTTATTCCCGGATCTGATGCGGCTGTATGCAGAACAGATCGACAGTACCGTCGAGTTTGTGGCACTGCCCCATTTCAGCGACGTGCTGGCGGCGTTTCAACGGGGTGAAATTGACGTGATGATCGGCGTTAGTTCGACCCTAGACCGACGCAGCTATATGAGTTTCAGTGAACCGTTGTTGGCAGTAAAACGGCTGGCCGTCAGTCGTCAACCGTTGGCCAGTTCGACTGAATTGGCGCAGGCCACTATCGCCACCGTCAACAGTTTTTCCGACAGCGCGGTGATCGCCAACTATCTGCTGGATGCCAAACCGATCGAGCTGCCGACGCCACAGGCGGCGCTTAATGCGGTAGCCAAAGGGATAGCTGACGCCCAGATTGGCGATGCCATCTTGCTGTCTCAGCAGTGGCAACAAAGTTCGGACAAACAACAGCTGGTTTTATCAGAGCTGAAAGATCTGCCACTGGACATCAATTACCTTTCCGTGGCTCCCAATCAAACCGAGTTGCTGGCCAAATTGAATCAAGCGATCACCACTTTGGCGAACTCGCCACAGCGCCAAGCGATACTTGAACGCTGGCTCAGTGCAGCGCAGCTCAAAAGACTGCAACAGCCCAATCAGCTCAATTTAACCCAGGCCGAACGCGATTGGCTGGCAGCACAGGGAACGATCACCATCGCTGTTGAGGGCGATTCCGCGCCGCTGGAGTTTGTTGATATGCAGCAGAACTTTCGTGGTATCAGCATTGATGTACTCAACGAGATCAGTGCCCTGACCGGACTGCAGTTCAAAATCACCGCCACTACCTTACATCGCAATAAGCTAAAGGGCTTTTGGAATAACCAGTACCAAATGCTAGCGGGGCTGTCGTCGACGCCACTGCGGCGGCACACCATGTTGTTCACCCAGCCATACCTAAGCGAACCTTGGGGAGCCATCGGTCGCAGCAGCGAACACCAGTTTGCGCTGTCGCTGGATGTGGTCGAAAACGATGCAGTAATCGGTATTGTTCGTGACAGTTATGGCTCGCAAATGGCCAAACGCTATTGCAATAACTGCCCCCTTCAGCCCTACGACGACATCAGCGAACTGTTAGAGGCCACCAACAACGGCGAGGTTGATCTCGCGGTGGCATCGTTGTACCGCGCCTCGAACCAATTGCAACAGCACTACTTAGGTCAACTTAAGGTCATCAGTAGCGTCGATCGTTCAGCCTTTATCCCGGTATCCTTTGCGATCCATAAAGCCGATCCGTTGATGTTGCAGGTAATCAACAAAGCCCTAGCGGCAATCCCCCCAAGCCGCTATCGAGAGATCGAACAACGCTGGCGCGATCACACTCAGTTCAACAATGGCCTCAGCCGTGATGACATTCGTCGTTGGCTCACTCACGTCGGGGTGTTGTTACTGCTGTTAACCTTAGCGGTAGTCAGCTGGACGCTGGCGATGCGCCGCGAAGTCAGCCGTCGTAAAGCGGTCGAAAAAACCTTAGAGCAACAGTTGCAACAACAGCGCGCGATGCTGGACGCCATCCCGGTTCCGCTACTGTTAAGTAATGCCCAAGGCGAATTGCAAAGTTGCAACCAGGCCGCTAAGCGCTTGTACGGGCTAAAGCCTACGCAAAAGTACTTTGCCAGCGATGCTGATGAACTGCCGGATTGGCAACGGCAGTTGTTGCGTGGTGCCTTGGAGTCTCAGCCATTTAACAATAATCAGTCGATTAACAAAGAGTTGCAGCTTCAAATAGAGCAGCAGTCGCACCATCTGAATCTGAAACAAGCCGCCTACCGCGATAAACAACAACAGATCCTTGGTGTTATCTCGGTTATCCAAGATCACACCACCTTGCGCCAAGCCGAACAACAAGCACAAGCCGCGCAAGCGCAAATGGGACGGATCGCCGATATCATTAACGGTGCGGTGATACAGCATTTGCAGTTAAGTGATAACCCAAACGACGTCCGTTTTCTCTATGCGAGCAATGGCGTTCGTAATCTATTTAACATCAACCCCAAAACCCTGCTAGACAGCGGCCAAGGACTGTTGCATCTGGTTGTACCTGAGATGCGAGTGCAGATGGTCCATGCCATGCGCGATGCGATCAGTCGTGGTTCGATGTCACAACAAACGCAGCTGTTCAGCAACGGCCGTAAGCAATGGGTAACCATTCAAGCGCAGGTAGAGCAGCAAGGTGAACACTACCTGTGGACCACCATCCTGACCGACAGCAGCAGCCTCCAACAGCAGCATTGGGAACTGGAGCAAGCGCGTAAGGCCGCAGATACCGCCAGCCAAATGAAATCGCGACTGTTGGCTAACATCAGTGCCGATATTCACATCCCGATCAAGGAGATCATCGAACAGTTGGCACTGGCCAGTACCTGCCCCAAACCCGCAGGCTTTCACGGTATCTACAGCAACCTGAATCAATCAGCACACAAGTTGTTAAGCCTTAGCCAAGACCTTCAACAGTTGTCGTCGCTGGCGGCAGAGCAAAGCTACCTCACTTTTAATCCGGTTGAGATCCGCCCAATGCTAACCGAACTGCTGCAACCCCATATCGAGGAGGCCGCCCGCAAAGGAGTGTCAGTGCTGCATTGGATAGATCCGCAAATCGGCACGCAGTTGACCTTCGATAAATCGCGCTTCAGTCAGGCGCTCAATCATCTGCTGGGCAACGCCATCAAACAATCTGCCGGCAAACCGCTGAACTTAACCTGCGAGTTGCAGCGACAACAAGATGGCAAACAGCAACTGCGTTTTACCTTACATTGTCAGTGGCCTATGCCCCGCGACGGTAGCAGCGATCTGTTTCCTGACAGCCCCGACCAATTGCAGCAACAAAGCCAAGCATTAGGGCTGCCGCTGTGCCGCCAATTGCTGAATCTACTGAGTGCTAGCATCGAGCTGAATTTGCAGCCTGACTTCAGCACCGTGGTGACCATCAGCCTCAGTGCCGATCTGGTGCAAGCCGCGACCAGCCCCGATCTCAGTTGCTGTCGGGCGTTACTGGCGCAATCTACTTTTGAGGCGGCGATATTTAGCGACGCCAAGCGCCATCTAGAAAATTGGCACGCCAGCGTCAGCACTGAGGCACTGGCGGATCACCAGCAGCTGCGCGAACTGTGCCAACAACAGCAGATCAATTTGTTGGTTATCGCCACTGAGGAGTATCAGCGACTGCAATTGGATGGCACCTGGCTGCAGCAACACCTGCCGAATCTGCGCTGCATCTTGTTGGAAAAGCGGTCACAGGCGGCGCCGCAACTGCGCCACGGTCATTGGTCAATCTGCGCCAAGCCACTGTTGCCACAACATCTGCTGAGTGCAATCGGCAACCCCAACGCCATTGATGACCAGCAGGTCGCCAGTAGCCAAGCGGATCACTATCAGCAAGGGCGCGAACAAGCCATCGCCAATGGTCGCTTGCTGCTGGTGGTAGAGGATCACCCCGTCAACCGCCGCATCATCATGACCAAACTGCAGCAACTGGGGTTTTACGCCGACAGCGTCAGCGACGGCCAACAAGCATTGCTGGCACTGGCTCAGCAACGCTATGGACTACTAATAACCGAGTGTTACATGCCCAATATGGATGGCTTCGCTCTGGTCAAACAGATCCGCCGCCGCGAGTTTGCCAAACGCTTGCCACGATTGCCGGTTATCGCCCTGTCTGCCAACAACCAACGAGGCGACGATCTGCGCTGCATCAGCGCCGGTATGGATGCCTACCTCACCAAGTCGGTCGAGCTGGAACAACTGCGGGATATCGTCAACAGTTGGCTGCCAACTGAGAGTGAGGCCGTCGTCACCCCAGAAACCGCCGAAACGGCACTGCTCGACATCAACTTGGTGCAAACCATCTATGGCGATCCACTGCTGACCGAACAGTTGTTGCAAGACTTTGTCCAGTGCCAAAACGATGATTTGACACTTTTGAGTCAAGCGATAGAGCAGCGACAACATCATCAGGTAAAGCTAACCGCGCACCGGATGGCTGGCGCAGCTAAGATGCTGTCGTGCTCGGCGTTAGTCGAACCGCTGGAACAACTGCAACGAGCCAGCGTCAACGGCCACAACTACCAAGCTTGTCTGCGCCAAGTGCAATTGCGGCTAGCGCAGTTGCAGCAACAACTGCACAGCCGCTACGCCGAAGCGAGCTAAAGCGACGGTCAAAAAAATGCCAGCGTCAAAAAGCTGGCATTTTTCTTTTATTAGAACAACTTAGGATATTTCTATAACCAACAAATCTAGCGATATAACCGCAGTATCAGCCGCAGTTCATATACTTTCGCCATTCGCGCTTTACAGCGCCAACGCCACACGGAGGTATCATGATTATTTTGATCGGCGGCGAAAAAGGCGGCAGCGGCAAGAGTTGCCTGGCGCAAAATTTGGCGGTTTATCTGCAGCAAGAGTGTCGGCTCAACGTGATGGTGGTTGACTGCGACCCACAACGCACCACCTCTAAATGGGTGCAAGCCCGCAACGACAATGACGCGATAACGCGGATTAACTGCGTGCAGATGTACGGTAAGATCCGAGAAGATCTACTCAGCCTTGGCGGTCATTATGAAGCGGTGGTGATCGACTGCGGTGGCCAAGACAGCGTCGCACTGCGAGCCGCAATGTCGGTAGCCGATTTCGCCTTGCTACCGCTGCGGCCAAAGCGACGAGATCTACAAACCCTCGAGCACGTTGACGATTTAATCAACAACAGTCTGATGTTTAACCCCAAATTGGAGTGCGCTTTTGTGCTGTCGCAATGCCCTTCGCTGCCCAATCAGGCACGGCGCATCCTAGAAGCCAAAGAGGTCGTTGGCACTTGGGATCATCGAGTGCTCGATGCCATCACTTACCAGCGCAATATCTACGACGATTCCGAAGAAGCTGGCTGTTCAGTGCTGGAACTCGAACCGGATGGCAAAGCCGCCGCTGAACTGCGGCAGATCTTTAATCAGTTGTTGCAGCAACCCAATCAACGAGCAATTGAGCTTCGCTACGCCCACAGTAATAAGCAGTTGGAGCCGCAGTATGACACTCGCCAATCTATCGCGATCAGCCACCAATAAAGCCTGCACAGTGGCGTCATTGGAACAATTTCTCGAAGGCGCAGAAGCCTACGCCAATGGCCTAACCCCACCGCCACTGGCGCTGCTACCAAGTCGCCAGCAACCGATGGTAAGCAGCGGTTTTCGACTGAGCCAACCGTTGCGACAGCGACTGATTGTGCACGCTAAACGTCAACAGATAAGTCGCTCACGGCTGCTACGGATCTTAATCAACCATTTTGATGCGTTATCCAAACCACAGCAGCAACGACTGCTAAACGAGCACTCAGTGCGTTAGGCTTAGGGGAAGAGCCATCGGGGTCGAAAGC
Source organism: Ferrimonas senticii DSM 18821 (assembly GCF_000422665.1). Lineage (GTDB taxonomy): Bacteria > Pseudomonadota > Gammaproteobacteria > Enterobacterales > Shewanellaceae > Ferrimonas > Ferrimonas senticii. The sequence goes on along the minus strand of NZ_KE383898.1, from coordinate 161,950 downwards.
CAATTTGGTCGATGGAGGGAAGACCCCGTTTTTTTTGGTTGCTGCCCACGCCCAGCGAAACCGGCTTAGTCGCCGCCGACCCGATAGCTGGCACGAAAATCCGGATCCGACAAACTGTCAGACCAGGTTGCTAGCGACTGGTCGCGACTGATTAACTTAGGCGTCGGCACCAACGGCTGTAACACTTGGCCTTGCGCCAGATACCGTAGCGCTTGAGTAATCGCCCACTGCCCCTGCTGGCGCATCTGATCATCGTTGGTCATCAACACCTTACCCCGCAGTAAACCGCGATAAACCCCATGGCTCAGATAACTGGCGATCAGATCCACCTGTTCCGCAATACCCAGTCGACGCAATTCGGCAATCGCTACTTCGATCGCCACCGCCCCGCCAATAATCAATTGCGGCGGCGGATTATCCGCAAGGTATTGCCGCAACAAGCGCCGCTGCACCTCGACACTGTTGCTGCCATTTAACACCGCTTGAATATCCAATCGTTGCGCCGATACTTGCTGCTCGATCCCTCGTTGCAGCGCACGACTGCCGCCATTAGTGGCAGGTCCTAACATCAGTAAGGTAGTAATGGGCGTAGAGTGCTGAGCGTAATGCTGGTTGATGTAGTCGCCGATCTGCTGCCCCATTCGCAACCACGACGCCCCTACCTGCCCCACCAATGGCGCTTGTTCAATCTGATTAACTAAACTGATGGTTGGTGTTTGCGCCACCAACTCTGCCATGGCTGGCGGCAACCGCAAACTGACGCTGCCCAGTAACACGACATCTGCCTGCCACTGCTGGCACTGCAGAAACTGCTGCTGTTGTTGCTGTTGATTGGGATAGCCTCCGGCATCCTGCACCCACAGTTGTACCCCCGCTTGGCGGGCTTGTTCCACCAGGCCTTGATTGACACTCAACCAGTAGGAATCTTTGATGTGCGGCAGCAACGCACAGATCTTAACCTGTGCCCATGCCGGGTTAGCCAGACTCCATATCGCTAAAAAACTAATCAGGTATTTCAAGCTGTTGTTCTCTTAGGTTTAGTGTCGTTGGCGCCGAACAGGCTACAATGGCGCTATTCGCTGCCAGCAATGATCGTTGCCTTTGAAATTATCTATCGCCGCCAAGTTATTGTTGGCGTTTCTGTTTGTGACTCTGCTCTCTGGCGCCGCCGCCTTGGTCGGTTGGCACGCCCTAGATGACATTCGCCAGCGCCAAAGCGAGCTGAATAACAGCGCCTTACCACTGCTGGACTTGACCGCGAATATCGCCCAAAGCGGCAGCAACATCATCATTACTGGTCGCTTCCTAACCCAGATCACCAACGCCGAGGAGTTGCACCAAGTCGAACGCCAGCTACAGCAGCAGATGAGCCAACTGCAAGCCCAATTAGCGCAGATCCCAAACTCGGCGCAATCGCTAGATCGACCAGCACTGGCGCAATTAACCGAACAACTGCAGCAAGCACTGGCCGCACTTAATCAGAAAGTTGGCCAAAAAATCCAGCTTTATAGCGATTTTCAAAAGCGCTACCAGCAACTAAACCGACGCACGACCGAACTGGCGGATCTGATTGACAGCCAACTGGCCAACGCCCAAACCGCCTTAGTGGCTCGCAGCCTTGGATTGTACCGTCAATCAGAGCCACAACAGCTCGATGATCTGCTGGAGCTGGATCTGCCACAAACACAGCGTTTGAGCGAACTGCAGCATCGGGTGATTTTACTTAAGCAGCAGTTGCTGGATCTGCCTTACTTAAACGACCAACAAGGTATCGCCCAGCGCCTTAGCCACTATCAAGGGCTGACCGAACAACTGACGCAGCAACAAACCGACCTGCCCGATCCCCAGCGCCAACAGCAATTCTCACAGGCACTAGCAGAGCTGGAACGCGGCCAAAAGCTATTCAGCAACCGCCAGCAGCAACTGACAACTCAAGCGGCGATCCACAACCAAGCGCGACAACTAGAGCAACAACTGACCCTGCTTAATACCCGTTTGAGCCAAGCATCGGCGGTCGCCAATCAAGCCATTGTCGACGCCCAAACCGCCACCGATAACGCCCAACAGCAAGCGCGACTGCGGTTATGGCTGATTGGTATCACCGCCGTGCTGCTAAGTTTGATTGTCGTTTGGCGCTTAGTCTACCGTGATGTGATCCGTCGCATCGACCACTACAGCGATGCCCTAAAGCGTTTGAGCAACGGCGATCTCTCCGTCGAGGTACAAGCCGATGGCGATGACGAGCTCACCCGTTTAGCCGAGGCAATCGGCGCTTTTAAAGCCACCAGTCAAGCGAAGCTGGATGCCGAGCAGCAACTGCGACAGCAGCATCAACAACTGGAACAAACCGTCGCCGAACGCACCGAAGCGCTGAATCAGCAGCTGCAAGTGGCCGCTTCAGCACGACGGGAAGCGGAAACCGCCAGCCGCGCCAAAAGCACGTTTTTGGCGACCATATCCCACGAAATTCGCACGCCAATGAATGGCATTTTAGGCACTGCCGAACTGCTGGATGGTTCCACTCTCGATCCCAAACAGCGCCACTATCTGGCGGTGATCCGCCGCTCTGGTGAAGGGTTGTTGCAGATCCTTAACGACGTCTTGGATTATTCCAAAATCGAAGCCGGTAAGATTGAACTGCACTGCCAACCATTTGAGCTGCGCGCCACCATCAATGAGATCATCGAACTGCTCAGCCCCCGCGCTCATGCACGAGCAGTGCACTTACGCAGCCACTTTGCAGAGGCGCTGGCCGATAACTATCTGGGGGATCAAACCAAACTGCGGCAGATTTTGCTTAACCTGATCGGCAATGCCATCAAATTTAGCCGCAACAGCGCCATCCAAATCCGCTGTGATGGCCGTGTCGACCAGCAACAGCAGTGGCTAACGGTCACGGTTGAGGACAGCGGCGACGGCATCGCTGCATCACAGTTAACCGCGATCTTCGATCCGTTCGTCCAGACCCATTTGGGCCAGAGCCGCGGTGGTACCGGCTTAGGGTTACCGATCAGTCGCCGTCTCGCCGAGGCGATGGGCGGTAACCTTAGCGTTCGCAGTCAACTTGGTCACGGCAGCTGTTTTACCCTTGATATTCCATTGCAGATAAGCGACGACATTCCTACCGTCACCAGCGCCACGCCACTGCCACAACTGCGGCAACAACAGATCTTGGTGGTAGAGGACAATCCCATCAATCAACTGGTCATCGAAGGCTTTCTGGACAAACTTGGTCAGCAGTACGTGAGTTGTGGCAACGCTGCCAGCGCGCTGGCGACAATCACCGCCCAGCGGTTTGATTTGGCGTTGGTGGACATCAATCTGCCCGATGGCGATGGCAGCGAACTACAGCGGCAGTTAAAAGCGTTGCAGCAGCAACAGCATCATCAACCGCTGCCCTGCATCGCCATGTCAGCGCACGTATTTACTGAACAGATCAACGATTTTCTAGCCGCTGGCTTCGACGGTTTTTTGCCCAAACCACTGCGCTTGCCGCAACTGGCTGAACAACTGAGGCAGCAAAGCTCCAGCGTGGCACCCGCACCAGCCGCGCAAACGCCAACACTGCTTGATGAACGGCAACTGCAGCAGGATCTGCAGATACTCGGTGCCAACACCATCGCGCAGATGCTGGCTGAGTTTATCGACGACAGTGACCAACTGCTGCTGGCGCTGGAAACCGGCGCCGATTGGCAGTCAACCCTGCACCGACTTAAAGGTGGTGCCAGTGCGCTTGGGTTAACTGCGTTAAGCCACCGTTGTCAGCAACTGGAAAAATTGGCCGCCGATCTGAGCTTGATAGATGAACTCATCGAGCTGCAGCAACACAGTCTGGTAGCTCTGCAGCAGTGGTTGACTCAAGCGTGACAATAGCCGCTATTCTTAGGTTTGATAACAAAACAACCTTGGAATTGAGCAATGCTCGCGATGGTTTATGTCAGTCAAGCCACTGCGCTGTTTCGACCAGCCGAATTGGATGAATTGGTGGATATGGCGGCGCTGAATAACAGCGAACAGCAGATCAGTGGCTGTCTGTTTTTCGACGATGATCGCTTCTTTCAATATATAGAGGGACCGGCAACGGCGGTTCGACAGTTAATGGCAAGCATTGAGCAAGATCCACGTCATCGGATCTTAACGCTGTTTGAGCAGCCACAACTGGAGCAGCGCCGCTTCCCCAGTTGGCAGATGCAGCGGATCTCATGCTCGCAACTGCAACAGCTCTGGGGCGATCTGCAGCACAGCGGCGCACCAGCACTGTTGACCCAAACCTTTACCGATCCCAAGCTTTGGCAAACCAAGTTGTTTCGTGACATCGACCAATTGGCTCACGCCTATCAACAACAACTCAATCCCCATCATCATTGGCGCTAGCGGCAGCAGTATCTAAAGCAAAACGGCCTCCCCGGACAGTTCCAAGGAGGCCGTTATCAGTGCCAGCACTTACAGCGATAACCGCCCAAGTGGTCGGCTGGTTACGCCCTGCGTGAGTTATACCTATTCACCTAAGTAAATGGCCTACCTAGTGCGAAGGAGAAATCGTTTCAATCAAGGCACTCAACGCCGCTGCTAGTGGCTCTACCAGTAAGTTGAGTAACGCCGAGTGAAGCGATTTAAACCAGCAATAGTGATCAGATATTTAGGTTAATTGGTATTATGCACCACGTTTGCGGATGTGGTTCAGCAATTGACGACGCTTACGTTGCTCGGCGGCGGTCATGCTGCTGCGTTTGCCTTCAAACGGGTTAGCGCTTTCAGCAAACTGCATCAAGATTGGGGTGCCCACTACATTCAATGAACGACGGAAGTAGTTCATCAGGTAGCGCTTGTAAGCATCTGGCAGATCTTTCACCTGGTTACCGTGAATAACGATACGCGGTGGGTTGTAACCACCGGCGTGAGCGTATTTCAGCTTCACTCGGCGACCACGTACCATCGGCGGCTGGTGATCGTCTTGCGCCATGTGCATGATGCGAGTCAGCATCGAGGTCGAAGTACGGCGAGTTGCGCTGTCGTAAGCCTCTTGCACTGATTCAAACAGGTGGCCAACGCCAGTGCCGTGCAGTGCCGAGATAAAGTGCAGACGAGCAAAATCAACGAAGCCCAGACGGCGATCCAGTTCGTTCTTGATCGCGTCTTTAACGTCAGTGCTCAGGCCATCCCACTTGTTTACCGCAATCACAACCGCACGACCGGCGTTCAGAGCAAAGCCCAGCAAGGATAAGTCTTGATCGGTGATGCCACTGCGAGCGTCAACGATCAACAGCACCACGTTGGCGTCTTCCACCGCTTGCAAGGTCTTAATCACCGAGAACTTCTCGACCGCTTCGTGCATGTTCTTACGACGACGAACACCGGCGGTGTCGATCAGCACGTATTCACGCTCTTCACGCTGCATCGGGATGTAGATGGAATCACGGGTGGTGCCCGGCATGTCGTACACCACCACGCGCTCTTCACCCAAGATGCGGTTGGTCAGAGTCGATTTACCCACGTTTGGCTTACCGATGATCGCCAGCTTGATTGGCTGGTTACGCAGACGCTCCGCTTCCTCTTCGGCGGTTTCCTCTTCGCGTTCAGACGCGGCTTGCTGCGCTTCAATTTCAGCCCAGTAAGCGGCGTTTTCGTCGAGCTCTTCTTCCTCGCCCTCTTGATCCGATTCGAACTCTTCAGCAAATGGCGCCAGCGCGTGGTTGATCAGTTGCGTTACCCCACGGTTTTGCGCCGCAGCGATGTGGTGGATCTCATCATGGCCTAAGGCGTAGAACTCTCCCACCGCGGCATCCGCGTCGATACCATCGGTCTTGTTGGCCACCAGCAAAGTGGTCTTTTCACGGCTGCGCAGATGCTTGGCGATCGCTTCATCGGCGGCGGTTAGGCCGGCGCGCGCATCCACCAAAAACAGCACCACATCGGCTTCTTCAATCGCCAGCAGCGACTGTTCCGCCATCTTGGTTTCGATACCCTCTTCGGTACCGTCGATACCACCGGTATCAACCACAATAAAGTCGTGACCGGCGAGACGAGCTTGGCCATATTTCCGATCACGGGTCAGGCCAGGGAAGTCTGCCACCAGCGCGTCGCGGGTGCCGGTCAAGCGGTTAAATAGCGTTGACTTACCAACGTTGGGACGGCCAACCAGGGCTACCACAGGGATCATCGATAAAACCTCATTCGTTACCAATAAAAAACGCCCCCATTATTGGGGGCGCCATAGTCTACATGGAGTTTAAGGGATTGTCACCGCAGTGACATCACCATCTCGCGCTTGCAGATAAAGGGTCTCGCCATCCAGCAATGGTTGCACGTACAAACCGCTGCTGTCGATCTGGCTGCGCCCGACCAATTTGCCGTCGTTGCGGCTAAAGATGTGCAGATAACCTTCAAAGTCACCGGCCACCAGGTAATCGCCGACAATCTGCGGAGCGGTCAACTGTCGTCCTTGCAGATCGCTGTTGGCCCACTTTTCCAAACCGTTGCGACGATCAATGGCGTAAACCGTACCATCGGAGTCGCTGAGGTAGAGATTAAAGCCTTGGATCACAAACGGGCTGTAACTGGAGTACTTGCGGCTCCAGTTTACCCGGCCACTGCGTAAGTCCACCGCCGCCAAGGCACCATTGTAGGCCACCGCATACAGCGTGCTGCCGACAATCTCTGGTTTGGTATCGACGTCGACCACCCGTTCCAGTTCATTAGAACCGGTGGCTTCAGCGATCCGCGCTTCCCAAATCGGCGCGCCGCTCTCACCAAACATCGCCGAGACCTTACCATCCGGAGTACCAACAAAAGCCGCGCCTTGTGACTGAGCGATGCCCGAGGTGCCACGCAGCACCAGTGACGGCATGGTCATGTCCATCTGCCACTTAAACTCGCCATTGTCGACATCAAAAGCTTGCACTTTTCCGGAGCCAGTATTGACTAAGATCTGCGCCCCAACAATGGCTGGATCGGACAGTAGTTCACCTTTGGTATCCGCTTGCCACAGCAACTCGCCATTGTCGGCAGATAAGGCAAACAGCACGCCATTTTCAGAGCCAACAAACACCTTATCGAAGCCCACTTCGATGCCGCCAGATAGGCGCGCACCGTCGTTTTTCTTCAGCGGCCCTTCAGCAAATACCCGGCGCAGATCGCTTTCCCAGATCTCATCACCGTTTTTTTGGTCAAAGGCTTTCACCAGACCATAGCGCTCGGCCACAAACAGCTTGTCGTAGCGTACCGCCGGCGACAATGACGAGAAGTAGTGAGCAACACCATCACCGACGCTGTCGCGCCACTGGATGTTAACCTCAATCGGATCGGTCAGTTCTGGCAGCGGCTTAATCACCACCTCTTCGCTGTCGCTAGAGGCGCAGCCAGTTAACACCGCCGCACCCAGCAAACCAGCCAGCCATCCTTTTCTTGCCAGCAGCATAAACGCCCCTTAGCCCTGAGCCAGTTGGTCGAGTTTAATCTGTACCGCAGGGTTGCCTTGCAGACCGGCTGCAGCCAGTGCCGCTTGGTAGGCGCTACGCGCACCAGTGACATCACCCTTGGCAACCAGCAGATCACCTTTCAGTTCGTCACGCTGGGCGCCAAAAGCGGCGTTATCGATCGCGTTTACGGTATTGAGCGCGCCTTCAAGGTTCTCTTGTGCCTGCTGTACTCGAGCCAGACGCAGTTGCGCCAATGGCTTAGCGGTGTTGTCCAATTGCCCAATCGCGCGTTCCAGCAGCGTTTGTGCCTCGGCCAGTTTGCCTTCATCAACCAGCGCACGAGCCTGCATCAGATCCGACAGTGGCGCATAGCCACTGTCACCGTAATTCTGTTGAAACTGCGCAGCAGCCGCCGCCAATTCGTCGGCACTGCCGTTTTGTGCCAACACGTTTTCAAACGCCACCGAGGCAACCTCTTGGCCAGCCAGTTGCTGCTGCTGGTAGTAGTTCCAGCCCCACAGACTGCCAAGGCCGATCACCGCACCACCGACGATGGAGAGGCCGTACTCTTTCCAAAAGCGTTTGATCGCTTCGACTTGTTGTTCTTCTGTTTCGAAATGTTCCAAAGCGTTGTCCCTTAATTCTGTACCAGCGCCGCGAGCGACTCGATCAGTTGTTCTTTGGTTTGTTGGCTCTGTTCACCGCCACGCAGTGGTTTAACGGTGATTACGCCATTTTGCAGTTCATCTTCGCCGAGGATCAGTGCCAGTTCGGCACCACTCTTATCTGCGCGTTTCATCTGCTTTTTAAAGTTACCGCCACCGCAATGGCTCATCACCTTAAGGCCTGGTACTTGTTGGCGCAACTGCTGCGCTAACTGCAGACCCGCAGCAACCGCGGCATCGCCCATGGCGCACAGATAAACGTCGGCCTGACGCGGCAGGTTATCGAACTTACCCATGGTATCGAGCAGCAATACCAGACGTTCAATCCCCATCGCGAAACCGACCGCAGGCGTGTCTTTGCCACCCAGTTGCCCCACCAGCGAATCGTAACGACCGCCAGCCAGGACCGTGCCCTGAGCGCCCAAGCTATCAGTAACCCACTCAAATACGGTGCGGTTATAGTAATCCAGACCACGAACCAAACGAGGGTTTACGGTGTATTCGATGCCAGCGGCGTGCAACAGTTCACACAGCGTTTGGAAATGTTGCTTAGATTCTTCGCCCAAGTAGTCGGTTAGTGCTGGCGCATCAGCCAACAGTGCTTGCACACCAGCGTCTTTGGAGTCCAACACGCGCAGCGGGTTGCTGTGCAAACGGCGCTTGCTGTCTTCGTCCAGCTTGTCCAGATGTTGCTCTAAGAAGGCGATCAACGCGGTGCGGAACAGCGCACGCTCATCGGCGTTGCCGATAGTGTTCAGTTCCAATCGAACGTGCTCTTTGATCCCCAACTGCTCCCAAAGGGCAGCAGACATCAACAACACTTCGGAATCGATATCTGGGCCAGCCAAACCGTACACTTCCACCCCAAACTGGTGGAACTGACGGTAGCGACCTTTCTGTGGGCGTTCGTGACGGAACATCGGGCCCATGTACCACAGACGCTGCTCTTGGTTGTACAACAGGCCGTGTTCGTTACCTGCGCGCACGGTCGAGGCGGTCCCTTCTGGACGCAGACCCAGCATGTCGCCGTTGCGATCCTCAAAGCAGTACATCTCTTTTTCAACGATGTCAGTAACTTCGCCGATACCGCGGGTGAACAAGTTGAGCATCTCAACGATTGGAGTGCGGATCTCTTGATAGCCGTATGAGGCCACCAGTTGTCGCAGGGTAGTTTCTACCTGTTGCCATTTGATGGTGTCGGCCGGCAGGCAATCGTTCATGCCGCGAATAGCTTGGATCTGTTTTGCCACTGTAAACTCTTGATCTAATTCTGTTGGAAAATAATTTTCGGAACCGCCGAGTGCTCGGCTTAACCTTGTTCCTTAACGTCGATCATCTGCTGCTTCAGGGCCACCTGAGCGCGGATCTTAGCTTCCAAGCTATCTACGATGTCGTTGTTATCGATGCGCTCTTTCTGACGCTCGCCATTCAAGTAAAAACCGCTCTTACGGTTGGAACCGGCCAGGCCTAAATCGGACACCAGCGCTTCCCCCGGGCCGTTAACCACACAGCCAATGATGGACACATCCATCGGCGTGATGATGTCTTCCAGACGTTGTTCCAACGCATTGACGGTGCCGATTACGTCAAACTCCTGACGGGAGCACGACGGACAGGCGATAAAATTGATGCCACGAGAACGAATGCGCAGACTCTTTAAGATATCAAAAGCCACTTTCACCTCTTCAACCGGATCCGCCGCCAGCGAAATACGCATGGTGTCGCCGATGCCATCAGCCAGCAGCATGCCTAAACCCACTGCGGATTTTACCGCCCCCGCCCGAGCACCACCGGCTTCGGTAATGCCTAGGTGCAGCGGCTGAACAATCTGCTTAGCCAGTTGCCGATAGGATTCGACCGCCAAGAACACATCAGACGCTTTAACGCTAACCTTGAACTGGTCAAAGTTGTAACGATCCAAAATATCAACATGACGCATCGCCGATTCCACCAGCGCCGCTGGCGTTGGCTCGCCATATTTTTCTTGGATATCGCGCTCTAACGAACCAGCGTTAATGCCGATACGGATCGGAATATTCTTATCGCGGGCGCAATCAATGACCGAGCGAATGCGGCTTTCATTGCCGATATTGCCAGGGTTGATGCGCAGACAATCAACACCGTATTCCGCCACTTGCAAGGCAATGCGGTAATCGAAGTGAATGTCCGCCACCAGCGGAATATCCACCTGCTGCTTAATCAGCTTGAACGCTTCGGCAGCATCCATGGTTGGTACGGATACCCGAACGATATCGGCGCCGGCACGTTCAATCGCTTTGATCTGCGCGACGGTCGCATCGACATCGGTAGTGCGGGTGTTGGTCATGGACTGCACCGAAATCGGGGCGTCGCCGCCGACTGGTACATTGCCCACCATAATCTGGGTCGACTTACGTCGGACAATAGGCGTAGGTTGATGCATCGTAACTTTATTGCGGTACGGTCAGGCGCGCGACTTTGCCGGCGCGGAATTTAGAAAGATCGACTGCTTCACCGTTATAGCTAAGGCTTACGGCTTCAGGCGCTCCTAGGCGAATTTTATAGGGCGAATTACCAGCTAGGATGGTGCTGTAACCGGCGGGCTTTAGCCCCTCTAACAGGGTTTGCCCATCGGCATCTTGCACCAACATCCAGCAATCGGCGCTCAGGCTGATGGTTAAGCTGTCAACCACCGCCACAGTTTCATCGGCGCTGGCTGCGGCTGGAACCTCTGCTGCCACCGGTGACTCAGCCGTGGCGACGACACTATCTGTCGCCACAAGCGGTGTCGCCTCGGCCACTGGCGTCGCGGCGATGACCTCACCAGGCTCTGCCACTTGGCTATCATCACTGGTAGGAATCGCTACGGTCGCCCGTTCACCCACCGCTGGTACCGGTACGCTTGGGGCACTGGCTATCGGCGCTGGTGTCACCAAACTGGCGGCCTCGGGCAATTCTCGGGTTGGCTCGCTGTTACTTAACTGGGTGGTTACCAACCACCAACCTAGGGCAATCAGCAACGCCGCAGCAATCAACCAGGTGAGCGCTTGCCAGCGGCCGTTGGTGCGATCACGCTTGGTTCGTTCAGAGAAACTCTGCATTGACGGGTCGATCGCTGGCTTATAAACGCTATCCAGCGCGCTGTTAAGACGCTGTTCGTTAAGCCCCACTAAGCGAGCGTAGTTACGAATATAACCACGGACGTAGGTTACCGACATGCCCGCTTCGTAATTGTCTTGTTCGATGCCAAGCACCACCGAATGGCGCAAGTTCAAGCGCTGCGCCACTTGTTGGGTAGAAAGTCCCAACTGCTCACGCGCGTCACGCAACAGCGGTCCCGGAGTCTCCGAAACCTCAGACTGTGATTCAGTGTCGACTTGGTCTGTCATTAGTAATACTTCGTTCGATACGCTTTAGCCTGCGTCGAGGCGGGGAATTTGGCCAGCAATAATACCCCATATCGCCTTGCGGCATCAGTGTTATTGGCCGCAAATTCTAACTCCGCCCCCAGCCACAAGCTGTCGGCGCTTTGTTGACCACTTTGATGATAACGTTCTAGGTAGCTGCGCGAATCCGCCAACAACTCGCCATCAAATCTCAACTTAGCCAATTGCAATAAACTGGTTGCACGTCTTGGATTGTAGTTTAGTGCCTGCACGTAATAGCTGGCGGCTTTATCAGCCCAGCCGGCTTGCTCGGCACACAGTCCAAGGTTTTCAAAGGTTTGACTAACGCGGATATAACCGGGAGCGGAAACCGCACGGTTAAACCATTGATCGGCCTGCTGGTATTTGTGCTGACGACAAAGGAAAGCGCCAAAGTTATTGGCGGCATCGGCGTTAAAGGGGGTCGCTTCAACGGATTTTTGGTAGTAGCTCTCGGCACGGTCAAACGCCCGCACCGATTCATAGTAATAGGCCATTGCCAGCAAGGCATCGGAATCCGTTGGCGTGTGCAACAACGCGCGTTCAAAGTTGTATTTGGCCTGTTCGCCATTGCCCCGTTTTAAGTAAGCCATCCCAAGCGACAGGCGCTCGCGGCTGGCTGACTCGGCATCGATGCCAGGGGTGACCAGTTGGTCTTTGCCCGAATAGGTTTGCTGCACACAGCCGCTGAGCAGAACGGCTCCGGCTAACCACCACGCTTTGCTAATCATCGGTTCCTTGATGAGTTATTGCTTGTCTCTTAACTCATTGTTACCGAAATGGATTGCTCTTGCATGCGTTTTTTCAGCACACGTTTGGTGCGATCGCGCACGTCGCCGGCCAACTGGCCGCAAGCGGCATCGATATCGTCACCACGGGTTTTGCGAACGATAACGGTCAGTCCGTAATCCATCAGCACCTTGGAGAAACGGTCGATACGCGAGTTTGAACTCTTGCCGTAAGGGCTACCAGGGTATGGATTAAACGGGATCAGGTTCACCTTACATGGGGTGTCCTTCATCAGTTTTGCCAATTCATGAGCGTGATCGGTGCTGTCGTTGATGTGATCCAACATCACGTATTCCAGGGTCACTCGACCTTTATTGGCAAACGACTTAGACAGATACAGACGGATCGATGCCAGCAGTTGCTCGATGTTGTACTTTTTGTTGATCGGCACCAATTCGTCACGCAATGGATCGTTTGGCGCGTGCAGGCTCACCGCTAATGCCACGTCAATCATGTCGCCCAGTTTATCCAGCGCCGGTACTACCCCAGAGGTAGACAGGGTTACGCGACGTTTAGACAAACCAAAGCCAAAGTCATCCAGCATAATGTTCATCGCTGGCACCACGTTGGTTAAGTTCAGCAGTGGTTCGCCCATGCCCATCAATACCACGTTAGTGATTGGACGCTTTTTCGGATCGCCACCGTTAATGCCGATGTACTTAGCCACCTGCCACACCTGACCGATGATTTCAGCCACGTTCAGGTTACGGTTAAAACCTTGCTGAGCGGTAGAGCAGAACGAGCATTCCAGCGCACAGCCCACCTGTGAAGAGATACACAAAGTGGCACGGTCTGGTTCAGGGATGTAAACGGTTTCCACCAACTGGCCTTGGCCAACATCGATGGCAAACTTGATGGTGCCGTCGGCGGAGTGCTGCGAGGTGGCAATCGCTGGCGCAACGATTTCGCACTTGTCCATCAACATCGCCCGCAACTGTTTGTTGATGTTGGTCATCTGCTCGAAGTCATCGATGCCGAAGTGATAGATCCACTTAAACACCTGATCGGCGCGGAACGGTTTTTCACCATTCTCTTTAAAAAAGGCACGCAGCCCGTCGCGATCGAAGTTAAGTAAATTGATCTTGTCTGTCATCGGAAGCCTCGTCATCACGCCGAAAAATGGCGCGCAATTGTACTCGCTTGTTAGCGCACTCGTAAAGCGCACCGCTTAAGTCACTATTTATCTGCGGTTTGCCCACGCCGACCGGAGCTATGGCTGCGGTTCAGCAATCAATTTATTTGTACCAGCGCCAATTATTCCGCTAACACCTTGCTGCTGTCGTATGCTCAAATAGCGCGGCTTTGCGGCGCACTGTAAACATCCAATCGCCGTGAAGTATGGCAAACGGTACCTTATCAATAACTTAAAAATCCCTTTGCCCATCAGCGGAGTTTTACCAGCGCTTGGCGCCGGCTTTGCCGACCAAACTCCATCCGGTCTGCGGACCATTTACCAGAGGTAAAAAATAGAACTTATGTTAGTGCTCGGCTTGTACGTGTTGGTGGCCGTCGGGATCTCCTTTATCTGCAGTATGTTGGAAGCCACTCTACTGTCGATGACTCCGGCTTATATCTCCAACCTAAAGCAAACTAACCCTAAGGCTGCGGCCCGACTGGCTAGCCTGCGTGAAAACATCGACTCACCACTGGTGGGCATTCTGACCCTAAACACCATCGCCCACACCGCTGGTGCGGCTGGCGCGGGTGCCCAAGCGACCAAAGTGTTTGGCAGCGAAGCCCTTGGTTGGTTTTCTGCGGTGCTGACTTTGGCAATCCTATTCCTGTCTGAAATTTTGCCGAAAACCATTGGTGCCCGTTACTGGCGTCAATTGGGGCCACAAGCGTCAATCATGCTGACCGCACTGGTCACCATTACCAAGCCGCTGATCATCGTTTCCGGCTGGATCACCTCTCGCTTTACTCACGGCGGCGATGAAGCCCACATCCGCGCCGAGATGTCTGCAATGGCCGACATCGGTGCCGAAAGCGGCGAACTGGACGCGCAAGAGTCACGCATTCTGAAGCAACTACTGCGCGCCCGCAGCCTGCCGGTGAGCGCTATCATGACCCCGCGTACGGTGATCCACTCATTGCCTGAGTCACTGACTCTGCGTGAATTTGCCCAGCAGCACGGTAAGAAATCGTTCTCGCGGATCCCGGTCTTTTGTGAAGGCCCTGACGATATCGTCGGCTACGTCAGCCGTTCTGAAGTGCTAATCACAGAGAAAACCGATCCCGATGCCACCTTGCGCAGCGTACGTCATAAGTTGCTGGTGATCCCAGAAACCGCCAAGCTGATGACTCTGTTCGAGCTGTTGTTAACTCGCCACGCGCAACTGGCCATTGTTGCCGATGAATATGGCGATGTTCGTGGTCTGGTAACCATGGAAGACATCATTGAGTCGATGTTGGGGCTGGAAATTGTCGATCACAAAGACCCATCCAAAGACATGCAACAACTGGCGCGCCGCCTATGGGAACATCGCCAAAAAGAGCGCAAATTCCGAGTCAGCGAAGAACCTGACGATCGCGAAGAGCGCAAAAAAGAGCACTACGTAAACTGATCCGTCAGACGCAAAAAAACACCGGCTTCGGGGTAACCCAAGCCGGTGTTTTTTGTTGTCACCGCTGCTGGCTATAGACGCGTGTGTTCTTCTAAGAAGCTTAATACCGTACGGTAATACTCGGCACGGGTTTGCGGATCTGCCAGCCCATGACCCTCTTTATCCATCTCAAAATACTGATAAGGGTACTTGCGCTTATCCAAAGCTTGCTTCAACGCATCAACTTGCTCGATTGGCGTACGTTCGTCCTCTTCGCCATGCAGCAACAACAGCGGAGCTTTAAGCTTATCGACATTGTGAACTGGGCTAAACGCACGCAACTGTTGTTTGTCGGTGCCTAGCGTCTCTTCTAGATAGTTAATTCCGCTGCGGTTTTGCTGAATATCTCCATGTTCAAACATCATCTCTAGGTCATAGACCCCCATCGAACCCACAGCACAGGCAAACAGCTCCGGCTCTAAGATGGCACTTTGCAACGCCGAATAACCACCAAAGCTGGCACCATACAGGCAGATCCGCTTAGGATCAGCAATGCCTTGCTCAATCACATGACGAGTGCCATCAATGATGTCGTGTTGACTTACCCCACCCCACTGCTTATCACCAGCGTGCATATGACCGCTGCCAAACCCAGCCGAGCCTCGAAAATTGACTTGCAGCACCGCAAAACCACGACTGGCAAGCAATTGAGTTTCACTGTTATATCGCCAAAAATCGCGAGACCGAGGTCCACCATGGGGATTAACAACCAATGGTAACTGCCGTGCCTGTTCCAGCCTAACCCCTGGTGGCAAGGTCAAATAGCCACTCAGTGAATAACCATCGCGGCCACTGAATTGGATTGGTTCAACCAGAGAGGATTGTTTGGCATCGACCCAATCTCGGCTGGCCACCAACGGACGGACTTTCGCTTTAGCATGATCATAAAGATAAAAATCCGTTGGTTGCTGATCGCTGTAAACCGCCACTACCGCAAGGTTCCCATCAGCGGACTGGCTGGTTAAGCTGACCTGTTGGCCAGGAAATGCCGCCATCAACCCTTTCAGTATCTGCGCCGATTGATGCTTACCGCGAATAAAGATGTAGTTAGGGAAATCCGGTTCCACCTCTAAGGCATACAACACCCGACCATCAGGGCTAAAGTGAAACTTGCTCGGCTCAACTTGCTGGTCTTGATAGAGCAAGGTCATCTGCCCGTTATTAACATTCATCTTATATAAGCCACTGATATCACTGTCGTGATCGCTCATCAGATAAATATGGTCACGGTCCGCAAACGCCAGCGGCTGCAGATCACCAAAGCGCTTGTCACCCAGATCAATCCGCCGCCAGTTATCACCGCGCTTAGACCGATAATGCAGCTGCCAGTCCCCCTCAATGTTAGTGCCAGCGGCAATTCGGACTTTGCCCGCATCATCCGCCAAGAAATAGCCATTTTGAACCGGTGAACGCCCCAATTTTTTAATCCGGCCGTTGTATACGTTTAACCTAATGATATTGGCATGGCGCTGTTCACCGCGACCCATTGGCGTAGAGGCCATCAATACGTGCTTATCATCATCCAGCAGTGGATCAATCAGTTGCCCTATACCCCATGTCGATTGCTGTTTACGTAAGCGAGTGCCAGTTTGCATTTCGCCAGCACGATAGCCATAGACATTCGTCGCTTTCGAGCCATCGGCATTGACCGCATACCACTCGCCGTACCATAGAGGCTCTGCTAACCAACCTTTATTTTCCAGCAACTGAAACATCAAGCGCTGCTGATTTACCCAATAAAAATCGCCAATTTCTTTGCGATCGGTAAAACGCACAACATGCTGGACCTGCATACTTTCAATATTGATCAGCGCCAACATGTCGCGGCCGTTTTGTGGCATCTTGATTGCCAAAATTTCGCCGTCAGGCGAGATCTTCGCCTCTTTATACTTCGACTCTTGAGTGAAATACTCGACCTCAGGCATTGCCAATATTGGCAAGGACCACAGTAATGCCAGCATCAATATCAGCCGACCAAACATACAACCATCCTTTGTTGTGTTGATACTGCCATCACCCTAATTCAAATCACTAGCAATCACAAATCACTATCAAAGCAACAGGTTATAGATCTGATCACGTTTCATTAGCTGCACTTGGGCAAGCGCACACTTCTACCACGGCAGGCGAACAATTTGCGCATTGAACAGTCTGAAACACGGCACAATAACGCCGTTTTAGTGAACCAAGCGCATAGGTTGAATGATGAACAAATTTATTGCCGCTGCCCTGCTGGCAGTTGCTGCTACCGCCCCTGCACAAGCGACCGTATTTAAAAAAGCCATTGAAGCGAACGAAAAGTACGACACCGACATCGTGATCTACTCTACCGCCGCTTGCGACTACTGCGAACGCGCCGACACCTTCTTGGATGACTTTGGCGTCGACCACAAGCGCATCTTGATCGACGGCAATCCAGAGCTTATCGCTGAGCTGGAGCTGTTCGGTGGCACTTCAACCCCAGTACTGATTGTGAAAGGTAAGGTACTACAGGGCTTTATCAACAACGAGCTGTACCACACCATGGTTGCCGTTGGCCTGGTGGATCCCAAGGATCACGAAGGCAAAGCAAAAAAATAAGGCCGACGACGCCGATATAAAAAGGCCCGTTGCACAATGTGCAACGGGCCTTTTTAGTATGCTTGGAAAGCTAATTATTTGGTCAGATCGTCGAAGAATTTCTTCACGCCGTCAAAGAAGCCTTCGGCCTTTGGACGATGCTTATTGCTGTTGCCTTCAAACGAGGTTTCCAGCTCTTCCAACAACTCTTTCTGACGGCTGGTTAGGTTGACTGGGGTTTCTACAATCACCTTACAGATCAGATCGCCAACCGCATGACTGCGGACAGACTTAACGCCTTTACCGCGCAAACGGAACATCCGCCCGGTTTGGGTTTCTGCTGGGATCTTCAGCGACACGCGCCCATCTAAGGTTGGCACTTCAATCTCACCACCCAGTGCGGCGCTGGTGAAGGAGATTGGCACTTCACAGTAAAGGTTATTGCCGTCACGTTCGAAGATTGGATGGTCTTTAACGTGCATCTGCACATACAGATCACCTGCTGGCGCGCCCATCTGACCCGCTTCACCTTCACCGGCCAAACGTACTCGGTCACCGGTATCAACACCGGCTGGGATGTTCACAGACAGCGTCTTAGTCTTCTCTACGCGGCCATCGCCATGACAAACGTTACAAGGATCTTTGATCACCTTGCCGCGACCGCCACAGGTTGGACAGGCTTGCTGCACCGCAAAGAAGCCCTGACGCATCTGTACTTGACCACTGCCGTGACAGGTACCACAGGTATCAGCACTGGTGCCCGGCTTGGCGCCGCTGCCCTTACAGTTGTCACAAGAGGACAACGATGGGATCTTCAGCTCTTTCTTAACGCCGCGAACCGCCTCTTCCAAGCTCAGTTCAAGGTTGTAACGCAGATCGGCACCGCTGCGCGCTTGGGCACGACCGCCGCCACGACGACCGCCACCAAACATGTCACCGAACACATCGCCAAAGATGTCTTCAAAACCGCCGCCACCAAAGCCGCCGCCACCGCCGCGATTTGGATCAACCCCAGCGTGACCGAACTGATCGTAAGCGGCGCGCTTCTGGCTATCGGTCAGTACTTCGTAGGCTTCGTTGGCTTCTTTAAAAGATTCGGCTGCAGCGGCATCACCTGGATTGCGATCTGGGTGATACTTCATTGCCAGACGCTTGTAGGCCTTTTTAATGTCGCGCTCGTTGGCGTCGCGGCCTACCCCTAAGACTTCATAAAAATCGCGTTTAGACATAGTAATTATCGCAGATTCGTTAATAGCAAAACGGGCGGCCGGTATGTTGGCCGGACGCCCGCTCAATTAGGCAAAGTTAAGCAACAATTACTTGTTGTCTTTCACTTCTTCGAACTCGGCGTCCATTACGTCGTCGTCCGCTTTCTTCGCTTGTGGCTGCTCGCCGCCCGCTTGCTGCGCTTGTGCTTGCGCCAGCTCCATCAGCTTCTGAGAAGCTTGGATCAGCTCTTGAGTTTTCGCTTCAATCGCGTCTTTGTCGTCAGACTTAACCGCTTCTTCAACAGCCTTGCAAGCCGCTTCGATGTTGGCTTTGTCGTCCGCTGCCAGCGCGTCGCCCGCTTCTTCCACTTGCTTACGGGTGGCGTGTACCAGACCGTCAGCTTGGTTACGTGCTTGTACCAGCTCTTCGAACTTCTTATCCGCTTCAGCGTTGGCTTCAGCGTCGTTCACCATCGCGTTGATCTCGTCATCGGACAGACCGGAAGACGCTTTAATTACGATCTTCTGCTCTTTGCCGGTGTTCTTGTCTTTGGCAGACACGTTCAGAATACCGTCAGCGTCGATATCGAAGGTTACTTCGATTTGTGGCATGCCACGTGGTGCCGCTTGAATGCCTTCCAGGTTGAACTGACCCAGAGACTTGTTACCAGAAGCTTGCTTACGCTCGCCCTGCAGTACGTGAATGGTTACTGCAGATTGGTTGTCTTCAGCGGTAGAGAATACCTGAGACTTCTTGGTTGGGATGGTGGTGTTCTTCTCGATCAGAGCAGTCATCACGCCGCCCATGGTCTCGATACCTAGAGACAGAGGGGTTACGTCCAGCAGCAGTACGTCTTTTACGTCGCCCGCCAGTACGCCGCCCTGTACCGCAGCACCCATTGCTACTGCTTCGTCTGGGTTCACGTCTTTACGTGGCTCTTTGCCGAAGAAGTCAGCAACCGCTTGCTGTACTTTAGGCATACGAGTCTGACCACCCACCAGGATGATGTCATTCACGTCAGATACGGACAGATCCGCGTCTTGCAGAGCGACTTTCAGTGGCTCCAGAGAACGGATGATCAGATCTTCAACCAGAGATTCCAGCTTAGCGCGGGTCACTTTGATGTTCATGTGCTTAGGACCGGTCGCGTCTGCAGTGATGTACGGCAGGTTCACGTCGGTCTGCTGAGCAGAAGACAGTTCGATCTTGGCTTTTTCAGCGGCTTCTTTCAGACGCTGCATTGCCAGTGGATCGTTCTTCAGATCGATGCCTTGCTCAGACTTGAAGGACTCGGCCAAGTAGTTGATCAGACGGTTGTCAAAGTCTTCGCCGCCCAGGTGGGTGTCACCGTTGGTCGCCAGAACTTCGAAGGTCTGCTCGCCGTCAACGTGGTCGATCTCGATGATGGAGATATCGAAAGTACCGCCGCCCAAGTCGTACACTGCAACGATGTTGTCGCCATCTTTCTTACCCATGCCGTAAGCCAGAGCAGCAGCAGTTGGTTCGTTGATGATGCGCTTCACATCCAGACCGGCGATACGGCCAGCGTCTTTGGTTGCTTGACGCTGAGCATCGTTAAAGTACGCAGGAACAGTAATAACCGCTTCGGTTACTGGCTCGCCCAGGTAATCTTCGGCAGTTTTCTTCATCTTCTTCAGAACTTCTGCAGAAACCTGTGGAGCAGCCATCTTGTTGCCACGAGCTTCAACCCATGCGTCACCGTTGTCCGCTTCAACAATGTTGAACGGCATGATGTCGATGTCGCGCTGTACTACTTCGTCTTTAAAACGACGGCCGATCAGACGCTTGATCGCAAACAGGGTGTTGTGTGGGTTGGTTACCGCCTGGCGCTTAGCAGGCTGACCTACCAGAGTCTCGCCGTCGGTGTAAGCGATTACCGATGGGGTAGTACGATCGCCTTCAGCGTTCTCGATAACACGTGGCTTATCGCCGTCCAGAATCGCAACACAGGAGTTAGTGGTGCCCAAATCGATACCGATGATCTTACCCATCGAAAGCCTCCGAAAACTTTAGCAACTTTATGAGGTTTAACTTAACTGGTTAGGAATTGGGGGTCGGGGTTTGGCGTTTCAAGGGCAAGCCGTTAATTTTTTTCGGCTGGTTGAAACCGCACCAAACCGCCGCCCAACTCAATCTGAATAGCTAAATGGGGGTGCCCATGAGGCTTTCAAGTGATCGCTTTAAAAATTTTTACTGATTGCAGTTTGTGGCAACCATTGCTGGGCTAAAATCTGCGTCTATCCTACTGTTTAACCGCGTAATTAAATTGAAAAACCAAACTCGGGCAATGCAACTGGGCTTTGCCGCCGTACTTTGCTGGTCGACCGTGGCCACCGCCTTCAAATTATCGCTCGAACATATGGCGCCAAGTCAGCTGGTGCTGTTTGCCTCGATCGCCTCCACATTGGTGCTGCTGTTGATTGTTGCCGTTCGCGGCCAGTTGCCGAAACTAAAGAGTCAGTGGCAACAAGCGCCGCTGCATTACCTTAAATGCGGCCTGCTTAATCCGTTCCTGTATTACTTTGCCTTGTTTGCCGGCTATGACCTGCTGCCCGCTCAGCAGGCGCAAGCGCTTAATTACACTTGGGCAATCATGCTTAGCCTGCTCGCGGTACCGATGCTCGGCCAGAAACTGAAACGCTGGGACATCATCGCCGCACTGTGTGCCTACGCTGGGGTCGTGGTGATCGCCACCGGCGGCAACTTTGCCGCCTTTACTAGCACTAACCCGACCGGTTTAGCCTTTATTATGGCGTCGACCATCCTGTGGGCGCTGTATTGGATCATCAATACCAAAGAGAGTGGCGATCCGGTCATCGGCTTGTTGCTGGGGTTCTTGGTGTCATTACCGTTTTCGGCAGCGCTGTGCTGGTATCAAGGGGTACTGACCTTGCCTAGCTGGCAGGGCTTAGCCGGTGCCGCCTATGTTGGTCTGTTTGAGATGGGCCTGACCTTTGTGTTGTGGCTCAGCGCCCTGCGGGCGGCAGAACATACCGCCAGCCTATCCAACCTGGTGTTCTTGGGGCCGTTTATCTCGCTGCTGTTTATCTCGCAAATTTTGGGCGAGCCGATCGCCAAAACTACCGTAATTGGACTGGTGATGATCGTCAGTGGCTTGCTGGTGCAAAAATTTGGGCCGAAATTACGACCAACCAAAGCGATCAGTGGATCCCACTAGTGATCTTCTTGCCCACTAGATGATCCATTAAAAATCAGCAACCTGAACACTAAGCCTGCACCTTGCAGGCTTTTTTGACGATTGCGTAAGCTGTTATGACATATTTTTAAGGTGACATGGATGGTTGCGACGGTCGGCAGGCTATGAAAAACTGCCGCCGTTTTCTAAGGAGTCGTAGTTTGCGTTGGTCGATTGTTGGTGCTGTTTTAACAGCAGTGTTGTGTTGTGGTTCGGCGAACGCCTCTCCCCGTACAGTAGAGTCAGTAATTGGTATTTATGGTGCAGATGCGCGATCGCGGCTGGCGCCCTACTTTGCCCAGTTACCGCAATCACTGTCACCGAAGGCGGCCAAGTTCATCGCCGTTAAAGCAGAAAAACGGCTCGAAATCTGGCTGCAAGATGCCGACAACGCTTGGCATCACCTGCGCGATTACCCGATTGAAAAAGCCAGTGGTTCACTGCGACCAAAAATGCGCCAAGGGGACATGCTGGTGCCAGAAGGGGTCTATCAACTGGATGCCGCCAATCCCAACAGCAAGTTTCACCTGTCACTGCGGATCAATTACCCCAACAGTCTTGACCGTTACTACGGCGAGCTCGAGCAGCGGGACGATCTCGGTGGCGATATTTTTATTCACGGCCGTGATGTCTCCACCGGCTGCTTGGCCATTGGTGATCCGTCGATTGAAGAGCTGTTCGTGCTGTCCCATGACATTGGCCTAGAAAACATCGAAGTGGTGATCAGCCCAACCGATCCTCGCGATGGGATCCTAGAGCGGCAACACGGCGTGCCAGAATGGGTTGAGCAGAAATACCAGCGAATTGAACAAAGCGTTGCCGAACTGCAAGCCAACCGCCCGCTAATTTGGTATTAACTAGTTACCCCGTCACGGCAACGGATCCGCCAATGACAACCGCACACCATCACTATCTGGATCTGGGCGGCAGCGGCCCAGAGGCACATTTTTATCATGCCAATGGTTTCCCCATTGGCGTCTATCAACCGCTGATTAATCAACTGCAGCAGTTGCACCTGCACGCCCTGCCGATGCGGCCAACTTGGCCAAACATTGGCAAACCGCCCCGTTACCACGGCTGGCGACTGTATGTGGATGATCTAATCAATCAGATTGAACGCCACCATACGCAGCCAATTATCGGCATCGGCCACTCACTCGGCGCCAGTTGCACCGCATTGGCGGCGATTAAGCGACCGGATCTGTTTCAGGCACTGGTGCTAATTGAACCGATTACCGTCCCGCGCTGGCAAGCGCAGCTATTGCGCTTGGCTCCGCGCCGCCTCAAAGCCAAACACCCACTGATCAAAAGTACCCTTAATAAGCGCGATCGTTGGCATACGCCACAACAGTTCGTTAGTGATTTCGCTAAGCTAAAGCCGTTTCGGCAGATCCCAACCCAGCATCTAAGCGCCTTTGCTGAACACGCCGTGCGTCCTATCGACAATCAGTTTGAATTGGTCTTTAGAAAAGAGTGGGAAGCGGCCAACTACAGCGAAGTGCGCGACATCATGCCGCAGCTGACTCAACTGCAGCTGCCAACCGTGGCGATTAGGGGCAAGCCTTCGGCCTTTGTTACCGAACACACGTGGCGCCAGCTACAACAGCCAAAACGGCCGTGGCGCTTTAAACAGGATTTCAGTTACGGCCACCTGTTGCCATTAGAGGCACCGGAGATCTGCGCCGACTTGATTGTGGATGGGCTGCGCGAGCTAGGGCAACTGCAGCCACAAAAAAACCGAGCCTAAGCTCGGTTTTCTCAACTCAACGTCACGCTTATTGCGCAACCATCACCATCGCCGGACGCAGCAGGCGACCGTTTAGAGTGTAGCCTTTTTGCATCACTGCCATCAGGGTGTTGGACTGATGATCTGGGCTTGGCACCATCGAGATAGCTTGGTGCAGTTCTGGGTTGAAGGCGTCGCCCTCGGTACCCACCGCTTCAATACCAAACTTAGCCACGGTGTCGATAAAGCTCTTATGAGTCAGCTCTACGCCTTCGACAATGGCTTTTACCGCTTCTTCCTCGGCGTTGCCCACTTGCTGGGCGCGCTCTAGGTTATCGATGATTGGCAGCAGTTCTTTGGCGAACTTCTCTAGCGCAAAATCACGGGCTTTTTGCACATCAATGGCAGCGCGACGGCGGATGTTTTCCACCTCAGCCGCAGCGCGCAGTTTAATGTCTTTCTCGCCATCGATGGCATCGCGAGCTTCGGCCAATTCGGCCTCCAGCTGAGCAATGCGCTCATCACGCTCATCGACGATCTCGGCTTCCACTTCTACGGTCTCGGCCGCAATTACTTCTTCTTGTTGATCGACAACTTTTTGCTGCTCGTCGCTCATCACAACTCCGCGAAATCACTTTAAACAGGTAAACACTGGCTCTATTATGGGGATCACTATGCCCACTTCAAGGCTACCCCAGCTAACTTTTTCATGTCCAAGCCATTTAACACCATTGGCCTGATCGGCAAACCCGATCATCGCGGTGCCAACCAAACTCTACAAAAGCTGTTCTACTGGTTGAAAGAGCGCAACTGCGAAATTCTGATCGAACGGCGCATCGCCCGCCAACTTGGCTGTGATAAAACCGAAGCGCTGTCGCTGTGCGATCTGGGCGAGCGCTGCGACTTAGTGATCGTGGTTGGTGGCGACGGCAACATGTTAGGCGCCGCCCGGGTATTATCGCGCTATGACGTCGCAGTTATCGGCGTTAACCGCGGCAACTTAGGCTTTCTGACGGATATCTCACCAGACGACTTTGAGCAAACTCTGGCACCGGTATTGGATGGCGAATACGACACCGAGATGCGCTTTTTGTTGCAAGCCGAGGTTTATCGCCACGGCCAGTTAAAATCCAGCAACACCGCCATGAACGAAGCGGTATTGCACCCGGGGCGGGTCGCCAACATGATTGAGTTTGAGGTCTATATCGACGACCAATTCATGTACAGCCAACGAGCCGATGGGATGATCATTTCCACCCCAACCGGTTCAACCGCCTACGCCCTATCCGCCGGTGGTGCCATTTTGACTCCGAACCTTAATGCGGTGATCCTGGTGCCGATGTTCCCGCACACCCTATCGGGCCGCCCGATCGTGGTTGATGGCGGTTCAGTGGTGAAACTTATCGCGTCACCGGATATGGGCAATCGCCCGCTGGAGATCTCTTGCGACGGTCACATCACCCTGCCGGCATTGCCTGGCGACGAGATCATCATCCGCCGTGCCGAGCACAAACTGCGACTGGTGCACCCCAAGGGCCACAGCTACTTCGAGGTGCTGCGCTCGAAACTCGGTTGGGGCAGCAAGCTGTTTTAACCCAACCAAGCAAGCTCTACGCCGTCGCCAAGACGGCGTTTTTATATCCAGAAAAACATTTTTCGTGAACGCTGGCACAACCTCAGCAAGGTTTTTTGCGCTGCCCTCTTTACCACTGGTTAAAAACACATATACTGTCGTTATATACAGTACCTATGTTTACCTATACAGGGCTGCACCATGCTAAGCCAACTGACCATCAGCAACTTCGCCATCGTTAAATTCCTCGAATTGGATCTTGCCTGCGGCATGACCAGCATCACCGGTGAAACCGGCGCCGGTAAGTCGATTGCCATCGACGCGTTAAGTCTCTGCCTGGGCGCCCGCGGTGAAGCCAGCATGGTGCGTCCCGGTGCTGAACGCGCCGAACTGTCGGCCCGCTTCGACATCAGCAACATCGAAGCGGCGCAGCGCTGGCTAAAAGACAACGAACTGCACGACGAAGACAACTGCATCATCCGTCGTAGCATCTCTGCCGAAGGTCGCAGTCGCGCTTGGGTTAATGGTCACCCATTGCCGTTGGCGCAACTGAAATCCCTCGGCGAACTGCTGGTCAGCATTCACGGTCAACACGCCCACCACAGTATGCTCAGCAGCGACGTTCAGCTTGATCTGCTGGATCAGTACGCCGGTCACCAGCGGCTGCTCGAGCTATGTCGCCAAAGTCATCTGCAGTGGCGCCGTATCGACCGCCAAATTACCCAGTTGCAACAAGAACAGCAGCAGCGTCAAGCGCGCAGTCAGTTGTTGGAGTACCAAGTACAGGAACTGGATGAATTCGCCCTCCAACAAGGCGAATTTGAAGAGATCGAAGCGGAGCACAAACGCTTAGCCAGCTGCGGCAGTTTGATGGAGCAAAGCCAGCGGGCGCTGTTCCTGCTTAGCGAAGGCGACGAAGTCTCAGTGCAGACGCTGCTGCATCAAGCGATTGCTGAGGTAGAAGCCCTAAGCAGCACCGACCCGGCGGTCAATGAACCACTGGCGATGTTGCACGAGGCGATGATCCAAATTCAGGAAAGCAGCAACGAACTTTCCAGCTACCACAGCAGCCTAGAGATGGAACCAGAACGCTTTGCCGAACTGGAAAATCGCCTCAGTCGCGCCATGTCATTAGCGCGCAAACACATGGTGCCGGCCAACGAACTGGCGGCTCATCATCAAGCTCTAGCAGAAGAGTTAGCCGCATTGGCGGATTCCGATAGTCAGCTTGAGCACCTATTCGGTGATCGCGACCACGCTTTAGAGCAACTGAGCCTGCACAGTCAAAAGCTGCACAAAAGCCGCCAACGCTTTGCCAAAGAACTGAATAAGCTGGTGACCGACAACCTCAAAGAACTGGCGATGCCACACGCCTGCTTTGAAATTGAGGTGGCCTACCAGGACGATTGCCTAAGCCCACTAGGCGGTGATCGGGTACAGTTTTTAGTCACCACCAACCCTGGTCAACCGCTGCAATCGATTGCCAAAACCGCGTCTGGCGGTGAACTGTCGCGCATCGGTTTGGCAATTCAGGTGATCACCGCCCGCAAGGTCGCCACCCCGACGCTAATTTTTGATGAAGTGGATGTGGGGATCTCTGGCCCAACGGCAGCAGTGGTTGGCCGCATGTTGCGCCAGCTAGGGCAATCCACCCAGGTGTTCTGTGTCACCCACTTGCCGCAAGTAGCCGGGAACGGCCATAACCACATGTTTGTCAGCAAACAGAGCCAAGGCCAAAGCACCGAAACCCAGATGACCAAACTGACCGACAGCCAACGAATTGATGAACTGGCCCGGCTGCTGGGCGGTGACATCATCACCGACATCACCCGCGCCAATGCTGCCGAATTGATTGCTCACTAGAGGCAAGAAATGGTCAGATTGGCGCTGGCCTCGTCATGGTATGACCAGAGAGAATTGTGAACTTGAACGGCAGTAAAAATTCTCACGAACTGATCAAGATCACACAGCAGCGGATCTGATAACGGTAACGTTACTGTTAAGAACTGTTTGATCAGATCCAAGGAGTAAGCCCATGACCGTCTCCAAATTCTTTATCCCAGCCGTCAATTCCCTCGGCCAAGGCGCGCTCGATGTCACCATCGACGACATCAACAATCTCGGCTTTAAGCGGGCGTTAGTGGTTACCGACAAACCGCTAGTCGAACTTGGTTTGGTGGCCAAACTAACCGACAAACTGGTCGCCAATGACATCACTGCGGTCGTGTTTGATGGCACTCAACCGAACCCGACCACCGCCAACGTCGCTGCCGGTCTTGCGTTACTGCAAAAGCATCGCTGTGACTTTGTCATCTCTTTTGGTGGCGGTTCACCGCACGATTGCGCCAAAGGGATCGCTTTGGTGGCCACCAATGGCGGCGATATTCGCGACTACGAAGGGGTCGATAAATCCACCAAGCCACAACTGCCACTGGTGGCGATCAACACCACCGCCGGCACCGCATCAGAGATGACTCGCTTTTGCATCATCACCGATGAGGCTCGCCACATTAAAATGGCCATCGTTGATAAGAACACCACGCCAATTTTGTCGGTCAATGATCCTGAATTGATGCTGGCAAAACCTGCCGCACTGACCGCCGCCACCGGTATGGATGCCTTAACCCATGCCGTAGAAGCGCTGGTCTCAACCGCAGCCACACCAATTACCGACGCCTGCGCCGAAAAGGCCATCAGTTTGATTGGCAAGCACCTACGCGATGCCGTTGCCGATGGTACCGATATCAGCGCCCGTGAGCAGATGGCTTACGCCCAATTTTTAGCGGGCATGGCATTTAACAACGCCTCGCTTGGCTACGTGCATGCCATGGCACATCAACTGGGTGGTTTCTACGATCTGCCACATGGAGTCTGCAACGCGGTACTGCTGCCACACGTGCAAGCCTTTAACGCCCCTTTGGCAGCTGAAAAACTCAAGTTAGTGGCCAAACTGCTGGGTGAAGAGGTCGATGCGCTTGCCGCCGACGACGCTGCCGAAATTGCCATTGCGGCAATCCGCCGACTGGCCGCTGACGTAAACATTCCAAAGAACCTAAGTGAACTGGACGTCGACGCCGAAGACATTCCAATGTTGGCGACCAATGCCCTTAACGATGCCTGCGGCCTGACCAACCCGCGCCAAGCGACTCATCAAGAGATCTGCCAGATCTTCAGCAACGCTTTGTAAATAAGCCACTTGCAGTAGCAGGGAGCGATGCCGCTCCCTTTTTTGTGGCCGCCATAAATTGAACTTCCGCTGCGCCTTGGCAACTAACAGTGGGGTTGGGTATGATGCCCGCGAAGTAAATTTACGGAATTTAGAGAATTAGGATGAAGCAGTTCAGAAACCTGATGATTGCCGCCACCGTTGCCGCGGGTCTGAGTGGCTGTGCTCAACTGGAGTGGCTGGTCTACAAAATTGATGTGCCGCAGGGCAACTTTATTGAGCAAAACCAGGTGGACAAACTGCGGATTGCGATGACCAAAGAGCAAGTTGAATACGTGCTTGGTCGTCCGGTACTGCGCGACAGTTTTGCCGACGACACTTGGTACTACGTCTACCAATTCAAAAGCGGCCGCACTGACGAAATCACCGAAAAGCAATTGATTGTGAAATTCGCCAACGAGCAAGTGATTAGCGTAACCGGCGATTATCCGCTTAGCGATCAGTTCAACACCCCGCTGCAAAGCGCCAACTGATCCCAGTTACCCATCACCCAGATCACTACGAGGAGGCCTAGGCCTCCTCGTTCAGTATGCAAAACGCCGTAATCATTCCGCTTTATCAGCCCGCTGGGGGTTAGGCCGACCGCCAGTCACAGCATCAGCACGGCCTTCCGCTTTGGCTTTCTCCGCTCGGCGTTTACGCACCTCGCGAGGATCCGCCAGCAGCGGCCGGTAAATCTCGACCCGGTCACCCTCGTTAAGCACTTGCATCGGCTTAACTGGGTTGCTGAAGATACCGATCTTCTGCTTGGCCAGATCGATCTCTGGATAGCGCTGCAATACGCCACTGGCCTCAATTGCCTGCTGTGCGGTAGCTCCCTCAGGCAAGGTCACCTTACGCACAAAAGCTTCGCTTGGCAGCGCGTAAACGACTTCAACCAGCATCTGTTGGCTCATTTGTAGATCTCCTTGGCACGGTCACTAAACGCCTGAACCATACTCTGCACCACGTCGCTGAACACCTTGCCAAATGCCGATGCCACCAGCGGACTGGAAAATTCAAATTGCAATGACAGTTCGACCTTACAGGCATCTTCACGCAGTGGCGTAAAGATCCAGCCGCCAGAGAGCCGCTTGAACGGACCATCCTGCAATGCCATGGTGATCGATTGGTTCGGAACTAAGGTGTTGCGAGTGGTAAAACTGTGGCTTATCCCCGCCTTTTTTACTGAAACCGAGGCTAACATCGCCTCATCGGATTGCTCCAATACTTCACTGCCGCTGCAGCCCGGAAGGAATTGTGGGTAGTTAGCAACGTCATTCACCAGCGCATACATCTGCTCGGCACTGAACCGAACTAAAGCGCTGCGATTAATCTCTGGCATCAGGGTACTCCGTGGATCACATGGCGCCATTCTGCCATAAGCAATCGGATACCAAAACGCCCAAAGACAGGTATAATGCGGCGCCTATGGCTAAGAAAAACGCAAAGAAATCCAAGCCCACCTCCTCAACCATCGCGCTGAACAAAAAAGCGAAGCACGAATACAAGTTTTTGGAGAAGATTGAGGCTGGTCTGGTCTTACAAGGCTGGGAAGTCAAATCCATTCGGGAAGGTAAAGTAAACCTGACCGATTGCTACGTTATTATCCAACGCAACGAAGCTTGGCTTGTTGCGTGCAACATCACGCCGTTGAAAGTTGCCTCTACCCACGTCATCGCCGAACCGATGCGCCCGCGTAAGTTGCTGCTGAATCGCCGCGAGCTGGATCGGTTGATCGGTCAAGTCGAGCGCAGTGGCCACACTCTAGTACCAACCGCGATGTACTGGAGCAAATCCAACGTTAAGTTGGAAGTGGCTCTGGCACAGGGTAAACAGCTGCACGATAAGCGTGAAGATTCCAAAGCTCGCGATTGGGAACGAGAAAAATCACGAGTAATGAAAGGCAGCCTACGCTAACTGCTGGTTGTCTGTACAGTTTGCTATTGGCTGGCAGAAGCCATCAGTGGTAAACTGCAGTTGTACTTGGGGCTGATTCAGGATTCGACAGAATATTTGAAACCCTAGGAGCATGCCGTGGGGCGGTTGGCCACGTAAAAAGCCGCAAAAAAATAGTCGCAAACGACGAAAACTACGCACTAGCAGCCTAATAAGCTGTGTAGTGCCTACCGCTGAAGCCCCGCTTGCTGGCTGAAGATTTACGGTAGTCAAACCCTGCAAGATCGCGTGGATCCTTTGTCCGTAGGTGAAGCGTTAAAGCTAATCGGACTCACCTGATGGAACCCTGTCGCTGGGGGTCTTGACCGGTTAAATAAAACAGTGACTAAGCATGTAGTGCCGACGGCGTAGATGTTTTGGACGCGGGTTCAACTCCCGCCAGCTCCACCAAACGTTTGGAAAAGCCCAGAAACTTAGGTTTCTGGGCTTTTTTGTGCCTAATTATCAGCGCACGAGAGCCCAAGCTAACGGCTTTTGGTATAGCAATTGGTATATCTGGCCACAAAGCTGGAACAAATCGGCGTCTGGTGACGATATCGATTTGCCCAGCTTATTTGGGCTAATGCGGGATTACCAAATCAAGTACGGTACAGCACCTTGATGATGTGGTAGCCAAATTTGGTTTTTACTGGGCCGATTGGCTTCAGGATTGGGCCGGTAAATACCGCTTTGTCGAACTGGGCGACCATGTCGCCTTTGCGAAACTCACCAAGGCTGCCGCCTTGTTTGCCTGATGGGCAGGTAGAATGCTTCTTCGCTAGGGTTTGGAAGTTGGCGCCTTTTTCCAATTGCTTAAGCAGATCGTTGGCTTTCTCTTCGTGCTTCACCAAAATGTGCAGCGCAGCGGCGGTATGGGCCATGTGTCAGTCCTACAGTGTAAATTTTCGGGCGCCGATCCTAGCAGTTTTAACCCGAGGCGGCGATATCTCGCAGGTAATCGGCTTGCAGCATATACATGCGAATCGCGTCGCGGTACGAGCCGTTGCTGAAGTACTCCTGCACTAGCACCCCCTCTTCGATGAAACCGTAGTCACGGTACAGTTGCACCGCTTTGTAGTTATCGACATCCACCAGCAGATAAAGCTTATGGATATTTAACATCTTAAACGCGTAGTCGACCGCTTTGGCCATCACCGGACGGGCGTAACCTTTGCCCTGATGAGCCGGATCGATAATGATCTGAAACTCGGCGCGGCGGTGGATATGGGTGATCTCAACCAGCTCCACTAAGCCTATCGATTCACCAAGGTTGTTCTCGGCGATGAAGCGCCGCTCTGATTGATCGTGGATATGCTTGTCATACAACTGCTGCAATTCAACGTAAGCCTCGTACGGCTCTTCAAACCAGTAAGCCATCACTTGGCGGTTGTTGTTGAGCTGATGAACAAAGCGCAGATCATCACGCTCCATCGGGCGCAAACGGACGGATGCGGTCATCGTCATTCCTTAATATCAACCGAGATAAACACAGACTGACATAAAAACGCCCCACAAGCTTTGCGGGGCGACAATAAAAGACTTTGACGATATGACTACAACACACTTGCCGGCTGCATCCGGCTGGCTTGCCAAGCGGGATAGAGGGTGGCGATCACCGTCACCACAAAGGCGATGATGGTCACCATCGCGACATCGGTTGCATGCAATTGTGATGGCAGAAAATCGATAAAGTAGACATCGCCAGAGAGTACCGTCACGCCAAACTGCTGCTCGAGCCATGCCACTAACTGTGGCAACCGCCAGGCGAGCAATGATCCCAGCAGTGCCCCCAATAGACAGCCTATCGCGCCAATCAACGCCCCTTGCACCACAAAACCGGTAAGAATGCCGCTGCGGCTCATGCCCATGGTGCGCAAAATGGCGATCTCATGTTGTTTGTCTCGCACCGCCATCACCAATGAACAGATGATGTTAAAGCTGGCGACCGCTACCACCAACACCAACACCAGATAGGTCAACATCCGCACCAACTGAATATCGCTGTACAGATGCCCTTGAGTACGAGTCCAATCTTGCAAAATCAGATATTCGTTTTGGGCAAAGCCGATTTTGCGCACCACCGCCGGAGCCTCGAATAAATTATCAAGCTTAATGCGCACCCCGTTGGGATTGGATAAACCAGCGATGCTCATGGCAGTGTTTAGGCTGGTAAAGGCCAAGGCGCGGTCAATTTCGCCGCCAAGCTCAAATAGGCCGGTCACCGTCAATACTTGCCGCTTCGGCCCTTGGCGACCATCACTACTGGGCACCAACAGACTGACCCGATCGCCAACTTTAGCGTTCAGCATCTTAGCCAAACCACCACCCAGCACCACGTTGGCGTCGCCGCTGGCCAAGCTTTTCCAGCCTTGCGAGTCAACGAATTGATGCACTGCCGAGACTTTATCCTCTAAGCCGATGTCGATGCCGCGCAGTTGTACCGGCTTCATCTCATTGCCGCGTTGCAACAACCCTTGAATGGGCACCACTGGCGCTGCGGCCACCACTTCTGGCGCAGCCATCGCTGCGGCTGCCAACCCTTGCCAGTCCTGTAAGGCGCCATCGCCAGCGATAAACTCGCCGTGTGGCACCACCGCCAGCAAGCGATCTTTAAGTTCGCGTTCAAAACCGTTCATCGCCGACAACACCACAATCAGCACCGCCACCCCAAGGGCGATCCCCACCACCGACGAGAGCGAAATAAACGACACAAAGCCGTTGTTATTGCGACCACGCCAAAAACGCCAACCGATTTGCAGGGCTAATCGCTTAGCCATGGGCGTGCTCCAGATGACCGGCGCGCATCTCCAGTTGCCGATCGAGCTTATTAGCCAAGGCGCGATCGTGGGTGACCACCACAAACGCGGTGCCCTGCTCGGCGGCTAATTCGCGCAGCAACTGATAAACCGATTCGGCGGTAGTTTCATCCAAGTTGCCGGTCGGCTCATCCGCAAGCACCAGCTTCGGCTTGTTCGCCAAGGCCCGGGCAATCGCGACCCGTTGCCGTTCGCCACCAGAAAGCTCCGCTGGGCGATGGCTGGTTCGCTGAGCAAGGCCGACTCTATCAAGCAGTTGCTGCGCCCGCGCCTGCGCTTCTTTATTGTTAACACCGGCGATCCGCAGCGGCATCGCCACGTTTTCTAGCGCGCTAAATTCCGGCAACAGATGGTGAAACTGATAGATAAAACCCAGTTTTTGATTTCGCAGTTGGTTGCGCGCCGATTCCGACAGCGTCGCTAAATTATCGCCATCAAATTCGATATGCCCTTCGGTCGGTTTGTCTAAGGTCCCCAGCAGATGCAGCAAGGTACTTTTACCGGAACCGCTACTACCAACAATCGCCACCAACTCGCCGGCATGGACCTCCAATGACAGATCGCTCAAAACGCGAGTTTGCTGTTTACCCTCTTGGTAGATTTTTCCAAGGCCATAGCAGGCCAAGATCGGCTTATTCATGTCGCAGTTCCTCCGCAGGGTTGACGTGGGACGCCCGCCAAGCGGGATAGAGGGTGGCGGTAAAACTAAGCAGCAGCGCACCAAACACCACCATGGCAAGCTGCGTGTAATCAACCAGTACCGGTAACGGCATGCCCGGTGGCAATAGCCAGATCCCAAGCAGTGATAAAATCGGTTGTAAATTGCCGGCGATAACCAATCCGGCCAGTGCCCCAATCAGGGTACCCAGGCCAGCGCTACTCATCCCTTGTACCGAGAAGATCTGCATGATCGCCGCACGGCTTAACCCTTGGGTTTTTAAAATCGCCATATCGGCGGTTTTATCGGTGACCATCATCACCAGCGCCGATACGATGTTAAACGCCGCCACCGCAATGATCAGTCCCAGCAATAACGACATCATCCGCTTTTCCATTTTGACCGCCGCAAACAGTTGGCCATAACGTGCACGCCAATCACTGATCTGCAGTTGCGGATATTGCTGGGTTAAGACACTGCTTAGCTGTGGTGCAGTGAAGGCATCTTGCAGGTACAGTCGCTGTTGTGGTTCGCTGCGCAGCAGTCGCTTCGCATCATCGATATGCATCAACAGCATCGCTTGATCGACCTCGGCGCCCAGCTCAAACACCCCTGCGACCGTCACCAAGCGTTGCCCCGGGACTCGTCCCAGCGGCGTATAACGCGCACCGCTGGCGGTCATCAATCGCAATTTATCCCCCGGCCAGACATTGAGCTTACGCGCTAAACCACTGCCGAGCAGCACCCGATATTGGCCACTTTGCAGTGCGGTAAACTCGCCAAAGCTCATCGCCTTGGCAATCGGTGACACCGCTTGTTCGAGTAGCGGATCAATCCCCAGCAGCAGGCCGCCGGCCATCTGCTTGCCACTGGATAGCAGCGCTTCGGAAGAGAGCAGCGGTACTTGGGCGATCACCGCCGGATCCTCGACCACGGGGATCGCCTCACCCTTCGGAGCACTAATGGTGATCTGTGGCACCGAACCTAAGATCTGCCCTTTTAGACGATCTTCCAGACCATTCATCACTGAGGAGACAATAATCAATGCCGCCACCCCAATGCCGATACCGAGCATCGAGAACAGCGTAATAAAAGAAACAAAACCGGTATTTTTGCGAGCACGCCAATAGCGCAGGCCGATGGTAACGGCCACTGGAGAGATCATAGGGTCAGCTTGGCGAATTGCATAAGTTGGCTGATAATAAAGGCAAATCCCGATCGCTAACAAGGACTGACCGTGTCAGATCGTGACGATTCTTTTTTTAGTGTCGCCGGCACATTTGAGCTGTTGGCCGATCCCATCAGCCCTGACCAATTGTGGCTAGACAGCGAGGCATTAGCGCAAGCGATGCCGACCGCATTTCGCTTAATGAGTCAGGTTACGGAGTTAGAACAGCAGTGTTTACCACTGTTGCAAGGTCTAGAACAACACAGTAAAGCGCTAGCGCAGTACCTAAAGCTGCAAGCGGACAAAATCGATCTGGTACTGCAGCACCATCTGGCACAAGATCCGAACGCCGCCATTGTCGGCCAAGGCCGGCGCTTTGGTGGCTCGGCCATCGAGGTTAACGTTGCAGCGCCACTGGCGGTAGGCAGCGCCTTAAGTCTGCGGCTGTTTCTGCGGGA
This sequence comes from Ferrimonas senticii DSM 18821, assembly GCF_000422665.1. Lineage (GTDB taxonomy): Bacteria > Pseudomonadota > Gammaproteobacteria > Enterobacterales > Shewanellaceae > Ferrimonas > Ferrimonas senticii. The sequence goes on along the minus strand of NZ_KE383898.1, from coordinate 126,544 downwards.
GGAGAACATCGCCATCTTCGCCCACGGTGAAGTGACTGGCTGCGACGCCGCTGATCACGGTTTTAACGCCACTATCCGTTTTACCAGCATCAGTGAACAAGCCCAAGAGCAGTTGGTTCGCGCCAGTCTGCAAGTACAGCAACGACAACTGCGGCAACGGGCACAACTGCGCAGCAATGCCCTATAACTAGTCAACTGCCCCGCCATCCATTCACCAACCAAGCGCCGCCATCGTGCGGCGCTGAAACTGGAATTGTAATGAGTCGCTTCTCCCCGCTTAAGCCGCCAAAAGCCGGCGCCGGTAGCAAACTGAAATTAACCGGACTGACCGGTTGCTCGTTAAGTCTCAGCGCAGATCAATTGATCCGCCAACATGGCCAGCTAACCCTACTGCTGACCAGTGATACCCCGACCGCCTTAGCGCTGGAACAAGAGCTGCGTTATTTAAGCAACGACGCCTATCCCGTGCAACTGTTTCCGGATCGAGAAACCCTGCCCTACGACAGTTTCTCGCCCCATCAGGACATCATCTCGCAGCGGTTAGAGGCGCTCAATGCGTTGCCTTCGATGCGCGAAGGCTTGGTGATCTTGCCGGTATCAACGGCGCTAACCCGACTGTGTCCGGCGGATTTTGTCGCTGGCAATGTGCTGGCCTTTAAACAAGGGCAAACCATCAATTTGGATGCGCTGCGATCACAGTTGGCCCGCGCCGGTTACCACACTGTTGAGCAAGTCTACGAGCACGGTGAATTTACCGTCCGTGGCTCGATCATCGATATTTTCCCTATGGGAGCCGAGCAGCCACTGCGAATTGACCTGTTCGACGATGAGATCGATTCGATCCGGCCGTTTGATATCGACAGCCAACGTTCAGAGGGGCAGATCGAGGCCATATCGCTGCTGCCAGCACGGGAGTTTCCCACCAACCAAACCGGCATCGATCGCTTCCGCGCCAACTATCGTGCCCAGTTTGACCGGATCAGCAACGAACCGGAATCGGTCTATCAGCAGATCAGCAAAGGCATTATGCCGGCCGGCGTCGAAAACTACCTGCCGCTGTTTTTTGACCACACCGCCACCGTCTTCGAATTTCTGCCGGAGCAAGTACAGCTACTCAGCGTCGGCGACATTCAACAGGCTTGCGAACGCTACCTAGAAGATGCCCGCAGCCGCTATGACAACCAGCGGGTGGATCCGCTGCGGCCGCTGCTGCCACCAGAGCAACTGTTCCTGCGCAGCGAAGAGTTGTTCGCGGCAATGAAGCCGCACGGACGAGTGCAACTGCAATCGCTTGGCAGCGAAATTGCCAAAGAACGCCAAGGCGCCTGCACTGCGATTACTGGCATCGAAGCCAATCACCAACTGAAGCAACCACTTACTCAGCTGCTAGAGCAAAAGAACCAGTGGCCGCGGACGCTGTTTTCGGTAGAGTCGGAAGGTCGCCGTGAAGCACTGTATGAACTGCTGCGCAGCAGTGGTCTGAAACCGCCGCAATTCGAACATCTGCAGGATTTTCTAAACAGCAGCGATCCGCTTGGGGTGATTGTATCGCCGCTGGAACATTCGGTGTGGCTGGAACAAGAGCAGCTGGCACTGGTGTGTGAAGCGCAGCTGTTTGGCAACCGCGTGCGACAACGCAGTCAGCGTAAGTCCCGCGGAGTCAGCTCCGATACCTTAGTGAAAAACCTCGCCGAGCTGAAAATCGGCCAGCCGGTGGTACACCATAAACACGGCGTCGGCCGTTACCTCGGCTTAGAGCTTATCGACGCCGGCGGCATGACCAGCGAATTTTTGATGCTGGAATACGCCACCGGCAGCAAGCTGTATGTACCGGTCAGTGCGCTGCATCTGATCAGTCGCTACTCCGGCGCCGACGAAGATAGCGCCCCGCTGAATAAACTCGGCAGCGAAGCGTGGGAAAAAGCCCGTCGCAAAGCCGCCGAAAAAGTCCGTGATGTCGCCGCCGAACTGCTGGAGATCTACGCCCAGCGTGAAGCTAAGAAAGGCTTTGCCTTTAAGCTCGACCAAGGTGAATACCTGCGCTTTAGCAGCGGCTTTCCCTTTGAAGAAACCGAAGATCAGGCCAACGCCATCGACGCCGTAGTCCGCGACATGAAGCTGCCGCAAGCGATGGACCGGCTGGTCTGTGGTGATGTCGGCTTTGGCAAAACCGAAGTGGCAATGCGCGCCGCCTTTGTTGCCGTTCACGGTGGTAAACAGGTGGCGGTGTTGGTGCCCACTACCCTGCTGGCGCAGCAGCACTACGAAAACTTCCGCGATCGCTTTGCCGATTGGCCGGTCCAGATTGAAGTGATGTCACGCTTTAAGACCGCTGGCGAGCAGAAAAAAGCGATGGCGCAATTAGCCGAGGGCAAGATCGACATCATCATCGGCACCCATAAGCTGCTGCAAAGTGACATTAAATTCACCGATCTCGGGCTGCTTATCGTCGATGAGGAGCACCGCTTTGGCGTGCGTCAAAAAGAGCAGATCAAAGCACTGCGGGCGGAAGTCGACATCCTCACTCTGACCGCCACGCCAATCCCACGCACATTGAATATGGCGATGTCGGGGATGCGCGATCTGTCGATCATCGCCACCCCACCCAAGCGACGTCTGTCGGTAAAAACCTTTGTTCGTCCAAAAGAGGGGGCTCTGGTACGCGAAGCCTTGATGCGTGAAATCCTCCGCGGCGGCCAGGTGTACTACCTGCACAACAGCGTCGAGACCATCGAAGATTGCGCCAAAGAGCTGGCCGAGCTGGTGCCAGAGGCACGGATTGCGGTCGCTCACGGCCAGATGCGCGAGCGGCAACTGGAACAGGTGATGAGCGAGTTCCATCACGGCCGCTTTAATTTGCTGGTGTGCACCACCATCATCGAAACCGGCATCGACATTCCGACCGCCAACACCATCTTGATTGAACGTGCCGATAAATTCGGTCTGGCGCAACTGCATCAGCTGCGTGGGCGAGTTGGCCGCAGCCATCATCAAGCCTACGCTTACCTGCTGACGCCGTCGAAGAAACTCAATAAAGACGCTCAAAAACGCTTAGAAGCGATTGAGCAACTGGAAGATCTTGGCGCCGGCTTTATGCTGGCAACCCAAGATCTCGAGATCCGCGGTGCCGGCGAACTGCTTGGCGATGAGCAAAGCGGCCACATCAGCAAAATCGGTTTTAGCCTCTATATGGAGATGCTGGAACAAACGGTTGAGGCGCTCAAAGCCGGCCAACAACCGTCGCTGGACTCGTTGTTAGCCGAGCAAACCGAACTGGAGCTGCGCCTGCCAGCACTGCTGCCGGATGACTACATTCCGCACGTTAACACCCGTTTGGCGATCTACAAACAGGTGGCCTCCTGCGCCAATGAAACTGAGTTGCTGCAAGCCAAAGTGGAACTGATCGATCGCTTTGGCCGCCTACCAAGCGCCGCCGAAAACCTGCTAAGCACCGCGCGTTTGAAACTCAAAGCCAGCACCTTGGGAATTCGCCGCATCGAAGCGGGGCCACAATCCGGCAGCTTTGACTTTTCTGAGCATACGCCGGTGGAAGCCAGCACCTTGATTAAACTGCTGCAGAGCAACCCAACTAGCCTTAGAATGGAGGGTCCAACCAAGCTGCGCTTTACCGAAACCATGGAAAGTGCCGAACAACGCTTTACTGCTATCGAGCAGTGGCTGGAACGATTTGCAGCGGATCTAAACTGATGAAACCAATCCTAAAACAGCTGGTCGCCGCGCTGACGTTAATCAGCGCCAGCGCCGCCGCCGAACAACCCACTTGGTTTGAAGTGGAGGTGTTGGTATTTAGCCAAAACAGCACCAGCAGCGAACAGTTCGCCGATGATGTGCCACCGGTCGATACGCGCGGTGGCAAAGATCTATTTAGTGAGATCTGGCTGCCTGACCTATCGTCGCTGCAACTTGCCCTTAATGGCTGTGATAACCAGCAATGGATTGCCACCCCAGAACAGTGCCAGATGCAACAGCTGCTGGCGGAAGAACCACAAGCACCAGCGCAGTTGCCAATGATGGCCGTGGCCGCCGACGCCGGTGATCCAAGCCAAGGCAAACCTTACCTGTTGCAAGCCGAGCTACTGCAATTTGGCGATCAGGCCAACCAACTGCGCCGTGCCGGTAGCCAAATTCTGCTGCACAGCGGTTGGCAGATGCCGGTCTACGGCAAACGCCAAGCGCAGCCGTTCCATCTATTTGGTGGCAAAAACTTTCAGGACCAATTCAATCTTGATGGCAGCCTGAAGGTTGAGCAGCCTGATCCCTTCGCGCAATATGGCTGGCTAGAAACCAGCGGCGAAGAGCCGCAACAGCCACCGGTATGGCAGCTTGATGGCTTGCTGACGATCTACTTAAATCAGTTCCTCTATATCGATGCCAACCTTGGTCTGCGCCAACCCGCGGAGCGTGAACTGGCCGTGATTGAGGAAGTCAGTACCGAAGTGATACCGCAAGTTGGTGGGGTCGAGATCTACGCCTTGGAAGATCCCAACGCCATCGAGGTAGAGGCAGAAACCGAGGCTTACCTTGCCACCATTCCAATGAAGCAAAGCCGCCGGGTTCGCAGCCGCGAGATCCACTATTTCGATCACCCGAAGTTTGGCATGGTGATTCAAATTCGGCGGATGGAGCAGCCAAATACTGCCAGCACTAACCTATAAACGCCGGCAATTAGCACAAACCCACATCAATTGATGTGGGTTTGTTGTTTCTAAGTCGCGATCAAACGCCCTATTCATCAACGCTCATCAATCTCAAAATCAAGATAGAGATCGCTGCCATCGTAATCACTGACTAAGACCTCGGCCACTTGCGCGTTAGCCGAACCTTGATGAGCCCAATCAATCAATTGCTGCACCGGTTGGTCGCCGCCTTGGGCGAGGATCTCTACCGAACCATCATCCAAATTGCGCACATAACCGGTAACCCCCAGTGCCCGCGCTTGACGCTGGGTGGTTGCCCGAAACCACACCCCTTGCACCTTGCCCGACACCTTAACCATTAACTGTTTCACCGCCCTATCCCTTCCGCTTAACGCTCCGCTACTACAGCATAGCAACCGCCAAAGACTAACGCCGTGTTAACATTAAAAAGCCGCTGAAACAGCGGCTTAGATCATAGAGGCTAGCACCAATATTACACTTGGCTGGCAACCCAACGGTCTATCTTGTTTTCCAAAATCGCCATTGGCAGCGAGCCGGAGCTTAGCACCTGATTATGAAACTGGCGCAGATCGAACTTGTCACCCAATTGCGCTTCGGCCTTGGCACGCAGACGCATAATGGTCAGTTGGCCAATTTTGTACGACAACGCCTGCCCTGGAATCGCCATGTAGCGCTCAACCTCGGCAACGACGTCCGATTCGGCCATCGGACTGTTGTCGGTCATATATTGAATCGCCTGTTCACGGCTCCAGCCTTTGGCGTGCAAACCGGTATCAACCACCAAACGCATCGCCCGCAGCATCTCATCGGAAAGCTTACCGAAATACTGATAGGGATCGCTAAACAGCCCCATCTCAATGCCCAACTCCTCAGCATACAGTGCCCAACCTTCAGCAAAGGCGGTATAGCCACCGAAGCGCTGGAAGTCCGGCACATTTTCAAGTTCCTGTTTCAAGGCAATTTGAAAATGATGCCCCGGAGCAGCTTCATGCAGGGATAGCGTCATCATTCCCCACTTCGGCTGCGCTTTTAGGTTGTAGGTATTAACGTAAAAGATCCCAGGGCGACTGCCATCCGGCGCCGGCGATTGGTAACTGGCACCCGCCGCAGATTGTTGGCGGAACTTCTCTACCGGTTTAACGATGTAGTCCGCCTTTGGCATCAAATCAAAGTACTTTGGCAACACCGCATTGATGGTGTTTTTGTATTGGTCGTAACCATCAACCAGATCTTGCTCGTCGCTAAAGAAGAACTGTGGGTCGTTGCCCATATAGTTGAAGAACCCGGCCAAATCGCCATCAAAGCCAACACTCTGACGCACCTTATCCATTTCGCTGCGGATCCGGGCAACCTCATCCAAACCCAGCTGATGGATATTGGCTACCGACATGGTGGTGGTGGTGTGAGTGTTGGCCAAATATTGGTACCAGTCACCACCGTTCGGCAATGCCCCCCAGCCGCTGCTGCTACGCCCCTTGGCCAAATAGTTGCCGGCAATGTGATCTTGCAGTCGCTGAATCGATGGCAGCAGCACTTGGGTTAGCGCCAGTCGATAACGACTGGCTAACGCATCAGCGTCTGCCGCAGTTAGATTCGCCGGTAACTTTTTCAGCGGCCCATACAGCGGACTTTGCTCCAGCGTCATCGAGGTCACGCCATCAAGTTGCACCAGCAACTTGTTGATTAGGGTTTTCGGTAATACCACCCCTTGTGCGCTGCCTTGATTAAGCCGCGCAATCGCGCTGTCTGCCCAGTCGCCAAAATCGTGCATACGACTGATGTAATTGTCGTAGTCCTGCTCGGTCACAAACGGCTGGGCGCTTTGTCCACTGCCAAGCTGGACCATGGTAATAACGCGGTTGTAGAACTGATTTAGCGGTAACAGTTCACTAGCAAACGCATCGCCATCGACCGACATCTGCAACTGATACTCAAGAATGTCGCGACTTAACCGCTGCTGCTCGGTCAAGGTGCTGACATCAACCTTTTGCACCAGTGCTAAGTAACGTTGATTCAGTTGCCGAGTTTTCGCCAAATGCTCATCACTAAGCGGATTAGCCATGCGATTGTTGTATTGGGCGCGGCCAACGTAGGTCCCCCAGAGCGGATTTAGGTCGACCGTATCGTCGAAGTACTGTTGCGCTAACTGATCGAAATCCGGCGCTGGTTGCGCTGCGGCGGTTGCTTGTTCTACCCCTTGGCAGCCGGCCAATGCCAGCAATAACGGCAGTCCAGCTAATTGAATGCGGTTATCCATACCTAATCATTCCCTTTTAGTAAAAAGCCCCGCAATCGCGGGGCTTTTGTTGGTCAGCAGTCGCTTAGCGAACTGAGACTTTATTGCGCTTGGCGGTGTCTTCGATGTAGGTCAACCAACTCTTGGCGTTTTTGGCGGTCTTACTGTCTTTGGTTGCGGCAAAACACGCTTTGTAAGCGGATTTGAACTCACCAAGATAGAAATGCGCCTGCGCCAACAGCATTTGCGCTTCACCGATACTCTTCAGGCCAGTGCCATCCATCGCACTGCGGATCGCCGCCTTAGCTTCTTGATAGCGCTCTTTCTCCATCAATAAGCCTGCTTGGCGCATGTAGTGCTTGGCGTTGTTCGACATCTTGCCAGCTTCACCGTAATAGGTGACCGCTTTGTCGATCTCTTTGGCCTGATGGTAGGTGTTGGCTAACATCGCTACGGTGTTAACGTCGCGCTCGACCATGCCATCTTTGAGGTACTTTTCTTGGATTTTGGCCGACTGTAATGGGATGTCGTTTTGCGCATACAACTGCGCCAACATCTTATATTCGCTGGCTTTTTCCAAATAGCCGTTACGATAGGCAACGTCCATGGTGTAGAGCGACTTTTTGTAGTCTTCGCTCAGCATGTACATTTGCGCTAACTGTACCCAAGAGCGGCCATCCTGCGGGAAGTTGCGGACAATCTCTTCCGCCATCTTGGCGGCATTCTTGTACTGCTTGGTCTCGTAGTAGGCACCCATCTTTAAGCTAAACGGCGCCTTGTTAGGCTTGGTTTGCATCGCGATGGATTTATCAGCAAAGCTGATCGCTTGCGGGTACTGTTTTTTCTCGTAGTAAGCGCTGGCCATCCGCAAGTAGACGTTAACGTCTTCCTTACAGGTAAAGTCCATCCACTGGTTGTAGTAGCTCAATGCATCGTCAAACTTACGCTCAGAGATGCTTAAGTCGGCAATCAGTTTCAGCGCATTAGCGTGATCGCTACCGCCAAGCTGATTGATATCAACCGCCACTTTCAGGTGCTTCATGGCGGTATCCACCTTGCCATCTTTACCGGCATAGAGGCTACCAATCATCCGCGCGACGTAGGCCTTATCAAAATCACTGCTGGTTTTAATCTCCAGCAGGATCTGCAACGCCTGATCCACTTGCTCGTTGCTGTACAACTCGTAAGCCTTTTGGACCTTTTTACCAACGCGCTCAGATACCGCCCGACTCTTACGCTCGTCGATGGGGCACTTGGCCGCCATCGCTGGCGTCGAGATAACCCCAGCGGCGATGCTGAGTAACAGCGCAGGAAGGAGTTTGCTTTTTATCGCCATTATTGTTCCCCCTTAGCCGTTAGCTTTATCCAAGGAGAAGTCCAACCGTACCTGTTGACCCGGCTGTTTCACCGGCTTGCCGTCAACGATTTTCGGCTTGTACTTCCATTTACGTAGGGCGCGACGGGCTTCTTTATCGAACAGTCGACGCGGCTCGGCCTGGATCACCTGAACATCATCCACACCGCCAAGTTCGTTAATGGTAAAGCTGAGGATTACGTAACCCTCTTTACCATCACGAGCGGCCTTAACTGGGTAGCGAGGCTCAATCCGAACGATTGGCGTGGCGTCCCCATCACGGGCCATGGCGTTGCTTGGATCCCCAAGACCGGTATCGATACCACCAAGATCTGGACCTGAGATATTGACCGATACGGCGTCACTTAGATCCGCGGTATCAGGTTCCATCTCAACCGGTTTTGGCGGTTGCTGCGGTGGCTTCGGCGGCTTCGGCTTTGGACGGTCACGATTTTGCGCTTCAGCGTCTTGCCGTTCCATCACAATCTCAATCGGTGGTGTTTCAAACTGGTTGTCGTGGCGCTTTGCACCGCCGCCAACCAGAAACGCCATGAAAGAGAACAAAGCGAAGGTCACCGCAGCACCAATCAGTAGAGCTAACAGTGATCGCAACATATTAATTAGCCTCCGCCGAGACCGAGATTTGGTCAATGCCTGCGGCTTTAACCTGATCCATCACCTTGACCACAATGCCATGCTTGGCTTGTTCGTCGGCTTGGATCATCACTTGTGCTTCAGGAGATTCGGCTAGCATCCGTTCGACGTTTGCGCGTACACGCTGCACATCCACTTCACGCTTTTCCATGTAAACGATGCCGTTTTCATTGATCGCGATGAAGATGTTGGCAGATGGCTTCTTGGAAGCTTGCTGCGCTTTTGGACGGTTTACATCAATACCGGATTCTTTAACGAACGAGGTGGTAACGATAAAGAAGATCAGCATGATGAATACGATGTCCAACATCGGGGTCATGTCGACTTCGGCTTCTTCCACTCCTGCGGAATGCTTTCTACGTGCCATAAAAAACTCTCTTTAATGATGCGGTAGGTTGTCGATCAGCTGCTCAATGGACATCTTCAGACGCGCTTTTAAGCGAGTGCTAAAGAATACTCCAGACAGCGCCGCTACCATGCCCGACATGGTCGGGATGGTGGCCATCGAAATACCACCAGCCATCAGACGTGGGTTACCAGTCCCCTGTACTGCCATCACTTCAAACACCGCAATCATCCCAGTAACGGTACCGAGCAGACCCAGCATTGGGCAGATAGCAACTAGGGTATTGATCAAACCCATACGTGCATTTAATTGTTCTTGTGCCTGGGAAATCCACGCTTCACGGATGCGATGGGCGTACCAGGAAGTACTGTCTTCGCGGGCGTTCCACTTGCCGATAATCTCTTTACGCACGCCTGGAAAGACGAAACTTACGTAAAGGTAGCGTTCAAGCATCAGCACCCACATCAAAAACAGTGCTCCTGCGACCAGCCAGAGTACATCGCCCCCTGTGGCCATGAAGTCCCTGACAGACTCCCAGAGTTCTACCAGGTAAATCATAATTACTTGCCTCGCTGTTCAGCGTGGGCTGCAACGATACCGGCGCTCTGCTTATCCAGCACGTCAGTTACCGCTTTAGCTCGACCAGACACAAAGGCGTGCATCAGCAGCAGTGGCAATGCCGCAACCAGACCCAGTACGGTGGTTACCAGTGCCATCGAGATACCGCCAGCCATGATCTTCGGATCGCCGGTACCAAACAGGGTGATGTCTTGGAAGGTGGCAATCATACCGGTTACGGTACCCAACAGACCCAGCATTGGCGCGATTGCCGCCAGTACTTTGATCAGGTTAACGCCCGATTCAATTCGTGGGGTTTCCTGCAGAATCGCTTCGTCTAGCTTCAGTTCCAGCGTCTCTACGTCAACGTCTTTAGAATCGTGGTAAACCTTGAGGATACGACCCAGAGGGTTGTTGCCAGGGTTGTCGACGTTCTTCATCTGCGAGCGGATCTTCGCAGAAGCCGCAGTCAGAGTCAGGATCTTCCAGATAGCAATCAGCAGACCGAAAGCCAACAGGCCAGCAATGATCTTACCGACGATACCACCGGCTTCGAACTGCTCTTCCAGCGTCGCTTTTTGGGTGTAAACCTGCAGCAGACCGCCACGGGAAGGATCGATAAACACCTGAGTGGTTTCACCTGGGGCAGCGCTCTGGAACTTGCCAACAGTGGCAACTTTGTAGCCTTCAGGCTGCTTTGGCAGCTGCAAAATGGTGCCAGTCTCTGGATTGAAGTTGAGGTACTCGCCGTTGGCCATCAAGGTAAACGCACCAACGCGGGTAACGTCCATCGAGGTCACTTCGCCGGATGAGGAGGTCACGTCGGTGGTGAACTTAACCACCTTGCCCGACTGAGTCATCTCAGTCTGCAGTCCGTACCAAAGCTCTTCCAGTTTTTCGATGGTCGGTAGGTCTTTGGACATCCCCAGCTGCATCATAAACTGGTCACGGCCAGGGTATTGGGCGCTAACCAACGAGCCCGCCAACTGACCAGACATGTCGCCGGCAACCTGACGAACCACCCCAAACATCTCGCCGTAATCGGCGGTGGCGGTAGCCAGATCAGCACTTAAGCGATCGATCTCTTGGTCGTTGTTAGTAAAGGCATCTTGCAAGTCTTTGCCACGCTGCTTTTCCGCCGCCAGATCGGCTTTGGCTTGCTTCAGCAGTGCTTGCTTATCAGCTCGCTCAGAAACGAACTCCGCTTCACGTTGCTTGTTCAAGCGGGCTTCAGACTGACGTTCAGATTGGATCTGGTTAAGCAACTGATCCAAGGTTTGAGTTGCGCTCAACTGAGCATCTGCTGCTACCGCGGTAGCAGAGAAAGTCATAGCGGCTGCCACTACGGCAGTGGTGAATAGTTTTTTCATTATTCTGCACTCTCCGCGGTTTTAACTGGCACACGGAACAAGTCTGGTGCCGCTTGACGACGAGCCATCTTGATCGCGGTGGATACGTTGCGCATAGAATCATCCGACATCGCAGTCCAGTTGCGGCTGTCGTTATCCCATACCCAAGCGTGCTTCTGATCCAGAGATTGCGCCAAGAACACCACTCGGCCCAAGTGGAAGAAATCAACTACGATCTCTTTACCGTCGATGGCCAGCTTGCCTTCGTAGGCGTTCATCTTATTGCCGTACTCGTTTTCAATCTGGTAGGCATCCAGAACCAAACGGTACTTTTCGGAGGTTGATACGTTTGAATCGCCCATTACCTCCTTCAGGCGGGCAACACGAGCGGTACGCTCTTCAATTTCAAACGGTACGTCCAGAGCAACAAACTGCTCCAGCGACTCGATCATGCGGGTCATCAGTGGCACTACGCCTTGCTTGGTGCGCTCGATGCCGTTGATTTGGTTTTGCAGCGATTCAATGCGCTGCTGTTGATCGTTAACCAAGGTAGCAACGTAGTCGTTGTACTCTTTGAGGGTTTCGGTTTCATCCACCACCAAGCGGTACTCATACAGCATGTCTTGAGCCTGATCGTAAAGCTTGTTGACCTTCTGTTGAGACTTAGCAGCATCGGTTTGGATCTGCTTGTCGGCGTTTTGGATATCGGACAGCTTGTCAGCTGCGAAAGAAGTGCCGCTTACAGCGAGGGCGAAAGCCCCGAGTACTGCTGAGGCCAATTTGGTTCTTTTCATCACGGACATAGTTCCCAACCAGTCTTGTTGTGAGTCCAAAGCCCCGAACACATTCCACTGTGTTAGCCCAGCGTGGCGCCGGGGCCAGTCCCTTTGTAGTTGTCGTGCGCCAGATCACACTTTTCAGTGCAATTGCAGGCTTTCGCATGATTCCATAGGGGCGGAAGATGTGTCAAGGATGTTACTGAGGTCACAGATTGAATTATTCTTATTTAGGTTAACGTATATGCGCTTACGGAACAGTGCTTTATGTCGAAATTTATTCCAAATGCATGATTATCAATAAAGATCGTTAAATAGTTTGGATAAAACCCTAATTAATCCACATTTTTTACTTCCGTTAGCGAATCCCAGCAAAGGCAGATGGTCAACCCATACAAACAAAAAAGCCCCAGCAAATGCTGGGGCTTTGGATAAGCCAAACGGCTTAGAACTTCTGGGTTAGACGTACAAAGTAAGTACGGCCAAACAGACGGTAAGTACTCTCATCAGTGTTGCCATTGAACGCTGGCTCGATGTACGGAGGCAATTCGTTGCTCAAGTTCTGGACACCAGCACTGATAACCGTGTTGGTTGGCAGGTTATAGGTGGCTGTCAGATCGTGATAGACCACTGAATCAACCTTGTACTGGTGCTTAGGGCCGTCGGGATTATTCGGATCAACTGGAGTTGTACCCCAGTACAGCAAGTCTTCATAAGTCAGACCTGAAATGTAGTTCGCCGAATATTGAACAGTGAGATCTTCCCAACCGTAACGAGCGATAAAGTTAACTTTATCTTCTGCATAGCTTACGTCGTTGTCAAAACGACCAGCAACGTCCTGCATTTCAAAAGTAAAGGTACCATCGTTATAAGTTTGGTTTTCACGCTCTAAGAAGTGAGTCCACTGCAGGTTCAAGTGCAGTTCACCACCGGCCAATTCAAACTTGTAGTTAGCATCGAAATCAATACCTTTTGCGGTCATCCGCGACAGGTTGGTGAGACGCTCATCAACACGGGTAATTTCACCAGCGCTATCACGGGCAACGTTACCACACAACGATGCTACGCCGCCGAGGTAACAACCATTCAGGCTATCTTTAGCGTCAATTGAAGCGATAACACCATCAATCTCAACCGCCCAGTAATCCAAGGAGAAATCAAAGCCTTCTAAGAACTCCGGCGAATAAGCGATACCAGCAGTGAGGGTATCACCATCTTCGGGTTGCAGATCCGGGTTACCGCCGGCAGCTGCCAACTGCTGTGAATCGTTATTGGCACTACCGCCATCAGGCACACCGTCAGCAGTACAGTAGCCTTGCTGAGTTGGAGTCAGTGAACCCCAGTTGCTGGCACGACATGGGTCACTCGCTGATGGGAATGAATCGATAGATGGACCGTACAAAGAACCGATACCAGGAGCACGGAATACAGTGCCATACGTACCGCGGGCTAACAGGCCAAAGCCGACGTTCCATTCCAAGCCAACTTGATAAGTTGTCTCACCACCAAAGGTGCTGTAATCGTCATAGCGAACGCCCATTGGGATCTCTACACGCTCAGCAAATGGCAGATCTTCCAGCAGCGGAACTCGGAATTCAGCAAAGTACGAAGTTACATCGAACTCGCCGTTGGTTCCTTTGGATTTGTTGCCGGTTACTTCGCCCATGAATTTGCCTGAATCCACCTGAGCTTCCGCTTCCTCTTTGCGATATTCAACACCGAAAGAAGCACCGACTACACCAGCAGGCAGTTCAAACAAATCACCAGACACGAAACCGGTAATCTGTTGCAGAGTGTAATTGCTAGAATCAACCAAAGGAGCGGTGATGTAATCTAGCATCTCTGGAGTGATCGAGCCTGGGCCACCAAACAAGTTCAATGACACACAATCTGCAATTGGGCTGTCTGGAGTACCACAAATGATGTTGCCATCAGCATCTTGGTAAGATGGGCCCATTGCTTTGGCCAAGTTAGGGCCAAACAACTGACCAAAATCGGTATCGGTCTGCTGCGAATAGCCGTAGTTGTAGCTAACGTCATAAGACCAAGTGTCCGTTATCTCGCCTTGGATACCAAGCACTTGTTGGAAGCGCAGGATATCTTGCTCAAAGCTACGACCACCTTCCAGCATACGGCGACGAGAGCGAACGATGTCCTCACCGAATGGGTTGTAGTAGTTGTCCGCAGAGATGCCATTAAATGGTGTACCGTCCGGTAGGATCCCGCTGTAGCCAGGATCGAAACGAGTGTCATAAGGTACGGCGGCCAGTTCTTGAGCAGACTCACGCTTGTTAATGCGCGTTTCACTGTAAATGGTAGTGCTGTCGTTTAGCTCAAAACTGCCTTCCACAAACGCATTAATCTTGGTGTAAGGCGTTTGGATGAAGTTAACCGGAGCGTAGTTGTAGGTGTCGTTGTTTGCACCACTACCGATAAATGGGCGCATATCATCAGCGGTTGCGATGCCGCCATCACATGTACCATTGGTCCACTGAGAACCGTCGGCCAGATAGAAGTTACCACATGGCACTGAACCGGAACCAACAATGATCACGTTGGCGTTATCACCGGTACCAATCAGACCGTTCTGCCAAAACGATTCTTCTGCATCAGCACCCCAAACCTGCCAAGGAAACTGGAAGAAATCGACATCTTCAACATCGCCTTGGTAGACCTCTTCCATTTTGACGTAGTCGACACCAACGACGAAGTTACCTTTATCGAAAGACTTACCAGCAACAATGCTAAAGCTATCTTCGCTGTATTCATCGACGTCGAAAGAACCCTTGGTCTGAAGGCTAATCTCTACACCCTCAAAATCTTTACGGGTGATGATGTTTACCACACCAGCTACCGCATCAGCACCGTAAGTGGCAGATGCCCCATCTTTAAGAATATCAATCCGGTCAATCATTGACGCTGGAATATTCTGGAAATCAGAGCTTACTGGACGGCGACCGTTTACCAGCACCAGTGTGCGAGAAGAGCCAAGACCACGCAGTTCAATAAAGGTGCCGCCGTTACCACCATTGTTAGTGGTGGTCATCGCCGGTGAACCAGACATTACCGCACTCTGTTGCAGGAATTGACCGACATCCTGAATACCTTGAGCAGAAATATCTTCGGCGGTGATTGTGGTAATTGGTGACGCAGTTTCCAAATCAGTACGAGTAATCCGCGAACCGGTTACTGCAATACGTTCAACGCTGTCCGCACCATCTTCTTCCGCAATTACGGAAGGAGCAAATGCTATCGCAGCTGTGCTTGCGCCGGTAATCAACGCATAACGTACCGCTTTAGATACGGTGTTGTTGTTAAGCATGGTTATCTCCCTGGACACTTTTATTGTGTTTATTCCCTAGCCTCGATGACCGCTTACCTACCGAGGGTGTTGTTGGGTTTACCCCAATCTGTCGTGTCCAACTAAACCAGATGCAGAAGATTCGTTCAACCTTTTTGCTACATTTTGGTTACATTAATCAGCCGCTTGCGTATAGAAATAGCGATCGAGCAGGGTTTTGAAATGCAAAAATAAAGCCCAATACAGAAGATATTGGGCTTTACATGCAGTTAATTAAGATAAAAATTCAAAAATAGAATCGCACACCAGCAGCAACCAAGTTTTCTTCATCTTCACCAGAAAAACCAAATTCACTGTTATCCAATTTACCTTCGATAAATACGATCAGTGATTGCTGCCAGCGATAATGCACTCCAGCGATATAAAGTTCGCGTTTAAAGTCGCCGTTCGCTATTTCGTATTGACTATCGTCAGATTGCAGCGAATTCAATCCGCCAATTAGGGTTAAACCATTGGCCAAAGTCCATGACAACAATAACTCTGCCCCTTTAGCATCAAACAGGCGATTATTCTGATCAAGCTCGTGAGCCTCACTCACCGCCGCCGACAGTGCCCCATGAAAGCCCGGTTGATACAGTTGACCGTACGCCAACGTCGCCACAATGGCTTGTTCTTTGGTCACGCCACCGATTCGGCTGGAATCGATGCGGCTGTAGTTAATTGCGCTACCCAAGTACCACTGCTGCCAGTGGTAACCGATGGCAGCGGCATAACTGTCGTCATAAGAGACCATCAGATCGTCATTGGCATCACAACCAACTGCCGGGGTAGCACTGTCACAGCCACTGGGTTCTAACACACTGACTTCGGCTTCGGTACGTGCTTGATATTGCAAAGCGATATCGACGCCATGCCAACTGTTGCGATACTGGATAGCACTGTCGGCGCGGCCGGTCCCAGACAGGCCACCGTCGGTATCAAAGTTGTAGACGCCGAGCGCCAAGCCGCCACTGACCATAAAGTTATCGGTGTATTGGGCAACGTCGTAATAGACGCCCCACTGTTTGCCGGCAGAGAATCGACCGTATTGTTGATGTTTGACAGCGATATAACCTAAACGGTTGAACAGAAAACTGTCTTCGCGGGAAGCTTGAATCGAATCACCGGTTAGGGTGACGCTTTCGCCGGCATCCACTAAGTTAAAGCCCCACTCTAACTTGGCTTCAACCTGCCATTCGGCGCTTAAGGGTCGTAGAAATTGCAGATTGATGCGGGTACTAGAGTCAGCCAAGCGCAGATCACCACCGCCATCAACCAACAACAGTCCTGCATGGCCGCCAAGCTTAATTTGGTTAGCACCATCGTCATAAATAGTGGTGGCTGCTGCCGTCAGACTGGCACAACAGGCAAACAAGCCGATGGATATATCAAGTCGGCGCATAGGGCTCTCCTTCGCAATGGGGCTTACCCAAAAGCTAGGAGGTCACGGGAAAATGGCCAAAAAAAACCACCGCCAGATGGCGGTGGTTTAGAAATCTTAGCTTAAGCGCAGATTAGAAGAATACGCGAGCACCGATGGTAGCGGTATCAACTTGGGCCTTGTTCTCTTCCAGAGCGTCTTGGTAACCAGCGTAAACAACCAAGTTCTTAGCAACAGCGTACTCAGCAACCAGAGCGATAGTCTCGTAGTCTACCTTTGAAGAGTTGTCATCTTCTACGATTTCGTAGTTCAGTGACACGTTCAGACCATTGTCAAAACCGTAAGCAGCCACAGCATCGATCGCGATGGAGTCAGCAAACTCTAGGATGTTTTCTGCTTTGGTGTAGTTAGCCGCAGCGTAAATACCTTTACCGTAGGTACCGTATTTAACGCTCAACAGATCCATTTTCTGCTCTACGGTCGCAACATCACCAGAGATGTGTGCGTAACCCAGAGTCACGCCAGCAACAGAGTACGCTACGCTACCACCGATGCGGTCGTCGATGTTCGCATCTTTGGCGCCTTTCCACTGAACACCAAAGTTCAACGCACCCATGTCACCGAAGTCAAAACCTTTACGGTAAACGATAGAGTCAGAGAAACGGTAGGTATCTTCAACGTTGTACAGGTAATCGTTACCGAAGATGATTGCAGTATCGGTTACAGCAGCTACGTCGTAGAAGGCAGACCATTGCTGACCAACAGAGGCAGAACCAAACTGCTTGGAGTGCAGTGCGATGTAACCCAGACGGTTAGAGAACTGCTCGCCTTCGCTATCAGCAAAGTTCATTGCCCATTCGGTTTTCGCTTCCAGAGTCAGGTCGTCGTTCAGGGCACGCTTGAAAGTGAAGTTGATGCGTGGAGAGTTGTCAGTAACTTCAGTTTCGCCACCTTCTTTTTTCATCAGCGCAACAGAAACGTGGCCACCCATGGCTACGGAGTTCGCGCCGTCGTTGTACAGTTCAACCGCAGATACGGAAGAAGCCATCATCAGAGCCGGGATAGCGGCTGCAAGCAGAGTCTTTTTCATTGGAATGCCTAACCAAATCGAGCAGAAAAAATTCTTTCGCCCCTATCAATTCCTTGGGGACTTTATCTGTCATTCACTTGACGAGTCGGACAGTAACAAAGGCGGGAATAGCGCAAAAGCGAGCAAGCTCACACTTTTCTACTTGCAAGTCGGCTTTAAACAAAAGAAAAACACAGATCACAAATTTCGCACACAAATCATCCACGGCCGCGCTGATAGTCCATGGATAACCGCCATACTCAATAAAATTTTCAGTTAATCAAGCCTCTACAGCGCTGTTATTGGTATGACCAGAGTGATTACGACAATGTAACTAAGCTAAATTGATACTGAATGGCTGAGTTAAAAATCGACAAAGTTAAAAACAACTTATAAGCCAAATCAGCGGCTTGAGCGGTTAATCAGCAATTATCTACGCTGCGGATGGATATAAATCCAATTCGAAATATTAAGCAAAAATGAATATTTCAGTCGCAACCCAATTTGCCGATGGTTACAACCCCAATAACAGCTGCTGGTCAAGCAGCTGTGCAACCGATAAGCCCTGTAATTGCAAAAGCGGTTCGGCGATTGGTGCTAACTGTTTGTCCAAATAGTGCTGGTAGTCAATTTGCAGCCCCGGGGTATCGATGGTGGCGGCGCCTTGGGGGGTGATCCAATAGCGTACCCAACTGCCGCGGCGGTAATGCTCGCGACCTAGGCGCTGATTGGCGTGCACGGCAGCGCGCACGTGGGGGGCATTGGCTTGGTAGTCCGCAATCGGGCGGCGCAACCGCTTTTTGTAGATCAACAACGGATCGCACTCACCCGCCAACAACTGTTGTACTTGTTGTTTAATCAATGGCGCGATCGGCTGATCGTTAAACCACGCCTGATACAACCGTTTTTGAAACTGCCGCGCCAGCGGCGTCCAATCGGAACGGACGGTTTCCATTCCCTTAAATACCAGCTCGAAACTGTTATCGATTTTGCTGGCGATAGCGCCAACATAACGCTTTTTGCTGCCCTGCTGCGAGCCGCGAATGGTTGGCATAAAGAAATGACGGTAATGGCTTTCATATTCCAGCTCGAGCGCGCTGGTCAGCCCTTGTGCCGCCAGCGATGCGGTCCAGTTATTGTTCACCAACTGCACCAAGCGCTGACCAATGGCATCGGCCTGCTCCGCCGCTAAATCATCGCCGACATGAACGAAGGTGGAATCGGTATCGCCGTAGATCACCCGGTAGCCTTCGGCTTCAATCCACGCTTTGGTTTGCTGCATGATCTGATGGCCACGCAGGGTAATCGAACTGGCCAGATGCGGATGGTGGAACCGACAACCGGCGGCACCAAGTACCCCGTAAAAAGAATTCATCAAAATCTTAATTGCCTGCGACAACGGCAGATCCTGATTGGCCTTGGCCAGTTCCCGCAGTTCCGCCAGTTCCGCCACCAATTGCGGCAAGCGATGCTGAGTTCGATGAAAATAGGCGCCACGAAACCCCTCAACCCGGTCTGCTTCGGACGCTATGGCGCCGCAAACCATCCCCATTGGATCGATCAAAAAACTACGAATGATTGACGGATACAAGCTTTTAAAGTCCAGCGTCAACACATTAGCAAAGCGGCCGGGTACCGAATCCATCACATAACCGCCAGGGCTTGGGGCGATGTTACTGTCGGTCAGATCTGGAGCGATGAAGCCAGCGCGGTGTAGTAGCGGTAGGTAACGAAAGGTAAAGGCCGCAACCGAACCGCCAAGGCGGTCAAGTTCAATCCCCGTTAATGCCCCGCGCGCCAAGATAAATGGCAGCAACTTGGTGTGCTGGAATATCCGCCACACCAACTGGCAATCTTTGAGGTTGTAGTGCGCCAGCGCCAATTTATCGTGCTGAAAGTTGTGTTCAATCTCAGCCATGCGATTGTGGTTGTCATCCACCGCTTTGCCCTCGCCCAGCAGCGCTTTGGCGACATTATCGAGGGCGAAGCTCTCGAACTGGTAAAATGCCGCCCGGAGCCATTCGATACCATCAAGCACCAAGCGTCCGGCAATCTGGCATTCACGGCCGGGCCCAGCACGCTGTTGCCATTGCGGCTCACTACCATCGCGGCCCAAACTAAAACGCAGTTGATGCAACTTAGCGCGACGTTCGAGCAACGCCAAATCGAAACTGGCCACCGACCAACCAATGATGGCATCGGGATCGTGCTGCACAAACCAGTCCAACAGGCAGCGCAATAAACTGGCTTCATCGACGACAAACAACAGATAGTCAGGCTGCGATTGCTCGGGTAGTGGTTCACCAACCATATAAACCGTCTGCAAGCGCTTACCAGCGCGATCTTCACCGTACAACCCGATGCTGTACAGCACGCCATCGCGCGAACATTCAACATCCAGCGATACCATGGTAGGCAGATGCGTCGGCGCGGCTGGTTTCGCCGCCACCAGCGCATCATCCAGCAGCCGGAAACGGCCACCACCGCGAATAAAGCGCTCCATCAGGTAGCGATCACAGGGCCGAATGTCCCGTTCCAGTAAACTTAAGCCTTGGCGTTTGGCAAAATCGCCAACCGCCAGCCACAGCGAATGGTCGTAGATATACAGCGCCGCCTGTGGTTGATGATCAAAGTCGGTGGCATCGATGGCTTGAATACGCCAACTGTGGTTGTCATAACGCTCTAATAACGTGTGCCACTGCGGTAACTGGGCCTTAGCAATAAACCCTTGCCAAGGCTGACCATTAACCTGCACACAGCGAGCGCCATCGGCGCAAGCAAGCCAGTAGTGCAACACCGCCCCGTGCGCACTTGGCCGCTGTTCGCGGGTCAAGATCCAACCTTCAACAATTTGTTCTGTCGCCATCTGCCTATTGCCTTTAACCACTGGTAATATGTACAGCCATTTCCCCTAACGCGGCCATCATAGATGCTCAGTGACAAGGTTAAAAGCCATACCCGTACCGCCTACAACAACATTGCCGAGGCGATCCCTAACTTTGTCCGCCGTAAAGAGCAGAACTACCTGATCGCTGAAATCGCCAAAACCTTTGCCGGTAGCTATAGCAAAGAGCGACGGATTGTGGTGTGCCAAGCCGGAACCGGCACCGGTAAGTCTCTGGCTTACTGTTTAGGGGCACTGCCGCTGGCATTGGCACAGGGTAAAAAGATCTGTATCTCCACCGCCACGGTGGCACTGCAAGAGCAGTTGGTGAACAAAGATTTGCCGCTGTTGATGCGCCACTCTGGACTAAATTTTAAGTTTGGCTTGGTCAAAGGTCGCCAGCGTTATGTGTGCCTATCAAAACTGGAACTGCTGGCGGGCGAAGCCGGTGGTGAACAGCAAGCGCTGTTTGAGTCAAAACCCGCCGATGGCGACATCAAAATATTGCAGCGGCTGTACAAGGCCTACTTTGAGGGGCAGTGGGACGGTGAAGTCGATTCGGTGCCAGAGCCGGTGCCAGAGTACCTGTGGCAGCAAATTGCCTCGGACAAGCACAGCTGCAACCGTAATCTGCCAGCGCACCGCCAGTGCCCATTTCATAAAAGCCGGGAAAACCTCGACAGTTGGGATGTGCTGATCATCAACCACAGCTTACTGATGGCCGATTTAGAACTGGGTGGCGGGGTGATCCTGCCCGATCCCGACAGCATGTATTACGTGCTGGACGAAGCCCATCACCTGCCGCAGGTGGCGCGGGATTTCTCCGCCGCCAGCAGCCAACTGAAAGGCTCAATTGACGCCCTTAATAAGCTGGAAAAGCTGGCGCACAAATTAGCGCAAGAGTTGGCTACCGATAAAGCGGCGATCATCGCCGGCGACTTAAGTGAAACCATCGCCGCGCAAACCAGCGGCATCGGCCATCTGCAATCATTCTGCGATAACAACCTGCAGCTGTTTAATAACGAAGATCAGCGCCACCGCTTTGTCGGTGGGGTGCTGCCTGACGCACTAGTCACCCTGGCGGAAAACCTGAAAAAAGCCTCCGCCGAGGCGATCAAGCATCTGAACAAACTGCAGCAGATGTTGATGGAAGCGATCAAAGATGGCGATCTTAAAAGTCATAAAGCCGAACCGTTAGTCGCCGAAACCGGCTACGCGCTGCAACGGCTAGAGGGGCAATACGCCACCTGGTTGATGCTGGCGAAACCGGTGCCGGAGCGTGGCGCCCCACAAGCGCGCTGGATTGATAAGCTCGACGCCAAACGTGACGACTTTATGATCTGCGCCTCACCAATTGAGATTGGCTTTTTGCTGGATGAACTGCTGTGGAGCAAAGCCGCTGGAGTGGCGCTAATGTCAGCCACCTTAATGGCACTTGGCAGCTTTGAACACTACCGTCATCAAGTGGGACTGCGTAGCGACGACGGCACCCGCTTTATCAACCTGCCCTCGCCGTTTAACTACCAAGAGAATGCCACCTTGGTGATCCCGAAGATGGCACTGGAACCAAGCGACGATGGCTTTGGCGATCTACTTAATAAGGTGATCCCAGAACTGCTGGATGAACAGCAGGCCAGTTTGGTGCTGTTTACCTCCTATCGGCAGATGGAAGCGGTGGCAGAATCGCTGCGTCGCTTTAAGCGACTGCCAGTGCTGGTGCAAGGCGAAGCGCCGCGGCAGGACTTAATCGATCAACACAAGCAGCGCATTGACGCTGGTAAGCCATCAATTCTGTTCGGCACCAGCAGCTTTTCTGAGGGGATGGATCTGCCCGGGGATTACCTGACCAACCTGATCATCACCCGCTTGCCGTTCTCGGTACCAACCTCACCGGTGGATCAAGCCCACGCCGAATACGTGCAATCCAAAGGCGGCAATCCGTTTTTGCAGTTAACCGTGCCAGATGCAGCAAAAAAACTGGTGCAAGCCTGCGGTCGTCTGCTGCGAAATGAACAGGACTATGGCACTATCACCATCCTCGACCGACGGCTCGTCAGCAAGCGCTACGGCAGTTCTTTGCTGGAATCGCTGCCACCCTACCGCCGTCACATAGAATATTAATAAGGCCAGCCATTTCGCTTGGTTATCGCCCACAATTGATGGCGATGGCACGGTGATTGCTGCCAATCATAAAGAGATTCAGATTGTGGAGTTGTTGCTTTCCATGGATGTCATCGCTGCGCTGGCGGCGGTGGCTTTTGTTGCCGGTTTTGTGGATGCCATCGCCGGCGGCGGCGGCTTATTAACCATTCCGGCGCTGCTCACCGCCGGATTGCCACCGCACTTGGCCTTGGGTACCAACAAATTGGCCGCCAGCTTTGGCAGCGCCACCGCCGGTTGGACCTTCTATCGCAAGCAACTGTTTAACCCGCATTTTTGGAAACGCTCGGTGGCGGCAACCGCCATCGGCGCGGTGATTGGCACCTTAGTGGTCGACTTAATCAGTGTCTCGTGGCTGGATAAAATTTTGCCGCTGCTGATCATCGGCATCGCCATCTACAGCCTATGTAACCGCAGCCCGAAAACCGACAACGACCATCTGCCAGAGCGCACCGCGCAACTGTACCGCCGCCAATGGGGTCAAGGCCTGACCATCGGCTTTTATGACGGTTTTGCCGGTCCCGGCACCGGTGCCTTTTGGACCGCATCGAATATGGGGCTGTACAAGATGAATATCCTGTTAAGCTCTGGCCTCGCCCGCTGCATGAACTTTGTCAGTAACGCTTGTTCACTGGGGTTCTTTATCGCCCTTGGTCACGTTAATTTTGGCATCGGCATCATCATGGGGGTATCGATCATGGTCGGCGCCTTCTTAGGGGCGAACTCGGCGATTCGGTTTGGCAGCAAATTTATCCGGCCGGTGTTTATCACCATGGTGATGATCATCGCCGCTAAACTGGCCTACGAAGCTTGGCTATAGGCCGCATCAACCTAACCCAAGGTAATGAAAGCGAATGAGCATTGGCGTCAAACAGCTGCAGCAATTACGCGACAAACTCACTCAGTTAGAACAGCAACTGCAGCAGCATGACGCCTCGCTGTCAGACAACAATAAGAAATGGCTGAATCACAAAAGCCGCTTCCATGAACAGCTGTTTGAGCAACAAGGCGCGACCCTTAGCGGTTGCATGCAGGTGTTAAAGCGCGATCTTAAGCAGATTGAACAACTGCTGCAGATCAACGCCAGCGGCGATGCGCTGGCACTTGCCTGTCAGCGTTTTAGCGATCGCTTTGAAGCCCTTGTGCACGCTATGGCAAACACCGACACCGCCACCCGTGGTTTACAACAAGCCGCGGGACGGCGGCGGTATAGCGGCCAAGACAACCAATACCAATGGATTGCCAAATCGGTAATGAATTCCAGTCACCAGCTGTATGCGGAGCTGCGCAAGCACCAGAACTGGGAAAGCCAGTTGCAGCAAAAGATCACAGTGATGGAACAGCAACTTGACATTTATCAAGGCACCGACAAAATCGAACAACAGCAGTTGATCCTAAAGACGCACGCTCGTTTAGGGAAATGTCGGCAAGCGATGAGCTATATCGAACAACGCATCGCTTGGCTTGAAAAGAATCGCGACTAGGCGCAATTGAGCGCTGGCATTACGCCCACTCAAAGTCGAATAGCATTTGCACATTCAGGGCAGCAGAATGGCCATCATCGGCGATTCGCCCTAACACCATAGGAACTTTCATGAAAAAGGCTCTGTCACTGGCCTTGCTGGCCGTCGCTCCGCTGACCCAAGCAGGCGATCTCAACATTCCTCAAGAGTTTGAATTTGTGGCGATCAACGGCAAAACCGTTAGCTCTTCCCTATTTAGCCACAACGACAGCGAAGCGCTGCAAGATGGCAACAACAAAGTGGCAATCATCTACAAAGATCTAGTGGCAGAAAGCATCGGCGATGGCCACCTTAAAGTGAAATCCGCCCCCTTTGTGCTGACTTTTGACGCCGCAGCGGATCAGGATTATCACCTCAAAGCCGTCGGCAACGTGGTCGATGAGAAAAGCGCCAAGGCGTTCGCCGCTAACCCGCAAGTTACGCTGCTGGACAACAATGGCAACGAAGTGATGTTCGACATGCTGCTGACGGAAGCCAAACCAAGCGGGATCTTTAACCAAGTGTTGGGACAAAATCCAAACGCCAATGCTGAAGCGATCGTCGCCACCGGCGGCGTGGTACCAGCAGTAAGCCAACCTGCGGCGCCAGTTGATCCGGTGGTCGCCGCTACCGGCACCGCCGCCGTTGCCACTGCGCCTGCGATCAGCGTGCCTGCCAGTCAACCACAAACCATGCTGCATTACTGGTGGGGCGAAGCGGACAAATCCGCCCGCGCTAACTTTGCCTCTTGGGCAGTGCAATATATGGGCGGGATTGCCACCATGGATCATCTAGGCGACAGCCAACCGCTGAGCATGTTGCGCTACTGGTTCGAAAAGTCTGATGAGCAGACCCGTAAGGCGTTTATGACCTACGCGGTACAGAACCTGTAATTCGGCTTAATGCCCTAACAACAACGCCGAGCTTTCGCTCGGCGTCTGTTTTTCACTTTTGCCACGACCTGCGAAACAGTATTGAATTACTGGCAGTTATCCCCAATATCGACCTTAGAAGTAACCTATTGGAACTGCCGTGCGCCATCTGCCTCTTCACCGCTTAAACGACTTTGGTTGGTTTCGCCCCAGCCCATGGTTGTATCTGTGCCTGCTGCTACTGTGCCGCACTTGGCTGCTGTTTATTGGTGCTATCAGCAGTGGCGAAAGCGGCTCTGATCTGCTTGCCCTGTTCTATCCCAATCGCAGCGCGTTTTATCTTGGACTCGCGATTGGCATACCGGCGCTACTGTTATTGTGGCTGCAGGGGCTGCGGCATCGATTGGCGTGGATCGGCCCAATTTGGCGCCAAGGTTATTGGCTGCTAGTAACCTCACTGCTGCTGGATCTGGTGCTGCAGTTGTATCAGTTCTGGCAACATCATGGCCAGTTTGTATTGGGGCCGGCACTGGTGCTACTGCTAAGCCTTTGGAGCCTATGGTATTTGCTGAAAAGCCGCAGCTGTCGACTGCTGTTTTCTCACCAAGGGGAGTTGCTCGACCAGTAAACCACTGGTCGAGCCAGTTTTGTGTTGCCGCCGTCGCTGGCTGGATGCACCCTTAGCGCAATTTCCTTGATAACAGCATGATGTACCGCTGATGAAAAAGACTCTACTTGCGCTGATGCTGGCAGCTACTTCTGCCACCTCTATGACCGCTACCGCCGCCTCACAAGCCCATACCGTCGCCGACGTAACGCTGGCCAATCAAATCCAAGTTGGCGAGCAGTCACTGAGCTACTACGGCGCAGGTGTGCGCTCTAAGTTCTTTATGGATCTGTATGTTGGCGCACTGTATGCCGAGCAAAGCGGCTTATCCGCCGAAGCGGTGATTGCCGGTAACGCCGTCAGTGCAGTACGCCTGAATATCCTATCCGACATGATCACTTCCGAGCGGATGATCGATACCATCGAAGAGGGCTTTGAACAAGCCAGCGACGGTAATGTGGCACCGCTGCGCCAACGTCTAGACGCCTTTGTGGCGGTGTTTGATGAAGCCATTGCGGTTGGCGACCAGTTTACTTTAGTGTCGCTACCTGGGGTTGGTATCGATGCCTACAAAAACGGCCAACTGCTGACCAAAATCGAAGGTGATGACTTCCGCCAAACGCTGTTTAGCATCTGGTTGGGTGACGATCCTGCCGATAAGAAGCTGAAGAACAAGATGCTCGGCAAATAAGGCCACCCGGTTAGCGCCAATAAAAAACGGCTCGCGGAGAAATCCACGAGCCGTTTTTGTTAACTAAAACCCTAAGTCAGCGACTTAGAATTTGTAATCCATTGACAGACCGAACAGGCCGCTGGCATCGATCTCGTAATCGGTTTCGTTGCCATTCTGGTACACGGTCAGATCAGCCGCGCTGCGGAAGCCCATCAGCAAGCTGACAGTCGCTTGTGGGCTCCAGTTGTAACTGGCGCGCACGTAACCGACAGGCATGTCTTGCTGGATGGCAGTGTTGGCATCCACCGCGAATTGGTCAGTACGCAGACCCGCACCCGCACCCACGGTGATGCTTGGGCTGTATTGGTAAGACAGTTCCAAACCGGCCTTGCCGTTAAAGCCCGCGTCGAATGGGCTGCTCAGACGCCACTTGTCGTTGATCTGCCAATCGATGGAGATAAACGGCGCGATGTTGTCCTCTGCAGGGCCATCGCTGTAGGCCAAACCAAAGCCCAGTTTCATGCCTTCAAAGCCGCTGTAGTTGGTGATTGCCACCAAGCTGTAACCAAAGCCATCGGCAGCGCTGGCTTCATCAGCGTAAGACCAGTTGATCGCTGGGCTTAGCATCATGCTCCACTCTTTGTTCAGTGGCTGGATGTAAGCGATGGCCGCTTGGTAACGCAGACGCTCATTCAGTTGACCCAGCGCAGCAGGCAGGCCAGTTGCACCAGAGAAATCCAGAGTACGTTTGTCAATCTCGATACCGCCACCCAACATGCGGCCGTGGCCGATTGGAGTCATGTACTGCAGCGAGCCGCCAACGGCGTGCTCTTTCAGTTTACCGCCACGCTCAACGTCGGATTCAGAACCGCTTACGCCGTATACCTTCAGAGCCCAAAGGTTAAAGTCACCTTGCGCGTAATGTGGTTGGGCTGCTACTGCGGTCGCAGTAGACGCCAGCAACAGTGCTGCTATCGCTTTCATGCTATCTCACTTAATTAGAATGTGCCGTCCTGCTGTCGATAGCCTCGACTAAAAAGCAGAACCGCTTGTTCGATTCGTTGTCGCCGCTGACTTTCGGTTTCTCCTTGCAAGCCTAATTCTAGGCGCAATCCAACCATTCCTTTGATCAGCACCATTAATTGCTCGGCGGCGCTGTGGGGATCAGTAAATTGCCAGCCATGTTGACCGTCCAAGGCAGTCAACCATGCCGCTAACTGATCCGCCAAACACCGAGGTCCAGCGGCAAAAAAACGCTGTGACAACTGAGGGTGAGTTTCCGCTTGGCTTACACATAACCTCAGCACGTACAGCGCCGGTTCAGATTGCATCATTTCGCTTAACTGCAAGCAATACTCAACCATCTGTTTGTTGGGATCTTCCCCAGCACATATTTGCGGTGGTGTGACCGACACCTCAGAACAGCGCTGTTCAATGCAATGAGTGAACAATTCATCCTTGCTGCCAAAGTGAGCGTATACCGTTTGTTTTGACACCTCGGCGGCAGCGGCGATCTGATCCATGCTGGTTTCAAAGTAACCGTGACTGGTAAACAACTCGCCTGCGGCGTCGATGATCTGCTCGCGCTTTCGCAAACTTCGCGGGGAAAGTTTTAGCTCCATAACTGCCAACTAACCATTAACCAATAATTTACAAGTAAACTAGACAGTCCAGTATTTTGCAAACTAGACTGTCCAGTACTTAAGCGATTTAAAGTGACGCAAGACGATGCCATCTTCAGTTCAGACTGCGCCTACTCGGCCATCCCGTAAGTCCCGCAAACCGCTGGTTCTCGCTGCTGCCACCATGTTGTGGCCGATCCTGATTAGCGGCTGCCAACCCACTGCAGCCGAGGCCACCAGCAACAGCGCAGCCACTGCGGTCACTACCCACGCCATCGAGTATCAAAGCCATTATCAACGTCTGCATCGGCTAGTCGGCGCCATCAACAACCAACAGACCAGTAATGTCGGTTTCGAGCTTGCCGGCAAAGTCGCCAACATCAACGCCGCCGCCGGCGATACCGTTGCAGCCGGTCAACAGTTAGCTAGCTTAGACACCGCGCTGCTGCGCAGTGACCGCCAGCGGCTGCTGGCCAGCATCGAACAACTGCAATCGCAACTTGAACTGAACCAAAGCACCCTCGAACGGCAGCTACAACTACAGCAGCAAGGCTATCAATCACAGCAACAGTTGGATGAACTTAACAGCGCCAAACGCAGTCTGCAGGCGCAGTTGCAGCAGGCGCAAGCGGCGCTTACCAGCAACCAGTTGCAGTTGGACAAGAGCGTGCTGAAAGCCCCCTTTAGCGGCACCGTATCGCAACGACAATTGGCGCCAGGTCAGGTGGTCAGTGCCGGACAAACGCTGTTTACCCTGGTGCCCAACCAAGGGGCAGAAGCGAAGATTGGCGTGCCGGTTACTTTGCTTAACAAGGTTGGCAATCAGTTTGACTACCAATTAAGCCACCAACAACAACCAATTTCGGCGCAGTTAATCGGCCGCAGTAAAGCGGTTGACGCCACCACCCGCACCGTCGATCTGCGCTTTGCCTTGCCGCAGCAACAACTGTGGTTTGATGGCGACCTAATCTATTTGGAGCTAACCGAGAACATCGACGCCGAGGTGGTGCAAGTGCCGATCTCCGCCCTGATTAGCGGTCTGCGCGGGCGCTGGAATCTGATGGTTGCCACCGCAACCGATGGCCAGTGGCATCTGCAACGACGTGATATTCAGATTATTCACAGCAATGATCGTCACGCCTTGGTGCAAGGTGCCATCGAAGAGGGCGAACTGCTGGTGACCGAAGGGTTGCAGCGACTGGTAGCCGGCCAGCAGGTGACCGTGACTAAGGCCGCGCTATGAACCGCATCGCTGCACAGCCGACCGGTGCCATCGCCGCTCTGGTGCGTAATCCACGCTTGATGATCATGTCACTGGCGCTGATCTTAGTCGCCGGATTCAGCGCCTTTAATCAACTGGCGCAAACCGAAGATCCTGCCTTTAGCGAACGCTTTGCCGCAGTACAAACCGCTTACCCCGGTGCCACCGCCGAACGAATTGAAGCGCAGATCACCGAACCGCTGGAAGCCAAGTTGCGCACCCTTGAGGAGATCGTCAAGATCGAGTCGTCATCACGGCCGGGGATCTCGCGGATCACCATCGAGCTGCGCGATGGCATCAGTGATATGGAGCAGGTGTGGAACAAAGTCCGTGCACTTAACAGTGAGGCCGCCAGTGAGTTTCCCGCCGGCAGCTTCGAGCCGTTGCTCGACACCCAAGTGTCAACCGCCTTTACTCGGATCATGGCGCTGCGCTGGCAAGGACCGGGCGAGGTCGACCTGTTAGCTCTGGGGCGTTACAGCGAAGCCTTAGCCAATCGGCTGCGCAGTTTATCCGGCACCGATTACGTTAAGGTGCATGGCCGCCAACAAGAACAGATCAGCGTGCGTTTAAGTTCTGCCGAACTGCAAGCGCTGGGGCTGAGCCATGATCGCCTAGCGCAGATCATCGCCGCCGCCGACAGCAAAGGTTCGGCAGGTAGCCTAAGCGGCCGCGATGCCCGCGCCCAAGTCGAGATCGCCGGCGAACTGGACTCACTGGATCGTATTCGGCAGCTGCCACTGCGGGTTGGCAGCAGCAATCAGGGGATCCGCTTAGGCGACATCGCCAGCATCAGTCGCGACTATCAGCAACCGCTGCTGGATGTGGCTCTAGTCAACGGCGAGCCGGCAGTCTTGGTCGCGGTAAGAATGCTGCCGCAGGTGCGAATTGACCGCTGGGATCCACAAGTGGACCAAAAAATTGCTGAGCTTAAGCAGCAACTGCCCAGCAATATCGCCATCGATACCCTGTTTAACCAGCGTCAATACACCGAGCAGCGGTTAAGCGATCTGGCGCTGAGCTTAGCCCAAGGCTTTACCCTAATTGTGCTGGTGCTGTTGATAACACTGGGGCTGCGCAGCGCCCTGCTGGTGGCAACCGCGTTGCCGCTGACGGTGCTGGTTACCCTCACTTGCATGTACTACTACGGCCTGCCTATCCATCAGATGTCGGTGGTTGGCCTGGTGGTGGCGCTGGGGATCATGGTCGATAACGCCATTGTGGTGGTCGATGGTATTGGTCAACGCAAACGCCGTGGTTTGGATGCCGTCGCCGCCGTGCGCAGCACCTTAAGCCACCTGTGGTTGCCGCTGTTGGCCAGCACCCTAACCACGGTGTTGGCGTTTGCGCCAATATTCTTGATGCCCGGCCCCGCCGGTGAATTTGTTGGCGGTATCGCCTTAGCGGTGAGCTTTGCCCTGTTGGCCTCTTATGCGATTAGTCACACCTTGATTGCCGGCCTTGCGGGACGGTTTATTGCCCAGCAAACCCCAGAGAAAACCAGTTGGTGGCGCAGCGGTATTGACCTGCCACGATTTAGCGCCGCCGCTGAACGCTTTATGCGCCGCGCCTTGTTACGCCCGAAACTGACCATCGCCATCGTTACCTTTTTGCCTCTTACCGGCTTTTGGGCCGCAACCCAGTTACCAGAGCAGTTCTTTCCGCCATCGGATCGGGATATGTTCCAGATCGATGTGTGGATGCCCGCCTCCGCCAGCCATCAGGCCACCACCGCCGTCACGCAGCAGATCGATGATTGGCTGCGGCAGCAACCCGGAATTAAACAAACCGCGTGGAACATCGGCCGCAATATGCCGTCGTTTTACTACAACCAGCGCCCAAGCGAACGCAATGTCAGTAACTTTGCCAACGGCATGATCACCGCCGTCGATTATCAGCGCGCCAATCAATTGGTGCCGCTGCTGCAAGCCGAGCTGGATCGGCGCTTCCCGCAGGCCCAAGTGATTGTTCGCCGCCTAGAGCAGGGGCCGCCGTTCTTTGCCCCGGTCGAGCTGCGCTTGGTCGGCCAAGAGTTAGCCCTACTGGAGCAAACCGGCGAACAACTGCGGTTGATGTTGCAGCAGCAAACCGAGGTCAGCCACACCCGCAGTTCGCTGCAAACTGGGTTGCCGCGGGTGCAGTTGCAGCTGAATGAACAAGCGGTGCAAGCGGCAGGACTGGATCTGGCACAGGTAACCCAGCAGATCCGTGGCGGCCTTGATGGCAGCGTCGGCGGCAGCATCATCGAGGGCCCAGAAACGGTGCCGGTGCGGGTTCTACTGAGCGATGAACAACGCGCAGATGGCAGTGATCTGCGCAACCTGTCATTGGTCACCCCTTCAGGCCGCTATCTGCCGGTGTCGGCACTGGGCCAGTTAACGGTTGAGCCCAGTCGCGGCAGCATTCCAAGGCGCAACGGCGAACGGATCAATACCGTCATGGCCTACATTCACGCTGGGGTGTTGCCGTCACAAGTACTTAACCAAGTGCAACAGCAGATGGCCGCACAGAACTTCACCCTGCCGGCAGGGATCCGTTTAGAGATCGGCGGCGAGAGTGCCGAGCGCGATAATGCCGTTGGTCAACTGCTCTCCAGCGTCACCTTGATCATGGTGGCACTGGTGAGCATCGTAGTGTTGTCGTTTAACTCGTTTCGGATCACCGCAATCATTCTGGCCAGTGCCTTGCAATCAATTGGCTTAGGGCTGTTGTCGGTCTACCTTGGTGGTTTCCCGTTTGGCTTTAACGTAATGATCGGTTTGATGGGGTTGATGGGATTGGCGATCAACGCCGCCATTGTGATTTTGGCGGAGCTGGAGCAAAGCACTGCGGCACGGCGTGGCGATGTCGATGCCACCTTAGCGGCTGTTGGCCGTTGCAGCCGCCATATTGGCTCGACCACCATCACCACCATCGGTGGCTTTATGCCGCTGATCCTGGCCGGAGGCGGCTTCTGGCCACCGTTCGCTATCGCCATTGCTGGCGGCACCTTGCTGACCACAGTGTTGTCGTTTTTAGCGGTGCCAGCGGCCTATCGAGTCACTCGGAGGTTACCCAAGGTAGTGCAGTTGACGCCGAAGCGACGCAAGCCAAGGGAAAACGCCCAAGCGGCTTAGCTAAGGGCGTGTTGACCTTTGCCGTATATTTTTGCGCCCATCATCGGCCATATCTAATGCCAAATTAGACTCGCTCAGTCAATTTGACTGGTCATTCATCACCGAAGGGCGCCTTGTAGGGCCGGACTAGCGGCCGCCACTCTTCGTCGTACGATTTCGACGTAGAGCCACTATGCCTTCAATCGCAATCCTCGATTGACAGCCGCTATCCTCGGCCAAATTCTGAACACCAAACATCAACACGCCCTAATATCATTACTCAGCGCTGGCACCGGCAACAGTTGCCAGCGCACCTGCCAGTGGTCGAACAGTTGCACCAGCCCTTGTTGCGGCACACACCAGGTTTGGCAATTATCGAGTGGGTGGCACTGCACACTGGCACCGGTCCACAGTTGTTGGTCAATCAGCACTTCGACCTGATTGGCGGCGGGGTGTCCCAGTGCCAACAGTGACACCTGCCCCGGCTCTAGCCCAAGGTAGTGCCACAACCGCTCGGGTGAGGCGAAGCCTAAACGCCGTAAGCCGAGTGTCTTGGCCAAGGCCTTTAAATCCACTTGCTGTTCTGACAAGGTCGCCAGCAAAAAGTGACGCTTGCCGTTGTCACTGCGCAAAAACAGGTTCTTAGTACGCAGACCGGAGCGCACCAAGCCAAGGCGATCGGCCTCAGCACAAGTTTGCAGCGGTGGATGCTGATAACGCTCGGTCGCGATCTGCAGTTGCTCGACGAGTTGTTGCAGCTGTTGCCGCTGTTGATATTGGCGTTGCGGATCCATTAGCCATCCTGCTGTTTTTTGGTCATCTTATGAGCTTATAAAAATTTATCACAGCAAGGAGCTAGCACATGATCACTCTGCACGGTTTTCCGCAAACCCGTTCTTGGCGCGTTTCATGGACATTGGAAGAGTTGGGGCTGGATTGGCACTATCAACTGGTCAACATTCGTGAAGGTGCACAGCGCAGCGACCAATACCAGCAACTGAATCCTCGCCGCAAAGTGCCAACCTTGGTGGTCGATGACATCGTCATCACCGAATCCGCGGCCGCCTGTGTGTTTTTGGCCGAACGCTATGGCAATGGTCAGTTGCTGCCCAAGCCCGGCAGTGCCGATTCCGCCCGCCACCAGCAACTGATTAGCCTTATCATCGCCGAAATTGAACAGCCGCTGTGGAACATCGGCAAACATAAGTTCGCCCTGCCAGAAGCGCAGCGGGTGGCCGCGATGTTGGCCACCGCCAGTTGGGAATTTAGCAAGATAATGAATGAGGTAGAGCACGAGATCCCCGCTAATGGATTCCTCTTTGGCGAACAGATTATGGTGGCTGATATCCTGCTGGCACATACCCTTAATTGGGCCAAACGGTTCGAGATGCCACTGAGCGCTAACGCCGAAGCGTATCGCGCCCGCATCAGTGCCCGCCCTGCGGCGCAATCGTCGTTAACAAAAGAACTAGCGGCGCAAAATTAGAGCCAAAGCACAGGGGCAGACTAAGTTGCCAACTTGGTCTGCTCACAATTGTTCAGATAACATCCAAAACGCTTGTCTTTTTATTTTTATCGGGTATGATTCGCGCCCTCAAGTTGGATGGTGATACCGTCCGACTCGGCAATACCGATTTGATTGAGTAAATAATGTACTCTCACCGTGTTGGTATAACTCGGGGTGAGTAGCGCCATCAGACTACGTGTTTTTTCTGGGACCGTCGGTGGGCTAGCACCTCTCTATCTTTACGCAGATCCCTTCTGCCTTTATATCGAGCATTTTTAATGTCTAATAGCTGTGATTTTTCCAGCCTCGGTTTACCCGAAGCGCTGCTGAACGCCGTATCTTCCATGGGCTTTACTCAGCCTACTCCGATCCAAGCTCAATCCATCCCTTACATGCTGGATGGCAGTGACATTCTGGGCGAAGCTCAGACTGGTACTGGTAAAACTGCAGCTTTCGGTCTGCCAGCACTGGCTGGTATCGATCCGCGTCAGCGCGCTTCACAAATGTTGGTGCTGGCACCAACTCGCGAATTGGCAATCCAAGTTTCTACCGAACTGGAAAAGTTTGCCGTAAACATGAAAGGCCTGCGCGTTACCACCCTGTACGGTGGTCAGCCATACGGCCCACAGCTGCGTGATCTGGAGCGTGGCTCTCAGGTTATCGTTGCCACCCCAGGTCGTCTGATGGATCACATCCGTCGCGGCAGCCTGCAACTAGATTCTATCCAGTGCTGTGTACTGGATGAAGCGGACGAGATGCTCAACATGGGCTTCTTGGAAGATATCGAGTGGATTCTGGAGCACCTGCCAGAACAGACCCAAATGGCGCTGTTCTCTGCGACCATGCCAACTCAGATCCGTCGTATCGCTGAGCGCTTCTTGAAAGATCCTAAGCACGTTAAGATCCAAGCGGACAAGGCGCAAAAAGCCAACATCACTCAGAAAGCATGGAAAGTGTCTGGTCTGAACAAACTGACCGCACTGGAGCGTCTGTCTGAGACCCTGGACTACGATGCGATGATCGTGTTCGTTCGTACCCGTAACGACACCATGGAACTGGCTAACCACCTGAACAACCTGGGCTTCAAAGCAGCAGCGTTGAACGGTGACATGAGCCAGCAACAGCGCGAACACACCGTAGCGCAGCTGCACAAAGGTAAGATCGACATCCTGATCGCCACCGACGTAGTAGCTCGCGGTCTGGACGTGCCACGTATCTCCCACGTACTGAACTACGACCTGCCAATGGACTCTGAGTCCTACGTACACCGCATCGGTCGTACCGGCCGTGCAGGTCGCTCCGGTACTGCAATCCTGTTTGCCCGTCCACGCGAACTGCGTCAGCTGCGTTTTTACGAGCGTCAGACTGCTGGCACCATCGAAATGATGGAACTGCCTACCGCAGAAGAGCTGGGCCAACACCGTATCGCTAAGCTGAGCGTAGAGCTGGCTGAGTGCATCGCTTCTACCGAACTGGCTGAGATGCAAGCGCTGATCGCCAAAATGGCAGAAGAGAACGAACTGACCATCGATCAGCTGGCTGCGGCCCTGCTGTTCCAACGTCAGCGCACCAAGCCTCTGAACCCTCAGCCAGATCCAAAGCCACGCTTCGAGCGTGAGCGCGGCGAGCGTGGTGACCGTTTCGAACGCGGTGATCGTCCAGAGCGTGGCGAGCGTCGTGAGCGCGGCCCACGTCGTGCCAACGTTGACTTCGACACCTTCCGTCTGGAAGTGGGTCGTGAGCACGGCACCCAAGTTAAAGACATCGTTGGCGCTATCGCGAACGAACTGCAACTGGACTCTGGCCTGATCGGTCAAATCCGTCTGCACGACGAGCACACCCTGGTGCAACTGCCAAAAGATATGGCTGGCGAAACCCTGGCGAAGCTGAAGCAAGTAAACGTACGTAGCCGTGCGCTGAACGCGGAGCGTACCGACGAAGTGATCGAACCACGTCCACGTCGCGAAGGCGGTGATCGTCGTGATGGCGGCTTCCGTGGTCGTCGTGAAGGCGGTCGTGATGGTGGCGGTTTCCGTGGTGAGCGTCGTGAAGGCGGCTACCGTGGCAACCGTGAAGGCGGTGAGCGTCGCGAAGGCGGCTACCGTGGTGAGCGCCGTGAAGGCGGTTTCCGTGACGGTGGCGAGCGTCGTGAAGGCGGCTGCCGTGGCAACCGCGAAGGCGGTGAGCGTCGTGAAGGCGGCTACCGTGGCAACCGTGAAGGCGGTGAGCGTCGTGAAGGTGGCTACCGTGGTGAGCGCCGTGAAGGCGGTTTCCGCGAAGGTGGCGAGCGTCGCCCACGTCGTGACGACAGCTTCGGCAACCGTTAATCGCTAAGCCATTGCTTTTAGCTTAACAAAATCAATCGGTAGTGCTGATTGACTAGATGAACAAACCGGCTCTTGAAGCCGGTTTGTTGTTTTTGTCACATTTAACCGCATGATTATGTTGTGATCTGGATTCAGTCTCGCCAATCAGTTAGCGTGTCAACAAATCGCCTATAAATTGCCAAGTTGATCGAAGAGCACACTGTTATGTTTCAAATTCACCCGACGCTGGATGCCGATACCGTACTGCTGGGCACCCTGCCACTGTGCCAAGTTCGCCTTAGCCGTGATAGCCAGTTCCCTTGGTTGATTCTGGTGCCAATGCGTGCCGACATCACCGAAGTGCATCAACTGGACAGCGACGATCGGATGCAGTTGATGGAAGAGTCTTGCACCATCGCTGCCATGCTGGAACAGCATACCCAAGCGGACAAGATCAACGTTGCCGCCATCGGTAACGTAGTATCACAACTGCATATTCATCATGTTGCGCGGTTCCAAACTGACCCATGCTGGCCAAAACCGATCTGGGGACAGTTGCCGATGCAACCCTACGATCCTGCGACGCTGTCGCAGACGGTCGACGGTTGGCATCAACACCTGTGCCAACTGGTTGAGTTTGAACGGGCTTAACAGCCAAAGTAAGAGCAGCTGTCAGTGATTAGTTTTTAGTGAGCAGTTAAGAGCCAAAGCAAGAGCAGTGGCACTGCGGTGATAACCACCGCTGCGCCACTGACAACTGACAACTGACAACTGACAACTGACAACTGACAACTGACAACTGATAACTGACAACTGACAACTGACAACTGAAAACTGAAAACTGAAAACTGAAAACTGAAAACTGATTACTAATAACTACAGCCTGACAGCCGCCTCTACCGTTTTCATCAGTCCAGATCGATTGATACGCCTTCTAGGTAGCCAGCGCTGCCATGATGGCTTTGCTTCAGCTTGATCATCAACCGCAGATCGTTCGGCGAATCGGCGTAGTGCAGCGCATCGGCGTAACTGATCTCACCGGTGTCATACAGCTCGAACAGCGCTTGGTCGAAGGTCTGCATCCCCATTTCACGGCTGCTGTTCATCACCTCTTTCAGCAGGTGCAGATCGCCATTGGCAATCACGTCCGCCACCCGTGGGGTATTCAGCAACACTTCGATCGCCACCCGACGTCCGGTGCCATCCCGACGCGGTACCAACTGCTGCGCCATCACCGCTTTCAGGTTTAGCGACAGGTCGAACAGCAACTGTTCGTGCTTCTCTTTCGGTACTAAGTGGGCAATCCGCTCCAGCGCTTGGTTGGCGTTGTTAGCATGCAGCGTCGCCATACACAAATGGCCGGTTTCGGCGAACGCCAGCGCAAACTCCATGGTCTCTTGCGAACGGATTTCACCAATCAGGATCACGTCCGGCGCCTGTCGTAGCGAGCTTTTCAGCGCGGCATCAAAGCTTTCGGTATCCAGTCCGACTTCGCGCTGGGTGACAATGCTTTGCTCATGCTTATGAACAAACTCAATCGGATCCTCAATGGTCAAGATGTGGCCCCGGGCATTACGATTGCGATGCCCCACCATCGCCGCCAACGAAGTCGACTTACCGGTACCGGTGGCGCCCACCATAATCACCAAGCCACGCTTGGCCATGCAGATCTCTTTCATCACCTCCGGCAGATAGAGTTCTTCCATCGATGGGATCTTAGTGGTGATCGAGCGGATCACCATGCCGGGATAATCACGCTGCCAAAACGCCGAAATCCGAAAGCGGGCGTGTTCACTCGGGCCGCCATAGCCAAAGTTGGCCTCACGATGCTTGTGAAACTGGCGCTTGGTATCCTCGGACATCACCCCTTCGACCATCGCCAACACCTGCTCATGGGTCAACGCTTCATGGTGCAGTTTGACCATCTCGCCGTCGATTTTAGCGCTGGGTGGGAAACCAACGGTGACAAACAGATCCGAAGCCTTACGCGTTAGCATTAGCTCCAATAACGAGTCCAAATCCATGGTCGGCCCCTCAGTAATTGCTCATCGAGTTCGATTGTTTGCCCATCTTACTGATCGCGTCTTGACGTGAAATCAGGCCGCGATCAACCAACACCTGCAAGCTCTGCTCCAAGGTCTTCATGCCATGGGCCATCCCGGTCTGGATCGCCGAGTACATCTGCGCCACCTTATCTTCACGGATAAGGTTACGGATTGCCGGCGTGCCAATCATGATCTCGTGCGCCGCCACTCGGCCACCGCCAACCTTTTTACACAAGGTTTGCGAGATAACCGCCTGCAAGGATTCCGACAACATGGTACGCACCATGTCTTTTTCGCCAGCAGGGAATACATCAACCACCCGGTCGATGGTCTTGGCCGCCGAGGTGGTGTGCAAGGTGCCAAACACCAAGTGCCCGGTTTCCGCCGCCGTCAGCGCTAAACGGATGGTTTCCAGATCCCGCATCTCCCCCACCAAAATGATGTCTGGATCTTCACGCAAAGCACTGCGCAGTGCCGCCTCAAAGCTGTGGGTATCACGGTGCACTTCCCGCTGGTTAACCAGACAGTTTTGCGACTGGTGAACAAATTCAATCGGATCTTCGATGGTCAGAATATGGTCATGGCGGGTTTTGTTGATGTGATCGATCATCGCCGCCAAAGTGGTTGATTTACCCGAACCGGTGGGGCCGGTAACCAGTACCAAGCCCCGTGGCATCTCGGCGATGTCGCGGAAGATCTCCGGCGCCCCCAAGGTTTCTAAGGTCAGGACTTCCGACGGAATCGTCCGGAATACCGCGCCAGCACCACGGCTTTGGTTAAAGGCGTTAACACGAAAACGCGCCAGACCCGGGACCTCAAACGAAAAGTCAATTTCAAGGTGCTCCTCGTAGTCCTTACGCTGTTTATCATTCATGATGTCGTAGATAAGGCCGTGCACCTCCTTGTGATCCAGCGCCGGTAGATTGATTTTTCGAACCTCACCGTCAACACGAATAAGCGGCGATACCCCTGCAGAAAGGTGCAGATCCGACGCATTGTGCTTTACACTAAATGCCAATAATTCAGTAATTTCCATATCGGTTTCCGAAAACAATTCCCAATTAAATCAATGACAACCTTAGCAGAGCGGCTAACCCAAGCCCACACCAGAATTGATAATGCCGCCAAAGCGGCCAATCGCGCCCCAGATGAGATCATGTTATTGGCGGTTAGTAAGACCAAACCCGCTGGCATGATCGCCGAAGCCTACGCCGCCGGTTGTCGCAACTTTGGCGAAAATTACCTGCAAGA
Organism: Ferrimonas senticii DSM 18821; assembly: GCF_000422665.1. Classification (GTDB taxonomy): domain Bacteria; phylum Pseudomonadota; class Gammaproteobacteria; order Enterobacterales; family Shewanellaceae; genus Ferrimonas; species Ferrimonas senticii. The sequence continues at coordinate 87,017 of NZ_KE383898.1, read as the reverse complement.
AGCGTTAGATAAGGTCGCTGAACTGACCGACAAAAACGACATCGTCTGGCACTTTATCGGGCCGCTGCAATCGAACAAGACTCGCCCCGCTGCAGAAACCTTTGCGTGGGTGCATACCGTTGATCGGCTTAAGATTGCCCAGCGTCTGAATGATCAACGCCCGCCAGCAATGGCAGCGCTTAACGTCTGCTTACAGGTCAACATCAGCAATGAGCCATCCAAATCTGGCGTTAGCGTCGCAGAATTACCACAATTGGCTGATGCTGTTAGTAAAATGCCGAATTTACGATTGCGTGGATTGATGGCTATCCCCGCCGAAAGCGACGATCCGCTCGAGCAACGTAGCGCATTTGCGGCGCTGCGCCACGCACTCACTGAACTACAACAACAGCATCCCCAGATGGACACCCTATCAATGGGGATGAGCGGCGATATGGATGCGGCCATTTTAGAAGGCAGCACCATGGTTCGCATTGGCACCGCCATTTTTGGAACAAGGACTTAACGTGCAATCCAGCCCTCGCAGCATCGCCTTTATCGGCGCTGGCAACATGACTCGCAGCATCATCGCTGGCCTCCATCAAAGCGGCTATCCCGGCGATAAGATCATCGCCACCAATCCCAGCCAACCGAAACTCGATGCGCTCGCACAACATTATGGCGTGCGCGTCGGTAACGATAACGTCGCCGCCGTCGCCAGCGCTGAGGTGGTGGTGTTGGCGGTCAAACCGCAATTGATGGCCGAGGTCTGCGCCGCGCTGGCGCATTTGGACTTAAGCCAAAAACTGATTATCTCGATTGCCGCAGGCGTCAGTTGCCAGAGCCTCAGTCGCTATCTGCGCCAGCCGATCACCCTAGTGCGCACCATGCCTAACACCCCATCAATGCTGGGACTCGGGTTAACCGGTCTGTACGCTGAAACTCACGTATCGGCGGCGGATCGCGCCTTTGCCGGCGAACTGATGGCGGCGGTGGGCGAGATCATCTGGCTTACCCAAGAGAGCGACATCAATCAGGTGATCGCCTGCGCTGGCTCCTCACCAGCCTATTTCTTCCTGTTTATGGAAGCGATGCAGCAGGCCGCTGGTAAACTGGGGCTATCGGAAGCGGATTCTCGATTGATGATCCAGCAGGCCGCGGTTGGGGCTGCGGCCATGGTTAAAGCCAACCCAGAATTGTCACTGGCCGAACTGCGGGCGCAAGTCACCTCCAAAGGTGGCACTACCGCAGCAGCAATCAACAGCTTTGAACAAGATGATCTGCGCGGCAGCGTTGATGCGGCGATGAATGCCGCCATCGTTCGCGCCGAGCAGATGGCCACCCTGTTTTAAACCGTCCAATTTGACGGGCAATCAAGGAAAACTCTATGAACGCGATGATCTTTTTGGTCTCAACCATCTTTAAGTTGTATCTGATGGTGGTGCTGCTGCGGCTGTGGCTGCAAAGCGCCCGCGCCGATTTTTACAACCCTTTCAGCCAATTTATCGTTAAGGCCACCCAGCCAGTGTTGGCGCCGATGCGTCGGGCGTTACCATCGGTAGGCAGCCTTGATACCGCTTCGCTGGTGCTGGCGCTGCTGCTGGGTATCGGTTTTTGGTTCGTGATCCCATTGATCGCCGAACAATCACTGGAGCCGATGCTGCAAGTCTATCTGGGGGTGTTAACGGTAATCAAAGAGGCGGGCATGCTGCTGTTCTGGGTACTGCTGCTGCGCGCCATCTTAAGTTGGATTTCCCAAGGGCGTAACCCAATTGAATATGTGATGCAGCAACTGACCGAACCGTTCCTGAGCCCTATCCGTCGCGTATTGCCGGATCTAGGCGGCATCGATCTGTCGGTACTGGTGATGTTCTTGGCACTGAACTTCATTAACATCCTGCTTAGCGATCTGGTGCCGTATTGGGGCATGGTTTAAGCCCGAATGAGTGCTATCGCAGTACAGCAGCAGGGCAATGACCTGCTGCTGAATTTGTACATTCAGCCCAAAGCCAGTCGCGATGCGCTGGTAGGACTGCATGGCGACGAGTTAAAAGTGGCGATCACCGCACCGCCGGTGGATGGCAAAGCCAACGCCCACTTAACCAAATACCTCGCCAAACAGTTTAAAGTCGCTAAAGGCCAAGTGGCGATCGTTAAAGGCGAACTTGGCCGCCATAAACAGATACGGATTATCGAACCCAAGCAACTGCCGCCAGAGATCGCCGCGCTGCTATAACCAAGCTAGCTGGCTACACTTAAGCAGTTATACCAATTTGATTAGGTAAATGGTCTGTCTAGTGCGAAGGAAAAATCGTCTCAATCAAGACGCTCAACGAAGCTGCTAGTGGCTCTACCAGTGAGTTGAGCAACGCAGAGTGAGACGATGTAAACCAGCAACAGTGATCAGAGATTTAGTCAGATTGGTATTTTTGGGCATCAGGCTCCCGTAGCAACGGGAGCCACTATAAGGAGTCCCCATGCTACGCGCCCTACTCACGGTCATTATCACCGCCACGTTAAGCCTTGCGGCTCACGCCGAGCAGAAACTGCAAGTTGGCAAATACGCCATTCACTACGTGACCTTTGGCAGCACCTTCCTGACCCCAGAAATTGCCAAAAGCTATGGTATTGAACGCAGCCGCTATACCGGCTTGGTCAACATCAGTGTCATCGATACCAGTCAGCCCGGCAGTATGCCAACCGCCGTCGCCGCGGCTTTGTCTGGCAACGCTCGCGATCTAACCGGCATTAACAAAGCCTTAGAGTTTCGCGAGATACGTGAAGGTGATGCGATCTACTACATCGCCGAACTGAGCCACCGCAACGAAGAGACCTACCAGTTTAAGATCGACATCAATAATCAGAGCGATCTGAACACCACCCTGACCTTCAAGCAAAAGTTCTACGTCGATTGAACCCTCTCGCGAGAGGGTATTTTACGGTACACTCTCGCCACTGTTTTTCCCCGATGTGATCCCCATGCAACAGATCGTTTTGGCCACCGGCAACGCTGGCAAAGTAAAAGAGTTCGCCCATCTTCTGGCTGACACCCCATTTGAAGTGGTACCGCAATCGCAATTTAACGTCAGCGATGCCGTCGAAGATGGCACCACCTTTGTCGAAAACGCCATCATCAAGGCGCGCCACGCCGCCAAGATCACCGGCCTGCCAGCGATCGCCGACGACTCTGGCATCGAAGTCGACGCCCTTAATGGTCAGCCAGGGATCCATAGCGCCCGCTTTGCCGGCGAACACGGCAACGCCGAAGCCAACCTGCAAAAACTGCTGCAAGTGATGCAAGGCGAGCCGCAGCGCAGTGCTCGCTTTCAGTGCGTACTGGTGTTTATGCGCCACGGCGACGATCCCAGCCCAGTGATCGCTCAAGCCTCTTGGGAGGGCACCATCGCCGAAGCGAAAAGCGGCGATGGTGGCCACGGCTATGACCCAATCTTTACAGTCGGCGGCAACACTCGCAGCGCTGCCGAGTTGTCCGACGATGAGAAAAACGCCGTCAGTCACCGTGGCAAAGCGCTTAAATTGCTGCTGGCCAACCTAAAAGAGCGTGGCATCTTGTGAAGTCATTGCCACCGCTGTCGCTGTATATCCACATCCCGTGGTGTGAGCAGAAGTGCCCCTATTGCGACTTTAACTCCCACGCCCGTAAAGGGGTGATCCCAGAAGCGCAATACATCGAAGCCCTGCTGGAGGATCTCGCCACCGATCTGCCACTCGCTGGCGCTCGACCGGTTCACAGCATCTTCATCGGCGGCGGCACGCCATCGCTGATCTCACCGGCGGGGATCAAACGCCTACTGGATGGCACCAAAGCCTTGCTGCCATGGCGCGACGACTGCGAGGTCACCATGGAAGCCAATCCGGGAACCCTGGAAGCGGATCGCTTTCGCCCTTACCGCGAGGCGGGGGTAAATCGCTTATCGGTAGGAGTGCAAAGCTTTCAGCAGGACAAGCTGCAGATCTTAGGCCGGATCCACGGTGCCGATGAAGCACGCCGCGCCGCCACCGAAGCGCGCAAGGCTGGCTTTGAACGGTTTAACCTTGATCTGATGCACACCCTGCCCAATCAGACCGTCAGCGACGCCCTGTACGATTTGGCGCAAGCGATTGAGCTAGCGCCGCCGCACTTAAGTTGGTACCAACTGACCATCGAACCCAACACTCAGTTTGCGTCGCGACCGCCACAGCTGCCAGATGAAGATACCCAGTGGGCGATCTTCGAGCAGGGCAAAGCGATGTTAGAGGCCGCTGGTTACCGCCAGTATGAGATCTCCGCTTGGGCTAAGCCGGGTTATCAGTGCGAGCACAATCTTAACTACTGGCGCTTTGGGGATTACCTTGGTATCGGTTGCGGCGCCCACGGCAAACTGACCCAAGCCGATGGCAAGATCCTGCGTACCGTTAAGGTTAAACACCCGCAAGGCTACTTAGACTTAAGCCGCGCCTATCTGGATGAGCAAACTGAGGTTGCCGCTGAGGACCAAGCGCTGGAGTACTACATGAACCGGCTACGGCTGCTCGAGCCAATGCCGCTTAGCGAGCTGTCCGAACGCACCAACCTAAGCGCTGCCGACGTTGCCAAACCGCTGGATTGGGCACAACAACGGGGGCTTATCCAGCGCGATGACGTGCAGATGCAGCTCACCGACCTGGGACACCGTTACCTTAACGAACTGCTGGGTCAATTCCTGCCGGATTAACCAAACTCGGTTTAATCGCTGTTTAGTGCAGTTGCCACACTCGGTTACATCTTTGTTAATAACTGCACTTTCGAGTCAAAATCGCTCCATGCAAAATGGTCTTGATAACCAAATATTTGCATGGAGCGCTCGGATGAAAAAACTCGCCCTCGCCGTTGCCCTTGGAGCCGCCCTCAGCGGTTGCAGCAGCGCCACCAATCCCGTCACTACCGCCACTGATCCGGTTGCCAATGCCGCCACGGCCTCAGTGACCAGTGCCAATCAACAAGCCGAAGCGCTGTTCGAGCAGTTGTTTATGGAATCGGTGATGGCCTCGCCAGAGTACCAAACCTATCTGGGCATCAAACAAGACCAAGACAAGTGGGACGATATGAGCTTGGCTGGCGATGCCAAAGATCAGCAGCGTGTGCAAGCGCAACTGGCGCAAGTGTTGGCTGTGGATGAAACCGCACTGTCAGGACAAACCCTAATCAGCTACCGCTTACTTAAAACCAAACTGCAGCAGCAGGTTGATGATTTTAAGTGGCAATATCACAGCTATCCGGTAACCCAGATGTACGGCTACCAATCCGGTACTCCGGCGTTTTTGATAAACCAACACAACATCACTAACGTTGATGACGCCAAAGCCTACATTAGCCGCCTTAAAGGCATTGAGGTGCGCTTTGAGCAAGCAATAGAACAGTTGCAAAAGCGTGAATCGTTGGGGGTCATCGCACCAAAGTTCACCTTCGATTACGTCTTAAGTGACAGCAAAAACGTCATCAGCGGAGCCCCGTTTGATGACGGCGCCGACAGTCCGCTGTGGGCCAACTTCAAAAGCAAGGTCAACAAACTGCAGATCCCACAAGCAGACAAAGATGAACTGTTGGCTGCTGCCAAAAATGCACTACTGACCGAAGTCAAAGCCGGCTACGACAACTTGATCGGCTTCTTAAGCGCCCAAGCGCAACGCGCCGACACTCGCGATGGTGCTTGGAAGCTGCCTGACGGCGATAAGTACTATCAGATGCGCCTAGAGCGGATGACCACCACCACGCTATCCGCTGCCGAGATCCACCAGTTGGGGCTGGATGAAGTCGCTCGGATCCACAGCGAGATGCGCGACATCATGCAGCAGGTCAATTTCGACGGCGACATGCAGGCGTTTTTTGAATTTATGCGCACCGATCCGCAGTTCTATCTGAGCTCAGACCAAGTCGGCCGCAACCAATATATTCAACAGGCGACCGCCATCATCAAAGACTTTGAGTCGCGCCTTGATGAAGCCTTTAACCTTAAACCGCAGGCATCGCTCAAGGTTAAACGAGTAGAAGAGTTCCGCGAAAAATCCGCCGGTAAAGCGTTCTACCAACGCCCCGCGCCCGATGGCAGCCGCCCTGGGATCTACTACGCCAACCTCTACAACATGCGCGATATGCCGACCTATCAGATGGAAGCCTTGGCATTCCATGAAGGCATTCCCGGCCACCATATGCAGTTGGCGATCTCGCAAGAGCTGGAGGGCTTACCGAAGTTCCGCCGCTTTGGTGGTTACACCGCCTACTCTGAAGGCTGGGGTCTGTACAGCGAACTGCTACCAAAAGAGATGGGCTACTACCAAGATCCCTACAGCGACTTTGGCCGCCTAGCGATGGAACTGTGGCGTGCCTGCCGGCTGGTGGTGGATACCGGTATCCACGACAAACAGTGGAGCCGCGAACAAGCTATCGATTACCTCGCCAAGAACACCCCAAACCCATACAACGATGTGGTCAAAGCGATTGAGCGCTACATCGTGATGCCAGGGCAAGCGACCGCGTATAAGGTGGGGATGATGAAAATTTTGCAGCTGCGAGAACACGCCAAGCAGCAACTGGGGGATGAGTTTAGCCTGCCAAACTTCCACGATGCGATTCTGGCCAATGGCCCAGTGCCACTGGATATGCTGGAACAGCAGGTGGATGCGTACATCGAACTCAACATGTAAAAAGTTGATAGTCAGCAGTGTTTAGTTATCAGTAAGCGCTGAAGCCGAAAACGCGTTTTCGGCAAGCAATAAAGTGCTAATTTCACGTTAATGCAATAGTGGCTGGTCAGGGTTCTGACCAGCCACTTTTTTAAGCCTGAAAGTTACAGGCGGTCGAGGTAATAAGCCGCCGCGCCAATGACGGCGGTGTCACTTTTCAATGCCAAGTGAACCGGCACTGGAGTCATGTAATCCACCATTAAGCCCTTATCGACAAACGCGTCGTTAAAACCGCTGGCCTGCAACGCATCGACAATTCTTGGCAAAATGCCGCCGCCCAACCACACCCCACCCCGAGCGCCGTGAGCCAGCACTAAGTCGCCAGCGACCGTCCCAAGCCACTGACAAAACAGCGCCACCGTGCGCACCGCCAACGAATCGCCATTGGCCGCCGCATTAGTCAGCTGCGCCGGCATATCAAAACGCGCGGCCTGTCCCTCAATCCGCGCCATCGCCCGATACAGATTGATAAGCCCCGAACCGCACAACACCGACTCCACGTTGACGTGGGGCAACATCTGCTGCAACTGCCCTAAAATCGCCACCTGTACGTCATTGTTCGCCGCCAGCCCCATATGCCCGCCTTCGCAGGGTGTCACTTGCCAGCCGCCAATTTGCGGCAACAACCGCGCCACCCCAAAGCCGGTGCCGGGCCCCAGCACCACCAGCGGCGCCTCAGCCAACGCCTCGCCCGCCTTAATGCACTGGATCTGGTCTGGTGGCAGTTGCGGTACGCTGTAGGCGTACGCCACAAAATCGTTGATCAGCCGCACTGGCACCCCAAGTTGTTCGCTTAACTGGGCTTCGCTGGCTTGCCAGCCCAGATTGGTTAAATTGGCACTGCCAGCGGTGACCGGCCCCGCCACCGCCAAACAGGCCCCGGTGAGGGTTATCGTTGGCGGCAAACTGGCAACGTAGGTCGCCAGCGCTTGTGACAGCGAGGTGAAATCGGCACTGGCCAAGCGCCGTACTTGGGTTATGTGGCTGGCACCGTCGCTGGCGATGGCAAAACGGGCATTGGTACCGCCAACGTCGGCCACCAGTAGGGTTTGTTGCTTATGATGAGGCTGCATTGGCTGTCCTTATCGGCGACGGGGATTACCTTCCCTAACCGCTTTAGTTATAGTGTGATGAATTTGTTAAGCTTCTGATTTGCCAATGAAGATGGTCTTCGGCATGCGTCTATCGGGACAACACTATGACCAAAGGAAAAGCGACCTCGTTCGACATCGCCCATCTGGCTGGTGTCTCCCAATCCACAGTTTCTCGTGCGCTACGTAACAGCCCCTTGGTCAAGGCGGAAACCATTGAACGCGTCCATGAAATTGCGCGGCAACTGAACTACAAAGTCGATAAAAACGCCTCCGCTCTGCGTTTGCAACGCGCTGAAACACTCGCGCTGCTGCTGTTTGAAGATCCCACCAGCGATGATTCGCTGATCAATCCATTTTTTCATGCGATGCTCGGCAGCATTACCCGTGCTTGTGCCCGTCATGGCTACGATCTGCTGGTGTCATTCCAGCAACTGTCCGACGACTGGACCGCCGATTACGACGATAACCACAAAGCCGATGGCCTGATCTTGCTCGGCTATGGCGACGATCTGAACTATCAACCTAAGCTCAAACAGCTTGAACAACAGGGCACCCACTTTGTGCGTTGGGGGCCGCAATCGGCCCTTGGCATCGCTGTTGGCTGCGACAACCTGCGCGGTGGTTACGATGCCACCGCCCATCTGTTGGAGCTGGGCCGAAAGCGGATCGCCTTCTTGGGCGACGCTTCAGAGCATTCGCCGGAATTTTTACAACGCTACCAAGGCTATGCGCAGGCGCTAGTGGCCCATGGCATGGCGTTAGAACCGCGCTTGCAGCAAAGCGCCATCACCACCGAAAACGCCGGCTATCATGCGGTTAACCAGTTGTTCGATGACAACATTCGGTTTGATGCAATCTTTGCCGCCAGCGATCTGATCGCCATCGGCGCCATGCAGGGGATCAAAGAGCGCGGTCTTAAAATCCCCGCTGATATCGCCGTGGTCGGCTTTGATGATATCCAAGTGGCGCAATTTACCTCGCCACCACTGACCACCGTCCGCCAAGATCCGCATCTGGCCGGTGAAGCCTTGGTGGAAAGTTTGGTACAACAGATCGCCGGTAACCGCGTCAGTGATATCACCATTCCGACCGAACTTATCATCCGCCAAAGCTGCGAAAACTAAATAGTTAGCCAAGTGCTCTTCCGCTCTTGCGTTCAATTACAGCCGCAGCAGCGGCTGCAATTGCTCGGCCAGATTGCTGTCCATAACTGGCGCATCCAGCAGCCACACCTGCACCGAATTGGCTGGCAGTTCCACCTCGATAACGCCGTTGCTGGTCGCGGCCGACAACGCTTCTTGCCAATCGCCCGCTTGCAAACGGTGGCTAAAACGCTGCTTGCTGTTGCCTTTATTCAGCAACACCAGCGCCTGCTGCGCTACGCCATCGTGCTGATAGACGCGCATAAACGCGGCACGATCGCCCTGCATCTCCAGTGGCAACATCAAGCCACGCTGCAGTGCTACGCTTTGCTGCCGAACCTTAGCAATGCGCATCATCGCTTGGCGGATCGGGTGCTGTTTGGCTTGCTCGATACGCTCGACGCCAAAGTAGTTACGATTGCCCAGATGCTCGCCCTTGCCCCGTTCAAAACCTATCTCTGAACCGTAATAGATCACCGGAATACCACGGGCAGTGAACAACCAGTTGTGGGCATTAATGAAGCCCTCGTCACTGGTATCAACCCGTGGCATATCATGGTTGTCATAGAAGGTGGTGAGCTCATAGGGATTGGCGTAGGTGCCTTGGTTGCCATCAAGGAACAGCGTTGGCAACAACGTTTCAAAGCCGGCGCCTTGTTCCAGTACTTGCGCCAGCGCCTGCTTCTGCGGGAAGTCGAGCACGCTCATGCCGCCGGCGTTGTCGAAGGTAAACTTGCCAATCTCCTCGGCATCAAAGGAGTACACCTCGCCAAACATAAACAGATCCGGGTATTCGGTACGAATGCGGGTACTGAACTGTTGCCACACCTCGGGGCTGACGTGCTTAACGGTATCCAGACGAAACGCCCCTGCCCCCTGACCAAGCCACTTCAAATAAGCACCGACCAGATAATCCATCACTTGCGGATCGGAGAAATCGAAATCCGCCAGTTGGGTTAAATCGCGCTTATTGGCAAACATCGCCTGCAGCGGCTTGCTGCGATCTAACTGTTCTGGAGCCAGATTGCCGTGATCCGCCAGCAAGCGGCCATCTTCAGCAAAAATTTGGCCATATTCCGGCTGCTTGGTCGGCATGCTATACGCCGGTGAGCCGTGATTAATGACCACATCCAGCACCGTGGTCAGCCCATGTTGTTGAAGCCCTGCGGTCAGCTGTTGGTAGTTAAGATCGGCCGAGGGCAGATGCTCATCAACCTGATAGAAATTACTGGCCCAATAGCCGTGATAAGCGGACTTGCCTAAGTCCATGCCAAAGCCATCCAGTTGAATGCGATCGCCGCCGCTAAACGCTTGCGCTGGGTTATCTACGATCGGAGTCATCCATACCGCCCCAAAGCCCATCTCGGCAATGTAATCCGCCTGCGATAGCAGCCCTTTAAAATCACCGCCCAGATAACCAACATTGGCGGGACTGCCAGCAATCAATTCAATCGGACGGTTATAGCCGCTGCTATCGGCAAAATTATTAGCCGGATCGCCGTCAACAAAGCGGTCGGTCAGAACAAAATAAACCGCCTTACTGGCAAACGGGTGCAAGGTGCCATAGTAGCTTGGTAAATCAGAGTAGCTTGGTAGGTCAGGTAAGCCAGAGCCACTGACTAAAGCTGCTGGCTGTACGCTGCCTGCCGCAGCAGGCGCCGATAACGGGGGCTCAGTGCTGGCGCAAGCGCTCAACCAGGCGCTGCTGATCGCTACCAGCAGCGGTTTGATCATCGTTGTTGGCAACCGGTTCATTGATGGGCTTCCTTTCCATTGGTTTGCAAATCGGTTTGTGGTTTCAGAGCAAATACCGCCAACGCAGCAATCAACCAACTGATCGCCCCCAGCAGTAAGGCGTAGATTGGATCGTTATTGAAGCCCAACCGCAGCAGCAGGCCGAGCACCGTCGCAGCCACTAATTGCGGGATAACAATAAAGAAGTTAAAAATTCCCATATACACCCCAAGCTTCTGCACCGGCAACGCGCCGCTGAGCATGGCGTAGGGCAACGACAATATCGACGCCCACGCAAAGCCAACCCCAATCATCGACAGCATCAGGTAATCTGGATCGTCAATAAACAGGAATGACGCCAACCCCAGCGCCCCCAGCAGCAGGTTAATTTGGTGGGTGAACCGGATGCCCAAGGCGTTGACCATCATCGGAATAAATATCGCCGCCAGCGCCGCGAAGCCGTTGTAACCGGCAAACAGAACCCCGACCCAATTAGCCCCCTGGTTGTAGGCTTCGCTGGTCGGATCGCTGCTACCAAAATGGCTTGAGGTGACCGCCGAGGTGGTAAAAATCCACATCGCAAACAGCGCAAACCACGAGAAGAACTGCACCACCGCCAACCGCTTCATCACCGGCGGCATCGCGAACAGATCGTTGATGATGATATTGAGGCCACTGGGCTTACCTTGATCGCAGGTTTGCGCTTGCCACAATTGCAGCACGCCGAATAGCCCAAGGCCGATGGTTAGAATGTAGAGCTCTTTATCAAGGCTTAACGACCACACCAACACGGTGGCAACGACACCGGCCAGTAACCAACCAAAACCGCCACTACGCCATTTGCTGGTACTGCGGTTGACCGGTTCGAGCTGCGCCGGCTCATTTTGATGAAACGCCGCCAACTGTTCAGGGCTGTACTCTTTGCTGGTAAATACCGTCCACAATACCGCCAGCAGTAACACCGCCGCGCCAGCGTAAAAGGAGTAAACCACGGTATCTGGCAACGCACCATCGGCAGCGGTATTGCTGACCCCAGCCCAATCAAACAACCACGGCAGCATCGACGCCACCACCGCACCGACGCCAATAAAGAAACTTTGCAGCGCATAGCCCTGAGGCTGCTGTTTTTTTGGCAGATTATCACCAACGAAAGCGCGGAACGGTTCCATCGACACATTCAAAGAGGCGTCTAAAATCCACAGCATCCCCGCCGCCATCCACAGCACCGAGGAGTTAGGCATCAGCACCAGCGACAACGAGGTGGCGATGGCGCCATAAAGAAAATAGGGCCGCCGCCGACCTAAGCGAGTCCAAGTGCGGTCACTGAAATGACCAATGATCGGCTGCACTAGCAAGCCGGTAACGGGACCGGCAATCCACAGGATCGGCAATTGATCCATATCAGCGCCCAAGGTCTGAAAGATCCGGCTGACGTTACCAATTTGCAAAGCAAAGCCAAATTGGATCCCCAAAAAGCCAAAACACATGTTCCAGATCTGCCAGAACGATAACTGCGGTTTTTCCTTAACCATCTTGTAATCCTTTTATGGAAGTGATCCCACCATACCGACAGCGGTCACTGACCAGCAAACCGCTGCATACGTATTCATCACAGGTTATTGCCGCTGTAGCGTCAGTTGCAGCGACGCCTGCTGCCAGCGAAGGGACAGTTGCAGATCGTTGCCTTGCTGGGTAAACGGTACAGGGTGGCCATCGACGCTGACGGCCGCCACCGAGCCAACCTGATGCAGCCTAAGCGTCAACTGCCGAGTTGCCGGCATACCGTCATAACCGCCTTGGCGACTGAAGGTAAACCGCAGCTGATTGGCTTGTTGGTTGAACTGACTGATAAATTCCAGCTTCTCATAGCGGCCATTAACGATGGCATTGGGATCGTGGCCATCGTCCTCGTACATCTGGCCAGATCCCTCGGTAACGCCGTCATCATGGTAGTAGTGCAGGGTTAATTGCTCGCTGGAATAGTCCCCAGCATGGTTATGATCCGCCACCAGCGGCACAAACTTTCCGGCTTCAATCAGCACCGGAATGGTAGTCAGTGATACCGGCACTGAAACTCGCTGCCCGCCCTGATAACGCTTGCCACTAAACCAATCGAAGTAGACTCCTTGCGGCAGATCGAAGGTCACTTGGGTTACCCCTTTATCGGTCACCGGCGCGACGATCATCGCATCGCCAAAGCGGTACGCGTCATCAACGCCAAACAAGCGGTTATCCTCCATCAGCAGCGGTCGCATTAGCGGCAAGCCAGTGAGGCTGTTTTGATAAACCGCGCTATACAGGTAGGGCATCAAGCGGTAGCGCAACTTGATAAAATCACGGACGATCGCCTTAGTAGTCTCATCGGCAAAGATCGGCTCTGGGGCAATGTGTTCCTGCGCATGCGGACGAAATACCGGCTGAAACACCCCGTATTGCAGCCAGCGGGTATACAGTTCTGAATCAAACTGTTCGCCACCGGCAAAACCACCGAGATCAGAATGGGTAAAGCCCAAACCCAACATCCCCATCTGCAGCGATAACTGCACCTGGGGCTGCAGCCCGGCCCAACTGCGGTCGACATCGCCGGTCCATGGGATCATGCCGTAGCGCTGCGAACCGACAAAACCGGAGCGCATCATCACCATCGGCCGCTGTTGTGGCTGCGCTTGCTTTAAGCCGTTGAACACCATCTTGGCCCATTGATGACCGTAGGCGTTGTGGATCTCATCGCCGCGCACTAGTTGGTTACTGGCTGAGAGCTGATGCAGGGTGCCATCGGGGTGCACTTCCGGCTCGCCGAGATCGCCCCACCAACCGCTAATGCCCTGCTCTAGTAAGCGCTGGTAAGCCTGCCAAAACCACTGCTGACCAGCGTCACTAAAGACGTCCAGCAAACCGGTATTGCCAAAATAAAAATCAAACGTCTGCGGCTGGCCATCCGCCGTGACCGCCAAGGCGTTGGCTTCGACCGCGGCTTGCCAGTTACTGGAACTGGTCAAAATAAACGGTTCGGTGATGATCATCGTGTTGATCCCTTGCGCGGCAAAATCGCTGATCATCCCCTCAGGATCCGGCCAGTTACGGCGATCCCAATCAAGGTTGCCCATATGACCTTTGATGTCTGGCCCGAACCAGTACAAGTCGAGCACCACCGCATCTAACGGAATATCCTGCTGCTGAAACTGCGCCACCACATCGCGAGTTTCGGCCTCGCTGCGATAGCCAAAACGAGAAGCGTAATTGCCCAACGACCACCGTGGCGGCAATGGTTGGCGACCAACGGTCGCGGTAAAGTTTTCAATCAATTCAGGGTAATCAGTGCCGCTACTTATCAGATAACTTTGCCGCCCCGATATCGCTTCAAAGCTGAGCCTATCTGGCTCGCTGGCACCAATATCGAGCCAACCGGAGGCGCTGTTATCAAACGCCAACAGATAGTGACGATCCGACAGCACCGCTGGCAGGCTGTAATACATCTGCTCGGCATGGTTGCCGTAACCGTAACTGGCCTTGTTATACAGCGGCATGCGCAGGCCACGACGATCCATCCCGAGCACCCGCTGGCCACCACCTAGCAGTTGTTCGCCGTCACTAAGCGAAAAGGCAAAGCCGGTGCCGGTTTGCCCCTGCCACGACTCACCACCGCTTGGATTGCGATCCAGCGCAGGGCTAATCAATCCCGGCGCTTCGGCAGTAAGTAGCTGCTCACCTCGATAGAAACTGATGCGAAGTGGCTCGGCTTGGATCTCGGCGCGCAGATCCGGCAACTGCAGACGCCAACCGCCGTCGATTTCGCTCAGGCTCGCCTGCCCCAGTGGCGCGTCTTCAGCAATCGCAAACGACGGCAGCTCGCCGTCTAAATGGTAAGTCACCGCCAAGGTGCCCTCGCCATAAGCGGTTAAGCTAACGCGGCCCTCATCGGTATTGAGCGTCAACTGGCTGCCATCCTCGCTCAGGCTCGCTTGAGTGACTACCGCCGCCAAACTGGGCGAGCTGAATGCCAGCGCGATCACTGCCGCCAAATAACCGCTTACCCCTTGGGCTGTTGTTATTGTTGTCATTATTTCAAGCCTTTAAAGTTGCCAAATGCGCGATTGCAGCGGGATAAATTGCGCCTCAACGAACGCGCCGTCAGCGGTAACCACCAAGGTGGCGCTGTCGTTGGCCAAGGCGTCAGTCAGTGGATACTCACCTTCGGTCAATTGCCAAGCGTTAATCAGTTCGCTATCCAGTTGCAGCCGCACTTTGCCGCCATCGGTTTGGCTGAAGTTATTGCTGATCAGCAGTCGCTTATCCCCTTGCCAACGGGCAAAGCTATAAAGCTTATCGGGGTAATTAGGATTACTGGCGTTGGCACTTTGCAGGCTGTGGAACGGCCCCGCCAATGCCGGGTGCGAGGCACTAAACTGCATCACTTTAGCGTAATAACCTCGAAGTGCTTGCTCACTGTCAGACAGCTTGCCGCCATCAAATTTGCCATCGTTCATCCAGCGCTGATGATGTGGCACCCCAAAGTAATCGAAGATGGTGGTGCGGCTGGCCTTGCCAAATCCGGCGTCTTGGGCGCCCGGTTCACCCACCTCTTGGCCGAAGTAGATCATCATTGGCGCTTGGTCGATGGTGGCCGACAGCACCAACGCCGGTAGAGCGTTTTCCGCTTTAGCGGCAAATTCCGGGCTGGCGATCCGCTGCTCGTCGTGGTTTTCCAAGAAGTGCAGCATGTGCTGATTAATGTCCGCAAGACCCGCTTGAATGGCGTCGATCTCATCGACGCTCTGCTTGTCTTGAATAATCCCTTTAAGGGTGTCGTACAACTCGACTTTGTCGTACAGATAATCCATCTTGCCCAGATGGATGTAGTCACGGTACGCCTTGGGGTTGTAGATCTCCGCCAGCAAAAACGCCTGCGGGTTTACCTGCTTAATATGACTATTGAGGTAGCTCCAAAACTCCACCGGCACCATCTCGGCCATGTCGTAGCGAAAGCCATCCACCCCTTGGGCTAACCAAAACAGGGCGATGTCGCGGAACTTGACCCATGAGGCGGGGACATCTTGCTGTTGCCAAAAGGCGTAATGATCAGCGGCGGATTTTTTATCGTAACCGGCGGGCAAGCTGGGAAAGTCATGACTGCCATCGGGACGAACGCCATAGTTGACCTTGACCGTTTCATACCAGTCGTTGTAGTGCGGCTGCGCCGAGCGAGCGCCATTGCCGGTCCATTTCGCTGGGAATTCGGCAAACTGACCATCAATGCGCGGATCCGCTTCACCGCCCAGTGGCTGGAACCCCGGTTGCCACTGTGGCAACGCAAACCCCTGCCCCGTCACGTAATAGAAGCTGTTGTCGCGGGCATACTCCTGGCTGGGATCGTCATTAACGCCAAAATCCGCGATCCCGTCGGGCTTGCCCAAAGAGTGATAATCGCGGGCGATGTGATTAGGGACAATGTCGATCACCACCTGCATGCCGTGGCGGTGGGTACGGTCAATCAATGCCTTAAACTCCGCCATCCTATTGCCGGGATCGACGGCCAAATCGGGATTGACGCTGTAATAATCCTTCACCGCATAAGGGCTGCCAGCACGGCCTTTGACCACCTCGGGATCGTCGTTACTGATGCCGTAATCGGTGTAATCGGTGGCGGTGGCGTGATGCAGCACCCCGGTATACCAAACGTGACTGACCCCGAGCTCCTTGATCCCCACCAGCGCGGCATCGTTAATATCAGCAAACTTACCGACGCCGTTCTCCTCCAGCGTGCCCCACGGCTTGTTGGTTTGATTGGTATTGCCAAACAAGCGGGTAAACATCTGGTACACCACCGGCTTTACTTGGTTACTGCTGCTCTGCAGCTGGCTAGCTTGACGGTTGGTGGCGGTAACATCGGCATTCGAGCCGACCGAATTAACACTCGAAACGTTGTGACAACCGCTTGCCAACAACGCCGCAGTTAGCGCCAAGCCACGCTTGCGCTGGCCAACAGCCCTGTTACTGGTGCGAGTATGCTGTGATAGCAACGCCATTTATCGCTCCTTGATAATTGGGTTTACTTGGATGCGCAGTAGCGCTGAACAAAATCCTGATGCGGCGGCAACGCTTCTTGCAGTTGCCGCACTATCGATTGCAAGTCTTGTTGCAACTGGCTGAGCTGCGATTGACTGAGGCCATCCGCCAACAAATGATACTGCTGCGGCTGCATATTTTGACCGATCAGCACTTGCAGCCACGCCATCTCGGCAAACAGTTCGTCGTTATCACGACTTAGCTGACCGCTACGTTGGAACAGCGCCATCTTGCGCTGCAAATTGGTTGGGATCGCCATCTGCGCCAAGCGCTGCCAGAACGGTTCCGGGCGCTGGTTTTTATGGTAATGCAGAATAATAAAGTCACGGATCTGCTCCATCTCCAGTTGCGCTTGCTGGTTGTAGCGCTGCCGCTCAACCGCCATCTCGCTGCTGGCCGGAAACAGCTTCACTAAGCGCTGCAGCGCCGATTGGATCAGATGGATACTGGTGGACTCGAGCGGTTCTAAAAAGCCGGAGGATAAACCAATGGCGATGCAGTTATGACTCCACATCTGATCCCGCCGACCGGTGCTAAAGCGGATCAACTTAGGCGGTGCCAGTGGTTTACCATCAAGGCTATCAAGCAACTTCGCTTTGGCTTGTTCATCGGTCATGTCGCGGCTGGAAAAAACAATGCCGTTGCCTTGCCGATGCTGCAGCGGAATACGCCATTGCCAACCCGCCTCATGGGCGATCGCGCGGGTGTAAGGCTTCAGCTGTTGCCCCAATTCGCTGGGCACCGCCCAAGCGCTGTCGCAAGGCAACCAGTGCTGCCAGTTGTGATAGCCAACCCCAAGGGTTTCACCAATCAGCAGCGCCCGAAAACCACTGCAATCGATAAACAGATCACCCGCGACTACCCTGCCATTGTCCAATTGCAGTGCAGCGATATCGCCGCTGCCGTGCTGCTGCACCTGAATAATTTTGCCTTCAATTCGGTTAACCCCACGGCCTTCGCTGTACTGGCGCAGAAACTGGGCGTAACGACCGGCATCAAAGTGATAAGCGTGTTCCAGTGGGCTAATTGGGCAACGTTCTGGATAGTTAATCAGCCCGCAGCGGTTGGCCACCGCCGCTTGCTGGTTAAGGGAGTAACGCCACAGACTCTGGCCATCAAATTTGTCGCTATTTAGCTGCGCCCGTAACCAATGCTGATGAAAGGGGGTGAGTCCCAGCTGCGTGCCAATTTCACCAAACGCATGGTGGTAACAATCGTCAGCGCCGCCCCAACCTTCAAACTGAATGCCGAGTTTGAAAGTCGCGCCGGTAAAGGCCATAAATTCAGCCTCGTTCAATCCAAGTGCTTGGTTGAAATTGCGCAACGGTGGGATTGAGGCCTCGCCAACACCGACGGTGCCGATCTGCTCTGATTCCACCAAAGTGATCGACAGTTGCTTACCTAATGTCCGAGACAATAGGGCCGCCGCCATCCAACCAGCACTGCCACCACCGGCAATAACCACCCGTTTGATTGCATTCATCGTAACTCGCTCCCAACCGATTTGGATTTGGCTTGGCTAAGGGCACTTAACTGCTCCCTTAGCCAAGCCTTAACCAACAAAGCCCCTGAGTTAACAGGGGCTTAAGTTGACCAAGTGCAGACTTAGAAGGTGTAGCTCAGGCCCAACATGTAGTTGGTGCCATAGACTTGGTAGTCGCGCACTTGGCGCTTATCTTCGTTGGTGTAGGTGGTAAAGGGTTCATCGGTCAGGTTGGTCGCCTGTAAGAAGACATTCAGACCTTCAAGACCGGCAATGCCCGCTTCGGAGAAATCGTAACCAATCTGCGCATCCACCACGGTTTCTGCGGCCACATAATGGAACTCACGCCGTAAACTAAGGCCGGTTACTTCACCAAGAAAGTCATCACGATAGCGCGCCGAGATACGGGCGGAGAAACCATAGTCTTCGTAGTAAAACGTGCCGTTAACCACGGTCTTTGACAGACCCGGCATTTCAATCTCTTCCGCATCGCTGGTCTCTTTAATGGCCGAGTCATTAAAGGCCGAGGACAGGATCACCCCAAAGCCAGACAAGCTATCGCTTAGCAAACCACCACTAAGGTGCGCTGACAGCTCAATCCCTTGAATATGGCCGCCGTCACCGTTTTGCCATTGGTTGTAAGTACCTGAAGTCCATTCCGTAAAGCTTGGATCGGCATACTCACTGAAGTTACCGGCGAAGGATTCTTTATAGATGAAATCACTGATGTCTTTGTAAAACAGTGCAGCCGACAGATAGCCGTTTTCTTCCAGGTAGTACTCCCAACTGAGATCATACTGCCAAGCGATGTAAGGGCGCAGTTTGGCGTTCCCCAAATCGGCACTCCAAGGTGAAGCATTAAAGTCATCGCTGACCTCGTTGCTGTTCTTCGAGTTATCAAAATTAATCACGAAGCTGGAGTTCATTTGATCCATCCGCGGCCGAACCATGGTGCGGGCGGTGGCAAATCGCAGCCACATATCATCAACCAGTTCCAAACCGATGTTGCCGCTTGGCAGCCATTCAATGAAATCATCACCATCGGTCACCGGATTCACCAACACTTGACCGTTTTGCGCGACTTCAACCTCTAGCCCATCAGAGCTTTGGTCGGTGTGTACAAACTGCACGCCAAAGTTGCCCTTGAGCGCCATCCCTGATAATTCGCTATCGATATTGGCCTTGAAAAACAAGGTGGCGACATCTTCATTAACTAGCCAACTATTGGTGGAGCGAGTTGGGTCGGTTTCGTTTTCTGAAACCAAGCTGTAGAAGCCATCGTTGAAGAGCGCCATCGAATCATAGGCAATCATGTTGCCCATACCGATAAAGCCCAGATTGACCGTACCCAAACGATACTGCTCTGGCACCACGGACAGATCCGCCTGTGGGTTATCGGCATCGTAACTATTCAACGTTAAGAAGAAGCCTTCGTTGATCTTCTGTTTTTCGCGGTTGGAATAGTTCAAACCAAGCTCAATGCTGCTTATCGCTCCCTCGTCAAACAGATGTTCGGCGCTTAACCGAATCGCGCTTAATTCATCCTCAACGTCAGGACGGTTAATAAAACCGTCTTGGCTGCAAGGCCCCTGCGGGTTCCCCCAGCACAATGGTCCACCCAAACGGATCAGGTCATAATCGCTGTAATCCAAAGTGGGGCTGAACACCGCTGAGCCATCTGCGGTCAGCTGGTAGCCGATATTGTCGGTAGCACCAACGCCACTGCGACCGGTACCGCTGTAACTTTCTAAGCCAAAATCAACTCGATCGATGTGGGAATAACTCAGATCCAGCTCAACCGTAAGCTGTTCAGTGAGCGCCAATTTATTATTCCACCCCCAAGAAAAGGTCTGCGCTTCTCGGCGGTTAACGTCATTACGGACAACCACCTTAGCGTTGGGGATCAAACCTTGAGTTACCAAGCCGTTTTCGCTAACCACTGGGTCAACCCCTGTCCCCCACGCCGCCGGGATCTCAATGCCTCGCAGCAGCTGTTCATCTTGGAAATCGGAATAGAACGCATCGATGGTTGAGGTAAATTTATCGTTCGGTGCAAACTCAATCACCCCCATGTAACCGTCACGCTCAAGTAGGCTTGAACGAACAAACGGCTTAGCACCACCTAGCTCCAAATCACCGGTAGTGCCATCCTCCGGGTAACCCCACGCATTCCAGCGCTCCTCTTGGTTTGGTGAGGACATCTTGGCATACCCCAGAGCGATACCAAGGGTATCGTCGAAGAACTGATCAACGTACGAAATTGAAGCGCGATAACCATACTCTTCACCATCTGAATTGAGCTTGCCCAGATCGTTGTATTCACCGCGGGCATTAACCACGATAGTTTGCTCGCCATACGCCAGCGGTCGAATGGTCTGCATGTCGATGGTGCCGCCAATGGCTTGGGCGGTGACACTAGCGTCGGGGGTTTTATATACCACTACGCCATTAATCAATTCTGATGGGAAGTGATCAAATTCAACGCCACGGTTATCGCTGATTGTGACTTGCTCACGGCCATTTAAGGTCGCGGTGGTAAAATCCGGCGCTAAGCCGCGTATCGAAACGACGTTGGCGCGGCCATCCAACCGTTGTGCCGCCAAACCAGGTAATCGCGCTAAGGATTCGGCAATCGATACGTCAGGCAGCTTGCCAATATCTTCGGCGGAGATCGCTTCGACAATAGAGGTCTCCTCCATCTTGACCGCCTGCGCCTCTGCCATCGAACGGCGAATGCCGCGCACTTCCAACACTTCGACGTTATCGGCAACGGCATTTTCGGCGGCCGGCTCGTTGGCGTACGCCACGCTGCTAAAGCCCGCACCCACCAGTGCCATCGTCATCGCGCTTAACTTAAACGGTGACTTGATCATCTTCCCTGCTCCCTTTTGAGGTTTTGGTTTATGGTCTGGCCGCAACCTCCTGACTGAAACAGTTCACCTGCAACACTTAAGCAAACTATCCAGCCCACAACCTGTCAGCCAAATTGGTTATGCAGCGAGAATAAACAGCGCCAAAACCGGGGGACAATGCCATGCATACGTATTCATAACCATTTTGCCACAAAATGGACACAAAAAGGGGCGATATAAGAACAAGTTAGCCGTTAGGTAATCACAGTATTTCCCAGCAATGATGGGCATTAAGAGTATTTGCTCGAAACAAAATCAAACAGCGACACACAATTTCACAACGCCAATGTAACAACGCACGCACACCGGCTGACGTTGCACCAAGTTGGGGCGCAGCGCCTTATCTTGAGTCAAACCGCATATCGCAGCCACAACCACAGCAGCAGAAAACAAAAACAAAATCAATAAATATCAAATACTTAAACTTGCACCTGCGTTATTACACAACTACCACAACAAATAACCACCGCTGCATACGTATGCACAGTGACTCAAAACCACCATCTCTGTAACGTACATCGATATCAATTGGCGTAACGCAGCGCGTGCCACTGGCAAACAATCAATATTGAAGGACAACCGATGAGTGCAATGGACTGGTGGCGAGGCGCCCTTATCTATCAGATCTACCCGCGCAGCTTCGCTGACAGTAATGGCGACGGCATCGGCGATCTGCCGGGGATCACCGCCAAGTTAGATTACGTTGCCAGCCTTGGTGTTGACGCCATCTGGATCTCGCCATTCTTTACCTCACCAATGAAAGACTTTGGCTACGACATTGCCGATTACCGCGATGTCGATCCGATGTTTGGCACCCTCGAAGACTTTAAGCACCTGCTGGCCAAGGCCCACCAACTGGGGCTGAAAGTGATGATCGACCAAGTGCTTAGCCACACCAGTGATCAACACCACTACTTTTTAGAGAGCCGCCAGGATAAGAGCAACGACAAAGCCGATTGGTACGTTTGGGCTGATCCCAAACCAGACGGCACTCCACCAAACAATTGGTTGTCGATTTTTGGCGGTGGCGCGTGGCAATGGGAACCCCGCCGCGAGCAGTACTACCTACACAACTTTTTGAGCAGCCAACCGGATCTCAACTTCCATAATCTGGATGTCCAACAAGCAATGTTGGACAACGTTGAGTTCTGGCTCAAGCTTGGAGTCGACGGACTGCGGCTAGACGCCATCAATTTCTGTTTCCACGATCAGCAGTTACGAGACAATCCAGCCAAGTTACCCCATGAGCGTGATGGCCGTGGCTTTAGTAATGACAATCCCTACGCCTATCAAAAGCACCTCTACAACAATACTCAGCCGCAAAATTTGGCATTCCTAGAACGACTGCGGTCGCTGTTGGATCGTTACCCTAACACCGCGGCGCTGGGAGAGATCTCCTCCGAAGATTCATTGGCAACCATGGCCGAATACACTGAACCGGGCCGCCTGCATATGGGTTACAGCTTTGAGCTACTGACCAACGACAACAGCGCCGCATACATTAAAAAAACCGTCGCCACCTTTGAACAGCGGGTCACTCAAGGCTGGCCCTGTTGGTCACTTAGCAACCATGACGTGGTGCGGGTTGCTAGCCGTTGGGCCCACGGTGAACCCAGTGTTGAACAGGGCAAACAGCTAAACGCCTTGGTTTGTTCGCTGCGCGGTAGCGTCTGCCTATATCAAGGGGAGGAGTTGGGACTAACCGAAGCGCAGGTGCCCTTTGAACTGCTGCAAGATCCTTATGGCATCGCCTTTTGGCCCAACTTCAAAGGGCGCGATGGCTGCCGCACGCCGATGCCGTGGGATCCAAGTCAGCCCCACGCAGGCTTTAGCAGTCACACCCCATGGCTGCCAGTTGATGCCTTACAAAAATCCGCGGCGGTCACCAAGCAACTGGCGGATCCTCAGTCGATGCTGCGTCAGTTTCAACGCTTTAGCCAATGGCGCGGCGACCAACCTGCGCTGAAGTGGGGCGACATTGCGTTTTTCGAAACGCCAGAGCCACTGCTGCTGTTCAGCCGCAGTTTCGAGGGCAAAACCCTGCTTTGTGGTTTTAACCTCAGTGCCGCCCCAATCGATTTTGAGCCCACCTCTGTCAACCTCGGTCCTGGTGCTCTCACCGTAGTCACGGATCACGGCCTTGCCAGTGCGCAGCTGCAGCACGGCCGTGTGCAATTCCCGCCCTACGGTGTTTTTTATGCCGAACTAACGCGCTAACCATTGGCGCGATTTCGCAACGACAAAGGCCTCCATTACGGAGGCCTTTTTGCAACTTCTGGGCAGCCCTAGGGCGATCTCAATCCCACGCCAGTTCGCGGTAATGCTTACGACACATCGATACGTAGCTGTCGTTGCCGCCAATCTGCACCTGCGCACCACCACGTACAGCGTTGCCCTGTTCATCCATCCGCACCACCATGATCGCTTTGCGGCCACAGTGACAGATGGTTTTCAGTTCCACCAGCTTATCGGCCCACGCCAACAGGTATTGGGAGCCCTCAAACAATTCACCTTGAAAATCGGTACGCAGACCGTAACAGAGCACTGGGATGTTAAGGCAATCCACCACTTGGGTCAGTTGCCGCACTTGGGCTTTACTTAGGAACTGACTTTCATCCACCAACACACAATCGGGCTTGTGCGGCTGGTTGGCGATCATCTGGTGCAGATCATCATTGCCATTAAACAGCAGCGCATCACGCTCTAAACCGATGCGTGAGGTCACTTTGCCAACCCCGTAACGATCATCGATGGCGGCCGTCAGCACCAAGCTGTTCATCCCACGTTCGTGGTAGTTGTAGGCCGATTGCAGCAAAGAGGTGGATTTACCGGCGTTCATCGCCGAGTAGTAAAAGTACAGTTGCGCCAAGTGGAGTCTCCCCAGTAATTCGGGCTTGAAGTATAAAAAAAACCGGCAAAGGTCACTACCCCCGCCGGTCGTTTATCTGCGCTGGATTAATTTACGCGTACAGGCGGCGCAGTAGAGTAATCACCACAACCAAAGTGATCGCCGAGGTAACAAAAGCGATAACCGCAGAGCCGGTAATCCCCACTGCCAAGTAACCCATGGCCGCGATAAATGCCGCCGTCAGCGCGTATGGTAGCTGGGTAGTCACGTGATCAATGTGGTGACAGCCAGCGCCAGTACCAGAGAGCACGGTGGTGTCAGAGATTGGCGAGCAGTGATCGCCAAATACCGCCCCAGCCAACACTGACGACATCAATGGCAGCAGCATCGCCATATCTGACGCCAATGCCACATCAGCGGCGATTGGCAACATGATGGCGAAAGTACCCCAAGAGGAACCGGTCGAAAACGCGGTGATCCCCGCCAAGGTGAAGATCAGCAGCGGCAGCAACCACAGTGGCAGACTGGATTGCACCATCGACGCCAAGAACTTACCGGTTTCCAGATCGCCAATCACCCCAGCGATGGTCCACGCAAACACCAGAATGTATACCGCCGGCATCATCGACGCCGCGCCACGCCCCAGTGCATTAACAATTGCCGCCAGCGGCAGACGCTGCGCAAACACCACGCCCAGCGCCACCAGCAAACTCACCACGGACGCCTGACACAGGGCGATGGTCGCGCTGGTGTTTTCCAAGGCACCCATCACAGTAAATGGCGCATCCCCCATGGCTTCGGCACCAACGGCCAGCATAAAGTAAACCGCCGCTACTACCAGTGCCAGAATCGGCAGCAACAAGCCCCATACTGAGCCGTTATCAGCTGGGGTCAGATCTTGATCCACCCCCGGCGGATTGCCTTTGCTGGTATCCCACAGGGCACCGGTGGTCTCAGTACGCTCTACCGCCGCACGCATTGGCCCGAACTTGATGTCAAAGATGATGACGCAGAACAGGGTCGCCAAGGCAAAGATGGCGTACAGGTTCATCGGGATCATTTCCAAGAACGCGGTCAGCGGGCTGCCACCAATCGCTTTATCCGCGAAGATGGTACCAATCAGGCCAACAATGTAAGCCCCCCATGAAGACAACGGTGCCATCACACACACTGGTGCTGCAGTCGAATCAACGCCGTAAGAGAGTTCTTCGCGGGATACCTGGTGATCGTCCGCCACCGGCTTAGCTACCGAGCCAACCGCTAGGGTATTGAAGTAGTCATCAATGAAGATGATGAAACCCAGCATCATGGTCATCAGACGCGCATGACGCTTGGTTTTGATCCGCTTGCGTGCCCAAGTCGCAAACGCCCGAGCAGCGCCGGAGACGTTGATCAGGGCAATGGTCATCCCCAAGAAGATCAGGAAGCCCAGCAGTGGTACGTTCCACGAGTTGATCGCACCGTCATCCCAAAACAGCCCTTGCACTCGACCGGCGATATCAACCGCACCATCAATCGGGTTAAATCCGGTCAGCATCAACACGCCAACCACAATACCTAAACCAAGAGACAACAGAACTTTGCGGGTTAGCACCGCCATCAGAATCGCCACCAGCGGCGGCAGCAAAGAAAACACGCTATTTGTAAATTCGAAAGAAACCATCTTTTTATATCGTTATTTAAGATGGAGGCACTGACGCAGCCAAGGAATGGCCTAGGGGGGCAAACAAGCAGAAGAGATGTTTCACCGTCCTTTTCAGTAGCGCTCCATAGTTATAATGAACCTGTCTGCTTGACAGAGATAACTATGGCAGTGTTGTACCTATTCGATACAACCCCAGCAACGACGGTTGACGGCCATCGTCACTTCGGCACGGACTCCTTTCATTCAATCGCAACGGCGGTCAGCCTTGATTGAATTACTGATAGGCAATGCACCTCTACATTAAGTAGGTTGTCGCCTAGTAAGCGACAGTCGTTATCTAATCACAAGGCAGGTTCCCCTGCCCCGAAGATAACGCCATTTTGTGAATTAGATCTCAGTTTTTTCTAACAAGCTCAATAACTCAGGCAGGACTTGGTGTAAATCACCACAGTAGGCGTAATCGGCCTGTTGCATCAGTGGTGCCTCATTATCGCAATTAACGGCAACGACCAGTTGCGCTTGTTTTATGCCAGCAAGATGCTGACTGGCACCAAACACCCCTAAACCAATGTAGCGTTTCGGCGCGATCTGCTGACCAGTTTGGCCGATCTGCAGATGCGGCGGCAGTAGCCCCGCATCAATCACCGGCCGGGTCCCACCGATGGCAGCACCCAAACGATCGGCCAGAGCTTCTACCTGCAGCCACGCGTCGGTACCAATGACACCACGGCCAACCGCAATCACGGTATCGGCATCACTCAGGTGTGGCCGCTGCGATGTCAATGGCAGCAGTTGCTTTGTTACTCGGCCATCCTCTGCTGGCTGCGGCAGCGTCGTTGGCATTACCTGCTGCAGATCGGCACAAGCCTTAAACGCATTGGCCTCAACAGTTAAACACAACGAGCCACCCTGGTGTTGCCAATGCTGCTCAACACTGCCAGCCCAGCCATGGCGGACAAACTGCTGTTCGGTGAAGGCTGTCACACCAGAGAGCATCGGCCAATCCAGCTTGGCTGCCAATTGCGGCAGTACCTCTTTACCCAGCAGATCGGCAGCCATCAACACCAACGGCCGGCCAACGCACAGCGGCAACAGCGCCGCCACCAGCGTTTCGCTGCTCAACGCTGGCTGCCACGGCAAATGGTTAACCGATGCCGCAGCTGACATTAGCGGTTGTGGCTCAGGCGCACACAGCAACAGATCAAACTCTGGCGCTAACTGCTGCGCTGCCGTTTGCAACGATAGCCACTGGCGATGATTCAAATGGTGAACGATAAGTAATGGTTTCATGAGCGACCACCTTGCTGCAGCAACGCCGCCAGCTGCGACAATTCGGTTAATTGGGTCCCCTGACGCTGAATCACAGTCGCTTGTTGTTGCAAGCAAGTGAGCGACGACGCGGCAGTGGCCACCTCGAGCACCTCAATCGGCGCCCGCCGCGCCTTCATTAAGGTTGGCAACGACGCAAACCGAGGAGCAGCCAAACGCAGATCGGCACTCACCACCACCGGCGCAGCGGCGACGTATTGGCCGCGCCCGCCTAGGGTCAAGCCCGAGGCAATAATGTGGCCCTGATCGATCAGCAGTTGATCAACGCCACTAAATTGC
This sequence comes from Ferrimonas senticii DSM 18821, assembly GCF_000422665.1. Classification (GTDB taxonomy): domain Bacteria; phylum Pseudomonadota; class Gammaproteobacteria; order Enterobacterales; family Shewanellaceae; genus Ferrimonas; species Ferrimonas senticii. The sequence continues at coordinate 59,783 of NZ_KE383898.1, read as the reverse complement.
GGCCAGCCAAGCAAGGCAGCCAACCGCTGTGGCAGTTGATGGTTATCGGTGTCCGCCGATTGCTTACCAAGCAGCAACAACTCGAACGGCTGCTGCTGTATATAGTCAGCCAACAGTCGAGCAACGTTATGACCGTCGTCGCCAGCGGCCGCGATCCGCACCGCACGATTAACCCCGAGCGCCAACGCGCTGCGTAACGCTGCTTCTTGCTCACCAACACTGATGGCAACCACTTCGCTTAACAATCCCGCTTCTTGCAGTTGCAGTGCTCGTTCGATTGCCACTTCACTAAATGGATCAATAACCCACTTATCTTGGCCTATTTTTGCAATCGGCGATTGCTGCGGAATCGATTTAACCGCCACCAAGCACTTCATCTAGATACCAAAAAAATCAATTAGTTAACTAAAATTGAATTAACCTAAATGGGGGTTAATTCAGCTAACTTTCGATTATCACATGTCTTGCCAAGACCCCCGAATAGCAGACCAGAAAAACTGATCTGGATCACATTTAATCACTTTGGAAACTTTTCTAGCGCTTGCCCAAGAAACTATTTCGATAAATCATTGGTCAGTTAATTTACAACCAGTGAACTAGCAACTTGCCAAAACCAGAATAAAAGTTGCATTCCCTGCAAAACCTCTTATTATTTTTTGCAGGATATTAAATTATTAACTTTTTAAAAAATTGAAGGGGAAGAATCCATGGCTGAATTCCTAGAAGTATTAACTCATGGTCGTCGTCTGAAAGCCCAACTGAAAGCACTGCCTTTGGATGAACTGCAAGAAGTGATTGCCAAAATGCAAGCCATCGCCGAAGAGCGTGCTGAAGAGATGGAAGCAGAACTGGAAGCCAACGCTGAGCGCATCGCTAAAATCGAAGCACTGCGTAAAATGATGGCTGAAGATGGTATCACCATGGATGACCTGGGTGCCCCAGTCGAAGTTAAAGCTCGCAAAAAGCGTGCTCCACGTCCACCGAAATACCAAATCGAAGTTGACGGCGAAATGGTAACTTGGACCGGCCAAGGTCGAACTCCAAAAGCCATCAAAGAGCGTTTGGACGCTGGTGCAAAATTGGAAGACTTCCTGATCTAATTAATCAGTAAAGTTCCCCAAAAACGGCTGCAAATTGCAGCCGTTTTTTATACCCCACCACTGAGGTAAGACCCGCTGTAGCCTTGCCGTTACCAGCAAATCCAGACTTAGCCTAGCTTTGCTTCAGTTTCAGTTCAAATATCAACACTCCAACTGTGGGCTTGTTGCTTAATCGTCACTCAGTAGATTCGCTATTCGCGTTGATAAAATTTTGGTCATCCCGCTTAGTTATTCTTCATCACAGGGTTGCTTCGCCTCTAATTCACACAACAACGAGCATAGTTAGTCGAAACTAATTGATTACCGAACAACCCAATCAGCAGCGCACAATCGCTTGCTAAAAATGCAACTAGCGCAACTGGCAAAAATGTCAGTGCAACTTTGTTACTTTTAGTTGCACAAATTAGCTTAGTTATTGGCGCCTTGCTCCGCTGGTTTTTATTTAACCTAAGAATCACGAGTCCTCATCAAACTGGCTCATTGCTAGCAATAGGACAATTGATCCTTTGCTATCACCGATTTGGTTAGTTTCGGTAACCCAGCATCAAATTAGCGCCACCAGATAACTGCAGCAATTACCTTACTGGCGATAATCAACGCCAATGTCTTGTATAAATGTCAGTCTAACCACTTTGGTATTTAAAATTGAACCCACTCGATTATCGTTAAACTTTGATACTATTGGCCATTACCTTATTTATACAAACGCAAGGTTGTCGATATGCGCGTCCGATTATTCAGCGCCAGCATGCTGCTAACGGCATTGCTCGGATGTAGTAATAACTACAGCTTTAACAGCAACTTAGACGGTCAACGGATAGACCAATACTTCGCCGTTGGTCAGGTTCAGGTGACTGATGCAGCCCCGGCACACGCCCAATCACTGGGCTTTGTCGATGGGTTAAGCTGCCAAAGCGGGAACCAGCAACCGGTTGCCAACGAGGCCGACGCTCGCACTGCGCTGCGTAAAGCCGCAGCCACCCTTGGCGCCAACACTGTGGTGATCCGCCAATGCGTTGCCCTTGCTGAACTGCCAGGTTGCCTCAGTGCCATTCAATGCAGCGCCGAAGCGTTCGGTATTAGTCAACCATGATGCAATCGATAACCCCAGTGGCGATCTGCCAGTCACCTTATAAACAAAAATTTGCGATTCCGCGCCAACCTAACTTAGTTCCAGCGGCGATTGGCCGTTTGCTTCTTCAAGGTGAGTGTAACCGGGCTGAGTGCCTTCGCGGATTAGAACAATTTAGCCATCTGTGGCTGATCTGGAGCTTCCACCAAAACTTGGAGCAAGGGTGGAAACCGATGGTGCGACCGCCACGGTTGGGCGGCAATCAGCGCATCGGCGTGTTTGCTTCACGCGCCACTTTCCGCCCCAACGGTCTAGCGATGTCAGTGGTGAAATTGCATCGGCTAGTATGCGAGGGCAAACAGCAGATCATTGAGGTCTCCGGGCTGGATCTGCTCGATGGCACCCCAATTTTTGATATCAAGCCGTATATCCCCTACTCCGATGCGCTGCCCGATGCCATTGGCGGCTACGCCGACAGCGCCCCAGCGCCAATGCCGATGCGGGTACTCGCCCAGGCCGAAAGTCAATGGCAAGCCGCCCAGCAGCGTCACCCAGAGTTTGCCGAACTTGCCCAGCAGGTATTGGCGCAGGACCCCCGACCCGCTTACCAGCAGCAGGATGACCGCGAATATGGGGTGCAACTGCATGATCTGGATCTGCGCTGGCAAGTGATCGATGGGGAAAATTGCGTCACCGCCGTCGAGATAATTACGTAATCAGTAGGTAGCGATTAGTAGTTAGTCGTGAGCCATGAACCGTTGCTCTGGCTCTGGCTCTCACTATCAACTGATAACTAACAACTGCTTTAAACTGCTCTTAACTGCTCACCCCGGATGATAATCCGGCTTGTCCCGTCTATCGCCAATCTTCTTAGCTGGATTGCCCGCCCAAATCTCATAGGCGGGCACCGCTTTGGTGACCACACTGCCCATGCCGATCACCGCATGATCGCCAATCTCCACACCATCGCAAATTGACACCCCCGTTCCCAACCACACATCGTTGCCTAAGGTAACACCGCGGCTGGTGACCGGTTGATCCACCACCAAGGCGTTGCTGCCAAGGCCGTGATTAAAGGCGTAGATCTTCACGTTGGCAGCTATCCGGCAATGATCGCCAATGGTGATCCCCAGTTTGCCGCCATCAAAGCTGCAACCATGATTGATGCCCACCCCTTTGCCGATGCGTACTGGCCCGTGCAGAAAGCTGTCGGCACCGATGTGGCTGCCATCACCAACCACAATATCGCGGCCGCGTTCAGCAAACAGCCGCGCGGTTTCAGCGATAAAGCAGCGCTCGCCAAAGTGGACCGTTTCAAAAGCGCTAAGCCGAGCTTGTAAGCTCTGCTGCCACGGCAGGGCCCAGGCCAATGCTTTGGCTTTTAACGATGGATACAGCCACGGCATAAAGTTGAGCCGCTGCTTGTGCTGCTCAATCAATTGTTCCGGCGGATAGTTACGCCACGGGCGGTCGATGTCGTTGGCCATTTGCATTCAGGAAGGAAAATCTAAATTGTCGGCAAGGATAAAGCATCAATCACCGCTTCGACTAGATTGCCGCTTCTGCAACGGCGCTGCCATCTGCTAAAATGCTCGGCTATTTCTGAAGCTAAGCGAATTGCGAGATGCGTACTAGTCAAACTCTGATCTCCACCTTAAAGGAAAACCCAGCTGACGCCGAGATCGTTAGCCATCAGCTAATGATGCGCGCGGGGATGATCCGTAAACTGGCCGCCGGCCTATACACCTACCTGCCAACCGGCCTACGAGTACTGCGCAAAATCGAAGCGATCGTACGCGAAGAGATGAACCGCGCTGGCGCGGTGGAAACCCTGATGCCAGTGGTTCAGCCTGCGGATCTGTGGCAAGAAACCGGTCGTTGGGATGTGATGGGTGCTGAAATGGCGCGCCTGAAAGACCGTCACAACCGTGATTTCGTTCTGGGCCCAACCCACGAAGAAGTGATCACCGACATCGTTCGTAACGAGATCAAATCGTACAAACAGCTGCCGCTGAACCTGTACCAGATCCAGACCAAGTTCCGCGATGAGCGTCGTCCACGCTTCGGCGTAATGCGTGCCCGTGAGTTCCTGATGAAGGACGCTTACTCATTCCACGCTGACCAAGAGTCACTGGATCAAACCTACAACGCCATGTACCAAGCCTACTGCGCGGTACTGGAGCGTATGGGTCTGGCATTCCGTCCGGTACTGGCTGACACCGGCGCCATCGGCGGTGATAACTCGCACGAGTTCCAAGTACTGGCCCAGTCTGGTGAAGATGCGATCGCCTACTCCACCGCTTCCGACTACGCCGCTAACATCGAAAAAGCCGAAGCGCTGGCGATCGGCGAGCGTGGCGAGCCAACCGAGCAGATGACTCTGGTGGACACCCCGAACGCCAAAACCATCGCCGAGCTGGTTGAGCAACACGGCATCGCCATCGAGAAAACCGTTAAGACTCTGATCGTCAAAGCCACTGAAGAGTCTGAGCAGCAGCTGATTGCGCTGATGGTTCGTGGCGATCACGAACTGAACGAAGTGAAAGCGGAAAAAATAGCCGATGTTGCATCGCCGCTGACTTTCGCGACCGAAGAAGAGATCCGCGCGGCTATCGGTGCCGGTCCGGGCTCTCTGGGTCCTGTGGATCTGAAGATCAAGCTGGTCATCGACCGCTCTGTCGCGACTTTGAACGACTTTGGCGCTGGCGCGAACATCGATGGTAAGCACCACTTCGGCATCAACTGGGAGCGCGATGTTGCCCTGCCAGAAGTTGCCGATCTGCGTAACGTGGTTGCCGGCGACGCCAGCCCATGTGGCAACGGCACTCTGGAAATTGCCCGCGGCATCGAAGTTGGTCACATCTTCCAGCTGGGGACCAAGTACTCCGAGTCGATGAACGCTACCGTGCTGGATCAAAACGGCAAAGCACAAACCCTGATCATGGGTTGCTACGGTATCGGTGTGTCTCGTCTGATCGCTGCGGCGATTGAGCAGAACCACGACGATCGCGGCATCATCTGGCCAGTGGCGATTGCCCCATACCAGATCTCCATCGTACCGATGAACATGCACAAGTCGCATCGTGTCGAAGAGCTGGCTGAGAAGCTGTACGCCGAACTGACCGCCGCCGGCATCGATGTACTGTTCGATGATCGTAAAGAGCGTCCAGGCGTAATGTTTGCCGATCACGAACTGATGGGTATTCCATACAACATCGTTATCGGCGAGCGCGGCATCGATGCTGGCGTACTGGAGCTGAAATCTCGCGCCTCTGGCGAAAAACAAGAGATCGCCACCGACGCTATCGTCGCTCACATCAAACAACTGCTGGTCTAAGCCTCGTTGCTTGACGCCAAATGCCGCATCCTAGGATGCGGCATTTTTGTATCTATACTTTGATAATCAAAGACTTTTCGGAGTACCCGTGAATCAACCGGTATGTGGGTTACAACTTAGCGGCGGTGGCGCCCGAGCGGCTTATCAGATCGGGGTGCTACAGACCATTGCCGAATTTTATCCGCGCAATCACGGTTTGCCGTTTCCGATCCTATGCGGCACTAGCGCTGGTGCCATCAACGCCGCGGCACTGGCCTGCCACGCCAGTTGCTTTCATCTGGGGGTACGTAAACTCGATTTTGTTTGGCGTCAGTTTCGCACCGGCCAAGTCTATCGCAGTGACTTTCACGGCCTCAGTCGGCATCTGCTGTCGCAGCTATTTCGCCGTAAACGCCGCCCTCCAAGCCTGTTTGACAACCAACCACTGCGACAACTACTGACTGAGATCCTGCCACTAGATCGTCTACCTGAGCAGATTGAGCGCAGTCATCTGACCGCGCTAACCATATCCGCCAGTCGTTACTATCACCCCTGCAGCGTTAACTTTTTCCAAGGCCAACGGCAAATTATGCCGTGGCAACGCAGTCGCCGTTTTGGTCAACACGCCAATATCACTATCGAGCACCTGCTGGCTTCCGCCGCTATTCCACTGGTGTTTCCCAGCATCCGTTTAGGCGACGATCACTATGGCGATGGCTCGATATTGCAGTTGGCACCACTGAGCCCACCAATCCATTTGGGCGCCGATAAGATCTTGATCATCAATCTGGAAAGCCCGCACCGCACCCAACCATTGGCACAGCGGCGCCGCGCGCCCCACATCAGTGAGCTGACCGGCACCATGTTGGATACCGTATTTAGCGATACCCTCAATTCCGATCTGGAGCGGCTCACTCGGATCAACCACAGCCTATCGCTATTGCCGGAAAAGCTGCGCAGCCAACAACCGCTAAAAACCATCGACACCTTGGTGGTTAAGCCCAGCGAAGATCTCGATGCCATCGCCCGCAGTCACTACCAACACCTGCCCCGCAGCGTCCGCTACCTGCTGCGCACCATCGGCGTCGACGGCGACAGCGATTCCAGCCTATTAAGCTACCTGATGTTTGAAGGCCCCTATTGCCAAGAATTGATAGAACTAGGAAGGCAAGACGCCAAGGCGCAACAGCCGGCACTGCAGCAGTTTTTAAAGCGATAAGAGCAGTTAGCAGTTAGCAGTTAGCAGTTAGCAGTTAGCAGTTAGCAGTTAGCAGTTATTAGATTTTAGAAAGAACCAGAGCTCAAGAGCAGCGCAGTGGCAGCACCATTGCCACTGAGCAGCTAACAACTAACAACTAACAACTAACAACTGACAACTGACAACTGACAACTGACAACTGACAACTGACAACTAAAAACTACCGACTAATCACTACCAACTAACAACTGAAAGTTCCGTTCAAAAGCCATCCAACAGTCGCCGTTCGGCCCGTTCCAGCTTGGACGATGCCCCTTGCAGGAGCAGCATATCACCGGGCTTTAGGCACAACTCAGGGGTAGCAGATATCCGTCGGTCGCCGCGTTTGGCGCCTTCAATGCTGACTTGCCAATGATCCAGCGACACTTGTTTCAGTGATTTGCCCACCGCCCATGCCTTAGCCGGTAATTTAACCCAATGGAGATTCTCGCGATTGCCCTGCTCGCCAGCATAGAAGCCGTGCAAGGTCCGATAATGACGGCGGCGTACCCGCTCCAGTCGCTTTAAGATATTAGGCAGCGGCACCCCAAGGCGATAAAGCACTTGCGACACCATCATCAAACTGCCCTCTAACGATTCAGGAATAACCTGATCAGCCCCAGCGCTTTCCAACGCCTCTAGGGTGGTGTCATCACGGGTACGGACAATGATCGGCACCGTCGGGTTTTCCTGCTTAATGCAATCGAGCAAGTTAAACACGGTGCGGCGGTTATCAAAGGTGATCACCACCATCTTGGCATCGCCTATCCCGGCATGGCGCAGAATATCGCTACGGCGGGCATCACCAAAGTGGATCGGCTCACCACCGGCCTGGGCCTCGCGCACCCGCACCGGATCTAAATCGAGCGCCACAAAAGCAGTGCCATCGTTACGCAAAAAACGGGCAATGGTTTGACCGACTCGACCATAACCGAGCAACAACACATGGTCTTGCAGCGGCAATGGCGGTGCCAGTTGATCAACATTGGTGCCTCTGGCACCACCGCCAAGCAGTCGCTTGGCCAGAACGATGCTGTTATTGACCAGCGCTGGGGTCAGACACATCGAAATCACCCCAGAGACCACCAGCACGTTGCCAATGTCGCTGTCGATCACCTGCCACTGCAGCGCCATGCCAATCAAAATAAAACTGAACTCGCCGATCTGCGCCAAACATAAACCGGTGGCAATGGCGTCTTTGCTTTTCTCACCGGTAGCCTTGGCCAGCGCGGCGATCACCGCCGCCTTAAACAGCAGCAGCGCCGGCAGCAGCAGTAACAGCAAGCCACCAAATTCAGCGACGGTGGCAAAGTCCAAGCGCATCCCCACCGAGACAAAGAACACCCCCATCAGCAGATCTCGAAACGGTCGAATATCCGCTTCCAATTGCTGCCGATATTGGCTCTCCCCCAGCAGCATCCCCGCCAGAAAAGCCCCCAGCGCCATCGACAAGCCCACCGCCAAGGTCAGATAGCCGGTCGCCAGTGCCACCACCAAAGTCGTTAACAGGAACAGTTCTTCCGAGCGTGACGTCGCTACCTGATCAAACAGCCGTGGCAGCAGATAACCACCGGCCCACAACAACAACGCAAATACTGCGCCGCCTTTGAGGACGGCTAAGGTCAATTCCCACAACAGCGCGGCCCCTTGGGTATCGGAGCCCAGCATCGGGATCACAATCAGCAGTGGGATCACCGCCAAATCTTGAAACAACAAGATACTGACCGACAGCTCACCGTGGCGACGATTCAGCCAGCCCAGTTCATCCAGCTGTTTCAATACAATCGCGGTCGATGACAGCGCTATCGCCGCGCCAACGACGATCGCCGCCCGCAGATCGATGCCCAATAAAAAGGCCACCGCAGCCGCTAAGCCGCCGGTGACCAATACCTGCAAGGAACCCAAGCCAAACACCCGACTGCGCATCGCCCACAGTCTGGGGAGCGAGAACTCCAACCCCAGCGAAAACATCAAGAACACGATGCCGGTTTCCGCCACCAGATGGATCTGATCGTTGTTAAGCCAGGCCAGCCACTGTGGCCCGGCCGCCACCCCGATCACCAGCCAACCAAGGATGCTCGGCAGTGCCAATCGGCGGCACAGCAACAGTGCCACAATCGCCATCGCCGCGAGGGCTAACGTCTCAACCAAACAACCTCCTTGTCTGCTGAAATTAGATCTTCAGAGCCTCCATTGAAGGCTCGACCAGCACCGGCACAACCCCGGCTTCATCGCCATTTGCCAGCGCCGAGTGCTCTAGCCAATAGCCCAGTGCCGCCACCACCGTGTCGTTATAACAAAGCAGCGCCACATGGGGCCGTTGCCAAGGCGGCACTTGCTGTTCCTGCCACAGCTTTTTTAGCTCGCGGCGGCGATCGCGACCGGCGGGTTGCAACTTGGTACTGCCACTTATGCCAAAGCGCACCGTCACGGTTTCATCGGCACGCGGTTGCCGCAGTCTTAAGCAACTATAACAGGGTTGCAGCTGCCACTGCTGACCGTTTATTAGACGGCCATCGCCAAACGCCATGGTTTGATTTGCGGGCGGTAATGGCGGCATCGGCTCGCGGAGTACGTAGATGCCATCGAGATAACGCCGCAAACTGACGCCGCCCCAACGCAGTTGCGGTTGGCTGTCTTCCCGAGCCTGCCACAGCTGAGTTGCTTGGCTCAACTGCACCTGCGACGGCATTAACGCCCCGCGGCGACGTAAAAAGTAACGCAGCAGATTGTTGCGGCGCGCACTGCTCAAATCAGCCGAAGCACTGACGCTAAGCGCCTCGGCATTGAGCTGACAGCGTTGCCAATCTTGTTCGGCCAGTTCATCACACAGTTGCTGCTGCTCGGCGCACAGCTCCGCACTGCGGGCGATGCTGCGCTTGACCGCTGGCCAGCGCTCGCTCATCAGCGGCAGCAGTTGATTGCGCAAAAAGTTGCGATCAAAGCGGTCATCGCCGTTGGACTCATCTTCGATGTGCTTAAGCCCCAACTGCGCCGCCGCTTGTTCAATCTCGGCTCGGGTTACTCCCAGCCATGGCCGCAGCAATTGTCCTTGCCCCAGCGGCTGACGGACAGCCATGGCGGCAAGGCCAGTCGGGCCACTGCCACGCTTGAGCGCCAGCAAGAGGGTTTCGGCTTGATCATCAAGATGATGGCCGGTCAGCAGTAACTCGCCATCTTCTAAAGTATCGCGGAAAAATTGATAACGCGCTTCGCGGGCAGCGGCTTCGACGCTAATCCGTGCCCCCAGCTTTAGCGTGGCGCGGTGGCCAACAAAGCCAAGACCAAAGTCCGCCGCTTGCTGCTGACAGTGATTTAACCAGTGATCGGCGTTAGCGGAGAGACCATGGTGGACGTGCAATGCCCGGCAGCGAACCTGCGGGTTTTGACGCTGCCATTGCCCCAGCAGGTAAGCCAGTACGGTGGAGTCCACTCCACCGGAAAAGGCCACCGCCACTCTCGGTGCGCCGGCTAAAAACGAAAAAAGCGCGGCTTGTAACCGCGCTAATAGTTCCGAAGTCATCGACTGCTGTGACCTTAACGGCAGTAGCCGTAACCCATCAGGCGCTCAAAGCGCTGTTCTAACAGGTCATCGCTATCCAGCGCTTGCAGCGCCGCCAAATCTTCGCTGATGCGGTGCTTAAGGTTAGCCGCCATCAGTTCGACATCGCGGTGGGCGCCACCCATCGGCTCTTCCACTACCCGGTCAATCAGGCCCAGCTCTTTTAAGCGTGGCGCAGTAATGCCCATCGCTTCCGCCGCTTGCGGCGCTTTACCGGCATCTTTCCACAAAATCGAGGCACAGCCTTCTGGCGAGATCACCGAGTAAGTGGAATACTGCAGCATGTTAACTCGGTCGCCAACACCAATCGCCAGCGCGCCGCCAGAGCCGCCTTCGCCGATCACGGTACAGATCACCGGTACTTTCAGCTCCGCCATCACCTGCAGGTTTTTGGCGATCGCTTCCGATTGACCACGCTCTTCGGCACCGACGCCAGGGTAAGCGCCTGGAGTGTCGATAAAGGTGATGATCGGCATCTTAAAGCGCTCGGCCATCTCCATCAGACGCAGCGCCTTGCGGTAGCCTTCCGGACGCGGCATGCCGAAGTTACGACGGATCTTCTCTTTGGTATCACGACCTTTCTGGTGACCAATCACCATCACCGGTTGACCGTTAAAACGAGCAGTACCACCAACGATCGCTTCGTCGTTAGCAAAAGCACGATCGCCACAAAGTTCATCAAACTCGGTAAACAGCAGCTTGATGTAATCCTCGGTGTAAGGGCGCTGCGGATGGCGCGCCATCTGCGATACTTGCCATGGCTCGAGCGAGGAAAATACCTTGCGAGTCATGTTGTCGCGCTTGCTTTGCAGCTGCTCGATCTCGTCAGCCAGATCCACTTCCAGCTCACCGTTTTGCGAGACTTTACGCAGCTCGTCGATTTTGGCGTCCAGCTCTGCGATTGGCCGCTCAAATTCCAAAAAATCCAGGCTCATATTCTCTTCTCGTCGCCGTTCAAGGCTCATCAGAAAGTCATCGCAACCTGCTGCTGTCCTAGCAGCTTTTGCAATGACGTAAGTAATTCATCTGCTGGGAGGATCCGATAGCTATCGCCAAGTTGCAATACCCCGTGGGCATCCTCACGCTGATAATGGATCTGCACTGGGCAAGCGCCATTACCGTGTTCTGCCAGCAACCCTTTAAGCTGCTCTAGCAGCTGTGGTGTCGCCAGCGATTGTTGTAACGTTAACACCACCGCTTTGCCATGACGTTCACGCGCCTGACCGATGCTAAGCACTTCACGGGCCGACAGTTTATTGCCGCCGTTGAAATGATCAAAGCTGACCTCTCCCTCAACCACCACAATATTATCGGTACCGATCAGCTCGCCGTACTGCTCAACGCCCTCAGCGAACAAGGTCATGTCCATCCGCTCGGAGCCGTCATCGAGGGTGACAATCCCCATCTTCGAGCCCTTCTTGGTGATCATCACCCGCGAGGCGATCACCAGCCCGGCGATCTTGGCGGTACGGCCACGACCGGTTGGCACCGCATCACGAATGCGGGTGGTGCCCATCTTTTTAAACTCTTTTAAGTACTGATTGATCGGGTGACCAGTCAGGTACAAACCAAGGGTCTCTTTTTCGCCTTTAAGCCACTCTTGATCCGAGTATGGCGGCACCTTGGCAAAGGCGCTGTGGGCTTGCTCTGGCTCTGGGGTCAAAGAGCCAAAAAGATCATCAATCCCCTGGGCGACGTTGCGGGCGTTTTGCGCCGCCGAGCGGATCGCTTCATCCAAGGTTGCCATCAAACAGGCGCGGTGCGGATTGCCATCGGCCAAACGTGGCCCAAGGTTGTCCAGCGCCCCGGCACGAATAAGGTTTTCCAAGGTGCGCCGGTTAACCTTTTTCAGATCGATGCGGTTACAGAAGTCAAACAGGTCAATAAAGTTACCGCCACGTTCACGGGCAGCGAGGATCTCCGCCACTGGGCCCTCACCGACCCCTTTGATGGCACCAATGCCGTAAACGATCTGCTTTTGCTCGTTGACGTTGAACTTGTACAACCCTTGGTTCACATCCGGCGGCAATACCGGCAGTCCCATGCGGTTGCACTCATCCACCAAGGTCACCACCTTATCGGTGTTGTCCATATCCGCCGACATTACCGCCGCCATAAAATAGGCTGGGTAATGCGCCTTCATCCACAGCGTTTGGTAGGACACCAAAGCGTAAGCGGCGGAGTGGGATTTGTTAAAGCCGTAACCGGCGAATTTCTCCACCAAGTCGAAGATCTTCATCGCCAGCTCGCCATCAACGCCGTTGTCGATAGCGCCCTGCTCGAAGGTGGCGCGCTGCTTGGCCATCTCCTCCGGCTTTTTCTTACCCATGGCACGACGCAACATATCGGCGCCGCCCAAGGTGTAGCCGGACAGGGTCTGGGCGATCTGCATCACCTGCTCTTGATAGAGAATAATGCCGTAGGTTGGATCCAAAATCGGCTTAAGTGACTCGTGCTGCCAGGTTTCATCCGGGTAGGAGATCGCCTCGCGGCCGTGTTTACGGTCGATAAAGTTATCTACCATCCCCGATTGCAGTGGCCCCGGACGGAACAGCGCCACCAGTGCGATCATATCTTCGAAGCAGTCGGGCTTTAGGCGGCTGATCAGCTCTTTCATGCCGCGAGATTCCAGCTGGAACACCGCAGTGGTTTCGCTGCGCTGCAGCATGTCGAAACTTTTCTGATCGGTCAGCGGGATCGATTCAATCCGCACCGGCGCTTTACCTTCCTGCTCCAGCGCGGGGTTAAGCATATCCAGCGCCCACTGGATGATGGTTAAGGTACGCAGGCCCAAGAAGTCGAACTTCACCAAACCGGCGTATTCAACGTCGTTCTTATCAAACTGGGTTACCGGGTTTTTGCCCTCGTCATCGCAGTACAGCGGCGCAAAATCGGTGATCTTGGTTGGCGCAATTACCACACCACCGGCGTGTTTACCGGCGTTACGGGTAGTGCCTTCCAGCGCCTTGGCGATGTCGATAAGGTTACGCACCTCTTCATCGCGGTCGTACACCTCGGTCAGCGCCGGCTCAACCTCGAACGCTTTGCTCAAGGTCATGCCCGGATCGCCCGGGATCAGGTTGGTGATCCGGTTTACAAAACCAAACGGGTGGCCAAGTACGCGGCCAACGTCGCGTACCGCAGCTTTCGCCGCCAAGGTACCGAAGGTAATAATCTGCGATACCGCATCACGGCCGTACAACTCAGCAGTGTGATCAATCACCTCATCGCGGCGATCCATACAGAAATCGACGTCGAAATCGGGCATCGATACCCGTTCTGGGTTCAAGAAGCGTTCGAACAGCAGATCGTATTCAAGGGGATCGAGATCGGTAATTTTCAGGGCATAGGCCACCAACGAACCGGCACCAGAACCACGACCCGGCCCCACCGGAATGTTGTTGTCCTTAGACCACTGAATAAACTCCATTACGATCAGGAAGTAACCAGGGAACCCCATGTTGTTAATTACTTCCAGCTCGATCATCAAGCGGTCGTCGTATTCTGGACGGCGTTCGGCGCGCACGGCAGGATCAGGAAACAAAAACTCAAGCCGCTCTTCCAAGCCGTCTTGCGACACCTTCACCAAAAAATCTTCGATTTTCAGGTCGCCGGTGGGGAAGTCTGGCAGGAAGTATTCGCCCAAACGCACGGTAACGTTACAGCGCTTGGCGATCTCCACCGAGTTTTGCAGCGCTTCGGGGATGTCAGCAAACAGCTCACACATCTCCTCCTCACTGCGCAGGTACTGCTGTTCAGAGTAGAGTCGCGGCCGGCGGGCGTCATCCAGCGGGTAGCCATCGTGGATACAAACTCGGATTTCGTGGTTCTCAAACTGCTCTTTATGCAGGAACACCACCTCGTTGGTGGCCACCACCGGTAACTCGAGCGCAGTGGCCAGCGCCATTGCCCCATGCAGATAGGTGTCTTCATCGGCACGGCCAGTGCGCAGCAGCTCCAGATAGTAGCGATCTGGGAAGTGCTGCTGGTAAAAACTAACCAAGCTATTCGCCAAGGCATCGTTGCCTTTAACCAACGCTTTACCGACATCACCATCTTTGCCACCAGAAAGGACAATCACCCCTTCGCCATTTTCGGCCAACCACTGCTTATCCAGAATTGGCCGACCGCCGACGTGGCCGCGCAGGTAAGCACGGCTGATAAGTTCAGTGACGTTGGCGTAACCTTGGTTGTTCATCGCCAAGCAGGTGATGCGAAACTGCTCTTTTGGCAACTCTGGGGTCTGTACCCAAAAGTCCGCGCCAACGATCGGCTTGATGCCATTCTCATGGGCACCGCCATAGAACTTCACCAAGCCGCAAAGGTTGGTCATATCGGTAATGGCGATGGCAGGCATCCCCAGCTCCGCGGTGCGGGACATCAGGGATTTTACTTTCGGCAGGCCATCCACCATCGAAAAGTCGGTGTGAACTCGGAGATGGACGAACTTGGGATCGGTCATGAAAACAGGCGTTATCGAGAAAACGGAGAAAACTTTGGGGTAACCGCGGATGATAGCAGTTGTTGGGGGTGTTGGCAGCTATGGCAAGAGTTAAATCAGTCCGTTAGTCGGCATAAAAAAACCGACTCGGCGAGGAAGCGGAGTCGGTTTCTAGTGACAAGCTTGGGGATTACTCCAGTCCAAGCGCCTTACGCACCGGTCTGAAACTACGACGATGCTCAGCGATAGCACCGTGCTCGGCCAGCGCTTCCATATGCGCCTTGGTTGGGTAGCCTTTATGGCCAGCAAAACCGTATTGCGGGTAACGAGCGTCCAGCTCGACCATCTCTTGGTCGCGGACCACTTTGGCAAGGATCGAGGCGGCACTGATCGCCGGCTCTTTACTATCGCCTTTGACGATCGCTTCAGCGGGCAGATCGCCTAAGTCAGGACAACGGTTGCCATCGATACGCACCAGATCGGGCCGCACCGACAAACCTTCAACCGCCCGAGTCATCGCCAACATGGTGGCGTGCAGGATGTTCAGCTGGTCAATCTCGGCCACGCTGGCACGAGCCACGGACCACGCCAGCGCCTTTTGCTTGATCTCAGCAAACAGTGCCAAGCGCTTTTTCTCGGACAACTTTTTCGAGTCCGCTAGTCCCTCAATCGGGTTATTGGGATCGAGGATCACCGCTGCGGTAACCACATCGCCCACCAGTGGGCCACGGCCCACTTCATCAACACCGGCAATCAGCATGGTTATTCTCTTATGGTTGGATCAATTCAAGCACCGCATCGGCGGCACGGGCGGAGGCATTACAGCGGATCTGCTGATGCAGCTCGGTGAACTTGGCCACCACCGCGCTGTGATCGTCGTACAGACGCGATTCAATCGCCGGTACCAGATTATCGGCGGTGCAGTCGTGCTGGATAAACTCCGGCACCAAGTCTTGATCGTTAAAGTAATGCTTACCCAACAGGTTCGGCAGGCTGTAACGCTCAATCAACATCAGTTTCAGGCCGGTGGCAATCCGATAGCTTAACGGCGCAATCTTGTAGGCCACCACCATCGGCTTTTTGCACAGCATCGCTTCCAAGGTGGCGGTGCCGGAAGCCAGCATAATCGCATCGGCCGCCATCATCACGGTACGGGAGTTACCGTCCACCAAGGTCAGTGTTGGCGGGTTTGCCATCGCACCGAGTAGCTGCTCAAGCTGAGCGCGGCGATGCTCATTCGCCAGCGGCACCACAATTTGCAGATCAGGGTGCTGCTGATTAAGACGCTGGGCACACTCTAAGAAGGTTGGGCCAATGCGGCTCATCTCGCCGCCACGGCTGCCTGGCAGCAGTGCCAACACTTTGGCATTACCCTTAATGCCAAGCTCAGCACGCGCCGCCTGAGTGTCGATCTCAACCGGGATCTCATCCGCCAAGGTATGGCCGACAAAGCAGCAGTTAACCTGATACTGATCGTAAAAGGCCTTTTCAAACGGCAGCAACGCCAACACCTGATCGGTAGCCTTGGCGATCTTGAAGATCCGCTTTGGTCGCCACGCCCACACCGACGGGCTAACGTAGTGCACCGTCGGAATGCCCGCTTGCTTCAACGCCAGTTCAATCCGCAGATTAAAATCTGGGGCGTCGATGCCGATATAACAATCCGGTTGGCGCTGAGTTAGCTCGGCAATCAGGCCTTTTTTGATCTGCAGCAGACGCGGCAAGCGGCCAAGTACTTCCACTAACCCCATCACCGCCAAGTCTTCCAGCGGATACAGGCTTTCAAGGCCTTCGGCTTGCATCAATGGGCCGCCGATACCAACGAAACTGGCATTCGGGTGTTTGGCTTTTAGGGCGCGAATTAAACCGGCACCTAAAATATCGCCGGAGAGTTCCCCGGCGACAACAGCAAAAGTGAGCGCTTGGCTCATTAGCGAACAATGCCTCGGCCAGAGCCTTCAACGAAATCGGCCATGCACGCCACTTCTGGATGCTCTGCGGCGATGGCTCGGATCTCAGTCAACGCTTCAGCGGAGGTTAAACCACTGCGGTACAGCACCTTGTAAGCACGACGGATCGCTAAAATGGTCTCTTTCGAGAACTGGCGACGCTTCAAGCCCTCGGAGTTGATCGCTCGTGGCGCCGCGCTTTGACCAGACACCATCACGTACGGCGGCACGTCTTGCAGCACCAATGAGCAGCCTGCAGTAAAGGCGTGAGCGCCGATATGAACGAACTGATGGACGCCGGTCATGCCACCCAAAATCGCCCAGTCGTCCACTTTTACGTGGCCGGCAATAGAGGCGTTGTTGGCCAGGATCACGTTGTTGCCAACGATGCAGTCATGGGCCACGTGGGTATAGGCCATAAACAGGTTGTTGGAACCGATCTTGGTCAAACTGTTGTCCTGAGTGGTGCCACGATGGACGGTACAACATTCACGGAAGATGTTGTTGTCGCCGATCTCAAGCCAAGTCACCTCATCGGCCTTGAACTTCTTATCCTGACAATCTTCACCGATCGAGCTGAATTGGAAGAACTTATTGCCTTTGCCAATCTTGGCAGGGCCTTTAATCACCACGTGGCTGCCAATCCAGCAGTCATCGCCGATCTCAACCCCTGGGCCGATGTAACTAAACGGGCCAATCTCGACGTTGGCGCCAATTTTAGCCTCTGGGTGTACTAACGCGTGTTCGCTAATCACTGATTTACATCTCTCGTTTGGCGCACATCAGATCGGCGCTGCAGACTACTTGGCCGTCAACCAACGCTTGGCAGCTGTAAAAACCGATGCCACGGCGTTCTTTAACAAATTCCACTTCAAGGGTCAGGGTGTCACCTGGTACCACTTGGCGTTTAAAGCGAGCGTTATCGATACCAGCGAACAGATACAGACTATTTTCCTGCTTACCGTAGGTTTTAAACGCCAAAATAGCAGAGGCCTGCGCCAGCGCTTCTAGGATCAGCACCCCCGGCATAATCGGTGCCTGCGGGAAGTGACCAGGGAAGAACGGCTCGTTGTAGCTGACGTTCTTGCGCGCAGTCAGGCGTTCACCGGCGGTGTAATCCAATACTCGATCCACCAACATAAACGGGTGGCGGTGCGGCAGGTATTCCAGGATCGCGTTTACGTCCATGGTGCTTACAGATTCGGACATCGCGTTCTCCTTTGAAGCGTTACTCATTATTTACTTAGCGTCGTCGGCGTCATTCGCCAGTTGTTTCTCAAGCGCACGCAAGCGGCGATACATATCGTCCAGCTGACGCATGCGCACACTGTTCTTGCGCCAGGTTTTGGCGTCTTGCAGCGGCGGGATCGAACCATACAGCCCCGGTTTATCGATGCTTCCGGTAACGCCACTCATGCCATTGATATGAGTGCCCGGTGCCAATTCGATGTGACCGGCGATGGCGCTATTACCACCAATAATACAGTGGTGACCAATCTTAGTACTGCCAGCAACAACCGTCGCTCCAGCAATCGCGCTATGGGCACCGATGACGTCGTTATGGGCAATCTGCACCAAGTTATCGATGATGCAACCATCTTCAATAATGGTGTCATCAATGGCACCGCGGTCGATACAGGTGTTGGCACCAATCTCAACGTCATTGCCAATCACAACTCGACCGGTTTGCGGGATCTTAATCCAGTTGCCTTTTTCGTTGGCGTAACCGAAACCGTCAGAGCCAATCACGCTGCCGGCGTGAATGATACAGCGGTCACCCACCACCACGCCATGGTAAAGCGTAACGTTCGCCCACAAACGGCTATCGGCTCCCAAAGTTGCCCCTTGACCGACAACACAACCCGGACCAATTTGGGTGTTAGCGCCAATCACCGCATCCGCTTCGATCACCGCATTGGCACCGATGCGAACGCCCTGACCCAGCTGCGCCGAGTCGGCAATCACCGCTGTGGAATGAATTTCGTTGGCTTGCGCTGGGGTGGTATCCAACATCTGCGCCACTCGGGCAAACGCCACATACGGATCGGCAATCACCAGGGCATTGCCAGCAAAGCCTTCGGCGTTGGCCTCAGACAGCAACACAGCTGATGCCTTGGTAGACGCCAGCTGTGAACGATATTTCGGATTGGCCAAAAAGCCAATTTGACCGGTTTGGGCACGCTCTAACGTAGCGACACCCTCGATGAGGGTGTCGCCGTTGCCTTGTAGGCGCGCGCCCAAGGCGTCAGCAAGCTGCGCCAAGGACAGAGATTTCATAGTGGATTAGTTGCCTTGTTGAACCGCTTCCAAAACCTTAGCAGAGATATTGTTGGACTCATCCGCCCACATCACGCTACGCGCTTCCAAAACGATGTCGTAGCCTTCAGCTTTGGCTACTTTTTCTACCGCCTTGCCAATTTCCATCAGGATCACACGCTGCTCTTCCTGACCTTTTTTCTGCATATCTTCTTGCAGTGCTTTACCTTTCAACTGCATATCGGCTTGCAGCGACTGCATCTTGCGCTCGATCTCGGTGCGCTGATCGGCGGACATCATGGCGCCGTCTTTTTCCAGTTTCTGCTGCATCTCGATGCCTTGCTCTTGCATCTTTTGCATCTCGGTCACGCGCTCAGCAAAGGCGTCTTGCACCCGCTGTTGCAGACCTTCAGCGTTTGGATGCTGGGCCACTAAGCCTTGCATATTGATAACCGCAATCTTTTGCGCCGCCTGTGCCGCTGGGGCCAAAGTCGCCAGTACCAGCGCCGCGGTAGCAATGATTTTCTTCATGTGATAACTCCTGTTTTTCTGATTTTATAAATTGCAAACCGCGCTTAGAAGGTGCGGCCAATATTGAATGAGAACACCTCGGCACGGTCGCCTTCGTACTCTTTAATTGGGCGAGCCAAGCTAAACACCATCGGCCCCATTGGCGACAGCCACTGCACCGACAAGCCATAGGAAGCGCGGATCCGTGCTGGATCGGAATAATCCGCAATATTTGCTCGAGCCTCCTCGCCGATAATCGGGTCATTGATTAAGGCGTCGTAATTAAACTCGGTATCCCACACGTTACCGGCATCAACAAACAGCGAGGTACGAACGCTGTTGCTGTAGGCCTCATCCAAGAATGGGGTTGGTACAATCAGTTCCGCTGACAAGGTAGCGATGGCGTTACCACCAATGGCGCTGCCATCTTCAACCCGCACTGAATACGGCTCGCCACAGGTTTGCGAGGCGCCGCTGCCAGTCGTAGTGCAATCAAAGTAGATTGGCCGCGGACCCACCGAGTTAGTCTCAAAGCCGCGCAGCACGGTGCTACCACCGGCGTAGAAGTTCTCCCAGAATGGCAGAACCTGATCGCCACCAGGGGCAGTACCATAACCATTGGCGTAGCCCAAGCGACCACGCAGCAGCACGACCCAGCTGTGTCGGCGATTGAGCGGCTGATAGTAGTTATGATCAAAGGTCAGCTTAAAGTATTCCGCGTCACTGCCAGGGGTGGTGATCTTACCAGACAGCTTTTGACTGTTACCGGCAGTTGGAAACTGACCACGGTTCAGGGTGCTGCGGTTCCAGTAAGCGTTCAATTCAAAGTTATCGAATACCAAATTCTCATCCGGCTCTGCGCCAAAGATGTTGCGGAACTGGATAATCTGGAAGTAATCGCTGGTATCAGACAACTCGTTGTGACGATAAGCGGTGCCTAAGCCCAAGCGGTTGTATTCGTTGACCGGCCATGAGGTGTTGAACGCCACCCCATAGGATTCGTTCTTATAGGACTCTAGGTAATATTCGTCAGCGTCAAAGGATGACCAATAGACATTTACCCCAGCACTCACTCCGTAGCGAGTGAAGTACGGATCGGTAAACGACAGATCGATGCCCTTGGAGTAATCTTGGGTATTAACGTTGATGCCAACGCTGTTACCGGTGCCGAAGAAGTTACTTTGCGACAGCCCCAACTGCAGGCTTAAGCCACTTTCGGTACCAAAGCCAACACCAAAGTTAAACGATCCAGACGGCTGCTCTTTTACGGCAAAATCAACATCCACCTGATCATCGGTACCCGGTACCGGGGTGGTTTTGCTTTCTACAGTTTCAAAGAAACCCAGTCGGTTTAGGGTAAATTCCGACTGTTCGACATTGCGACTGTTGAGCCACGCCCCTTCCATCTGTCGTAATTCACGACGCAATACTTCATCTTTGGTAACGGTGTTGCCGCTAAAGTTGATGTTACGTACGTAAACTCGCTTGCCCGGTTCGACATTGATGTTGAGGGTGACCTCGTTGGTTTCATCGTCAATTTCCGGATAAGTTTTCACGGTTGGATAGGCGTAACCGAAACGCCCCAAGAACTTGCTGATCAGCTCTTCGGTGTAGGTGATCTCGGCGGCGTTATACAAGGCACCGGGCTTTAACGGCACCAGAGATTCCAGCAGTTCGCGCTTCTCTAACAGATCGCCGCTAAGCTTGACCTCTTTGACGTTGTACTGCTCGCCTTCATCAACGTTGATGGTAACGTACAACCCCTTCTTATCTGGGGTCATCGCCACTTGAGTCGAATCGACTTTGAACTTGATGTAGCCACGATCTTGGTAGTAGGAGGTGATGGTTTCCAGATCCCCTTCCAACTGCTGCTTTTGATAGCGGCGTTGACCAAACAGATCCCACCAAGCGACGTAGTCGGTTAGTTGCAACTGCGACAGCAGTTCTTCATCGGAGTAAACGTTGTTGCCGACAACGTTGATCTGCATGATCTCAGCCGCATCACCTTCATCGAACTTTAACTTCAGCTCAACTCGGTTACGCGGCAAATTAACGATCTGCGCCGTCACCTTGGCATTGTATTTGCCAACGCTGTAGTAAAAGTCCTGCAGGCCTTTTTCAATCTCGGTCAGTACGGTGCGATCCAGCGACTCACCAACCTTGATACCGGAACCCTGCAAGCTCTCTTGCAGTTGTTCATCTTTAATGTCTTTGTTGCCATCCAGATCGATGCTGGCAATGGTTGGACGTTCGCGCACGTTAACAATCAGCGTACCGCCATCACGGATCACCTGAACATCTTCAAAGTTAGCCGAGCGATAAAGGGTTTTGATCGCCCCTTGTAGGGCAACAGCATCTAGGGTGTCGCCAACTTTTACCGGCAAGTTCAACAACGCTGCACCCAGTGCGACCCGTTGCAATCCCTCGATTTTAATGTCTTCAACAACGAAGGGCTCGAAGCCTGCCGCTTGACCGGCACCGCTAAAGGTGGCGCCGAGCAACAACATCGACGCCATAATTTTATTCAGTCTCATAGCCGCGAGTTCTTATTATTCCTAAGTCCCTATAGTCGGGCGAAGTCGTTGAAAATGGCATAGGACATTAACAACAACAGCAGCGCCGAGCCAATCCGAAAACCGATCTCTTGTACCTTCTCAGGCACCGGTTTGCCGGTGAAAAGTTCTATAACGTAATAAAGTAGGTGACCACCATCAAGCACTGGCAGTGGGAACAGGTTGATGATCCCAAGGTTTACCGACAAAACCGCCATAAACCCTAGGAAGTAGACCAATCCAAAGCCGGCAGAGTTCCCTGCCCCTTGGGCAATGGTTATCGGCCCGCCCAAATTATCTAACCCCAGATCGCCAGTGAACAGCTTGCCAAAAGTGCCAACCGTCAGCACCGAAAAGTCCCAGGTTTTCTGCGCGGCCTGTTGCAGCGCCCCAAACAGGCCAAACTGCTGAGTCACTTTTAAGCTTTCAGGCCACGCTTCGCGGGTCGGGGCGACACCAATCTTACCAACCAGTTGATCGTTTTCGACCACGCCTTTGGGCGTTACTTGGTAATCGATGCGAGCGCCATCACGCTCAACGGTAAACTGCAGTGGTTTATCGGCACTGGCAGATACCAAGTCCACCAACTTGAACCAATCATCGGCAACTTGGCCATCGATAGCGGTGATTCGATCGCCTTGGCGAATGCCGGCTTGGTAAGCAGCACCCTCTTCGCTGACCATCGCTAAGGTCATGGTGATCGCCGGTGTCCACAGCTTTAGACCCAAGCTATTGGTCAACGACTCGGTATCGGGATCAACTTTCCAATCGCGGGTGTTTAATTGGAAACGCTGTGGCTGACCATCAACATCTAAGGTCAACATAATGGTATCGGCGCCAATCTGGTTAGCCAGCGCGACCGTTAACCCTTCCCAGGTGGAAACCGCTTTATCATCGACGTGAGTAATCAGGGCATTGCTTGGCAATTGGGCGTTGGCGGCTATCGATTGCGCCACCGGTTCAGCCAACAACGGCTTAACCGATGGTACCCCCAGCAGATACTGCCCCCACCACAGCACTAACGCTAGGGCAAAGTTGGCCAATGGACCGGCAGCAACGATCGCCATCCGCTGTCCCACTGGCTTTTTATCAAAGGCGTATTGCTGATCCTCTGGAGCAACGTCACTGACGCGGCCATCAAGCATCCGTACGTAACCGCCCAGCGGGATCATCGCAATGGCGTATTCGGTGCCATCATTGCCCACTCGTTGCCACAGCGTTTTGCCAAAGCCGATGCAGAAGCGTTCAACCTTGACGCCGCAGCGACGGGCAACGTAGAAGTGACCGTATTCGTGGATGGTTATAAGTAGGCCAATCGCAACAATAAAGGCACCGGCGTTCCACAAAAATTCCAGCATTAACGTCCTCGTTTAATCCAATGCTGCGCCAATCCCCGACTGCGGCTATCCAGATCCGCTAATGCCTCAAGGCTCGAACAGGTGGTTAAATCACTGTTTTCCAGACAGTAACGGTTTACTCGGGCGATGTCACTAAAGCCAATCACCCCATCCAAAAAGGCCGCAACCGCTTGTTCGTTAGCGGCATTTAACACGGTGGTCGCCTCTTGTCCCTGCTGACAGGCTTCAATAGCCAACTGCAGACACGGATAACGGGCGAAATCGGGGCGTTCAAAGGTTAATTGTCCGACCTTGAAAAAGTCTAATGGTTCCACTCCCGCCTGGATCCGCTGCGGATAGGCCATACAGTGGGCGATTGGCGTACGCATGTCTGGCTGGCCGAGTTGCGCCAGCACCGAACCGTCGTGATACTGCACCATCGAGTGGATCACCGATTGCGGATGCACCACCACTTGGATCTGTTCGCTACTGGCATTAAACAGCCACCGGGCTTCAACGTACTCCAAGCCTTTATTCATCATGGTGGCAGAATCAACCGAGATCTTACGGCCCATGCTCCAATTCGGGTGAGCACAAGCTTGCGCCGGAGTAATGCCAGCAAACTGATCCAGCGGGGTGGTGCGGAATGGCCCACCAGAGCCGGTCAGTAGCAGATGGGAGATGCCATTAGCCGCCAGATCGCAGTGACCGAGATTTTGCTGAACCTCAAGCGGCAAGCTTTGGAAGATGGCGTTGTGTTCACTGTCCACCGGCAATAAGGTGGCACCGGATTTGGCTACCTCGTCCATAAACAGGCGCCCAGAAACCACCAACGCCTCTTTATTGGCTAGCAAAATTCGTTTGCCCTTGCGCACCGCCGCCATGGTTGATGGCAGCCCTGCCGCCCCGACAATCGCCGCCATCACAGTATCAACCGCATCCAACTGCGCTACTGTAACTAGCGCATCGGCGCCAGCCAACACTTCAGTGGCGCACTTGCCGGCCAACAACTGGGTTAGGGTTTGCGCCGCCTCGGCGTCCACTAGCACCGCGACCTTTGGGTTGAACTCTAAACACAACTTCGCCATCGCTTCGGCGTTGCTGTTGGCGGTCAGCGCATAAGCGCAGTATTGCTGTGGATGACGACGAATGATGTCGAGGGTGCTGCTACCAATGGAACCGGTAGCGCCGAAGATTGCCAAATTTTGCATCGAACTCACGCTGTAAAAACGAACGCCCCAAGACACACGCCTTGGGGCTAAAATCGGGTCGCTAGTTTAGGCCGCAAACCATAACAGCAGCGCCGTAAATACCGGCATCGCCGCAGTCACGCTATCAATGCGATCAAGCACACCGCCGTGACCTGGCAACATCCGGCCACTGTCTTTGATGTTGGCCGAACGCTTAAGCATGCTTTCAGTCAGATCGCCCAGTGCCGACGCCAAACCGGTCACCATCCCTAGAATGGCGGCTTCCAGCGGATTTAAGCTCGGGACAAAACACCAAGCTCCAAGGCTCAGCAGCGCACACACCGCCATGCCACCGGCAAGGCCTTCGCAGGTTTTTCCTGGCGATACTTTTGGGATCAGTTTACGTTTGCCAATCGCTTTACCAACAGCATAGGCACCGGTATCAGCTCCCCATACCAGCAGCAGCACCGCCAACACTAACCAGGCTCCGGTAAATTCACCTTGCCAGCCTTTAAGTGCCACCATCGCGGTAAATGCCGGCAGGATGGTCAGTTGGCCAAAGATCGCTTTAACCATTGGTCGGTCTTGCCACGCTTTGGCACTGCCCGGATAGCTGAGCACCAACGCCAGCGCAACTAACCACCAAACCGCCCCGGCGATGGTGATCCCTTGGTAGAGCGGGTGCAATTGGCCGTCGTGCCAAATTTCTGCAGCAGGAACCAGCAACACTAAGGCCGCCAAAATGGCGCCAATCGAGACACCATAAACCACCTTTGCCGCAGGCATATCCGGCAGAATAAAGGCACCAAACTCGCGTCCTGCGAGGACCATCAACACCGCCACGGCAATGGCAAACCCGTGCAATGGCAGCAGAAAGATAGCTGCCAGTGCCACTGGGATTAACGCCAGAGCGGTCAAAACACGTTGCTTCAGCAAACGAACCTCGATTGTATTTCTGATATTGGGGTCGGTTGTCCGACTTATAAATTATTGGTTACCTGAGCGCCGGTCAGGCCAAAACGGCGTTGACGGCCACCAAAGCAGCTTAGGGCCTCCGCCATTGCCGCTTCATCAAATTCAGGCCACAGCACCGATGAGAAAAACAGCTCAGCGTAAGCGCATTGCCACAACAAGAAGTTGCTAATGCGCTTTTCACCACCGGTGCGGATCAGCAGATCCACTTCCGGCTGATCCGCCAAGGTCATAAATCGCGCCATGGTTTGTTCGTCGATCTGCTCAACCGACAGTTCACCTTGTTGTACCAATACAGCCATTTGCTGCGAGGCCTGAGCAATATCCCAGCGACCACCGTAATTGGCAGCGACGTTCAATTGCAAGCCATCACAACCGGCCGTTTTGGCTTCAGCAGCACGAATGCGTTGCTGCAACTTATCATCAAAACCACTGATGTCGCCGATGATCCGCAAGCGTACGTTGTTTTCATGCAAGTCATTCAGTTCACGGCGCAACACCGCCATAAACAAGCGCATCAACAGCTGCACCTCTCTCTCTGGGCGCGACCAGTTTTCACTGGAAAATGCGAACAGAGTCAGTGCTTCGATACCACGTTCGCGGCAAACCCGAACGATCTCGCGCACCGATTTTACCCCGGCACGGTGTCCCATCACCCGTGGCTGCCCCTTGGTCTCAGCCCAACGACCATTACCATCCATAATAATGGCGACGTGGCGCGGAACTGCTGTAGCGGAGGTAAAACTATCGGACATGGATGGGCAACTCATAGCAAGGTAGATAAACAAACGCCGTGTAGTATAACCCTACACGGCGTCATTTCTAATTAAAGACAAGCGTTTGCTTAGACTTCCATCAGCTCTTTTTCTTTGTCGGCCAAGATCACTTCGATCTCTTTCACAAATTTGTCAGTGATCTTCTGGATTTCGTCTTCGCCACGGCGTGCGTCGTCCTCAGATACCTCTTTCTCTTTCTCCAGTGCCTTGATGTCGGCATTGGCGTCACGACGGATGTTACGGATTGCAACACGACCGCCTTCCGCTTCAGCACGAACGATCTTAACCAGATCACGACGACGCTCTTCGGTCAGTGGTGGCAACGGAATGCGGATCAGGGTACCTGCAGAAGATGGGTTTAAACCCAGATCAGATGCCATGATCGCTTTCTCTACCGCTTGGATCATCGAACGATCGAATACGGTTACGGTCAGGGTACGTGCGTCTTCAGTGCCCACGTTACCTACTTGATTCAGCGGGGTATCAGCACCGTAGTAAGATACGGAGATGCCGTTCAGCAGGCTTGGGTGAGCGCGGCCGGTACGGATTTTGGAAAACTGGTTGCGAGTTGCGTCAACGCTCTTCGCCATGCGCTCTTGCGCGTCTTGTTTGATCTCGTCAATCACGGGACTAGTTCCTACTTAAAACGTGTATGTCGCTATGCGGTTAGCTGATCAGAGTGCCGATGGCTTCGCCCATCACCACTCGGCGCAGGGCACCGGCTTCATTCATGTTGAAGACTTTGATCGGCAACTGGTGATCACGAGCCAGAGTGAATGCGGACAAATCCATCACTTTCAACTCTTTATCCAGTACCTCGTTGTAGCTGAGCTTATCATACTTAACTGCGTCTGGATTTTTAACTGGATCATCAGTGTAAACGCCGTCCACTTTGGTGGCTTTCAGTACGATATCGGCTTCAATTTCAATGCCGCGCAGACAGGCTGCCGAGTCGGTGGTGAAGAATGGGTTACCGGTACCGGCTGAGAAGATCACCACCCGGCCAGACTTCAGCAGGCTGATCGCTTCCGCCCACTGGTAGTTGTCACACACGCCATTCAGTGGGATGGCTGACATCAGACGGGCATTCACGTAGGCACGGTGCAGCGCATCACGCATCGCCAAACCGTTCATTACGGTCGCCAACATGCCCATGTGGTCGCCAACAACGCGGTTCATGCCCGCTTTGGCTAGACCTTCGCCGCGGAACAGGTTGCCGCCGCCGATCACCAACCCAACCTGAACGCCCAGTTCAACCAGTTCTTTGATCTCTTCAGCCATACGATCCAGTACTTTTGGATCGATGCCGAAACCTTCATTGCCCATCAGGGCCTCGCCACTGAGTTTCAGCAGAATGCGGCGGAAGGCAGGTTTTGGATTGGTAGTCATAGATATTTTCCTAGTAGCGAAAAGCAAACATCATCGGTAATGGCTTACAGCCTAAAGCGATTAGCGATAATCTCTGGCAGGGTGATAGACAAAGACCGCAGTGAATTACTGCGGTCTTTATTATCCAAAGCGGACGATTACTGCTTAGATGCAGCAGCTACCTGAGCAGCTACTTCAGCAGCGAAGTCTACTTCTTCACGCTCGATGCCTTCGCCAACTTCCATACGTACGAAGTTAACTACTTCTGCACCGTGCTGCTTCAGCAGCTGAGCAACGGTGATGGATGGGTCTTTAACGAAAGCCTGACCGGTCAGAGAGATCTCACCGGTGAACTTGCGCATACGGCCTTCAACCATCTTTTCTGCGATCTCTTTTGGCTTGCCAGAGTTGATTGCGATTTCAACTTGGATTTCGCGCTCTTTAGCAACCACTTCTTCAGAAACGTCAGACTCGCGAACGAACTGTGGAGAACAAGCAGCTACGTGCATAGCGATGTCTTTAGCCAGCTCTTCGGTACCGCCGTTCAGAATCGCTACTACACCGATCTTACGACCGTGGATGTAAGCACCGATGGTGTTGCCTTCAACGATTTCAACACGACGTACAGCCATGTTTTCGCCGATCTTAGCAACCAGCTCAGCACGTACGGTTTCAACGTCGGAACCGTTCATTGGCGCAGCGCGCAGTGCTTCGATGTCGGTGATCTTGCCAGCCAGAGCGATGTCAGCAATGCCGTTCGCCATAGCTTGGAAAGAAGCGTCCATAGCTACGAAGTCAGTCTCACAGTTAACTTCAACCATGGCAGCAACACCAGCTTCTTGCTTGATGATTACCACGCCTTCAGCAGCAACACGGCCAGCTTTCTTAGCCGCTTTTGCCAGACCAGACTTACGCATGTCTTCGATAGCCAGCTCGATGTCGCCGTTCGCTTCAACCAGGGCTTTCTTACAATCCATCATGCCAGCGCCAGTGCGCTCGCGTAGCTCTTTAACCAGAGCAGCAGTAACTGCCATTGTCATATTCCTCTAGACAGGAGTCTTAACTTAGAAAACAGGGGCCACAAAGGGCCCCCGCTTTAACCAAATAACACTTGGTTAGTTGGGGAAGGGCCTAACACCCCACCCAATTATTCAGCTTCTACGAAACCGTCTTCAGCTTGAACAACTACGTCTTGGTTGCGGCCGTCTTTAACAGCTTGAGCAACAGCAGAGGTGTACAGCTGGATAGCACGGATCGCGTCATCGTTACCAGGAACGATGTAGTCAACGCCATCTGGGTTGGTGTTGGTATCAACGATAGCAACAACTGGAATGCCCAGGTTGTTCGCTTCTTTGATTGCGATGTGCTCGTGGTCAGCGCCGATAACGAACATTACGTCTGGCAGGCCGCCCATGTCTTTGATACCGCCCAGAGACTTGTCCAGTTTAGCCATTTCGCGAGTACGCATCAGGGCTTCTTTCTTGGTCATCTTCTCGAAGGTGCCATCTTGAGACTGGATTTCCAGCTCTTTCAGACGCTTGATAGATTGACGAACGGTCTTCCAGTTGGTCAGCATGCCGCCCAACCAGCGGTTGTCTACGAAGTACTGGTCGCAAGACTGAGCAGCTTCACGAACCGCAGCACCAGCAGCGCGCTTGGTACCAACGAACAGAACTTTACCGTTCTTAGAAGCGATGTTCTCGATGAAAGCCAGAGCTTCGTTCATCATTGGAACAGTGTGCTCCAGGTTGATGATGTGAACGCGGTTACGAGCGCCGAAGATGAATGGCTTCATCTTTGGGTTCCAGTAACGGGTCTGGTGACCGAAGTGAACACCAGCTTTCAGCATGTCGCGCATGGAAACAGTAGCCATGATTACCTCTATGGGGTTAAGCCTCCACATACTCCATAATCCGACCCATAGCAGCGACGTTTAAAACGTGCTTGGGGCACCCCGAATCATGTGTCAGTACGTGTGTGGTTTATAAAATGAATTTAACGATATAATGACCGCCTTTGCGTCCTAACCGGCGCCTCGCCATAATGGCGGGGAAACTGGCTGGGCAGACAGTCGGCGCGCAAATTACCACAAGCCGCCGCGAAGCTCAATCTGTCGACCTCAATTAGCCCAGCAAAACCGAATTTAAGAGTAGCCCAATGAGTATTGTCATCAAGACCCCAGAACAGATCGAAAAGATGCGCGTAGTTGGCCGTTTGGCTGGTGAAGTATTGGAGATGATCGGCCCGTACGTACAAAAGGGCGTGACCACCGATGAGCTCAACCAAATCATGCATGACCACATCACCAAGGTGCAAAAGGCGATCCCGGCACCGCTGAACTACCACGGTTTCCCAAAGTCCACCTGCATCTCCATCAACGAAGTGGTCTGCCACGGCATCCCTGGGCATAAGAAGCTCAAAGAGGGTGATATCGTCAACATCGACGTCACCGTCATCAAAGATGGCTACCATGGCGACACTTCAAAAATGTTTATCGTGGGTCAAACCACGCCGCGCAACAAAAAGCTGGTCGAGGTGACTCAGCAGTCGTTGTATGCCGCGATTAAGATGCTTAAGCCTGGCGTGTGTTTGTCGGACATCGGCGGCACCATCCAGCCTATCGCAGAACGTGAAGGGTTCTCGGTAGTACGCGATTTTTGTGGTCACGGTATCGGCGAAGGCTTCCATGAAGAGCCGCAAATCGTTCACTACAAAAACAAAGCACGTCTGGCGTTGAAAGCGGGCATGATCTTCACCATCGAACCAATGATCAACGCCGGCGATTACCGCTGCAAAGTCAGCAAAAAAGATGGCTGGACTGCGACCACCAAAGATGGCCAACCATCCGCGCAATTCGAGCACACCTTGCTGATCACCGAAGATGGCTGTGAAGTGCTGACTTGGCGTGCCGAAGAAGCCGAACAACTGCCACAGATCATCAAGCACAGCTAAGCGCTACCTGCGCCCACCCGAGGTACCACAATCATGGAACACCGGCAACGGATCGCCGCCTGTCGCGCCCGTCAAACTGAACTGGATCAACAACAGCTAGCGCAGTTTCAGCAAGGCCAAGCGATTGGGGTATTGTTGGCGGAGCGCGCGGTCGTCATCGACCAGCTGCTAAGCGACTTTTGGCACGACAGCGGCCTTAATGATCATCCGCTGACGTTAGTCGCCGTTGGTGGCTATGGCCGTGGCGAATTGCACCCGCGCTCCGACATTGACCTGCTGATCCTTACCAGCGAGCAGATCTGTGCTGCTCAAGAACAAGGGTTAAGTGAATTTCTGACCGCCCTGTGGGACGCCAAATTGGAGATCGGCCACAGCGTCCGTTCCGTGGCGGAAACCATGCGCCAAGCCAGCGACGATGTCACCATCGCCACTAATTTACTTGAATCCCGAGTTATCAGTGGCGACAACGCCCTTTATCAACAGCTGACTGAAGCCCTGAGTGACCGCCAATTTTGGCCATCATCGGCATTTTTTAAAGCCAAATTTGATGAACAAAAAGGCCGCCATAAAAAGGCCACACCATTTGATCTTGAGCCCAACCTAAAATCCTGCCCTGGCGGTCTGCGCGATATTCAAACCGTGACTTGGGTGGCACTGCGTCACTTTAATGCCACCTGCCTGGCCGAGTTAGTTAGCCATCACTATCTGACCCGCGAAGAGCTGGAAGAACTGAATGCCTGTCGCGATTTCCTGTGGCGCTTGCGCTTTGCCCTGCATCAGGTGTCGGGCCGTTCCGAAGACCGGTTGTTGTTTGATTACCAGCGCGACGTTGCCTTGCTGATGGGCTATCAAGACGGTGAGCAGCTTAAAGCGGTCGAACAGTTGATGAAGCGCTTCTACCGCACTGTGCGGGCCGTGCGGGAACTGAACCAGATGTTGCTGCTGCTGTTCCGGCAGACACTGGGCGATAAAGCGATGCCGGCGCCCGAGCCAATCTGCGAACACTTCTATCGCCGTGGCAAATACATCGAAGCGCGCCACAATGGGGTGTTCGATGACCCACAAAACATTCTTAAGTTGTTTGTCGCCTTGGCAATGCATCCAGAGCTGCGGATTGTCTCCGCCTCGACCTTGCGGCTGCTGCGTAATGCCCGTCGCAAATTGAAGCAACCGTTGGCGGAAGATGCCGCCAATCGCAAACAATTCATGGCGATTTTACGCCATGGTAATGGCATTAAAGCGCTGTCACTGATGCACCGCCACGGCATCATGGGGGCCTACCTCAAGCCATGGCAGCATATTGCTGGACAGATGCAGTTTGACCTGTTTCATGCCTATACCGTTGATGAACATACCCATCGACTGCTGCAATTTATCCAGAAATTCGCCGACCCCGAGCACAAAGAGATCTTTCCGCTTGGCAGCGTCCTAATCGAACAGTTGCCAAAAAAAGGCTTACTGGTACTGGCAGCCATCTTCCATGACATCGGCAAAGGTCGCGGTGGCGATCACAGCGACATCGGCGCCGAAGAAGCGCGATTGTTCTGTCAGCAACACAACATGAACGAGCATGATGGCCGTTTAGTCGCGTGGTTGGTGCAGCATCACTTGCTGATGTCGGTCACCGCCCAGCGCCGTGACATTACCGATCCGGATGAGATTGAAAAATTTGCTCAGGTGGTCAAAGACCAAAACCAGTTGGCCTACCTGTACTGTTTGACGGTTGCCGATATCTGTGCCACCAACGACAAATTGTGGAACAACTGGAAAGGCTCACTGCTGCGAGAGCTTTACCACACCACGCGTGACCGCTTAAATGCGGGGATGGCGATCCCGGTGGATAGCCGCGCTCGGATCCGCGAACATCAAGCCAAAGCGCGCAAACAATTGCTTCGCCAGGGGTTCGTTGATGATGAGATCGACACCTTATGGCACCGTTTTAGCGCCGATTACTTTCTGCGCTTTAATGCCCAACAGATCCAACAGCACAGTGAATGCCTGCTAGCACAACAGATCCCCGATTATCTGGTGGAGATCCACCCAGAGCACAGCCGTGGTGGCACCGAGCTGTTTATCTATGCCCACGACACCCAAGGATTGTTTACCCGCATCTTAACGGTACTCGACGCTAAGCAGGTGCTGGTGCATGATGCCCAGATCTTTACCACCAAAGATGGCTTTGCCCTTGATAGCTTTATCATTCACGAGCACGATGGCACGCCAATCCAAAACCCATCGCGGATCGCCAGCATTCGTAAAAGTTTGCTGCAAGCGCTGACCCGCGAACAAACGCCGACACGGCCGAAGCGGGCACTGCCACGGCGGCTGCGATCGTTTAACGTTCCGACTCGGGTTGGTTTTTTGCCGTCACAGCGCAAAAACAGCAGCATGATTGAACTGGTCACCCTCGACCGCCCCGGTTTGTTGGCTCATATCGGCGAAATTTTTGAACAATGTGATGTGGTGGTAAAAGCCGCCAAAATCACCACCGTCGGCGAAAAAGCGGAGGATTTCTTCCAACTGTCCAATCCCGGCGGTACAGCCCTATCCAGTGAAGCGGAACAACGGCTTCACAGCGCCCTGATTGAGGCGTTAACTCTTCAACCAACTAATTAGGAGTGTCATCCATGACCGAACTGCAACAACGCATTGAAGCGGCGTTTGAACAACGCGCCGAACTGACTCCAGCCAACGCCCCCGCCGAGCTGGCGGCCGATGTAAAACATGTGCTGGCAATGCTGGACAGCGGTGAAGCGCGCGTGGCACAGAAAGTTGATGGTCAGTGGGTCGTTAACGAATGGCTGAAAAAAGCGGTACTGCTGTCGTTCCGTTTGTTCGACAACCAAGTGATAGAAGGCAGCGAGACCAAGTACTTCGACAAAGTACCGCTGAAGTTTGCTAATTACGACGAAGCGCGCTTCCGCGCTGAAGGCATGCGTGTAGTACCGCCAGCGACCGTACGCCAAGGCGCCTTTATCGCTAAAAACACCGTGCTGATGCCATCTTACGTCAACATCGGCGCGTACGTGGACGAAGGCACCATGGTTGATACTTGGGCGACTGTTGGCTCTTGTGCTCAGATCGGTAAGAACGTACACCTGTCAGGCGGCGTTGGCATCGGTGGCGTACTGGAGCCACTGCAAGCTTCACCAACCATCATCGAAGACAACTGCTTTATCGGCGCCCGCTCTGAAGTGGTAGAAGGCGTTATCGTTGAAGAAGGCTCAGTGATCTCAATGGGCGTTTACATCGGCCAATCCACCCGCATCTTCGATCGTGAAACTGGCGAAGTGAGCTACGGCCGCATCCCAGCCGGTTCAGTTGTGGTATCCGGCAGCCTGCCATCCAAGTGCGGTACCTACAGCCTGTACGCTGCGGTTATCGTTAAGAAAGTGGATGCCAAGACTCGTTCTAAAGTTGGCATCAACGAACTGCTGCGTCAAGCGGAAGCTCAAGAGCAGTAATCAGTTAACAGTGATTCGTGGTTAGTTAAGAGCACCAGCTCAGAAGACTGAGCTACTGTCATAGCAAAGCCCAGCTAGGTTAACCTAGCTGGGCTTTTTGCTTTTACTAATCGCTGTTAATTACGGACTAATAACTGCCCCTAAGCTCTTACTGATAGCTGTTGACTACAAACTGACAACTAATAGAGCGTTAAAACTGGCTTTCCGGCATCGCCATCAGGCTATCCATCCCCGCCAATGCCGCTGCTTTGTGGGTTTGGGCCCGTGGCAGCAATCGCGCAAAATAAAACGCAGCGGTATGCAGCTTCGCTAGATAGAAATCGGCCTCATCAGTGCCAGCATCCAGTTGCTGCTGCGCCACTATCGCCATCTTCAGCCACATGTGCCCCATCACCACATAACCGCAGTACATCAGGTAATCTACCGAAGCGGCCCCTACCTCCAGCGGATTGGCTGCGGCCTTCGCAGCCACGGTTTTGGTGATGGTCTGCAGCTCTTGCAGATGGCCCCCCAAGCTTTGCGCATAAGCCGCCAACGATGGCACTCGGCCGGCTTCGGCCAAAATCTGCTGTAAATCCTGTCCAACCGCTTCGAGCAATTTGCCCTGCGAACCCAGCACTTTACGACCGAGCAGATCCAGCGCTTGAATGCCGGTAGTGCCTTCGTACAAAGTACAAATGCGGGTGTCACGAGCCAACTGCTCCATCCCCCACTCTTTAATAAAACCGTGGCCGCCGTACACCTGAATGCCATAGCTGGTGGCCTCTTGCGCTACTTCGGTCATAAAGGCTTTAAGAATTGGGGTCAGCAGTGCCAACTTTGCATCCGCCACTTGTTTGGCTTCGCCTTGGCCGTACAGGGTTAGATCCGCCAATTGCATGCAGTGCAGCACCAACGCCCGACCGCCTTCGGCGAAGGCTTTTTGAGTCAGCAACATCCGCCGCACATCAGGGTGATGAATAATGGTATCGGCAGCGGCATTGGGATTCTTCACCCCATCCATAGCCCGGAACTGCGTACGCTCTTTGGCATAGCTCAGCGCCCCTTGATAGGCCGCCTCACACGCTGACAGCCCTTCTACGCCAACGCCAATACGGGCGACGTTCATAAAGGTAAACATCGCATTCAGGCCGCGGTTAGGTTCACCAATCAGATAGCCCTTGGCATCGTCAAAATTGATCACGCAGGTCGCCGAGCCATTAATGCCCATCTTATGTTCAATCGAGCCACAGTGCACACCATTACGTCCCGCCAGTTCACCTTCTTCATCAACATTAAACTTAGGTACCACGAACAGCGAAATGCCTTTGGTGCCCGCCGGCGCATCCGGTAACCGCGCAATTACGATATGAACAATGTTGTCGGACAGATCGTGCTCACCGGCGGAAATAAAGATCTTGGTACCGTTAAGGCGATAACTGCCATCGTCATTTGGCTCAGCTTTGGTTTTCAACATCCCCAAATCGGAACCACAATGGGGTTCGGTTAAGCACATGGTGCCGGTCCACGTGCCCTCAACCAATTTAGGTAAGTAGTTATTCTTTAACGTTTCTGGGGCATATTCGCGGATAGTCTCAATGCAACCTTGGGTGAGTCCGGGGTACATCGCCCAAGCGTGGTTGGCCGACGAATTCCACTCCGATACCATCCCGGCCAACGAGTAAGGCAAACCTTGACCACCAAACTCTAACTCATGAGTCATCCCCGGCCAGCCACTCTCGACGTACTGCTGATACGCTTCTTTAAAACCCGCCGGGGTAGTCACCACGCCCTCATCAAACTGACAACCGGCATCGCCATTAGCGTCAATCGGCAACAGCACATTTTCGGCAAATTTGGCCGATTCGGCAAAGATCGCCTGCACCATATCAGGGCTGGCTTCATCAAAGCCAAGGGTTTGATAGTGCTGTTCAAAGCCCAGCAACTCTTTCATCACAAACAGGGTATCGCGCTGAGGCGCTTGATAGTGTCGCATCGGTTGTCCCTTACGTCGTTGCTACAAATTGCCCCAGTGTTGCATGGCGCTATTGGCAACCAAACAGCCAAAAACGCCAAACCTAAGTGGCATTGATGCCATCGTTTTTATCGGCGTGTTGGCCGCCTTTAAGGGCTTGTTGCAGCAGGCCGCTGATCCGCTCGGCCTGCGGTCCCAGCACAATCTGCACCCCTTCGCCATAAACCAGCACCCCTTTAGCGCCAAGGATAGTCAGTGCTTCTTTGTCGATAAGTTCGGGCTGATGCAGCGACAGCCGAAGCCGCGTTAAACAAGCGTCAACACTCTTCAAGTTTTGCGCGCCGCCCAGTGCCAGCAACAATGGCTCAAGGTGCTTATCACCTAACGATTTCGGTGGTCGACGGTTGCGTCCCGGCGTCGGCAGATCAAGGGCAACGATAATGCTGCGAAATACCACGTAGTAAATCAGTGCAAACAGCGGCCCTAACCACAGCAGTTGCTGCAAGTTGTCCGCCAAATGGAAATAGAGCAGAAAATCGATAAGCCCGTGAGAGAACACGATGCCGTGGTGCAGCTCAACCCAATTGGCAAGGATGTAGGCCAGTCCGGTCAGCAACGCGTGAATGGTAAACAACAACGGTGAGATAAATAGAAAGGCAAATTCGATCGGCTCAGTCACCCCAGTCAACCAACTGGTTAATGCCGCCGACAACATTATCGATGCCGTCTGTTTGCGCTGACGCGGTTCGGCGCTGCGCCAAATCGCCAACGCCGCTGCAGGCAATCCAAACATTTTGATCAAATAGCCGCCGGCCAGATGGCCAGCATTGGCATCGCCAGCTAAGAAGCGATTCACTTCACCGTGGATCAGTTGCCCATTGGCCGCACTAAAAGAGCCGACTTCATACATAAAGGGCAGATTCCAGATGTGATGCAGCCCCAATGGGATCAGTAACCGTTCGCCAGCGCCATAGATCCCCCACGCCAGCAGCGGCCGCTGATACAAAGTCCAATCGGTGAATTGAGCCAGCAGCTGCTGCAACAGTGGCCACAGCAGTGCCATCACAATCCCGACCACCATTCCAGCAAGAATGTTGATCAACGGCACAAACCGCCGCCCAGCAAAAAAAGCAAACAGCTCTGGCAAGCGGATCTGATGAAATTCACGATAAACCCAACTGGTGACGATGCCGATCAGCACCCCGCCGAGCACCCCAGTATTGAGGGTGTTAAAGCCAAAAATATCGGTGGTTTCCCAGCCATAATGCTGAGCTAAGGTTGCCATTGCCGCCAACTTAGCCGCAAACCCGGTCAGTGCCGCCAAGGCAGCCGTACCATCTTGATGACAAAAGGTCAGTGCTACGGCAACGGCAAACATCAGTGGCAGCAGGGTGAAAATCGCCTCCCCCGTGGCAAACAGCAGTGAAGCCAACAGCGGTGACGGAAGACCAGATTGTGCCAGCCCTAACAGCAACCCTGCCATCGGTAGCACCGCCACTGGGACCATCAGCGCCTTGCCCATCCGCTGCATGCGGTGGAACAGCTTACTGCGCATAACGCTAACCTAAGAGGTCGAGTCGGCAGAGGGCTGGCGTGACAATGCCGCCAACCAGTTTTGCAGCCACTCTAACGCGGGTATCTCCGGTTCCATGGTTTCACAAGCGTCAATCTGTAGCGGCTCGCCAACCCGTTTCGCCCCCAGCTCAGCAAGCAACTGATCAAACTGACGCCCGCCACCGCAAAAGGTTTCGCCATAGCTGCTGTCACCAAGGGCGATAACGCCGTAGTGGCTTTGTGGCAGTAGTGGGAAACGATCTTTAAGGGCAAAGAACAGCGGCGCGATATTATCCGGAAGATCGCCGGCGCCGGTGGTTGAACAGATCACCAGCAACACTTGGCCATTGAGCGCAGCTGAGTCTTGTTCAGTTAACTCCGCCAGCCAACTAACCTGGTGGCCCGCAGCCAGCAGCACTGCCTCTACTTGTTCGGCAACGTACTCCGCGCCGCCATAAACCGAACCGACAATCAAACGAATATTTAGCATCAAAGTAACCGCTTAGCTACACCTGTAGCGAAAGTTACTCTATGCTTCTGCCACGCGCAATCTTTGCCCAATGGCCTGTCCTCTATTGGGCACATCCGCGATTTGAGAGGTCCCATGCAGCAACGTAGTCACCGCCGCCGGCAGATCCACTTAAAAGTGCACCACAAGCGACGGGTGCGTCGTAACCTGTTCTTCGTTACTGAACAGCGGGAACAAGGGCCAGTCGCCCGCGGCGCCAGTTAGCTCGGCGACGATTACCAGCCCATCGCCGCAAAGGGTTGTTGCCAATCGTCCTCAAGCTCGGTTTCCAGCAACAACGACTCACCGGTAACCGGATGGGTTAGGCTCATCGACATGCAGATCAGCCATAAGCGCTGCATCGCAAACCGGTCTCGGAACAGTTGGTTTTGATGACGGCAGCCGTGGGTAGTATCACCCACAATCGGATGACGCAGGTGCGCCATATGGCGGCGCAACTGATGCTTGCGGCCGGTGATCGGTTTAAGTTCCATTAACGTGTAACGAGCACAGGGATAACGACTGACTGGAAACGGCATCTCACCTTGGCGCAGCGGCTGATAGTGAGTCATCGCTTCCTGCGCCGGCTTGTCTTGGTCGGCAAACTTATCGGCAATCCGATCCAGTTCCTGTTTCAGCGGATAATCAAGCTCTCCGCCCTCATCCACAAAACCACGGCAAAGGGCAAAATAGCGTTTATCGACTTGGTGATTGGCAAACTGCTCACTCAGACTGCGGGCCACCTCGGACGATTTAGCAAACAGCAATACCCCTGAGGTCGGACGATCCAGTCGGTGCACGGTATATACGTGACAGCCAATCTGATCGCGGGTCATCTGCATCGCAAATTCAGTTTCTTTGCGTGCCAACCAACTGCGATGCACCAACAACCCTGCCGGTTTATGGATCGCCACCAGATGCGCATCTTCAAATAATATCTTCAGCAGTCGCTGCGGTGCGACTGCAGCGGCGTCGGCCACATCAATTTCCACGGGGTTCGCTCCCACTTAATAAACGATCAAATTCAGCCAAGTGTGCAATCAGTGTCTGACAATCCGGATTGGCACCAAACACGTACTCGGCCATCGGGGCGATGGCCACTGCCGTTGGCAGCGCTGCCCCGCTATCCAGTAGCGCTTGCATCCGTGGCAGCAACACAAACTGTAGCCACTGTTCAAACGGCATGCTGTCGCAACAAAACGGGGCGGTGCTCGCCAACGCCTCAGCACTCGGCGGGGTAGTTTGCCAGCGACCGCACTGGCGCAGTTGTTGTTCAATTTGGGTTAGCGAATTTTGCACCAAGGCATTCATTGATGACTCCACGGTTAACGCTGGGCGGCGGATGATAGCATCTTGCGCAATCCGACCCTATCAATACTGAAAGTGCTATACTGCGGCGATTTTTTTAGCTGCTGTGAGTCCAACGATGGCCGACATCACCACCCTTGACCAGTTTCTGTCGCTCGCCGGCACCCAATATCGTGTCTTCGATCTTGGCCGCCGCGTAACGCCACTGGCCAGCGAACAATTTGCCCAATTTGAGCAAGGCAGACTGCCTTACCCATTCCCTCGTGCGGGTCACGCATGGATCGGGATTTTGTTCTGGGATCCAACCATCGCAATGCAGCACTACGTGTGGTTTTTAAAGCTGCCGTTGGATGAACAAGGGCTGATCAACCCTGCCGCTCGCAATCAATTTTTACAGTTGGTGATTGAAGCTCTCGGTAACGATGTCACCGGCGACATCAGCGAACAGCAACAACAGCGACTGGCATCTAACCCATTCATCTTTGCCCCAACCGACGAAAAGATGGCGGTATTTAACGCTCGCGTACGACTGGCACTGGCGCAGCCCGCCAGCGTTCACTTTGAAGCGGTGCAAGAATACATTGCCGGTCAGCGAGGCTGGGATAATTGGCAACATCTGGGCTTGCAGGGATTAGCGGATTACTGTTGCCGTTTGACCAGTAGTGACGCCGCGCAATTGGCGATGGCACTGCCACAACTGCCAGCAGAGGCATTTAATGCCTTAATCAGCGTGGCCGAACACTTTGAACTGCCAGAATCTGTCGCTCAGGTATTACGCCGGCGGGCAGCGGTTGCTGAAGACGAAGCGCAAATGCTGATGGCACTGCGCGGCCTCGCCGGTAACCCTTCGCAGTTAACCCCAGCGTTAACCGAACTGCTGCAGCAGCCACTGTCTGCCGATGCACTGATCACCATCAGTGCTCGATTATGGCTAGGACTGGATCACAGCAACGTCAACGCGTTCTTACAGCAACTTGCCGAGCACCCTGGAAACCTATTTAATCAGCTGTATCTGGATCTGGTGGCCCAGCCCAATACTCGCCCTTGGGTGCTGGCCGCATTGCGAGATCCGAATCGAAGCGAACAACTTACTGCGGCGATCTCCCAGTTGATGAACGCCATCCGAGGCTAGTACCGAATGTTGAACTTGTTTGACCTGCTGCTGTTAATGAGCTGCGCCGCTGTTGGCATGCTGTTTTGGCAACTGCGCCCGATATCTGAAGGGGCCACATTGCACGCGTATCGTTTGTGTCAGCAGCGTCGCTTGCAATTTTTGAATGTCGCCCGCACCAAAGCCCGCCTCGGCAAAGTCGCGGGGTCAGGATTAGGCTGGCACT
This sequence comes from Ferrimonas senticii DSM 18821, assembly GCF_000422665.1. Lineage (GTDB taxonomy): Bacteria > Pseudomonadota > Gammaproteobacteria > Enterobacterales > Shewanellaceae > Ferrimonas > Ferrimonas senticii. The sequence continues at coordinate 19,068 of NZ_KE383898.1, read as the reverse complement.
GTGAATATCAGCTGGAGTTTAGCACCGATGGCATCAATCATCTCAAAGCCACGCTGCATTTCAGCGGCCGCAAGTTAACCGACATTAAGATGCCGCTGTACCCCGAACCAGATTGGCAACAAGCGCCAAGCGCGCAGGGGCGGATCAGCGTTGGTGGTGGTTGTGGCGGCGGAAGCAGCAGTTGTGGCAGCAACAAACGCGGCTGTGGCAGCTGTTAATTCTCTTAGCGCTGTGCCAGCCTCGCGACAACAACTGATCTAGCCAGCCCCCATTAACACTGAATAAAAAACGCAGCAGGTCTGCGTTTTTGTTGGCTAGTGATCGCCAAGCCGATTGCCTGCGTATTTTATACCGACAAAAAAGAACCGCAACAGCGTAGCCGTTGCGGTTCGGGTCTTACTTTAACGCCAACATTCCTATGTTGAATTGGTGCTCCCTGCATCATCCATGCGTACTATTGCGTCCTGCAACATTCCCTAAGCCTATCCATCGGCTTCCGTGTACTCCCGCATCCGCGTCCTGCTCTTATCAATCCATGATAAGGGTCATCGTGATAATTCCATTACCGTTCCGTGATGACTGATACGCTCAACGTACTGGCTTCCATTCCACGACTACTGTTCCTGTAATCGATCACTCTTCGTCCTGAAGATGTCCTTAGCTCGTCCTTGAAACAGTGATTGCCACCAAATCCGTTGGTGAAGCAATCGCAATCCATGTTCCCGTTGACGTAAGTAAGTGTAGCGAAACCACAACAGGCGGCAAGTCGATGTCACAGGTTAAAATCTACACAGTAGACACTGGCAACTTACGAATTCGATTCAAGTTACTGTAAAAAAAGGACATTTGTCCCAAATGCACAAAATGTTAACGGCCACTATGGGCAATCTCTTACATCAACTAAAGAATTGGTATAAGCACCTATATTCGGATCTCTATCCGAGGCTTTGCTAGCACAATCAACGTCATCGCTACTGGGCAGCGGACAAAAAAGTTGGGCCGCAACCAAAGGTTGCGGCCCAGCAGCGCTTGTTAAGCTATCCGGCTTAAATTTTCGCCAATCCCTGGCCCATCCTTGCGTTAGTATGCAGTCCCTGCATCATCCCTAGCTGCATCCTGCAGCTTCCGTGTACCTTAGTACTTACCATCCTGGTAGAAAGCCAATCCGAGCTTCCAACCCTGCAATAGGGGTCCTTGAGTTCGGTGCTGGTTGGGTAACTCCACTCCCTGTAGAGGTCACTCTCGCAGCGACGCTGCCTTTAACACCAACTCCCTGTCGAATGCGTCTAGCAGTGCCTGTTCCGAACAAACGCTATTTTAAGGTTTTGCCTTGGACACACAAGCCCTCATGTAAATAAATACACCACCAAATGTTAGCGAAAGTTTGCGGACATCTGGGTAACATTCTGATTTATATAAGAACAAAGATAATTCAGCGTAACATTCCGCCAATCAAGCAAGGTTTTAGGCGCACAACAGTAGTGGACAATGTCTTACAGATTGCAATAGTAAAGTCGCAACACTAACCGCCATAAACGAAAACGGTCGCCGTCACATCTGCTTCATTTACTTGAAAAATTGGCAAAAAACCATGACGCCTAAACCACGGAAAAAGTTCCGGTCGATATACCAAAGTGGCGATTTTCTCAACCCGGTTCACTGCTGCCTGCTGTTGCACCATCGGCAACAACTGCTCGGCAAAACCGTGATGCTGATAGCTTGGTGCAACTGCAATAAACTGCAGCAACCAGCTCGATTGCAGCTGATACTGGTCAATCACCGCCTGCTCTCGCGCCATCCACTGGCGCGCCGGTTTCCAACCCGAACCCAGTGCCATTTTTAAGCGCCAGTTCCAAAATCGTGTCTGTCCCAGCGGATAATGTTGATCGAGCAAACAAGCCACGGCGATCAAACTGTCGCCGGCAAAGATCCCAAACAACGGTTGTTGCCGCTGCCATAATTCATGCAGTTCTTCTCTTAACGCCGCCCGCAAACGCTGGGAATAGTCATCCTGCGGCAACACCGCTTTAAAAAAGGGGTCGTCGTGATACGCGTTAAGCAACACCGAATTGGCCAACCGTAAATCGTCGGCACGTAACGGCCGCAAAGTCGCAGAGTCGAGTAATGCCTGATCCATCAGTAAACTCACCTGTTAGTTAAAGTGCCACTATCAACCTTCGTCCAACATCCCCCACTCTGCCACTTAATTGCAACGATTAACCGCTACAACTTATTGATTGCGCTGCTAAGCGCCACATCGCCCCAACCGGCAACCTTACCGTCCTTCAAAACCAACGGGGTACACTCATCTTTACTGGTTTCGCCATCACTGCTGCGGTGCTGGGTACGAAAATAGAGCACTTGAATCGCGCCCGCATCGGTTTGCACCATCTCGTTAAAGTCTGCCGTCCCCATAATCGAAAAGACTTGCCGTTGAGTCATTCCCACTTCAACTAATTCTAATTGTTGCCGGTTTTGCTTTTCGATTTTGCTCCACGGGGTATTGTCGGCGTCCCAATCGCCGTCATTAACCGATATAACACAGCCGCTCAAACCTAGCGCCAATGTGGCAGCTGCCAGCACCCCTTGAAGCCACTTTGCATCTATCACTGTTGCCATTTTTATCTCCTTATAATGCTAACTGAAGTCACCAACAGATTGGTTCACCATCACTAAGCCAAACCTGTGCCAAGTTTTAATCTCGATTTAAATCATAAAGTTAACTTAAAGCACTCGCGACTCAGTAGTAACTATTACAAACTACTGGGGAAATTCACTAACGGATAGCTCAATGGACGCCGAACTCTACAATGCCTTGCAACAGATCGTTGCCGAAGGCAAAAAACCAACCCTAGCGCTTTTGAAAAACCGCACCGCCGGGATGCCGTTGCCACAACTGATTGATGCGTTAAAGCGCTTTAGTGCCAACCCGGATAACATTCAAGTCAGCGCTCACCAGCGCCAACAATCAGCAGCCTCGCCTATCGAGCAGATACAACAACAGATGGCGCAGATGGCGCAGCAGATCGAGTTGCTGCAACAGCAAGTTAGCGAACTGCAGCAACAATTGGCTAAATCGATAGAGTAAGTTGCGGATAGCCACGGCACCGCTATACTCGCTCGCCTTAAATTCGCTTAGGTTCGCTCTGTATGTATCTTCTGGAAATTCGCTTTGAATGTTTTGCCGACACCACCTTGACCGCCGTTGAGCGGGCGATCAATGGCTTGATGGAGGCATGGCGCCACAACGGCCAATTGCTCGGTCGGGAGTTTCCGCTAGTGCAACAAGGGGCAGAATTTTCGATGCGGGCGATGAGCCCAGAAACCGACAGCTTGAATCCCCAATTTAACTCCGACTGGGGCAACCGTTGCTTAGAAGCCTTAAGCGAGGCCAAACTGCTGCGGCCACGAGTAAAGCTGCTGGGGCGGGATATTAATTCCGAGGCCAGCGCCGAAGCGCTGCCGGAAAACTGGCAGGTGCTGTACACCACCTACGTCCATAGCTGTTCACCGCTGCGCGATGGCGATAGCCTGATGCCGGTACCACTGTATCGGTTGCCGGCCACCTTTAATGGCGATCACAAAGCCTTGGTGAAATGGCAAACCGAATGGCAAGCCTGCGATGAATTGCAGATGGCCGGCAGCGGCGCGGTGGAGTTTGCGGCGTTAAATGAGATCACCCAAGTCGATTCGGTGTTGTTCCGCCGCGGCTGGGATCTGCGTGGTCGCATCGAATACCATACCCAAGTACCGACCTACTACTACCTGTATCGGGTTGGCGGAGACAGCATCGAGCAAGAGCGTGCTCGCCCTTGCCCTCGCTGTGGCAACCCTGATTGGGCGCTAGCAGAGCCGTTGCACGAGCTATTCCACTTTAAGTGTGATCACTGCCGGTTGGTCTCCAACCTGTCTTGGGATCTGCTTAACTAACCGCGCTTCTTCGGCAACAAGTGCGCCAGCATCGCCTGCAACCGCTGGCGCAGCCCCACCGCTTCTGGCAGCGGCTCCTCCACCACAACCTCAGGGATCTCCACCCGTGGGCTAAGGCGATCAAGAAATTGGTGCAGCGTCGGCGCCAATTGATGCTGGGGCAGCTGCCCAGGAACTTCCAGCCAGACGCTACCATCTTGGTTATCCAGCACAATCATCTGCTCGCCTTGACCAAGCAACCCAATAAACAGCGTCGCTGGCTGCTTTAGCTTTTGCTTCATCAGCAAATGGCCAATCAGGTTCTGCTGTAAGCGTTGCAAGTCATCCTCGTTCCACACCTGCAATAGCTCGCCATCGCCAAAATCACTGCTGAAGAACAACGCCCCACCAAAGCCGGCACCATAAAAATCATTCAGGCTTGGGTGCAGTTGCAGCTCAAGCGCGCTAGCTACATTTTCAAAGCTGATCCGAGGTTTGTTCTCCAGCAACGGTTGCCAACGCCAGAACGACAGGCCATCGGGATGTTCGGCGGTTTTGGCTGGCCCATCCTCAGCATGCGAGGTCAACGGTAAGCCTTGAGTTTCGGCCAGCCAATGCTGTTGATAACGGTGATGGAATTGATGAAGGGCGGTTGCGGACATGAGTTTCAAAGATTTGGTAAACTGAGAGACTTAGTTTGCCAGAAAATCCCCGCAATCATGTCACATTCCGATCCCTATCAGGATGCGGTCGCCTTAAAAGGGCTGACCCTAGGTCAACAGACCCAATACCAAGACCACTACAACCCACAGTTGCTGCAACCGGTGCCGCGCTCACTCAACCGTGATGCCATCGATCTCACCGACTCGCTACCGTTTACTGGCGCCGACTTATGGACTGGTTTTGAACTCTCCTGGCTGAACGCCAAAGGCAAGCCGATGGTAGCCGTGGTGCATTTTGTGATTGATGCCAACAGCAGCAACTTGGTCGAGTCCAAGTCGTTCAAGCTGTATCTGAACAGCTTTAACCAAACCAAGGTCGATTCTGTCGATGCCCTTAAGCAGATGCTGGAGCGTGACTTAAGCGCCTGCGCCGATGGCCAGGTGCAGGTGCAGATCACCCTGCCTGCGGATTTTGCCGCCGAGCCGGTTGTGGAACTGGCTGGTGAGTTAATTGACGATCTGGATATCGAAATCAGTAACTACGAGTTTAATCCCGATTACCTGCAAAACGCCGCCAGCGATGAGGTAGTAACCGAGACCCTGCGCTCCAACCTGCTGAAATCAAACTGCCTGATCACGTCCCAGCCAGATTGGGGCAGCGTCCAAATTCGTTATCAAGGGCCAAAGATCGACCGTGAGGCGCTGCTGCGTTATCTGATCAGCTTCCGCCAACATAACGAATTTCACGAACAATGCGTCGAGCGGATCTTTACTGACATTCAGCGCTACTGTGGTTGCCAGCAGTTGACCGTGTACGCCCGTTACACCCGTCGCGGCGGCTTAGACATCAACCCGTTTCGCAGTAACTTTGAAGCCGTCCCAACTAACAATCACCGCTTGGCACGCCAGTAACGCTTAGCGGCAATTCATGTTGCGACAGCCGATTATGAACCGCGTTGAAAGTAAGGAAGTAGGTTTCACGGCCAAACACTTCCAATCCGGATAACACCCCTTTATCGACCAACAACTGCAAGCTGTTGGGCAGCGGTTCATCCAACAACAGTTGACGACTGTACAGCGCCCCCAAGCGCACCAAATCAAGGTAACTGGGGGTGCTGGTTTGGTAACTCAAGTCAGCCCAATAGCGCGCCACCACCACCAACTCTTCTGGAAAACGCCACTGCTGCAACACCGCCTGCCCTAGCGGCGCCCCCAATTGCTTGATGATCTGCTCTAATTGCTGACCATCGCGAAATAGGTGCGGATGTTTCTCGGCCTGATCCACCAATGGCAATACGCCGATATTGTGGATCTGACAGGCCAACAACAGGGTTTCCGCCGACAGATTGATCAGCCTTCCCTGCTCATGCTCACAGGCCAACACCGCCAATGCGCAACTGGCCACTTCAATGTTGCTGCGGCGCAGCTGTTCCAGTTTGTCCCAAATCATGCTCTGTTCAGAATAAAACAGCTGATGCATCGCAGCGGCGGCGGCTAAGTCGCGGGTCCGCTCCAACCCTAAGCGGGTCACCGCAAACTGCACGCTGTTGGCTTTGAGCTCGCCACCAAAACCTTCAGAATTGGCCATGCTGATAAGGGTGGTCGCCAACCCTGGATCTTTACTGATCTCTTCCACCAACTGTTCGGCGCTGCAATCGTCCCGTTGACTTAAGTCTCGCACCGCCATCGCCACCTCTGGCAAACTCGGCAGCACAATACGGCCACGATTGATCTTATTTACTAATTGCACCAACAACGCACGTTCAACGGCCATGGGTTCCGATCCTTGATTCCCGACGACATTAAGCAAACCGCTTGGAGTAACAGCCGCCACTAAACAACCGCTGGCTCCAGACCGTATAAATTTAGTACCGATCTGCATGGCCGACGCGACTGACTACATTTGCAACAGGCACAGCCGCCCGCTAGAATGCCCGCCGCACTGAAAGCCCCCTGAGGACACCCATGTTTAAACCTGAACTTCTCTCTCCCGCTGGCACCTTGAAAAACATGCGCTACGCCTTTGCCTATGGCGCTGACGCGGTGTATGCGGGCCAACCGCGTTACAGCCTTCGAGTGAGAAACAACGACTTCAACCTCGACAATCTGGCCACCGGCATCGAAGAAGCCCACGCCCAGAACAAGAAGTTGTATGTGGTGTCCAACATCGCTCCGCACAACGCGAAGCTGAAAACCTTCCTGCGTGATCTGGAGCCGGTGATCGAGATGGGCCCAGACGCGCTGATCATGTCCGATCCGGGCCTGATCATGATGGTTAAAGACAAGTGGCCAGATCAGGCACTACACCTGTCAGTTCAAGCCAACGCCATCAACTGGGCCACGGTGAAGTTCTGGCAGCGTCAGGGTATCGAGCGCACCATTTTGTCCCGCGAACTGTCGCTGGATGAGATTGAAGAGATCCGCATGCAGTGCCCAGAGATGGAACTGGAAGTGTTTGTTCACGGCGCCCTGTGCATGGCCTACTCTGGCCGTTGTCTGCTGTCCGGCTACATCAACAAGCGCGATCCAAACCAAGGCACCTGCACCAACGCGTGCCGTTGGAAGTACGACGTTCATCAAGCCAAAGAGAACGAAGCCGGTGACATCGTCGCAGTGCAGCCAGCCGAGCCAGCACTAGGCCTAGGTCAGCCAAGCAACGACGTGGTACTGCTGCAAGAAGCCAACCGCCCAGGCGAATACATGCCGGCGTTTGAAGATGAGCACGGCACCTACATCATGAACTCAAAGGATCTGCGCGCGATTCAGCACGTTGAACGTTTGACCAAGATGGGCGTGCACTCGCTGAAGATCGAAGGCCGTACTAAGAGCTTCTACTACGTGGCTCGTACCGCCCAGCTGTACCGCAAAGCGATCGACGACGCGGTTGCTGGCCGCCCGTTCGATGCCAGCCTGATGCACGGTCTGGAATCCTTGGCCCACCGTGGTTACACCGAAGGCTTCCTGCGCCGTCACACCCACGACGCGTACCAAAACTACGACTACGGCTACTCCATCAGTGACAAGCAACAGTTTGTTGGCGAGTTCACCGGTGAGCGTAACGCCCAAGGTATGGCAGAAGTATTGGTGAAGAACCGCTTTGAAGTAGGCGACAGCGTTGAGCTGATGACCCCACAGGGCAACCTTAACCTGAAACTGGGCCACATCGAAAACCGCAAAGGCCAAGGCATTGAAGTGGCTCCAGGTAACGGTCACACCGTGTACCTGCCAGTTGCCGAAGAGCTGCAACTGGATAAAGCGATCCTGATGCGCAACTTCGAAGATGGCCAAACCACTCGTAACCCAGTCAGCGCTTAAGCTATTGATAATGCTAAACAACAGCGCCAGCCCTTGGGCTGGCGCTGTTGTTTATGCCTATCATTTAAAATGGCACAACATATTAAAATTAAGCATCGTCATCTTCTCAGTACCTCGAAATGCTACTGAACAACGGTCATCAAGCCGATAATATTGCACCCGCCTTAAAATCAACTCATTTATTGCGGTCTTACTCTTTAATAAAAGGGTGCTGTCGTTCTCGCGAACGAATGCTAACTCTAATATTTGGTTATTCTCTTGAACGTAATCTTCTCCCAAAACAGTATGCACAACCTCGTAAACAAGGTTATTTTGCCGCTGTGTTAAGTACGTGGTCCAACTGAAATTTTCATACTCTATCGATCCTGCATACAATCCAACAAGTCGAGATGACACATAAAAAATCAACAGATTCACCACGATGAAGGAAACCACTAGATGACTAAACACCACATGTAAGTGCCGCCTGCTCTTTATCATAATCACAAACTACATCTCCAACCATTAGCGACTTCACTTCCCCCTTGTTGCCTCTCTCAATGTAGGGGTATGGCACCGCCTGCAACACCTCCTGATAGGCCTTTTTGCTGCTATATGCATGATACAGCCGATACAAGTTCGCAAGAGTCAGAACAAGTAAAGCTAGTATTAGCAATTGCTTTAGAAGACTTACCGATAATTCGAACTTAATTTTCTCATCCGGTGCGCTATCGATAAGCGCTTTCACATCCACCTCTTCAAAGCTCAGGGTGTAGCCTTCTCCCGGATGGTTTACGATGATCGACTTGTCATCATCAGCAAGTGCACATCGAGTACGATTAATCAACTGTGGCAAACTTTCCGGCGACATTTTGCGCCCTTGCCACACCTCAGAAGCGAGTAACTCATTCCTAATTGGGTTAGGACAGGCGCTCAAAAGGCATTTTAATAATACTTGCTGTTTATTGGTCAATTTCCCAACTTCAATACCATTAGGAAAAGAGCGATTAAAACTTGAATACAAAATTCCAGTTATCGGATCCCAATAAACCCCCCCTAGTAAATAAATCTTTTGCGTTTGCATTATACCCTCTTGTTAAATAAGAGTAATTCAAAAGCGGGCGCTAATTATACAGCCTCAAAACAAAAGGTCAAACCAGTTGACCCAAAATGCAATTTGTAGATTTTCCTGAGTAAACTTGCCTACCCACAAATAAGTACTCAATCGATGTCTTATTTGAAATACATAAAAAAGGCTCCTTTCGGAGCCTAAAAAATAATCGTACGCTCAATTAAAATGAATACTGAATACCTGCACCGCCAGAAACGTCTGAAGTGCCACCAGTGGTTACATTAAAGGTCGCAGACATCGATAAATTTTTGGTGAAGCTATGCGCCACACCAACAGCTACCGCTTCTGATGCACCAGCAAAACCAACACCAGCACCGATAGCGGTTTGACCAACGTAGCTAAGCTGTGGACGAGCGTTAGCGACAGCATGCATACCTGCAGCCAAGCCATCTACGCGCTCATCGATCTTATCCATTTCACGCTGCAGATTTTCGATTGCCATGGCGTTACTGAAAATAGCTTCATCTTGTGCCGCGTTAACTTTCGCTTGATCGCCTTTGTAAGCATCAAGTGCTGCGGCATTAGCATCCGCTTTATCGTGAGCACCTTGAATAGCATCACCAAAGCCCTCACCTGCGCTTGGATTTTCCAGTTCAGGTACCTCAGCATCAGGATCATAAGCAGTATCTCCGCCATTTCCTTCTGATGGATTGGTGAAATCTGGCACCTGTTCTTCTGATGGATTATTGAAATCAGGTAACGATGGTTGACCTCCTGGATGAGGGCGGTCACCAGCATCATATTCAGGAGTACCTTCTGGACGTCCGTCAAACAGTTCCTTCTGTTCTTCAAAATACGCGTTGTTAAACTGCTCATTCCAACCGGAAGCTTCGGCATGGATCTTATCAAAGTTGTTCCCTGCACCAGTTACCTTAACAACCGGAGCACCAACGGTATTATTAATGACCATGTCATCTTTAATAGCGTGATGAGAATGCTCTTTACCGGACGCATCATATACAATCACCTTACCTTTGATTGGTGAAGCAACTGCGGTCCAACCTTCAGGCAATGTGACTTCAATCGCGTTTGCCAAAGAGGCAAAACCCATCATCGAACATAAAATTACTAATTTTTTAAGTTTCAACATATAGAATCAAACACAAATGTAATCACCCACAAATCTAGGCTACTTAAAACGCTTAGATAGGTGACTAACAAGATAAAAAACCTTGCTTTTTCAAGGCATATCTAAAGCAAGAGTATATATCTACAAACTTACTTGGGAAGAAGTTCAATAGAAAACTCAGCCATGCTATACATGTCATCGGAATTTGATAACTTAAATCAAAATTAAATAATTAGACTAACAACAAAGGTAAGTTACATCTGCTTTATCACACCTAGAAAAAACTACCCCAAAGAGGCCCGACGCGAGCAATAAGTGACTGTTTTAAAAGAAATATAACTATTTGTAAGCCCACCTAAATACGAGATTTGACAAGCGATTTAGGTGACACCTACAAATTTCAAAGTTAATAAGATTGTTAAAAAAATAAATCATAATTAAAGAGATCCATTACTACTGCTTTGCCTGACAGATACCCACAAACTTAAATTACTTGCGTTTATCCGATCGACTTTTCGTCCCCACCCCTCACAAAAAATAAACAATCGAATTGTCAATTCAATTAATTGGCGAAAATTCACCCGCCTTGTTATAGTTTTACTTTAGTTAACTTCAGTTTCTAGTCAAAAATTGTAGGAGCCTGTGATTAGTCGCGCCCACCACTGACCATCAACATAACAACCAATTCTGGTACTCCTATCGCTTGGCCACAGAATGCGGGTATAATCGAGATATCACTTAGCAATAATCCCTGATGCGACATAAACATAACACATTGATGTTGTGGAAATTTTTGTAGAGAACTCGTTTTAAATGGCCCTATATATTCTCGACAGCTGCATTAACTGCGACATGTGCGAACCGGAATGCCCTAACCAAGCGATCAGCATGGGCGAAGAGATCTATGAGATCGATCCAAATCGCTGCACCGAATGCGTTGGCCACTACGACAAGCCAACTTGCGTGAGCGTCTGCCCTATCGACTGCATCGATCCGGATCCAGAGCACAACGAAGATCATGACACCCTAATGGCCAAGTTCCTGATCTTGACCGGCAAAGCCTAAGTCCGAAACCAAGGCCTTCGCCAAACTAAAACGCCGCTGACATCAGCGGCGTTTTGCTATCCATCTTAAAGCGCCAAACGCTTGCGCAGTTCGCTTGGTAGCGGCAACCGTGGCTTATTAACCAACAACTCGGTCAATGACGCCAGTTGCGATTTAAAGGCAAACGGCAACGGGTGCCGACCTAATAGCCCTTTAAGCTCTAACGCCAAAGCGGTATTGCCCTCCATCGCTAACTGGCGGCGAAAAAACAGCGCATCGCCATCCTCTAGCCCAAAAGCGAACTCGGCCATCGCCTTCGGGTGGCCACTAAAACGGGCATCAACTGGCCCTTGCGGCCACAGCAACTTTAGTTTGCCCGCCTGCAGCGACAGCCCCAGATCCCACGGCAGCGGCCGAATATTAAGGGCAATCACCTTGCCCGCTAAAAAGTCCAATTCACCATCGGCCATCGGCTTAGCAAAATGCTGTTGTAACAGTGGTAACAGCGTTAACTGCAATGGCAGTAATGGCGGCCGGATGTTCATCGACGTTCTCCTAATGATGCGTTCCGCCACCAGACTAACCATTTAGTCATGCTAAAGAACTGCGCTAGCGCAAAGTAATGTGCTTACCGGATTGATATCTTTAGCTAACAACTTGGCAATATTGTAACAACAGCATGGAACTGCTAGCGCCAGTGGGCACCTTGGCAAGCCTCGCCCCCACCCTCGCCGCCGGAGCCGACGCCGTCTATGTTGGCCTTAAGGACGACACCAACGCCCGCCGCTTTGCCGGCATCAACTTTAACCGCGATGAATTAGCCCAAGCCGCTACGCTGTGCCATCAGCAAGGCAAAAAGCTGTATGTGGCGATCAACACCTACCCCAGCGCTGGCAATGAATCACGCTGGCACAGTGCCATCGATATGGCCGCCGATGTCGGCGTCGATGCGGTGATCATGGCCGACGTAGGCCTACTGGATTACGCCCAACAGCATCACCCCGCTCTGGAACGTCACCTATCGGTGCAAGCCAGCTCCGCCAGCGTGCTGAGCCTGACGCTGTATCAACAACACTTTGGCATCACCCGAGCCGTGTTACCACGGGTGCTATCGATGGCACAGATTGAACGGATCGGCGCCGATTCCCCGGTCGAACTGGAAGTGTTCGCCAGTGGTAGCCTATGCGTGATGGCCGAGGGCCGTTGCCAACTGTCCACCTGGTTTAGTGGCCAAAGCCCCAACAGTGGCGGTGCCTGTTCCCCGGCTGAACGAGTAACTTGGAAAGAAACCCCGCAAGGCCGCGAAGCGTGGCTTGGCGAGTTCCTATTAGATCGCACCGACAACGCCCACGCCGGTGGCTACCCGACCGTTTGCAAAGGCCGTTATCAGATCGCAGGCAAAGCCCAGCACGCTATTTGCAGCCCCTGCGGTTTATCAACCCTGCCGTTGGTCGCCCAGCTTAAAAATGCCGGGGTCACCGCGGTCAAATTGGAAGGCCGGCAGCGCAGCGGCGCTTACAGTCAGCGGATCACTCAGGTATGGCGCCAAGCGTTAGATACGCTGGCGGTACAAGGTCAACAATTCCGTTTGGATCCAGCTTGGCAGCGGCAGCTGCAACTGCAAGCGGAAGGGCAAACCCTGACCTGCGGGCCATACATGGAGGGCTGGCAATGAAACTGTCTCTGGCATTTAACTGCTGGCCACAACCGCGCCAACAACAACTGGCGCAGCTGGAACAGCTGAAAACCCTGCCGGTACAACGGATCTATTTGGGCGAAACCGTCTGCAGCCAACGTGACCGTTTAAGTCCAAGAGAGCTGGCGGAGTTTGCCGAGGTACTGGCCGCCGATAACAAGCAGTTGGTGATCTCCAGCCTTAACCTCATCGCCTCAGACCGAGATATTCGCTTGCTGGAGCGGATCTGCGCGTTGCCCAACATCACCATCGAAGCCAACGACATGGCAGCGGTCGCCGCTGCCCATCAGGCCGGGCTGCCGTTTGTCGCTGGTAGCAGCCTTAATATCTATAACGCTGCTAGCATCAAATGGCTATTAAGCTTGGGAATGGTCGGCTATCAGCCACCGCTGGAGATCACCCACGATAGCCTGCAAACCTTGATGGACGACTGCCAGCAGCTTGGGCTACGGCAGCAGTTCGAGCTGGAACTGCTCGGTTGGGGCTACCCTACCTTGGCAGTGTCGGCCCGTTGTACCAGCGCCCGAGTACACGGGCGCAATCGCAAACTCTGTCAAAAGATCTGCCAAAGCCAAGGGGCAGAGTTAGCACACTCACTGGATGGACAACCGATGTTTGCGGTTAACGGCACCCAGATCCAAGCCGCCAGTCCGGTCGACCTACTGCCCTACCTTAACCAATTAACCGATCTTGGCGTCGATTGGCTGCGGATTTTGCCACAGTCACTGGCCGCGCTTGACTGGTTAACCGAACTGGCCGAAGCCATCGAACGGCAACAACCGCAATTTAACGCCCCAGAAGCGGGTCGAGCACCGCTATGGCGCCGTGCCAACATCGGCGCCGAGTTATGCGCTGATTAAAACCGTTGAGGCAACAAAACCAAAGCGGTCGTTTCCCGAAAGAAACGACCGCTTTTTTGAATTCCGTTGCTAGTTGTCAGCCCGCTCAATCACGCTTAAAGCAAACAGCAGCCAGATCCCAACAAACAGCAGCATCAACCAGCCTTCAAACGCCGGCCACCACAAGTTGGGACGATCGGCACCGAACAAGCCAAAGGCGTAGCGATCCATCAACAGCAGATCGCGTTCCTCTTTGCAAAACGCGCTCAACCCCAAGCCACCGGCAATCATCGCTGGGATCAACCCTAATCGTGACGGCGGATGACGCCACAACGCGGTGCAATACAACACGCCACAGATAAAGGTCATCAGGTAGAAAAACAGCATGGCATCGATATGCAGTCGGCCGACGTTCACTGGAAACAAGCCCACCGCCGTAATCGACAACGCCAACACGATGTTGCACAGGTACATCGCCGCTTGAAAGCCAACGCCGCTGACCAGCCATAGCCGCGTGACAAAGGCGACCACCAGCGACAAACCGCCAAAGAACAGCCCACCGTTCACCAGCAGCGCCAGTTGCGATACCTCGTAGCGCCCTAACTCAGACAGAGTGTGAGTCAAGAAACTGAACGACTCGCCCGCATCACCACGGTAAGCCACCGCAGCCAGCAGCGGTGACAAGGTCAGCAACATCACCCCGAACAAGCCAACACGGTTAGAGATCCGCAGCAGCACAGGGTTTCCATAGCTTATCGACATAAGGTCTTTTCTAACTAACAAAGGGCGCAAGCGCCCTTGATGATCCGATTCAATGGTCGTCGCCAAGGACTGCTCCCTAGCGGCGACCACATCGCTGCGACGGCACTAGCTGCGAGTGTGGTAATCGCCTAAGCCAAGCCACTTATAGGTAGTTAACGCGGTCAGCCCCATCGGCCCACGGGCGTGCAGCTTCTGAGTCGATACCGCCACTTCCGCGCCCAAGCCAAACTCGGAGCCATCGGTAAAGCGGGTCGACGCGTTAACGTACACCGCGGCAGAGTTGATCGCCGCGATAAAGCGGTTAGCGGTGGCCATGTCATCGGTCAGGATACTTTCCGAATGCTCACTGGAATGGGCACGAATGTGGTCAATCGCACCATTCACATCCGCCACTACCTTAACGCCTAAGGTCAGCCCCAACCACTCTTGGTCAAAGTCGTCAGCGCCAGCCGCCTGTGCCCCTGGCAACAGCGGTAGGGCTTGCGGACAGGCTTTGATGGTAACGCTATGCTCAACCATCGCCGCCTGAACCAGTGGCAACACCTGCTCGGCGACCTCTGCGTGCACCAGTAAGGTGTCCAGCGCATTACATACTGTTGGGCGCTGTACTTTGGCGTTGACCACCAGCTCGACCACTTTGTCCAGCTGCGCGGCTTTGTCAACAAACATATGACAGATGCCGATACCGCCGGTGATCACTGGCATCCGCGCTTGTTCCTTACACAGCTGATGCAAACCAGCACCGCCACGAGGGATCAGCATATCGACGTATTGATCCAGCTGCAGCAGCGCGGTCACCAAGGCGCGATCCGGTGAGTCGATCAACTGCACCGCTTCGATTGGCAGATTTTGGCTTAGCAGCGCCGCGTGAATCGATTTCAGCAAGGCGCGGTTGGAGTGCAACGTCTCTTTGCCACCACGCAAAATCGCGGCATTGCCGGTCTTCAGCGCCAGCACCGCAATATCAACGGTGACATTCGGTCGCGCTTCATAGATCACTCCCAGCACACCCAACGGAATGCGCCGACGAGACAAACGCAAACCGTTGGCTAACAAGCGGCTTTCCAGTTCTTCACCAACCGGATCCGGCAGCCCAATCACGGTATCGATGTCGGCGCAGATGGCCGCCAACCGCTGTTCATTCAGCAGCAAGCGATCAAGCATTGCTGGTGCCAACCCTTGGGCATTGGCCTCAGCCATATCGATGGCGTTGGCGGCAATGATGCTGTACTGATCGTTCAGTAGCTGATCACGGATCGCCGCCAGCAGCGCGTCTTTTTGACGACGGCCTAGGCCAAGTAGCGAAAAACTGGCTTCGCGGGCCGCTTGGCCCATTGCCAATAATGGATTGTCGGTCATAGCACCACCATGTCATTTCGGTGAATGGCTACCGGGCCGTAAGAGAAGCCCAGTAGTGGTTCGATATCGCGGGAGTGTTGCCCCTGCAGACGGCGTAAGTCGTTGCTGCCATAACGGGCAATACCGCGAGCCACCGCTTGGCCATTGGCATCATGCAGCAACACCGTATCGCCGCGGCTAAAGTCACCAGAGACCGCCGTGATCCCTTTGGCCAGCAGACTGGAACCTTTGTCGCACAGAGCACTGACCGCACCACCGTCCAACTGCAGAATGCCGCTTGGCGGCGGTCCCGCCAGAATCCAGCGTTTGCGCTCATCCAGCCCTTGAGCTTTGGCGATAAAGCGAGTGCCAATGGCCTCACCGGCCACCAGTTGCTCAATCACCCCTTCACGGTGACCGGCAGCAATCACCACCTCGACGCCAGCGCGCATCGCCACGTTGGCCGCTTGCAGCTTGGTGGCCATACCGCCAGTACCCAAATTGGTACCGCTGCCACCCGCCAATGCTCGCAGTTCGTCATTGATCAGCTCAACCTGTTCAATCAGTTGTGCATCGGGATTGGTACGAGGGTCAGCGTTGTACAAGCCTTGCTGATCGGTCAACAACAGCAACAGATCCGCTTGCGCTAGCAGTGCCGCCAGCGCCGACAAATTGTCATTATCGCCAACCTTGATTTCGCTGGTAGCCACCGCGTCGTTCTCGTTGATCACCGGAATGATCCGATGTTCCAGCAGCGCCTGCATGGTATCGCGGGCATTGAGGTAACGTTCGCGATCATCCAGATCGGCGCGGGTTAGTAGCATCTGGCCGACATGCAGACCATACAGTTCAAACAGTTGTTCCCAAACGCGGATCAACTGTCCCTGTCCGACTGCCGCCAGTAGCTGTTTGCTGGAGATGGAGTTGGGCAGTTCGGGGTAGCCAAGGTGTTCACGGCCGGCGGCAACGGCGCCAGAGGTAACCACAATGATCTCGTGACCAGCGCGATGCAGACGTGCCATCTGCCGCACCAGTTCCACCATATGAGCGCGATCGAGGCGCGGGCTGCCAGAGGTAAGAACGCTGGTGCCTAGCTTAACCACCACACGTTTTGGGGATTGCTTCATCTTCTACAAACAAGCTTTAAAAACAGTCTGACCGTTATACCGCAAGCGGCGTGAATGCACAGCTACCGCTGAGTAAATTTCACTATCAGTGCCGCAAAAAACAGCAGCTACGATTGCCAGCGCTTATAAAACAGCGCGCCCCGAGTAAAACTCGGGGCGCGCACGCTAACGGTGTGAAACCTTGACGATTTAGCTAAAGGCAAACTTAGCGATAAACAGCAGCGCCAGAATCGCCACCGCAGGGCTCACGTCTTTGGCTTTGCCAGACAGCACCTTGATCGCCGCGTAGCTGATAAAGCCAATGGAGATACCATGAGCAATAGAGAAGGTCAGTGGCATCATAATGGTGGTAATAACCACCGGCGCCGCTTCGGTGATGTCATCCCACTCCACTTGCTGCAGACCAGATAGCATCAGGATACAGACGTACAGCAGCGCACCAGTGGTGGCGTACGCCGGGACCATGCCCGCCAACGGCGAGATAAACAAACAGGCGATAAACAGCAGGCCAACGGTCACCGCAGTCAGACCGGTACGACCGCCCGCGGCCACACCAGCAGTGGACTCCACAAAAGAGGTAGTGGTGGAGGTACCCAAACAAGCACCAGCGATAGTAGCGGTAGAGTCGGCCAACATCGCCCGATCGGCGCGTGGCAGCTTGCCCTCTTTATCCAGCATGTTGCCGCGCTGAGCAACGGCTACCAAGGTGCCGGAGGTGTCAAACAGATCAACAAACAGGAAGGCGAAAATCACCGACAGCATGCCCACTTCAAACACGCTGGAGAAATCCAGTGCCATAAAGGTTGGGGCAACCGATGGTGGTGCTGAGAAGATCCCTGCGTATTGCACGTCACCGAAGATCAGACCCAGTAAGGTGGTCACCAAAATCGACAGCATTACCGCCGCTTTGAAACCAAACTTCACCAGCGCAATCACCGCCGCGAAGCTGACTGCCGCCATGATTACAGAGAAACTGGTTACATCACCGATGCCAACCAAAGTGGCTGGGTTATCAACGATAACCCCAGCGTTCTTCAGACCAATCAGCGCCAGGAACAGACCGATACCACCAGCGATGCCGGTACGCAGTGCGGTTGGGATGGCGTTCATCAACCATTCGCGCACCTTCAGCAGCGACAGAATCATAAACAGCACCCCAGAGCAGAATACTGCCGCCAGCGCGGTTTCCCAGCTGTGGCCCATGTCCAGTACCACTGCGTAGGTGAAGAAGGCGTTCAAGCCCATCCCTGGTGCCAAAGCGATAGGGTAGTTGGCGATAAAGCCCATCATCAAACAACCGATGGCCGCCGCGATACAGGTAGCAACAAACACCGCCCCGTGATCCATACCAGCGTCAGCCAGCATCGCGGGATTGACGAAGATGATGTACGCCATGGTGAGGAAGGTGGTACAACCGGCGATCACTTCTTGACGAGCGGTAGTGCGGTTTTCAGAGAGCTTAAACAGCTTTTCTAGCATCTTGCGGCCTACTTTCTGGTTCGAAAGAATAAAAATATTCGACGCTATTTCAGTGAGATAACAGCATCAGCAGAATTTCGGCGGGATTATAAGAGGTTTTACCTCGGCCATTGTTCGTATTAGCGAACGCTTTGTGAGGCATTAAGGCAAATGCGCAAACGTTAGCAATGCGCAAAAAAAAGCTGTGTCGTAGCTAAGTGTTGCAGCGCCGTGAGTCGGATACAGCCCGTTGGCGCAACCCTCACCGATGAATTGTATTGGTTTGCACACTCGGTAACAGTGATTCAGAGTGCTCTCGCCGACTTGTTGACGCCGAGTGAAACCGCAAACGCAGCGGCAAGCCGAGGGCAGGATGCCCGAGAGGCTCGCGAAGGCAGGGATGCCGCCTCGAGCCGATGCTGCCGCGAAGTGCGGTGGGAACGAGGGGCTTTCGTCAACCTTAGAGGCGCAGTGGATTCCAAAGGGCACAGCCCTTGGCCGCCGGAGGCAAAGGTAAGAGAGTTATCAGTGATTAGTTCGCAGTCGATAGTAAGAGCGCGA
Source organism: Ferrimonas senticii DSM 18821 (assembly GCF_000422665.1). Classification (GTDB taxonomy): domain Bacteria; phylum Pseudomonadota; class Gammaproteobacteria; order Enterobacterales; family Shewanellaceae; genus Ferrimonas; species Ferrimonas senticii. The sequence continues at coordinate 177 of NZ_KE383898.1, read as the reverse complement.
GCGTCGCTGGCAGTAGCGAATGCCGAAGATAGCCAATATGTCAGCATTTCATAGCCATTAGCCTCCGGCGGGAAAGGGTTCCACCCTTTTCAATCCCTAATGCCTCCAACACGGCGACACCCCTTCACTCCTTGTGCTGCTCCTTTCGGCACTGCGCGGATTCATCGTCCCTGATTT
>NZ_AUGM01000001.1:55351-763770 GCF_000422665.1 Ferrimonas senticii DSM 18821 | reverse complement strand
GTCTTGCGCAACTCCACCACAATGAACTCCTGAGTTTTGCTCAATGTGGTGCCCAAGTTGTGCTTGGTATGGGAGCCGTCATTTACCGTCGTTCGACGCTTCCAGCGACGGATGGTTGATTCAGCCACACCGAGTTCTCTAGCGAGCACTGCCACTGGTTTGGTTGATTGTTGGATCAGTTTCCGAATTTTCGGTGTGGTGGTGGCATTCGCATGGAGTTTAATCTGCATGTGCTGCTGTCCTTAGCTGCTGAATGAACTTGGCTATCCAGTCACGAGAATATAGGAATCTCGATGCGGAGCAACCAAGCCATTCATCAGGGACCCAACACTTAGGTCTATGACTTTGTTCAGTGCCTTGACGCCAGCCAATGCTACACCAACGACATTGACTTCATTTTTCAGCCCCATGCTTACGTGTTTCCCATTCGCCCTCACCGTAGCCTTTTAGGCTCGTTGAATCGATGACAAGGTGTGCTGTTGGCCCTCGACTTGGGGCGCGATAACGGACGCTTACGGACTTCGCTAGTTTGCTAATGCAGCGACTTAAGCACTGCGGCCATAAGCTCTAACAGCAAATTGATAAACCCTTCTGTGGTATGACAGGCTGCAAATTCCTTTAAGCATCAGGGCAGTTTCAATGGCGGTATTGCTGAATTCAAAAGCTCGACTACGCCCACCGTGATGACCTTGGCTACGCCATTGGTTTTTTCGCAGCATCATCTAACCAAAACATTCAGGAACCACGATTCACCAAGGCTTGGTTGTACTGTTTCCAATTGGTGATTTTGCGTTGTGATTTGCCCATGTACCTGCCCGAAAGTCAGCATTCACAGGATTAGGTCTTCGGGCGGGTAAAAGGTTCAAAAGCCAAAACCAACAACGCCCTTAATGTCAACTGGTTGGGAATACTTACAGATACTGCTGCATTCAAGCTAGCTGGAATGAAAAACTCCGACGGCTTGTCGGAGTTTTCTTATTTTCGTATGGTTGCCTTTCCTAAGGCGTCACTGCTGACGATGCTGATGTCTAGGGCCAAAGTGATCGCGACCCTGCAGTGGTGAGCGTTGTTGCAGTCGAGGTTGTGGCGCAAGCAATGGTGCGGTTGAAGTTGGCAGGTTGATCGCCTCAAACCAATCAACGCCGGTTGCCATTGGCTGCGGTGCAGGCAGTTGGTTGCTGAGATTAGCCACCTCCGGCAACAGCTGGTTTAGCACCAGTTGTACCCGTGGCTTGATGGTGGCATCGCCAACGCGGCCACGTTGTCCCTGGGCCACAATCAGATCCTCGCTGTCATTGTCCGACCGAGGTGTAGTTACGGCGACATCGCGATAGATCCCGTAACGGCGCTGCATCATGATCTCTTCAAACAACATCGCTAAATCTTCACGAACGGTACTGTAGGCATAGTAATCCGATGCCCGATCATTGAAAAAGGCGTTAGCCACTTGGCTCGCTGTCAGTGCTTTTTGGGTATCGCTGGCAGTTTGCCCACGAAAGCTGACCTGAGCGAGACCGGCCATGGTCGAACTGTTCAGGCCGTAACTGGCGGTTAATTGATCCGACGGCAAACCGGCGTCATTGACCCGGGCAAAATACTCGTCCAATAAGGTGTCAGCGCTAATGCTGCTGTGGCTGCTGCGGGGGAAGAAGTCATTGGCGTGGGCCAGTTCGTGGTACAGCAAACTGGCGATCTCCGGTTCTATCTGGCTCCATGGTCGTTCCAGTTTTACCCCTGGGGGATAGTAGAGACTGGCGTAGCTGTTGCCCTGCACATAACGCCACGGGATTAAAAACTGTAACTGGTTGCCAAAACCACTGCGAAAGTCGGGATCTTCATTAATGGTGCGCTGCTGCCATGGGTATTGCCACAGGGTTTCGGGATCAAGATAGATAGCGCCGGTGACCACCCAGTAAAACGACGGGCGCACATCGGCGCTGATCACCACCGCAGTGACACTTGCCAGCAACCGGCGAAAATCGCCGAAGGGATCGTAGTTGCGCAGCAGGGTTTCAAATTGCTGCCCCATCCATGGGTGTGACACCAACAGCCGGTCAAGGATCTCATCGATGCTGGGATCGCTGCTGCGTTGACCGATTAACGGCAACTGGGTTACCGCACAAGGTTGACTGAATTGGGTGTTGTAGACGCAGTTCATCAGTCCTGCTGCCCACGGCGAATCGGCGCGATAGGGGCTAACTCGCGCCAGCGGCTGGTCAAAAAAGGCGTCGGTAATCGGCGCCGGATCGGCAGTTACCCACACGCTGATGATATCTTCACCGGCGCTGCCATCGACATTGCCAGTAAGGCGGAACCTCAGTTCCGTGTCTTGGCTGACTTGCGGAGCGGTAAAGGTATAAAGCTGTGGCGTTTGATTGCCAACGTCGCTGATGCTGGGGCCGCTAAGTTGCTGCCAGCGCAGATTGTCGGGAAACACCTCAGCAACGGCATCAAGGGCTTCGGCGCGCAGGCTGACTCGACCGCCACTGACCACCGTTTGATCAGAGAAACTGCTGATCTGATCATCGTCGCTGCTGGTGTCGAAGCTGATCTCCGCTTGTTGACCATCGATGCTTACCGCAAAGCGGTAACTGCCCGATTCGGCAATGGCAAAGGCGGCGAGGGCGCTTTGTGGGTTGGCAATGTTAACCGCCGGTCCCGACAGTTGCTGCCAGTTAAAGCGTCGATTGCTGCTGCCATCGACTTGAGCCCAAAGGGCGATGCCGTCGCCACTGGCGAATCGCTCGGGCGCGTTGATGCTGACATCAGCAGCGGGGGTTAGCGTTGGCGGTGGCACGTTGGATTGGGCGGGATTGTCACCGCCACTGCCGCCGCCACAGGCGGTGAGTAGTGCTATCAGAGAGGTCGTGGCGAACCATCGTTGCGTCATGAGATCTCCTTGCAAAGAGTTAGGTGCTATCGGGGCGCTTTAATCCAAGGCCGAGTTCGCGACCACGATAGCGAGCAAAATAGGTACTGCCGAGCAGCCATGCCAGCAGACAGAGGATAGTGGCACTGGCGATAACTCGCTCATCAGGGTAAACCCACCAAGCGGTGGCGCTGCTAAGCAGATACAGCGCGGCAATAAAGCCCGACCAAGCGTGGGTGTAGGGTTTGCCTTGCAACAGACCTACGGCGGGCAGCAGCAGCGGCAGCAGCAACAGCCATTGGAACCAGCTGCTGGTATCGCGGGCGGCAGTGGCGGTCCAAATTAGTAGCAAAGCTAATGCTGACAGGTAGCTGCCTTGTGCCAATCGCAGCCAGTGTTTGCTGCTGGCCAATGGTTGTGATGACTTGCTCATAACAGCGCCAACACGTTTTCCGGCGGGCGACCGATGCAGGCTTTACCCTGATGCAGCACCACTGGCCGCTCAATCAGTTTCGGGTGTTGGGTCATGATCGCTAGCCACTGTTGGCGGCTAAGTTCGGCATCCTTTAAACCAAGCTCGGCAAACAGCGCTTCTTGGCGGCGGATCAGCGCCAGCGGTTCGATGCCGAGCTGCGTTAGTGCCTGATCCAGTTGCGCGATGGTGGGGGGCGTTTCCAAATAGCGCACGATCACCGGTTCAATGCCTTGTTGCTGCAGTAGTGCTAGGGTTTGGCGGCTTTTGGAGCACCTTGGGTTGTGCCAAATGGTGGTGGTCATAACAGGTCCTGTTGTTATTGTTGTCACCCTCAACCATGAGGGGTTATTGGTACTGCTTCATCTGTTGCTGCGCTTCGCGCAGTTGCTTGATACGCGCATCAATGCGCGCCAGTTCTAACGGTTCACTCATTGATTGTTTGTAGGCGCGTTGCAATTGATCAATTGCCCGTGGGTAATCGGCTCGCAGCGCTAAGATCTCCGCTTGCGCTTGATGGCGTTTGCCAGTCATATCCAGCCGCTGATAGGTCTCGCTTAACAGGCTCAGTACCGTACTGTTTTCAGAATCCAGTACCAGTTGCCGTTCAAGCAGCAGCTTGGCCTGTTGGTATTGGCCTTCGCGCAGATGCATATTGGCCAGATTGATCTCGATTACGCTGTTGTTAGGGCGCAGTTTGCGTGCCTCGGTCAGTGCTTTAATGGCGCGGGGACGCTGATTGGTGGCATCCATCACATCGGCAAAGGTATCGAGATAAAACAGGTTATGCGGATCCTTTTCGCGCAGTTCGCTAATCAGTTGCTGCGCCTGTTGCAGCTGTTTCTGCTCCAGATAAGCCAGTGCCAAGCCGTAATTGGCGGCGTCCTTCAGCACCGGATCAAGTTGGCGGCTTTGCTTGGTTAAGATAGACACCGCCACTTCGGTGCTAAAGCCGGCATAGCGAACTTGGGTGCGCGCCTTGGCCAGATGGAAGTGCAGGCTCGGTTTCACCAATATTTGCGGATATTGCGCCGCGCGTACTCGACTGTCGGCAATCCGTGACTCTGGTAAGGGGTGGGTTAGCAGCATCTGTGGCGGCTTGCTGGCAAAGCGGTATTGCGCTGCCATTTTGCCAAAAAAGCTGGGTACGCCATTGGGATCAAAACCCGCGGCCACCAACGAGCGCATGCCGATGCGATCGGCTTCTTGTTCGTTGCTGCGGGTGTAGTTGATCTGCGCTTGTTGGCCCAGAGCCAGGGTTGATTGCAGCGCTGCGATCCCCGCTTCTGGGGCGGCCATCGCCAGCAGCACCGAACCCAATACCCCGGCGATGGTGGCTGGAGTAAAGCGCTGCTGTTGCTCAATCGACCGCGCTAAGTGACGCTGGGTCACGTGCGCTACTTCGTGCGCCAGTACCGATGCCAGCTCGCTTTCATTGTCGGCGTATAGGAACAATGCACTGTGCACACCAACGTGGCCGCCAAAAAAGGCGAAGGCGTTGATGTCATTGTTGTTTACCAAGAAAAATTCAAACGGGGTACGCACGTTGTTGGCGTGCGCCACAATTCGATAGCCGATGTCATCAAGGTATTCGGTCATCACCGGATCGCTGATGATCGGCAACTGCGACCGCAGCACCCGCATATACATCGCCCCAATTTCGTTCTCTTGGTCGATGGTTAGGGTGGTGGCAGCGGTGGTGCCCAGCTCTGGCAGATTGTTGCTGCTGTAAGCTATCGGACTAAAACCGGCTGTGGTTGCGGCCACAATGGCAGCAATAAGAGAGCGCTTAATCAACTTCACGTGTAGGGTAATTCCTTAATCTTCATCCAGTTTACCCCCTAGTGGTTTATGTTTGGAACCGTGCAGGTAATAATGCGTGCTTGCATCGGATAAGGAGACAGTTTGTGGAGCAAGACACCACCGCGTTGGTTGATGTTCGCCACTTGCGCTGTCCAATGGCGTTTGTGCAGATCAAATTAGCACTGCAGCGTCAGACGCAGCGGCCACTGCTGTTGTTACTATCCGACTCTGGAACCCGACGGGATGTTCCCCGTTGGCTCGATAAAAATCAGATTAGCTACTGCGTGGTCGAAGATACCGATCAGCAGTTGCAGCTTAAACTCACCGGTTGATTCAAGGAATCGCACAGCACCATGTTGAACTTTGTCCGCAGTTGGTATCAGGATAAATTTTCCGATCCCCAAGCCGTGACTTTGGCCGCCATCTTGATGGCAGGCTTTGCACTTATCTATTTCTATGGCCAACTGCTGATGCCAATTTTGGTGGCGGTGGTGTTGGCGTACATGCTGGACTGGCCGGTTACACGCTTGCAAGCGATGGGGGTGCCCCGTTCGATGGGCGCCAGTATCGTGTTGGCGGTGTTTGCACTGTTGATGACGGTGGTGGTGTTGGTGCTACTGCCGGCGCTGTGGCAACAGGGGATGGCGTTGGCAGCAGAGGTACCAACCATGGTGGCGATGTGGCAAGCGTTTATGTTGGAGTTGCCGCAAAAGTATCCTGACTACATCGACTCGACCCAGCTATCGACGCTGGTTAAGTCCTTTAATGAGAACCTGTTGCAAGGTGGCAGCAGTCTGCTATCGCTGTCGCTCTCTTCCTTGGTTAACTTAGTGGCGCTGATGGTCTACGCCATTGTGGTGCCGCTGCTGCTGTTCTTCTTCTTAAAAGATAAAGCGGAGCTGCACCGCAGTTTTGCCCGCTTTATTCCGGATAACCGTGAACTGGCCAAAGAGGTAGCGGCCGAGATGAACGTTCAGATCGCCAACTACATTCGCGGTAAAGTGATTGAAATTTTGGTGGTCGGATTCGCCACCTTTATCGGCTTCTACTTGCTGGATCTGCGCTATGCGGCGCTGTTGTCGGTGCTGGTTGGCCTATCGGTATTGATCCCCTATATCGGCGCCACCATCGTCACTTTGCCGGTAGCAGCGGTGGCGTTCTTCCAGTTTGGGGTATCGACGGAATTTGGCTACGTGATGCTGGTGTATGGCATCATCCAAGCGCTGGATGGTAACGTACTGGTGCCATTGCTGTTCTCCGAAGCGGTTAACCTGCATCCGGTGATGATCATCATTGCGGTGTTGATCTTCGGTGGCTTGTGGGGCTTCTGGGGAGTGTTCTTCGCGATCCCATTGGCCACCTTGGTTAAAGCGGTGATCAACGTTTGGCCAAGCGCCCGCAAAGTGGCGGCCGCCGAACAGGCGTAATCGCAAGCGCGCTCTTAGCGAAAACACAACGCCAGTGGCTTAACCGTCACTGGCGTTGTTGTTTTATATCAACACGCCCTAAAGCAGGGCGCTTTTGAGTTGCTCGACCAGACCAGCGCCGCCTTGATTGTCGACGTAATCCAGTAACACCTTGCTGAATTGACCGACCATATCGCTATCGAGTCCCAATGAAGAGAACGCGCTATTGAGATTCAGTAGCGAACTGGCGTCAGTGCTGCTGGTGATAAGCCCCATTAAACCGGAACTGGCCTCACCTTGGTTGCTCTCTAGCAACTTGCCGCCCGAGGCCAGCAAGCCATCCATATTAGGAATGATGTTGGCTAATGAGCCCAGACTGTCTTGGCTTAAATTGGGCGCCGCCGTTGCTAAAAGTGCTCCAAGGCCACCACTGGCTTGGGATTCACTGACCCCAAGTTGTGAGGTTAGGGCGCTGATTAGCTCATTGGCGTTGGCCTGCAGCGGCAGCGCCAATATCAGCAGCATCAATAGGGTTTTAACGCGGTTCATCGGGACTCCTCCAGCTTGGATTGCTCTTTGCAAAGGTAGTCCTGAATTTACGGTTGACCAGTGGATTATCCGAAGCCAGATAGCAACAAGCACCTCAATTGAGGTGCTTGAAAGTATTCTAGCTGTCAGTTGTCAGCCGTTAGCCTTCATCGTAGGGGTAGGCGATGTCCGCTTGCAGCGAGTAGCCGGTGCTGGTGCTGTCATCGACGGTAAAGCCGCTGGTCAGCAAGGTGCCGTCAACCCAGATGGCGTCCCAGATGATGTCCATCGGAATGCCTTTGGGGTATTTGACGTAGATAATCTGATTGGTAGGTGGCGGTGGCACGTGGATACAGGCGCCGAAGTAGGGCACCAACAAAAATTCGGTGACGTTATATTCGTCGCTTTCCAGCGGCACCACAAAACCGGCGATATGCACCTTTTGATTATTCAGGGACTCGATCACCTCGCCGTAAGGCTGACCAATGTTAGCCGCTGCTAGCGGGTCGAACGGCGCCATGCTATCGCCCATCGGATCGAGGCCGTGGTTGATCATCGGCGGTGGCAGATTGCGTTCGGCCTCCGGCATCAGTTGTGGCCAGTCGAGCTGACGATAGTCATCGGCTGTGGCGATGCTGGTTAAGCCGACGCTGATAAACAGCAGCGCCATCCGTAATACTGATCTCATTGCAACCGTTCCCTCCGATCACTTCGGGGTGTTTGCCCCAGTGCTTTTTATTGAATTGAGCTACAACCAGCGTCGTTAGTCAACGCTTGCTAGGGATTTCAGTACCCGCGCTGGTGTACCGCCGACTAAGCAGTCCGGCGGCACATCGTGATTGACCACCGATCCGGCGGCCACCACCGAGCGCGCGCCGATGGTGACGCCTTGGTTGATCACCACGTTGCCACCAATCCACACATCATCTTCAATCACAATCGGTTTGCAGTAGGTCTGCCACTGACGGCGCTGACGATGATCGAGCGAATGCGAGGCGGTATACAGCTGGCAGGAAGGGCCGATCATCACATTGTTGCCGATAGTAATGGTGGCGCCATCGAGCATGGTGATGCCCATATTGAAAAAGGTGTTATCGCCGATGCTAATCTGTTCGCCGAATTCGCATAAAAACGGCGGTTTTACGATCGAACCTTTGCCGATGCGATTTACCAGTTGGCTGAAAAGCTGTTGTGACTGGCCAAAATCGGCACAGCTATTGAAAGCTAAGGTTAGCGAGAGTGCTCGGTCGCGCACGGCGCACATCTGTGGATCGGCGCCATCGAACGCCTCGCCGTTTAGCATTTTTTGATATTCGGTCATAGGGTACAACTTAGGGTAAAACAGGGCGCCAGCAGCGCCCAGTGGAGGAAATTAGAGTCGTTGTGACAAGCCGTCGGCTAAGGTGCGTCGGTAGGCGCGCCATGCTGGTAGCAACGACACCACCGCAGCGGTGGCCATTACCGCCGCCAACATCAGCAGTAGCTGCTGATCGGGAGCGTGCATCGATAGCTGCAAGCCGTAGTGATGCAGTGCCCACGGTGCCAGCAGCAGCACCAGTGCTTGTGCCAGTGCCAAGCCCGCGAATGTGCCGACCAGCGCCAGTGCCATCGCTTCGCCCCACAACAACATAAAGATGTGCCGTGGTTTGGCACCGATGGCGCGCAGTACCGCCATCTCTCGTCGGCGTTCATTCAGTGATGCCAGCAAGGTGGTGATCATTCCGGTCAGGCCAATCAGAATCACGCAGATGGTGACCACTTGCAGCGCTAACTCCGCTTGGCTTAGCAGTTGCCATAACTGTGCCAGTGCCATCCCCGGCAGCACCGCCGACAACGCCTCTTGCTTATCGGTGTTGATCTGCCGCTGTACCGACAACAACTTAAACTTGCTGCTTAGGCCAACCAGCGCCGCCGAGATTGAGGTCGGGGTCAGATCGTATTTCTCAATCAGTTCACGGTCGACTTGGGCGGTTTTTACCCCACCTTGCCAGCCGATGTGGATGGCGCTAATCGCTTCCAGTGATACATGTAAGGTGCGATCCACCGGTGTCCCTGTTGGCGCCAAAATCCCGCTTACCGTAAACGGCAGATCGTCGTGATTGGAAAAGCTGGTGGCGGAACCGGTACCGTGAGCCAGTGCTAACTGATCCCCCAGCTGATAGCCCAAGCGCTTGGCAACTTCGGCACCAAGCACCACATCAAACAAGCCTTCGAACACCTTGCCTTGACGGAGCGTCAGCGGTTGCTGGCGGCCGTAGCGGTAACGCTCAAAGTAATCGCCGTTGGTGCCAAGGACTCGATAGCCTTTGTGCGAGTCGCCCAGCATCAACGGCACCGTCCAGCTAACGCCATTCATTTGGCCTACCTTCTGGTAGCTTTGCCAGCTCATGTTGGCGGTCGGCTGGCCTAAATGGAACACCGAATAGAGCAGCAGATTCAGATCGCCACTGCGGGCTCCGACCAGCAGATCAGTGCTGGCGATGGTGTTGGTGAAGCTTTGTTTGGCTTGCTGGCGCACCATCTCGACGCTAACAAACAGTGCCACCGCGACCGCAATCACGCCAATGCTCAGCAGGGCGCTGGTGCGGCGATTTCTCAGGCTTTGCAGCATCAGGCTTAGCATGGCAACACCTCGCTACCCTGGGCGGTCAACTGCAATTGATAGCGGCGATCCGCCAAGGCTTGCAAGGCCGGATCGTGGCTGATCAGCAGCAACGCCGTGCCTTGCTGGCGGCACTGTTCCGACAGCAGCGCCATAAAGCGATCGCGGTTGTCGGGATCCAGCGCCGAGGTCGGCTCATCCGCCAAAATCAGTTTGGGTGAACCCAGCAGCGCCCGAGCGGCGGCTACCCGTTGCTGTTGGCCGACCGACAGACGATTAACCGATTGCTGCTGCAAGTTGACGTCCATCTCCAGCGCGCTCAGTAGCGACTGCGCTCGCGCTTTGGCGCTGCCATCAACACGCTTGCCTTGAAACTTCAGCGGCAGCAGCACGTTATCCAATACCGACAGATAGGGCAGCAAGTTAAATTGCTGAAACACGATGCCAAGAACACGGGCTCGCAACGAATCGCGCTGACTGGCCGACAGTTGACTTAAGCGCTGCTCGGCTAAGGTGATCTCGCCCTCGGCTAATGGCAATACCCCGGCGATCAAGTTCATCAAGGTGGTTTTGCCACTGCCGGAAGCCCCTTGCAGCATCACCATCTCGCCGGCGTTGACGCTCAGTTGGTTAACGCTTAAGCCATGATCTGCCGCCCACTGGTGCTTTAGATCATTAATCAGCAACACACTCATCGATCACCACTCCAACTGTGGTTGCTTAGCGGTTAGCTCGCCGCCGTGGCTGCCAGATTGCAGCAGCACTTGAGTTTGCAATTTTTCGATGCGCGGGTAGTGCTTAAACAGGCTGGTCTGCAACTGCTGCAGTTGCTCCGCTTGTTGGCATTGCCACAGCCAGTTAGCGGTCACATCCATATGGCTGGCATCGGGGTTATTTAGCCCTTCAGGCTTAAGGACCTCGACCGATACTGGCGTGCACGCCGCGGCGGCGTTGAAACTAAAGAAACGGTGACCGGCGGTCAGTTGCTTTAAGGTTCGGTCGATAACGGCGCGCTGCTCATCGTTCTGTGGCGCATGTTCAAAGCCCCACAAGCTTTCCGATGGAATGGTTAGGCTTAGCATCACTTGTTGCTGATCTTGCATCAATGCCAGTTCGCCCAAACCGTGGGTGTGGCCTTCAAAGTGCAGCATCTCACCATCATGATGGTCATGGTCATGGTCATGGTCATGGTCATGGTCATGTGCATCGTGTTGATGGTTAGCGTGCGCTGACTCGGCGTGGGACGAATGCGACTCATGTGAATGATCAGCGGCGATGACGTTGGCGGCGAATAACAGCGCGGCGATGGCGGTAATTTGGGTTTTCATATTGGTGTTCACTCAAGAATGTTAGTGGGATTAATGGTTAGCTTGAGTGAATCTCCGGCGGATCACGGCTGCACGGTATTGGTGAGGCGGCGGCGAATAACGCCGGAGTCGGCAACGCTTGTCGCTCTGGTAACGGGCAGGGTAGCGTCACTGATGACGGTGTACTTGCCAGCGGCGAGGTTAACCGTTTTAGCAGATCATATTGAGGGCAGGGCTGATCGCCATGATGGTGCTCATCGAGCTGATGATGCGCTTGGTGGTGCAGGGTTTCGGCCAACGCTTGGCTGGCTACCGCGTTCAGCAGTAGCAGCCACAAACAAAGCAGCGCCGGTAACCAGCGCTGTCGTAACCAAGGCGTTGCCATCGGTACCACGGCCTAAGGCTTAGTCCAACAGATCCAGCACCACTTGGTGATGGTCTTTGGTTTTGAACTTATTGATGAAGTGGGTGATGGTGCCGTCTGCGCCAATCAAAAAGCTCAACCGATGGATGCCATCGTACTCTTTGCCCATAAATTTCTTATGGCCCCAAACGCCGAACGCGTCGGCCACCGCATGGTCTTCATCGGCCAGCAGATGGAAGTTCAGTTGATCGCGCTCGGCAAACTTAGTTAGTCGTTTGACCGGATCTGGGCTAATCCCCATCACCACCACGCCTTTGGCGGCCAGTTCGGCTTGGTGATCGCGCAGTTGCTGCGCTTGCACAGTACAACCCGGAGTCATCGCTTTCGGATAGAAGTACACCAGCACCGGTTTACCGGCGAAATCGCTTAGACGGATGGTCTCATCGTGCTGGTTTTGCAGAGCAAACTCGGGCGCTTTATCGCCCGCTTGCAAGGGAGAGATTGGCGTAGTCATCAGTTTTGCTTCTTTTCCATGTAGTTATCTGGGTTTTCCATACGGCTGATGGTGCAGTCCAAGCCAATGTTGTTGGCGAAGGCGATCAGATCCCGTTGCAGCTGATCCAAATCAACCTCATCGGTCACCGCTACTCGTACTTCTAGTAACTGCAAGCCACTGGAACCTTTGGTCTTATCGGCGTGGGAGCTAAAGCCCGACAGGCTGAGGTTGCGATCCACCAAGAACTGCGAAATTTTCTGCATGGTGCCGCGCTTGTCCTCACCCTCAAAGCGGGCGACCAAGCGGCCGGTAAAGGCTTCGGCGCTGTGCTGGGACGTGCGTTTACAGATAGTCATCAGCTCCAGCTGCGCCGCCAACATAGGCAGCTCGCTTTCCAAGCGGGTGATGTCTGGGTATTCGCCGCTAACCAGCATAATCAGGGTAAATTCGTTGCCATAGATGGCCACGCGGCTATCGATGATGTCGCAGTCACAGCTGGCGGTCAGGTTAGCCAGTTGATACACCAGTCCAGGGCGGTCGGTGCCCATCGCGGTAATTGCCAAAAATTGGCTCATAATTCGAGTTTCCTTGTGACTCAACGGGCGATCGGCGCCTCTTGTCTGAGTTCGGTTCTTTTTTGTATGGCCGTCATGCTATCACAACTTAATCTGGGTGGTAGCGACCTTGTTTTAGGCCTGCTGCGTCAGTAGTATTGCAGGCCTATCTGATTGGGAAATAAAAGATGTTTCGCGGAAGTTTAGTAGCGCTAATCACCCCTATGCACGCCGACGGCTCGGTGGACTTTGACAGCCTCGCTCAACTGGTTGAGTTTCATATCCAGAACGGCACCGACGCCATTGTTGCCAATGGCACCACTGGCGAATCCGCAACCCTATCGAAAGCCGAACAGGTTGAGGTGGTAAAAGCGGTTAAACAAGCGATTGCGGGTCGAGTGCCGTTGATTGCCGGCAGCGGCAGCAACAACACCGCCGATGCCATCGCCCTGACTAAGGCGCTGGATGAAGTTGGCGTGGATGCGATGCTCAGCGTCACTCCGTACTACAACAAACCAACCCAAGCGGGTTTGATTGCCCATTACCAAGCGATTGCGGCGGTCACCACCACCCCACAGATCCTCTACAACGTTCCGGGTCGCACCCAATGTGATCTGGCCAATGCAACCGTTGCGGAACTTAGCAAGGTTAGCAACATCATAGGTATTAAGGATGCCACCGGCGATCTGTCGCGGGTGACGCCACTCCGCCAAGCTTGTGGCGACGATTTTCTGTTGCTCTCTGGTGATGATGCCACCGCCATGGCGTTTATCTTTAGCGGCGGCGATGGGGTAATTTCGGTTACTAATAACGCCCGTCCAGCGCTGTTTAAGCAGCTGTGTGATGCCGCCTTGGCGGGCAAGCTGGTCGAAGCGCGTGCGCTGAATGCCAAGCTGGTGCCGCTGTACGAATGCTTGTTCGTTGAAGCCAACCCAATTCCGGTGAAGTGGGCGGTGCAAGCGGTCGGCGCGACGGCCTGCACCCATTACCGCTTGCCGCTGACCCCAGCCACCGAGGCAACGCAACAATTAGTCCGTCAGGCGCTGGAAGCGTCTGCATAAAAACGATTCGAGGAAGCTCAATGAAACGGAGTCTTGTGGCCATCAGTTTGGTCGCCTTGGTGGGTTGTTCCACCCCGTTAGAACGTCGCCAAGCCAGCGGCGGTTTTGAATACGAACAGGCCAAGGCCGGTCAGCAACTGGTGATCCCAGACAACCTGAAACAGCCAAACTACAGCCGCGAATATCAGATCCCGCAGTTGGGCAGTAAGGTGGATAGCTCAATTCAAGGCGCCCGTTTAGATGTGCGACCACCGCTGCAAGTGCTGCCGTTGGCGGCGGGTACCCGTCTGCAAGATGGCACCGACAGCGTTACCGTGATCATCGAAGCAACCAACAACAACGACAATCTGACGGCGGATATCGATAACGCCATCATCGGTTACTTGGGCAGCCGCAACATCACCATCGCCAGTAATCAAGGCGGGGTGATCACCACCGATTGGATTGAAACCAACGAAGTGATCGGCAAATCGTGGTTCAAAGATAAAGTCTACCAAGTACGCCAGCGTTATCAGTTTGCCCGCAACGTGAAAGATCACGGCCGCAGTGGTTCAGTAAGCATCGAAGTGATTGATCACCAAGAGTCTTTAGATGGGGTTGATGAGCAGATCGTACTGACCAACGCCGATAAGCGCCGTTATGCCATCGATATGTTGAATGGCTCGATCAGCTACTTAAACTTCGAACGCAATAAGCAGCAAGCGTTGCAAGAGTTGGCCAACAGCCGCAGCTTCAGCGCTGAGCTTGGTTTTGATGCCGATGGTAACAGTGCTTTTGTCGCCAATGCACCGTTTGAACAGGTGTGGACGCGGATGCAAAAGCTGCTGCCAGCGATGGGCTTCCAGATCAAAGATCTGGACCGTCAGCTAGGCACCTTGTTTGTCGATTACCAAAGCGACAGCGGCTTCTGGCAGAACCTTTGGGGCAGCGACGATGTATTGCCGCTAGAGCCGGGTAACTACCAAGTTAAGGTGGCCGAGCAGGGCGAGAGCACCGCCATTACCTTTATGGACGCCGACGCCCAGCCATTGCCAGCCGATAAAGTGACGGCGATGGCCAACACCCTTAAAGAGCTGGTGAAAAAAGAACTAAAAGATCTGTAAAGCAATCTGTCCCGATTGCTTTGCAACTCTATGCAAAAAAGGTCGCTTAGGCGGCCTTTTTTATTGCCTTGGTGAATGACCGCGCTGGTGGATGTGACTACCAAATTGGCGGTCGACATCAATGGAGTTGCTGCGATTGGCGCGCTTATCCAGCACGATAAACTGCCAAAATTGGGCTGTTGCGCCATTAAGCCACTGCAGAGTTACGGCACCATTTAGCCACAATGGCTGCTTAATTATTGCGCTCGAATTGGCGTGTTAACGACAGGTTAATGGCGTTGTAAGGTTTTGTGTCAACCGATTGTCACTTGGCTGCGTAGCAGTAGACTGGCCTGCAGGCAGTACAAGGATCGACAACCCCATGAACAAATCAGCAATTACCATGGTGGTGCTGGCGGCGGCGATAGTCGCTGGCATCTATTACAAAGAACAGGGCGTAAGCGCCAGCGCAGGCGGCCCCCGTGGCGGTGGCGACATCACCGTAATCGTCGCCCCGGTAGAGCAGCGCCAATGGCAACAAGCGGTGGAAGCGCTTGGTACCGTTCGTGCCCAAGAATCGGTGGAACTGACCGCCAAAGTGACCGAACGGGTCGAACAGATCCATTTCGATGACGGCGATAAGGTCGAACAAAGCCAACTGTTGGTGACCCTCAATCACGCCGAGCAAGACGCCAAACTGACCGCCGCCAAAGCCAACTTGGTTGAACAGCAGCGGGAATATCAGCGGATTGAAGGGCTGGTAAAGAACAAAACCGTTGCCAGCAACCAGTTGGATAAAATTCGCACCGCCATCGATGTGGCTCAGGCCGTGGTGGCGCAAACCGAAGCGGAAGTCGACGCACGCTACATCCGCGCGCCATTCTCGGGGGTACTCGGCTTTCGCGAGATCAGCCCCGGCGCTCTGGTTAGCCCCGGTACTCAGATCACCACCTTGGATGACATTTCGGTGGTTAACCTTGATTTCACCGTGCCAGAGCGCTTCCTAAGCCAGTTGACCAACGGCAGCCAAGTGCAGGCACAAGCGGCGGCCTTTAGCCAGCCCTTCAGCGGTACCGTTACCAGCATCGACAGCCGCATCGATCCAACCACGCGGGCGGTGGTGGTGCGGGCGCAAATTGCCAACCCGGATCTGCTGCTGCGCCCAGGGATGTTGATGACCCTGCGGTTAGTGGTTGATGATCGCCTTAGCCAAATCATCCCTGAAGAAGCGATTATTCCGCGCCAAAACCGCCAGTACGTGTTTGTCGTCAGTGACGGCAAAGTGGTGGAGAAACAGATTGAGCTGGGCACCCGTCAGCGTGGTTGGGTCGAAGTAACCAACGGCCTTGAAGCGGGCGAACAGGTGATCACCCGTGGCGCTCAGCGAGTGCGTCCCGGCCAGAGCGTAAACACCTCCAGCAGCGAACGCTTCAGCTATCAGGAGGCAAGCTAATGGTGATCTCCGATCTCTCGGTACGCCGACCGGTCTTTGCCTCGGTACTTAGCCTGCTGATCATCGCCTTTGGCTTGGTGTCGTTCGACAAACTGCCACTGCGGGAATACCCGAAAATTGATCCGCCGGTGGTGGAGATCAGCACCAACTACAACGGCGCCTCGGCGGCGATTGTGGAAAACCGCATTACCCGAGTGGTGGAAGATCGGGTCTCCGGCATCGAAGGCATTCGCGACATTATCTCCTCCAGCCGCGATGGCCGCTCTAGCGTGACCTTAGAGTTCGGCATCGACCGCGATATCGACGCCGCCGCCAACGACGTGCGCGACAGCATCTCGCAGATCCTCGACAACCTGCCCGAAGAAGCCGATCCGCCAGAGGTGGAAAAAGCCTCCGGCAGCTCGGAAGTTATCATGTGGCTCAACCTCGAATCGGATCGGCTTAACTCCATCGAACTGACCGATTTTGCCCGTCGCTACCTGCAAGACCGATTCTCGGTACTCGATGGGGTTGCCAATGTTTATCTTGGTGGTGCCAAAGAGTACGCCATCCGCATCTGGGTTGACCGCCAAAAGCTGGCGGCCCGTGGCCTTACCGTTGATGAGATTGTCTCGGCGCTGCGAGCCGAAAACATCGAACTGCCGGGCGGCTACGTCGAATCCGAATCGCGGGTGTTCTCGGTACGGGTGAAGCGCAGCTACGTCGATCCGGAAGATTTTGCCAAGCTGGTGATCGGCAATGGCAGTGATGGCTACCGCATTCGTTTAGCGGATGTGGCTCGGGTGGAATTGGGCTCGCAGGAGGAGCGGATCACCTTCCGTGGCAACCAGCAGGATATGATCGGCATCGGCATTACCCGCCAATCCACCGCCAACACCTTAGCGGTCGCCCGCGCCGTGCATGAACTGGTGGAAGAGCTTAACGCCACCTTGCCGGAAGGGATGCACATCGCCCGCTCGTACGATTCCTCGGTGTTTATTCAGGCCTCGGTGGATGAGGTCTACAACACCCTGTTTATTGCGATGGGGCTGGTGGTGTTGGTGATCTTCCTGTTCCTTGGCAACGTTCGGGCGATGTTGATCCCGGCACTGACGGTGCCGGTATCGCTGATCGGCACCTTTATCGTCCTCTACGCCTTGGGTTACTCAATTAACCTGCTGACCTTGCTGGCGTTGATCCTCGCCATCGGCATGGTGGTGGATGACGCCATCGTGATGCTAGAGAACATTCACCGGCGCATCGAACTGGGCGAACCGCCACTGAAAGCCGCGTTCTTGGGCGCGCGCCAGGTTGGCTTTGCGATTGTGGCCACCACCGTGGTGCTGATCGCGGTGTTCCTGCCGATTGGCTTCCTTGAAGGGGATCTTGGCAAGCTGTTCCGAGAGTTCTCCATCGCCATGAGCGCGGCGGTATTGCTGTCGTCGCTGACTGCACTGACCCTCAGCCCCATGATGGGTGCTAACTTGCTAAAACCGGTTGAGAAAGAGCCGTGGCTTAGCCGCAAAATCGACGCGGGCTTAACGGTGGTGCGCGATCACTACGGTCAAGCGTTGCAGCAGTGGGTTAAGCGTCCGGCGCTGGTGATCGCAGTGATTGCCGCCGCCTTTGCTGGCTCGGCGTGGCTGGTGAATAAGTTGCCGACCGAATTCTCACCGCGCGAAGATCGCGGCTCGATGTTTGTGATGGTCAATGGCCCAGAAGGGGCGACCTTTAGCCAAATTTCCGAATACATGAATGAGGTCGAGCACCGGCTGATGCCATTGGTGGAATCCGGTGAAATTCAGCGCTTGCTGATCCGTGCGCCGCGCGGCTTTGGCAACACCGCCGATTTCTCTGGCGGAATGGCGATCATTAACCTCGCCGATTGGTCAGAACGGCGTCCAGCGGGGGCGATCATCGCCGATATTCGCGCTCGTTTAAGCGATTTGGCCGGGGTGCGCGCCTTCCCAATCATGCGTCAGGCCTTTGGCCGCGGTGTCGGTAAGCCGGTGCAGTTTGTCCTTGGTGGTGGCACCTATGAAGAACTGGCCGAGTGGCGCGATATCTTGCTGGCGGAAGCCCGCAACAATCCGGGGCTAAAAGGCTTAGATCACGACTACAAAGAGACCAAACCGCAGTTACGAGTCGAGATCGACCGTGAACGCGCCGCCGATCTGGGGGTATCCATTCGCACCATCGGCACCACCTTGGAAACCATGCTCGGCTCCCGTTACGTCACCACCTTTGTTGAGCGTGGCGAAGAGTACGACGTGATTGTGGAAGGCGAGCGTGACCGTCAAAACAACGCCAGCGATATGCAGGGGCTGTACGTGCGTTCCGAGCGCAGCGGCGAGCTGATCCCATTGGCCAATTTGGTGACGGTGGAAGAGTACGCCAGTGCGCCACGGTTAAACCGCTTTAACCGTTTGCGAGCGATCACCATTGAGGCCAGCCTTAACGACGGCTACACCTTGGGCGAAGCGCTTAGCTACCTAAATCAAGTGGTCGATGACAAGCTGCCGGAAGAGGTGGTGGTGTCCTATAAAGGCCCATCCCGCGATTTCCAAGAATCCGGCACTGGGGTGATGTTTGTGTTCGTGTTGGCGCTGGTGGTGGTGTTCTTGGTGCTGGCGGCGCAGTTTGAAAGCTACATTCACCCGCTGGTGATCATGTTAACGGTGCCGCTCGCCACGTTAGGGGCACTGCTTGGGCTGTACTTCACCGATCAAAGCCTCAACATCTATTCGCAAATCGGCATCATTATGCTGGTCGGCCTTGCCGCTAAAAACGGCATCTTGATTGTCGAATTTGCCAATCAGCTGCGCGACCAAGGCACTCGCTTTGAACAAGCGATTATTGATGCAGCTCAGTCACGGCTGCGGCCAATCCTGATGACCGGCATTACCACTGCCGCTGGGGCAATTCCGCTGGTACTGGCCAGCGGGGCAGGGGCGGAAACCCGCTTTGTGATTGGGGTGGTGGTGATGTCCGGCATTACCGTCGCCACCTTGTTTACCCTGTTCGTGATCCCAGTGGTCTATCACCTGCTGGCACGCCACACTACCAGCCCAGAATTCGTTGCTCGTAAGCTGGAACAGCAACTGCGTGAAGACAACACCGTGCTGATGAAGAAAGTCAGTTAAGCGGGGCGATGTGAAAAACAAAATCCCCAGCAAGGTTGCTTGCTGGGGATTTTTAACGCTTGGTTCAGGTACTCCGTAGGAGTCACCTAGAGCCACTTGTTATAAGCCGTTAAAGACTATCCTAGCCACTCAATCATGCTCCGAATTTCATCAGAATCAGAGCAGGCATTATCTACACCATTTTTATCTATGTTTTGCTTAAACATCGCCCACGAGTGTTCATTTTTCGCTGTAATACCAAGATGAGCTTCAATTGCACCTTTTTTCCATACCCAAATATTACTTTCTTTAAGTTTATTGTGAAGATTTTCAATAAATACTGTAGCATCATCTTTTTGAGCCAAAGGTGCACAATGTTTAGCTCCAGGAATATCACCCTTCATTACTATTTCATTTGTCTCGCACATACCAGCGAGTATTGACTTTAAGGCAATTATATTTTTATCATCTTCGGCAATTAGTTGGTTATGTATAGCCCCTTTGAAAACATAGTCCAAATCAACGATAGCTTTACACGGTAGATCCATCTTATTTAGAACTGCCATAGTCTTGCCAATATTATCAACTGATCCTGTTTCGATTAATCCCAACTGTTTTTGCCCTAATGTGGCATTATTTATTGCCTTATATATTAATGGCAATAATCTAAGTTCGGTTTTACCTTCCGTGAGAATTACACGATTTGAAAATAGAACATCTGTTGATTGACTTAGAGCAAATAGATGTTCTGATTGTGCTCTAGCATCAGGTATAACAACATTTAGCGCATCCTGAAGCCGCTGCCTGCTGTGCGTACCTTTTTCGGTAGATTTTCTTATGAGCAAGGTATGCTGTGCTTTATCTGAAGTGATCATTTGTGCGGAATGAGTTGAGAATATGACCTGATATCCATTTTTAGTTAGGCCAAAAAGAGCTTCTCGAACTTGTTCGATTGCAAATGGGTGTAAATATAGCTCTGGTTCATCGATTAGTAATAATGTTGTTGATTCACCTTGAGTATTTTTTTTGACCTCAGCAAGTTCTTGAATCAAAGCCATTTGGATTGATCGTTGAGCACCATGTCCGTACTCGCCAAACTCACGTCCAATGTGTTGATCTTCGTAGACTTTTACTGTTCCAGCTTTAAAAATGTCGTCAAAATCTGGAACATTAAAATGTAATTTAAGGCTTACTCCTGGGAAAAAGTTTTCAATTTTTTCATTAATTGACGAATCAATTTTATCAAGTGTGTCTACTCTTTTATTGCCATCAGCACCGATACGTCTAGATATCGCATTTAAATGACGATTAAATAGTTCTTCATGGTTAGATTTTATCGCATCACAAAGTTCTGATAGTAATTTGCCAATTGTTGTTGATGTTTTAGCTTTTGACGAATCTTCTGCTGCATTTTCCATAGCACCAATTTTTATTGGATCTGGGAAAAGAGCTTTGATTGCATTTGAAATCCCTCTTGGATTTGGTCTGAATCCATTTTCAGGGTGTTCAATGTAAAGCTTCATGTCAGCTTTTTTTGTGGCATTCGCAATTTGAACTCTTTTTATTTTGATCCTATTGTCAACAATATATGGACGAATTGGTTCTCTATGTTCTTCATCTAAGCGATCAATTACATCCTGTGTAACCCCTTCGATTAATCCCTCAACTTCAATACTTTGATCTTGATCGTTATAAAAATCACTTGAAAGCAGTTTGTCTTTAAAAATCCATTCGACAGCTTGGAGTATGTTAGATTTACCTGCGTTATTATACCCAACCATTGGTGTATATTCTGTTAGGTCAAATTCTGCATCTTTGCATGAACGAAAGTTTTTAATGGTTATATGAGAAAGAATATGTGACATAAGTTACTTAATATTGAAGTGGAAATCGATTTGGGCTTATAGTGGTGTTATTTAAATAAATAATTCTTGATTTAAAACAAGGAATTATTTCTCTATCAAACTCGATAGGTTTTAGTGCTTTACGAACAAACCTTAAAGTGGCTAACATGCCATTCAATGAGCCATAGGTAAACTCGATTTTGATAAAAGCGGGAACGATGCTGTCA
The DNA here is from genome assembly GCF_000422665.1 of Ferrimonas senticii DSM 18821. Classification (GTDB taxonomy): domain Bacteria; phylum Pseudomonadota; class Gammaproteobacteria; order Enterobacterales; family Shewanellaceae; genus Ferrimonas; species Ferrimonas senticii. The sequence continues at coordinate 742,601 of NZ_AUGM01000001.1, read as the reverse complement.
AAAACAGCAATACGACTTAATTAGCGTATTCGATTGGTGATATTGCAGTAAATTACATCAACATTTGGTTGAATCGAATTTTATTCACGGTTGCTATTTGGTAAAAGCTCGATTGACCGAACCGATCTTAGTTGCAAATAACTCACTAGTGCTTATTAATGTGTGTAGACACCATCGCAGTATTTACTGCTGGTAACGCTATCATCAGGCTAGTTTGCTTTTTTTGACTTGATATATAGGGAAGTGCACTGGTGATTGCGGTGATTTTTGAGGTGCACGTGGCCGAGGGCAAGTTGGCGGAGTATGTCGATATTGCCAGCGGCATTCGGCCACTGCTGGAACAGATCGATGGTTTTATCTCGATTGAACGGTTTAGCAGTTTAACCACCGAAGGCAAGGTGTTGTCGCTGTCGTTCTGGCGCGATGAACAGGCAGTGCAACAGTGGCGTAACCTAGAGGCACATCGGATGGCGCAAGGGCAGGGACGTGCTGGAGTATTTTCCGATTACCGCTTGCGCGTGGCCGGAGTAATCCGTGATTACGGCATGGAAGACCGTCAGCAAACGCCAGCGGACAGCGTTGCCAGCCACGGTTAAGGCACAACCGTTAGATCGTGGGGATACCCAGTATCTCCCACGATCTAATGGCTTTCGTTAGCGGGGCAGATCTAGGCTGTAGCTTATTGTTGCGCCATCTTGCGGATTGCTTAAATCAATTAAATAGCCCGAGTAGTCCTCAAAGAATGTGCCGGTAATGATGGTCCAGCCAGACTCGGATTTTTCAATTTTGGTTTCAAACTGCTCTGCAAACGACGAACCGTTAGATTCATAGAGACTTTTCATTGCCTCGGCAAAGACCAATACATTCTCTTGCTCGGCCAGATTAAAGTCGGTTTTTAGGCAGCGGCTAATATCGGGCAACGCTTGGGTTGTAGAGGGTTGCTCCAGCATGTGGGCGCTATTATCTAATGAATAAAACAGATAGCCGCCAAAGTGCATTTCACCCTGTGGCTCTTTAATCATTGGCGTTGCCGCAAAGAATTGACATTGAAATGCGGTGCGAATGGCCAACGATGAAATGGGTTGCACATCGACACTCATCCATGATGTTACTTTTTCGGTAATTTGCTGCTGCGGTGAGGCGGTGGCAAAGGCGCTGACGGTTAACGTAACGGCGATGATGGTATGTTTCATAAGTATCCTTACTGCTGAATCACCGCCGATTGTACACATTCTCAACTTCTATTTGGTCAGGCATAGGTAAGACCACCAAGCTGATTTGGCCGGTTAACTTTCCAGCAGCCCCAGTAAAACCTCAGCCTCTTTCAGTAACTTTCAACAACCTCTAGCAAAAAACCTGCGAACAGTGTTGCTCGCCGCCACCAGCCGGAAACTGCGCGCGGCTGATCTACCCTTTGACGGAGAAATTCATCGTTATTGTGGGGCTTAAGTGGATTACCTAAACCAACTGATCAGCGTCTTTTTCGGCTTCTTTGCGATTATGAATCCAATCGCCAATACCGCGGTGTTTATCGGCCTAACCGCTGGGGTCGAACAAACCGCGAGGGTGGCGCTGGCACGCAAATCATTGCTGATCACTTTGGCGGTGGTGGTGGTGTTTGCGCTGCTGGGCAAAACCATCTTCCATTTCTTTGGCATCAGCTTGCCGGCGCTGCGGATCACCGGTGGGATTTTGGTGTTTATCATCGGTTACCAGATGCTGCATGGCGATAATTCGTCGATGCACAGCAGCGACAATCAACAAAATCTCGATGATTTGGCGGTATCGCCACTGGCGGTGCCGATCCTTGCTGGCCCCGGCACCATCGCCACCGCGATGTCATTCGCCGCCGGTGACGGCTATTTCCCAATTCTATCGACCATCATCACCTTTGCGCTGTTGTGCGTGATTACCTACGTCTGCTTTTGTGCAGGGGAGAAGATCATCAACAAACTGGGGGATAACTTAATTAAGGTGATTACCCGTTTGATGGGGCTGATTTTGGCGGTGATTGGTACCCAGATGTTTTTAGAAGGCGCCGAGCAAGCGATTGCCGCTTTTAAGCCTTAGCTATGGGTAGTTAGCAATTTGCAACTAACTGATAATTATTCGCAAAATTGATTTGTAAACAAAATGTTGAAACAATCGCAAGTCACTTAGAGGTTTTTGACAGAGGGACTTGCGATGCTGAAACGGACGGTATTCTTAGCCAGCTTAGTGGTAACCGGCTGCGGCGGGGGCAGTGATGAGACCGCCGCTGTCGATGTGCCCGATCCGGCGCCGGTGGTGGTTGATAGCGACAACGATGGCATTGAAGATGACGCCGATAATTGCGTTAACACCGCCAATCCGGATCAAGCCGACAGCGATATGGATGGCAAAGGCGATCTTTGTGAGCCGCCGGTGCCGAGCGTATCGCTGATCTTCCCAAGTGGCTACAGCGCCACCGAAGCAAGCCAAATTACTCTGCGCGGCCAAAGTGTGAATGGCGAGGAGATCGCCGACTTTAGCGTTAATGGCGAAGCGGTCAGCAGTAACGATCAGTTTGCCAATTGGCAGGTAACCGTGCCGTTAAGCGCCGGGCGTAATTCCCTCGATTTTGAACTGCGTACCGTCACCGACGCCGATGATCTTAGCGGCCGCTTGGCGCAGATCGAAAGCGCGCCGATCCTCACCAAACCACGACACCTGGCGTTTAATGACGACCAAAGCAAACTGTATCTGCTAGAGAACAGCCGTCGCCGGGTGTTGGAATACGACATGCAAACCGGTGCACGCCGAATTGTCACCGATAACGGCATGTTTGATGGCGTTAACCCCATTGGCAATAACCATCGGATCCTGTTCAATCCGCTGAATCAAACCGTGCTGGTGCATTCGCGCAATGGCAGCAGCTTGTCGGTTTACCAAGTCGATATCGCTAGCGGCGAGCGTGAAGTGATAGTGACCGGAAGCGCCAGCGAATTGCCGCGCTATCTTGCCGGTTGGGGCATCGATAGCGCTAATAAGGTGCTGTATCTGGTGAGCGATGAGGGCGGCAAAACCACCGTTTACTCGGTGGTAATCGACAGCAGCGCCGAGGATTACGGCGCGATTGCGGTGATCACCAACGATACCGTGCCAGTGCCAGATAAGTTAGAGCAAACTTTGGCGGCGGCCTATGCCGCCGACAGCCAGCAGATGTTCGTCTACAACGATGCCTACGAACTTGGCCGTATCGATCTGGATCCCTCCAGCTTGGATTTTGGTAAGCGCACTGTGTTGGATGAGCTGTCGTTCGATTACGGCTTAGAGGATATGGTGCTGCTGGACAGCGATACCTTGCTATTCCACGACACCACCGACGCCATTCAAGCGATCTACCGCTATCAAATTTCCACCAAGCAGTTGCAACCGTTGACGCTGGATGCTGACAGCGTTGCCGAGTATGGCGATTTCTTGGATGAAGAGACTTCGCTGCTGGTTGGTGCCAATCAACAACTGTTTATTACCCTGCGGGATCGCAAGACGGTATTGCAGCTTGATTTGGCCGACATGAGCTTTGCGCCGCTGATGACCAACCTTTATCCGGCGATCTACGGCAGCCATCAACCGCTGGAGATCAACGGCAACTTGGCTCGTGATCCTAACGGCAATCGCCTGTGGGTAATGGATAACAATGACATCGTTGAATTGGATCTCAGTGACAACAGCCGAGAGGTGATGGTTGAATTGGGCAGCCCAGTGAGCATCGACGATAAAAGCTTGGTGTTTGATCCCTACCTCAATGCGCTGGTGCTGTCGGGCTCGCATCAAACCGAAGAGCAGGCCACCATCTACCGCATTGATGTCGACAGCCGTGAGCTTGGCCGTATCATGGACATCAACGGCAATCTGACAGGTGACTTTGATACCAGCGCCGAACATTGGCTGCCGCTGTCAGCGACCGAGGGCTACTTCCTGTTGGATAACCGCCCAACCACCTTCCATCACTACAACCTTGCTACTCAGACCAATACCCCGATTGTGGTGGATCAAACGTTGGCACCAAACTTTGTTGAAGCGGAAGAGGCGGTGTTGTCGGCGGACAACCGCACCATCTATCTGACCGATGATGACAGTGCCGGTGAGGGGCTGTACGCCTTGGATATCGCCACCGGAGTGATGACCGTGGTCGCGGATAAGAGCACCCCGATTGAGCAGTTAGATACGCTGTTTATTGACGATCCAGAATCGATTGCGTTGGCCAGCGATGGCGAGCACGTTTATATCGGCGATAACAATGCCGACACTCTGTTTAAGGTCAATCTTGCCACTGGTATTCGCCAAGATCTGCTGCCCGATAGCATCGATAAAAGCAGCCAGCAGTGGGGTGAACGGCCGCAGGGGTTAGCGGTAGATAACGACAAGCAGCTGCTGTATATCGGCGATGAAAATACCGATCTTATCTACCTGCTGGATGAAGTAACCCAAGAGTGGGTGGTGCTGCATCAGTAAGCCGAATGCGACTACCGATGATCCAGGTAGATAAGCTAATAACAAATTGACCGCCAATCGGCGGTCAATTTATTAGGCGTGTCCTAGAACGTGTTACTGATTAAGGCAGCACCGCAGCCTCTGCTTTTGCAGTTAATGCCACGCTGGAGGAAACGGCAAAGGCGGCGAATTCATGTCCATAGTGGCGCTTTAGCAACCGGGTTTCGTGATGTCCCCGCCACATAAAAAAACCGCGTTAAACAACGCGGTTTTTGTTAGCTTTACAGTGGCACTTCGCTATGGGATCAATCTTCCCAAGTCGCCAACTCCTCAAGGGTCATGGTAAAGCCTGGAACGTTCTCAACTACGCCATTCCAACCTCGGCCCCAACACACCGGATCGGCTTCATGTAATGGGTGGCCATTCAATCCAGTCTCGAAATTGATGGTAAAGCCTTGCGCACCAAAAATTGGGAAGTACTTTTGCATCATCGATTGTGGATTTTCAAACTGGAACAACCGCACCGCGAACAATTCCTTCTTGGCGCCAAGCGAGTCGAACTTCTCTCTAAACCCATTACCCGCCAATGAAAAATCAACATTACCAGCGCCTTCACCTAGCAAACGTGCAGTCTTGAAGCGCAGGTCACTTTGCGACGTGAAGAAGGTACCGGTCTCAAAATGAAATCCATTGCTGTAAGAGTGATTTGGGTTGAGTTGACCCAATTCAGCATTCGAAATCGGTTCTTCGCCTAAGTAAGTGAACCGGCGTCCGGCGCACGTTTTTCGCTCTGTGCCGGAAACCACAATGCTCTTCGGATGCTCATAGAGCGAATAAGGGGACGTTTCCGACTCAGCGCCACCAGTAATGGTTGGCAACCAATTGAAGATTGGATCGATCTCATAGCCAAAGCTGGTTACGCCCGACAGATCAATCGCCGCATCAGTTACCGAGTACGGTGGCATGATGGCGTTGCCACGACCTTTGTCACCAGAGTTAATCAAACCGATGATGTTGTTTTTAACCGCTAACTTACCGGCCAGCTCCGCATCCAAGGTCACGCCAGCAATGGTAATCGCAGGGAAGGCGCCAATCTTAAACTCAATGCCCATCTCGGCTTTCATGCCCGGAGACAACGCTTGCAGTTCAATCCAATCGTCATTCTTTGGCGCAAACCATTTATTGTTTTTGGCCTGAGACACATCCATATCGACGTTGAAGTTAAAGTACTTGTCGATCGATTGTTCAATTGAACCAGAGACCGAAGCGTGCGACTTGATACCAGCAGTCACCTTCAACGGGAAGATGATCTCGGTCTTAGCGCCAACGTTCAAACCCACTTCAATTTTGAACTTATCTAGGTACTCACCGCCGGGAATATCAGCAGTACTGATTTTTGAGCCGGGCCAAATCGCTTCAAACGCCAGCTTTTTCTGCAAATCAGCACTGAGTTCAACGCTGTTGGTCAGACGACAAGAGGTCTCAACCCACAGCTTGGGCGACAGCGCATAATCAATGCCACAACTTAAACCACTGCTGGAGTTGCGGCAAAGGCTGCCCTCGGCTAGGCCGCTGGAGAATTTAGCGCACAACTTACCTTCTCGGGTTTTCGGATCCCAATGGGCCGGCTCAATATCGAAGCTAAACGGCATTGGCGTGCCACGTTCATCACGCTGACGTTTGGCGTATTGAATCGCCGCAACTTCTTTGTCGTTAAGTTCCTTAAGTTGCATCGTTAAGCGCAGTGGCGCATCAATCGAATAGACCTCGTAAGGCAGTGCTTTGCCCAAGTATTTAGCGCCTTCAGCGTCCAACCGCACAATATGAAGTTCGCCATTGATATCAATCAGATCAAACGCCTCAACCTGCGTCAAATCGACACTGGCACGGCTGCTGACTTTAGTTACTGGCGCAAACTGTGGTGCTTGCTCTGGTACGGTGTACTCCAAGTATTCGGAGACAGTTTGTCCCCAACCGGATTGAGCACTAATTGCCATTTTGTACCGCTGGCCCGCCTGCAATTGCAGCGAAATTTGCGTGTCAGTGGTGTCAAACTGTTGCACGTCATCGGTGTTATTGCCTTGGTCATCAAGGGCAATAACCTCCAACCGATATTCAGCATCCTCAGCGAATCGACCATCGGCAGTAACCGCCGGCAACCACGCCACTTCCACTAAACCTGCGGCATTCATTAGGACCGAGTTGATGCCGTTGATATGCAACTCAACCGCCGTTCCCTGAACCGCCACATGCGCAGACAGCGTTACGGTTTCCCCTTGGTGAGTCGCATCCACATTCAACACCATCACCTCACTGTGGGTGGTGGATGGAAATGCCGCATAGGCACTGCTGCCTTGGGACACCAATAACGGAGTCTCGGAATGCTGCGCCTCATCGAAGTACCAGGTAAATTCCGTGTCGCCAGCGTAGCTGCCGGTTACCGAAAAACTGGCTCGTTGCCCGGCATGCGCAGTCAAATCATCCGGTAAGCAAATCGTACCAGCCGATGACTGGGCACACAGTTGTTCTGGGGCGATGTCTGGCGGTGTTACCGGTGGCGGCACCACCGGCGGCGGATTTACCCCACCACCGCCTTGGTCTTCATCACTCTGTTCGTCGCCACCGCCGCAACCGGCCAGCAACGTGCCCATCAGCATTGCAATTAATAGCTTATTCATTTATTCAGATTCACCCATAAAATACTGATTTACATCATTAATATTTTATTTAGTCGGATTCGATTCGAACATTGTGGTTTGTCCAAAACACCACGTGGGTCGCACGATCAGGTTGAATCTAAGCAGGACCGCTGACAATTTAGGCAGCGGTTCAACTTGAACTAGAACCAAGCTGGGAGGAATCATTTGGAAATCAATGGAAAATGAGTGAATTCTGTTGTGCTTGGCAAGTTAATCGCAGTTAGCGAGCTGGCAGCTTATCGCAATAAGCTATTAACAAATTGACCGCCAATCGGCGGTCAATTTATTCGGGTGTGCCCTAGAAAATGTTACTGATTAAGGCTGCACCGCAGCCAGCATCATCGCTTTGATCCGGTCTTCACCGTGATTGCTGAATTCCGCATGGATCTGCATGGCACTGTACAGCGAGTAAATTCGGTTTCTTAAGGCGTTGAACGCGCTGTGGTCATCATCGGCAATGGCATACTGTTCATGGGCAATTTTTCTAAGCACTGGCAAGGTTTGTTGCACTGCTGGAACCGACAGAACGTAATCGTGATCGCCAATATGGCAGATAAAACCCTCTTGCTGAGCGATCTCATTTAATCGCAGTTGCCCCTGCTGCTTGGTCAGCAAACCGTAACGGACTGGATCGATGCCATTGATGATGGCGGCGGCATCCAACCATTTTGCGATCTGTTGTTGATGCGCCAAGGTCATCGGTGCTTGGTGGGCACAGGCGGTGGCAACAACCAATTCGGCAGGCATATTGCGTGCAATAAGTTCAGCAATTGACAGCACATGGTGTTCACCGGTATCCGCAAGGGTATTTTCTTTGCGGCAGGAGTGATCCTTAAGCCAAGGAAACACCAACGGTTTGTGCAGATCGTGCAGCAATTGCGCCGCGACGGCGATGTCGCGGTCAACCTTGTAGTTGTAAGTTTCTTGATAGGTGTTAACGATGCCGTTGGTGATATGGACGTTCGCCGCTAGGTGGGTCGCAAGGCCGCCTGGGTAGGAGTGATGGCTGCCATAGCCACTGCCCGGTGCCGAATAAAAGGCATGGTAATCCGCCTGCTTAACCGGCTGGTTTGGCAAAAAGTGGTCTAAGTCGCTGTTGCTGTAATTTTTCGCCAGCAACTCTTTCCAGACGGCAGTGCGATTGTCGTTATCTAGCTGTTCTAACACCATTGGTGTCGGTTGCCGATAAATATCAGTCACTAAATTACGGATTGACCAATCGTTAATTGAATTAATTTGGTCGGTTAGATATTGCTTAGAGGCGAGCACCATCTGCGATTCAAATGCCATATCAACCGCCGACATCTTTTTACAGGTGTCGAGGGAAATTGCTGTTACCTTTTGGGAAAATCCGCTAGCAAAAGCGGGCATTTGAGTCAGTGCTAATGATGCGGTCGCCAGCGCGGAACCTTTTAAAAAGCTTCTGCGATTATTATTGATGGTTTGCACAATTAGAATCTCTAAATAATTATAACAGGGTTGTTGGTTTAGTGGTTTAGTCGTTTAGTGAAATAGGGGTAATGAGATAACATTTGAACTATCTTAAATTGCTGCGGTTATTGGGCGATTAAACCGCCGCTCGCGTGATTTTGCTGAGTTACTCGATGTTTAATCAGCATGCGGCTGGCGATCCACGCGGTCACCGGTGCAACAATAACCAGAGACAAACTGCCAATAACGGTACGGGCGATCTCACTGGCAACCAATTTCATATTCACAATCTGAATTAAGCTGACATCACGGCTGGCAAACAGCATTAGCAAGGTTAAAAAGCCACCGGAATAGGCCAGCAATAGGGTGGTGGTCATGGTGCCGATAACCGCATTGCCAACCCGAAAACCGGACTGCAGTAGCGCTTTGCGGGTTAAGTTGGGATTGGCCAGTTGCAGCTCTTCCATGGTTGCCGCCATCTCCATTGCCACGTCCATCGCTGCACCACTGGCGCCAATCAATACCGCCGCATAAAGCACATCGAGCATGCTTAAATGCATTCCGGTTTCAAACAGCAGTGATTGTGCCATCGGCTGCGACATGCCATCGATCTTTAGCAATTCACCGGACAATACGCACAGCAGCGACGTGACCATCAGGCCGACCAGGGTACCCGCTAAAGCGGCTTTGCCTTTGTATGTCCAACCGGCGACCGAGATAATAATCAGGGCGCTGAGCGCCGCTAGGGTAATACTGGTAATGAGTAGCGGTGGGTAGCCCGCCAAAAGGCCAGGGATCAACAACTGCCAAATAATAACGACGGCTCCGGTGAATGACAGCAGCGCTCGCAGTCCTACTTTTTTTGCATAGACGATAAGCGCCACTGCAAATAAGCCGAAAAGCGCCAGCAAAAACGGCATGCGATAATGCGACAGCGCTTTAACTTGGGTTATTTGTTGCAATTGGTTGAACTGCACCGCCACCAGAATTCGATCGCCAGGCTGGTAAAACTCATCATATTCAATGGTGCCACTTAACAGATTATGGGCGACCGCTTGAGTTTGCCCGTACTGCGGCTGATCAAACTGCACTGTGAGTCGTTGTTCACCAATTCGATTGCTGCCAATTACGGTTAATTGGCTGTTATCAACCTTAATTACCTCGGCGACCACTTCGGCTTGGTTGGTTGCCAGTGTTTGCTCGCTGAAGGCGTAATAACCAAAGCAGCAGATCACGATTATCGTCAGATAGATACCGCGCATCGATAGTTCCCTAATAAGCGGCGAAAGCCGGCAGACTTTCGCCTTTATTTTATGGCGTTAGCCCTGCTTACCGATTTTGACATTCATGATGTCGGCTAAGGTTAGTGCGACCTCGGTATTGTCTTTGAAACCACCCAATTTGTCGGCTTGAACGCCGATCGCTGACAGCGGCAGCTGGGTGGCGGTATGGGCGTATGAGGTCCAGTAGACCCCAGCGCGTTTAGAGGTGACGTGGGCAACCGCGATGGCCACCGGATCATAGCCGCCATAGTCAGTTCCTACTTGCTTATCTTGGTTATCAACGGCGTCCATTGCCCGTTCAATTAGCAATTTTTCATCGCTGGCTAAATTACCCAAATTAAACTGGCCAGCGATGTGTTGATAGAAGGCGCCACGATTGCCGGAATACACCCCTTGCAGCTTGTCTTCGATCGATTCTTGGCTGGTTTGGATCTGTTCAAGCGACATGAAATAGTGCTTACCAAAGCCCATGCCCATGCCACCGGTTTCATGATCGCCAGTCACTACTATCAAGGTGTCGTTCGGATTTTTATGATAGAAGTCGAGCGCCTTTTGTACCGCGGCATCAAAGGCTAAGGTGTCATATACGGTGCTGGCAATGTCATTGGCGTGGGCGGCGTGGTCAATCCGGCCACCTTCAATCATCAAGAAGAAGCCATCTTGATCTTTAGCCAACAGTTCAATGCCTTTTTCGGTCAGTTCAGCCAGCGACGGCAGCGTGTTACTTTGCTGACGATCTAATTCATACGGCAGGTGAGACGGGGTAAAGGCAGCAAACACTTTATCGCCTGCTTGCGGTTGGTAGCTACGGAAGTTATTGACGGAATCACCACCAATAAAGGTGTGGTAGTCGGCCGCTTGCATATCGGTCACCAAGTTACGTCCATCTTGACGCTTGGATTGATCGCCGCTGATAAAGTGGCGATAGCCGCCGCCGGCCACGTAAGTGACGTTGGCACGGGCGTACGCATCGGCGATCGCATTTTCGTTGCCTCGGCCGATGTTTTTCGCCACAAATGCTGCTGGGGTTGCGTGGGTTAGGCGGGTAGAAGTTACCAAGCCGGTGGCTTTGCCTTGGGCCTTTGCGCCTTCCAGCAGGGTGGTGACTTTGCTGCCATCTGGGAGCATGCCTACCATACCGTTATTGGTTTTAACGCCAGCGGCTAATGCGGTAGCAGACGCGGCCGAATCGGTAATCAGTGAATCGGCAGAATGGGTGGTGTTGATGCCAGCAACTGGCAGCGAGTTCATTGCCAAACGCTGGGTTTGATCGCCGGTTTTTTGCTGCAAGTAGTATTCCGCCACCTGCCGATGAGAGGTCGCCATACCGTCGCCAATCAAATAGATGATGTGCTTTGGCGGCTGCGCTGCGGCGGCAGACAAACTGGCTAAGGTTAGCGAGGCGGCAATAACCGAACGATTAAAACTAAACATGATGGAGGTTCCGTAGGTTTACGTATTTTTCGGCAGGAAAAGTAATCAGCCTCCATGAACAAAAACTTGCAGAGATATGTCACTTTTAATTTTGAACGGTCAATTAGAGGTTGCTCACACAATTAACCAATAGCGCTAGTAAGTTCTTTGGGTTTATTTTATGGAAAGTGCTTTAGAAATTCCAAAAGAATCACTAAAGTTTCCTTTTCTCTTGCATTAAGCTAATGAATGACAACCAAAATAAACGCCCAGTGAGTATTGTTATGGATGCGAGTTAGCTGTTGCTTATTAACTACTTAAGCAATCCTGAACTGATTGCTAGATAGCCGCTGAATGACTTGTTGAAAGCCGTACGTGGATAGCTAAATTAATTTAATGCTGATATGTTTAAACTAATGCCATTTAAACGGAAGTAAATTGCATTGGCTCATTTTATTCGGGTTTCAATATTTGCAATAGCCACATTTGCAACGGTGGTGCTGGCCCATGCGCAGCCAATTAAGTTGCAAAGCTATCCTACCGACTCCACCTTACCAAATAAGCTGTTGATCGAAGCGCTCAACCGGGCTGAATTGGATTACGTTTATCCGCATCAAGCGCAGCCGGAACTGGCCAATACACGGATCATGAATGACGTAAAAAATGGCGGTCTGGATGTAATGTGGAGCATGACTTCAGCCGAGCTAGAGCGAGATTATCAGGCGCTTTATTACCCGCTCTATCGTGGTTTGATGGCGATGCGTGTGGCCATTGTACGGCGCGATCGTGCCGATCTGTTTGCCGATGTTACGAGCAAAGCGCAACTGCAACACTTTCGGGCGGGGCAGGGCCGAACCTGGGCAGATACCGAAATTTTGCGTCATAACGGCATCGAAGTTGCGACCGCCGTTAAATTTTTTAACCTGTTTTATATGTTGGAAGGCGGCCGCTTTGATTTCTTTCCTCGCGGTGTTCATGAACCATGGAATGAAATTGAAGACTTCGCTGATTATCAATTAACGGTCGAGCCAGATCTATTGTTGCGCTATACGGCACCGTTGTATTTCTTTGTAAATAAAAACAATCAGCAACTTGCCAGCCAATTAAATTCGGCGCTGGAATCAATGGTGCAGGATGGCACCTTTGAACGAATGTTCTTTGCCGATCAAGAGGTGCAGCGAGCACTGGCTCGCGGCAACCTGCAAAACCGCCGAGTGATTGATCTTGAAAACCCCTATTTAACTGAGAAAACCCCGTTACAACGCGCGGAATTGTGGTTCGAACCATTGACCTATCAAGGACCAGATGATGTTGAAAACCTTAACCAGTAAAACGTTGGTGGTGCTGGCTGGCAGTTTACTGGCGGCCTGTTTGGTGGTGTTACTGATAGGCAATCAGCAACTGCGTGACAATGAGCAACAGTATTGGCAAAGCAAGCAGCAGATCGTCGCCGACGAATTAAGAGTGATCTTACGTGAGCCGGTGTATTCCTACGATAAAGAGCTAATCGCGGGGATCATCAACGCTTACATCGCTGATGACGATATCAGTCAGATAGTGGTGTTCGATCACCGCCAACAACAGTTAGGTAGCGGCGGCCAACCGCGAGGCAACGATCTGGCGCCGGTGACCATTGCCCTTGAGTGGAACGCTGATGAGTTGGTTGGCTCGGTGGTATTGACGATGTCGCCGCAACGACTCACTAATCGCATCGAGGCGGCCACCAACAACATCATGTTATCGCTGCTGTTGTTTATGGTGATCACCCTATTGTTATCGGCGCTGACGATCAAACTGGTGGTGGTGCGGCCACTGCACAGCGTCAATCGCTTGTTGCAACAGATCGCCGATGGTAATGGCGATTTAACTGCCCGAATAAACTATCAATCCAGCGATGAAATTGGCCAGTTGGTAGCCGGTTTTAACCGTTTTATTGGCGAAGTGCAGGGGATCATCGTTGACGTTACGCAAACCTCTGGCAGCTTGGATGTCATTGCCGAACGGGTAAAGCAGGCAAGCGTTAACTCTCGCCAGCAGGCGCAAAGCGAGTCGGAGCGAACCAGCGCGATTTTGCAGCACTTGCAAGAACTGAACTGCGCCACCAGCAATATCGCTAAAAATGCTCAAGATGCGGCTAAAAATACCAGTGAAGCCAGTGATAACGCCCTTGCAAGCCAGCAACAGATGATGGCCAATCTGGCCCAGGTCAGTGGCTTGGTGGATGAGCTGTCGCATACCGCTGAGGTGGCGGCCAAGCTGCATGTAAGCACCGATAACATCACCACGGTACTGGATGTCATTAAAGCCATTGCCGATCAAACAAATTTGCTGGCGCTGAATGCGGCGATTGAGGCGGCCAGGGCGGGCGAACACGGCCGAGGTTTCGCGGTGGTTGCCGATGAAGTACGGACACTGGCGCAGCGTACCCAATCGTCCACCCAAGAGATTGAAGCGATCATTGCTCAGTTGCAGCAGCAATCGGCCGCGTCGGTGACCGCCGCCGATCGCAGTAAAGAGCAGGTGCAACTGGTGATCGATTCCACCCAAGCGGCGGCGGATTCGCTTAATGCCATTGCCGCCCAGATAAACTTGATAGCCGATATGAACAGCCTGATCGCCACGGCCTCGGAGGAGCAATCGCAGGTAACTCATGCGGCGCGCAATACCATGGAGGAGATCAATCAAGGGGCGCAGAACCTGGCATCGGAAGCGTCCACCTTGGATGACAGCATTGCTCAGTTATCAACTCTGCAGCAGGGGTTAACTGGTAAAATTCGCCAGTTCAAAGCGGGTTGATGGCGCACGGTAGGCGACTGCAGTCACTACCACGGAATTATCTCGCCACGATAATCCAGATAGGCGCCTGAATCGCTGGCACCGCGACTGGCGATAACGGCCAGTAACGCCTTGGCACATTGCTCGGGCGCTTGCAGTTGTGCCGCTGGCACCCGCGCCTGAAACGGTTGCGATAGTGGCGTTGCCACCGTACCCGGGTGCAGTGCAATCACACAGCAGTTGGGCAGGGTACGGCGCCATTCGATGGCGATGGTTTTTAGCGCCATATTCAGTGCCGCTTTGGCGCTGCGATAACTGAGCCAGCCGCCTTTGTGGTTATCGCTGATGCTGCCAATGCGTGCCGATAGGCAGACGAAGTGGCTTCGGCCAGAGCGCTTTAATGCGGCTTGGCAATGTTTGGCTAACAAAATGGCGATCAGGGTGTTGCTTTGCAGGTTGTTAAAGAAGAATGCTGGGGTGAACTCCGTCAATGCCTTTTCCGGTAACTTGTCGTTGCTGTGTAATACACCACAGGCGTTAATCACCAAATCCAAGTGGGTTATTGACTGGGTTAGCGCTTGTACCTGTGCTTCATCGGTCAGATCCGCCTGTTGCCACTGTAATCGCGGATGACTGAACGACGGCGGTTGGCGCCGGTAGCTGGCGGTGATATGGACGTCGGGTTGCTGTAGCAACTGGTCAATTAGGGCCAAGCCGATGCCGCCACTACCACCGGCGATAAGTACCTGCATCAATCGTCACTCCTTCACTGGATTAAAAGTGTTGTGTTGGCTACGTCTACCGCGACGAAATCGATCGCCGCTTAAGAATGCGTCTCGATTAACGAGAGCTTGATCGCGCTTTTCGCAATCTTTACGTTGGCTTACACACAAGCGTTATTTGCGCGAATAGAATGTCGCCATTGAAGTTAACCTTGTGCCAGAGATGAAAAAAATTACCCCCGTATTGGCGCTGACTCTGTTAGCGCTCAGTTGCAGTTCAGCCTTTGCTGCCAAGCCTGCAACTCCGGCCAAGGCCATTCCGGTTCGTAGTGAGTTGGTGAGTGAACAGCCGTTAACCCCGACGCTGGCGGTGGTTGGCTATCTGGCCGCAGAAAAAGCAATTATGGTCGCGCCGCAAGTGAGCGGCAAAATTGCCGAAATCATGGTGCAGGCCAATCAGCAGGTTAGCCAAGGGCAGCCACTGCTGCGCATCGAGGATGCCAGTGCCAGTGCTGACCTACTGGAAGCCAACGCCTATCTGGCCGACGAACAGCGCAAATTGGCCGAGCTAAAACGGTTGATCAGCAAAGGGGCAGTGACCCAATCGGAAATTGACGCTCAGCAAGCCAGTGTGGCGATGGCGCAGGCGCGGGTCGATCGTGCCCAAGCGCAACGCGACTACCACCATCTGAATGCGCCGTTTGCCGGTACTGTTGGTTTGATTGATCACAGCGTTGGCGCGCTGGTCAGCAGTGGCAGCGAACTGATGAGCTTGGATGACCTGTCGACGCTGCGCTTGGACCTGTCGATTCCAGAGCGCTATCTGGCGCAGCTGCGTCCGGGTTTGCAGGTGGTAGCGACTTCCCGTTCTTGGCCAAATCAGCAGTTTACCGGCACCGTGGTGGCGATTGATCCACGCATCTCGCAGCAATCACTCAATCTGCAAATTCGGGTGCAATTTGATAATCCCGAGCAGCGACTTAAACCGGGCATGATGCTGGCCGCCAACATCGAGTTTGCGCCATTGCAACAGACCTTTGTGCCGGTACAGGCGCTGGAGTACTTCGGCACTAAGCGTTTTGTGTATGTGCTGGATGACAACAACCGAGTGCACCGCACTGAAGTGACCTTGGGGGAACGGGTTGGCACCAATGTGGCGATCAACTCTGGGGTAAAAGCGGGTCAACGGATTGTGGTTGAAGGCACCGTTAATATGAAAGATGGCGTCAAAGTGGCTGACTTGTCGAAACCATCGAGCAAGCAAGGGGTAGCCAATGCTGCTTTCTGATGTCTCGGTAAAACGTCCGGTCGTTGCCATCGTACTTAGTTTGCTGCTGATGGTGTTTGGTTTGGTCTCTTACTCCAAGCTGGCGGTGCGTGAGATGCCGGACGTCGACAGTCCGGTAGTGACCGTAAGTACGTCGTACTCAGGTGCATCGGCGACGATCATGGAGAGCCAAGTCACCAAGGTGATTGAAGATCAGCTTAGCGGCATCAGTGGCATTGAAGAGCTGACTTCGGTAACCCGCAACGGCATGTCGCGGATCATCGTTACCTTCCAAGTTGGCTGGGATCTGGTTGAAGGCGTCAGTGACGTTCGTGATGCGGTGGCACGGGCACAAAACCGCTTGCCGGATGAAGCCAATGATCCGGTGGTGTATCGCGATAACGGCAGTGGTGATGCGTCGATCTACGTCAACTTAAGCTCCAGTATCATGGATCGCACCGAGTTGACCGATTACGCCCAGCGCAGCATTGAAGACCGCTTCTCGTTGATCTCCGGGGTCAGTGCCGTGGATTACTACGGCGCGCTGTATAAGGTGATGTACGTTGAGTTAGATCCATCCAAGATGGCTGGCTTTGGCGTCACCGGAAACGACATTATTGCCGCCCTGAAAGCGGAAAACGTCGAAAACCCCGGCGGTGAGATGCGTAATGACGTGCTGACGATGTCGGTACGCACCGATCGCATGTACCAAACCGCTGAAGATTTTGGTTATCTGCAAGTGCGCCGCGCTGACGATGGCACCGCCATCTATCTGCAAGATGTGGCGCGGGTGTACGTCGGCGCTAAAAACGAAGATTCAACCTACAAATCCAACGGTGAAGTGAACATCGGCCTTGGCATTATTGCGATGTCAGACGCTAACCCATTGGATGTGGCGATGGCGGTACGGGCGGAAGTGGAAGCGATTCAAAGCTTCTTACCGGAAGGCACTGAGCTGTTTATCGATTACGACAAAACGTTGTTTATCGAAAACGCCATTGACGAGGTGTACTCGACCATTATGATCACCGCGGTGTTGGTGATCCTGGTGCTGTACCTGTTTTTGGGGCAAGCGCGAGTGACCCTGATCCCGGCGTTAACCGTGCCGGTATCGCTGATCAGCGCCTTTATGGCGGCCTATTTCTTCGGTTATTCGATTAACTTGCTGACCTTGATGGCGCTGATTTTGGCCATCGGTCTGGTGGTCGATGATGCCATCGTGGTGGTGGAAAACATTCACCATCACATGCAGCAGGGCAAACCGCCGCTGCTGGCGGCCTTCGATGGTACTCGCGAAGTGGGTTTTGCGGTGATCGCCACCACCTTGGTGTTGGTGATGGTGTTCCTGCCAATCTCCTTTATGGATGGCATGGTTGGCTTAATGTTCACCGAATTTGCGGTGGTGCTGGCGATGTCGGTGCTGTTCTCATCGTTGGTGGCATTGACCTTAACCCCAGTGTTGGGCTCGAAAATCCTCACCACCAAAGATAAACCGAACCTGCTTATTCGTGGTGTACGCCGGGTGATCAGCGCCTTGGAAGCCGGTTATCGTCGCTTGTTGGTAGTGGTATTAAAAGGCCGTTGGCTGGCGCCACTGGTGATTATCGCCTGTATTGGCGGTTCGGCGCTGTTGCTGCAAAAGATCCCAGCCGAATTGGCGCCAAAAGAGGACCGCGGCATTCTGTTTGCCTTTGTTAAAGGCGCTGAGGGCACCAGTTACAACCGCATGAGCGCCAACATGGAGATCGTTGAAGAACGGATGATGGGGCTATTGGGGCAAGGGTTGGTGCGCTCGTTCAGCATTCAGACTCCAGCCTTTGGTGGCCGTGCGGGCGATAACACCGGCTTTGTGATCATTCAGTTGGAAGATTGGCGCGAGCGCACGCAAACCGCCAAAGACGCGCTGGCGGTGGTGGCCAAGCAGCTTAAAGATATCCCCGATGTGATGGTGCGGCCGATGTTGCCGGGCTTCCGTGGTGGTTCGTCGGAGCCGGTGCAGTTTGTGATCAGTGGTTCCAGCTACGATGAACTGAATCGCTACGCCTTGCAGCTGCGCGATTTCGCCAACGACAGCGAGCAGATGACCGGCGCTGACATCGATTACGCCGAGCAAACCCCAGAGTTGGTGGTGCGAGTTGATCGCGCCCGGGCGGCGGAGTTGGGCTTAAGCGTGACCGAGATCGCCAGTACCGTTGAGGTGATGCTGGGTGGTAAGACGGAAACCACTTTTGTCGATCGTGGTGAAGAGTACGACGTCTATCTGCGCGCTAACGAGCGCCACTTCAACAGCGCTGCCGATCTCTCCAAGATCTACCTGCGTTCCGGTACCGGTCTGTTAATCAGTCTGGACACGGTAACCTACGTGGAAGAGGTGGGCGCGGCGCGGATGTTGTCGCACTACTCCAAGCAGAAGTCGATCACCATCAAGGCCAACTTGACCCCAGAAGGCAACTTGGGCGATGCCCTGACGCTGCTTGAGGATGAAGCCAAACGGATTTTGCCGAAGGAGATTAACATCAACTACGCTGGCGAATCCGCTGACTTTAAAGAGAACCAGAGCAGCACCGCGGTGGTGTTTGGTTTGGCGTTGTTGGTGGCCTACTTGGTATTGGCGGCGCAGTTTGAAAGCTTTATCAACCCGCTGGTGGTGATGTTTACCGTACCGATGGGCATTCTCGGTGGCTTAGCTGGCCTGTGGCTGATGGGGCAGGGGCTTAACATCTACAGCCAGATTGGTCTGATCATGCTGATTGGCATGGTGACCAAAAACGGCATCTTGATTGTTGAATTTGCTAACCAGCTCCGCGATCGCGGCCTCGGCCTTGAGCAAGCGGTGATTGATGCGGCAACCCGTCGTCTGCAGCCAATCCTGATGACCGCGATGACCACCCTGTTTGGGGCGGTGCCGCTGATCTTCTCCAGCGGTGCCGGCTATGAAAGCCGAATTGCGGTGGGTACCGTGGTGCTGTTCGGGATGGCGTTTGCCACCGTGGTGACGCTGTTGGTGATCCCAGCGATGTATCGCTTGATCTCCGGCAACACCCATTCACCAGGCTTTGTGGCGGACAAACTGGCCGAGCAAATTAACAGCTTTAAGCCAAGCGCTAAATCGTAGCTTGGCAAAAGTAGCTAGCTATCAGCGATTAGTTTTTAGTAGTTGTTAGCGATCAGCTAGAGAAAAAGAAAAGCGGCGGTAGAGCAATCTACCGCCGCTTTTGCTGTAACTAACGACTGAAATCTACCAACTAATAACTATCTAATATCCCGCCGCTTGGCCATCTTTGCGACTTTCCGAGGCACCGATATAAACCTTGTTGTTGGCGTCCCATTCGATCGCTTGGTAGCCGCCATATCCGCCGAGGTTGTCTTGCAGTTTGTGGCCTTTAAGCATCAAGTTGCGCTTAGTTTGGTAGCTAAAGCCGGATTCCAAACTGACCACGCCGCCGCTGAGCATCACTTCGCCGGTGGGTTGGCTGGAGCCGCTGTGTAAAATCCGCGGCGCATCACCGGCTTCTTGCAGGTTCATGCCAAAGTCGACCATGTTGATGATGATCTGCGCGTGCGCCTGTGGCTGGGTGGCACCGCCCATCACCCCAAACGACAACCACGGCTTGCCGTCTTTGGTGGCAAAGGCGGGAATGATGGTATGAAACGGCCGCTTGCCGGGGGCGTAGCTGTTGGCTTCACCCTCCTTTAGCGAAAACAGTTGGCCACGGTCTTGCAGCACAAAGCCAAGACCCGGAGGGGTCATGCCGGAACCCATGCCGCGATAGTTGCTTTGGATCAGCGACACCATATTGCCGTCTTTGTCGGCGGTGGTCAGATAGATGGTGTCGCCGTGTTCTAGTGCGGGGTTGCCGGCCTCGACCGCTTTGGCGGCTTTGTTGGCGTCAATCCGTTTTCGACGCTTGTCGGCGTAGCCGTCGGAGATAAGCTCGGCTACCGGCACCATGGCAAAGTCGGGATCGGCATAGAACTTGGCACGATCGGCAAACGCCAGCTTCTTAGCTTCGACAAAGGTGTGGACGAACTCGGCGCTGTCACGGCCCATCGCCGCTAAGTCGTAGGTTTTCAGCAGATCTAAGATCTGCAGCGCGGCGATCCCTTGTCCCGGTGGTGGCAATTCCCACAGCTCTACACCGCGATAGTTGATGCTGACCGGTGTGATCCAATCGCTCTGGTGAGCGGCCAGATCGGCGTAACTTAAAAAGCCGCCTTGGGCTTTCATGTAGTCATCGATGCGGCTGGCGATCTCGCCTTTGTAAAAGGCATCGCGGCCCTGTTCGGCAATCAACTTGTAGCTGTAGGCCAGCCCCGGATTTTTAAAGATTTCGCCGGTTTTCGGCATTTTGCCATCCGGCATAAAGGTTTCCGCAAAGCCGGGATATTGGCCGATGCGCTCGACGCTACGATCAAGATAAAAGGCGATTAAGTCGGATACCGGAAAACCATTTTCGGCATAGCCAATCGCGGGTTGTAGCAGCTCACTGATCGGCAACTTGCCAAACTTGCCGTGCAGTTCAAACCAGCCATCAACGGTGCCGGGTACCGATACTGGCAGTGGGCCATAGGGCGGGATACTACTTAAACCGAGCCGTTTAAATTCCGCCATAGTCAGACTTTGCGGGCTGCGACCACTGGCGTTGAGGCCATGCAGTTGTTGGCTTTTGCTATCCCAGACAATGGCAAACAGATCGCCACCGATGCCACAGCCGGTAGGTTCCACTAACCCGAGCATGGCGTTGGCAGCAATAGCCGCATCGACGGCGCTGCCACCTTGTTTGAGGATATCCAGCGCTACTTGCGTGGCCAGCGGCTGGCTGGTGGCGGCCATGCCGTGTTGGGCGTACACCGGAGAACGGCTGGCGAATGATTCGCCGGTGACTCGGTCGAAGGCGTTGGCTGGCAGGCTTAGCGCGGCAGCGGTTGCCATCACGACGCAGGTCAACCATGGCTGCGCACGGCGAACCGATAAGGGGCGAGCATGAAACATCGACAGATCCTTGTGTAAGTTTCGCTACTGGCACTGTAGCGAAACCGTAAACAAAGACCAACTGCCTGATTGCTATGTTGATTTAATAAGCTTTCAGCTGTGACTTACCGGCGTTGTGCCAGCGCCCATCCGCTTGTTGGTAGACCAGTAGGGCGCACTGCTGATTCACTCGGACGGTTTTGACTTTGCCACTTAGCTGCACCACGGCATCCTGTGGCAGCGGCTTATGGTTGAGATCAATGACGCTGTCGATCTCGGGTTGTTTCAGTAGCTCGGCGACGCAGGCTGCGCTAAGGTTCAGCTTAACTTGGCCTTTCATGCGACCGTCGTTGCCATCGCGGCGCAGTCCCAACCCCGCCAAAGCGCCGATGATGCCATCGCCGCTGCCACCGTGCTCTGACAGATGCACTCCGGCTTGCTCGGCCAATTGATAGGCGAGGGTTTTGTTAAGCACCTGCCGTTTGGCTTGCTGGCCAAATTCTATCAGGGCTGGCCAGTCGGCTTGCTCGGTGGCGACCGCCAGACCAGGATCGGAGCCGACCGCGCTGTGTTCGATAAGGTGGGCAATGCAGTGACCGATCACCTCATCGATGCTGGCGCCGACTTCGGTCAGTTCAAAGCACATTGAGCTGTTGTGCGAGGTATAGGGAATGTCTTGGTGCACATACAGTTGATGACGGCTGACGCCAGTGGCTTGACCGAGACCAAGTTGCACCAGTTTTTCGCCCAGTTCCTCGGCAATTTCGCCGGTGCCTTTGGAGCCGATGATGTCGGTATCGTCGATGCAGATGGTCAGTTTCATGGGGTCAGTCCCTGTGGTTGCCGTTGCTGTGGGATCAATTGGTGATGCGCCAGTCGCGCCAGCAGTGGTGGTACACACAGCGCCGCTAAGAGGGTGAATAGGCCGCCGCCAAGTCCTTTCCAGCCCATCTGCAGCAGCATAAATTGGGCGTCGGCACCGGCTAGCCATAACTCAAACATCCCTTTGGCAATCCACGCCGCCAGGCCACAAAGCCCGACCAAAATGGCGGTTTTTCGCTGCCATGGCGCAAACGGCAGCAACAGGCAGGCTAGTTCAATGGCGGCGGCTGGGAACATGAACTTCAACAGGATCAGCGGGCCACCTTTGCCAATGCCAAGCAGCATCGCCAGCAAGCCGGTGAGAAAGCCGGTGGCCAGTACGCTGCCGGTTTTTGGCACTAACCCTCGCGCCAGCAGCATTACCAGCGTCATCATAAACATCGAGTGGCCAACCAAACCCAGTTTCAGTTTGACCGCCGCTTTAAAGCTCAGCAGCAACAATGCTAATGCGCTAAGCAGCAGCGCGTCAGACAGTTTGAAGCGTTCCATTAATTGTCCTCAGTGGTGAACAGCGTTGGGGCGATGCCATCGCGATAGCCTCGGGCTCGCAGTGCCATCTCTTGTTGTTTGGTTAATTGGATAAGCTGGATCAGCAGTGGGCACAGCACGGTGTTAATCAGATCCAACCACGCTGAAGGGCGCCACAGTTGTTTGGGCTTGATCCGCGCGCCGCGCAGACATTGCAATTGGTAAAGTTGATGCGCTTCGCGCACCAGTCTGGGCATTAACGCCAAGGTGGTTGCCACTACCAACACCGTGCGCGGTTTTAGCCAAGGCGATAGTGCCGCCATAATTCGGTGTTGTGGGGTGGTTAGGAAAAACCATAATCCCGGCCAAAGTGACAGATACAGCCGCGCTGACAGTTCCAACGCCGCCGGCCAAGAATCGAGGCCAAAGCGCAGCAGATAGAACAGCCAGACAATCACAAACTGCACCGCCATCAGCTTGGTCAGTCGCCACAGCTGAAGTAGACCGGTTGGTGCTCGCCACAGCAGTGGCAACATCAGCAGCGCCGCGGGCAGCAGTGCCCACGCAGGCATCGCCAAAATGGCCGCCAGGAATAGTGGGCTGAGCAGCAATTTAAGTTGGGTATAGCCAACGGCTCGAGGTTGATTGGCCATTACGCTACCTGTAACTGTTGGCCGTGAATTCGCCAGTGATTATTGAAACCATCGAGGTGGCGGTGACTGGCGATCACGCAGCTGCAATGGTGAGGAAGCTCATCCAGCAGTCGCCACAACTGCTGGCAATGGCGTGGATCTAATCCGGCAAAGGGATCATCTAGCAGCAACAACGCCGGCTGGCGCAGCAGTTGGCTGGCGATCCCAATCAGATGCTGTTGGCCATAGCTGAGGGCATAGGGCGAGCGCTGGGCGAGGTGGTCTAGCTGTATGCGTTGCAGCAGTGTCATTGCCGCCTGTTGCGCTTCGGCTAGCGATTGACCATGGCGTAGCAACGAAAAGCACAGCTCATCAAGTACTGTCGTGGCGAACAGCTGTCGTGCTGGTTGTTGCAGGCAGATGGTCATCAAGCCCGGTTGTTGCAACTGGCCAATGGCGTTGCCATCAAAACCGATGATGGCCCGCAGCAGGGTGCTTTTGCCACTGCCGTTAACGCCTTGCAGCAGTACCCGTTGCCCAGCAAACACCTCAAGATCTGGCAGTTGAAGTTGCCGATCTTCTGCCAACGCTAAGGTCGTGGCGCTGCAGCGATAGCAGAGCTGGCCACGGTGACTAGGCTGGGGCGTGGCGGCTGCGAATACCGTGGTTGGTTCGGTTGGCGCTGCGGCGGCGATTAATCCCGATTCACTGAGCGTTAGGATCCGATCGACACAATCCCGCCAAGGGGTAAGGTGATGTTCGGTGATCACCACGGTGATCCCTTGCATGGTTAATTGTCGCAGCAACCGTTTCAGTTCAATAAAGGCGCTATCGTCCATCTGCGCCCATGGCTCGTCCAGCAGCAGCAAACTTGGGCAGGCCACCAACTGAGCGGCAATTAGCAATCGATAGCGTTGGCCTTGGGATAATGCCGCCGTGGCGTGGGTTAGTGGTAAAGGCAGTCCGACTAGGTCAAGCGCCTGATTAATTTTATCCGGCATCTGTGCCGGCGGGGTTTGCAAATGTTCCAGCAATACCGCGACTTCGGCACCAACTTGATCTCGTAGCATTTGAATGCAGGGATCTTGCAGCACTAAACCGCACCGTTGCGGTCGAGTTATGTGACCTTCAGTGGGGGCGATAAGTCCGGCCAGCAACTGCAGTAGGGTACTTTTGCCACTGCCAGTAGCGCCGTTAATTAACAGTAACTCGCCCCGCTTTACGGTTAGATTGAGCGATTGCCACAGCCGTTGATGGTGGCGCTCTAACGAGACTTGTTTTAAGACTGCGCAGGCCATGGAACACAGTGAATAAGCCAAAGATGGCCGCTACTGTAATCAGGTTGCCGTGAAGTTGATAACGATACCTGTCGCCAAGTAACTCAAACTGAGACCAAGATCTGTTTGAGTAGTCAACATGTCTCTCATTGGTGTTTTTGTCGGCCAAGTGTGAGACAAAATGCCTCACGGCAGTTAACCGCGGTCGAGAGTTGGCTTCAAGCAATCAAAACCGCTTTGGTGCCAGCGTCGATAGGCGCAGTTGACGCAGGAGCGTTCGACATCATCAACCTGTTCATCTTCATCATCGGCGTGAAACTGATGACACTGATTGGCACTGGCACGGCTGCGGGCAAGATCACTCGGATCGCCGTTAAAACGCCAGTGGCCGTCGATTGTGTGAAAATAAGGCATCAGTGGTACTCCTTGTCGCCAGAATTAGGTTGTCAATCGCGGCACCAAGTATCCGCCACGGCGACGGCAATAACATAGCCAGCAATAATGGCGGCATCGAAAGGTTATTTGGTTTATTCGCAAGGAGAGTGATCATCGTAACAATATTGGTAACTTTGTGATCATAGCCAGAGTGACATTTGCCAGCGCCGGTAAAGCGTTTATTGAAGACCCTGCATGAATAACAGTCATGACAAACAGGGCACAATAAAGCTGTACAAAATAACTGCATTTGTTAATCCAAGCTGATCAAGCAAATCCTCTTGAATAAATATTTCTACAGTTGCCGCAGTTAATTTACTATTATCTGCGGACTGATCCGGTAGATCAGCGTTTAATTGTTAAGGATATTCTAATGAAAAAGTTTGTTGCTGTTTCCCTGCTGGCAGCTACTCTGCCGTTCTCTGGTGTTGCTATGGCTGACGCGGATGTTGGCTGTGGTCTGGGCACCATGATTTTCGACGGTAAGAAGGGCAAAGTATTCAAAGTGCTGGCGGCAACTACCAACGGTACTTCTGGTAACCAAACTTTCGGTATCTCTCTGGGTACCCTGGGTTGTGATGGTAACGGCACCATTCACTCTCGTGAGAAGATTGCCCTGTTCATCGACGGCAACATGGACAACCTGGCTCGCGATATCGCTAAAGGCGAAGGTGAAACTTTGGATACTCTGGCACAGGTTTGGGGCATCCAAGATGCTGATAAAGTGCTGTTTACCTCAATGACCCAAGACAACTTCGGCACCATCTACGCGGCGGCCAACGTTACTTCTAACGACGTAATGGTAAACATCAACAACATGCTGGTTGATAGCGACACTCTGTCTGCTTACGCGCTGTAATTAACGCGACGCGTAATAAATAAAGTGCCAGAGTTCTCTGGCACTTTTATTTTTGATTAAATTGACCAGCTTTTAAGCTAGCTAAGGGTTGCTCAATTTAATTAGATAATAATCCGGAAGTGAATGAACTTGGCGGCAATTAATAAAGGGTGGCTGATTGGCTGCGGCTTACTTTTCGCATTACCCGTATTGGCATCAACTCACGGCGAGGTTGAACCGCCGCAGTTTGATGTGGAACGACTGGCCAAGCAACGATACTGGTTAAAATTAGGCCACTATTTGCCGCAGACCTTTGGCGGCTATGGCGGCACAGTTGATAGCGCTGAGTTTTACCTGGCCGCTAACGGTAAATATTCACCGCAACAAGAGTTGCAAGCGACCATTGCCGCGTTGTATCAGGCCGATGATGCCAAGGCGCAGCAGATGCGCTGTGCTTTTCCCGCCCGTTACACTTGGCTGCAACAGCAGTTAGGGCAAGCCGCCGAACTTAATTGCCCAGAGCTGCTTGAATGGCAACAGGCGTTGGCGCCGCAGGGGCTGACCTTGGTGTTTCCAACGGCGTACATGAACAACCCATCGTCGATGTTTGGCCACACCTTGTTGCGGGTTGATGCCAAAGAGCAAAACCGCAACAGTGAATTGGTCGCTTATGCGGTCAACTTTGCCGCAGAGCCGGATGGCCAAGATAATCCAATGCTGTATGCGATGAAGGGCTTATTTGGCCAATATCCCGGACGTTATACGGTGATGCCTTATTATCGTAAGGTGCGCGAATATAACGATATTGAATCGCGTGATATTTGGGAATATCCACTGAAATTTTCTGAAGCCGAAGTTCATCGAATTTTGTTGCATCTGTGGGAGATGCACCACGCTGAATTTGATTATTACTTCCTTGATGAAAATTGCTCGTACCAATTATTGGCATTGTTGGAACTGGCCCGTGACGATCTGGAGTTGGTCAATCAATTTCCACTAATGGCGATCCCCAGTGATACCGTGGCGGCGTTGGCACAAGCGGATTTAATTAAGCCGCCGGCTTATCGAGAATCATTCGGAACCCGTTTGCTGGACCAAGCGCAGCAACTGGACCCGACGTTGTTTGGTGCTGCGCAGTTGGCGAAACAGGGGCAGTATCCTGATCCGGCGCAGTACAGCGATCCGCAGCGGGCGGCGATTTTAGAGTTAGCTTATGAATGGCTCAATTTCGAGCTGTATGATTTAGGACTAGAGCGGGATCCGACCGCCAGGCAGTTAACTCAATTACTGTATCAGCGCAGTCGAATTAAGACGCCATCGCCCTTTAATCCAGTGGTGCAGCCTGAGGTATCGCCGGAGCGCGGTCATGGTTCTGCTCGAATCGGTGGTGGCGGCGGTCACAGCCAGCTGCAGGGCGGGCTACTGACGCTTGAGGGACGTTTGGCCTATCACGATCTGCTGGACTCTCAGCAGGGCTTTATCCCGGGCGCCAAGATCAGCTTCTTAGATACCCAACTAAGTTACAGCCAACAGCAGCACTGGCAGCTTGAGCGGTTAACCATAGTCGAAGCGATGGCATTGGCGCCAAGCAATCAGGTGTTTGATAACGCCGCCTGGCAGGTGCAGGTTGGCTTTGACCGCATGCCAAATAAAGCCGAACTCGATGGTCGCTGGTTTGCGCATGGCGGCTACGGCAAAGCGTGGGGCGAAACCGACGGCTTGCACTATTACGGAATGGTCAGTGCCGAACTCAGCGTGGGCGCGCTCACCGACCAACAAGCTGTGTTGGGCGCCGGGATCAGTGGCGGTGTGTTGTGGCAATCGGTGCCGCAGCACCGCTTTGGGATCGCCGCCCAGTGGTTGGCATTAACCAGCGGCAGTGACAGCCACAACGCCAAAGTGACCGCCAGTTGGCACTGGCAGTTGGCAACTAACTGGGCGCTGCGCAGTGAAACCGGTTATCGCCACTGGCACGGCGATGATTGGCATGGCGGTTTGACCCTCTATCACTATTTCTAACTGGCTTGAACAACGCCTTGGTTATCACCAAGGCGTTTTTGTTGCTGGTGAAAATCCACCAAACCTCAGTGCGTTTACTAACTTTATGCAGACTTAGGTAAGCAAAAGTTAGAGGGGCACTATGGCGCGCTGGCAAACGCGAGTTCATTGGTGGATGGTGCTGGCAGTGGCGACACTGCTAAGCGCCTGCGGTGAAGCACCACCGCAGCAACAGGGGTTTCCACCACCACAAGTTGGGGTGATCACCGTTACCCCAGAGCCGCTAAAAATGACTACCACCCTAGCGGGACGCACCTTAGCGTCGTTAGAGGCGGAAGTGCGGCCGCAGGTCAGTGGCATTTTGCTGGAGCGGTTGTTTACCGAAGGTGCGTTGGTTGAACAAGGCCAGCAGTTGTATCAAATCGATCCGGCCCCTTATCAAGCGGATCTGGCTCGGGCGAAAGCGGACATCACCAAGGCCCGGGCAAATCTGAAAACCGCCAAGGCCAAGGCAGAGCGGTTTCAGATTTTGGTGAATTCGCAAGCGGTATCGAAACAGGATTTTGATGATGCCCAAGCGCAGTTTGAACAGGCGCAAGCGCAGATAGATACCGCCGAGGCGGCACTGGAAACAGCAACCATTAATCTGCAATACACCAAGGTATTTGCGCCAATCAGTGGCCGAGTTGGCCGCTCTAGCGTGACCGCCGGTGCCTTGGTTACCGCCAACCAATCGCAGCCGCTGGTAACCATCCAGCAATTTGATCCCATTTTCGTTGATGTTACCGAGTCTACCGGTGCCTTAACTGAGTTACGCCGAGCTTGGGCCTCTGGTGAGTTGGTGCGCAATCAAAGCGATGCTGCCGAGGTATCACTGCTGTTTGAAGATGGCAGCCGCTATCAGCAAAAAGGAGAGTTCCAGTTCGCCGACATCAACGTCAACCCCTCCACCGGCACCTTTACTATTCGCACCACCTTCGCCAACCCTGACGAGCTGCTGCTACCGGGGATGTTTGTCCGTGCTGAACTGGTGACCGGAACCCGCGAAAACGCCATCTTGATCCCCGCCAAAGGGGTTAGCCGGACTCCAACTGGGGCGGCGACGGTGATGGTGCTAAACAGTGACAATGTGGTGGAAGCGCGGCCAGTGACCGTTGGCGAGATGCGTGGCAACAGTTGGTTGGTGCTCTCTGGCCTTAGCAGTGGCGAGCGGGTGATTCTTGAAGGATTGCAGTTTGTCCGCCCCGGGGCCCCAGTTGGTGGCGTCGAGCAACTGGCGCAGTGAGGTAGCTCATGGCTCAATTTTTTATTGATCGACCAGTATTCGCGTGGGTGCTGTCGATCCTATTGATGTTGGCGGGCTTGCTGTCGCTGCCACAACTGCCGATTTCGCAATATCCCGATATTGCGCCACCGCAAATTCAGGTGACCGCCACCTATCCCGGGGCCTCGGCGAAAACCGCTGAAGAAACAGTGACTCAGGTGATTGAACAGCAGCTCACCGGCCTTGATAACCTGCAGTACATTGCCGCTACCTCAGATTCCTTTGGTAGCACCAGCATCACTTTGACCTTCTTGGCCGGTACCGATCCGGACATTGCCCAAGTGCAGGTGCAAAACAAAGTGGCGGCGGCAACCGCTTCGTTGCCGGAAGCGGTGCAGCGTCAGGGGGTTACAGTCGAGAAAGCCAGCGCCGGTTTTTTACAGGTGATCGCCATCTATTCTGAAGATGGCAGCATGAGCAATATTGATGTTGCCGACTTTATCGCCAGTAATTTGGAAGACCCGTTGGCGCGGGTTAACGGCATCGGTCAGGTGACTCTGTTTGGCGCGGGCTATGCGATGCGGGTCTGGCTTGATCCTAATAAGCTGGAGAGCTACGGCTTGATGCCATCGGATGTTAATGCCGCCATTGCCGCGCAAAACAGCCAGATCTCTGCCGGTCAGCTAGGGGCGGCGCCACTGCTGCCAGATTCGCAATTAAACGCCACCATCAGCGTGCAATCGCTGTTAACCAACGTAGACGAATTTGAGCAGATCTTGGTCAAGGTCAACGACGACGGTTCTCGGGTGCTGTTGCGCGATGTCGCCCGCATTGAACTTGGTGCCTCCAACTATCAAACCTCGGCGCGGTTTAATGGCAAGCCAGCAGCCGGTTTGGCGCTGGCACTGGCGACTGGCTCGAACGCCTTGGATACCGCGGAACTGGTAAATCAAAAACTGCAGGAGTTACAGCCACTGTTTCCCGAAGGGCTGAAGATGGCGCTGCCGTATGACACCACGCCATTTATCAATCTATCGATTGAAAACGTGGTCCACACCCTGATTGAAGCGGTGGTGTTGGTGTTTTTGGTGATGTTCCTGTTCTTACAGAATCTGCGTGCCACCTTGATTCCAACCATTGCGGTTCCCGTGGTGTTGCTGGGCACGGTGGCGGTGCTGTTGGCACTGGGGTACACCATCAACACCCTAACCATGTTTGCCATGGTGTTGGCGATCGGCTTGTTGGTTGATGATGCCATTGTGGTGGTGGAGGGGGTTGAACGGTTGATGACCGAAGAGCACCTTGGCCCATTGGCGGCCACCCGCAAGGCGATGCAGCAACTCTCCGGTGCCTTGGTGGGGATTGGTATGGTGCTGAGTGCGGTGTTCGTGCCGATGGCATTCTTCGGCGGCACCACTGGCATCATCTACCGCCAGTTTTCGGTCACTATCGTCACCGCCGTTGGCTTGTCGGTACTGGTGGCTTTGATCTTATCGCCAACCTTGTGCGTCTCGCTGATGCGCCATACCGAACACAGTCATAGCGGTTTCTTTGGCTGGTTTAATCGCACCTTCGAACGACTTACCAAAGGCTATGTTAACGGCGTTAAGGCGATGACTCACAAGGTCAAGCTGTCGATGCTGGCGTTCGTTGCGTTGGCGGTGGTGGCTGGTGGCTTTTTAGCAAAGTTGCCGACCGGATTTCTGCCGGATGAGGATCAGGGGATCATGATGGGGATGATCAACCTGCCAGCGGGTGCGACTCAAGATCAGACCCTTGCGGTGCTGCGCAAAATCGAAGATTACGTGCTGACCCAAGAGACCGAAACCGTTGATGCGATCTTCTCGGTGGCGGGGTTCAGCTTTGCTGGTGCAGGCGCCAACGCTGGGATGATGTTCTTAAACCTAAAACCTTGGGATCAGCGTACCTCTCCCGATGCCCATGTCAGCGCCATTATGGCGCGCACTCAGGGCTTCCTGTTTAGCATCAAAGAAGCGCTCGGTTTTGCCTTTGTGCCGCCGGCGATTATTGAACTTGGTAACGCCACCGGTTTTGATATGCATCTACAAGACCGTGCCGGTGCCGGTCATCAAGCGTTAGGGCAGGCACGCAATCAGTTTTTGCAGCAGGCCAATCAAGATCCCACCATGATGAATGTGCGCGCTAACGGTTTGGATGACACTCCGCAATTTGTGGTGGAGATCGACAAACTCAAAGCGCAGGCGCTGGGCGTTAATCTGTCCGACGTCAACAGCAACCTCTCGACCGCGTTTGGTTCGGCTTACGTCAACGACTTTGTCGACCGTGGCCGAGTCAAACAGGTTTATGTGCAAGCGGACGCGCCATACCGGATGGGACCGGAGCAGTTGGATGACTGGTATTTGCGTAATACCCAAGGCGAGATGGTGCCGTTAAAAGCGATCAGTGCCAGTCGTTGGGATTACGGCTCGCCCCGTTTGGAACGATACAACGGCGTGGCGTCGATGCAGATCCAAGGTCAGCCTCGACCTGGAGTTAGTTCCGGCGAAGCGATGTTGGCGGTGGAAAAACTGGTGGCCGAACTGCCGAACGGGGTGTCGATGGAATGGACTGGGCTTAGTCGTGAAGAGCGCACCTCTGGCAACCAAGCACCGATGTTATACGCGCTGTCGATTCTGGTGGTGTTTCTCTGTTTGGCGGCACTTTATGAAAGCTGGACGGTGCCGTTTGCGGTGATTTTGGTGGTGCCGCTCGGGGTGCTTGGTGCGGTGACTGCAACCGACATCACCGGCTTGGCAAACGATGTCTACTTCCAAGTAGGGCTATTAACTACCGTTGGATTGTCGTCGAAAAACGCCATCATGATTGTCGAATACGCTAAGCAATATCACGATGAGGGGCAGGGGATCTTAGAATCGGCCTGGCATGCTGCCGAGGTGCGACTGCGGCCGATCATCATGACCTCTCTGGCCTTCGGCTTCGGGGTATTGCCGCTGGCCATCTCCAGTGGTGCCGGTTCCGGTGCCCAAAACGCGGTCGGCACCGGGGTAGTTGGCGGGGTATTAACCGCCACCTTCCTTGGGGTGTTCTTTATCCCGCTGTTCTTTGTGTTTGTGATGCAGTTATTCGCTGGTAAGAAAACGGATAACGACTCTTCCTCTGCCAGTGATGATCAGGAGGTGCGCTCATGAAGTCAGTAAAGGGCGTCACGCTGGTGGCGAGCGCACTGCTTGCGGGCTGCGTCAACTTAGCACCGGAATATCAGCGACCTGAGGTAACCTCGTTAGATCCGCAACTGGAAAACCTGATTGGCGATCAGGTAGGCCAAAGCAGTGCCGAGCTGGATTGGCGCCAGTTTATGGTCGATCCCAAACTGCAGCAGTTGATTGAACTGGGTCTGGGCCACAACCGCGATTTGCAAGTGGCGTACTACACCTTGGTACGGGCACAAGCGCAGTATGGGGTGCAGCGAACAGGCAACCTGCCCAACATCGATTTGCGCGCTGGTGCCAGCAACCAATTGTTGCCAGAAGCATTGAACGGTACCGAAACCATCAGTCGTCAATATAACGTTGATCTTGGGATCCTCAGTTATGAGCTGGATTTTTTCAGTCGCATCGACAATTTAGAGCAGCAAGCACTGTTCAGTTACCTTGGTACCGAGCAAGGCCGGCGCAACACCCAGATCACGGTGATGGCGCAAATTGCCACCACCTATCTGTCACTCGCGGCCAATCGGTCGCTGCTGACGTTGGCGGAAGAGACCTTACTAAGCCAGCTAGAATCGTTGTCGCTGACGCAGCAAAGCTTCGATAATGGTGTGGTTTCAGGATTGGATGTGGCTCAAGCTGAAGTTACGGTCGCCAATGCTCAAGTAGACTTGGCGCGTTTTCGCAACCAGATTGCCGCTGATCGTCACCAGTTGGCGCAGTTGGTCGGCGTGCCTGTAAGTGAGGCATTGATGCCGGAGGCAATTCAAGCGCAGTCGCTGGCGCCATTGATGGCGGGACTACCATCGGCGCTGCTGTTGAATCGGCCGGATCTGTTGCAGGCGGAATACGCGCTGATGGCTGAGAACGCCAACATCGGTGCGGCGCGCGCTAACTACTTCCCAACCATTAGCCTTACCGCTACTGCCGGATTACTTAGCGGCGATCTGGATGATCTGTTTTCCAGCGATGCTCGCAGTTGGAACTTCAGCCCCAGCCTGACGCTGCCGATTTTTAACTGGAACGAAATTGGCGCCAACGTAGATATTGCCAAGGCCAATCGTGATATTGCCGTGGCCAGTTACCAAGGAGCGATTCAAAGCGCCTTTCGGGAAGTGGCCGATGCACTGGCCGCGCGGGCATTTCTGGCCGAGCAATACCAAGCCCAGCAAGCGTTAGTGGCGGCCACCGGCAAAAGCTTTGAGCTGTCGGATCTGCGCTTTCGCCAAGGGGTCGATAGCTTCTATAACGCACTGGATTCCCAGCGCAGCTTTTTTGCTGCTCAGCAGCAGTTGATCAGTTTGCAGTTGAGTCAGCAAACCAATCTAGTGACCCTATTTCGCGCCCTTGGCGGTGGCTGGGTCGGTACGCCAGCACCAGAGCTGGAGGTCGAGGAGTTATTGGTTAGGCCACAGCCTTCTGAATAACCTTGCAGCACCGAGAATAAAACAAGGGCATGCTTAACGCATGCCCTTGTTTTTTTAGGCGTGGCGGATAATTACCGCCAGTTCATCGCCGCCAGCGTATGGCGTGCCGCACAGATCGCTGAAGTGATGTTCGATCACAAGCCCATGGACGGCCAGTTCGTCACTGAGCGACTCAAGGGTGAAGTGCTGTAACCAGTTATAGACCACCTGCTGATGCTGGTGCTGACAAATGGTGTACTTATCCAGCGATACGAGCTGCTCTGGATAGAGATGGTTAGCTTGGATGCACCAGTAATCGTTGCTGCTCCAAAAACCGTTCATGCTATTTTGCCCAATGGATACTGATTCCGTTAATCCAGCGAAGCGTTCGGCGGTGTAAACATCTAGGGCAATGGCACCGTGCTTGGTCAGTAAGCTTTTAAACTTGGCGAATAATTGGCTACGCTGCTGCGGGCTTAACGCGCACAGATCGCACATCACCAAAGTGATTAGGTCAAATTGGCGGGGATCGTGGAAGTCCAAGTAATTGCCCAAGTGGTACTCGATATCAAGCTGCTGTTTATCCGCTTGCTGCTTGGCGTAATCGATCGAACTTTTAGAAAAGTCCAATCCAACTACGGTGCCGATCCCAGCGGTTTTTAAGCGCTGACAGTAGTGGCCAACAGCGCAGCCAAAGTCGATGGTGCGCGAGTGCTGGTTCAGTTCGAGTTGGGCGATAAGCCATGCCACTGAGCTGTCCATAAATTGGAAAGAACGTGACGCCAGCGGGATGTCGCCATTTAGGTGAAACGCCAACATCTGTTTGGCAAGGTGGGGCGTGGTCCACAGTTGGTCGGCGTTGTAGACCGACCAAAGTTCTGGCTTGGCTGAGGCTTGATTTAGTTGTTGATAGAGCATGTGAGTCATGGGCTAATTTTGTAACTGCGGCGCACCGTGCGAAGCGGTACGCCCAGTGATTTGGCGTTCTTTGGCTTAGTCACCAGCGCCGAGTTCGAGATGGGCGCGACTGCCGCGGGTGTCGAGATCAACGCGGCTCTCTTTGATAAACACCTTATCAGCAGGCAGAGCGAAATCATCCACCAGTACCTGCTTAGTGGCGGCGGCGCGTGCCATCGCCAGATCCGCCAGTTGTTTATCACCGATGTTTTGCTGCTCCAGCAGCAACTGCTTTAAGCGGCTGCGCCACAACTGGATATCGGCATTGGGATCCTGTTGGGCTTTTAGCTCGGCAAAATCGATTTCACCCAGGGTGGTTTGCGCCAACTGTTCCAGTTGCTGCCACTGTTGATCGCCATCAAGGCGGTCAATATCCAACCCCAGTTTGGCGGATACCGATTGTTTGGCCAGCGCCAAGCTATCGCTGCTGGTCGATACCGAACCAAGCACCGTTAGCGATAACTCTGGCCGCTGTTTTAGTGCGTCACTTAAGCGCTTCAGCTCATCTTTGGCCCCTGTGGTGACCTGTGCTTGACCTGCATCAAAAGCGACAAATTCCGCTGGCGCATCGCCCTCAATTAAGCTGCCAAGTAGTGCAAACGGTGCCGTTACCGCTTTGGTGATCAGGTTGCCAAGCGCCTTTAAGATCAGTGGGCCGATGGCAAACTCAGGGTCGTCGACATTACCGGCGACATCCAGTTCGAGATCGATCACCCCATCGCCATCTTTCATCAGCGCGACGGCCAAAGGTAGCGGCAGATTGCTGGCCTCTTTAGAATTACTGCGCTCCCCCAGTACCAGCTGATTAAGCACCACTTTATTGCTGCCCTTGAGGGCGTTGCCATCGAGTTTGTAGTTGAGCGCTAAGTCCAACTGGCCTTGGTCAACATAGTAACCGGCGTAGGTACCGGCGTAGGGGTTGACCGAGGTCAACTCGAAGTTATCAAAGGTCAGTCCCAAATCCAGTTGTCGTTCGGCACCGAAGGGTTGCAAGCTGCCTTTAAGTGCTACCGGGGCATAGCGGTCTACTTGGCCGGCGATGTCGACCTCAGCAACGCTGTTTTCGCTGCTGCTTAGGCTGCCGATGCGACCGTTAAGTTGTTCGATGCCGGTGGCAAATTTAGGGATCAGGGTATTGTCCGCAAAGAAGGCATCGCCATTGCTGATAAGCACTTCACCGATGCGAATTGCCATCGCCGGTTGTGACTCTCCGCCGTCTGGCGCTTCGGCAGGTTGGTTGCTGGGTTCGGCGGACTTCGGCGCTGCAGGCACAATTTGGCTTAAGTTGGTGCTGCCATCTTCATCGATGATCACTCGGGCGTAGGGCTTGTCGGCACCGATAGTGGCGATCTCTAGCGCCATTGGTGAGGTCGCAAATTGGATGCCATCGAAATTGAGCGCTTGCCACTTCAATAGGTCGCGCTGGCCGACGGGATCTTGGCTGCTGAAGTCATTGATAGCAGCACGGCCGCTAAAGCTGAGATCCAGCGGCTCGGTACTGGCGAGGTTGAACTCGCCCTCGACATCAGCGCTGCCAGAGAGCAGCTTCAATGCCAGTTGTTGCTGCCAATAAGGCAGCGTATCAAGCAGCGCAAAATCCTGCAGCTTTAGGGTTGATTGCAGGCTTAGCGGTTGTGGCAACAAGGTACCGTTAAAGTCAAAACGGGCGGTTTGGTTGATGCGACTGTTGAGCGCTAGGGTAATTGGCTGGGTGAGATCTTGGCTCAGTTGTCCGGTGCTGAAATTCTCGATCTGCAGCTGCCAGTTGGCGGCGCTGGCCACCGTTTGGTCGCTGAAATTCAGTTGCCAGTTGCCAAGCTTAGCGGCGCCAACTTGCAGTTGCCACGGTGCTTCATCGGTTGTGGTTGGCGCTTGCTTAGACGCTGCGGTGGCTGAGGTTTGTGGTGCTGAATTGCTGCTATCTGTGGTTATTGGGCTGAAAATGGTCGCTAAATCGAGACCATCTTGACTCAGACTGGCATACAGGTGGCCACCATCGATGGCGATCTCGGCAAGGTTAACCTGCTGTTTGAGGAGATCCAATTGGATCTGCTTGAGGCTCAAGTTATCAACCGCCAACAGTGGTTGCTGTTGATGACTCAGGATTAAGTCATCAAGGCCAATTTGGCCATCATTCAGGTTTACCGCAAGCTGCTCGCCCTGTTCGGCAATCGCCAGATTGGCACTGACGCTTAAGCGGCCATCGTCCAGATCGAAACGCAGGGGTAACTGGGCAAACTGCCAATAGGGCTTGAGCTCAGCGTTGGTTAGCTTTAGCGCCACATCCAGTTTCAACGGCGTCAACTGGCTGGCAACATCGACGCTCAGTTTGCCATCACCAGCACCGGTAAGCGTTAAGCGGGTGCGGTTATCCGCTTGGGCTAAATTGAGGTTACTGGCCTCAATATTTAGTGGGGTAAATTGCAGCGGCGTGCGCTGATCCTGCTGATAACCGACGCGACCGTTGCTTAAGGTCAGCTTATCGACCGCCAGTGGGATGGGTTGCGGTTCGGTTGGCACTTCGCTGCTGGCGGGTTCGGCATTAGCGGTAAGCGGCGCAAAAATCTCGACCAGATTGAGCGTACCCTGATGATTGCGTAGCTGCAGATCTGGGGCGATCAAAGTGAGTTCTCGCACCTGACCTTGCCAGTTTGCCAGAGACCGCCACGGATCGAGATCCAGCACCGCTTGCTCCAGCGTCAACGCCGGTTGCTGTTGCTTATCTGTCAGCTGCAGTTGGTCGATCTGCAGTCGCCATTCCAGTGGATGGAACTGAATGTCGGCGACACTCAGTTCGCCATCGGTGTTGTTGGCAATCCATTTCGGTACCTGCGATTTGGCCAGTTCCGGCAGCGCGTAGCCCAGCAGTCCACAATAGACCCCAAAAGCGATGGCACTGTAACTGCCCACTCGAACCCAACGTTTATCCCACCACTGCTTAACCACTGTTGCACCCCTCTGAAAAACTTGCAGCGTAAGTGTAACTCTAGTGGCGAGACTATGTAGCAAAATATTTGCTTAATAGATGACCTAGGTGATTGATTTTATAGCATATAAAAGCCCAGCCGGAAAAATCCCAGCTGGGCCGATAGATTTCTGAATGACGGTTCAGCGTTTGCCGCTGCCGTTTGCCGGCGGCTGTTGACGATGATTAATATCAAGTTGCTGATTTAACTTATCGACGGTCTCTTTTAGCTCTTCGGTGGGCATCTTCTTAGGTAATTTGATGTCGCCTAGATGGCGGATCAGCATCAAGTTACCAACCACCACCGCGATCACCAAAATGAGAATAAGAATGCCGTGCCACGGTTCCATCGGGTTGTCTCACTGATTAAGCAAATTACTGCTGTGGGTTTCGACTGCGCCCATATTACGCATATCGATGATGTTATTACTGGCTATCTGCTGATTTTGCGCCGAACAGGCGTCTTCGACAATGGTGATTTGCAGATCGCGATAGAGCCCGTCCATCACCGTGCCTCGAATGCAGTTGGGTAACTGGGTGCCGCAGATCGCTAATGAGTCGATGCCATGGGTTGCCAACAGTTGTTCCAGTTCGGTGCGATAAAAGGCGCTAAAGCGGGTTTTGTACAGCACCCAATCGCCGCTTTGCGGCTCTAAGCTGGGGTAGGGGATAGCCCCCCAACTGTCGGCGACGCAAACCGGAGCGTGGCGCCGAAATACCTCTGAATCGCTGCCGTCGCTGTGGTGGCGGCGCAGCACATGGATAACCGGCCACCTCTGCTGGCGCCAATGGCTAAGCAGCTTGGCGATGGTGGCGACTGTCGCTTGCGCCTGCGCCACTACCGCGCGGCCAGCGGGATCGACAAAGTCGTTTTGCATATCAATGATCATCAACGCTTGCATAAACCTTCCTTGTTGCTTAGGGCGTGTTGGCCTTTGTCGTATATCTTTGCGCCCATCATTGGCCATTTTCAACGCCAAATTAGACTTGCTTAGTCAATTTGAATGGTCATTAATCACCGAAGGGCGCCTTGCAGGGCCGGACTAGCGGCCGTCACTCTTCGTCATACGATTTCGACGTAGAGCCCTGATTTTTATTTCTGAAGAGAGGGCCTTCAATCGCAATCCTCGATTGACAGCCGCTATCCTCGACCAAATTACGAACATCAAACGTCAACACGCCCTAGTGTCGCTTCGGTTTAATCGGATAAATAGTATTCAACGGTAGAGACTACCCGTACTTTTTTAATGTGCGGATTGTTGTTGTCCCTAGAACTGATGGAGAACTGGCCTTGAGTAGCACAGCGGATCTTGCCAAGGCGGCTAGCGGAATCTTTGGCAAAGCGTTCGGCGACGTCACGAGCGTTGCGAGTGGCTTCCTCGACCATGGTTGGTTTTAAGCTGTTGAGGCCGGTAAACAGGTATTCGGTTTGCGCTTGATAATCGCCACCGGTGAAGACGATGCCCTGTTTGCCAAGTTCGGCCAGCTTGTTCATCACCGCCCGCACCGATTCAATTTGATTGGAATAGACGGTCACGGTTTGCAGTGCGGCAAAGCGCAGTTGATTCGGTTCGCGGCTGCCGTATTGCTGCGCCGAACGATCGGTAATTGCCGGTGGCGCTTTGCTGATCTCGGTTTCACTGATGCCGTTGAGCAATAAGAACGCGCTGATCTGTTCCGCTTGTTGCTCTAGGGTTTGGTAAAGCTGGCCTAAATCATCATCGGCGGCGCTAAATTGGATTGGCCAGATCACCACGTCCGCCATTACCTCTTGTTCTGCCAAGCCTTTAACGGTAACGCGCCGCTCCAATTGGCGATAATCGAGCGCTGCATCCGCCAACTGCATCCCCAGTAGCGCTAATCCAAAAAACAGCGAAAGTCCCAAATACACGGCACTGCGTTCGTTAACCATACTGTGACTCCATTACGGTGAGCTGCCAAAGCAAAAATCAGTGTCATTAATGTACTGCGACTATGCGGTGCTGGCCACAAAATATGCGGTTGTGCTGGCGCCGCTGGCCGATGCCTATTGGGCGGCCAATTTGGTCAACAAATTCAGCCTGCTTTGGGTATTATCCAGTTCTTGCTTGTGGCCAAACAACAAAGGCGAAATCTTGGCGAATCAACTCCTTCCACCAGCGGCAGCGCCGCTGACCAATGGTCTGATGATGCTTCACTCGAATCAGATAGAACAGCTGCGCGAGTTGGTGGTGCAGTGGTTGGCACAATATCCGTTAGCGCCCTTAGAGCCAGAAATTTTTCTGGTCCAGAGTAACGGCATGGCGCAGTGGCTGAAACTGGCGCTGGCGGCGGATGATGGCCACGGCATCGCCTGTAATTTGCAGATGCAGATGCCATCGCGGTTTATCTGGCAACTCTATCGATGCGTGCTGGGCGAGGCGGTGGTGCCAAAGCAGTCGCCATTCGATAAACCACAACTGCGTTGGCGGTTGCTGCGGATGCTGCCAAGTTTGGTCGACCGTCCCGATTTTGAGTCACTGAAACGATTTTTGTCTGGTGATCAGCCAACCCGTAAGCGCGACCAGTTGGCGGAACAATTGGCGGATCTGTACGACCAGTATCAGGTCTATCGTGGCGACTGGTTGCAGCACTGGGCGGCCGGCGACGATGTGATCGTTTCTGGTCACGGGGTGCGCAGCCCACTGCCGCTGAAACAGCTGTGGCAAGCGCAGTTGTGGCGCGCCATCTTGGCGGATATGACCGCCGCCGAGCGGGAGACTTCCCGCGCTGAGTTACACCAACGTTTTATCGATACCTTGGCCAGGGGCGCAGTTCCGGCCAGGCTGCCGCGTCGGTTGGTGGTGTTTGGCATCAGTGCTTTGCCAAAACAAAGCATCGAAGTGCTGGCGGCGCTGGCCGAGCACTGCCAAGTGCTGCTGTGCATCAACAACCCCTGTCAGCACTTTTGGGGCGACATTGTTGAAGACAAAGACTTACTTAAACGCCAGCTGCAAAACGCCCGTCACCAGCGCAAAGCCGGTCTGCCGGAGGTGCTTGATGAAGATCAGCAGCACAACCACGTAAACCCGTTGTTGGCGGCTTGGGGCAAGCAGGGGCGCGATTATATCGGCATGCTGTATGAATACGACCAGCCGGAGTTGTACCAAGGCAACTTCCAGCAGATTGACCTATTCGCCGAGCCTGAGGGCGATAGCCTGTTAACCCAACTGCAGCGCGGGATCTTCGATTTGGCGCCGCTGCCATCAGAGCCGAGCGTCGTCGCTGATGATGATGATTCGCTGCAACTGGTGCTGGCACATTCGCGTCAGCGCGAGGTTGAGATCCTCCACGATCAGTTGCTCAAGCGCTTTGCCGACAATCCGCAACTGCAACCGGCGGATGTGATTGTGATGATGCCCGATGTTAGCCAATACGCGCCCTACATCGAAGCGGTGTTTGGCCGTTTCGATCCGAGCGACAGCCGCTATCTGCCGTTTACCATCGCCGACCGGCCGCAGCGCGGCCATCAAGTGATGTTGCTGGCGCTGGAAACCTTGTTTGGTCTTAGCTCGGCACGTTTTGCGGTGTCGGAGCTGCTGGATCTGTTGGCGGTACCGGCGCTGCGGGCGCGCTTCGAGATTGCCGAGGCGGATCTGCCGCTGCTGCAACGCTGGATTGAACAGGCTGGGATCCGTTGGGGCTTGCATGGCGAGCAGCGTCACAGCCTCAATCTGCCCGAGGCGCTAGAGCAAAACACCTGGTCGTTTGGTCTTAAGCGGATGCTGTTGGGCTACGCTGTTGGCGATGGCCAAGTTTGGCATGGGATTGAACCATGCGAAGAGATTGGCGGTCTGGATGCGGCGCTGGTGGGCAAACTGGCGGCGCTGGTTGATACCCTTGAGGGGATCTGGCGTTTCTACAGCCAGCATTGGCATCCGGCGCAATGGGCAGAGGGGCTCGGCCATGCCTTAGATGCCTTGTTCTGTGCCCAAGATGATATCGAAGCCAGTATCCTCACCACCCTAAAAGAGACTTTGGCACAGTGGCAGATCGCCTGTAGCGACGCCGGCGTGGTCGAGGCGTTGCCGATCACTGTACTTAAAGAGGTCTGTTTAGCGCCGTTTGAGGGCGAAGGGGTGTCGCAGCGATTCTTGGCTGGTCGAGTCAACTTTTGCACCTTGATGCCGATGCGGGCGATCCCATTTGCCCAAGTCTGTTTGCTGGGGATGAACGACGAAGATTATCCCCGTTCACGGCCGCCGCTGGATTTTGATCTGATGGCGATGGCGGGACAACTGGATGGCGCAGGTAATCGCATTCCATCGCAGTATCGCACCGGTGATCGTAGCCGCCGCGAGGACGATCGCTACTTGTTTTTAGAGGCGCTGTTGGCGGCGCGGCAATGGCTGTACCTCAGTTACGTCGGCCACAACGCTCGCGACAACGCCGAGCGCACGCCATCGGTGCTGCTGGGGCAACTGCTGGATCACATTCGCGCCGGTTACTGCGCCGCCGATGGCTCCGACATCATCAGCGCCATTACTCAAAGCCATCCGTTGCAGCCATTTAGCCGCCGCTATTTTGATGGCAGCGGGCTGCAATCGTTTGCGCTGGAGTGGCAACAGATCCATCAACCGTTGGCGCCGGTCGAACCGCAGCCACTGCCGCCATGGCAGCCGCAAAGTTCGCTGAATTTGCAGGACTTAGCCGCATTAATGCGCGATCCCGCCAAGCTGTTTTTAGGGCGCCGCCTGGGGATCTGGCTCGATGATGAGGCGGCACTGGCTAACGATCTTGAGCCCTTTGCCTTTGATGCGCTGGAGCATCATCTGTTACGTCAACAACTGTTCAGCGCATTGGCTGAGCAGAGCCATGATGCCAACCTAGAGCAGACCGTGGCTGCCCAGTTCGACCGTTGGCAAGGCCGTGGTCAACTGCCAATCGGTGGCTTTGCCAAGATAGCCACCCAAGGGCTGAGCGCGCCGGTGCTCAGCGCCTTTGAACAGGCGTTGCGACTGGCTGGCAGTTGGCAACCGGTGCCAGCGCGGGAGGTTAAATTTAGCCACAACGATTTGGCAATTGAGGATTGGTTGACCGGGCTGTTAACTGACGGTCAGCACTGCTATCAACTGCTGGTGTTGCCGAAGAAACTGGCCGATAGCCAGCGCTTGAAAAAACCGTTGGATGCACGCTTGCTGTGGTTGCAGCACGTTGCGGCTAACAGCCAATATCAGGCCGAGCAGC
Source organism: Ferrimonas senticii DSM 18821 (assembly GCF_000422665.1). GTDB lineage: Bacteria > Pseudomonadota > Gammaproteobacteria > Enterobacterales > Shewanellaceae > Ferrimonas > Ferrimonas senticii. Next base: position 700,069 of record NZ_AUGM01000001.1, on the reverse strand, counting down.
AACAGGTGACCAGTTTCCTTGTGGCCGCCGATGGCATTTGGCGCTTTGAACCGCTAGCGGCGGCCGATGCCCGTGGTTATTTAATTCAGCTGCTGCAAAGCTATCGGGATGGTATGGCGCAGCCGCTGGCACTGGCACCGGCGGCCGGGATCGCGTGGTTGGCCGAGATGGCCAAATCAAACGATGCCGACAAAGCGCTGCGCGCGGCCACCAATGCCTTTGAAGGCGATAATCGGCTAGCCGGTGATCTTGGCTATAGCCCCTACCAAAGCCGCTGCTGGCAGCGCTTTAGCCAATTGCTAGAACACGGCTTTGAATCCAACTGTAAATTACTTTACCAACCGCTACTGGAGGCTGCCCAGTGGCAGGACTGATTGATGGCAATCGCGCTTAATTCGTTAACCTTTCCGCTGGGCGGTACGCGCCTGATTGAGGCCTCGGCCGGTACCGGTAAAACTTACACCATTGCCGCGCTGTATCTGCGCTTGGTGCTGGGACATGGCGGCGCCGACGCTGGTCATCCTCAGGGGGCGCTGACGCCAGAGCAGATCTTGGTGGTGACTTTTACCAAAGCCGCCACCGAGGAGCTAAAAGACCGGATCCGCGCCCGCTTGGTTGAGGCAGCGATGGTGTTTCGCAGCGGTAACCCCAACGACGAGGTGTTAACCCAGTTGCTGGCGGATTACCCCATTGAGCAACACCCACGCTGCGCCCGTTTATTAGAGGTGGCCGCCCAGTCGATGGATCAAGCGGCGGTGCACACCATCCATTCTTGGTGTCAGCGGATGCTGCGGGAACACGCCTTTGATTCTGGCAGTTTGTTCAATCTGGAGCTGGAAACCGACTTAAGTTTCTTGGAAGAAGAGGCGGTGCGCGACTATTGGCGCAGCCATTTCTATCAAGCGGATGCCGATTCGGTGGCGGCGCTGGCGAAGTTTTACCAGCAGCCACGGGATCTGCAACTGGCCCTGCGGCCGCTGCTGGGCAAAGTTGAAGGCAGTGATGACCCGTTGTTAGTGGCTGCGGCTAAAGCGGAAAAAATCGAACGCTGTAAAGCCATTTGGCGCAGCCTGTGGCCAGAATTGAAAGCGCAGTTGACCGAAGCGATCGCCAAAAAGCAGTTGAATGGCAACAAGGTGCGTGCCAACCACCCAGATAAGTTGGAAGCGTGGCTTAGCAGTGATGATGAACTGCCAGAGGGCACGCTGGCGACTCGCTACACTACTGGCGGTATGCTTGATGCGGCCAAAAAAGGGTCGGCGCCGTTGGAATCGCCGGCGTTTGCGGCGCTGGAAAATCTCAATATCGAACTGGAAAAGCTGGATCTAAAACAGACACTGCTGCGCCATGCGGCCGATTGGGTTAATCAGCGGATCATTGCCGAGAAACAGCGTTTGGCGCTGCTTGGGCATGACGATCTGATCAACGATTTGGGCAGCGCCTTAGCGACTGACGATGGCCAACTGGCGGCGAAAATTCGCCATCAATTTCCGGTGGCGTTGATCGATGAATTTCAGGATACCGATCCGATTCAGTACGGCATCTTTTCCAGTTTGTATCTCAATCAGTCGCAGCTTGGACTGATGATGATTGGCGATCCTAAGCAGGCGATCTACGCCTTTCGTGGCGCCGACATCTACACCTATCTGCAAGCGCGGGACGATACCGCTGGTCATCACTACACCTTGGGCAAAAACTTCCGTTCGACCGCGGCGATGGTAACCGCCGCCAACGCTTTGTTTGAACAAGCGCAAGGTTACCCCGATGGTGCCTTTATGTACCAACAGCGGATCCCGTTTGAATCGGTGGCTGCCAACGGCAAACGGCGTCAGTGGCAACAGTGTGGCCAAGCGCAAGCGGCGATGCATTTTATCTGGCAGCCCAGTGACGATCCCATCAGTAAAGCCGAATACCTTGCGCTTATGAGTGAACAGGCGGCTGAGCGGATCACCCTGATGCTAAATCAGGGGCAGCAGCGCCAAAGCGGCTTTGTCGATATCAATAATGGCGATGATATCGAACCGGTTGGCGCCGCTGATATTGCGGTGTTGGTACGTGACTTTACCGAAGCCAACGCCATTCGCAGCGCCTTGGCCGCTCGTGGTGTGCGTTCGGTGTATCTGTCCGATAAAGAGTCGGTTTACTTAAGTGACGAAGCGGCGGATCTGCGCTTGCTGTTAACGGCGGCGGTCTATCCGCAAGATGACCGAGCGGTGCGCGCTGCGCTGGCCTGTCGCACCTTGGGGCTGAATTTCTCGCAGCTGGAATTGCTTAGCCGCGATGAACGGGCGTGGGAACAGCAGCTCGATACCTTTAAAACGCTGCAACTGATCTGGCAGCAGCAGGGCATTTTGCCGATGCTGCGGCAACTGCTGGTGCGCTTTGACGTGGCGCAGCGACTGCTGCATGAGCCAGACTTGGGCGAGCGCCGCTTAACCAACTTGCTGCACTTAGCCGAACTGCTGCAAGCAGCCGCTGCCGGTTTGGATGGCGAGTTAGCGCTGCTGCGCTACCTAACCGAACAGTGCAGCGATCAGGGCGAGCGCTCTGATGAACAAGTGATGCGCTTAGAATCCGACGCGGCGCTGGTTAAAGTGATCACCATCCATAAATCCAAAGGGCTGCAGTACAAGCTGGTGTTCCTGCCGTTTATCTTAAGTTTTCGGCAAGCGAAGGCGGGCGCAGCACTGTTTTACCGCGACGCCGATGGCGCTAACCAACTCAGCTTTAATCCCGATGATGAGGCTAAGGCGCTGGCGGATCGGGAACGGTTGGCCGAGGACATTCGCTTGCTGTACGTGGCGATCACCCGCGCTGAATACGCCTGTTATTTGGGGCTGGCGCCGCTGAAAATTGGCCAAGGCAAAAAGGTTAACGTTCATCTGAACGCCTTTGGCAAACTGCTGGCGGATGGCGCGCCGCTCGACAGCGCCGATATCGTCAATAAGCTTGAGCAGTTAGCCCAGCAGCCACACACCCAACTGCATTTTGCCAGCGAACCAAGCAATGTGCGCTATGTCGGCGATGGCCAACTGCCGCCGCTGCCAGCGCCGCAGCCCTATCAGCGCCAGCCCTTTGGCCGTTGGTGGGTCAGTTCCTATTCGGGCTTGCTGGCGGGCATGAGTCACAGCCAGCCCGCCGCAGAGGTGGAGTCCAGCAGTGATCGCTATGCCACTGAAGCCAGCGCCGATCAATTGGCGGAGATGATGCTGACGGCGGTTAGCAGTGAACAACCTGTGCAGCCACAACCCGGCACCATCCACGCGTTTCCCAAAGGCGCGGCGGCGGGTACCTTTTTGCATGACTTGTTTGAATGGGCCTGCCAAGAGCAACGTTTTCAGATCGATGCCGAGGCGTTGCAGGAGTATTTAGCGCAGCATTGCCCAAGTCACGGCTTTGCCGGGTTTGAATCGCTGCTGGCACCGTGGTTTGTCGAAGCGCTACAGGTGCCGCTGCCATTAAATGGGTTGAATGCCAGTTTGTTGCAACTGCCGTTGGCGCTGCCGGAGTTAGAGTTTTGGTTTGCGGTTAATCACGCCGATATCGGTAAGTTGGATGCGCTGGTGCGCCAGCACATCTGGCCCCATTTGCCGCGTCCAAGCCTCAACCCAATCCAGCTTAATGGCATGTTAAAGGGCTTTATTGATTTGACCTTCTATGTTGATGGTCGCTACTACGTGGCCGATTACAAATCCAACTATCTTGGCGCGGATGCCAGTGCCTATCAGCCACAGGCGATGCAACAGGCGATGCTTGAACACCGCTACGATCTGCAGGCGGCGCTGTACACTTTGGCGCTGCATCGGTTGCTAAAATCGCGGCTGGCGGACTACGACTTTGATCGCGATATTGGCGGCGGGCTGTATCTCTTTTTGCGTGGTTTGCAAGCGGGACAATTGGGGCAGGGGGCGCTGACGGTGTCGCCGTCCAAGGCGCTTATCGAACAGATGGATCAACTTTTTCGCGGCGCGGAGGCAGCAGTATGAATCAGTCAGCGTTACCGGCCGTGCCAAGCTTTGGTTTTGCTGCCAAAGGCTTACCTTCCGAGTTACAACCGTTGGAACACTATCAGCGCCAAGGTTGGATCCGGCAACTCGATCTGGCTTTTGTGCAACTGCTGCAGCAGCAAGGCGAGCATAATCCGCTGGTGTTGCTGTTGTGCGCGCTCACCAGTCATCAGACCGGGCGTGGCCACATCTGTATGGATGTCGCGGCTATCCTAACTCAGCCGAACTGGCTGTTAGGATTACCACCGCCTGGGCGGGAATTTTTTGCCGAATCGTTACCCAGTGAGTGGTTAGCCGGGGTAAGCGTTGCCGCCGCGAGCCAAGCGCTGTCGGCCTCGTCGGTGATTGATGTGGCCGAAGGTGACAGTGACCGAGGTAGCGCACCGTTGGTGTTCAGTGGTGGCCGCCTCTATCTGCGGCGCTATTTTGAGTATGAGCAGCAAGTGGCCGAGTCGCTGGCGCTGCGGCTTGAGCAGACTTTCCCGTTGCCAGAGGATCTGCCAGCGCGACTGGCGGCACTGTTCGACCCACTCAAAGATGAAGCGGAACTCAACGGCCAGCAGGTGCATTGGCAAAGTGTTGCCGCCGCCTTGGCGGCCCGCTCTGGGATAAGTGTGATCTCCGGCGGCCCTGGTACCGGCAAAACCACCACCGTAGTGCGACTGCTGGCGTTGTTGCAGTCACTAACGGTCGAGCAGCAGGGCGTCGATAGCGCCGGTTTACGAATCCAATTGGCGGCACCGACCGGTAAAGCGGCGGCGCGGTTATCGGAATCGCTGGCGGCCACCTTGGCGGCGATTGCGGCCGGTCAGGTGGCCGAGATCCCGGCGGAGATCGCCGCGCGGATCCCCGCTGAAGTGGCGACCTTGCATCGCTTGTTAGGCGCTCGTCCAGACAGCCGTTTTTTCCGTCACAACGCCGCCAATCCACTGCACTTAGATGTGTTGATTGTGGATGAAGCGTCGATGGTCGATTTGGAGATGATGGCGAGCCTACTGGCGGCGGTCCCCGCCCAAGCACGGCTGATTTTGCTGGGGGATAAAGACCAGTTGTCGTCGGTAGAAGCCGGTGCTGTACTTGGGGATCTGTGCCGTCACGCCCAAGCCGGTCGTTACCAAGCTGACACTCAAGGCTTCGTTTATCGCGCCAGTGGTTATGACTTGTCCGCCTATGTCGGTGCCGGTACCGCGCTGGAGCAGCAACTGGTGATGCTGCGTAAGTCACACCGCTTTGGCGCCGATTCTGGCATTGGTCAATTGGCGGCGGCGGTTAACGCCGGTGATGTGGCCGGCGCGCGTCAGCAGTTGCAGCAATCCTCTGGTGATCTGGCGTTTATTGTCGCTAAATCGAGTGCCAACGGCGAGGTCAACGAGCAGGCGCTAACCCAGCTGCTGTTGGATGGTCGGGCGAACGGATTATCCGAGCGCAATGGTCAGCAGCCGCAGGGTTATCGTCACTACCTTGAGTTGTTGCAGCAAGGTTGTCAGCAGCAGGATGAAAGTCAGTGGCAGCGGCAGTTGCTCAGCGCGTTTAATCAGTTCCAACTGCTTGCCGCGGTACGGGAAGGCGAGTGGGGGGTTAGCGGCCTTAATCAGCGGATCGCCTCGTTACTGTATAAGCAGGGATTAATCAGCAGTGATCACGGCTGGTATGCCGGTCGGCCGGTGATGGTGATGCGTAACGATTACGGCTTAAAGTTGATGAATGGCGATATTGGCATCTGTCTGCCGATTGCCGCCGAGGGCGGCCAGCTGCGAGTGGTGTTCCCCATGGCCGATGGCAGCTTAAAGGCGGTTTTACCAAGCCGTTTGTCACAGGTGGAGACGGTATTTGCGATGACCGTGCACAAATCCCAAGGCAGTGAATTTAGCCATACCGCGCTGGTGCTGCCGGATCGCCCCAATCCGGTGTTAACCCGCGAGCTGATCTACACCGGCATTACCCGCGCTAAGCTGTGGTTTACCCTGGTTATCGCCAACCCCAATTTGGTCGCCGATGCCATCGGCAAAAGAACCGAGCGTGCCTCTGGGCTGGCACAACGCTTGGGACTTACTTAGGCCTGAAAGCCTGCGGAGAAACAGAGCGTTTTGCCGCCGCTTACGCTCTGTTTTTTTAGGGCGTGTTGACCTTTGCCGAAAATTTTTGCGCCTTTCATAAGCAAATTTAATAGTAAATTGAACTTGCTTGGTCAGTTGGCATCGATGGGCGCCTTGCAGGGTCGGACTAACGGCCGTCACTCTTCGTCATACGATTTCGACGTAGAGCCACTATGCCTTCAATCGCAATCCTCAATTGACAGCCGTTATCCTCGACCAAATTCTGAACTTCAAACGTCAACACGCCCTAGCTAGCTGACTAATAAGCAGTGATTCGTGCTGTACTGAACCAAGCAACAGATTGGTTGTTGCGGTGGCGACAATTTTTGATGCCGACGGTGCTGGTCTAAAGCTTTGCGGTGCAATAACTTAAGCAGCATTCAAAGTCACAAGGGATTGCGTGGTGTCAGGTAAAATTCATCGAGTGGCTTGTTGCCAATTAGTGGAACTTAAGCCGGATCTGTTTGAAGTGTTGGTCGATAACGGGGCGGAGATAACTTTGGAAGATTGCCAAGCCTTTGATCAGTTTTGGCAGCAGCATTGTCCGTTTCCGTTTGACATCCTAGTTGATGCCAACCGCGAATACAGTTACAGCTTTGGTGCGGCGTTATCGATAGGCAGTTTGCCGCAGCAGCGATTTGTGGCGGTGTATTCCAAGTCGCACAGCGCCATCAGCGCCCAGCAAAGTGCGGTGTCGGTTAACCAGCTGAATTATCCCGATAAGCAAGTGCAGATGTTTGCTGAACGTAGCCCAGCGCTCAACTGGTTGGAAGCGGTGCGGCAACGACTGACTATTGCCGGTATGGGATAACCCCCAAAAAAGAAAAAGGCCATCACTCATTACGAGTAATGGCCAAGCTAGGCATTCGCTGTTGTTGAACTAACCCATCATCGCGCCATCAACTTAGCGTAAACCGGCAAGCGGTTTTCCCCTACGCCTTATCGATGCTAGCGCTGAGCTTGGTTAGTCTTGCTTGTTCTGCTGCAGTCGTTCCCCTAACGATTGCAGCCTGCGGCGAATGGCAACAGATTACGGTGCCGCTACAGGCTTGTCTGCTCTTTTTATGACCACTTCGGAGAGTTGTGCAACAATTCACGTCAAGCGCAAACTGAATGTGATCTGACTCACGCTTGAGTTTGCTCGGTGATTGCAAATTATCACGCCAATTTTCACATCGACTCGGTATAATCGCCGCAGTTTTATCTACCTACTTTGTCATATGGCTATAGATTTTCGTACATTTTTCAAAGGGATGGCTATGGGCGCAGCGGACGTAGTCCCCGGCGTTTCCGGCGGCACCATCGCTTTTATCTCTGGCATTTACGATCTGTTGTTGGAATCGATTCGGCGAATCAATCCGACGCTGATTGGGATGCTGCGTCGTGACGGACTGTTGTCGGTGTGGCAGCACATTAACGGGACTTTCTTAGTTACCTTGCTGGCGGGGATCGCCACCAGCTTCTTGTCACTAGCGCGGCTAATTACCTACCTGTTGGAATTTCACCCGATCCCGCTGTGGAGTTTCTTCTTTGGCCTGATCCTGATCTCGATCGTGCATATCGGCAAAGAGGTTGGTGGTGCCAAGCCAAGCAATATCGCCGCGGCGGTGCTAGGGATCGGCTTGGCCTATCTGATCACGGCGGCCAACCCGTTAGCGCTGGATCCGACCCCAGTCAATGTGGTGCTGGGTGGGATGATCGCTATCTGTGCGATGATTCTTCCGGGGATCAGCGGCAGTTTTATCTTGTTGTTGCTCGGCTTATATGTGCCGATTATCGGTGCGGTAAAAGAGTTAGACCTAACCATCATCGGTCTGTTTTTATCCGGTGCAGTGTTGGGGCTGTTGAGCTTTAGCCATGTGCTGTCCTACCTGTTGAAGCACTTTCGTGGCGTCACCTTATCGTTCCTGTGTGGCTTGATGATCGGTACCCTTAACAAGGTGTGGCCGTGGAAGCAGGTACTGACTACTCGGATTAACTCCAGCGGCCAACAAGTGCCGTTGACCGAGCAAGCGCTCTCGCCGTGGCAGTTTGCTGAAATTACTGGGCAACAGCCGCAGATCCTGTTGGCGCTGGCTTGCATGGTATTTGGTTTTGGCTTGGTGTGGGCGTTGGAGCGCTACGCCGCCAACAACCAGTGATCCTGGTTGCTGCAACCGCAGATGTGGACTGAACTGCAACAAGGCGCCGTTATCGGCGCCTTTTTAATGGTGGCTTATCGTGTTAACGAGACTCCTTTTCGGCTAGGATTTGCTCAACACTGACAATAACTTAGCCTCTTCTTATGTCTATCAACTTAAGCGATCCCGCCGGCGAACCGAGCCCGACTGCGCTGCCGCAGCCTTATTCTCAGGCCTGTGAAAACAACAAGGTGCCGATCTTAGCCGAGCTCAAGTGGTTGTTTGCCGAGACCAAACTGGTGTTGGAGTTAGGCTCTGGTACTGGCCAACACAGTGTTTATTTCGCCCCCAACCTTCCTCATTTGCAGTGGCATTGCAGCGACATCAGCGCCAATCATCAAGGAATTTTGAATTGGCATCGATTTGCCCCAAGCGCTAATTTGCGTGGCCCTTACCAGCTTGATGTTAACCAGTCACAGTGGCCACTAGCCCAGTTTGATGGCGCCTTTAGTGCCAATACCGCCCATATTATGGCCTGGGAAGAAGTGGCGCTGATGTTTGCGGGCGTCGGCCGTGGTTTAACCGTTGGCGGTCGTTTCTGCTTGTATGGCCCATTTAACTATCATGGCCGTTTTAGCAGTGAATCGAATGCCGCTTTTGATGCCCACCTGCGGCAACAGTCGTCGCACATGGGCATTCGCGATATCGCCGCGATAGCAGAGTTGGCGCAGCAGGCGCAGTTGCACCTGCAGCAAGATATACCGATGCCAGCCAACAACCGGCTACTGGTGTTTGAACGGTAAACGTTCGGCCAATTGCTGTTTGTGCTGCGCCATCTGTTGCCACTCTTGCTGGCAAAAATCGCTGATGGCATCGGCAAAGGGGGAATCAAACAGCAATGCATTGCCGTAGACGTATTGCGGTTCAAATCCACGCGGGATCTTGTGTTGCCCTTGGGCACCGGATTCAAACCGGCTTAAGCCGTGGCGGATGCAGTAGTCGATACCACGGTAATAGCACAGCTCAAAGTGCAGGCCATCAAGCTCTACCATGGTGCCCCAGTAGCGGCCATAAAGGGTGCTGTCGGATTTGAAAAACAGCGCGGCGGCCAGCACTTGCGGATCCGCGTGTTGCGAATAGGCAACCTGCAGCAGCAGTTGCTCTGGCATAACTCGCCCGAGTTCTTGGAAAAACCCCAAACTTAGATAACCGCCATGGCCAGAGCGCTTGGCGTAGGTCTGTTGATAACACCGATAAAACTGCTGCCATAAGGCGGGGCTTATCTGCGCTCCGGCAACGCAGCGGATGGTAATCGGTAGTTCGCTTAGGCGGCGCCGCTCTTTGCTGATGCTTTTGCGTTTGCGCGCGGTCATGCTGGCCAAAAAGTCATTGAAGTCGGCGTAGCCACGATTTAGCCAATGAAACTGCAGATCGCGCCTTGTCAGCCAGCCTTGATCGGCAAGTTGCTGACATTGCGCTGTCGTTGGAAACAGCACTTGTGCATTGCTGGCTCCGATTTGCTGCGCCAGTGTTGTGACCGCCGCGGTAAATTGGGCGGTGACAGTGGCAAGTTCAATGGCGTCTAAATGGCCGAGACGGCAACCGCTGGCTGGGGTAAATGGGATGGCGGCCAACAACTTTGGATAATAGCGCAAGCCATGACGCTGGTAGGCTTCGGCCCATCCCCAATCAAACAGATACTCGCCATAAGAGTGCCGCTTAATGTACAGCGGGGCAGCGGCAATTAACTTTTGGCCATCAAACAGCAACCAATACTGCGGTAGCCAACCGCTGTGCTCGCCGACGCAGTGGTGTTGTTCCAGCGCTCGCAAAAAGCGATAGTCGCAGAAGGGATCATGCTGGCCAAATAGCGAATTCCACTGTTGTGGCGTGACCTCCGCCAGACTAGTAACGAAATGATTATGCAGCATCAAAGATCCTTGCAGCCAGCAGAGCATCAACATAGCATCTCAGTCGGATCGATGAATACTGTTTAAGTGGCTGTTTTGTATGCATATCGATCGGCAATTTTGTTGCTGGGTAAAAATTAACCAGTGGCGCAAATGGCGCTATGGCTGAGGTTACAAAGTTATCCACAAACTTAGCCACGGTTTTTGTGGGTAACGTAATGTTTGAAAAAAAGATCAATGTTGTCGACAACTTAACCAGGCAATAAAGGCGACGATCGTTAGTGTTGCTTAATTAGTTTTGATTGTTGCATAAATAGCGGTTGTTGATATTTGTGATTAAAGGAGTAATTGATGGCTGATCGTTTGTCTGTTGCGATTGTCGGTGGCACCCACGGCAATGAGTTTTCGGGGATCCGGCTAGTGCAGCAGTGGCAGCAACGGCATTGGCCCTATGCCAATCTGGCAATCCAAACCTTGTATGCTAACCCTCAGGCTAATGCCGCCAACCGCCGTTACCTCGACGCGGATCTTAACCGTGAGTTCGTTGAAGCGCGGCTAAGCGATCCGAGCTTGGTGCATTACGAAGGCCAGCGAGCCAAAGCGATCAATCAGCAACTGGGGCCTAAAGGTGACAGCAGTACCGATCTGGTGATCGATCTGCACAACACCACCTCGAACATGGGGCCGACGCTAATTTTACTGCAAGACGGTGATTGGGAGCGGCAGTTGGCGGCATTTGTAACAATCAAGATGCCGACAGCGGTGGTGCTGATGGAGCTAGAGCGCAGTTATCAACAGTGGGGTTACCTGTGCACGGTCGGTAAGCGTGGGGTAATGGTAGAGGTTGGGCCGCAGCCACAATCAGTGCTGCGACACGACATCCTAGAACAGATGGCTGAGCTGACCGAGTTGGTGTTGGCGTTTACTTCGTTAGAGTACGCTGGAGCGTTACCAGAGCTGCCTACTACCGTTGAGGTGTTTAGCAGCGTCGAACATCACCGTTTGCCACTGGATAGTACTGGCCAGCCGCTGGCGATGGTGCATCAACGGGTAGAGGGCAGTGATTTTACCGCCTTAAATCCCGGCGAGCCGATATTTCAGTACTTCGACGGTAACGTTGCCTGCTTTGATTCGCCCCGAGCTCTGTATCCGACCTTTGTTAATGAAGCGGCTTACTACGACAACCACATGGCGTTCTCGTTGGCGGATAAACTGACGCTGACTGTGCCACGGCAGGCGTGATGGAACTGTTATCGCCGCAATATTACCAGCCTCAATGCTTGCGTTGGTTTCGCCACTTTAAGCGGCAGATAGCGGCGATATTGCCACAGGCTAGAATCGAGCACATTGGCTCATCGGCGATCCCTGGCGCATTATCCAAAGGTGATCTCGATATCTTTATTGGCCTGAGTCAGAGCGAGATCGATAAGGCTGTGCCGCTGTTAGCGGCGCTTGGTTTTGCCGAGAAACTTGAGACTTTGCGGACTCAGCAGTTGTGCATGTTAGAACACATCGAATTGCCGGTTGCATTGCAGTTGGTGGCTAATGGCTCTGAATTCGAATTCTTCCTACTATTTCGCGATAGACTGCGGGCCAATCCACAATGGTTGGCGCAATACAATCGTTTGAAGCAACAGTGTCAACAACTGAGTGCCAGCGAATACCGGCAGCGTAAAAGCGCCTTCATTCAGATGGTATTGCAGCATAAGTTGTAATTCTTGGCACCGTGCTGGGCGCATAAGTGGCAGTTCCCGACGGTAGATTGAAGTGGTCAACTCAATGCGACTATGTAATCGCCCCCTTCGCCAAAATTCTGTGCTTTAAACGATAGCAGGCATTAGTTAATCACTGATTTTTAAGCATAATAACTAGCATTCGCGTGCTACATTCGATTTGGTATTTTGACTGGGTTGTCCCATCTTTAGGTATTCAAACCGTAATTGGACAACGCCATGAGCCATCAACCGTTACAGCTGTTACAGCAGTGGCAGCAGTTACCAACCCAGCAGTGGGTGCTCGGCTGGGTTTACCACACTCAAGGCAGTGCCTACCGTAAAGCGGGAGCGCTGATGCTGTTCAGCGACTGCGGCAAACAGCTTGGCCTGCTCAGTGGCGGTTGTCTTGAAAGCGATCTACAGCGCCGAGCCATGCAGGTGTTGGCCAGTGGCAAGCCGCAACAGGTGGTGTATGACAGCCAAGACGAAGATGATGTCACCTATCAGCTGGGGATTGGCTGCGGCGGAGTGGTGTCGGTGCAACTGGCACCACTGACTACAGCGAATCAACAGCTGGCGTTGCCAGCACTCATGGCGGCACTTCAGGATGGCCATCACTGCTATTTGCGTTTGCGTTTAGGGGATAACCCGCAAGCCGAATTGACGGTCTTATCGCAGCCATGTGATTCGACTAAGGCTCAGCTTGATTGCCGTGGTGATTGGTTGACCATTCCAGTATCGCCACCACCGCAACTAGCAATCTTTGGCGCCGGTGTCGATGCGTTGCCGCTGTATCACATCGCCACTCAATTAGGTTGGTTGGTGACGCTGGTGGATCCTCGCCCCTCTCATGGTCGCCCCGATCAGTTTGTTAAACCCCACCGTTTAGTTAAAGCTCGCCCCGCTGATATCGCCGAAGCCTCATGGTTACATCAGATTGATGCGGTGGTGATCATGCATCATCAAATTGAATTGGACGCCGAAGCGGCGGCGTTGTGGGCTGTGCGTCCCCCTCGCTATGGTGCCTTACTTGGACCGAGCCATCGGCGCGATCAGGTTCTGCAGCAAGCCGGGGTAACAACAGCGCCTTGGCTGGCCGGACCCGCAGGCTTGAGCCTTGGCGGGGAACTACCAGAATCGGTGGCGCTTTCGATCATCGCCGAATGTCATGCCAAGTTGTTTGGCGGCAACGGCCAGTCGTTATCTGCGGTTTTAAATGAATGAGCCGCTAGCGCTGCTGCTACTTGCGGCAGGTCATAGCCGTCGTTTTGGCGCCGATAAGCTTAATCAGCAGATCGATGGACAAACCCTGCTGCAGCATAGCTACCAAGTGTTATCAGCCAGTTGCGACGCGCCAATATTTGTCGCCCGGCAGGCCGGCACGGCACCGTTGCCATGGTTACCTTCTGCTCACCAACTTAACTGTAAAACCGCTTATCAAGGTCTTGGCTACACTATATCGGAAGCGATAAGCAGGCTAACCACGATGGGGTATACCCGCGTGCTGTTGTCTCTGGCGGATCAAGTGGCATTGACCACTAGTGATCATCAGCAGTTAGTGGCCCGACATCAACAACTAGGGGCTTCGGTAGCAAGCAGTTATGACGACGTTGTTGGCGTGCCAGCGCTGATTTGTGGTGAGCAACTGCAAGCGCTTAAGGGCTTAGCCGGTGATCGCGGCGCTCAGGCGATGTTGCAATCGCTACCAATACAGCAGCGGTTGGCCAATCCCAATGCGGCCATCGACATCGATACCCCCAGCGATCTGCACCGCTATCTGCAACAGCGACAATCATCTAAGCAAACCCACTCAACCGAATAGGGAACGCATCATGGAGCTATCACTTAAGGTTAACGGTAAATTACACAAGCTGGAGGCGCCGGATGACATTCCGTTGTTGTGGGCGCTGCGGGACTACCTCAATTTAACCGGCACCAAATATGGCTGTGGCATGGCGCAATGTGGTGCCTGCACCGTGCTAGTGGATGGCAAAGCGGTGCGCAGTTGTACTCGTAAAGCGTCGCAAGTTGTTGGTAAAGAGATCAGCACCATCGAAGCGGATCAACCCAGCGAACAAACGGCGGCACTGCAACAAGCCTGGCGCGAACTTAATGTGCATCAATGTGGTTACTGTCAACCGGGGCAGATCATGGCGGCTTCGGCACTGTTGGCCAGTAACAGTAGCCCTAACGACAGCGACATTGATAAAGCGATGAATGGGGTTATCTGCCGCTGTGGCACTTATCAGCGGATCCGCGATGGCATCAAGCTGGCGGCCAGCAATCTGCAGGGAGATAAGGGCAATGCATGATTTGAATCAGGTCGATCGTCGGCAGTTCTTAAAGCTGGCTGGGGGCAGCGGCGCGCTAATGTTGGCGGTGCCACTGTCGTTGGCATCAGAAGCGACTGCGCCAGCCGCCGCAACGCCACTGTTGGATACCAATGCTTTTGTTAAGTTGAGCAGCGACGGCAGCGTTGAAGTGGTTTGTAAGCACTTAGAGATGGGCCAAGGGGCTTACACGGCGATGGGAGTGTTGGTGGCCGAAGAACTCGATGTGCCGTTGGCAGATGTAACCGTGGTTGAAGCGCCCAATGCGGTCGTTTATAGCCATACCCAATGGGGTGGTGTGCAAGGCACCGGCGGCAGTACTGGCTTATCCAATTCCTATCTGCAGATGCGCGCTGTTGGTGCGTCAATGCGGCAGATGTTACTGGCGGCGGCCGCGGCGAAATGGGGAGTCGATAAAGCCAGTTTAAGCACCGATAACGGTATGGTAGTCGGCGCCGGCGTGCGCGCCAGTTACGGTGAGTTGGCGGCGGCCGCTGCCCAGCAACCAGTGCCACAGCCGGCGGATTTCGCCTTAAAAAATCCGCAGCAGTTTCGCTATATCGGCCAAAAGGTTGAGCGACTGGATCATGGCAAATTGGATGGCAAAGCCAAGTTTACTCAAGATCTGCATTTTGACGGCATGCTTACTGCGGTGGTGATCCACCCACCACGGTTTGGCGCCAAACTGAGCTCGTTTGATGCCGCCGCGGCCGAGGCGATGCCGGGCGTCCATAAAGTCGTCGCTGCTGGCCAAGGGATTGCGGTGATCGCCGACAATTATTGGCTGGCCCACAGTGCCCGTAAAAAAGTAAAGGCTCAGTGGGATGAACGCGGCGCTGCCAGCTTTTCCAATGAGCAAATGATGGCGGAATTGTCAGAGCTTGCTAAAGGCCAAGGTGCGGTGGCGCAAGAGCGTGGCGATCTGGCCGCTGGCTTTGCTAATGCGGCCACGGTTATTGAAGAGGAGTTTCAATTTCCACTGCTGGCGCATGCCACCATGGAACCGATGAATTGCGTGGCCGAGGTCAGTGATGGCGCATGCGAGCTTTGGACCGGTGCGCAACTGCCAACCATTGACCAAACGCTCGTGGCGAAAGCCTTAGGAATAAACCCCGAGAACATCAAAATACACACCTTAATCGCCGGTGGCAGCTTTGGCCGTCGTGGTTGCCCAGGCAGCGATTACATTGTCGAGGCGGCGCAGATCGCTGCCACCATGCCAAAGCAAAAAATCAAAATGGTTTGGGCTCGTGAGGATGACATGCGCGCCGGCTGGTATCGCCCTTGCAGTGTGCAGCGCATCAAGGTCGGGCTTGATAAACAGGGTGATTTAATCGCCTGGCAGCACCATATTGCGGGGCCATCGGTGATTAAGGGCACACTGTTTGAGCCGATGATGCTAAAAAACGGCGTTGACCACACCAGTGTTGAAGGGGCGATTGGCTTGCCATACAAGGTGGCTAATCTTGGGATCTTCAATACCCTGCATAACACCCAAATCCCAGTGCAGTGGTGGCGTTCGGTTGGTCATTCTCATAACGGCTACGTTAAAGAGGTAATGATCGACAAAGCGGCGCGATCCGCAGGTAAAGACCCACTTCAGTATCGATTGGATTTACTGCAAAACCCCCGTGATATCAACGTACTGAAGCGAGCTGCTGCTGGCATTGGTTATGGCAAGCCGAAAGCGGAGGGTGAAGGGATCGGCTTGGCGGTGCATTTCTCTTTTGAAAGCTATGTAGCGGTCGCAGTGAAAGTGAAAATGGATGGTAATAAGGTCAAAGTGACCAAGGCCTACATTTGTGTTGATTGTGGCCTAGCGGTCAATCCCGACGTGGTGGTGGCGCAGATGCAGGGCGGCATGGCCTTTGGTTTGGCGATGGCACTACACAGTCAGCTCACGGTCAAAAACGGCGCCATCAAGGAGTCTAATTTCCACAACTACAAAGTGGCGCGGATCCGCGACATGCCAGAGGTGGAAGTGGAGGTTGTAGCCTCAGCCGAGCCGCCAACGGGGGTTGGCGAGCCAGCAACGGCGGTGATCGCCCCGGCGGTGGCCAACGCCATTGCGGATATTAGCGGCAATTACCCGACCAAACTGCCGCTTCACGGCTAACAGGATTCGTCCGTCGGCGAACTTAGCACGGGGGGAGCGACTGGACGATCTGTTCGGTCGCTTGTTGCGCCCACAATCGATAGGTATTGGCACCGGGGTGAAGGCCGTCGATGGCGAGATCGGCGCCGTCGGCGGGGATCTCTGTCAGTTGGATCCGTGACTGCTGCTGGGCCCACTGCTGCAATTGCTGATTAAACAGATCGGAGCGCCAGCCCAACCACCAGCGCAGCGGCTGCGGAAAGCGGGGGAATAACCCCATCGGTGGCACTTTGGCGATCAGCACCAGCTTCGGATTCACTTTGGCGTTCAGTGCCGCCACTACTTTTTCCAGTTCAGCAAGCCACTGCTGTGGCGAACCGGTTGATTTGGCGTCATTCACCCCGAGCGAGATCACCACCACATCAACTTGTTTGGCGTTAACTTGCTCGATAAATGTCAGCGACTCGGCGGTTTTTAGGCCGCTTTGCGCCACCAATTGCCAGTCAATTTGATAGTGCCGTTGTAACTTGGCCAGCAGCTGCCCGGTCAATGCCTGTGACTGCTGCTCGACCCCAACACCTGCGGCGGCGCTGTCGCCAAACACCAGTATCGATAGCGGCTTGCCGTTGCCACAGTGGCCATAACGCTTACCGCTGGCCTCAGCCAGCTTGGGTAAGCGCCAACGTAACCATTTACCTTGAGTGATAAGCAGCGGGGCAAGCATCAGTGTGGTGGCATCGGGCACGGCGGGTCAATCCTCGAAGTGGCGCTAAAGTCGATGAGGTTTACCTTGCCAGTACGCAGTTCATAACTCAATTGGGTGGGCGGCGTATTGTTGAGTAAACTCCTGCCAGTAATCTTGCCATTGCTGCTGCCATTGCTGATCGTCCCACGGCAGCAGCGGTTGGCACAGACGCTGGATCTGCGCTTGATGTTGCTTCAGATCAGCGCCCAATAGCCAACCCAACCGAGTACGCCTAACCAGCAGATCACTAAGGTGTACGACAGCGCCATGTTGACACCAAAAGGTCAATTGCTGGGTACTGACTTGAGTATTAAACAGATATTGTGGATTGCTATCGATGGTAGCTTGCAGTGGCGTATCGGTCTGCGGCTTAAGCTTTGGCAGAAACTGACTGGCCCGCGTCAGTGTGTCGTTAGCCATCTGAGCAAAGGTGGTCAGTTTGCCGCCGGAGACCGAGATCAACCGCTGCTGTTGCCACACCAGATGCTCGCGGCTGGCTGCCGATGGCGCTTGTTCGGCATCATCGCAAATGATCGGCCGCAGCCCTGACCAACTGGCGATGATGGTTGTGGGTTTTGGTAAGCCCAAGTGGGGCAGGAGCGCCAACAGGTAGCGCTGCTCTGCGGCGCTGATCCGGCAGGGCTGAGTCTTGTCTTGTAGGTGTTCAAGATCCGTGGTGCCAAGCACGGTACAACCCAACCACGGATAGGCAAACACCACGCGATTGTCGTGCGGGTGGTGCAAGGTCAGCGCGCAGTTGATCGGTAGCGCTTGATGGGGCAAGAGCAGATGTGAGCCTCGCTGCGGCCGCAACCGCTGCTGTTGTGGCAGCGACGTCAGTTGGTCGCCCCAAACTCCGGTGGCATTGACCACCACCTTGGTGCTGATTTGGCCGCCATTAGCGAGGGTTAACTGGCAACGACTGGGTTGCTGTTCAATGGCGCTAACGGCGCAGTAGTGTTTAAGTAGCGCCCCATGACTGACGGCTTCTTGCAAGGTGCGCAGCACCAGCGCGGCATCGTCGCAAAGCGCGTCGAAATAGCGGTTGGCCCCCAATGACTGGGGCAGGGCTAAGGGCAATAGGCGCTGCAGTTGGCGACGATCAAATTGTTGCGGTCGATGCTGTTCGCTCGCTTTGGCGAGCCAGTGGTAAAGCCATAAACCAACGACGAGCTGCAGTTGTTGCCAGCGGTTGCGGTAGGGGTACAGGTAGGGCATGTCACAGATCAGATCTGGCCAGCGCTGGCGTAACGCTTCTCGGGCTTGTGCCGCCTGTTGGGTTAATTGCCATTGCCCTTGGGCTAAATAACGCAAGCCACCATGGATCATCTTCGAGGACAAGTTAGAGGTGCCACCGGCAAAGTCGCGCTGCTCCAGCAGCAGTGTGCGCCAGCGCCGTCGTGCCGCTTCGCGTGCGATCCCTGCGCCAGTGATGCCACCGCCGATAACGACTAAATCGAACGACGGCTGCGTGGTGATTGCCACATCCGCTTGTTCCACCGCCACCGTTAAACTGGGCAACTGGCTTAAATCTAAAGGTTGTTGAGTCGGTTGACGATGCAGAGTGTGATCCCTCGTGGGCATTTGTGTTCTAGGCTAACAGTAGTC
This sequence comes from Ferrimonas senticii DSM 18821, assembly GCF_000422665.1. Classification (GTDB taxonomy): domain Bacteria; phylum Pseudomonadota; class Gammaproteobacteria; order Enterobacterales; family Shewanellaceae; genus Ferrimonas; species Ferrimonas senticii. The sequence goes on along the minus strand of NZ_AUGM01000001.1, from coordinate 681,443 downwards.
ATTTCCTTTTTGTCTTGGTTGAATTAACGACAAAAAAAGGCACATCGCAAGGATGTGCCGAAAGGGTTGTCATAGGAGGAATGCTTCCACACCCTGAGGGAATGCCACCGCTTATTAATCGTTGCCTGTAACCGCTTAACAAGCTGCAGCGATTGGGTAAGGAAGACACTGATAAAGCTAGCGACTGGCTTGGCGGCTGTTGTCCTCAACTTTGAGGAGTGCAGGCAAAGTGGCTGAAATTGCAAAAGGAATTGCATATGGGTGCGCACTTAAATCCGGAACTTCACAATCCTGAACATTGGCAACAGTTGCTGGGCAAGCTCTGCCATGAGTTTGCCGCCGACAGCGCCACCTTGTTTGTTGCCGATCCCCTTGGTCAACCGCAGCGGTTGATCGCCAGTCACCAACCGGTGGTGGCGCAGGTGGCCGTGCAACAGCTAACATTGACCGGGCCGTCATCGCAAGCGGACGACCGCGTGCAACTGTGGCTGCAACGTAATGACAGCCAATTTAGCGGTGCCGAGTCGGACAAAATTGCCCAGCGGCTGCAACAGTGGCAGCGCCAATGGCAGCAACAGCAGTTATTGCAGCATATCGAGGATCAGGTGTATCACATGATGTGGACGGTACGCTGGCGGCAACCGCTGATGGTGGTCGATTGCGATGGCAAGATCCAACATGGCAATGGTGCCTTTGAACGACTGTTAAAACGCGATTGGTTGACGGTGCAACAACAGCAGTTGCGGCTGGCGGAGCGCTCGCAACAACGGCAGTTGCTGGAGTGCATGGAGCAGTTGCGGCAAAGTAACGATGGTCAAGCGCGGCAACTGCTGCTGGGCAATAAGCGGGACAGTTGGCGGTTGGATCTGCACGGCATGATTGATGGTGCCAATCAAATCCTGCTGCAATTTACCGAGGTGACAGTGACCGAAACCGGCGGCGCGTTGCTGTCGGTGATCCGGTTATTCAACCTATCGCCGCAAGAGGGGCGAGTGGCGATGAAGATTGCCAGTGGCGTGCCGGCTAAGGTGATTGCCGCGGATTTTCATGTGGAAGAGAGCACCATCCGCACTCATATTCGGCATATTCTGCGTAAAACCCAATGCCGTAATCAGATGGAGCTGGTAGGGCGCCTAAACCGCATCTTGATGTGATCACCACATCGTTGTTTGGGTACTCGTTAGGACTCACCAGATCAGTGATTATTGGTATTGATTTGGTGTGAGCCAGTGCTCAAAAAACAATCCCCAGTAATTCAAGCAGTTGCCAGAAAAGCGGGAAAAATAGCCTGATCTGACTGGCAAACGACTGCTTTTTGTAATCTCAGACTGATACACTCGCCTGCGATTGGCTGCACAAGCTAGCCAATCTATCAGGGCAGCCTCAATGTGCCTTGACGTTGCAAGTGAATTATTTCACGCCCTAAAAATAACCACTGGCAGGCGCCAACAACGACAGATTGATGTCACGGCGCTCTGGGGAAGGCCTCATGTTCGAATATCTACTTTTGGCGCTGTTGGCCATTCCGCTAACCATGCTGCTGCGACCGGTGTTGTCGCTGGCGATGGCGTTTGTATTGGATTTTATCGAACGCAAACGCGGTGAGCAGATCGACGATTAGGGTACCACTTTGAACCATCGGGCCGGGATAGCCGTAATCGTGATCTTCGACGGCCAATTAGACTAAAGTCTAATTAGCTGCCCTCTATGACGTAACACGGGATATCCCATGACTTTGCTGTTGTCGCTGGCCTGTTCGGCCGTCATTGTGCCCTTCGTGTCACCACTGGTTGATCGGCTGATCAATGCGTTAGCCGATCGCATCAGTTCAAACATCGGAAAATAGCCTTGGCGATCGCTGCGCCTCTGCTATATTACGCGGTCATTTAGATTCACGAGTTGCCGCAGATGCTCAGCTACCGTCACAGCTACCACGCTGGAAACCACGCCGATGTGCTCAAGCACACCGTTCAAGCCCTGATTATCGAGGCATTAAAAGCCAAAGATAAGCCGTTTGTTTACCACGACAGCCACTCCGGTGCTGGCCGTTACGATCTGCAGTCCGATCACGCCGAAAAAACCGGCGAGTTTGTTGATGGTATCGGTCGTCTATGGGGTGAAGATTGCCCGCAGGCGCTGCATCCTTATCTGAAAGCGGTCAAAGCGCTAAACCCAAATGGTAATCTGCGCTACTACCCAGGTAGCCCGAAGTTGGCGGCACTGTTGCTGCGCGAACAAGATCGGATGGTGATGACCGAACTGCATCCAACCGATTTCCCGCTGCTGAAGCAAGAATTTGCTCGCGATCGTCGCGCCAAAATCTACAAAGAAGATGGCTACGCGCAGATTAAAGCGGCGATGCCACCGCAAGAGCGTCGTGGCGTAGTGCTGATCGATCCGCCGTACGAACTGAAAACCGAATACGCCGATATGGTTAAAGGGGTAGAGCAGGGCCACAAGCGCTGGGCGACCGGTACTTACGCGATTTGGTACCCAGTGGTGCTGCGTGACAACATCGACTTTGTTGAACGTCGCTTAAAAGCCAGTGGCATTCGTAACATCTTGAAGATCGAGATGAACGTGATGGCCGATACCTATGAGCGCGGCATGACCGGCTCTGGCATGATTGTGATTAACCCGCCGTGGAAGCTAGAGCAGCAGATGAACGAGCTGCTGCCATGGCTGACCGAAAAGATGGCGCAAACTGACCAAGCCAACTTTGTAGTCGAATGGATTGTGCCGGAGTAAGCGGCATAGACTCCATGAAGCAAAAAGAGCGCCCTAGGGCGCTCTTTTTTGATCTGGCGATCGATTGACTAGGGCGTGTTGACGTTTGGTGTTCAGAATTTGGTCGAGGATAGCAGCTGTCAATCGAGGATTGCGATTGAAGGCATAGTGGCTCTACGTCGAAATCGTATGACGAAGAGTGACACCCGCTAGTCCGACCCTGAAAGGTGCCTAATAATGAGTGCCGAACAGTCTAGTTAACTTACCAAGTTCAATTTACTGTCAGTAACAGCCACTAACGGGCACAAAAATATACAGTAAACGTCAACACGCCCTAATTGCTTATAGGAACTCGACGCCGTTTTCCAGCGACTTTAAGCGCGCCAGCGACAGTTGTTGCAGACCCAGTTCATCGGCGATCTGACGGCCACCTTGGAACGACTTTTCAATCACGATACCCAGACCAACGAACTCGGCCTCAGCTTGCTGACATACCGATTGAATGCCCAGCAAAGCTTGGCCGTGCGCCAGGAAATCATCCACAAACAGCAACCGATCGCCGGCGTTAACGTGGGCTTTGTCGCAGCTTAGGGTGTATTCGGTGTTTTTAGTGAAGCTTTTCACTGGCGCGGTATAGAGCGCGCTGTTATCTAAGATGCTGGCGGCTTTTTTGCAAACCACCAGTGGCTTACCCAGTGCCAGCGCGGTTAGTACGCCGATGGCGATGCCGCCGGCTTCAATGGTGATCACCTTGTCGATGTTGGCATCGGCAAAGTGGGCCACGATCTCCTTGGCGCACCAGTTCAGCAACTGCGCGTCGATCTGCTTAGTAAGAAACGCGCTGGCGTCTAAAGCTTCGGCGCTCTTAACGACGCCGTCAGCCAAAATCCGTTGTTGTAATAAGTTCATAGGGTAGTCCTTACAGCATCACCAGGTAGGCGATAAACACCACGGACAAGCCGTAGATAACAGGGTGTACTTCACGGCCTTTGCCGCCTACCACCATCGCAAAGGCGTAGGTGATAAAGCCCATTGCCATGCCGTTGGCTGGCGAGAAGCTCAATACGGTAAACATGATGGTGAAGAAGGTGGCGATGCGGCTGGCGATGTTGTCCCAGTTGATCTGGCCCAGACGGCCAATCATGTAGATCCCGACCACAATCATCGCTGGTGCGACAATGGATACCGAGAACATTGAGAAGATCGGGAACATACACAGTGACAGCAGGAACAGACCCGCCACGGTCACTGCGGCCAGACCGGTTTTCGCGCCCTGAGCCGAAGCGATGCCAGATTCAGAGAAACTGGTGATCGAGGTGGTACCTAGTACCGCACCGGCCATGGTGCCACCGGCGTCGGCAACCAGCGCTGAACGCGCGTTTGGTACCTTGCCATCTTTGCTGATGATGCCGGCGTCGCGGCCGACACCAACGATGGTGGACATGCCATCAAAGAAATCGACGATAAAGAAGATCAGCACGATAAACATCAGATCGAACAGCTTATCGGCGGTCAAAAATTCGAAGTTAAAGATCGCGCCAAAGGTTGGGGCGATGCTTGGTGGCAGCGAGAACCATTGCTCTGGCAGTGGTGCGAAGTTGGTGCCGAGCAACGCATCAGAGGCCAAGCTCAGACCCATTGAGGTCATAAAGGCGATAAAGGTGGCCAGTTTGATGTTGCGCACCATGCAGCCTAGCGCCACAAACAGACTGATAAAGGCGATGGCCACTTGTGGCTTGGTGATGTCACCCAGACCTACCAACACAAATGGGTTAGAGACTACGATACCGGCGTTTTTTAGACCCAAGAAGGTAATGAACAAGCCCAGTGACACGGTCACTGCCAGTTTCAGATCTTCTGGGATCGCTTCAATCATGTACTTACGAGCGGACGTCATCGAGAACAGCAGGTAAACCACGCCAGAGAGGAAGATCCCGAACAGCGCTTCGTGCCACAAAATGGCTACCGAGCCCGACAGCAGCATCCCTTTAAAGAAGCCGTTCATGCTCATGCCAGGAGCCAGCATTACTGGGTAGTTACCAAAGAAGCCCATGATCAGCGTCGCAAACGCCGACGCTAGAGCGGTGGCGGTAAATACCGCGCCTTTATCAAAACCTTCGATACCGCCCAGTACAGCAGGGTTAACCGCTAAGATGTAGCACATCGCCAAAAAGGTAACGAAGCCGGCGTACATTTCGGTCGCCACGGTGGTTTTGCGCTCAGAGAGCTTAAAGATCGAATCGAGAAGAGTAGAGGTAGCCAAGGTAATGCCTGTCGGTTATTGATGTTTTCAAGGCAATTTATGGGCGGATATCGCAGAGGCTGGCAACGGCCATCAGCCATTGTCAGAGAGGTCAGCCGTAGTCGCAAGATTGGGTCTTGCGGTAGAAACTTCTGGACCAAATTTCCAGAGATATACAGCGCCATTAAATTGTTGGCGGCAGTGTACGTGGCAACGGGTCGAAAGCAATCGATAGATGCGCAATATGCGCCTAAGTGGTGTTGTTTTAACCGTGTTTTATCAGGATGTTAAAAACAACAACGCCCCGCTATGCGGGGCGTTGATTAGGTCATTCAAGGGCGGTTATGCCAGCTCTTCAGCGAACTCTTCTGGGGCAACCACGATGCCTTCGCCTTCGATGTCTGGGCCAACGATCAGCTCGAAGCCGTCGTTGGTCATGCCCGGTACCCATTTTTCAATAAAGGCATCCAGTTCAATCTTCAGCGGGGTAGTGTTGGCGAACTCATCAGTTGCCCACGCTTTGGCGATCGCTTCGTCGTGCCAAACCACCAGACATTGCTCGGTGTCGTTACTCAAGATCACGCAGCCGTTGTCATCGGCCAGAGTCCACAGGGCATTGTTGGCTTTAGCGCCTTCAACGGTGGCATCGTAGCGGGCTTGGCTGCCTTGGCTTAGGAAAGATTGTGGGTTGATGCTCATGTTCAGCACTCCAGATAAGTTGATTGGCTCGATTATATCAGTGGTTGGCCATTTGGCAGAATGGATTTATCTTGGCTTAGTGTGCGAGGTTGCAACTTAACCACATAACAATAAAGAGGAAAAACCATGTTTTGGACGACAATTGCGGTTTCTTTAACGGCGCTGTTGGCGCTGATATTAGCGTTTATGGTGGTGCAAGTTCGCCGCGCTGAAGCGGTGGGGATCGGCCATCGGGATAATCGCCGGTTGGAACTGCGGATCCGCGCGCACGCGAACTTAATTGAATACGCGGTGTTTGCACTGCCGTTAATTGCGCTGCTTGAATACCATCAAGCGCCGTCATGGCTGCTGGCAACGGTGACGATTGGCTGGGTCGTAGGACGGATGCTGCATCCGTGGGGGCTGATTGCCGGCGCAGGTCGAATCCATATCGGTCGCGTGCTGGGTACCTTAGCCAGTTGGCTGACGATGGCCATTGGTGCTATCGCCAATTTGGTACTAATCGGATGATACTGTTAGCTAAATCAACGCAGTTATCAGTGAGCGCCGCTATCATTTAGCGGCGTTTTTTACCGGTATTAGATGATGAAGTTCACTCGGCTATTAAGCCTGTTGCCATTGCTGTGGTTGGTTGTAGTTGGACCCTGCATGGCGACCGTGCAGCCGCCACCGATCAAAGCAGATAAATTCCTTGCCAACCAAAGTGTTCAGCAGCAAGCGCCGGCGGCTTTTGTGCTGCAACCACAAGCACAGGCGTTTGTGCGCAGCGCGGGGTTAGTTACCCAGCAACAGGTGTATGAGTTAGTCGCAGCGATTAAACAGGATGATCTGTTAACCGCACGGATTGCACAGTGGTCGGATCTGGAGCAAAGCCAGCGGGTCGAAGTGTTAGGGCAGCTTATCTCGTTGCAAAGCCGCTTGTGGCATTACCCTGAACCGCTGTTGCTGCCGGTGGTTAGCTCGCCGCAACAACTCTCTGGTTTTATTCCCAGAACGCCGCTTAATGGTCGAAGTGAGGTTTATCTAAATCTGCTGGAGCTAGAAAAGCAGCCGCCACTGGTGCAGTTGGTCCTGCTGCTGCATGAAAGCCGCCATGCTTATCAACTGGCGCAAACCGAGCAAGCACCGCACTCTGATCTCGCTAAAGGCTTTGCCGCCGGATTTGCAGCCGAACAAAACATCAACCCAGTCAGTTTCGGTGATATCGCCGCGCTCACCCATGAATATGAGGCTCATCAGTTTGCTAATTGGGTGATTGGACTGTTATTTGATTGGCAATGGTACCTGCCAAGTCTTGGCAGCCATCTTAGCCAATTTAACGCTGACGGCAGTTTGCGCGCTGATCTACTGATGTGGCTTGACCAGCCTAGCGCAACGCCGCTAATTGACCGTTTTAATCAACAACTGCGCAAACAGCGACAGCAATTGGGTTATTGAGCGTTGTTTGATTCCGGTGGCGGGTGATGGGCAAGCCACTGTTTGGCATTGCCAAGTTGGCTATCAGCAAAATGACGGATCAAGACGTAGCGTTGTAACAGGCTGAGTTTCGCCAGCAGATCACCGCAGACGTTATTGCTGACGATGGCGTGCTGACAGCACAGCTGATTAAGTTGGTTCAACCATTGCCACAACAATTGGCCATCCTGCCACTTAGGGCAATAGGGAAATGCCTGCCAGTGCCAAATAAAGCCCTGCAAGTGCTGGCGATGGCTTAGAAAAGCCCGCAGTTCAAATTGCGCTTGTTTAATCTGCTTGAGATCCAGTTGGCCACCACAATGAAAGGTGATGATCCCGGCGCAATGATCAATCTCGACAGTCAGCATCCGTTGCGTCCAATCTACACTGTGCCATTGGATAATATGCCTTGTGTTGATGGCGGTAAAGCGTACAAAAACGCGTCAGTTTTAGCTGCCGCAGGATTGTACTCGGATGTGATTTGCGAGTTACGCCACAGTTTCAAGATCGCTTAGGGAATAAACTTAATGATAACCATTGTCGTTAATCTGTATTCCTTAGAGGCGTGCCCATGATTCGAACCCTGATAGCCTTGGCGCTGGCAGCGGTCATTACCTTTTTCTTGCTCGGTTTTATGGCGTTTTTGGTTAGCGGCAACAGTCAGCGTCATGATAACGATTTTATTGCTCCAGCCATCGAAGTCGTGATGGTGGTTGAGGATGAAGCGGTACAAGTGCGCGACCGACAAAAGCCAGAACCGCCGAAGCCACAACCAGAGATGCCGAAGATGGCGGTGATGGAGCCGGAAAGCACCGATATCGCCAGTGCGATGGCGGCCAACATGCCGGCACCGGACTTGGGCAACTTTAATGCCGATTTCAGCGGCGGTTTTAACGCTGGCTTAGGCGATCCTAGCAGTGTGTTAGCTGGCGTTGGTGACGGCGAAGCGGCCCCGATCGTGCGGATTGAACCACGCTATCCAGCGGCGGCTGCCCGCCAAGGGGTAGAAGGTTACGTGATCTTAAACTTCACTATTAACGAGCAAGGTGCGGTTGAAGATGCGGTGGTGGTTGAAGGCAATCCAGTCCGAGTCTTCGATCGTGAAGCCCGCCGAGCGCTGGCAAAATGGAAGTACAAGCCAAAGCTGGTTGACGGCGTGCCGGTAAAACAATTTGATCAGCAAGTGCGCTTGAGTTTCGAGATCAACCGTAATTCGTAGCCAGCAGCGTCATTTAAAACAAAAAAACCTAGCTACTCAGCTAGGTTTTTTGTTTTTGGCCAACAGCAAGGCGTTTATTTTTTGGCGTCCATCATCGCTTTGAGGTTTGCGAAAGGGTTGCTGGTGGCGACCTCTCGCTTCAGATCCTCACCGGCTTCGACGGTGCTGCCATAGGCGGCCGCTTGAGTGTATTTTTCGTGCTCGTTATCGTGACAGAACAGGCATAACAACTCCCAGTTGGAACCGTCCGACGGGTTATTGCTGTGGTCGTGATCAATGTGGTGTACGGTCAGTTCGCGCAGGTTGGAGTATTGAAACTCGCGGGCGCAGCGGCCACAAACCCATGGGAACAATTTCAGCGCTTTGTCGCGGTAGCCTTGCTCTTGGGCAGCGTAGTTGCTTGGAATATATGCCATGGGAAACTCCTTAAAAAACGCCGCTACTATAGCATTGGCTGCGGTGCCTTTGGCATCATGGCAGGGCGGCATTGGCCACAAAATGATGAAAAAGGATGGATGCAATGGAATGGAGTGTGGTCGTGGCATTGCTGGTGGTAGCGACGTCGCTGTCGCTGCTGTTTATTGGGGTGCTGTGGAGTGCGTTGATCGCCTTTGGTCACCGGCACTACCTGTTTGGGGTTGGCAGCCTAATCTGTTTTCCAATTGCGCTGTGGTATTGCATTAAATACCGGGCGCACAGCGGTGAAGCACTGCGATTTTTACTGCCCGGCGTGGTGCTTTGTAGCCTCTGCGCCGTTGCTGGGTATCTGGTTTTTCAAAACGTGAGTTTCAGTTAATGGGTGACAAGCCTGAATCGGCGGCGGTGCCGCATGCACTGGCGTCGGCACCGCAACACGTGCAATTGGCGGTGGATTTAATCTACTTGCTGGAAAGTAATGACGTGGATCCGCAGGTTGCCCTGCAAGCGCTGGAGATAGTCCAAAAGGACCTGCAACGTCGTTGTGATCCCGACAATCTGTAATTAAACCGATCCAACAAAAACGCCCTGACTCCAATGAGTTAGGGCGTTTTTGTTGGAGGATAGCACTCAAATTGCTTGTGCTTTCATTGGCGATTCAACTAAACTTTAAAAACCGACCGGTTGGTTTGTTTTTTTTTTACTTGGTTTTGGAGCCGCAACTATGGCCAAAAAGCAGCTGATTATTGACGCCGCGATTGAACTGTTTGCCCAGCAGGGCTACGACAACACCTCAATTAACGCCATTTGTGCCCACGCCAAGGTGTCAAAAGGGGCGGTGTTTCACCACTTTGCCAACAAGGAAGAGTTGTTGGTTGAAGTGTTTGCGCGGATGGCACTGATCATCAGTGAGATTAACGCCGAGCTTGCCCCAACTAACGAGGGCGCGACGCCGCTTGCGCAGTTAGAGAATCTGTTGGAGCAGATCTTTGTTGGAATGGCGTTACCGCAGCAGCGGCAGTATTACCTATTCGACTATCAGGTGCGCTGTCACCCGAACTTAAAGCATCTGTTGCAGCCGCAACTGGCCGAGCGCGACGCCTTGATGTTGGCCTCGTTTGAGTCACTGCTAAGCGAGCTTGGTAGCCAGCAGCCGCGAGTCGATAGCTTGCTGTTGATTGCCGAAATTGACGGCATCGCTTTGAACTACCTACTTGCTGCCGACGATTACCCGCTAACCGCGATGAAGCAGCAGTTTATAAACAAATATTTGAGTAGCTATCAGCAATGAAAACCCCATATCAAATTCAGTACGAAGCTTTTGCCGCCGCTGGCGGTTTGTATGACGAGCGCCACGCCAAATTGTATGCCCAGTTTGCTGACGATCTGATCGCCGATGGCAGTTTTTCCATCGTCTATGAGGGGGCGGCTCACGCCTGCTACACCCCAATCACCATTGATGCCGCACCGCATCTGAAATGCTATGTATTAGCGCCACTGGCGGTGTTGCCGGAATTTCAGGGCAAGGGCTACGCCACCCGCTTGATGGAAGAGGCGGAACGTCAGTTGGATGCGGATGTGATCTTTGTGATGGGCGAACCGTTCCACTACGGCCGCCGTTACAACACCCCGCACCAAGTGCGACCACCGGTACGCACCTTGGCGCCGCTAGAATGCTGGTTTGCCCGCGAACTAACCCCAGGCGAGCTAGATGGTATCGGTGAGTCCAGCTCCAGCATTGCCGGCCCGTACGCCGAGCCGCTGATGTGGGGCCACCCAAACGAGCAGGTGTAAGGTAAGGTGTAAACCACCTTTAGCGATCCGAAAAAAACGGCGATCTCATTAGAGATCGCCGTTTAGCTTAGGAGTTAATTTTGCTGGTTAAATCGAGTATTCAAACGGATCGTAATCTGCCAGTACCTGGGCGTAACTCGGCCTGATGTGCGCTGTGCTAAACAGGTACTGTTCGCCATCGTTGCCGGTGACCCGTTCGATGTCATCCAGTTGACACAATAGCTGGCAGTGGTCGGCCAATGCCTCGGGATCGAACCGATAGGGTGCAACGCTAAAGCTGCTGCTGGGCAGTAACTCGCCCAACTGGCTAAAGCGGCGCACCTCTGCGGCCATCCCTTGCAGTGGATCCCTACAATCCACGGCAATGCACTGCTTGGCGTAACTGTCGGCCAGGGTCTGGGTCGAGTACAGATAGTGACGTTCCGCGACGCTGTGCAACACCAGATCCTGGTACTGGGGATCAGTGACCAGTTGTTGATACTGGCTTGGAACGTCATTGGCTAACTCGACCCCAGCGAGGGCCGCCGCCTGTTCGGCGGTGACCACTCGGCCGTGGCTGCTCATCAAACGGACAAAGTCGACGATGGCGTGCATGGTTACTCTCTATTAGCGTGGCAGCAGCTTGTGTTTGGCCAGTTCATCGGCAACAAAGCCGAGCTTGAACTTCTCCAAGGTAGCGCGGGTTGGGGCACCGGTGGCCTTATCCCAGCCCATCTCGGCGTAGAACATATCTAGCGCCAACTGCATATCCGCGCGATCCATCTTGATGGTGCCTTCATCGCCGAACGACTTGGTTGGATCCATGTCGTAGACCCACTCGGTCAACACATCGTGATGGTTGCGCTGATCCATCTGCTTCATCTGCAAGATGGTCAGAGCGCGGTGCAGATGCAGCACTGATTCGGCCATATCATCCAATTGCTGTTCGCTGGTTTGCAGACCGGTTACCAGAGTAAACATCTGCGCTTCGATGGAACTGTCGCCCAAGTAGCCGCGATTTTTATCTGGCGATACCAACAGAGGGAATACCCAGTTACACACGGTTAGTGAATCGTGCAGCACGTTTTTCACCAAACACCATTTAGCGAACTTGGCTTTGGCCTGGTTCATCGGCGTGTAATGTTTAACCTTATCGAACGCGCCTTTACCCCAGTAGCTCTCGGCGACCTCAACAATTTTGGCGTGCGGCAGACCGCAACCGATCAAGTTGATGTGGCTGTGGCACTGGGCATCACGGTTAAACACGGTTTGCAGCAGCGAACCCACTTGTGCCGCAGATTCATTGGCATGGTGCAGGGCACCAACCATTGAGCGGTTGAAGATGTTGATCGCCGGATCGGTAAACACGCTGTAAGGCTTGTTTTTCAAGGCACCGTCTTTATCCAGTGCAAACACCAGCGGCATTACTGCTGCGCTGCGACCATCCAGTACCGCTTGGATATCCAGCAGTTGGCCATCGTCGTTGATGAACTTGTACAGTCCTTCACCTAAGAAGCGGCCCAAGTAGTTTGAACCTTGGTAGTTTTTGCCTAACGCAACGCGGTAGTAAAAGTCTTTTAAGAAGCTGGCGTCCAGCGCCTTATACTGCGCCCAGTTGATTGCCGCGTACTCTTCTGCTGGAAGCAGTTGCTGCCAGAAATCCCGTTTTACGAATTCGCGCATCAGGTGTGAAAGCTGACCGTAGGCGCTCCAAACCCCCAAGTCGTCCATGTAGTAGGCGCCAACGGTTTGAATATCGGTACGCTCAACCGAGTTCCCCGGCTTACCCATCACATACCAAGGATCAAGTAAACCCAGACAGACGTTGGTGATGTGCTCGGTCGGTAGCTTGTATTTCTCTTTCATCCGTGGGTTTTTCAACTCACAGAAGCAGCGAACCGGACAAGCATGACAACCACCGGAGCGTTTCATGATCTTGTTGGCTTCTTCGCGGCCAAAGTACATCTCGGCCATCGAGGTGCGTAAGCCCACTTTTTGTTTGTCGTGCCACGGGGTTTCGCCAATCTCAATAGGATTGTCCTTGGTACCCCAAGTCACCCCCGGACCGCCTCGCCAGCGGCTGCCTTTGTGGTGGTGTTCAGCCCATGATTGTGGCTGGTTTGGCACCACCCCTTGGTTGTTGGCGCCGATGATCCCAAGCACGTGATCATCCAGTTCACGCATCGCTTCGTTGCTGGCGGCGATAGTGACGCTGCCGGTACCCAACACTGCGATCGCTTTCAGTTTTTTAGCGCCGAATACCGCACCGTGGCCGCCGGCACTGTGACCGCCTTGGGTTTGGATAGTCGATTGTGACACCAAGTTTTCCCCAGCTGGGCCAATGGCGGCGATCTGCGCGCCGGCGCCAACTTTTTGGTTTAGGTGTTTGAAGGTATCAAACATCCCCATGCCCCAAACGTCGTTGCCGTTTTCAAAGGTCACTTGGTCATCAACGATCTTGATCCATACCGGCGCGGCGGACTTGCCTCGTACCACGATGGCGTCGTAACCGGCGTACTTCATCGACGGCGAGAAGTGACCGCCAAAGTGACCGTCGGTGATCAGATCGCCACGCACGACAGGGTTGAGTGAGGTGATGGTGGTGCGTCCGGTACAGATCGCGCCTGAACCGGTTAATGGACCGGCCGAGATCACCAGCGGGGTATCGGCATCGGTGGCTTTGGCGCCGTCGCGGTGGGCGTCCCACAGGACTTTGTAACCAATGCCCATGCCGCCGATAAATTGATGGTAAGCGTCAGTGGATTCAGTCCAACTGGTGTAGTTAGACAAGTTAATGTGCAGGATTTTACCGGCCCAGCCGCCAGCGTTTGAAGTGTTCATGTGTGGCTCCTAGTTAGACCGACTGCATAAAGGTTTCGTAGTTGGCCAGGGCCGCGTCTGCCTGATCCCAGGTGTAGAAGCGGATGGCGCCGGTAGGGCACATCTGCACACAGTTCGGTTTGCCGCTGCACAGATCGCACTTAAGAGCACGATGGGTCGCTTGGTTAACCACCAACACATCCTGCGGACAGACGCTGACGCATTTGCCGCAACCGATGCATTTGTCGTGATCGATCAACTTAGCGCCGGTGTTGGCATCGACACTGATTGCGTCTTGATCACAAGCCTTTAAGCAGTTATCGCACTGACGACAAGTGGCCGGAACGATCACCCGATCCCCCAATTGGCCACGCTGATTGTGGTAATCGGCGGTCACGCCAGTAGGGCCATAAAGCATGGTTTTTTCGATTTTGATGCGGGCGGTGGTGGGGCTGACATCGCCGTCATCGTGGCTCCAACTGCAGCCGATTTCGCAGCGGCGGCAACCAACACAAAGGTTGGGATCGGCCACCAGCAGACCGTGTTGTTGGACGTTGATTTTTTCGCTGGCGTTGGCTTGGCTGGGAACGCCAGTCAACAATGAGATCAGCGAGCCTGAATAGACACTGCCGATCGAAACCGCAGCGCCGTTTTTAAGAAATTTACGTCGAGTTACCATAGGGTCCTATCCCGTATTTACAGTGAAAACTCGAGGTAAATTACAAATCTGAATTGGCCGCTAAACTGCGTAAATGCTCACAATGGCGTTGATTTTAGCCTTTTTTAGAGTATGAAAATTTCTGAAAATAAATCTGTTCGCAGGTTGTGGTGGAGTTGTTTGAGGTGCATCAACTTCGAATCGCAGTCGCCATTGATTGGGTAAAGAATTTGCCCTAAGCGCGAAATTTTCTACCAAAACGTTTGCGATATTCGGTTGGCGTCGCACCGGTGTATTGGCGAAATAGTCGCCTGAATGAACTGGCATCCTCGTAGCCAACGGCGTTCATCACTTGTTCGACGGTTTGGCTGGTTTGCTCTAAGCGTTTGCGTGCTGATTCAATTCTCAGTGATTGAATATAGCCATTTGGGGCGATGTTTAAGGCGTGGTTGAAGCGGCGGATCAGGGTGCGTTTGGAGACGTTAAATTGGCGGGCAAGATCATCCAGATTTTGTGGCTCGGCAAAGTGATTATCCAAGTGCCGCTGAATTTGGTGCACTAGCGGATCCTTGTGCGGCTTGGCCAGCTTCATCAGCGAATAGCTTTGTTGACTGTCGCGATGATAATCCAAGACAAAGGCTTTGGCGGTTTCCAGCGCGGTTTCGTAGCCATAGGCTTGTTCAATCAAGTGCAGCGCCAGATCAAACCACGCTTGGCCGCCGCCGGCGCTGAATAGGTTGTCGTCGCGGGTTAGCATCAATTGCGGTTGCAGTTCGACCTGCGGATAGCGCTGGCGAAACAGTTGTTCATAGCCCCAATGAGTGGTCGCTTGGCGACCGTCTAATACACCCGCTTCGGCTAACAGAAAATTGCCGGTGCAGTTGGCGGCAATAAGCCAATTGTGCTGATGAGCGTGACGGATCACCGCCAGTAATTTGGGATTGTGTGCCAGCACATCGGGAATGTGGCCACCGATGGTCGGGATCACAATGGCGTCGGGCTCGGCGATATCAGCGAAAGCGATATGAGCATTAAGGTCTATGCCGTTGATGCAGCGGATTGGACCGCCATCTTTACTGGCGATCTGTACCTGAAATTTCGGCTCTGGCGTTTGGTTTTGCAGGCGATTCCAACTGATCCCCGTCAGCGAGAGCAGATCAACCACCCCGGCGATGGCGCTAGAGAGCGCCTTATCAAAGCCTAACACCACCACGTTTAACATTACCGCTCCTTGGCAATTATTCCTCGTTGGCTGTCCATAATGACAATCACCAGCGTCGATGCAAAGGGGGATACTGACAGGCAATCGTCAATTAGCGTAAACCAAGGATGACCATGTCGGAATTTATCAGCCGCCGCGAACTGCAATTTATCTTGGACGACCTGTTAGAGGTTGAACAACTCACCAAGCTGGCCCCCTTTAGTGATCACGATGGCACCACTTTTAATGAGGTGATCGACAGCGCCATGCGCATTGCCAGTGATCACTTTGCCAATCACTACAAGCTGGCGGATGAACAGGAACCGACCCACAACGATGGCCAGGTAACTACCTTGGCGGCGCTTAAAAGCGCGTGGCAGCACTATCGTGACGCCGGTTTTTTAAGTGCCGATGTTGCCGCCGAACATGGCGGTGCGCAGTTGCCTTACACCATCACTGCGGCGGTCGGTAGCATCTTTGCTGCCGCCAATGTGGCGTCGGCGGCGTATCCGTTTTTAACCAGTGCCGCCGCTAAGGTGATTGTAAATTTTGGCAGCGATCAGCAGCGCCAACAGTTTGCCGAGCCGATGCTGGCGGGGCAGTTCTCCGGCACCATGGCATTGACCGAACCGGACGTTGGGTCATCCCTTGGGGATCTGACTACTAAAGCGACCCCGCACAGCGACGGCAGTTACCGGATCAAGGGCAACAAAATTTACATCTCCGCCGGTGAACATGACCTTACCGATAACATTGTCCATTTGGTGCTGGCACGGATCGAAGGCGCGCCGGCGGGCACCAAAGGCATTTCGCTGTTTATCGTGCCTAAGTTTTTATTGGATCCGCAGGGGCAGCCGAGCAAGCGCAATGATGTTCAGTTGGCTGGGCTGCTGCATAAGATGGGCTACCGTGGCACCAGTTCAACCGCACTCAGCTTTGGCGAAAACGATGATTGCGTCGGCTATCTGCTTGGCGAACCGCATCAAGGCCTTAAGTACATGTTCCAGATGATGAATGAGGCACGGATCTTTGTTGGCATTGGGGCGGCGGCGCTCGGCTATCGGGGTTATCTGGAATCGCTGGATTACGCCAAACAGCGGCCGCAGGGGCGGGCGCCTACCAATCTCGACCCAACTTCAACGCCGGTGGCGATCATCGAACACTGTGACGTTAAGCGGATGCTGCTGGCGCAAAAAGCTTACAGCGAAGGGTCGTTGGCGCTGACGCTGTATGCCGCCACTTTGGTGGATCGCGCTGAGGCTGGCGAAGATCCCGAGGCGGCGCAGTTGCTGGATCTGCTGACTCCGGTGGTTAAGAGCTTCCCCAGCATTTATGGCCTGAAAAGTAACGATCTGGCGATCCAAGTGCTGGGCGGCGCGGGTTACACCCGCGAATACAACGTCGAGCAACTGTACCGCGACAATCGTTTAAATCGGATCCATGAAGGCACCGATGGCATTCAGTCGTTGGACCTGCTCGGGCGTAAGCTTTGGCAACATCGTGGCCAAGGGCTCGCGCTATTGATGGCCCAGTTTCAACAAACCGTGGCGGCGGCCGAGCACTTTCCTGAACTGGCGTCATTGCGACAAGGGTTTGCCCAGCATCTGTTAACCGTCAGTGGCGTGATTGAACAGTTTGCCGGGGCGATGCAAGCGGGCGAGGCTGCCAAGGTGCTGGATAATTCGGCGCTGTTTTTGGATATGTTCAGCAAAACCGTGGTGGCGTGGATCTGGCTAAAATCCGCCGAGTGTGCCCAGCGCCGCTATGGTGGCAGTGAGGATCGCCAACAGCGGCAATGGTTGGCTGGTAAACTGCAAGCCGCCAAATACTTCATCGACTGGGAATTGCCAGAGGTAGAGCATCAAGCGCGTTTATTACGTGGTTACAACGACAGTTGTGCGGCGATGCAGCCCGAATGGTTTTAAGTCCGACTGGTTTTAAGCCCGAGATGCAGACTGGATCCGGCAGTGGCCGGATCCCTTATGCAGTACCTATATTGGCAAAGCTCGGCTGAATGCAGCGTGCAAATCTGTAAGCAGCGCATCTGGCAGTAAACCGACCGACAACAGCAGCACCACCAGCACTCCGGTAATGCCGCGCTCATAGAGGTCATTGCTGGCCAGCGGCAGCTTGAATTTAACCACCACCGGCAGCAGCACCGGTACCCCAGCAGGAGTAAACATATCGGCGATGATGTGACTGCTCCAACCAATCGCTAGTGGCAGCAACCACGACAACGGCAGCGGTTGTTGCAGTAGTTCAAAGGCGATGACTACTGACAACGGCAGCAGCAGTGAATGGGTGAAGCCACGATGGCCAAATAGCCAATGAACCGCGTGGCTTAATCCTGGCAAGCAGCGGCCCATCTTCGATGTCGGAGTATCCAGATCCGGCAGCAAGCCGCCAAGCCAGCACAGCAACAAGCCGCCGGCGTAACCAAGAGGTCCAGCGAAGGGAGCAGCGAGGTCACCGGGAAGGTAAGGCGCTGCGGCCACCCAACTGGCGATAGCAATTGCCGCATGGTGGCGACCGTTCATGGATTTAACTCGGCAGGGCGTAAAATGGGTTGGGGATTTTACGTGCTAGAGTCGCTAAGAGGAAAGGCTTATTGTTCGACGCGATTTTGAGTGGCGTTTATTTGTGCAACAAAAATGCCCCGCATCGGCGGGGCATTGCTGTGTTCGAGTTGTGTTGGCGCTTACCGCTTAACGACTACTTAAACACGACTATAGCTTGACGATTACGCGACCAGTCACTTGACCGTTGGTGATCGCTTCGGCGTACTCTGGCACCTGTTCCAGGGTGATGGTCTCACAAGCGTCGTTGTAGAACGACTCTGGCAGCAGTTCAATCAGCTTGCTCCATGCTTGCTGACGTACCTCAGTTGGGCACATCACTGAATCTACGCCTTGCAGACGGACATTACGCAGAATGAAAGGCATCACAGTGGTCGGCAGCGCAAAACCACCGGCCAGACCACAAGCGGCCACGACGCCGTTGTAGTTCATCTGGGATAGCGCATTGGCCAGTACCTTGTCACCAACAGTATCAACCATGCCGGCCCAGCGGCTCTTATCCAGCGGACGACCTTCACCATTCAGTTCGCTGCGATCGATCACCTCGTTCGCGCCCAGCTCTTTCAGCAGCGGCGCGTTCTGTTCGATGCGGCCGGTCAGGGCAGTGACGGAGTAACCCAGTTTTGCCAGCAGGGTTACCGCGACAGAACCAACGCCGCCGGACGCACCGGACACCAGAATATCACCGCTTTCTGGGGTTACGCCGCCGTCGATCAGTGCTTGCACACACAGCATCGCGGTTAGACCCGCAGTGCCAATCGCCATCGCTTTGTGGCTGCCACAGTTCTCTGGCATCGCTACCAGCCAATCGCCTTTGACCCGGGCTTGTTGCGCCATGCCGCCCCAGTGGCGTTCACCAACACCCCAGCCAGTCAGAATGACATGTTGGCCGACGGTGTAACGCGGATCGGCAGATTCCAGCACGGTACCGGCGAAATCGATACCTGGTACCATCGGGAAATCACGAATGATCTTGCCCTTGCCGGTGATCGCCAAACCATCTTTGTAGTTCAGCGACGAGCGTTCCACTTGGATCAGAACATCGCCGGCCGGCAGAGCGTCGGCAGTGATGCCGTTGATGGCGGCAACGGTGGCTTTACCCTCTTGGGTGAGCTGCAGTGCTTTAAACATGGTGAGTTTCCTTTTGAGTGTATGCAATGACTCTAGCCTAGGATGGCAGTGGCGAGAATGACATTAGCCAAAGGTTTTTGTGGGCTGGGAGCTAACTCACATCTGGATGCGAATGGACTGTTAGCTTTGGCTTATTCTGGCTTTGATTCCAACGGTTTACCTTGGTGGATCTGCTGTAAGTTAACGTGCGTCCGCTGTTTTTTCGGTAACGCTGCGATCACCAATTGATAGGAGTGGTCAATCATTCGTTGGATCTCGCCCGCTGGCACCGTGCCATCGAGGATCACCGTATTCCAGTGAGTTTTGTTCATATGGTAGCCGGCTATTACCGCAGGGAAGATATCCCGCAGGATCTGCGCTTGGTGCGGATCGCACTTCAGGTTAAGCCACGGATGTTCGCTAATGTAGCCTTGGCTCAGCAGGGCAAACATCTTGCCGCCAACTTTGTAGACCTCGACACCGCCACCAAACGGGTGACTTAACTCACTGCCAACTAAGTTCGCCAGAAAGTCATTGGTTTGTTGTCTATCCATCGGTTGGGTTCCTTTGCAAATAACTACGCCCAGACGATGCTGGGCGTAAATCAACCAAGATGCAATTGGCCTAGTTCAATTCGCTGAACAGCTCGACGTTAAAGCTTTTTTCGCAGTACTGGCATTTCAGCTTGGGCGCTTGGTCGCTTTGTTTTACGTAAAAGCGCGTCTTCGCCGGCTGATGATTGGTGATGCAGTTGCTGTTTGGACAGGCTAACACCTCATCAATCGCTTCTGGCAATTCAACGTGGTACTTGCTGATCACCTCAAAGTTGGCGATCTGATTGATGGTGGCGCTGCTGGCGAACAGCGCCAGTTGGTCGGCCTGTTCTTTGGTAAAAGTGGTGTTTTCTACCTTAATCAGATCTTTGGTGCCGTTTTCGCCGCTGCGCAGATTTAAGCCAACGGTGATCCGTTCGCCATTGGTGGTTAACTGGAAGAACTTAAGGATCCGCACCCCCATGCCCGCAGGAATGTGATCGATGACAGTGCCATGCTCAATGGCTTCAACTTGCAGTTTATTCATCGGTTACAGCTCCTCAGTCATAACCAGCGCCAGCAGTGCTTGGCGGGCGTACACGCCATTTTCGGCCTGCTGGAAGTAATAGGCATACGGGGTGGCATCGACGTCGGTGGTGATTTCATCAACCCGAGGCAGTGGATGCAGGATCCGCAGGTTTGGTTTGACCTCTGTCAGCATATCGGCAGAGAGCACAAACTTGGATTTCATGTGCTGATATTCGGTCGGATCGAAGCGCTCTTTTTGGACGCGGGTCATATACAGCACGTCGATCTCTGCCAGAATCGCTTCCAGATCGTCACTGCTGCGGTAGCTGATACCGGCGCTGTCGAGCTCTTCGCAGATGTACGCTGGCATCTGCAATGGTTCTGGGGCAACAAAGATAAATTCACAGCCAAAACGTGCCAGAGCTTGAGTCAGCGAATGCACGGTGCGACCGTACTTAAGATCGCCAACCATCGCCACCTTTAGCCCCTCTAAGGTGCCTTGGGTTTCGTAGATCGAAAACAGGTCCAGCAGAGTTTGAGTGGGGTGCTGGTTGGCACCATCACCGCCGTTCACTACCGGAATGTTGGTGTGCATGCTGGCTAGGCGCGCAGCGCCCTCTTGCGGGTGACGCATCACAAACGCGTCAGCATAAGAGCCAATCACTTCGACCGAATCGGCCAGAGTCTCGCCTTTTTGCGCCAGCGAGGTATTGCCGCCGGAATCGAAACCGATAACGCTGCCGCCTAAGCGTAGCACCGCCGTTTCAAAGGACAGGCGAGTACGGGTAGAGGCTTCAAAGAAGCAGCTGGCGACGACTTTGCCAGCAAGCAGTGATGGCCGTGGTGTTGTTTTAATTGATTCGGCGGTGGCAACGATCAACTCCATTTCGCTGCGAGTCAGATCGCTGATAGAGATGATGTCTTTTTGATACAGAGGGTTTGTCATGCTGGATCCCTTAAGGTCGGCAGCTACCGAATGTGTCTGCTGGCCAGACACAGCCGGAATCGAAATATATCAGTTTTGAATGACTTAAGGGTGAGAATTCGCGGGCATTAATGCGCAAAAGCACAAAAAAGTATCGAAGCTGCCAGTTGCCCAAGGACAATCAGCTTGTTTGCCTGTGGATCAGTCGTCGATAGCCGTTTGTCGCTGCTGGATAAAGTTCGACCGAGATTATTGCTGTATTAACTAGTGAGTTATTTGTAACAGCGAGCAGCTATTGTTAGTGGCAGAGGATAACTGATCTTCGCCAGCAACATACTTGACTAAATAACTCAACAATTACTTATGGGCTGACAATCTGACATCCAAAAATTGGCAATGATGTGACTTGGTAGCAATTTAACTAGCATGAGTATGAAAAAAAATTAAATAGTCATCGGTGAGTTGAGTTGCGTTCGCGAAATTAAATTGCTGCTTTGTTTTGCCGATTTAATAGGCTTAGCTGGCAATGGTTGCAACTTTGAGTGAAGCTTTGATTTGTTATTTAACATGCTGCTAACATTTGTCCTGGTTGATTATTAAACGACGATCTTGACTTGCGATTTTGTTGCGATAATTATCCTTGTTGTGAACGCAATGTTGCGCTCGCTTTTAATAAAAATTAACTCGCTGCATCAAAACGTAAAGTTAACAGAAGACAGTGGGGCAAGGAGCAAAATGATGGCTATGGAATCGTCAGTATCCAAGGCAGTACGCCAGAGTTTAATTTATTCCTCGATCACCGCCGTGGCGCTCAGCACAGGCGGCTTCGCTGTAGCAGCGGAAGAGGGTGCGGATGTAGAACGAATTGAAGTAACGGGTTCACGTATCAAACGCGCCGATATGGAAACCGCTAGTCCGGTGACTGTTATTGATGCAAGTAGCATTAAGGCAGAAGGTTACACCTCGATCGATGAAGTGTTACAAAATCAGCCTGCGATGGCCGGTTTAGCAGTTGGTTCAACCACAAACAATGGTGCCGATGGGGTTGCACAGGTCGATTTGCGCGGAATGGGAGCAAATCGTACGTTGGTGCTGTTAAATGGTCGTCGGATGGTAAATTCGGGCTCTGGCGCCGATTCTGCTGTGGATCTGAATGCCATTCCGGTAGCGATGATTCAGCGTATTGAAGTATTAAAAGATGGTGCTTCTGCGGTATATGGCTCAGATGCGATTGCAGGTGTGGTGAACATCATCACTAAGCGCGATTTTGAAGGGTTTAATATCGATATCGCCGGTGACATGACCGGTGATAGCGATGGTGAAAACATAGAATTTTCAGGGTTGTACGGTGCAAACACCGAAAAGGGTAACTACACCGTAGGCTTCTCGTACACGGATCGCCGCACTGTCAGTCAAGCCGATCGTGACTGGGTCGAACCGGGCGCATCTTCCTTTGTTCCTGGTGGAACTTTAGGTGGTTATGTTCCTAATGCTGATGGTTCATGGAGCGAGCGAGACTTTGGCTACGATTACACCGAAACCAGTTATCTACAGACTCCAAGCACCAAATACAGTTTATTTGCCAACATGGTGCATGAGTTTGATAACGAGGTGGTGTTTACCGCTGATGCGCTTTATACCCGTCGCGAATCCAAGCAGCAGATGGCCCCCCAACCAGCTAACGTCATGTTAAACGTTTGTGGGGAAGCCGACAGCGACGGTGTTGTACATGTTAAGCCAAATTGCATTGATCGACCTGCAGGACTTCCCGCAGCGGTTGAAGTGGATGATGAGGGACGATTGAATTACCGCCGTCGTATGGTCGAAGTTGGTCCGAGGATCTTCGAGCAAGAGACTGATACCATGCGTGTATCTGCGGCGTTGGCTGGTTATCTCGACATCAATACTGGGATGGACTGGGAGCTGTCCTATACCTACGGTCGCAATCGCGCCGATACCTACGTTCGCAATTCTGTTAATGCTGCTAATCTCATCGACTCTATTTACCAGAATTCCGCTGATTGGTTTACCGGTAACCCTGATGATATTGCGCAATATGTCGATGACA
Organism: Ferrimonas senticii DSM 18821; assembly: GCF_000422665.1. Lineage (GTDB taxonomy): Bacteria > Pseudomonadota > Gammaproteobacteria > Enterobacterales > Shewanellaceae > Ferrimonas > Ferrimonas senticii. The sequence goes on along the minus strand of NZ_AUGM01000001.1, from coordinate 658,492 downwards.
TCTCTTACCTTGAGGACTCCACCGGCGGCAATGATCAGCATGTGGTCGCTGGGGTGCTAAGCGGTGAATTGTTTGAGTTGTCAGCCGGGGCTATTGGCTTCGCGATCGGTGCCGAATATCGTTTCGAAGAGGGTTACTTTACGCCAGATCCAGTAATTCAGGCTGGCGAAGGTACTGCTTCCCAGCAAGATCCGACCGATGGTGACTACGATGTTATCTCGCTCTACCAAGAGATATCGATCCCGTTCACAGAAAAGCTGTTAGGTGAATTTGCACTGCGTTATGACGAATACAGTACTTTTGGTAAAGCGACAACTTGGAAAGTAGGGTTAACCTACGAAGCGACTGACGATTTAATGTTGCGTACTGTAGTGGCAACTGGCTTCCGCGCGCCAAACGTATCGGAGTTGTTCGGTGGTAACGTTGGCTCTTATGAATATTTAACTGACCCATGGGGCGAATCACCTGACCCACAAATCTTAGTGAATTGGACCTCCGATCCCGACCTTGATGCCGAAGAGTCAGAGTCATTTACCTTAGGTGCGGTTTATTCACCTAGTGCGATTGATGGCTTGTCGTTCACCGTAGACTACTGGGCGTTTAAGATTGACGACGCCATTGCCCGCCGTGATGTTCAGCAAGGTTTATACGACTGTAAGGCTGGCGATACTGCCGCATGTGAAACGTTTAATATTATCGTTAATGGCGATTCACGGGACCTTACCGGTTTAACCAATGCATTAACTAACGTCGGAACTCAAGATACTAGTGGTATCGATTTCAACGTGTTCTATCAGTTCGAAGGGTTAGGGCTGGAATGGTCGGTTAATAATGACCTAACCCATCTGTTAGAATTTGAACAGGATGGTAATGATTATACCGGTAAGATCAGTGGCGTTTACGGCGCTTATGCTGAGTGGAAAAATCAGTTGAGCGTTACAGCAAGTCATGATGACTACTCGTTTACTTACAGTAACCGTTATATTGGTTCGATGGATAACTATCGCTCAGAAACCGTATCTGAAAAGATCGATAGCATCATGTACCACAACGTGTCTGGTACCTTCTTTATCAATGATAACTTCAGTACCACACTTGGCATTCGTAACCTGACTGATGAGGATCCATTGATGATCCCGTACAACAGTAAGGATGCGGGTACTATTCCTGAGGTCTATGAGACCATTGGCCGAGTGTACTTTGCCAGCGTTAATATGCAGTTCTGATAGTGCCTAAAGCGATATAGATAAGCCGGTTAGTTCTCTAACCGGCTTTTTTTATCGATTTGACATAGCTTTAGTTTGGCAATTGCTGTGATCGCGTTAAAATCTCGCTTTTGCAGCATTGGCGATGAATTGCCGAATAGATATAGGAGAGACCATGATCCCAGCTGAACGACAACGCGTCATCTTAAGCATGCTTGAGGACAAGGAGATCTGCACCATCGGTGAGTTGACCGAGATGTTGCAGGTGTCCCATATGACCGTGCGCCGGGATATCGCCAAACTGGAAGAGAAGGGCCGAGTGTTTTCGGTGGCCGGTGGTGTGCAGCGAATTGAAACCGTGCGCCACGAAACCAACCACAAAATTAAGAGCACCCAGAATCTCGATATCAAGCTGGCATTGGGCCGCGCCTGTGGCGGACTAGTGCCGCCGCATTCGACCGTGTACCTTGATGCCGGTACTACCATTATGGAAGTGGCTCGGGCGATTGCCCATCGCGACGATATTTTGGTGGTGACCAACGATATGTTTATCGCCGACTTTCTGGCTGAACACGGTAAATGCGAACACTACCTAACCGGCGGAAAGGTCGATCGCGACAATCACTCTTGCGTTGGTGACATGGCGGCGTCGTTTGTGTCGCGTTTGAATGTCGATGTGGCGTTCCTGTCTGCCAGTTGCTGGGATCGCCGCGGGATCTCTAGCCCAAGTGAAGCCAAAGTGATGGTTAAAAAAGCCCTGTCGGCGGTATCCAAACAAAATATCTTGGTGGTCGATTCCAGTAAATTTGGCCGTTCTGGCAGCTTTCTGGCGATGGAAAACCATGAGTTCGATATGGTGGTGACCGATCAGGGATTGCCGGAAAGTTACAAAGAGCTGCTGGCGCAAGCGGATGTTGAATTGACTGAGGTGGTTGTCTAAATGACCCCAGCGATCACCGCAGCGAAAAAAGCCAAAGTTAACTTTGTTACCCATCAGTATCAGCACGATCCCAATGCGGCGTCTTTCGGTGAAGAGGCGGCGCAGCTACTCGGACAACTGCCACAGCGGGTATTTAAAACGCTGTTGGCGAGCGATGATAGCGGCAAGCTATACGTTGCCGTGGTGCCGGTATCGGGACAACTAGATTTGCGGGCACTGGCCAAAGCGGTTGCTGCCAAAAAGCTGGCGATGGCAAAGCCAGATATGGCAGAAAAAGCCACCGGTTATGTGGTTGGCGGCATCAGCCCATTAGGTCAGAAAAAACGCTTGCCACTGGTATTGGATAGCAGTGCGCTCGGCTTTGACACCATCTTTGTCTCTGCGGGTCGTCGCGGGTTAGAGATTGAGTTGGCGGCAACAGATCTACTAAAACTGACAGGTGGCAAAGCCGCTGATATTGGCCGCGCCGATTAAACGACGTCGCTAGGGCGTGTTGACGTTTGGTGTTCAGAATTTGGTCGAGGATAGCGGTTGTCAATCGAGGATTGCGATTGAAGGCATAGTGGCTCTACGTCGAAATCGTATGACGAAGAGTGACAGCCGCTAGTCCGACCCTGCAAGGCGCCCCTTAGTGAGCACTAAACAGCAACATTCACCAACAAAGATCAATTTGCTGTCAAAAATAGTCATTAATGGGCGCAAAAATATACAGCAAAGGTCAACACGCCCTAATAAACAAAAATGCCCAGCAAGTGCTGGGCATTGTCGTTTCTTAGACGTGCTAATTAAGCCGCTAGGATAACGGAAGAGGCTTTAACCACTACGGTTGCCGCTTGGCCAGCAGTCAGTGACAGAGACTGGCTGGAAGCTTTGGTGATGATCGCTACGAATTCGCAATCGCCGATGGTTACGGTCACTTCGTCGTTAACTTCACCGGATACCACCTTAGCTACGGTGCCGGTGAACACGTTGCGAGCGCTCATGCGCAGAGCATCGGTGGCAATCATTACGTCAGAGGCTTTGATCAGTGCCAGTGCGTCTTTGCCTTCGGCCAGTTCCAAACGCTCGATAGATTGGTTAGTGATAACCGCAGTGATCTGCACTTGCTCGTTGATGGTCAGTGCAACTTCGCTGTTTACTGCGCCTTTATTGATTGCAGCGATTTGACCGGCGAATTGGTTACGGCAGCTGATTTTCATGATTTAGCCTTAAATAAATAGGGTGACAACGGAGCGGCAAGCTTAGACAGCATCGGCGATAAACACGACTCGCACGCGGATGTATTGTGGTGTTGGTTTACCTATTTGGCGCAAGGAGTTGTTAAATCTGGATAGGATAATTAGGACAAGTTGGCGCAGTAGTGACGACTGGATTTTGAGAGGGGTTAGCCGCCGTTATTGGCGCGAGCATAACAACCGATACTGAACCAAATTTGAATGAATTCAATTACTGCAAGGCGGCGGTTTAAGTGGTGATTAATTGCGCTTAATCACCACTTTAGTACCTTAATCGCTACCCTAATAACTGTCGCTGTGAACCGATATCACCGCGCGACCTGAAGGATCGGTCACTTGGCTTAAGCTTTCATCCCACGCTAGCGCTTCAGGGGTAGAACAAGCGACTGATTTGCCACCAGGAACGCAGCGAGCGCAATCATCCAGTGGGAACTGCTCGGCGAACAGCTGCCGATAGAGGTACGCTTCTTTGGTTTCAGGGGTGTTGATCGGGAATTTATAGCTGGCGTTTTCCAGTTCCAAATCACTGACTTGGGTTTCCGCAAAGGTTTTGAGCTGATCGATCCAGCCATAGCCGACGCCATCGCTGAACTGCTCTTTTTGCCGCCAAGCCACCGCTTCCGGCAGGTAAGAGGCAAACGCTTCGCGCAAAATGTGTTTCTCGATACGACCATCTTTAATCAGTTTGGCTTCAGGATTAATCCGCATTGCCACATCGACAAACGCTTTATCCAAAAACGGCACTCGAGCTTCCACCCCCCACGCGGCCATCGCTTTGTTGGCGCGCAGGCAATCATACAGGTGCAGTTTATCCAGTTTGCGCACGGTTTCTTCATGGAATGCCTGAGCATTTGGGGCTTTGTGGAAATACAGGTAACCGCCAAACAACTCATCGGCACCTTCGCCAGAGAGCACCATCTTGATCCCCATCGCCTTAATCATTCGCGCCATCAGGTACATCGGCGTCGATGCTCGCACGGTGGTGACATCATAGGTTTCAAGGTGGTAGATAACATCGCGCAGCGCATCAATACCTTGCTGAACGGTAAAGTGCAGCTCGTGGTGAACGGTGCCTAGGGCTTCGGCGACCTCAGCGGCGGCTTTCAGATCCGGTGCGCCCTCAAGGCCGATCGCAAAGCTGTGCAGTTGCGGCCACCATGCCGGGCTGTGATCGTCCTCTTCAATGCGATTGTCGGCGAACTTTTTCGCCAGTGCAGAGGTTATCGACGAGTCCAAACCACCGGAAAGCAGCACGCCATACGGGACATCACACATCAATTGGCGGTGAACTGCGTCTTCCAGAGCTTGGCGCAAGGTAGCGATGTCGGCGTCATTGGCTTGTATCGCGTCGAACTGTTGCCAATCGCGCTGGTAGTAGTGGCTTGGGCTTTTGCGACGGGAATCGAAATAGTGGCCCGGAGGGAATTCACTGATCTGATTGCAAGCTGGCACCAGTGCTTTCATCTCTGAGGCAAAGTAGCGGTTACCAAATTCATCAAATCCTTGATATAGCGGCACAATACCTAAGTGGTCGCGCCCCACCATATAGGTTTGCTTGCTGCGATCCCACAGCACGAATGCGAAGATCCCGTTGAGTTTATCAAGGAAATCGGTGCCGTATTTTTGATAGAGCGCGAGGATAACTTCGCAATCTGAACCGGTTTGAAATTGGTAGCCGACCGATAACTGTTTGCGCAGTTGGCGATGATTGTAGATCTCGCCATTAACCGCCAACACCAAGTTACCATCGGCGGAATACAGCGGCTGAGCACCGGTTTCAATATCAACAATGGCCAAACGTTCATGGGCTAAAATCGCCTGCTCATCGGCGTAGATCCCAGACCAATCCGGGCCACGATGGCGTAGGGTGCGTGCCAGTTTTAGGGCGCTTTGGCGTAATTCCTGCGGATCTGACTTGAGATCGACAATGGCGAAAATCCCGCACATACTGCAGCTACTCCTTGTTGTTATCTGCTTGATTTTGCCACAGTGCCACGCCGTCTTAATGTTGCCAAGTGATCAGCAATCACACCCATGATGGCGGTTATCGTTAACGGTATTTCGATTATTTTCGCTCGCTGATTTTATCAAAAAGCCGTCACGGGGACGGCTGATTGGTAAAGCGAGTTAGTTTACGGTTGGTAGCGTTTGGCGGTCAGCAGCGCAATATTAATGATGGTTGCTACCGCTTGTTCGAGTTGTTCAACCACCAAAAATTCATGCTTGCCGTGGAAGTTGTAGCCGCCAGTAAACAGGTTGGGGCAGGGTAGCCCTTTAAACGACAATACCGCGCCGTCGGTGCCACCACGGATCGGTTTGATCTCTGGGGTGATCCCAAGTTGTGCCATCGCTTGTTGTGCCAACTCAATGATGTGTGGGTGCGGCTCGACCATCGATTTCATGTTGCGATAGCCGTCATGCCACTCCAACCGGCAGTCGATGCCATTGGCGGTTAAGGCGTCTACTTGCGCTTGTAAGAATCGTTGCCGTGCCAACAGGCCGGTATCACTAAAATCGCGGACGATGTAGTTCAAACTGGCTTCAGCGGTGCCACCGCTGATCGCCACCAGATGATAAAAGCCTTGATAACCTTCGGTGTGTTCTGGGGTTTCGCTGATTGGCATCTGCTGCTGAAAGGCACAGGCCAAACTGAGAGCGTTGACCAATTTGCCTTTGGCGCTACCAGGGTGCACCGAATTGCCGATAAAGCGAATGGTAGCGCTGGCGCCATTGAAGTTTTCATATTCCAACTCGCCAACCGGCCCACCATCGATGGTGTAAGCCCACTGGGCGCCAAATTTGGCAACATCAAATAGGTCGGCGCCGCGGCCGATCTCTTCATCTGGGGTGAAACCAACACAGAGATCGCCATGGGCTAGGGTTGGATCGGCTTTGATTTGAGCAAGCGCGCTAATGATGGCGGCAATGCCAGCCTTGTTATCTGCGCCCAGCAGGGTGCTGCCATCGGTGGTGACTAGGGTTTGCCCCAATAACTGGTTCAGCACCGGATATTGCGCAGGGTCTAAACGGTCATTGCCACCAAGGGCGATAACGCCACCGGCGTAGCGCTCGATGACCTGCGGTTTAACGTTGGCACCAGAGGCGTCTGGTGCGGTATCCAGATGGGCGATAAAGCCAATTGCCGGTACTGGGTAGTCGACGTTACCGGGCAGTTTCGCCATTAGGTAACCGTGTTCATCCAGAGACACGTCGCTGAAGCCGAGTTCGATAAGTTCTCGCTGCAAAGCTTGGGCAAGTAACAGTTGTCCTGAAGAGGAGGGCAGTGCTGGATTGTTGGGGTTGGCTTGGGTATCAAATTTAACGTAACCCAAAAAGCGGTCGAGTACAGCAGGCATAAGCGGTCTTGGAAATGAAGCGAGGCGACATTATCTGCGACCGCGTTGGCTTAGGTTGTGATAGCGCTAACAGTTATGATTTGAAGCTGACCGATTGCTGAACCGCAGCACGACTGGTACGGGCGGCGCAGGTGGGGTGATTGGGATCTTCGTAACCGAAGGACAAACCAACAATGATCCCTTGTTCCGCTGGGATATCCAGTTCCTGTTTAACCAGTTCTGGAAAGTAAGCCAATGCCCCTTGAGCGCAACTGCTAATGCCGTTGGCTTGTAGCAACAGCATCAATGTTTGTAGGTAGGTGCCAATATCGATGGCATTGACGACATCAAACCGGGTATCCATACAGATAAAGGCCACATGTGGGGCGTCGAAAAACTGGTAGTTGCGCAGCAGCGCCCCCATGCGGCCAACTTTGTCACCGCGTTCAATACCCATTGACCCATATAACACTTCGGCGCATTCAACCTGCCGTTGTCTAGCATCGCCTTCGAACTGGCTGTAATAGCCAAATTCAGCCTTGGGGGTGACGCCGCTGCTGGCCTGTTCCACCAAGCCTTGGCGCAACCGTTGGCAACTGGCACCGGAGGCAACATAGGTATGCCACGGTTGGGTATTGCAGTTTGATGGGCTTAGCTGCGCATCGCTAAAGATCTGTTGCAGTAGGGCGTTCGCTACCGGTTGCTGCAAAAAACCGCGTACCGAGCGGCGTTCGCTCAACAGTCGAAGCAGTGTTTGTTGGTCACTCATCGGCAAAATCTCCTCCTTGATTAAGAAGAGTTATCTGACCACAGGGTTAATTGCCTGTAAAACGACTGTTTGAAAAATAATATTGTGAGCCAAATTCACTGTGATCAACGCAAGTCATAGACGGAAATTGTTGAATTCACAAACAACTTTAATTGGTGTGATTGTTAATGTTATGTTTGCAATTAAGTCTTTAGTCGCATTGCGCATACAGCGATGCAGAGACACTAGGGCGTGTTGATGTTTGGTGTTCAGAATTTGGTCGAGGATAGCGGCTGTCAATCGAGGATTACGATTGAAGGCATAGTGGCTCTACGTCGAAATCGTATGACGAAGAGTGACAACCGCTAGTCCGACCCTGCAAGGCGCCCTTCGGTGATTAACAAACAGTCAAATCGACTGAGCAAGTCTAATTTGGCATAAAAAATGACTGATGATGGGCGCAAAAATATATGGCAAAGGTCAACACGCCCTAATAACAACACTTCGGTTAGTTGGGCATATAGGAAGTAGCCGCTGGCCAGCACCTGTTCGACAGACAAGAGGGTTTTACATGTTTTCGACAAAGCGGCAAGGGAGCAGCCGTGATGGCAATGGATCACAACAAGGGAATAACCAATCGAAGCGTGATCCGCTTATCCCAGCGACCGTGACCCGCAAAGCGCTGGGGGTGACCAAAGTTGCCGTGGCAACCGGATTGGTACTGACCGCCGGCTTTTTGTGGAGCAACCTTAGCAGCCCACTGACCGTCCCCAGCGAACTGCACCAGCCGTCAAAAGTCGTGGTAGATAACACCGGTCGACCGCTGTCGGTACTGCTAAACAATCAAGGCAAATGGCGTTACCCAATCAGCCCCTCACAGATCCCAGAAGAGTTTGAACGGTTAGTACTGGGGCATTACGACAGCGATTTTTACGATCACTTTGGTTTCAGCCCAGTTGGAACCTTGTGTTCGGCGGTGGTTGACGTTGTTAGCGATAACTCATCGCTGTGCGGGAAATCAATAAATACCCGCCTTGCACAACTGCTGTATCCCGATGAGGGTAACTGGATGAACTGGGTGCGCTCAGTTCAGTTAGAACTGCAGTTTGATAAACCGCAAATCCTAGCGCTGTTCGTCAACTATTTGCCACTGACCGAGCAGATAGAGGGCGTGCAAGCTGGCAGTTACCAGTTCTTTGACCGTCCCATAGCCAAACTAGAACCGGCCGAAGCCGCGCTGTTGTTGGCGGTGGCGCAAGCGCCGAAAACGCTGCGCTTGGATAAGTTTCCAGAGCGTGCCCGTCAGCAGCGTGATGCCATTTTGGATCAACTAGCCGCTGATGATTTTCTTAGCCATCAACAGCTAAGCGAAGCCAAAGCGTTGCCGGTTAACAAAGTGTCATTAACCCAGCCTGCCCGTGCTAGTCAGTTTTCACAATTAGTTGCGCCGCGTTCAGCCGATGAAGTGATCAACAGCGCCATCGATCCGCTGCTGCAGCAAGAGCTTGAACGTTACGCTGCCGAATTTGCCGACAAGCAGGTCAATGGTTCGACCATGGCGATGGTGATGGTCGATAACGCCAGCAAGCAGGTGATCGCCTACGTGGGTAATTCGCCAGGTCATGACACCACCGATATGGTGCAGGCGGTGCGTTCGCCCGGGGATATGTATAAGCCAATGCTGTTCGCCAAAGCCTTAGATGAGCGACTAATTCATTCAGAATCGTTGCTGGCGGACATTCCCCGCAAAGGTTACCTGCGCGAAGTGGCGGACGGCTTGGATGAGTTTATCGGTCCGGTTTCCGCCTCGGAAGCGTTGCAGCAATCGCTTAATCTGCCGTTCGTCCAACTGATTGAAAACTATGGTGAACGCAAGTTCCTGCAAACCTTTGAAAAAGTAGGTCAGCCACTGAATTTAAGTGACTTTGAATTATCACCACGGGTGGTGTTGGGTGAAGCGGAAACCAACTTAGCGCAGATGGTAACCATGTATGCGGCACTTGCCAGTGACGGTGAGGTGGCGCCAATCCAATATCTGCCCAGTGAGCCGACCGATCCGAAACGTTACATGAGCCGAGAATCGGCGTGGATCACTTGGAACAGCCTACGTGAAGCCAAAGTACCATCCTTTGTTGAAACCCAGCAGCCAGAAGTATTAGCGTGGAAATCCGGCAACGGCTGGGCCGGGCGTGACAACTGGTCGATTGGGGTAACGCCGGAATTTACCCTCGGGGTTTGGGTTGGTGTGCACGATGACATCTACTCCAGCCCTGTTAGCGGTAAAGCCGATTCGCTGTCGGCCTTGGTGACCATCACCGATGCGCTGAAAAACTACCGTAACCTTGGCGATATGCAACGTCCGCGCGGGGTAAAACAGGCTGAGATCTGCTGGCCTGACGGTCGCACCACTGGGGTGAATACCTCTGGTTGTGATCTGCGTAAAATTGCTTGGACTAAAAATGGCAGCGCGCCACAAACCTTGAAAGCCGGCGACGAGGCAGGATGGTTTCGCAGCAAACGTGGCATGTATGTGGATCGGGTGACCGAGAAGCGCTTAAGCCGTGGCTGTTACAAAAACCGCGCGGAATATGAAACGGCAGTATTGTGGCCACACGTACTCGAGCCGTGGTTGCCAGAGCAGATGCGTCGTGCCCAGCGGATGCCTGCCTTTAACGATTACTGCCCCAACATCCCATGGGAAAGCAGCGATCTGAAGCTGACCGGGATTAAGCCGGATCAGACCTTCTATCGGATCAAAGGCGAACGCATGCCAGCGCTTGAGATCAACGTCACCAGCGCCAATGGCACCGTCGAATGGTATCTCAATGGCGAAGCGATTGCCGACGGCAACAAAGTCGAGATCAACCTTAACCGATTGATTAATGGGCCACAGCAACTGGTCGCGCTAGACGAGCAGGGGGTATCGCTGCAGATCCCGTTTAATCTGGCGCCAGCCAGTGACCGGCCACAGCAACCACTGCAACTGACCCCGGTGGCGGATCAGCCAGCCAACCAACCGCCGGCCGAAACAACCGAAATGCTGTAACGCCAACAAGCCCTAGAAATAACAACGCCGCGTCGAACTTCGACGCGGCGTTGTTATTTAGAGGTTGAGTTTTAAACGCTAAACAGTTGTGGCTCGGCAATCCGTTGGCAATAGCGCTCTACCAATCCTGGCAACTGCGCCAGAATCGAGCTTTTCAACTCAATCGGGCTTTGCTTAAGCTGGGCGGCTAAGGCATCAACATCGAAGATGGTGTGGGCGCTGACGGGGGCGTAACTTAGGTGCCACGGCTCGGGCAACACTCCACCCAAATCCTGTTGATAGGGCAGGTAAAAGCCGTAATCGGCCATATGTTGTTGCAGCCATTGGCTAAGGCGGTAGTTGGGGCCGCCAGCTTGATACTCCCACGGCTCCAGCTGCAGCGATTTGGCGCTTATCTGGGCACCATCAAACAGATCCAGATCGGTCCCCCAATGGTGGCGCGATGTACCCGGCAGCGCCGACCACAGCAAAATGGCATCAAGCAGATCGGCTTGGCTTAGCAGCAGTGGATCCAGTCGAACGCCATCGCGATCCAGCAGCGGCCGTAGCCCTTGCGCTTTGCCATTGAAAATCGCCAACTGGCGCTCAAAACTGCGCCAGCCAGAGGCGATCTGCATGTCGATGCCGTCAGCGGCTGCGGCCAACTGCATTGCGCTAAACGCCTTAGCGCAGCGCCGTTCCAGTTGCGCTTGTTCAACGGCGACCAAATGGCTGTCATCCAGCCCCAGCATCTGCTCGGTGGTTAGCACAGCAACTCTTCCATTAGGCGTTGGTATACCTCGGCTAGCTTCTCCAGATCGGCAACCCGCACACATTCGTTGATCTTATGAATGGTGGCATTACAGGGGCCCAATTCAATCACCTCGGCTCCGGTTGGGGCGATAAAGCGGCCGTCGCTGGTGCCGCCGGTGGTTAGCGGTTCAGTCTGGTAACCCATCACTGCGTGCACTGCGGTCTTGGTGGCTTCAAGCAGTTGCCCGCTGTCGGTCAAAAAGGGTTGGCCGTTCAGTACCCAACTGAGGTCATAACGCAATTGGTGCTGGTCTAAAATCTGGCAAACTTGCTGCTGCAATCCGTCTGCGCTGCTTTCGGTGCTGTAGCGAAAATTAAATTGCACCTGCAGCTCGCCCGGTACCACATTAGGGGCGCCGGTACCCGCTTGAATATTGGCGATCTGGAAGCTGGTTGGCGGGAAAAACTGGTTGCCATTGTCCCACTGACGGCTAGCCAGTTCCGCCAGCGCTGGGGCGGCATCATGGACTGGATTTTGCGCCAGGTGAGGGTAGGCAACGTGCCCTTGAATACCGTGCACCGTGAGATCGCCGGTTAAGCTGCCGCGGCGGCCATTTTTGATCACATCGCCCAGTTTGTCGGTGCTCGACGGTTCGCCTACCACACACCAAGTGATCTTCTCATTGCGCGCTTCCAAGGTTTCAACAACGCGCACGGTGCCGTTGATAAACGGGCCCTCCTCATCGGAGGTGATCAGAAACGCCAGCGAGCCTTGATGTTGTGGATGTTTTTCGACAAAGCGTTTGGTTGCCACCAGCATCGCCGCCAATGAGCCTTTCATATCGGCGGCGCCGCGGCCGTAAAGCACGCCATCGATGACGGTTGGCTCAAAGGGTGGGGTGTGCCACTGACTGACGTTGCCAGGTGGTACCACATCGGTGTGGCCAGCAAAGCACAACAGCGGCCCGGATTGATTGCGCCGAGCCCACATGTTGGTGGTGTCCTCAAACACCATCGACTCAATCTCAAACCCTAAATCTTGCAGATACTTCGCCATTAATCGCTGGCAGCCGGCATCTTCTGGGGTGACCGAGTGCCGAGCGATCAGGTTTTTAGCCAATGACAGTACTTCAGACTCAACCATGTTGCGCTAACCACTGTTGATAATCGGCGGCTTTGAAACCGACAGTGACCGCAGCGCCAAGTTGCGATACCGGGCGCTTAACTAAGGTTGGATTTGCCAGCATCAATGCCAGCGCTTTGGCCTCGGTCATATCCGCTTTATCGGTATCAGGCAGTTGCCGCCAACTGGTGGAGCGGGTGTTCAGCAGACTGGTGTAGGGGAGTTGCTGCAACCACTGTTCAAGCGTTGCGGCGGTTAGACCCATTTCACGAAAATCATGAAACTGGTAAGGGATGTCGTGCTGTTCGAGGTGCTTGCGTGCTTTTTTTACGGTATCGCAGTTTTTGATACCGTACAGAGTTAGGGTGGTCATGCGGGGATCCTTAACAACCCACGGCGCCATCAATGGCGCCGCGATAGCAAAGTTACATCTGCACCAGTAGGATTTGGTTTTGGCCAGCTTCGACCTTGCCTTGCTGCTTGGTCAGTTGCTTAACGTCTTCCATATTGGCGATAACGATGGGGGTAAGTACGCTTTTGGCGTGTTCTTGCAGATAGTCGAGATCAAATTCGAGGATCGGCTCACCGGCTTTCACCTGTTGACCCTCTTCGGCTAGGCGTTTAAAACCGGTGCCACGCAGTTCGACGGTATCGATGCCAAAGTGCACGAACAGTTCTAACCCCAGTGGGGATTCCATCGCAAAGGCGTGGTTAGCGTCGAAGATGCGACTGATGGTGCCGTCAATCGGGGCCACCACTTGATTACCGCTGGGATCGATGGCAACGCCGTCACCAACGATTTTTTCGGAAAACACCACATCTGGTACCTTTTCGATAGGCACCAGTTGCCCCGAAACCGGCGCAACAATGGCGATCCCTTCGAGCGGCGGTTCGCGATTGTCAATGATGCGCCGAAGGCGACTGAGAAAACCCATTGATTACCCCTTAATTATTGGTGTTGAGGTGGGTCGATTAATTTACTTAATGATATTCATCTTAGTTGCTTTGCCGTTGCAGTTACAACCGCTCTGGGCAAACAGTTAGCCCCTTGAATGGCACAATTACCGTAATTCTTTCAGCAGCTTGGTTAGTTCTCGCAGGGCTAAGTCGGCGTCATCGCCAGTGGCTTCGATAGTGACGGTACTGCCGTGACACAGATTCAGCATTTGCAGCTTAAACAAGCTTTTACAGTTTGCCTGTTCGCCATCGCAGTGCAGGATGATGTCGGCGTCGTAGCGTTGGGCTTGGCGAACCAAAACCGCAGCGGGGCGAGTATGAAGTCCGTAAGGAGCGGCGATGGTGACGTCGCGTGTAGCCATGGAGTCGTCGATCTGTTGTTGGTGTGCTAGTGGCTTGGCAGGATAAAGGCAGGCTAAGAGTTAGGTCAAATCGGTAAAGCGCAAAAGGGCGGTGTAGATCACCGCCCTATGCTGCGATCGGTTATTGGACGTTCTCTGCGTCACTGAACATACCGGCAAACAGCACTGACGACAGGTAGCGTTCAGCGGCGGATGGCAACACCACGACGATGGTTTTGTCTTTCAGCTCCGGCTTGGCGGCGATAAGCTTATTGACGGCAACCACGGCAGCGCCAGAACTGATCCCCGCTAAAATTCCCTCTTCCTCCATCAGCCGACGCGCCATGCTGACTGCTTCGTCATTGCTGACTTGAACCGCCTCATCAACGACCGTCAAATCGAGGTTGCCAGGGATAAAGCCGGCGCCAATGCCTTGGATTTTGTGCGGCCCAGGGGTCAATTCTTGTCCCGCTAGCGCTTGGCCAATGATCGGCGAATCTTCCGGCTCGACGGCAACGGTGTAGACATTTTTGCCTTTGGTTTGTTTTAGGTAGCGAGCGGTGCCGGTGATGGTGCCGCCGGTGCCAACCCCTGCAACAAATACGTCCACTTCACCATCGGTGTCATCCCATACCTCAGGCCCGGTGGTTTGTTCATGGATCTGCGGGTTTGCTGGGTTTTCAAACTGCTGCAACAGCACGTATTTATCGGGGGCGCTGGCTTGGATCTCTTCGGCTTTAGCAACGGCGCCCTTCATCCCCTTGGCACCCTCGGTCAGCACTAGGTTGGCTCCCAAGGCTTTTAGCAACTTGCGACGCTCTAGGCTCATGGTGTTGGGCATGGTAAGGGTTAACTTGTAGCCACGAGAGGCCGCCACAAACGCTAAGGCGATGCCGGTGTTGCCAGAGGTCGGCTCAATAATCTCTTTGTCGCTGGTCAATACGCCGCGCTTTTCGGCATCCCAAATCAGGTTAGCGCCAAGACGGCACTTGACCGAAAACGATGGGTTACGGGCTTCGACTTTCGCCAATACGTTACTGCCTTCAGTAACACGGTTTAAACGAACCAGCGGGGTGTTGCCGATGGTTAGCGAGTTGTCCTGATAGATTTTGGCCATGGTATGCGTTCCTGCAGTGACAAAAAACAAAGCGTTAGATGCCCTAGCATATCGATCGCCGTCGACGGCGGAAGTGAAGCTTTATTCTTTTTGATAACTTTTTGGAATATAAGGCTATTTGTTGGGCATATATGAATTGAACTCAAAATGAGCCCCGTTGTTATCGCGTGATAACGACGAGGTAACAATTTAACCTCCGGAGAGCAAAATCTGCCAATTCCTTGGAGCGCCGAGTTATCTGCTTCTACGCTTAAGGGCAGACAGGAAGTCGACTAAGGGAATAGCGGCGTTGGAATTGGAGAAGTTGCTCTACCTGCAAGGGGTAGGTGCAAGCTATATCAACTGTGCTGGCGATGAGGTGGTGTTTCCTCCGGCGCTGCGGCTAGCGTTGTTGCAAGCGGCCGATCCGCAACTGTTTGATCAGGCGCAGCTTGACCCGCAACTAGCGTCGCAGCGGGTTGAACAGCTGGATAGCATCAAGTGGACGACACCATTGCCGCAATGGCAGATCTGCCAAACCGATGGCAGCGCCGGCGCGACCTTTGATCTTTATCTGCCCAGCGACCAAACCCCAGAAGGCAGAGTGCAACTGCTGTTAGAGCAGGGCGGAAGCTGGCAATTTGAGCTTGGCCAATTGCGCAGCTGCAGTGTTGGTGACTATTTCTATCGGCGTCATTACCGCCAGTGGCGATTCAGTTTTGCCGCCAGCGCCGACATCCCCTTTGGCTACCATCAGTTGCAACTGCAAATTGGCGACGAGCTTTGGCAAGGACAATGGGTTCATGCACCAAGCCAAAGTTTTGGCAACGATGATTCAGCCCAGCGCAGCTGGGGCTTGCTGCTGTCGTTATACACCCTGCGAAGTGAACGCAACTGGGGTATTGGCGACTTTGGTGATCTGCTGCAGTTAACCCGTTGGGCAGCGTCATATGGGGTCGACTTTATCCAACTGAGTCCGCTGCACGCGCTTGATTTAGCGAACACTGAAGAGTGCAGCCCCTATCGCAGTTGCGATCGACGTTTTATTAACCCGTTGTATATCGATGTTACTCAGGTTGTCGGCTACGACCCAGATCTGTTTAACCAGCCGCGTTGGCAGCAACCGTTGCAGCAACTCCGTCAAGCCGATTGGCTGGACTATGGTGCTATCACAGATCTAAAGCTGGCGGCGTTGGCGCTGCTGTTTGAACGTTATCAAGCGAGTTTAGAGCCGACATTTACCCGCCGTTTTAATCAATTTATCGAGCAGTCAGGGGCGCTGCTGCAACGTTTTTGCCAGCAGCAAGCAAGCGCTTTGCAGGGCACCTTGGCCGAGCCGAAATTTCACCTGTTTTTGCAGTTTATCGCCAGCGATCAACTTGGCCACTGCCAACAACAGGCGTTACTGGCGGGGATGCGAATTGGGCTCATCCGCGATCTGGCAATCGGCAGTGCTCCAGATGGTTTTGAGATCAGCAGCCAGCCGCAGTTGTACTGCAGCTCTGCCAGTATTGGCGCGCCGCCCGATCCGTTTGCCAGCAATGGCCAAAATTGGGGCTTGGCGCCGTTATCGCCGCTGGCATTGGCACAGCAGCACTACCAGCCTTTTATCGAACTGTTGCGGCATAACATGGCCAGTGCCGGAGCGCTGCGAATTGACCACATCATGGGGTTAAATCGGTTGTGGTGGTGGCTGGACTCACAGCAACCGGCGGCTGGCGGCTATCTGCATTATCCGCAGCAGACTTTATTGGCGTTATTGTGTTTGGAGAGCCAGCGCCAGCACTGTGCAGTGATTGGGGAAGATCTCGGCACGGTGCCACCGGAGTTGGCTGGAGCACTGGCCAGTAGCGGCATCATCGCCAACGAACTGCTCTATTTCTTTCGCCATGACCACGGCTTTAAACCCCCTAATCAAGTCAAACCGAACGCCATGGTGATGTTGGCCAATCATGATGTCAGCCCACTGGCGGGGTGGTGGCAAGGACGTGATCTGCAGTTGCGGTTGCAATGTCAGTTGCTCGACCAGACGCAATATCAACAGCAGTGGCAGCAGCGTCAGCAACAGCTGCAGCAGTTGGCGCAGTGGCTTGGGGTGGATGCGGCAACGCCGCAGTGGCAAGCCGATTGGCTGGTGCGTTTATTGGCTCGTTTTGCTGGCGGGAATGCGCGGATGGTGGCACTGCAGTTAGATGATCTTACTGGCGAGACCGAGCCGGTTAATCTGCCGGGAAGCCATCAACAATACCGCAATTGGCAACGTCGACTGCGGCTCAATCTAGAGCAGTTAATTAGCCAACAAGCGCCACTGATGGCGCAGTTGCAACAAGCAGCGGAGCGCGGCTTTAGGGAGGCGAGGGATGGCACAGTACTTTGATTATGGCGCCGAGCAGGCGCTTAAGACCGCTAACTATCACGATGTGTTCAGTTGCTTAGGGATGCATCCTGATCCCAACCAACGAGGCTTGATCGTAAGAGCGTGGTTGCAAGGCGCTGAACGGGTTGAGGTGCACAGCCTTAAAGACGATCGCAAGGTTGCTGAACTCGAATGCATTGACGCTGATGGGATCTTTGCCGGTCGCTTAGGACGTCGGGTTAATCGCTTTGCTTACCGCTTGCAAGTGCACTATCCAAGCCACAGTGAAGCGATCATCGATCCCTATCAGTTTCCATCGCTGCTAACAGAACAGGAGTTGCACCTGTTCGCTGAAGGACAGCTAGAGCAGGGCTGGAAAACCTTAGGTGCCAATTGGCGCCAACATCAGGGCGTAACTGGGGTGCTGTTTGTGGTGTGGGCACCGAACGCGCAGCGAGTGTCGGTGGTGGCGGATTTTAATCAGTGGGATGGCTCACGACATGTGATGCGTTTTCATCCGCAAAGCGGTCTGTGGGAGATCTTTATTCCCCAAGCTAAGCCGGAACAGTTCTACAAATATCAGTTAATTGGTGCTGATGGTGTTTTGGTAAATAAAGCCGATCCGTGGGCGCGTTCGATGGAAGCGCCGCCCTGTAACGCTTCACGGATCCCAACCAATAGCGACTATCAGTGGCAGGATCAACAGTGGTTGGCAGCACGTGCCAACACCCAATGGCATCAGCAACCAATCGCCATCTATGAAGTGCAGTTGGGATCATGGCGTAAAGATGACCAGCAACAGTTTTTAGATTATGACCAACTGATTGAACAGTTGCTGCCCTACGTTAAGCAGCTCGGTTTCACTCATCTGCAATTGATGCCGATCAGTGAATACCCGTTTGATGGCTCGTGGGGCTATCAGCCAGTTGGCATGTTTGCGCCGACTCACCGCTTTGGTGATGGTGATGGCCTGCGGCGTTTTATCGATGCCTGCCATCAGCAGCAAATCGCGGTGCTGCTGGATTGGGTGCCGGCGCATTTTCCTCGGGATCCTCACGGTTTGGCTCAGTTTGATGGTACTGCGCTGTATGAACACGCTGACAGTCGTCAAGGTCATCATCCCGATTGGGATACGCTGATCTACAACTACGGTCGCGATGAAGTGCAGTCCTACCTGCTTAGCGCCGCTAACTACTGGTTGCAGGAGTTTCACTTCGACGGCCTGCGTCTTGATGCGGTGTCGTCGATGTTGTACCTGGATTACAGCCGTCAGCCGGGCCAGTGGTTACCCAATGCCCAAGGCGGACGGGAAAACTTAGAGGCGATCGCCTTTTTGCAGAATCTCAATCGCCGCCTCTATCAAGCCAATCCGGGGATTTTAATGATTGCTGAGGAGTCGACCGCCTGGCCTGGGGTCACCCAAACGGTCGATCAGGGCGGGCTTGGCTTCGGTTTTAAGTGGAACATGGGTTGGATGCACGACAATCTGCAGTACTTGCAGCAAGATCCGATCTATCGCTGTTACCACCACAATAAGCTGACTTTCGGTTTGCTGTATGGTTATTCCGAGCAGTTTATCTTGCCGATCAGTCACGATGAGGTGGTTCATGGCAAGGGTTCGATGCTGGCAAAGATCGCCGGCGACGATTGGCAGCAGTTTGCCACCTTGCGTGCCTTTTATGGCTTGATGTGGGGGCACCCGGGCAAGAAGCACTTGTTTATGGGCAGTGAATTTGCCCAGCGCAATGAATGGGATCATCAAAAGCCGCTGGATTGGCAACTGCTGGATAGTCCTTGGCATCATGCAGTCAAAGATTGGCTGGCGGATCTGAATCGGCTTTATCAAAGTGAACCGGCGCTGTATTGCCAAGATCATCAGCCGCAGGGGTTCCAATGGCTTGACTGCGATAATGCCAGCGATTCGGTGATCTCTTTTGTGCGCCGTGATGATAGTGGCGGCCATCTGCTGTTTGTGGTCAATATGACCCCACAGGTGCACCATGGGTTTCGCATTGGCTTGCCCGAAGCGGTTAACTACCGCGAACGGCTTAACAGCGACAGCGAATATTACGGCGGCAGCAACGTCGGCAATCAAGGCGAAGTTATCGCTGAAGCGCACCCCTATCAAGGCCAATCCCACAGCGCGTTAATTACCGTGCCGCCGCTGGCGTGTGTAGTGTTAGCGCCGCAGTTGCCGCAAGTCGTCGAATCGCCTAATGAGGTGGCCTTGGCGTGAAATTGCTACAGGGAAAAGCGCATCCACTTGGTGCCACAGTGCGTGCTGATGGGGTTAATTTCGCAGTCTTCAGCAAGCATGCAACGCGGTTGTGGCTGTGCCTGTTTGACGACGATGACCAAGAGCTGGCTCGGCTACCGCTGCATCAGGGTGAGGGTTTTATCTGGCATGGGCTGGTGCAGGGGCAGCTGGCGCAGCCCGGTTGTCGCTATGGTTTTCGCGCCGAAGGGGCGGCCCCAGCCCCGCAAGGCGACTGTTTTGATGTTAATAAGCTACTGTTGGACCCCTATGGCAAAGCGGTATCAGCGCCACTGCAATTGCCAGCGTTATTGGCGCATCAAGGCGATAACGCATTGGTCATGCCCAAATCGGTGGTAACGGCGCCGCTGCCGCCGATGGCTATCCGGCGACCGCAGATCCCAGCGGCGCAAACCGTTATCTATGAACTGCACATTAAAGGTTTCAGCCAGCTAAACCCGCATATCAGTGAAGCCAAGCGCGGCACCATTGCCGCACTGGCAGAGCCTTGGGCGCTGGAACATTTTAAGCGCCTTGGCGTGACCACCATTGAACTGCTGCCTATTCACTATTTTGCCGATGAACCGCACCTAGCGGAGAAAAACCTCAGCAACTATTGGGGCTACAACAGTGCCGCGTTTTTTGCCATTCAGCCAAGCTATTGCCCCGGTGGTGCGGCGCAATTTCGGCAGGTGGTTGCCAGCTTGCATCGTCACGGTATCGAAGTGCTACTCGACGTGGTGTTTAACCACAGCGGCGAGGGCGACCAACATGGTGCGACTTTCAGCTTTCGTGGTTTAGATAATCGCAGCTATTACCGCTTAACCGCTGATGGCCAAGGGTATGTTAACCACAGCGGCTGCGGTAACAGCCTTAATCTGGCAAGTCCTGTAATGCAGCGATTGCTGTGCGACAGTCTGCGCTACTGGGCGGAACTTGGGGTTGATGGTTTTCGGTTCGATTTAGCGACGACCATGGGACGGGATCCCGAGCAGTTTTGCCCCAGTGCTGGGCTGCTGGCGGCGATTGCGCAAGACCCACAGCTATCCCAGCTTAAGCTTATTGCCGAACCCTGGGATCTGGGCAATGACGGCTATCAACTGGGAAATTTCCCCAGTGGCTGGTGCGAATGGAACGACTTTTATCGCGATACTGTGCGCCGCTTTTGGCGTGGCGATGGCGGCTTGTTACCGGATCTGGCCAAGTGTTTACACGGCAGTGCTGAACACTTTGAGCACAATGGCCGGGGCATCGCCGCTTCGGTCAATTTTATCACCGCCCACGACGGTTTTACCTTGGCGGATCTGGTTAGCTATACCGAGCGGCGAAACTTAGCCAATGGCGAGCAAAACCGCGATGGCCATCAGCATAACTGTGCCTTCAACTGTGGCCATGAGGGAGCGACGGAGCTGCCGCAAGTATTGGCGCTGCGCTGCCAGCAGCAACGCAATTTGCTGGCAACTCTGCTGTTATCCCAAGGTACCCCAATGCTGCTAGCGGGAGATGAACTGGCAAACAGCCAACAAGGCAACAACAACAGCTACTGTCAGGACAATGAGATCGGCTGGCTACAGTGGCCAGATCCGCACCCGCTTACCGACTTTATAGCCAAGTTAACCGCCATCCGTAAGCGCTTCCCACAGTTCAAGCAGACCCAATTTCATCGCGGCAATCGCTTTAGCTGGTTGCATCCAGAAGGCCGCACCATGACCGCCGCCGATTGGAACGATCCACAACTTAGCGGGTTGCAACTGCAGATCGATGCGGGCAACAGTGATGATTCGCTGCGTCTGCTGCTGAACAACGGCCAGCAACCGCTGCAGTTTCAGTTAGCTAGCAACCTGTCTGATTGCGGCGCGCATCGCTACTGGCGCGGCTTAGTCGATACCGCCACCGCAGATCCTACCGTCGTTGTCGCATCTAACCACATTACCGTGCAGGCGTTCAGCTTGCAGTTAATCCACCGTGTTACAGCACAGGACTTACCGGATGAAAGCATCTCCAGCTGAGGTTAACAGCACCGCTTTAGGTCAATCATTGCAGCGTCAGATCCGTTATTGCCTTAGCCGTGATCATCTCGATAGGACGGCGCTGTATCAAGCGCTGGCACTAAGCGTTAAAGAGCAGTTGATGGACGACTGGCGCAAGACCCGCAGCAGCAACATGAGCTATCAGCGCAAGCGGGTTGCTTATTTGAGTCTGGAGTTCCTAATGGGGCGCAGTTTAGGCAATGCGTTATTGAATTTGGATCTTGATGAAGACTGTCGCCAAGCGCTGACCGCGTATTCGGTCGAGCTTGAACAGCTGCAACAGCAAGAACACGATGCTGGCCTTGGTAACGGTGGCTTAGGGCGCTTGGCTGCCTGTTTTTTAGATAGTTGCGCCACCTTAGAGTTGCCGGTAGTCGGCTATGGGATCCGCTATCGCTATGGCATGTTTGCCCAGAGTTTTGCTGATGGCTACCAACAAGAACACCCGGACAGTTGGCTTAGCGATGGCAATCCGTGGGAGATCCGAACTCCGCACCACGACCTGCTGGTGCCATTTTTTGGCCGAGTTGAGAGTTACGTTGATGGTGACGGTCAGCAACGGATCCAGTGGCTGGATACCGAAAAGGTGAAAGCGACGGCGTACGACATGCCGGTGCCGGGCTATCGTAATGGCCGCGTCAACACCCTGCGGCTGTGGAGCGCTAAAGCGACCGACGAGTTCAACCTAAGCCAGTTTAACCAAGGCAGTTACGCCGAATCGGTGGCGGCAAAAAATTTGGCGGAACAGATCACCATGGTGCTCTATCCCAATGACGCCAGCGAGAACGGCAAAGAGCTGCGACTGCGTCAGCAATATTTCCTCTGCAGTGCCAGTTTGCAGGATCTTATCAATGGCTACATTGGCCGTTTTGGCAATGATCTTAGCGATTTTGCCAGCCACAATGTGATCCAGTTGAACGACACCCATCCAGCGATTTCAGTGGCGGAAATGATGCGCTTGTTGCTGGATGAACATCATCTGTCGTGGTCAAAGGCGTGGCAGATCACCAGCACAACGATGGCCTACACCAACCACACGTTGCTGCCAGAGGCGTTGGAGCGCTGGCCGGTACGACTGTTTGAACAAATGTTGCCGCGGCATCTGCAGATCATCTACGAGATCAACGCGCGATTTTTAGAGCAGGTGGCGCAGCGCTGGCCGGGAGAAACCGAACGGCTGACGCGAATGTCGATCATCGAAGAGGGCGCCGATCCGCAGATCCGCATGGCCTATCTGGCAATTGTTGGCAGTTTTTCAGTCAATGGGGTGGCGCAGTTGCACAGTCGTTTGTTAACCGAGGGGCTGTTTGCTGATTTCTATCAATTGCAACCACACAAGTTTAACAACAAGACCAATGGCGTTACCCCACGGCGCTGGTTGGCCCATTGTAATCCACGTTTGGCGGCGCTGTTGAACAAGCGGATTGGTGCGGATTGGGTTGCCGATCTGGGGCGGCTGACCTGCTTAAATAGCCAAACCGAGGACGCCGATCTTATCTCCCATTGGCATGAGGTTAAACAGGCGAATAAAGCCGCACTGATCGATCTGGTCGCCACGCGCACTGGGGTCGAGTTCGATGCAACGATGCTGTTCGATGTGCAGGTAAAGCGTTTTCACGAATACAAGCGGCAACTGCTTAATGCGCTGCACATTATCCATCTGTATCAGCGAATATTGGAGGGCGATACCGAAGGGATGACCCCCCGTTGTGTGCTGATTGGCGGCAAAGCTGCTCCGGGCTATGCGATGGCGAAACAGGTGATCAAGCTTATCAATAACGTCGCTTATATGGTCAACTACAACCCACTGATGAAGCCCTATCTGCGCTGTGCCTTGCTGCCGGATTACAACGTCAGTGCGATGGAGATCATCTGTCCGGCAGCGGATCTGTCAGAGCAGATCTCGACCGCCGGCAAAGAGGCATCGGGTACCGGCAACATGAAATTTATGATGAATGGCGCCATTACCATCGGCACCTATGACGGCGCCAACATCGAGATTTTAGAGGAGGTTGGCGAGGACAACTTTTTTCTGTTTGGCCTTACCGCCGCAGAGATCGCCGCCTTGCAACCGCACTATCAGCCGCAGCATTACATCGACAGCAGCAGTGCGTTAACCCAGGTGATGCAGCTACTGGAAAGCGGTCATTTTAATCTGCATGAGCCCGGGATTTTTGATGACATCATCGCTGCCATCAAATCACCGACCGATCCATGGATGGTGGCGGCCGATTTTGACAGCTACCGACAAGCGCAAGCGCGAGCAGGGCAGGCCTATCGCGATACCAAGCATTGGACCCAAATGAGTATTCGTAACAGTGCCGCATCAGGGCGATTTTCATCCGACGTCACCATTGGTAATTACCAGCAGCAGATCTGGCAGGTTGCCGATCATCATCAACGCCACGTCGCCAAGGAGGCCTAACCGATGAATCAAGCCAGTCCTCGTTATATCAGCAAACTGACTCGGCAGACTTACGCGCTGATCTTAGCCGGCGGTCGTGGCAGTCGTTTGCACGAGCTTACCGCTTGGCGCGCCAAGCCAGCGCTGCACTTTGGCGGCAAATACCGAATCATCGATTTTCCATTGTCTAACTGCATCAATTCTGGGGTGCGCCGCATCGGCGTGGTGACCCAGTACAAGAGCCATTCGCTGATCCGTCATCTGTCGCGTGGTTGGGGCCACTTTAAAAAGGAGTTGGGCGAGTCAGTGGAGATCCTACCGGCGTCGCAGCGCTTCTCCGATGAATGGTATCAAGGCACCGCCGATGCGGTGCTGCAAAACATCGACATCATTCGCGAAGAGCGCCCCAAGTATGTGCTAGTGCTGTCTGGCGATCACATCTATCAAATGGATTACGCTGGCCTGTTAGCTGCCCACGCAGAATCAGGGGCGCAGATGACCTGCTGCTGCATTGAGGTGCCGGTTGCCCAAGCGGCCAACCGCTTTGGCGTGATGGAGGTTGATGACCAAGATCGGATTGTCGGTTTTGCTGAAAAACCGGCGCAACCGCAGTCGTTGCCACAAAATCCGGAGCACTGTTTGGCGTCGATGGGTAACTATGTGTTTAACACCGATTTTTTGTTTGAGCAGCTGCGCTTAGACCAACGGGATTGCGATTCTGAGCGCGATTTTGGCAAGGACATCATTCCGAGGATCATCAACGATCATCAGGTGATGGCCTATCGTTTTTGTTCGGCCTTATCGCAGCAATGCGCCTATTGGCGCGATGTCGGTACGCTGGATAGCTACTGGCAAGCCAATATGGATCTTTTGGCGCCGACCCCAGAGCTGAATATGTACGATCCGCACTGGCCGATCTGGACCTTTCAGCAGCAGTTGCCGCCGTCGAAATACGTTTTCGATGATGCCAGTCGGCGCGGCATCGCGGTCGATTCGATGGTCTCCGGCGGCTGCATTATTTCCGGCGCGGTGATCCGCCATTCGGTGCTGTTTAATCAGGTGCGGGTGTGCAGTTACAGCCAAGTTGAGGACTCGGTGCTGCTGCCGGATGTGGTCATTCAGCGCAATGTGCGATTGCGCAAAACCATCATCGACAGCGGCTGTGAGGTACCAGAGGGGATGGTGATTGGTTATAACCACGATCACGACCGCCGTCGTGGCTTTCGGATCACAACCAACGGGGTGGTGCTAGTGACCCGAGACATGCTCGGTATGCCCAGCTGCGCAGATTAATGGTATTAGGGCGTGTTGACCTTTGCTGTATATTTTTGCGCCCATTGTTGGTTACTTTTGATAGCCAATTGCTCTTTGTCGGTTAATTTTGCTGTTCCGTGGTCACTGGGGGCGCCTTACAGGGTCGGAATAGCGACTGTCACTCTTCGTCATACGATTTCGACGTAGAGCCACTATGCCTTCAATCGTAATCCTCGATTGATAGTCGCTATCCTCGACCAAATTCTGAACACCAAACGTCAACACGCCCTAGATAAATAGGAGAATCCACTATCAATCAGCGAGTGTTAATGATCGCCGCCGAAAACGGTGCCATTGCCGGTGCCAAAGTGGGCGGCATGGCCGATGTGATCCGCGATTTACCCCCACAACTGTTGCAGCTTGATGTCGTCGCTGACGTGATGATGCCTGCAATTGGCAATATGGCGCAGCAAGCCGGAGCACAGTGGCACAGCCAGTTGCTGGTACCCTTTGCTGGTCGCATCGAACCCTGTGAGTTGTGGTTGTTGAACGAAGCACAACAACCGCAGTGCACTTATCTAATAAGTCACTCTAGTTTCGATCGTATCTATCACAGCGACGATGACCGGCCATTCGCGACCGATGCCAGCAAGTTTGCCCTATTTAGCGCCGCGTGTTGTCATCTGCTGGCACAGCAGGTGCTGCCTGCGCCAGACGTGATCCACCTACATGATTGGCACAGTTGTTTTGTTGCTATGTTGCTGCGACTGGCGCCGCAGTATCGGCAGTTGAGCCAATGCCGCTTGGTGTTAACCATTCATAACTTGGCACTGCAGGGGATCCGTCCGTTACAACACGACAGCTCTTCGCTAGCCTGTTGGTATCCCAATCTTTATCAGCAATTGACCGCAGAGCAGCTTGATAGCATCAGCGATCGTCACCATCGACATTGCGTCAATCCGTTGCGGGCTGGCATCAATCTGGTTGATAGGATCCACGTGGTATCCCCCACATACGCCGAGGAGATTGTGCGTCCGTCACAGCCGCAGTTAGGCTTCTTCGGCGGGGAGGGGCTAGAGGCGGATCTGCAGCGTCGGCAAGGACAGTTGGTGGGCATACTTAATGGCTGTGATTATCAACAGCCGTCCCCGCCGGGAGACTATCAGCAACTGCTCAATAGCGCCGAAAATGCCATCGCCGCTTGGATGGGGCGGCAACCGCAACTGCGTAGTGTCGATCAGTTAGCATTGCTGCGGTTGGCCCAGTGGCGCCGGAGCAAACCACATATGTTGCTAACCTCGGTCGGGCGTCTGACGGATCAAAAAGTGCTGTTATTGCGTCATCGGCAAGCGGACGGTCGAAGCACCCTGGCGCATCTGCTCGAGCAGTTGCAGCGACAGCCGCACGATGTACGACTGCTTGTGCTTGGTAGCGGCGACCGTCACATCGCCGACGAGTTTCGGCAACTGGCTGGTGAGTTCGCCAATTTTCTATTTATCGATGGCTACAACGAACCATTATCGCTGCAGGTTTTCGCTCAGGGCGATCTGTTTTTGATGCCCAGTTCATTCGAGCCCTGTGGCTTAAGCCAATTGTTGGCGATGCGAGCCGGGCAGGTCTGTTTGGTGCACTCAGTTGGAGGTCTGAAAGATACCGTGGTGCCGCAGCAGCACGGTTATGGATTTAATGGCGATGATCTTGACCAGCAAAGCCAGCAACTGCTGGCCACGGTTGAATTGGCGCTGCGTCAATTTGGCAGCGACACCTTTTCCGAGTTACAGCGTCAAGCTCGGCAGCTGCGGTTTGATTGGCAGCGGCAACTGCCAATCTACATTGATAAGCTGTATGGCTAATACCATTCCCACAAAAATTATTTAACCTACTAATATTAAAGACTAAATCATTTAAAGGCTTAGATGTGGTTGGCGGTGAATGCAATTCCATTAGCGGTTCGTGTTGCGTTCAGCCTGTTTTGTTGGAATATCCATCTGAATTTATTAGACGGTAACCCAAATTGACTACAAACCCCGTCTATAGCCACAAAAGTAAATTATAATTTGCTCAGGATTTAGGGTGCAGCGTAGGCAAAACTGAGTCATGCGCAGTAATAGCTACTCTACGCTGATGCTAATTTGGGACAAGGACGCACCATGAAGCAACTCGCCACATTATTGTTAATCTGCTGTTCATTGCCACTTGCGGCGGATGTCTACAAGTGGATTGACGAAGGCGGTAACGTTCATTACAGCCAGATGGCGCCACTGGATGGTGACAAAGCGGTTGAACGATTCGTTGGCGCCGATGAACGCGGTGGTAATAAAACTGTGGTGATTCGCTTGCCGCCGTCACACCAGCGCTTAAGTAACAGCGCTACCGAACTGGCGGTTCGGGTAATGGAAGACAAACTGGGACTGGCGTACGACAGTGAAGCGTTAAATTGCCACGGTGCGGTAGATAACATCACCGCCAGTTTAGATAGTGTCAATCAAACTGCTCAAGCTCGGTTTAAAGAGGGGCTGATCAACGACATCGAACTGGAGCGGATCCAAAACATGGTGCGGGTGCTTAAGCGTCAAACCAGTATCCGTCATTGCCAAAACTCGGTGACCTCGCAAAAGGCGTTTTATACCTGCATGTCGAATGGCTATAGCCATGTAGTGGCTTGTTTGAACAAGCATCAGCCGACCTGATTTAGTAAACCTTTGTGGTGTTAAAACCGATGGCAATCGCCATCGGTTTTTTTATTTTTAGCCTTCGCCGTTGCGGTACAAATGGTACAGTTACCCGGGGCGTGTTGACGTTTTGTGTTCAGAATTTGGTCGAGGATAGCGGCTGTCAATCAAGGATTGCGATTGAAGGCCTAGTGGTTCTACGTCGAAATCGTATGACGAAGAGTGACACCTGCTGGTCCGACCCTGCAAGGCGCCCTTCAATGACGAATGAACAGTAAAGTTGCCTAACCAAGTTCAACTGACTGTCAAAATTAGCCAATGACGGGCGCAAAAATATATTGCAAAGGTCAACACGCCCCATTTTTTAACGCTTTCTTTGGCTCTGATGCCAACGCGATAGGAGTAACCGTGGCCCAAGCTGTGTTTACCACCGGCAGTACCCTGCGACATATCTTGGTGATGACCTTCACCAGCAGCATCGGTTTGATGACCATGTTCACCGTCGATCTGGCGGACATGTATTTCCTTAGCTTACTTGGCCAGCAAGAGTTGGCTGCGGCAATTGGCTTTGCCGGTACCTTATTGTTTTTACTGACCGCGATCGCCATCGGCTTGAATATCGCCATGGGCGCAATGGTCTCTCGCGCCGAAGGCGGCCGCGACCGCCAAGCGGCGGCGCGCTATTGCACCAACGTGGCAATTTTGAGTGCGATCATCGGTGTGGTTACCGCCATTCCGGTGTGGTGGTTCTTGCCGGAATTGTTGACGCTACTTGGCGCGAAAGGGCTGACCCATCAATACGCCTTGGAATACGGTCGGATCCTGCTGCCCAGCAATGTGTTTTTAGCGGTCGGGATGGGTGGTGCTGCGGCACTGCGGGCGGTTGGCGCTGCCAAGTTGTCGATGTATGCCACTATGGTTGGCGGCTTGGTTAATGCGGTACTCGATCCGCTGTTTATCTTTACCTTCGATTGGGGCTTACACGGTGCGGCATGGGCATCGGTGGTGGCGCGGGTGGCCATTGTGGCAATGGCGTGGATCCCACTGTATCGCCGCTTTGGTTTGGTTGCGCCGCCGTCGTGGTCGCGCTTTGTGGCTGATCTGCGGCTGGTGATGACCATTGCCTTGCCGGCAATGCTTACCAACCTGGCTACACCGATTGGCAGTAGCTACGTGATGAAGTCGATGGCAGCCTATGGCGATTCGGCGGTGGCAGGTGCGGCAATCATTGGCCGCTTAGCGCCGGTGGCGTTTGGCTTTGTGTTTGCTTTAAGCGGTGCCATTGGCCCCATCATCGGCCAAAATGCTGGCCAGCAAAATTATCAACGTGTGCGTGAAGCGATCCGCAACGCATTGTTGGTCAACCTCTGTTACGTTGCTGTCGTATGG
This sequence comes from Ferrimonas senticii DSM 18821, assembly GCF_000422665.1. Lineage (GTDB taxonomy): Bacteria > Pseudomonadota > Gammaproteobacteria > Enterobacterales > Shewanellaceae > Ferrimonas > Ferrimonas senticii. Next base: position 629,375 of record NZ_AUGM01000001.1, on the reverse strand, counting down.
TTGCTGTTGATAGTGGCAGCTGAACAGATTGTGCAGCTGTTTGATGCCAGTGGTGACGCGGCGGAGTTGATAACGTTCTACCTTGATTTTTTGGTTGGCGGTTTTGTGTTCGCCGGCACGTTATTTATTACCAACGCCTGTTTTAATAATTTGAATCGTGCCCACATCGCTACGGTATTTAACTTCGCTCGCGCCTTCTTGGGTACCATTCCGGCGGTGTATCTGTTGTCTGCGCTATTTGGGGCCAAAGGGGTAATGGCCGGAGAGATGGTCGGCGTGGTGGTGTGGTCGCTGCTGGCGGTTTGGTTGGTGCACCGCACCGTCAATCAGATAGAAGCGGGCGTAACGCCGGAGAAGACCGAGGTTGACGAACTGTTCGAGCCGCTGGAGCGGGATGAAACCTGCCCTTGGGCGTACAGCTCTGGGCAGACCCAGTTACACCAGCAATGTCATTCACACAGCGACTGCGAAACCGCTGAACGCCCTGCAAGGTAGAGTATTTCGATGAATTTAATGACCTGGTTGTCGTTGGCGACCATCTGTGTCTTGGGGGCGGTTAGCCCTGGCCCCAGCCTAGCGTTGGTGATTAACAATACCGTTGCTGGTGGTACCCGTCGCGGTCTAATGACGGCAATCGGGCATGGTGTTGGGGTCGGTCTGTACGCCCTGATCACAGCTTTGGGGTTGGCAGTAATCATCAAACAAACGCCGATGCTATTTAGCGCCATCCAATATGGCGGTGCGGCGTTTCTGCTTTATACCGCGGCACGGATATTGCTTAGTAAATCGCAACCGCAAAGCGGCGATAACTCGACGGCGGCAACAGCGCACTCTGCCAGTCGATTTGTTGGCTTTGGTGGCGGCTTTATGGTGGCGTTTTTAAATCCTAAATTGGCGTTATTTTTCTTGGCGCTGTTTAGCCAGTTTGTGTCACCGGAGCAAGGGTGGTGGCAGCATCTGATTATGATGCTGACCGCCGGCGGTATTGATGCCCTCTGGTATGCGGTAGTGGCCTTAGGGATTGGCGGCACGGGCTTGTTGGCGATACTGAAGCGCCATCAAGTTTGGGTTGACCGACTCAGTGCGATGCTGTTTATCGCCCTAGCGTTGGTGGTGATCATCAGCTCCTAAGGCGATAAAGGATGATTCAAGGAGAGAGTAGTTGATGGTAAACGTGAACCAAGCGCAAGCCTTAGCTCAGGTTAAAGCGCCAGTAACGACCGATTGTTGTGGTGCTAAATCGAGTGCCGTGACTTTGGCGCCGCCGGTGTCAGCGGCGGCGGATACGGTGACCTTAAGTGCCGAGGCTCAAGCGTTGGCCAAAGCGGATGTGGATAACCGGGGCGTAGTAGAGGATGCCAAGATGTTCACCTATGCCGCGCTTGGCATCGATCATCCAGAGCCGGCGCTAAAAGCTGAAGATGACGCTTACAAAGCCGGTCAGGCGGTTGGCGCTGCAGCCAGTGTGGTCGGTATGGGATTACTGTTGTAATTTGGCTTTAGATTTGAAAACGCCCCGCTGGCGATAACATCAGCGGGGCGTTTGTTTTTGGAGATTGAAGCTCAGTTATGACGATACTTAATTGCCGAGGCGATGAACCTCACGGTAGTGGTCTACCCAATACGCGGTAGCGCCACAAATCGCCACTGGCATTAAGATCAGGTTAACCAGTGGGATCATCGCTAACAGTGCGCAGGTTGCGCCGAAGCTAAAGGCACGCCAGCGCTGCATCTTAAGCGCCGCTTTCATCCGGTCAAACGGTACCTTGTGGTTATCAAATGGGTAATCTAAGTACTGGATTGCCATCATCCATGCGGTGAAGGCGAACCACAAAATGGGGCCGACTACCGGGATCAAAAACAGCAGGATCAAAAACAGCAGCGCTCGCGGCAAGTAATAGCCGAGTTTAGTCAGTTCGCGGCCAATCAATCGTGGCGTATCTTTTAATAGGTCGACCATCCCGCCGCTGGAGAGATCTTCTCCGGTCAGTTTTTTCTCAACCTGTTCGGCCAGCAGACCATTAAACGGCGCGGCGATAAAGTTCATCACTGTGGTGAACAGGTAAGAGGCGGAGATCACAATCGACAAGAACACCAGCGGCCACAAAATGAAGTCGAGCCATTGCAGAAACTCCGGTAACCACGCCACCAGTTGCGCCATCCACAGATCGATCTGTTGAAACAAAAAGAAGAAGGCGAGGGAGAACAGCAGCAGGTTGATGGTTAGCGGGATCATCACGAATCGCTTCAGTCCCGGTTGGCGGATAAGTTCCAACCCCTTTAACAGATATTGCACCCCACTGGCGCCGGCCGGTAGAACAGATTGCATACAAACAACTCTAAAACAGACAGATATCCAACATTGTGGTGTTCGGGTGGGCAATCGGTCAACGGCAAGCTGTTACAAAAAGATCCGGCTAGTGGTATCTTGGCCGCTGATTTTTCTCTTGTAGTTTCGGTTATTTTCCCTTCTTCGCATGCGGCTCAAACAGATAAAACTTGCTGGCTTTAAATCCTTCGTCGAGCCAACCAAAGTAGCCTTTCCCGATCCGATGACGGCGATTGTCGGTCCCAACGGTTGTGGTAAATCCAACATCATTGATGCGGTGCGTTGGGTTCTAGGCGAAAGCAGCGCCAAGAACTTACGTGGCGATGCCATGACCGATGTGATCTTCAATGGCTCAACCAGTCGCAAACCGGTGTCCTTGGCTTCGGTCGAGCTGGTGTTTGATAACAGCGATGGCCGGCTTGAAGGCCAGTTTTCCAGCTACAGTGAAATCTCGGTCAAACGTCAGGTTAATCGCGAGGGGCAGTCGTTCTATTTTCTGAACGGTGGCAAGTGCCGTCGTCGCGATATTACCGATCTGTTTATGGGCACCGGTTTGGGGCCGCGCAGCTATGCGATTATTGAACAGGGCACGGTGTCTCGCCTGATCGAGTCTAAACCACAAGAGCTGCGGGTGTTTATCGAAGAGGCGGCGGGGATCTCACGCTACAAAGAGCGTCGCCGCGAAACCGAAACTCGCATTCGCCATACCCGCGATAACTTAGAGCGGTTAAATGATATTCGTCATGAACTGGATGAGCAGATCGTTAAGTTGCAGGCGCAAGCGACCACCGCCAGTCGCTATCGAGAGCTTAAAGCCGATGAACGCCGTCTGCATGGTGAGGTGTTAGCGCTGCGCTGGCGGCAAGCGGATCACCAGAGCAAACAGCTGGATCAGCAGATCGTTAATCTACAAGGACGCCAGCAGCAACTGCAGCAGCACCAAAGTGGTGATCAGCATCGACTGGAGTTACTGCAAGCCCAGCAGCGCACGCTGACCGCCGATGAGCAACAACAGCAACAGCAGCAATTGCAGTTAACCGCTGCCATTAGCGCCGCCGAGCAGCAGCAACAGCATCAGCAGCAGCGCCAATTGCAACTGCAAGCGGAGATTGAGCGCGAGCAGCAGCATTTTGCCAATTTGGCCCAGCAGCAACAGAACTTGCAGCTAAGCCAACAGGCACTTGAGCAAGCGTTGCAACAATCGGCACCGCTGCAGCAGTTGCTTTGCGCCAATGAACAAAGCTTGCGGCAGCAATATCAGTTGCTGGAGCAGCAGCAAGAGCAAGCCGAAGCGCAGCGTGATGACGCCCGCACCAAACGTGAACAGGCGCAGCAACAGCAGCAGCAACTCGAAAACCAAACGGAATCGGTGCAGCGCGACATTGAACGCTTAACGGCGGCGCAGGTTCGCGCTTCGCAACAACTGACACTGTTGGATCTGGCGACGCTGGAAAGCGCCATTGAGGTGGCACAGTTTTCCATTAGTGATGCGGAACAGCAGCACCAGCAGGCGCAGCAACAGGTTGACCAATTAACCGTAGAAGTAGCGGCTGTCGATCAGCAGCGACTGAGTGCCAATGACGAGTTGTTGCAACAGCAGCAACAACTGTCGTCGAGTCTGGCGGAACAACAAGCATTAACCACGCTATTACGTAATCGGCAACAGGCGTTACCGCCAGAGTTAGCGGCGCTGCCACGACTTTGGCAACAGCTGAATATCGAGCCGCAGTGGGCTGCGGTAGTGGAAGCGTTGCTACAACAGCCGCTGCAAGGGGTAATTAGTGCCGAATCGCCGCAATTAAGCACAGGTGTGTTCTGTTTTACTGATGCGCCAGCGCCAATCGAAGTGGCGGCGACGTCACTGCTTAATCGGGTGCGTTGTGGTTACAACTTGGCGCCGTGGTTGGCACCGATCCACTGCGCCGACAGTGAGGCTGAGGCGCAGCAATTGCTGCAGCAGTTGCCAGCGTCACAGGCGGTGGTATTAGCCGATGGCCGCTGGTTTGGCCATGGGATCTGCGGCTTGCTTGGCGATGGTGAGCAACAGCCGTTAACTCAACTGCAAGCTCAGCTTGAGCAAAACCAACTTGCCGTTAGCAGTCAGCAACAGACGGTCGCTGCAGGTAAAGCGCAGCAGGCGCAGTTGCAGCAGCGGTTAACGGCATTGCAGCAGAGCCTTAAACAGGCCCAGCAAACGCAGCAAAGCAGCTATCAACAGTTGCTTAGCCAGCAAGGTTCGCTGGATAAATTAACTCATCAGCTGCAACTGGCACAGCAGCAGCAACAACAACTTAAGCAGCAACTTTCTGCCACTAGCGAAGAGCTGGCTAAGGCTCAAGGTCAGCGGCAGCAACTTACGCTAGAGCTGCAGCAGGCCAGTGTCAGTCAAACCCAAGCGCAGCAGCGCTGGCAGCAACGGGCTGATCATCTGGTGGAGTTGCGCCATCAATTGAAACAGCAACGACAAAAACTGGATGATCTGAATCAACAGGTGCAGCAAGCGCAGTTGCAGCAGCAGCGGGATCAGGCGCAATTGGCGGCGCTGGCGGACCAACTCGCCAGTACCCAAGGGCAGAGCCAACAGCTGCAACAGCGAATTAATGACGCTAAGCAACAGTTAGATGATCTGCTGGCACCGCAGCCCCAGCAACGTGCTGAATTGCAACAGCTGCGGCAGCAACAAAGTGAGCAGCAACAGCAGTTGCAACAGCTGCAGCAGCAACAGGCGCAGTTGGATGGTCAAGTTAAAGCGTTGCTGGGGGCAAATCGCGATCAACAGGGACAGCAATCGAAGCTGCAGCAGCAGTGCAATAAGCTGGAACTGCAGCGCGAAGGCTTGCGGGTACAAGCCCAAGGCTATCTGGATCTGTTGGCGGAAGCGCAGTTATCACTGAATGAGCTGCTGCCACAACTCGCCAGTGACGCCACCTTAACCCTGCGCAGTTCGCAATTGTCGGAAGTTAAAGTGCAAATTGAGGCGTTGGGGCCAATTAACTTGGCGGCGATCGAGGAATTTGACAGTCAGCAGCAGCGGCAGAACTACCTAACGGCGCAAGACAGTGATCTGCGGGAAGCACTGGATATGTTGGAGGGCGCTATCCGCAAAATTGACCGCGAGACCAAAGCACGCTTTAAGGCAACCTTTGATGCGGTCAATCAAGATTTGGCGGGGTTGTTTCCGAAGGTATTTGGGGGCGGCAGCGCCAGTCTGGAACTCATCGGTGACGACTTACTCGACGCCGGTGTGACCATCATGGCGCAACCGCCTGGTAAGAAGAATAGTACAATTCACCTGCTGTCGGGTGGCGAGAAAGCGCTAACAGCGTTGTCATTAGTGTTTGCAATTTTCCGCTTAAATCCGGCACCATTTTGTTTATTAGATGAAGTAGATGCGCCGCTGGACGACGCCAACGTAGGTCGCTTTTGCCGATTGGTTAAAGAGATGTCGGAAACGGTGCAATTTATCTTCATCAGTCACAATAAGGTGTCAATGGAGATGGCAGATCGTCTCACCGGCGTTACAATGGCAGAGCCGGGATGCTCTCGCATTGTGGCGGTGGATATAGAAGAGGCCGCAGCATTGGCCCAAATCGAATAACGACAAGGTTTAGCGTCTTTATGGATGACATGCGTATCGTCTTTCTGGTGGTTGGCAGTATTGCCATCACCGCTCTGATGATCCACGGCTTTTACACCGTGCAGAAGAACAAGCCCAAGCCACAAAATCGGCGTACCCCGCCGGCCAAAGGCAAGCGCAGTGACGCCAAGCCAGTGCAGCAACCAACGGTTAAAGCAACGGCCAACCGCAGCCATGAGCCATCAATTAATCTAAGCGACGACACGCTGGATGAGCCAAGCAAACCGGTGCAAGCCAGTTTGCTAAGTGAAGAGCAAGCGCCGGTGCCAGAGCAGCAGCCAGAGCAAGTGGTTGTCCGTGCAGCGGTTCGCCAAGAGCCAAAATTAGTTGAGGCGGTGCCAGAGGAGCAGATCGAACTGGAACTGCCACCGGCGCCAACCGCTGACATCGCCGCCACCGAGCCAGTCACAGAAGATGCGCTTGCAGCGCAAGTCGATGAGCCACAGGCTGCTGAAGAGCAGCAAGGCGATGTGCTGGTGCTGTACGTTGTTGGCAGCGAAGGCGAGCCAATTCGTGGCGGTGAGTTGCTGCCAAATCTGATCACCATGGGCTTTAAGTTTGGCGATATGGATATTTTCCATCGTCATCAACACAGTGGCGGTAACGGTCCGGTGCTGTATTCACTGGCGAACATGCATCAGCCAGGGGTGTTTGACCTTGACTCGATGGAGCAGCTGACCACCAACGGGGTGGTGTTGTTCCTGCAGTTGCCAAGCAGCCACGATGCCCGCGTGGTGTTCTCCACCATGCTTGGCAATGCCCAAGGGTTGGCGGATATGCACGGCGGCCATGTGCTTGATGACCAAGGTCAGCCATGGACCGATGCCGCCTACGAAAGTTACCTACAGCGGATCAAGCAGACAGAGTGTGTCTCGGCCTGATCCCCAGACTTTACAAAGGCCGCTGCATGCGGCCTTTTTGCTATTTGAGATGACCCCATGAGCCAATCCGTGCAACAGCAGATTGATGCGCTGTGCCAACAACTGACCGAATACAACTACCAGTACTATGTGTTGGACAATCCAACCATTCCCGATGCTGAATACGATCGTTTGCTGCGTGAGCTACAGCAGCTAGAACAACAGCATCCGCAGCTGCTGCGTGCCGATTCGCCAACCCAGCGAGTCGGTGGTTTGCCGTTGGCACAGTTTACCCAAGTCACTCACTTGCGACCGATGTTGTCGCTGGATAATGCCATGAACGAGGCGGAGTTCAGCGCCTTCCATCAGCGCTTGGTTGATCGTCTTGGTAGCAGTGAGGTGGCGTATTGTGCCGAACCTAAGTTAGATGGTATTGCGGTCAGTTTGTTGTATCGCGATGGCGTGCTAGAGCGGGCGGCCACCCGGGGTGATGGCACCACCGGTGAAGACATTACCCACAACGTTAAGACCATTGGCGCGGTGCCGCTGCGCCTGCACGGCGATGACTACCCTGAACTGCTGGAAGTTCGCGGTGAAGCCTTTATGCCGAAGGCTGGCTTTGCGGCGATGAACCAAAAAGCCCACGCCGCTGGCGAAAAAACTTTTGTTAATCCACGTAATGCCGCCGCTGGCAGTTTGCGTCAATTGGACAGTCGCATTACCGCATCACGACCGCTGGCGTTTTATGCCTATGGCGTCGGCGAAGTGGCGGGAGCGCGCACGCCAATGGCCGATGGTCACTATCAGCAGCTGCAACAACTGAAAGGCTGGGGGTTACCGCTGTCGTCGCTGGTGCAACTGGTTGATGGTGAGCAGGGTGCCTTGGAGTTCTTTCGTCAAACCGGTGCCGAGCGCGATCAACTTGCCTACGAAATCGATGGGGTGGTGATCAAAGCCAACCGCATCGATCAGCAGCAACAACTTGGCTTTGTGGCGCGGGCACCGCGCTGGGCTATTGCCTGTAAGTTTCCGGCGCAAGAAGAGCTGACCACCCTGCGTGATGTTGAATTCCAAGTGGGCCGTACCGGTGCGGTAACGCCAGTGGCACGACTGGAACCCGTGTTTGTCGGCGGCGTGACCGTCTCTAACGCGACCTTACATAACGCCGATGAGATCGCCCGTCTTGGGGTGATGATCGGCGATACGGTGATCATTCGCCGTGCCGGTGATGTGATCCCGCAGATTGTGTCGGTGGTGCTTGAGCGTCGTCCTGCGGATGCCAAAGCGATTGAGATCCCAACCGCGTGTCCGGTGTGTCAGTCGAAAGTGGAACGCTTTGAAGGCGAAGCGGTATCACGCTGTTCTGGCGGCTTGTTCTGCGAAGCCCAGCGCAAAGAAGCGATCAAACACTTTGCCTCACGTAAGGCGTTGGACGTTGACGGTTTGGGCGACAAGCTGGTGGAACTGTTGGTTGACCGTGAACTGGTGCAAACCCCAGCGGATCTGTTCAAGCTGTCGGCATCCACCTTGACCATGCTGCCACGGATGGGGATCAAATCCGCCGAAAAGTTGGTAAAAGCGCTTGATGCCGCCCGTGAAACCAGCTTGCCTCGATTCCTATACAGCTTGGGTATTCGCGAAGTGGGTGAAGCGACCGCCGCCAACCTGGCGCGCCACTTTAAACAGTTGGATGCCATCGCCGCGGCCGAGGTCGATACCCTTGTTGAGGTTGATGATGTCGGTGATGTGGTGGCGAAACACATCTACTACTTCTTCCGCCAACCGCACAACCAAGAGGTGATTGCGGCGTTAACAGCAACCGATGGTGCCAACATTCATTGGCCGGAGATTGCCGAAGTGGCCGCTGATAGCCAACCACTGCAAGGACAGACGTGGGTGCTGACCGGTACCTTAAATCAGATGGGCCGCACCGAAGCCAAAGCCGCGCTGGAAGCTCTTGGTGCTAAGGTATCCGGCAGCGTATCGAAAAACACCCATACGCTGGTGGCTGGTGAAAAAGCCGGTTCGAAGCTAACCAAAGCCAGTGAACTAGGGGTTGCGGTGCTGGATGAACAAGGCTTGCTTGACCTGCTAGCGCAACACAACTGATGGTAACTACCGCATTGATGGCAACGTCAATGCGGTTTTTTTAAGGAAGAAATGATGTCTCACAATGCGTTGGCTATCACAGGCTGCGGTTGGCTTGGGCTTGAGTTAGCCCTGCAACTGAAGCAGCAGGGCTGGCAAGTCAGTGGTTGCAGCCGTAACCCTGAAACCTTGGCCACCCTTGATAATGCCGGGGTGACTCCAATAAAGCTGGATCTGGGGATGGCGCTGGACTGCGACAACCCGCAGGCGCTGTTTTGCTGCGATACCTTGCTGATAAATCTGCCGCCAGGGCGCCATCAACAGGACAACCGCTATAGCGATCGGCTCCAGCTGTTGTGTGATGCGGCCAAGGCTCATGGCGTAACCCAAGCACTGTTTGTTAGTTCCACCGCGGTTTATCAAGATGGCAGTGATTACCCCGTAGTAGATGAGGGCAGTCCGCTGGCTGACAACCCGCGAGCGCTCACCATGCTCGATGGCGAAGCGGTAATTGAGGCCAGTTTTGAGCGGTGGATGATCCTCCGCCCCGGTGGCTTGGTTGGCGGTCAGCGCCACCCGGGCCGGTTCTTGGCGGGACAGCAACATCTGGCCGGTGCCGCCGCACCAGTTAACCTAGTCCATCGCGATGACGTTATCGCGGCAATTAAGTTGCTGTTGAGCCAACCGCAATGGGGGGAGATCTTCAATCTTGCTGCGCCGAAGTGGCCAAGCCGTGGCGAGTTTTATCCCGCTGCTGCGCTTAAACTGGGGCTTACGCCACCAAGCTTTAGTGATCAACGACAAACTGGTAAGCGGGTAAGTTCAGCCAAGCTACAGAGCCTTGGCTTTGAGTTTAGCTACCCCGAGCCGCTGTCGATGCCACCGCTGACAAACGCTTAACGTAAAGGATTGGTAAAGGCCGGAACTTCACGGGCTGCACCAGTCTAAGCCAGTGTGATTAGATAGTGTTGAGGTAAAACCGATGAAACAAACGTTGCCTATTTTGGCACTGACTTTAGCGTCGTTATTCAGTGTCAACGCGCTGGCCGGTTATATTGAAGTCTCCGGCAGTGCGGCCATCGAGTTAGTGCCAACCACGGCGCAGTTAACTGGCAGTGTGGTGATCACCGCCGCCAATCCTACGGCGGCGAAAGAGGGCGCCGATGCGGTGATCGCCAAAGTGCTTAACGCGTTTGATCAGCAGGGCATTAGCCCACAGCAGTATGATGCCGGACAGCTGCAACTGGGGCCGCAGTATCAATACGACAAACAAACTCGCGAGTTGGTGGGCTACCAGGCTAATCGTGAAGTGAACTTACAAGTACCGACCAGTGATGTCGGGATCTGGCTGGCACAGTTTGCCGAGTTGGGGCTAACCCAGATTGATACGCCGCGATATCAGGCACAACTCAGTCAACAACAACGGGCGCAGCTGCTGCAAAGCGCTCTGGCCGATGCTCGTAGCAAGGCCGAAGTGTTGGCGTCAGGCAGTCAGCAGCGTTTAGGCGCGGTCGAACAGATTGAAGAGGTAAGCTTTAGTGCGCCAAGACCGATGCTGAAGGCAACCATGGCCAATGCCGAAAGTTATCGTGCCGGCAGTGAAACCGAGCAAGTGCAGCTTCGAGTACGCTTTGAATTGAATGACTAAGACGGTCAACTTGCCTAAAAAAGCCGCGATAGCGTAAGCGTCGCGGTTTTTTATTGGTTAGCTTGATCTGAATGGGTATTAGCTGTTGGCGGTGGCACTAAAGTGGTAAACAAGATTCAAGTTGTAATGGAAGACCACGATGTTGAATAACACCACAACACTCCCAGAGACCATGATTGCGGTGCGGTTGATAGGCCACGGTGGCCCTGAAATGCTGCAATACGTAACCGACCAACCGCTGCCAGCACTGCACGATGATGATGTGCTGGTTAAAGTCGCTGCTGCTGGTGTCAATAACACCGACATTAATACCCGTACTGGCTGGTACTCTAAGGGCGATCATAACGATGCAGACGCCGGCTGGAATGGCAATGCCCTGCAGTTGCCGCGGATCCAAGGGGCAGACGTCTGCGGTCAGATTGTGGCAGTCGGTCGCCACGTCGATAGTAGTCGTATTGGCCAGCGGGTGTTGATTGAGCCCTGCATTCGCCACAACGATGGCCAAGCTTTGGCGCATCCTTGGTACTTTGGTTCGGAATGTGACGGTGGTTTTGCCGGTTACACCAAAGTCGCTTCAGTACATGCGCACGCCATCACCAGCCCATTATCCGATGTTGAGTTGGCTTCGTTTCCCTGTTCCTATTCCACTGCCGAAAACTTGCTGACTAAAGCGGCGGTACAACGCGGTGATCGAGTGTTGATCACTGGTGCGTCCGGCGGTGTTGGCTCGGCGGCGATTCAGTTAGCGAAAGCCCGTGGGGCGCAGGTGATTGCACTAACCTCAGCAGCCAAAGCGGCGGAGTTGCAGCGGATCGGCGCGGATCGCACCGTTGAACGCTCTCAGTCACTGCTTGAGACATTGGGTTGTAACCAGGTTGATGTGGTGATTGATCTGGTCGCAGGGCAGATATTCCCACAACTGCTGGAGGTGCTTAAGCCGCACGGCCGTTATGCCGTGGCTGGTGCCATTGGCGGCGCCGAAGTGAGCTTGGACGTGCGCACGCTGTATCTGAAAGATTTAAGCTTTTACGGTTGTACGGTGCTGGAGCCTGAGGTGTTTGCCAACTTGGTAAAACGCATTGAGGCGGGGCAGCTGCAACCCTTGGTGGCGCACACTTTCGCGCTGGCTGAAATTAGTCAAGCGCAGGCGCTGTTTCAGCAAAAAGGCCACATCGGCAAGATTGTGCTCAAGGTCGACTGATACTAGGGCGTGTTGACGTTTGGTGCTGAGAATTTGGTCGAGGATAGCGGCTGTCAATCGAGGATTGCGATTGAAGGCATAGTGGCTCTACGTCGAAATCGTATGACGAAGAGTGACAGCTGCTAGTCCGACCCTGCAAGGCGCCCCTTCGTGACCATCGAACAGTAAAATTAACCGATCAAGTTCAATTTGCTGTCAAAAGTGGCCAATAATGGGCGCAAAAATATATATCAAAGGTCAACACGGCCTAATAATTAGGGCGCTCAATCGAGCGCCCTAGCTTATGCGGAAAAACGAGTCGGTTGATGGCGCTGCCATGCTTCTTCATAAAGAGCGCGGCTGTAGCGCTTTAATCGAGTGATCTTGGCTTGCTCCCACGGGGTTAACTCACGTCGTTGCTGCGCGGCTTTGCGTTCAATATCTTGGCGCTGCATGTAGGCGCGGTGTTCTTCCCCGGTTTTGATCTGCTGGATCGCTTCGAGGTGAATTTGCACCTCAGCCACCATCTGTGAGTCTTGTAGGCGTAACAATACTTTTAAATCCCGATAACCGTTGGCTTTGGGATCTCGAAAGCGATTGAGCAGCGAGATCACATTCGCTTGTTGGCGCAACTGCTCGTAGATGGCGATTACGCCACACAGATCCCGAGCAACTAGGGTACCGCGGGCTAAATCGGTAAGTTTTCGGTGTTGGCCGTTGAGTTCACCAATAACCTTATCTCGCGCTCGGGTTAAGCTTTTGACCCCAGGGATCACCGCTTGCGATTGGGTTGCTTGGGCAATGTGATTCAGCAGTTGGTTGAGCTCTCGCTGCGCCATAAACGCCAGATGATGCAGTTGCGCAAAGCTCAGATCAGGTTGCAGCAGATTGGTCGTATCAAACGAATGAAACTGATACAGCCGCTGGCTGGCACTGTGAAAACGTTCAGCGATGGCCGTTGGCCATGGATGACTCAGTGCTAAAGAGTGTACGGAGTTCAAAACGACACCATTTAAATGACGCCAAAGGCGTGGATATCGTTAGCTTATCGGCGACTAAGTTTGTTGCAATGTTGTGATGGTGGAACTTTGAAGTGCGACTCAGAAAGACAGAAAACCCGTTTTATCGGGCAAATTAACTTGATTGTCACGACACTATTAACACGGTGCTGTGGTGGCACCGTGTTGTTGTGTTTGGCTCGAGGGGTTTAAATTATTTTTTTAGCCAATTCCAATTCTTGCAGAGCGATAACCGCTTGGGTGCGATTGCGCACGCCCAGTTTTCGGAAAATGGCGGTGGCATGAGCTTTGATGGTCGCTTCAGAGACATCGAGATCGTAGGCGATCTGCTTGTTAAGCAAGCCCTCGGCAAACATCTGCAACACCTTGTACTGCTGCGGTGTTAGATCGGCAATGCGGCTGCCCATGTCTTGTTCAGCAGCGACGGCGGCGTGATTAAACCCGGGCGGTACGTAGTTATCACCATCAAGCACTTGGCGAATCGCGTTGGCAAATTCAGTTGGTGGTGCGGACTTGGGGATAAAGCCCTGACCATCGTACTGCAGCGCTTTGCTGATGGTGGCATCGTCTTCGTGAGCCGAGATCACGACGACTGGGATCGCCGGGTAGTGGCTGCGTAGATGGATTAGGGTCGAGTAACCGTGACTGCCGGGCATATCCAAGTCCAACAGCACCAGATCCGGTTCAATTTGGCCTAGGCGTTGGTCAAGGGCGTCGGCGCTGTCGGCTTCGGTCCAAATTGCGTCAATTTCGCCGCTAAGCGCTTGTTTCAGGGCATTACGAAACAGTGGATGGTCGTCGGCGATAACGATAGAGAGGGCGTTTTCGGTCATGGGCAGTCTTTTTTGATTGTTCTGCCCTTAGTTGAAACTAATTTGCATAAAAAGTCACCCCGTGCGACTGCAAAGGGTGACTGATTTTAATACGCCTTTAGTCTAATGCGATTAGCTCTGATTGCGGCGGTTCCGGCTGGCGCTGGCCAGCTTTTCCAGCAGCTCGGCGCTCTCGTCCCAACCTAAGCAACCATCGGTGATGCTTTGCCCGTAGGTTAATGGCTTGCCCGCTTCAACTTGTTGTTGGCCTGCAATTAAGAAGCTTTCGGCCATGATCCCGGCGATTTCGCGGCCGTGAGGCGCTTGCATCTGTGCCATTACGTCGTCGGCTACCAGCAGTTGACGCTGGTGCTGCTTCAAGCTGTTGCCGTGGGAGAAATCGATCACCAATCGCGGTAATACGCCACTGGCAGCCAGTCGTTCACTGGCATCAATCACATACTCTGCTTGGTAATTTGGTTGTTTGCCGCCGCGCAAAATGACGTGACCGTATGGGTTACCGTGAGTGCGGTAAACGCTCATCAGGCCATCTTTGTCTGGTGAGTAAAAGATGTGCGGTTCACGAGCGGCGCGAACGGCATCAATGGCGATCTTCATATTGCCATCGGTACCATTTTTAAAGCCAACTGGGCAGGACAGCGCCGAGGCCATTTCGCGGTGGATTTGACTTTCGGTGGTGCGCGCGCCGATGGCGCCCCAAGTGATCAAGTCGGCGATGTACTGACCGTTGACCATATCCAAGAATTCGGTGGCAATTGGCAGCTGTTTCTCGGCGATCTGCACCAGCAGTTGCCGCGCCAACCGCAGCCCTTTGTCGGCGCAGTAGCTGCCGTCCAAGTCTGGATCGGAAATTAGCCCCTTCCAACCAACCGTGGTCCGTGGCTTTTCGAAATAGACTCGCATTACCACCAAAAGATCATCGCGATACTTCTGCTGCAAGGTGACGAGTTTATCGGCGTAGTCAAGCGCCGCCTGAGGATCGTGAATAGAGCAGGGGCCGATGATTACCAGTAGCCGGTCATCCTTGCCTTCAAGGATCGCCTCTACGTCGCGTCGGGCCCGTACCAGATTGTCGGCGGCAGCGTCGGACAGCGGAAACTCCGCAGCCAGTTGTGCCGGCGAAATCACCTTCGACAACAGCGTTGTCCGAAGTTCGTCGGTTTTTATGGTCATGGTATGTACAGAATCTTGCTAGCCGCAGCGTTGCGGCAAAATTGCAACCAGTATACCCAATGCCAATGTAAACAGCCGCAGTTATCTTCGTTTGGGTTAAGAACTGGCTAAGAACCGTGCGACATTGACCGCAGTTGGCTAAGTTAGTAGCAGACCTAACCTTAAGGAGAGCAAGATGAAACGCTGGATAGCTGGATTGATTATGACCTTTTCGTTACTGCCTGCTACCGCACTGGCACATTGTCAGGTGCCTTGCGGGATCTATGATGATTATGCGCGGGTGATGTTAATGTTGGAGGACGCGGCCACCATTGAGAAGGCCAGTGCGCAGATGAAAGCGCTGGCGGGCAAAACCGATCCGCAGTCGGTTAATCAGATGGTGCGTTGGGTAAATAATAAAGAAAGCCACGCGCAAAACGTGATTGCCACCATTTCCGATTACTTCTTAACCCAACGGGTTAAACCATCACAAAAGGATTATGCCGAACGGTTAGCCAAACACCATGCGGTGATTTTGGCGGCGATGAAAGCTAAGCAACAAGCGGATGGCAAAACTGCCGCTGCACTGACCGCAGCGGTGGCGGAACTGAAAGTTTATTACCCCGAGCATAAGCATTGATGATTAGTCAGCAGTGGACAGTTGTAAGTTATTAGCTGACAGCTGTCAGTTGTCGGTTGCGCTGACGGGGCGGGTTACCGCTGAGCTACTGATAACTAATGTCTATCAAGTATCAGCTGCCTAGAAATAACAAGGGCACCGTTAATGGTGCCCTGTTTGTTTGGCTTAGAACATCTTCCGTTCAAGTCCGGTCTCGGACAGGATCTTGGTGGCGATCTCTTCGACCGAATGGAAGGTGGTGTTGATAAACGGAATGCGGTGTTTGCGGAACAGCATCTCCACCTCTTTTACCTCCATTCGGCATTGGCGTAACGAGGCATAGGTACTGCCTTCTAGTCGCTGATTGCGAATTTCATGCAAGCGCATCGGATCGATGGTTAGGCCAAAGATCTTATGCTTGAACTTCAACAGATCTGCCGGCAGCTTCAGGTTATCCATATCTTCAGCAATAAACGGGTAGTTGGCCGCTTTGATGCCGAACTGCATCGACAGGTACAGGCTCGATGGGGTTTTACCGCAGCGTGATACCCCAACCAGAATCACATCAGCCCGATCAAGGTTTTTTAAGGTGATGCCATCGTCGTTGTCCATCGCGTAGTGGATGGCATCGATGCGATCGTTGTAGGCCGCGTTGGCGATAGAGTGAGTGCGATGGGTCTTCGGCTCGGCTTTAACGCCTAATTGCTGCTCAAGTGGCGCCACAAAAGTGTTAAGGAAGTCATAATCTAGCGCTTCCGAGGAGTAAATAATGCTTCGGATCTCCTGATTTACAATGGAATGAAACACCAGAGGGCGCTCTCCCGTTGTAATAAAACAGTCATTTAGTTGCTTTTTAACCTGTTCTGCTTTTTCGATAGTTTCTACAAAAGGGATGGTTGTTTGTTCAAATTTGATAGGAAATTGCGACAAAACGGCATGTCCGAACACCTCTGCTGTGATCGCTGTCCCATCTGAAATATAGAAGACCTTACGTCCCATGAACCCCTCTCTTAGGAATATGTAGTAATAAAATTACAAGATAAATTAGGCATTTACCGTCGCTTTTTGGGGAGTGTAGAATGCCAGCGCCCAACAGTGAATGGGCACCAACTAAAACTGCGGTTATTGAGGATAGAACTGTGACCCAATATGTACTCTGGTATCAGGAACTTGGCATGCATGATGTCAACCAGGTTGGCGGTAAGAACGCTTCTCTGGGTGAAATGATCAGTAATCTGGCCAGCGCTGGTGTACAGGTACCGGGTGGTTTCGCGACCACTGCCGATGCATTCAACGAATTTCTTGAGCAAAGCGGCCTGAACGAGAAGATCTATTCCGTTCTGGACACTCTGGATGTGGACAACATCGAGGCGCTGACTCAAGCCGGTAAACAGATCCGTCAATGGATTATCGATACCCCGTTCCAAGCTAACCTGAACGACGCCATTGAAACCGCCTACGCAGAACTTTCTGCCAACGGTGGTGATGAAGTGTCGTTTGCGGTTCGTTCATCTGCCACCGCCGAAGATATGCCAGACGCATCCTTTGCGGGTCAGCAGGAAACCTTCCTCAACGTTCGCGGCATCGCGGCGGTTAAAGAAGCCATTCACCACGTATTTGCTTCTTTGTTTAATGACCGTGCGATCTCCTACCGTGTACACCAGGGCTACGACCATCGAGGCGTAGCCCTTTCTGCAGGTGTTCAGCGCATGGTGCGCTCCGACAAGTCTGCCTCTGGTGTGATGTTCTCCATCGATACCGAATCCGGTTTTGAAGATGTGGTGTTTATCACCTCTTCTTACGGTTTGGGCGAGATGGTGGTTCAGGGCGCGGTAAACCCTGATGAATTCTACGTACATAAGCCAACTCTGGCGCAAGGCTTTAACTCAATCGTTCGTCGTAACTTGGGTTCTAAGCTGGTGCAGATGGTGTACTCCGGCGATGAAGCTCACGGCAAACAGGTTGAGATCATCGACGTTGAGCGCGCAGCTTCTACTCAGTTCTCTATCACCGATCAAGAGGTGATGGACTTGGCTAAGCAAGCGGTAATCATCGAGAAGCACTACGGTCGTCCAATGGATATCGAGTGGGCCAAAGATGGCTTGGATGGCAAGCTGTACATCGTACAAGCGCGCCCAGAAACCGTACGTTCTAACGAAGACGCCAAAGTAATCGAACGTTTCAACTTGGCATCCCGTTCTGAGGTGCTGGTTGAAGGCCGTGCCATTGGTCACAAGATTGGCGCCGGTACCGCGAAGGTATTGGACTCGATCGAACAGATGGACATGATCCAACCTGGCGACGTGTTGGTTACCGACATGACCGATCCAGATTGGGAACCAATCATGAAGCGCGCGGCGGCGATCGTAACTAACCGTGGCGGTCGTACCTGTCACGCGGCGATCATCGCTCGTGAACTGGGTATTCCAGCCGTTGTTGGTTGTGGCGATGCCACTGCTAAGATCGCCAATGGCAGCCAAGTGACTGTATCTTGTGCCGAAGGCGACACCGGCTTTATCTACGACGGTAAACTGGAATTCGCCGTGACTGAATCTCGCGTTGATGCGCTGCCTGAGCTGTCGATGAAGATCATGATGAACGTTGGTAACCCAGATCGTGCTTTTGATTTTGGTCGTTTGCCAAACGAAGGCATCGGTTTGGCTCGCTTGGAGTTCATCATCAACCGGATGATCGGTGTGCACCCGAAAGCGCTGCTGAACTTGGCGGATCAAGACGCGGCTACCCAAGCTGAAATCGCGGAAATGATGCACGGCTACGACGACCCACGTAACTTCTACGTGTCGCGTCTGGCAGAAGGGATCGCTACTCTGGCGGCGTCGGTATACCCGAAACGCATCATCGTTCGTATGTCTGACTTTAAGTCTAACGAATACGCTAACTTGGTTGGTGGTAGTCGTTACGAGCCACACGAAGAGAACCCAATGCTGGGCTTCCGCGGCGCTTCTCGTTACATCGACGACAGCTTCCGTGACTGTTTCGCACTGGAGTGTGAAGCGGTTAAGCGTGTCCGCGATGAGATGGGTCTGACCAACGTTGAAGTGATGATCCCATTCGTTCGCACCGTGGCTGAGGCTGAAGCGGTGATCGCCGAGATGGCCAAGAACGGCTTGAAGCGTGGCGAAGATGGCCTGAAAGTACAGATGATGTGTGAACTGCCATCAAACGCCTTGCTGGCGGATCAGTTCCTGGATCACTTCGATGGTTTCTCTATCGGCTCTAACGACATGACTCAGCTGACTCTCGGTCTGGATCGTGACTCCGGTATCATCAGCCACCTGTTCGATGAACGCGACCAAGCGGTGAAAGCGCTGCTGTCGATGGCCATCAAGGCCTGTAAGGCACGCGGCAAGTACGTTGGTATTTGTGGTCAGGGTCCATCGGATCACGAAGACTTCGCCCAGTGGCTGTACGAAGAGGGGATCGACTCGGTATCTCTGAACCCAGACACCGTGGTGGACACCTGGTTGTACCTAGGCAAGAAATTTAAATAATCCAGATTGATTATTTGATAATGCTGTAAGCACAAAAGAAGCCGCGCTATCGCGGCTTCTTTTTTTTATTCTATCGGACAGAATTTAGAAACTGGGTGAGGCACTGCATTCAACCCAGACGTACTGATCGCCGCGTAGTAAAGGCGATCGGCAAGGAAGTGATATGTTACCGGCGTTACACCCAGAGGCGGCGCTAAAGCCGCAGTACCAAGCCTACCTGACCGCCCTAAAAGGGGCCGGTTTCAGTGGGGTTATTGAAAGTCGCTATGGCCATCGCATCAATCATGCGACTGACAACAGCATCTACCAGCTGTTGCCGCAAGCGATCATCGCCCCGAAATCCGTTGAGGATCTGCAGATCGCGCTGCGTCTGGGGCAAACCCCAGCTTACGCTGACATCACCTTTAGCGCCCGTGGTGGTGGTACTGGTACCAATGGTCAAGCGCTCAACGATGGCATCATCGTCGATACCGCACGATTTTTAACTCAGGTGATTGAGGTTGATGGCGAATCTCACCAGGCGCAGGTTCAGTGCGGGGTGATTAAAGATGCGCTGAACGATCAGCTAAAACCCCATGGGCTGTTTTTCTCTCCGGATCTGTCGACCTCCAACCGTGCCACTATCGGCGGGATGATCTCCACCGATGCCTCCGGTGCCGGTTCTCTAGTGTACGGCAAAACCTCGGATCATGTACTTGGGATCACTGCGGTGCTGGACGATGGCTCGTTGCTGGTTACCGAACCGTGGGATGCGGAGGCTCGTGCTCAGCTGACCGGTCGCGCCAAGCAATTGGCCGAGTCGGTGCTGCTGTTGTGTCAGCAACAGCAAGCGGCAATCGAAGCGCGCTTTCCCAAACTCAACCGGTTTCTGACCGGTTACGATCTGAAGCACTGCTACGATGCCAACAATGACGTACTGGATCTGACTCGGCTGCTGTGTGGCGCCGAAGGCACTTTAGGGTTTGTTGTTGAAGCGCGGCTGGGGTTGACCCCAATTCCTGAATCACGGGTGCTGGTGAATATTCAATACGACAGTTTTGATAGCGCCTTACGGGATGCGCCGGCGCTGGTTAACGCCAGTGCTACGGTGGTGGAGACCATCGATGCCACGGTGCTTGGTTTTGCCAAGCAGGACGTCAGTTGGCACAGTGTCGCTGAATTGATCGAGCCAAGCGACCACAGCGACCGCTTTGATGGCATCAATATGGTCGAGTTTGCCGGCGAGCCGGATCAGGTCAACGCCAAAGTGGCTAACCTGCTGGCGCGGCTAGACAGTAAACCGCCGTCGATTTTAGGCTATCGGGTATGTCGCGACCTGGGGGAGATCAGCCGCGTTTACGCGATGCGCAAAAAAGCCGTTGGCTTACTTGGGGCGGCCAAAGGGGCGCGTAAACCAATCGCGTTTGCTGAAGATACCGCGGTACCACCAGAACATTTGGCGGATTTTATCGTCGAATTTCGCGCGTTGTTGGACGCGCAGCAGTTACGTTATGGGATGTTTGGTCACGTTGATGCGGGCGTGTTACACGTGCGTCCTGCACTGGATCTGGCCGATCCGGCCGATGAGCAACTGCTGTATCAGTTGTCGGATCAGGTGGCAGAGTTAACCCAAAAATATGGTGGGTTGATGTGGGGCGAGCATGGTCGTGGCATTCGCTCTAAATATGGGCCCGAGGTGTTTGGCGAACTGTTTATTGAGCTGCGGCGGATCAAAGGCTGGTTTGATCCGTCTAATCGCCTAAATCCGGGTAAAATTTGTACGCCGCTTGGCAGCGATGCCGAGATCCTGCCGTTGGAGACCAGCAGTCGTGGCAGCTTTAATCGGCAGATCAGCCCAATGAGCCGCGAACAATATGAACGGGCGATCCGCTGTAACGGCAACGGTTTATGTTTTAACTATCAAAAACAGACGCCGATGTGCCCATCTTATATGGCCAGTGGTGATAGGGTGGAAAGCCCGAAAGGCCGCGCCGATTTGATGCGTGAATGGCTGCGACTGCTGGCTGAGCGAGGCGTCGATCTAAGTGCCTATCCGCCGCGGCCAGCAAGCTTTTGGCAGCGGGCGAAAAATACCTTGCAGCACAGTGATGATTTTTCCCATGAGGTATATCAAGGGATGCAAAGCTGTTTGGCTTGTAAAGCCTGTTCTGGGGCTTGTCCAGTCAAGGTTGATATTCCAACGTTGCGCTCTGAGTTTTTGCATCACTACTACCGCCGTTATCTGCGACCGCTGAAAGATCACTTGGTTGCTGGGCTGGAAGATACCTTGCCGCTGCAAACCAAAATGCCCAAGCTGATTAATGCACTGAGCCAAAATTGGTTGAGCCGCTGGGCATTAAAACATTCGCTTGGCTACGTTGATGCCCCGGCGTTAAGTGTGCCGATTTTACGCGATCGCATCGCCGCGCAACCGCAAACCCTAGGCGAGTTAGAAGCCGAACTTAAAGGGATGAGCGAGGCGCAAAAACAGCGCAGCGTGTTGTTGGTGCAAGATCCCTTTACCAGCCACTACGATGCGCAGGTGGTGGCGGATGCACTGGCACTGCTTAGTGCGTTGGGCTTTGAGGTGCGGTTAGTGCCGTACCTGCGGCACGGTAAGCCACAACACATTAAAGGATTTTTAGATCGCTTCCGCCATACCGCCGCGACGACCACTGAGGCGCTTAACCGGCTGGCGCAGTTTGGGGTGGCGATGGTCGGGGTCGATCCGGCGATGGTGCTGACCTACCAAGACGAGTACGTCGAGGCGTTGGGCGCTAGCGCTATCCGTTTTGAGGTGCAACTGCTGGCGCCGTTTTTGCTGCAGCACCTTGATAATTGGCAACCGCGCAGCGCCCATGGTCAACAGTTCCGCCTGATGGGGCACTGCACCGAGAGCAGCGTTGCGCCGCAAGGGGCAGGGCAGTGGCAGCAGCTATTTAGCCACTTTGGTGCGCAACTGGAAACGGTCAGCGTTGGCTGCTGCGGCATGGCAGGCACCTACGGTCATGAGATTGGTAATCTGATGCGCTCTAAGCAGTTGTACCAGATGCACTGGGCCGAGCGGTTGCATGGTGGTACCGGCGAAGCGCTGGTAAGCGGCTACTCTTGCCGCAGTCAGGTTAAACGATTGGACAATCGCCACCTGCGCCATCCATTGCAAGCGTTGTTGCAATTGGTCCAACAGGAGCGCGAATAGATGCTAGAGCGGCTGGTTAAACAGATTGGTGAGCACCCCAAGTTGGATCAATGGCAGCCGCCGCTGTGTGGTGACATTGATATTAATATCGATGGCGATGGTCGTTGGTACTGCCAAGGTGCGCCAATGCAGCGACAGCGGTTGGCGCAACTGTTTGCCAGCGTGCTGCGCTGCGAAGCCGATGGTCAATATTATTTGGTGACACCGCAGGAAAAATGGCGGGTGCAAGTGGCCGACCTGCCATTTGTATTAACCGATTATCAATGCGTCGGCGGCACGGTGCGATTCACTGGCACTATGGGCGTGGTGGTTGAACTGTCGGCGGCGCACCGTTGGCAACTGCGGGATGGCTTGCCGGCGGTTGAGTTATGGCATGGCAACTGGGCACGGTTGTCGCGGCCACTGTACTACCAGTTTGCCGAACAGGCCGAACTGCGTGATGGCTGTTACGG
This sequence comes from Ferrimonas senticii DSM 18821, assembly GCF_000422665.1. GTDB lineage: Bacteria > Pseudomonadota > Gammaproteobacteria > Enterobacterales > Shewanellaceae > Ferrimonas > Ferrimonas senticii. Next base: position 606,868 of record NZ_AUGM01000001.1, on the reverse strand, counting down.
TGTAGATCTCAACGGCCACTGGTGTGTGTTGGGACTCGACTGAAATTCATCTATTTGAACTTGCGCCTGAATTACTGCCAAGTAGGTAGTGATTTAGATCACGGCGGTCAATCTATTAATACGATCCAATCGGTTATTTATTGGCATCCGTGAAGCGCCTCCCGTTGCTGAATTTGGCTCAAGCGACTGTGGCCAACTTCACGCATACTATGGCTATCGAATGAAGTTGATTAATCCGATAGTCACCCAAGCCGAGAGATCGTCATGCTTAGCAGTACCATTTTGTCGTCGATGTTCTGTTTTGCCAGCGCTGCCCGCCATCTGAGCTTCACCAAAGCAGCAGAAGAGTTGCACCTAACTCAAAGCGCGGTTAGCCATCGCATTAAAAAATTGGAAGACCAACTTGGTTTTAAGCTGTTCCTGCGATTTAACCGGCGGTTACAGCTAACCGAACAGGGGCAAGGGTTGCTGGCGGTACTAGATAGCTCCTTGGGGGAGCTTGACGGTGCCATTCGTGATCTGCGCCAGCAAGAGTTCACCTCAAACGTTAATGTCGCGGTGCCACATAGCTTTGCTCGTTGTTGGTTGGCTGAACGTTTGGGCGATCTGCATTCGCAGTACCCTAAGTTAACCTTGAGTGTCCGTGCCCAAAGCCGTGCTACCGACTTTTTGACCGAAAAAGTCGATGTGGCGGTGTATTACGATCGTCCAGAGCGTCATCATCTGCATCAGCAATTGCTGTTTGATGAATTGTTGGTGCCGGTATGTTCCAAAGAGTACGCTGACGAACACAACCTTTGGCAAAATCCCGATGCGCTCGGCAGTTGCTTATTGCTGCACGATGAGCGCGCCTGGCCAGGCGCCGATACCCACGATGAATGGCGCTATTGGGCCAGTCAGGCTGGGCTGGATCCGCTGGCGGTAGCGCGCGGGTTTGTGTTTAACCGCTCCGATCTTGGCTACCGGGCGGCGATGTCAGGACAGGGAGTTGCCATCGGTCGTTGGCGGATGGTGGCGCCTCAGGTAGCGCACGGTAATCTGGTGGTGCCGATCAATACCTTTGTTAAAGCGGAACAGGCTTACATCACCGTCTGCCACCCCGATCGCAAAGAGGTGCCTGCAATCAAAGCGATGTTTGATTGGTTGCATGAACAGTCGCAGCAAAGTGAAGCGGTGATGACCGCCTATAAGCAACAGCTAAGCTTTGATTAGGGCGTGTTGACCTTTGTCGTATATTTTTGCGCCCATTATTGGCTACTTTATGATAGCAAATTGAACTTGTCCGGTTTGTTTTGCTGTTCCAAGGTCACTGAGGGGCGCCTTGCAGGGTCGGACTAGCGGCTGTCACTCTTCGTCATACGATTTCGACGTAGAGCCCTGATTTTGATTTCAGAAGAGAGGGCCTTCAATCGCAATCCTCGATTGACAGCCGCTATCCTCGACCAAATTCTCAACACCAAACGTCAACACGCCCTAGTTAAGCGACAGCCGAAAACGCCGAGGTATTTGCCTCGGCGTTTTGGTATCTACATAACATTCTGATAGCGTTAGGGTAAATAATGCACAACAGGCGCCACTGGTCTGCTCTGTGTATGCCGTTCATGGCGTTAGCCTATGCGCCGTTTTATCGACAGCTTGGACCGTTATGCAGATTGAACTTCGCTACGCGCAGATCCCCTCAAACGTTGGCTTATTGTTAAAAGCCTTTCTAAAAAAAGCCAAAGGGGCACCACTGCCTGCTGCCAAAGTCGTGGTGGCTGATTTTCGTCTGGATGCGAAGCAGTTAGCCAGTTACAACAGTTACTGTGGTTTTGCCGCAGAGGCGATGCCGTTGAGTTTTCCGTTTGTGGCGACTCAGCCGCTGCAATTGATGTTGTTGTGCCAGCCGCAAGTTCCGGTAACGCCGCTGGGGATGATCCACCTTGGTGTCGCCTTCGAGCAGTTTAAGCCGTTTGCGCTAAATCGCAGCTACCGCTTTGAACTATCGGTCGGCGAGCAAGTTCACAATGAACGCGGCCTTGAGTTTGAACTGGTCGGTGAATTCTTTGACGACAGCGCTGACGATGCGGCGCTGGTTAGTCGTTATCAGTCGCGCTGTTTTATTAAGATCCCAGGCCCCAAGAGTGATACTCGCCCAGCCCGTGAACGTCGGGTTAACCGTGACTGGCAGATGTTGGCACCACTGCAGTTGGATGCGGCGCAGGCTCGGGGCTACGCTCGTCTATCTGGTGACTTCAATCCAATCCATCTGCATCGCTGGTTGTCTAAGCCATTTGGCTTTAATGAACCGATCGCCCACGGCATGTATATGGTTGCCAAGGTACTGGCGGCGGCGCCACAGGATCTGACCCAAGCGGCGTTCGAGTTTAAACGGCCGGCACTGCTGCCGATTTCAGGTGAGGTGGAACACAGCGATGGCGCACTGCGATTTGTCAACGATAAACGCAAACCGTTGCTGGAATGCGTTTGCGGTTAGCCGCGATGGCTAACTTGGCACATTAACAATGTTGCTGATTTCGGCGCTTGAATTTTCTTCTAACCTTTAGATTTTACTCGGTCGCAAGGATGTGAAGATGGCTATCCACTGTCCCACTTTTGATAATCCAATCAGCGCTACTTGGCTGGAGGAGTTAGTAGGCAGTCGGGGTATTGGCCGCTTAATGGCACCGCACAACAACTTGTTAGAGCAAAGCGACACCCCCAATCTGCGTCAGTGCTGGCAAGCGGTGGCCTCGGCCGAAGTGGTCGCCGCCGGTTACAGTAAAAACCACGCGTATCTGCCAAGCGCGGCCCGTCATTGGCTTAATCGGCGCCAAGGGCGCTATTCACGCCGCTGTAAAATTACCGCAACCCAAGTGAATTTGGCGCGTAACTCGTTAAAGCGGGCGATGGCCGCACCGTCAATGCGCGATTGGTGCGCCGCCCATCCAGACGATAACCGTTGGCAACAACAGTTGTTGCAGCGCCTATCAATTTAGAGGCTGTTTAGCTTTAGCCGACGACCGATCTTTCGACAGAAATTAACAAGCCGACCAGTTTGGTCGGCTTGTTGGTTGTTGGCCTTGGTTTAGAACGCCGAGCGTTTGTACTGGCGATATTCCGGCTGCCAGAAACTTTGCTCAATCGCTTCGCGCAGGTGATCCAGCTTTACTCGCATCGCCACGCCATCTTGCATTGCCGCTTTACCCACCGCAAACGCGATCTGTTTCGATACCTCTTGGATCTGTTCGAGATCCGGCAGCAATGGTCCTTCGCCTTTCATTGCCAGCGGCGAGCATTCCGCCAAGGCCCGACTGGCGGCCATCAGCATGTTGTCGGTAACCCGCTCGGCACTGGCTGCCAACACGCCCAAGCCAACGCCGGGGAAGATGTAGCTGTTATTGCATTGGGCAATCGGATAAACCTTGTCATCAACCACTACTGGCGCAAAAGGGCTGCCGGTGGCAACCAGTGCGCGGCCGTCAGTCCAGCGGAGAATGTCCTCAGGGGTCGCTTCAACGCGGCTGGTTGGGTTGGACAGCGGGAATACGATGGGCTGGGTGTGATTAACCGCCATGGTTTCGATGATCTGTTGGGTGAACAGACCAGGGGCGCCAGAGACGCCAATTAACACCGAAGGTTTGGCGTTTTCGACCACCTCTAGCAATGAGATATTGTCGCTGGCGGTCTGCCACTGGGCGGCCAGATCTTGTGGCTGCACCAACTGCTGCTGGAAGTCCAACAGATTAGGCATGCCATCTTGCAGCAAGCCCCAACGGTCCACCATAAAGATCCGCGCTCGGGCGGAGGCCTCATCCAGCCCTTGTGACACCATCTCGGCAATGATCGCCTCAGCAATGCCGCAACCGGCGGAGCCTGCACCCAAGAACGCGATGGTTTGCTCGGTCAGTTCCGAGCCCTGCGCTTTACAGGCGGCCAGCAAGCTGCCTACTGTCACCGCCGCCGTACCTTGAATGTCATCGTTGAAGCAGCACATTTGATCTTTGTAGCGATTCAGCAGTGGCATGGCATTGCGCTGAGCAAAATCTTCAAACTGCACCAAAGCATTAGGCCAACGGCGCTTGATCGCCTGCATTACGGTATCGACAAAGGCATCGTACTCTTCGCCGCTGATGCGGTTGTGGCGAGCCCCCATGTAAACCGGATCGTTTAACCGCTGTGGGTTGTCGGTGCCAACATCCAATACGATCGGCAGGGTGTAGGCGGGGCTGATACCACCACAGGCGGTGTACAGCGACAATTTGCCGATAGGAATGCCCATGCCGCCAATGCCTTGGTCGCCAAGACCCAAAATACGCTCGCCGTCGGTGATCACGATGACCTTAACGTTACGGCCGATGGCGTTGTACAGCACCTCATCAACGCGGTCGCGATCTTCATAGGCGATGAACAACCCGCGCGAACGACGATAGATGTTGGAGAACTGCTCGCAAGCCGCGCCCACAGTTGGGGTGTAGATGATTGGCATCATCTCGCTGATGTGATCTTGCACCAATCGGTAAAACAGGGTTTCGTTGGTGTCTTGAATGTTGCGCAGGTAGACGTGGCGATCCATGTCGTTGGTGAAGGCGCGGTATTGTTCAGCGGCACGCGTTACCTGTTCGTCGATGGTTTCTACCGCCTTGGGCAGCAGGCCGTGCAGGTTAAAGTCGCAGCGTTCGTCGTCGGTAAATGCCGAGCCTTTGTTAAGCAGTGGTGATTCCAGCAGTACGGGGCCGGCGTAGTGGATAAACAGCGGCCGTTTATTATCGTCCATGTCGAGCCTTGATGGTTCAGAAGCGGTGGTGGGGAAGTGGGCGGATCTTACCATGGGGAGTTACTCGCTGGGATCGTCAGTGGCTATCGAATTGATCAGCTAGCGGACTGATCTGTTTCCAAATTTATCAATCGATACGCTGCTGTAATTAAGGCGGCGAAGAATAATAAAGTTCGGCTGGACAAGGAACATTTAGTCGCGGTTAACCATGCCATTGGCGCCTCAACTGGCGCTTGTTTGTGCAGTGACTGGTGCCGTAGCCGTCACAACACCGGTGGCAGCGGCCGACTGTAGCCCCGGCGCTGTGGCCCCAAAATCGACGGTGGCGATTCAGCTTGCGGTAGGACGTTGTCTGGGTGCCGCTGATAGGCGCTGCGGTACCGCAGTTGCCACAGTTGTTGCTTGTCGTCGCGGTAGTCGACCTCTTTGGTATTGCTGAAGCTATCGCCACTGCGTCTTAGGGTGTAGCGTACGGTAATTGGCCGGTCGCCTTCGGTATCGTGGTGCTCCTGCACTAATATCCAGCTTTGTTGGCTTAACTGTTGTAACGCGACAGTTTGGCTTTGGAAGGTTTTCAAGCGCCCGCCGCGAACGTAGGCGACCTGTGCCGGGTTAGTTAGGGTACGAATGGTAAAGGTATCAATTGCCAGATCAGGTGAGCTGAATTGGCGATGGATAAACAGGCTGCTGTTATCAATGCTGGCACTTACCTGTAACTGCAGTGGCTGCCGCACCAGGCGGCCACTGCCCGGTTCGATGAATTCCATCTGCCCGAACCAGTGCCCTTGCAAGGAGAGCAAGCTTTGCTGCTGAGCATCAAGCGGTTTGGCTGCATACAAAGGCAGCGTGACCGACAGTAGCGCTAGTACAAACCAAAAAGACGGCATGGGCTGGTACTCCGATAGACCTGTGTTTAAGGGTAGTGGCAACAGCGATTTGTGAGGCAAATGATGACGGTCAAGGACAGACGGCATGCGCCAGTCAACAAACGACAACTCTTTGGTTGGGCGATGTTTGATGTCGCTAATTCAGCTTACACCACGGTGGTTATCACTTTGGTTTACAGCGCTTTTTTTGTCGGCTTCATTGTTCCGGCGGACAGTGGCTACGGCAACCGTTATTGGGCATTGGCGATTGGCATTTCCAGTCTATTGTCGATGGTGTTGGCGCCGCTGGTCGGCTGCATTGCCGATCAGTTTGGTGGTAAGAAACGCATGCTGTTGGCGACCATGTGGTTGTGCAGCTTAGCAACCGCCAGTTTGTACTGGGTTGAACCCGGTGCAGTGTGGTTAGCGGTGTGGTTGTTGGTGGTAAGCAACTGTTGCTGGATGTTGGGGGAGAGCCTATGTGCCAGTTTTCTTACCGATATTAGTGAGCCGCGCCATATTGGCTGGATCTCAGGCTTAGGTTGGGGCATTGGCTACCTTGGCGGTTTGGCCAGCTTGATGTTGGTGCTGTTTGTGGTGATAACCAGTAGCCCCAACCAATTTGATGCCTACGTTCATGATAACCAGCTGGCGATGGTGGTGGTGGCGGGGTTTTTTTATTGTCGCGTCGTTGCCAACCATGGTGTGGCTAAAAGAGCCCAAACCGTGGCAAGGCCAGGTGGCGACCTCGATACTAAAGCGTACCTGGCGGCAATTTGCCGCAACCACCACGTTGGTAAAACAGTTACCGGTGCTGTGGCGGTTTTTGTTGATCTTCACCGTATACAGCGCCGGTATGGCGACGGTGATTAAATTCTTTGGGATCTACGTTGAGGGGGAGTTAAGCCTTAGCGACAGAGAAAAAACCACGGTGTTTTTGGCGTTGCAACTGTCGGCGCTTGTTGGTGCCATCGGTTTTGGTTTGCTGGAACGGCTGGTGGGTTCCAAGCGGTTGGTGATTTATACGCTGTGTTGGTGGCTACTGGGACTTATCGCGATTCATCAACTGCAGGCGCTATCGATGTGGTTATCGGTCGAGTTAAATCGGCTATTTGTGATCTGTACGGTGATCGCCGGTGCCGGGTTGGGGGCGACTCAAAGCGCCAGTCGCACCTTGGTGGCACTGTTGGCCCCGAATGCGCATTCGGCGCAAATCTTCGGCTATTGGGGCTTGTTCTCTCGATTGGCCGCGGTGCTTGGCACAGGGGCGTTCGCGCTGGTGGCTGATCTATTGTCACTGCGACAAGGGCTGTTGGTGATAATGGCGTTTTTTGCGGTTGGGGCACTGTCGATGGTGATGCTGCCAGTGGCACAAGGACGGACTCAAGCATCGGCGTTCCCAGCTAAAATTAGCTAACCACAGTCAAATAGAGGGAAGGGCGTATGCTATTGCGTGAACAGCAAAGCGGTGACTTGGTCGAGGCAATCGGAGAACAGGATCTGATCAATCCATTTGTCGAACGGATAGAGGTGCAACTGAGCCCAGGCTCGCCAACGGCCAAGTTGCAGTGGTGCGACAAGGCCAATTTGACCTTTCCATCCGGCGAACCGTTACCCCAGTGTTGGCAAAATGGTCATCTGCTTGGCGACTAGGGGGTGTTGATCTTTGGCGTTTAGTGCCAACGATTGGATAGTCCAATCACCGTTATCGGCGTGATCTGGGTCGCAACAACTGGAGCCCCTGCCGAGGTTAGAGGTATGATATCTCCGAAATTTATTACATCGTCGGAACCCACCGGCGAACAGCCCTGCGGGCGGGATGCCCATCGGAGACAGATATGGCCGTTATTCGTAAGCAAGACTTTATCAGCTCGGTCGCTGATGCATTGCAGTACATTTCCTACTACCACCCTAAAGATTTTATCGATGCCTTGGCAAAAGCGCATGAGCGCGAACAAAACCCCGCGGCCAAAGATGCCATTGCGCAGATCTTAATCAATTCGCGGATGAGCGCCGAAGGGCGCCGGCCACTATGCCAAGATACCGGTATCGTCACCTGCTTCGTTAAAATTGGTATGCAGGTGCAGTGGGACAGTGATATGACGGTACAGCAGATGGTGGATGAAGGTGTTCGTCAAGCGTACTTGAATCCCGATAACCCATTGCGTGCCTCGATTGTGGCTGATCCGGCCGGAGCCCGAAAAAACACCCGTGATAACACTCCTTCGGTGGTTCACATCGAGATGGTTGCCGGCGGCGAAGTCGAGGTGATGTTGGCGGCCAAAGGCGGTGGCTCGGAAAATAAGTCGAAAATGGCGATGCTCAACCCTTCCGACAACATCGCTGATTGGGTAATTAAGACTTTGCCTACCATGGGCGCTGGGTGGTGTCCTCCGGGGATGCTCGGCATTGGCATTGGCGGCACCGCCGAAAAAGCTGCGGTACTCGCCAAAGAGTCGCTGATGGGGCATGTGGATATTCATGAACTGCAAGCGCGTGGTCCGCAAAATGCGGAGGAAGAACTGCGCTTAGAGATCTTCGAGCGCGCCAATCAGTTAGGAATTGGTGCGCAGGGATTGGGCGGCTTAACGACCGTTCTGGATGTCAAAATCAACTCGGCACCGACTCATGCGGCGTCCAAGCCGGTGGTGATGATCCCCAACTGTGCGGCGACTCGCCACGTGCATTTCCATCTCGATGGCAGCGGCCCGGCGCAGTTGCCGGTACCGGATCTTAACGATTGGCCACAGGTGACCCAAGAGATTGGCGATAACGTTAAGCGAGTAAACCTCGATAGCCTAACCCGTGAACAGCAACAGAGTTGGCAGGCCGGCGATGTGCTGTTGCTTAGCGGCAAGATCCTAACCGGTCGCGATGCTGCCCATAAGCGGTTAAAAGAGATGCTGGATAGCGGCCAAGGGATGCCAGAGGGCGTCGATTTTAGCGGTAAGTTTATCTACTACGTTGGTCCGGTGGATGCCGTTGGTGACGAAGTTGTTGGCCCAGCAGGGCCGACGACGGCGACTCGAATGGACAAATTCACCGAGCAGATGCTGGCTGAAACCGGTTTGATGGGGATGATCGGTAAGGCTGAGCGCGGCCCGGCAACGGTGCAAAGCATCGCCAAGCACCGCAGTGCCTACTTGATGGCAGTGGGCGGCGCGGCCTATTTGGTGGCGAAGGCGATCAAGGCGGCGCGGGTAGTGGCATTTGCAGATTTAGGTATGGAAGCCATCTACGAATTTGAAGTCAAAGATATGCCAGTAACGGTCGCGGTTGATGCCGATGGCAATAACGTACATGAGAGCGGACCGGCGTTTTGGCGTGGTGAGATTGCCAAGATGGCGTAAATGATAAGCAGGTTCTAACGAAAGCAAAACGGCAACCGTGGATCTGATAGCGGTTGCCGTTTTTAGTTGGAGTCGAGCAATACTGCGGTTTAAGCGCCGCAGGTAAGAAATTCAACGTACATGCAATGATGGAATACCCAAGCGGTAGCGACTGAGGTAATAACGGTAAGGCAAAATACGATAGCGGGTTTTAAATCACGGGTGGATAATAATAAAAAGGTCGCAACGCCAGTAACTAACGCCAAAATAGCGCTGAAAGTAATGATCGCAGTTTGCACCTTTTTAACCCCGTGGATATAAAACGTAAGTGTGCGTCATTAAAAAAGAAACGGGTTTGTCATGCTAGCTAACAAACCCGTTTCTGGGCGGTTTCTACCAAATTTAATTAAGATCCACGACAATTATTACCCTGGTGAATTGGCGGTCGTGATCTTACGCATCGACTGGTTATCGATTGCGCTATTTTGACAGCGTGGCGTTCAGTTCTAACACAGTTAGAGCGCCTTCGCGGCGTTCAATCTGACACTGCAAATCCTCTGGCGCAATGTCGACATACTTGCTGATCACTTCCAAAATCTCGCGCCGCAATGCCGGCAGATAGTCCGGCTGATCCCGCTGCGAACGCTCATGGGCGACGATGATCTGCAATCGCTCTTTGGCGGTCTGTGCACTGGTTGCTTGCTTGTCGCGTTTAAAGTAATCCAGTAAAGCCATGTTTAGTTCCCTCCAAACAGTTTCTTCAGCCAGCCTTTTTTCTCTACATCCAAAAAGCGCAGTGGTTTATCTTCGCCCAGCAGTCGCGATACCGCATCCTGATAGGCTTGGCCAGCGTGGCTGGTCTCATCCATGATCACCGGCAGACCTTTGTTGGAGGCGTTTAACACCGAGCCACATTCTGGGATCAACCCCAGCACTGGGATCGCCAGGATCTCTTCAACATCCGCCAGGCTAAGCATCTCTTGGGAGGCCACTCGTTCTGGATTGTAACGGGTCAGTAGCAAGTGTTCTTTGACTGGCTCAAGCCCCAGTTCGGCACGGCGAGAGCGGCTTTGCAGCATGCCAATGATACGGTCACTGTCGCGTACTGAAGACACTTCAGGGTTGGTGGTGACGATCGCTTCATCGGCAAAATAGAGCGCCATCATCGCCCCGTGTTCGATGCCAGCAGGGCTGTCACAGATGATAAAGTCAAACTGCTGTTTTAGCTGTTCAAGTACCTGTTCGACACCGGATTGAGACAGGGCGTCTTTGTCGCGGGTTTGGGAAGCGGGAAGGACATACAAGTTGTCGTTGCGCTTATCCTTGATCAGTGCCTGATTTAAAGTGGCTTCGCCGCGGATAACGTTGACGAAGTCATACACCACGCGGCGTTCGCAGCCCAAGATCAGATCAAGATTACGCAAGCCGATATCGAAGTCGATAACCACGGTGCGGTGCCCACGCAGTGCAAGGCCCATAGAGATAGAAGCGGAGGTGGTGGTTTTGCCAACCCCACCTTTACCGGAGGTGACAACAATGATCTTAGACATAGTGAGTTACTGCCGTAGTTGAATCGGTTGGTGGATCAGCGCTTGATCTTGGAGTGAAGTCATCAGCGCTTGTCCCCATTGGCTGGGTGCAAACTGTTCACTGAGCTGATAATGACCAGCAATAGAGAGCAGTTCAGCTTGTTGGTTGTGACAGAAGATCCGCGCTTGTTCTAGGCCATTGGCACCAGCAAAGGCACGGCCTCGCAAGGTGCCGTATACGTGAATACTGCCGTCGGCGACGATCTCAGCGCCGGTACTAACAGCGCCAAGTACAATCAGATCACCACCTTCGGCATAGATCTGTTGCCCAGAGCGCACCGGCAGGCTAATGACCTTGGGCGGAACCAGTGGTGTTTGAGTTTGATCGCGGCTGCGTTTGAACAGCGGCAAGCCGAGATCCCGCGCTTGCTGTTGCTGCTGTTGTTGTTGGCTCTCTATCGCCATTGGTGCTAAACCCGCTTGACGGGTCATGCTGATGACATCGCACAGGGGTATTTGTTGACTAAGGCGGTTAAGATCCAGCACCACTGGCATTTGCGCGAACAACTTCGGGGCTTTGCGAATATGATCCGCCAATTGTTGTTGCAGTGATTGCAGGTCGGCACCGCACAAGGTCAGCACCGATAGGGTAAAACCACCGCCCTTAAATTGGATTGCATTGGCATCCATCTGCTTTCAAAACCTCTGATAGCAATCAAGTACGCGAACGTGGTGGACGTGCAAGCGTAGGGTAATCAAGGGGACAAATTGGTCGTGCGGCAAAAGCGCTGCGAGCAGCGGCAACAACTAAGCTAAGTTGCTCAATAGCGGCGACAAAATTGCGATATCGCATGGTATAGTGGGGTTATCTTATTTCGCAAGGCCGAAGCAGCGTAAAATCGGTAAAATGATGATTTGTGCAGTATATAAAAGCAGCAAGAAGGCTGATACCTACCTTTACGTCAATAAACGTGATGATTTTTCTGATGTTCCAGAGCAATTGATGGCGCTGTTTGGGGTGCCAAAGTTTGTTATGGTGTTACCCATCGAAAAGCTGATGCAACTTGGTCAAGCTGACATAAACAAAGTGCGTAACGAATTGGCAGAAAAGGGGTTCTTTTTACAGTTGCCACCGCCAAAAGAGGATATGCTCAAACAACATCGGCGCCAATTGGGGCTGGATGATTTGCCCCGCAGAGACAACTAAAGTTGAGGACATGATGATCACAAGGATGCTGTTGGCCAGCAGTTTGCTGGCGACTAGTGTGGTTGCGGCAGAGCAGCCAAGCTTTGAAAGCTACGTGGCGCAGTTGAAGGTTGAGGCCAAGCAAAATGGCATCTCTGATGCCACCATCAACTCGGCGTTTGACGGCATCAAACTGTTTAAACGTGCCATCGCTGCCGATCGCAGTCAGCCTGAACACAAAAAGACCCTAGACACTTACTTGCCGCAAGCGGTGCCGCAATGGAAAGTAGAAAAGGCGATCAAGCTTTACAACGAGCATTTGCCGCTGCTCACTGAGATTGGCGAAAAATATGGGGTGCAACCACGGTTTATCGTAGCGTTGTGGGGCATTGAGACTAACTTTGGCAGCTATACCGGTAACTATTCAGTGGTTGGTGCAACTACCTCGTTAGCTTACGAAGGACGCCGTGAAGCCTTTTTCAAAAAGCAACTGTTCGCGGCATTGGAGATCATCGAAGCCGGTCATATCAGTGCCGATAAGATGAAAGGCTCTTGGGCCGGGGCGATGGGGCAGACTCAGTTTATGCCAACCTCGTTTTTAAGCTATGCCGAAGATTACGATGGCGATGGTCGCAAAGATATCTGGGGGACCTTGCCTGACGTGTTTGCTTCAGCGGCGAACTACCTGCAAAACGTCGGTTGGGATCCCGATAAAACTTGGGCTCGGCAAGTTTCGGTTACCAGTGAGATCGCCGAAGAGGTTAAAGGGCTCAAGGTTAAAAAGAGTCTGGCAGAGTGGCAACAACTGGGCGTTCGAAAGTGGGATGGTGGCGATCTGCCCAATGCCGACATTGAAGCGTCACTGGTGTACCCAGACGATGAATCTGGCCGTATCTACTTAGCTTATTCTAATTACGATGCGTTGATGCGTTGGAACCGCTCCAACTACTTTGCGGTGGCGGTTGGTTACCTGTCTGATCGGATTAAACTGGGACGATAGCAAACGCTACCTCTTAAGCAGAAACAACGCCGAGCTTGCTCGGCGTTTTTTGTGTTGAGGCGACGACAGGGCTGGAGTCGTCGCGGCTTTTCGCTATAATCTTCGCCCTCGTAAATTGCAGTAGAGTATCGCTATGTCTGAATCGACCCCGTTTTGGCACAAACCCTTGTCAGAGATGACCGAAGAGCAGTGGGAATCGCTGTGCGACGGCTGCGGCAAGTGCTGCCTAAACAAGTTGATCGACGATGATACCGACGAAGTGTACTTCACCAACGTCGCTTGCCAGTTGCTGAACCACAAAACCTGTCGCTGTAATAAGTATCCACAGCGATTTAAGTATGTGCCTGAGTGTCTGAAAGTGTCGGTCGAGAACCTTGAGGAGTTGTACTGGTTCCCGCCAAGCTGCGCCTATCGTCGTCTGCATGAAGGCCGTGGCTTGCCAAGCTGGCATCCGCTGTTGACCGGCAGTCAATCGGCGATGCACGCCAGCGGCATGTCAATTCGCAACAAAGTCTTGGATGAGCGTGATGTTGGTACCGACAGTCAAGTGTTGATGGGCTGTATCGCCAGTTGGCCAGCCAAAGATCTTGATTAACGTGATAGAAACCGGCCAGTTGGCCGGTTTTTGTTTGGCATTAACGGGGAGCGAGGTTTGCGGCAGGTTGGCGAAACGGCTGGCTTAGCAATACCAGCAACGCAATCACCAAGTAGACGATAAAAGTAATCGCCATCCACTGCGCCATAGTTAATCCCAGTAACAGCCAGCTGTCTTCGCCACATTGGGCATTGGGCAGAAAAAATTGCGGTAACCACTGATGCAAAGGTGCCCAATCGGGGAAGTTGGGGATGTAATCGCAGGTCGGGCCAAACAGGCCAAAATCAGCAGTGCCGGCTTGTTTTTCGATAAGGGCAAGCGACTCTCGTAAGCCAAAGCCTGAACTGATCAACCATCCTACAAGACCAATTAGTCTAGCCCCAAGATAGTGCGGCATCATCAAGGCGATGGCGCTGGAGACTAACACCCCTAACACCGCGACGCGAATGTAGACACACAGTAAACAAGGTTCAAGTTGCTGGTAGTGTTGAAACCACAAAGCGGTGACAAACAGCGAAAGCGCAGAAAGCAGTAGCAATCCCCAACTGACGCGGCTTTTGCTGAACTGTCTTAGTTTTTGTAGCGGCAGTTTCATAATTACCAAATGTAAACAATATGTATCTGTTGTGACCGCAACTTTATCATTTGGTTCGTAAGTTTAGGTAATAAAAAAGGCGCCAATAGGCGCCTTTTTGTGTGCAACTTTGAGTTTGCCGACAGAGATTAGTGGCCGCTAGAGATAGCGCCTGGGATCTCAGTAGCCATCTTCAGGATGCCAGAGTCGTACATCGCCTGAGTAGCAAAGTCTAGGAAGCCAGTCTGGATTGCCAGCAGACCAACCAGGGTCAGAACGATGGTGTAAGGCAGAGCCAGAATTACCATGCGACCGTAAGACAGGCGGATCAGCGGTGCCAGAGCGGAGGTCAACAAGAACAGGAATGCAGCCTGACCGTTCGGGGTAGCAACGGATGGCAGGTTAGTACCGGTGTTGATTGCAACTGCCAGCTTTTCAAACTGTTCCAGAGTGATGCGACCGTCCAGCAGGGCGGCTTTCACTTCGTTGATGTATACGGTACCAACGAATACGTTGTCGGAAACCATCGACAGCAAGCCGTTAGCCAAGTAGAACATCACCGCCTGAGTTTTACCTTCGAAGGTCAATACCCAAGTGATCACCGGGGTGAACAGGCCTTGATCGATGATCACGCCCACAACCGCGAAGAATACTGCCAGCAAAGCAGTAAACGGCAGCGCTTCTTCAAACGCTTTACCCAGAGAGTGCTCATCGGTGATGCCGTTAAAGGCAGTACACAGAATGATCACCGACAGACCGATTAGACCCACCGCTGCCAAGTGCATCGCTAGACCCAGAACCAGCCACACGCCAACGATCGCTTGCACGATCAACTGCATGTTCTCTTTGTTGGTGCGTTTGGCGTCTTCATATTCTGCGAATTGAACCAGGATCTGACGAACAGAATCTGGCAGTTGCGCACCGTAGGTGAACACTTTGAAACGTTCAACCAGCACACAAGTTAGTAGACCGGCAGCCAGAACTGGCATAGAAACTGGCGCCATACGCAGGAAGAACTCACCAAAGCCCCAGTTCGCTTGTGCCGCGATGATCAGGTTTTGTGGTTCACCTACCATGGTACATACGCCACCCAGTGCAGTACCAACACCGGCGTGCATCATCAGGTTACGCAGGAAGGCACGGAAGTCTTCCAGATCTTCTTTGCTGGTCTGGATGCTTTCGTCATTACCGTGATCGTGGTTCTGGCTAAAGTCTTTGCCAGAGGCCACTTTGTGGTAGATGGAGTAGAAGCCTACTGCCACGCTGATAACTACCGCGATTACAGTCAGTGCGTCTAGGAACGCAGACAGGAACGCCGCAGACGCACAGAACGCTAGAGATAGCAGAGTTTTAGAGTGGATCTTGGTGATCAGCTTGGTAAATACGAACAGCAGCAGCTGCTTCATAAAGTAAATACCGGCCACCATGAAGACCAACAGCAGGATTACTTCCAGGTTGGCTTGGATCTCATGCAGTACCATTTTCGGCGAGGTCATGCCGATGGCAACCGCTTCGATTGCCAGCAAACCGCCAGGCTGCAGCGGGTAGCACTTCAGTGCCATTGCCAAGGTGAAAATAAATTCAATCACCAGTGCCCAACCCGCGATAAACGGATCGATGTAGAACAGCACTGGGTTGATCAGCAAGAAGCACAAAATTGCAGCTTTATACCAACCTGGGGCATTGCCCAAAAAGTTATGTATAAAAGCTTGGCGCATAGTTAAGGCCATAACTTCCTCAAGAGTGAAACTAAACGTTCGAAATTTTAGGGTGCAGAGGTTACCCCAATGGCTAGGAGAATATAACTGGTTACTGGGTGATTCGTGACCAAAGCGGTCATGAGGTGCTTCACAAATCCAGTTAAAAAACCATTTTTCTGGTTCGCTGTAGCAAAAAGGAACATTAGTTCAGATATATCTGTCTATCGAAAGGTCAGCGCGGCGGATTGCTTACTATTGGACTTTGGTCTGTTATCATCACCAGTGACAATAACGATAAAAATCGTAGACGATAACAATTACATAGGCTGTATAACATGATCATCAATGCCCAAAGCCCAGCCAGCTTTGCCGAGGAATACATCGTTAAATCGATATGGAACAACAAGTTCCCACCCGGCACAATCTTGCCTGCTGAGCGTGAACTGTCCGAGTTGATTGGGGTTACTCGCACCACGCTAAGGGAAGTATTGCAGCGCTTAGCTCGGGACGGATGGCTGACCATTCAACATGGTAAACCGACTCGGGTGAATAATTTTTGGGAAACCTCTGGGCTGAACATCTTGGAAACCATCGCCAAGCTGGACCAGGACGGCGTGCCTGATCTGATGGATCAGTTGCTTTCGGCGCGAACCAATATCAGCTCGATTTATATCCGTTCGGCGGTGCGAAATAGCCCTGAAAAAGTGACCCAGTTGTTTGCCGAAGTCGATCAGTTGGCCGCCACTGGTGAAGCCTTTGCTGATTTCGACTACCGCTTGAACCATTCGCTGGCGTTTATTTCCGGTAACCCGATCTACACCTTGATTCTTAATGGCTTTCGCAAACTGTATAGCAGCGCCGGTAGCTATTACTTCAGCAATGAAGAAGCCCGTCAGTTAGCATTAACCTATTATCGCCAATTAGCGCAGTTGGCGCAGCAGGGCGACCACAACGCGGTACTGCCGCTGATCCGTAAATACGGTAAAGAGTCTGGGCAGATCTGGGCATCGATGCGCGATGATCTGCCGACCGACATCATCGAACTGGTGTAACCACCAGCCGGTAGGGTACTAGCTTTCCGTATTGGGGCAGCGAGCTAACACCTCGACTGCCCCATTTTCTTGAACCTGCTCCAACACCACTTCAAAGCCCCACAGTCGATGCAGATGGCGTACCACCTCGGCAAAGCCGGTTGCCAATGGGGTGCGGTTCTGTGGGGTATAGCGTAAAGTCATGCTACGATCGCCGCGCACTTTGACATCAAACACCTGAATGTCCGGTTCCAGGTTACTCAAGTTGTATTGTCGAGCGAGTGATGCGCGGACATCACGATAGCCTATCTCGTTATGAATGGCGCCGACTTCCAGATAGTTCTTGTGGTCATCATCGTGGATCTGGAACAAGCGGAACTGGCGAATAAGCTTGGGCGACAGGTACTGGGCAATAAAGCTTTCGTCCTTAAAGTTCGCCATCGCAAAGTGCACGGCATCAAGCCAGTTGCTACCCGCAAGCTCTGGGAACCACTCTCGGTCTTCGTCGTCCGGCTGTTCGCAGATGCGGCGTATGTCCTGAAACATCGCAAACCCCAGTGCATAAGGGTTGATCCCTGAATAATGAGGGCTGTTATAGGCAGGCTGCGCCACCACATTGGTGTGGTTGTGGAGAAACTCCAGCATAAAGCGATCGGTCAGTTTCCCCTCGTCATAAAGGTGGTTAAGGATGGTGTAGTGCCAGAAGGTCGCCCAGCCTTCGTTCATCACTTGGGTCTGTTTTTGCGGATAGAAGTATTGCGAGATCTTGCGGACAATCCGTACTAACTCTCGCTGCCAAGACTCCAGCAGCGGTGCATTTTTTTCAACGAAGTAGAGAATGTTCTCTTGGGGCTCTTCGGGGAAGCGAACTTCGCTTTGCTGCTCCTGTTTGTCGTTGTTAAGCGGCAGCGTTCGCCACAGATCGTTGACTTGGCTTTGTAGGTATTCCTCGCGCTCTTTTTGCCGTTGTTTCTCTTCGCGCAGTGAGATCTCCGATGGCCGCTTGTAGCGATCGACACCCAGGTTCATCAACGCATGGCAGGAGTCGAGAATATCTTCGACCGCATCAATGCCGTGTTGGCGCTCGCATTCAGCGATGTAGTTTTTAGCAAACACCAAGTAATCGATAATGGAATCGGCGTCGGTCCACGTTTGGAAGAGATAGTTGCCCTTAAAAAAGCTGTTGTGGCCATAACAGGCATGCGCCATCACCAAGGCTTGCATGGTGATGGTGTTCTCCTCCATCAGATAGGCGATACACGGATTGGAGTTGATGACGATTTCGTACGCCAGTCCCATTTGGCCGCGCTTGTAGTGTTGCTCGGTTTCGATAAACTTTTTGCCAAATGACCAGTGGGCGTAGCCAATTGGCATGCCGACACTGGCATAGGCGTCCATCATCTGCTCGGCGGTAATCACCTCAATCTGGTTGGGGTAGGTGTCCAACCGGTAATGTTCCGCCACGTGGGCGATGTGGTGTTGGTACTCTTCAAGCAGTTCGAATGTCCAATCTGGGCCGTCCGGCAGGGGCTTGCGGGTCGTCATGGCAACTCCTTTGTCGCTTAGGCGGCTTGCTGCTTACGGAACAGTTCGCGGAATACCGGATAGATATCTTCAATGCCGCGGATATGCTGCAGGGCAAAGTGGGGGGCGGTTGCCGCCAAACTGTCGTATTCACGCCATAAGGTCTGGTGAGCGCGATTGGTGATCTCGATGTAGGTGTAATAGCGACACACCGGCAAGATCTGTTTTTCCATTATTTGTCGGCACTGCGGTGAATCATCAGCCCAGTTATCGCCATCGGACGCTTGGGCGGCATAGATGTTCCACTCGTTTTCTGGATAGCGCTCTTGCTGGATCTGGTGCATCAGTTTCAGCGCGCTAGAAACGATGGTGCCGCCGGTCTCTTGGCTGTAGAAAAACTCGTGCTCATCGACCTCTTTCGCTTGGGTATGGTGGCGAATAAACACCACATCCAACGACTTGTAGGTTCGTGTTAAAAACAGATAAAGCAGGATGTAAAAGCGTTTGGCCATATCTTTGGTGGCCTGATCCATCGAGCCGGATACGTCCATCAGGCAGAACATCACCGCCCGTGAGGTCGGCACTGGTCGTTTAACAAAGGCGTTGTAGCGCAGATCGAAGGTATCGATAAAGGGCACGGCGGCGATCTTTCGCTGTAGCTGTTCGATCTCCGTTTGCAGTTGCGCAATGGTCTCAGCCGACGAACCAGGGGTTGCCAACAACTCACTCAATTGCTGTTCAAGTATCTTGAGTTTGCGCCGTTTTCCGCCGGTCATCGCTGTACGCCGGGCCAGTGATTGGCGCAGCGAGCGCACGATATGGATATTGGCGGGAACCCCGTCGGTGGTGACTCCGGCGCGAAAGGTCTTAAACTCGACCAGTTTATCTAAGGTGTTTTGCTGCAGGTTTGGCAGCGCCAGATCATCAAATAGGACGTCCAGGTATTCCTCTTTGGAGATGTCAAATACAAAGCTGTCTTGGCCTTCCCCGGAGTTTGACGCATCGCCGCTGCCACTGCCGCCTGCGCCACCCCCAGGTGGGCGTTCGATCCGGTCGCCGCTGCTGAACTGGTCATTGCCCGGATGAACCCGCTCGCGTTTGCCGCCACTGCCATGATGGAACACCGGCTCGTTGATGTTGCGGGCTGGGATCGAGATCTTCTCGCCACTGTCGATGTCGGTGACACTGCGTTTGGTGACGGAGTCGGACACCGCTTTTTTAATCTGCTGCTGATAACGCCGCAAGAACCGTTGTCGGTTAACGGTGCTTTTGCCTTTGGCGTTTAAGCGTCGGTCGATAAAGTGAGCCATTTTACCTCCTTACTGCCAAAGCGCGGTTAGCTGGATTTGCGTACGCGCAAATACCACTCTGACAGCAGTCGCACCTGTTTACGGGTGTAGCCTTTCTCCATCATTCGGTCGACGAAGTCGTCATGCTTCTTCTGATCATCGGCAGAGGTTTTGGTATTGAATGAGATCACTGGGAGCAGGTCTTCGGTATTGGAGAACATCTTTTTCTCAATGACTGCTCGGAGTTTCTCGTAACTGGTCCAATTGGGATTCTTGCCGTTGTGATTGGCACGGGCACGCAGTACAAAGTTGACGATCTCATTACGGAAGTCTTTGGGGTTACTGATCCCAGCGGGCTTCTCGATCTTTTCTAGCTCCGCATTGAGAGCGGCGCGGTCAAACAGTTGGCCGGTTTCTGGATCGCGATACTCTTGGTCTTGGATCCAAAAGTCGGCATAGGTAACGTAGCGATCGAAGATATTCTGGCCGTACTCAGAGTAGGACTCCAGATAAGCGGTTTGGATCTCTTTGCCGATAAATTCGACGTATTTGGGGATCAGGTAGCCTTTCAGGTGTTCCAGATAACGTTCTGCCACTTCATTGGGGAACTGCTCTCGTTCAATCTGCTTCTCCAGTACGTAGAACAGGTGAACTGGGTTAGCCGCCACTTCGGTGTGATCGAAGTTAAACACCCTTGATAGGATCTTAAAGGCAAAGCGGGTTGATAGGCCGTCCATCCCTTCATCGACGCCAGCGAAATCGCGATATTCTTGGTGCGATTTAGCTTTGGGATCAGTGTCTTTTAAGGTTTCGCCGTCGTAGACCCGCATCTTGGAATAAATGGATGAATTTTCAGGATCTTTCAGTCGCGACAGCACGCTAAATTGCGACAGCAATTCCAGGGTACCCGGTGCGCATTGCGCCTGCGCCAATTCAGAGTTATCCAGCAGTTTTTGATAGATGTGCTGCTCTTCCGACAGTCGCAAGCAGTACGGCACCTTAACGATGTAGACTCGGTCGAGGAACGCTTCGTTGTTTTTGTTGTTGCGGAAGGTTTGCCACTCCGATTCGTTTGAGTGTGCCAAAATGATGCCGCTGAAGGGTAGGGCGGACAGCCCTTCGGTACCGTTGTAGTTGCCCTCTTGGGTGGCGGTAAGCAAAGGATGCAGCACCTTGATTGGCGCTTTAAACATCTCGACAAATTCCATAATACCCTGATTGGCTTTACAGAGCGCGCCAGAGTACGCATAGGCGTCGGCGTCATCTTGGGCAAAGTGTTCGAGCTGTCGAATATCCACCTTGCCGACCAAGGAACTGATGTCCTGATTGTTCTCATCGCCCGGTTCCGTTTTGGCGACGGCAATTTGATCCAATACCGATGGATAAACTTTGGCTACGCGGAAACGGCTGATGTCGCCGCCAAATTCGTGCAGTCGTTTCGCAGCCCAGGGCGACATCACCGAGCGCAGGTACCGTTTAGGCACGCCATATTCATTGCTGAGAATCTCGCCGTCCTCTTCGACATCAAACAGGCAAAGTGGCGAGTCGTTCACTGGGCTGCGAACGCCGTCGGCGGTAAGCACGTAGATTGGTACCCTGGTGATCAGTTGCTTCAGCTTTTCTGCCAGCGATGATTTACCGCCGCCGACTGGGCCGAGCAGATACAGGATCTGTTTGGACTCTTCTAAGCCTTGGGCGGCATGTTTGAGGTAGGCGACAATTTGCTCGATAGCCTCTTCCATGCCATAAAATTCGGCGAAGGCAGGGTAGCGAGAAATCACTCGGTTGGAGAAGATCCGCGACAGCCTTGGGTCAGTGGCGGTGTCCACCATTTCTGGCTCGCCAATGGCCAACAGCAGCCTTTCGGCGCCGCTGGCATAAGCACTGCGGTCGTTGCGGCACAGTTCAAGGAAGTCTTGCAGGCTGTAGTCTTCGTCTCGAGTTTGCTCGTAACGATGTTGATAGTGGTCGAAGATACTCATGTGCTACCCCCAAAATCGATTGGATACCGGTCTTTGTTTCCTACGCATCAAGACCCTGTTTGGACTAAGCGTAGACCCAAAACCACTAACCTATTCAAGCAATAGCGAAAAATTCGACTGATTTGTTTTCCTCAAAAGAGTGGCTGAATTGTGGTCGATGGCCTAATAACTTCGACCGTTTATCGCCGCCAATGTTTCCAATTTTTGGATGGCGAAATAACTTAGCTGTTGCCAGAAATAAGAAAAGGAGCTCGATTGAGCTCCTTTGGGGCAATGTGTTGCGGTTTTTAGCCGGCGAAGTTCTGGTTTACGAATTCCCAGTTTACCAAGTTCCAGAACGCTTCCATGTAGTTTGGACGAGCGTTGCGGAAGTCGATGTAGTAGGCGTGCTCCCACAGATCGACAGTCAGCAGTGGCGTGTCGTCGCCGCTGATTGGGGTAGCGGCGTTGCTGGTGTTGACGATCGCCAGTGAACCGTCGGCTTTCTTCACCAGCCAGGTCCAGCTGGAGCCAAAGTTGTTGATGGCAGACTCGGTGAACTGCGCTTTGAACTGCTCAAAGGAACCGAATGCGGCGTCGATAGCAGCAGCGATTGCGCCAGTGGCAACACCGCCCGCATTAGGTGCCAAACAGTGCCAGTAGAAGGTGTGGTTCCAGATCTGCGCGGCATTGTTAAACACGCCACCTTCAGAGGTCTTAATGATCTCTTCCAGAGTCTTGCTCTCCAGATCGGTGCCCTCAATCAGACCGTTCAGCTTAACTACGTAGGTGTTGTGGTGTTTGCCATGGTGGAAGTCCAGCGTCTCGGCTGAGATGTG
Organism: Ferrimonas senticii DSM 18821; assembly: GCF_000422665.1. Lineage (GTDB taxonomy): Bacteria > Pseudomonadota > Gammaproteobacteria > Enterobacterales > Shewanellaceae > Ferrimonas > Ferrimonas senticii. The sequence goes on along the minus strand of NZ_AUGM01000001.1, from coordinate 584,689 downwards.
TGGTTCCAGTGCGTCCTTGGCGTATGGCAGAGCCGGTAGTTGAAAAGCCATGCTAATCTCCTGATCAGATTGTGGTTATATCGTTTTTGATGGCGGTTATAGTAACTAACCGCTGCGTGACACGCATCAACAAAGCGTTTCGGAAAAGTCGATTGGTTATATCGTCAATCCACCAACGACAACATTAGCTGCATCAACGCTTTTCCCGTAGAATGAGACACAATCCACGTTTGAGGAATGACGCCGGTCATGGAAACCATCGAAAAGATTAAAAGCCAAATTGAACAGAACGCCATCATTTTGTACATGAAGGGTTCGCCAAAACTGCCAAGCTGCGGTTTTTCCTCGCAGGCGGCGCAAGCACTGATGCAGTGTGGCCATCAATTTGCCTACGTTGATATTCTGCAAAATCCTGACATTCGCGCCGAGCTGCCGGCGTTTGCCAACTGGCCAACCTTCCCACAACTGTGGGTTGAGGGCGAGCTGATTGGCGGCTGCGACATCATTATGGAGATGTTCCAAAAAGGCGAACTGCAGCCACTGATCAAAGAGGCCGCAGAGCGCGCCGCTAGCAACGACTGATCGGTTTGTTGAGTAACAAAAACGGAGCTTCGGCTCCGTTTTTTTGTGGCTAAATTCGAAGCAACAACCGTCAACACCCCCTAACTTGAAAGAGTGGCTAGCCAAAGTCGAGGTGAACGATGTGGCGATGGGTTCAGATGGTGACGTTGTTGATTACCGTGGTTGTGGGGAATGGCGGCTGCAGCACTACTGACAGCATGCAAGAACCACCGGTATTGCTTGATAACAGCTTGGATAAAGGTGATTTTTACGCCCACAAATTGGTACAAGCACTGAATCAACAGGATGAGCTGTTGTTGCTCAGTGCGTTTACTCCGGCGCATCCATTGGCACAGGTCGACAGCGGCTTTAGTGACGATCCGGCGTGGCAAAAAATGGCCAGTGGTTGGATGCAAGATATCATCAACCATGGCCTCAACGGCCAGTGGCAGCTACGTCATGTTGAGCCGCTAGCGTCGGGGGCCAACCGTTATCAATTACGGTTGATACACAGTGATTTCAGCGTTGAGTATTTCTACTTTGATGGTCAGTTCGATCAACGCGGCTTGCGGTTAGAGGATATGGGCAATCGCCTCTACCGCTTTAGCCAGGTACGAATGATGCAGCAACTTTATTTGCGGATTGCGTTAGATGATTCTGAACTAGCAGACGCATTTGGCGATTTCTTTGATTCGTTGTCGCAGCTAAGCAGTGGTAACGATCCGGCGCAGGCGGTACTTGCGCACTATGGCTCGGCGCCGGTCGTGCTGCAGCAGGATCGCTTGTTAAAAGAGATGTTATTGCGGTCTTTAATGAGCCAATCTGACCGTTGGATGGACAACCTTAATGCGCCGCTGCAACAGGCGTTGCTGGCGGATGATTATCCGCTGATGATGGCGGTGATCTGTCTGCAACAAGAGCAGCAGCAATGCCATCAAGCATACCAACAGTTGCCGCCGGATCTGCGTGGTGATGTCGCTTTAGCGACCGAGATTGGCATCCGCCAACTGCATCGCGCTGACTATCAACAAGCACAGCGCTACGCCGACGTTGCCTTGGCGTCTGAGGTTGATTATTTCCCCGCCTATTGGCTTGGATTACAGCTGGGGATTGTCAGTGGCGATCACCATGCGGCGCTGGCCAGTTTAGACAGTTTGGTGCGACGTTTCGATGTTGATGTTAACCGCGATATTGCCACTCAGCTGTATCCGGAATTGGGGAAGCAATTTTTGCAGTCGGCGTCGTTTCGGCGGTGGGCCGAGCGTTACTCAGAAGTTGAATCTAACTGAGCTTGCTTGCGTCGCGCCTGTTGGCTGGCGCCTTTCGGTGGCCGCTCTGGAATTGGCCGTTTGCGGTCGTACAGGTGGATGATCGCTTCAATCGGATGGTGCCACAGCATTTTCGGTCCAGCAAAGCGCATCGCTTGACGAGCACGCTCGCGCTCATCCGGTTTATAGCAGTGGATAGGGCAGCGGGCACAATCGGGTTTGCTGTCACCGTAAGGGCAGCGATCAAGCTTTTGTTCGGCGTAGCCTGCCAGTTGGTTGCAGGCCTCACACAAGCCATTGTTCTTTTGCCCTTGATGATGGGCTTGGCAGTAGATCTGCAGCATATGGACAATGGTTTTATGCTCTTTGGCCAAGCGACCGGTCAGTAGCGTCGAGCTCATCAGCCTTCCTAAAGCGACGTTTTGAGTACCTGTTTAAATCCTAGTGCTGTGCTCGGTTTTGCTCAATGATGATAGTGATTCGAATCTGACTTCTGTGAGGTGGGTCAAAACGACAAAGGCCACCGCAATGCGATGGCCTTGATAACTCAAGTCAGAGCTTGATTACGCGTAGTACGCTTCTACTTGACCTTTGCGGGTCATCAGCATTGGCTGGCCGCGGCGATCCAGTGCTTTACCGGCTGGTACTTTTACCCAACCTTCGCTGATGCAGTACTCTTCAACGTTGTGCAGCTCTTTGCCATTTAGGCGTATACCGATCTCGTGCTCAAAGCACTCGGCCACGTGATGTGGGCTACGTGGGTTGGAGGACAGGTGGTCAGGTAGGGTTGGCTTAGAATCGCTCATGATCATCGTCTTTGAATAGAAAAAAACGCAGTGATTATAGAAGTGAGGCCACGCCACGGCAATCAAAACGGGCCGTTACCAAAGGGTTTGGCAACGGCCCGCCGAGTTGTTGAGCGCAGCAGCTAGGTTGTACTTATTTATCGAAGTACTCTTTGGTCAGTTTAAATACCACTGGGCTTAGCAGCAGCAGTGCGATTAGGTTGGGGATCGCCATCATGGCGTTCAGGGTATCTGCCAGTAGCCAGACAAAGTCCAGTGACGCGACGGCACCGATGGGCACCGCAAGAGTGAAGACCAACCGAAACGGCACCAGTGCTTTATCACCCAATAGGTATTGAACACACCGCTCGCAGTAGTAGCTCCAGCCTAAGATGGTGGTAAAGGCAAAGATCGCCAGTGAAATCGCGACGATATAGTTGCCAAAAGGTACCGCCGAGGCAAAGGCGCTAGTGGTCAGATCCACCCCTTGGGCACCGCTGGTCCACACGCCGGTCAGAACGATAGCAAGGCCGGTAATTGAACAAACGATGATGGTATCGATAAAGGTCCCCAGCATGGCAATTAACCCTTGTCGTACTGGGTTGTTGGTTTTGGCTGCGGCGTGGGCAATTGGCGCTGAACCAAGGCCAGCTTCGTTGGAGAACACCCCGCGAGCTACCCCAAAGCGGATGGCGGCCCACACTGCAGCACCGGCAAAGCCACCTTGCGCGGCTACCGGATTGAAGGCGCTGTCGACGACCAAGGCGATCGCCGCTGGAATTTCGCTAACGTGGGTGGCGAGCACCAGCAAGCCACCGACGATGTAAAACAGTGCCATCATTGGCACTAATTTACCGGCGACGGCGGCAATCCGTTTTACCCCGCCTAGCAGCACCGCACCGACTAACGCCATCAACAAGATGCCGGTGATCAGTGGTTCGATATTGAAGTTGGTATGCAGCGCTTGGGCGACTGAATTGGACTGGGTTCCATTACCAATACCAAAGCCGGCGATGGCGCCGAACAGGGCGAAGGCGGTGGCAAGCCATGCCCACTTGGCGGACAGGCCATTTTTGATGTAATACATCGGGCCGCCGGCGTATTCGCCGTTGTCACGGGTTTCGCGGTACTTGACCGCGCACACCGCTTCAGCGTATTTGGTGGCCATCCCAACCAACGCGGTGCACCACATCCAAAACAGGGCGCCGGGTCCGCCCATGGCGATGGCGGTGGCCACACCGGCGATATTACCGGTGCCAATGGTGGCTGACAGTGAAGTCATCAATGCGTTGAATGGCGAAATATCGCCATCGTCTTTGCTATCACGGCCGCGCCATAGCAGCGAAAACCCCAATCCCAGTTTGCGGATCGGCATCACTTTTAGGCCAAGTGTCAGATACAGGCCAACGCCTAAGATCAGCGCCAGCATCGGCACACCCCACACGATGCCATTAATGGTCCCAATCCATTGGGTAAGCGTTTCCATGCCTTATTCCTTGTAATTAATTGTCACCATTGTTTTTAACACACTGATCCACAGATCAAAAATTTGTTGGTGACGACAACCCTAGACAATTGGCAACAATCAGTTCAGCGAAACGATTGGCGGCAGGGCCGAGTTGTTCTGGACGAGGGATCACCAGCGACATTGGCACTACGGCGCCGCCGACGTTGCTGTTACGCAGGTGTACCAATTCGCCATCGTTAATGGCTTGCGCCGCCATTGCTTCAGGGACCCAACAAAAGCCGACATTTTGTTTGAGGATTGCCAGGGCTTCATGAAAATTTGACAGCGTCCACCGCTGCTCGGCTTTCAGCCAACCGAGCTCCTTGTTTGCTTGGCTGCCGGTATCGCGGATCACGATTTGCAGCTCCTGCGCCAATCGACTTTCATCAATAAATTCCAATGCGGCTAAGGGATGGTTGGCGCCGCACACTAAGATAAGCGCGACCGTTCCCAGAGGGGTGCCGTGATGGCCGGCAGGGATCCGACCGGTGATCACCAGATCAAATTGCCGATTATTGACCGCTTCGCTGCTACCAGATAGGACATTATCGGTGATCACCACTCGGCTGCCGCGGCTCTCTGGATAAAACTGAGTCAGCGCCTGATACAGTGCTGTGGTTGGGTAGAGGATCTCTCTTGAGAGGTGGATCTCTGGCTCCCAGCCCTGTTCGAGGTTACTGGCTAAGGTTTCCAGTTGTTCAATCTGGGCGGTCAACGAGCGTGAGCGGCGCAGCAGCACCAGCCCAGCTTGGGTGAGCACCGCTTTGCGGCCTTGGAGTTCGAGCAGTTGTACTCCCAGTACGGTCTGCAATTTGGCGACGGCGTGGTTCAGCGAGGATTGGCTTTTGTTGAGGGCGCTGGCAGCCTGAGCGTAGCCGCCGAAATCCACAACCGCTTGCAGTATTCGCCACTGTTCGACGGTGGAGTTGGCTCGATAGCGAGGGGTCAAAATAGCAGTCCTTTCGAATAAATCGAACGTTTTGGCCGTTATTATGCGCTATTTTTCCGAATTTATGGCGCTAATATCGTCAGTATCAATTCGAGATTATTGTTAAAACTGAAGGAATGACCGATGAAAAACCTGCTTGTTATTAGCGCTAGCCCAAACCCTGATACCAGTGTTAGTCGGCAGTTGGCGCAGTTCTATCAGCAACAATGGCAACAACAATATCCGCAGGGCACGGCGGTGCTGCGGGATCTGGCAACGTCGGCATTGCCGGTATTGGACCAAGCCACCATCAATGCCTTTTACACCCCAGCAGAGCAGAGAGATGAGCAAGCGAAGCAACTGCTTAGCTTATCGGATCAGCTGGTTGCCGAGCTGCAACAGGCGGATGAGATCGTGATTGCTACGCCGATGCATAACTTTTCGGTGGCCGCCAACCTTAAACTGTGGATCGATCTGGTGTGCCGAGTCGGGGTGACCTTTCGTTACGGTGCCAATGGCCCAGAGGGGTTGTTACTTAACAAGCAGGCAACGCTGATCGTCAGCCGTGGCGGGCGCTATGGCGCAGGCAGCTTCGGCGCAAGCATGAACTTCCAAGATCCGATGTTGGTGCAGGTTTTAGGGTTTATCGGCATCAATCAGGTTGCGGTGATTGCGGCAGAGGGGCTGGCAGGAAGCCAAGAAGGGGTAGAGCAGGCGAAAGCGCAGATCCTGCAGCAGTTCGCCCGCTAATTTGTTTATCAACTGTCGCTAGCGGTTGCCGGTGAACAGCGGTTGCTCGCCGCCAAACCACTGTTTGGCCAGTTCAACCCGCTGTTCAACGTCGTAATCCTGCTGCGGTAGCGACTCAATGTGACGCAGCCGTGGCAATAATCCCTGACCATTGGCGATCTGAATTGCCAGTCCTGGTCGGGCATTTAGCTCCAACAGCAGCGGCCCGCGCTCGCTATCCAGCACCATGTCGGTGCCAAGGTAACCAAGGCCGGACATTTCGTAACAGCCAGCCGCTAGGCGTAGCAGTTGTTCCCAGTGTGGTACTTGCATCTGCAGCAGATCGTTGCCGGTATCGGGGTGATGCTGCAACGGTTTGTCATGCTGAACCGCGCGCAGTGCCTTACCAGTCGCGATATCAACGCCGACGCCAACGGCGCCTTGGTGCAGGTTGGCTTTGCCGTCGGAGGCCGCGGTCGATAACCGCAGCATCCCCATTACCGGAAAGCCTTTGAAGACAATCAGTCGGATGTCGGGTACCCCTTCAAAGGAGTAGCCATCAAACACCGGATCGAACTGGATTAGTGCTTCAATCACCGCGACATCGCTTTTACCACCGAGCGAGAACAGGCCGGCGAGAATGTTGGAACAGTGACGTTCCATCTCAGCGGCGCTGATCTCATCGCCTGATGGCTTAAAGAAGCGGCCATCGACGACTTTGGTAATCACCAGAATGCCTTTGCCACCAGAGCCTTGGGCGGGCTTGATACAAAAACCGGCGTGGCCACGCACGCGATCGCCCACTTGGTCGACTTCATGCTGCTCACTGATCACTGAGATCAGCGCCGGGGTGGCGATTTTCGCTTTTACCGCCAACTGCTTGGTGATTAGCTTATTGTCCACCTGTTTGTATAGGCTGCGCGGGTTATAGCGGCCGATGTAACTGATATTGCGTCGGTTCATCCCCATGATCCCGCGACGACGCAGCACAAATGGGTTAACAAAGGAGACCATCAGTCCTCCTTAAGCGGTGAGAAACGACGCAGTTCCAGCAGACGGTAGCCGGTGTACTGACCAAGCAACAGCACGATCGCCAAAATCACCAAATGGATACCGAGGAAGTTGTACGCCCAGTGGCGCACCAGTTCGTTATCCATCGCCAGATAGGTGATGATCGCCACCAGTAGCGAGCCGCCACCTTGAACAAACACCTGATGGGCGCCTTCCTCTTCCCACAAAATCGACATCCGCTCGATGGTCCAAGCCAGAATAATCATTGGGAAGAAGGTGATGGTTAACCCCTCGTTCAGGCCAAGATTGTAAGCCAGCAGGGTAAAGCCGGCGATGATCCCCAGTACCACAATCACCACCGCCGATATTCGCGATATCAACAGTAGGTTTAGATTCGACAGATAGCTGCGAATGATCAGGCCACAGGCGACGATCAGTAGAAAGCCAACCAAGCCAGTAAGCAGTTTGGTTTGGATAAACGCCAAGGCGATCAATACCGGCATAAAGGTGCCGGAGGTTTTGATGCCGACGATCACCCGCAGCATCACCACCACCAAAACCCCGATTGGGATCAAGAACAGACCGCGCAACAGCGACTGCTCCTCCAGCGGCAGGTTGTACAGTGACAGGGATGAGTCGTTCATCATGTCCATCGCTGTCGCCAGTGCCGGGCGGGTGTCTTCAATCATCGCAAAGCTAACGCTGGAGTTGTTACCGCCACGAACGTCGAGGACGCCATCGCCAAAGCGTTGCCACAACAGCAAGTTGTCGGCACGGCCTTCAACGCCGGTGCGTGGGTTAAACAGCACCCAGCGCTGATCGCTGTAGACTTCAATCCACGCTTGCAGTTGCTGGCGGCGGCGGCCGTCTTCCAGCTCTAGTCCCATTACCTTAACCGCCGGAACCCCTTTGCTGTGCAGCATCTGTAAAAACAGATCGGCGTTGCTGAAATTGCTTTTCAGCAGCGCCAGGTTTTGATCGTCGTTAACGGTGGCGAGCTTAAACAGTTGCCGAGCAAACGACAGGTTGTCAGCGCTCTTGTCAAAAGCGTCAGCCAAAAGCGCTTGTACCGCCAGCTCTAGGCTTGGATCCCACTCTACCGGTGCTGGAGTCTGTGGTTCTCGGTCAACCAGTTGATGGCCGCCGTTAACCGCGAAGTTGGCGGTGTAGAACAGCTGCTGATTGCCATCGGCTTGGCGTCGGGTCCAAACCGCGCGGCGTCCCGCTTGGTCGTTGGTCATTGCCAGTCCGTAACCGTTGGAAGCAGCGGATTCGGAGATCAATTCAAAGTTTGGATCATCGGGCAGCGCTAACGACGCCTCTACCGCGCCATTACCATCAAAATTGATTTTGGCTTCCACCGACCAGATGGTGGTGGCCGTCGCTGGTAACAACGGAATGCCGTCGACGATATGGCGATAACCGGTGTAGCCGAAGCCGCTTAGCATCAGCACCAGAATCAGAAAGTAAAAAGGTTTACGAGACACCGCCGTTATTCCTCAGCTGATTGCACGTATTGTTTGGAGACATCCACCACCGCAATGTCTTTGAAGAACTTGCGTCCTAACAGCAGTGGGAACTCCATATGGCTACGGTCGGTCAAGTTGACTTCGGTGATGCCATTAAAGTCACCAATTTGCAGTCGCACTTCAATCACCGGACGGCGCTGTTTCTGGCCCTCGACCGCTTTTTTGATCTGCACGGTGCGCACTACTTTAGCTTCAAAATCGGTGCGTTTGTCATCCACTGCTGGCAGTTGAAACGAGACCCAGTTTTCGCCATCGCGTTCGAACTCGGCCAAGTTCTGAACCCCTAGGCTGCTGCCGGTAGCTCCGGTGTCGACTCGGGCGGCGAAGTTGCGTTCAAAATCTGGCGCGGTGACCATCTCGGCTTCGCCAAAAATCATCTTCTTTTGAGTCTCTTCAACAATCGCTGGGATGCACGCTGGCGCGTCGACCTGAATCGGTTCTACCGCCTCACTGGCCAGTGAATGGGCCAACAACTGCTGTTGTTGCATGGTGGTCAACTGCTGCTGCAACTGCTGCAGTTGTTCGAGTAACTGCTGCTGTTGTTGGGTGTGCTGTGCCGCTTGCGCCTGTTGTTGCTCTGCCCATTGCAACTGCAGTTGCTGTTGCTGGGTGCTAAAGGCGTTGCTTAGCTGCTCTGGAGTCACCGTGGCGGAGCGCTCGGTGATGGCGCAACCACTGGCAATAAAGGGGGTGAGGAGTAAAAGCCATTTACGCATTGTTATTCTTCGTTAGCTGGTTTGTTGGCAATAATTACCGCCCGTTTCGGCGCAGGGTAGCCTTCGACGGTTTTGCTTAAATCATCGGGATCCAAATAATCGGCAAGGGATTCATTGGTCATCCATTCGGTGCGGCGCTGCTCATGCAAACTGGTCACATCTTCATCCACCAAGCGTACATTGACGAAGCCGCATTTGCGTAACCATAACATTAACGCCGCTGACGATGGCAAAAACCAAACGTTATTCATTTTGCCGTAGCGATCGGCAGGCACCAGCACTTGGTTTTCATCGCCATCAATCACCAGAGTTTCCAACACCAACTCGCCGCCAGCTTTTAGTTGATCCCACAACTGCTCTAAATGGTCGATTGGGCTTTTACGGTGGTACAGCACCCCCATTGAAAACACGGTGTCAAAGGCGTGCAATGGTGGCAGTTGTTGGATCCCTAAGGGCAACAGATGGATATCTTGGACATCGCCAGAGAGTTTGCGTACGGCTTCAAACTGAGCCAGGAACAGATCCGAGGGATCAACGCCAATCACTAACTTGGCGCCGTCACCTAGCATCCGCCACATGTGGTAGCCACTGCCACAACCTACGTCCAGCACGGTGCGGTATTGCAAAGGGCTGATGTGATCCTTTAACCGATCCCATTTCCAATCGCTGCGCCACTCGGTATCGATATGGATACCATATAGATCAAATGGACCTTTGCGCCACGGGTGCAAAATCTTCAGCAGGTTGTGCAGTTTTTTCTGATCGCCGGCGGCAATTTCGTCGCTGCTGCCAAAGGCCACGCGGTCTTTAATATCGAACAGTTCTGGGGTGCGAACCGGCAGCTTATCCAACACCTTTTGCCACTTCGGGAAGTTGCCGTTTTTATGGTAACGGTTCCATTCGGCCAGTTGTGATGGAGCAGTCTCTAACCAGTGGTTTAGGCGAGTGCCAGCGATGCGTTTATAAAAATTACTAAAATCCATAGACGTAGAAAGCTCTATTTAATCGCGATCATCGAAGCGAAGCGGTAACACTGGTACCACACTTCGGATTCGCTGAAACCCGCCGCCGCAAAGCGCGCTTGGTGGGTTTCTAAGGTGTCGGGTTTCATGACGTTTTCAAGCGCGGTGCGCTTTTGGCTGATCTCCAGTTCCGAGTAGCCATTGCCGCGTTTGAAATCGAGATATAGGTCATCCAGTAACTGGTGAATTTTTGGCTGGCGGTAGTTCAGCTTCTCGGAAACCACCAGTAGGCCGCCGGGACGCATGCCTGCGTAGATTTTTGCGATCAGAGCGTCGCGATCCTCGGGCGCCAGAAATTGCATGGTGAAGTTCAGCACCACCATTGAGGCATCGCTAATGTCGACGGCGCGAATGTCGGCGCAGTGCAGTTCTACTGGAACCGCACTGACAAACGCCTGCAGATGTTCTTCGGCGCGACGGATCATCGCCTCAGAGTTGTCGATGGCCACTATCTTTACATCATCATGGCGAATGCCACGACGCATGGCGATGCTGGCCGCGCCAAGCGAGCAGCCTAAGTCATATACCTTGGAGCCTGGGGTGACAAAGCGATGGGCAAGCTGACCCAAGGTCGAAAGGATTTCGGCGTAGCCAGGGATGGAGCGCGAGATCATATCGGGGAACACCGCAGCCACTTTATCATCGAAGCGAAAATCGCTAACGCGTTGAGGCTGGGCAAAAATTTGGTCGTGTTGAGTGCTCATGAAGGCTCCTGTCGGCGAGGGCGCCGATTTTATCCCTTGGCTACAGAATTCAGCAAGGATGGGGCACTGATATCAGGCAGTGTAGTTAGCGAAATGAAATTGATGTTGCCAATTTGGGTGGTTTTGCTGGTGTCATCGCCAGCTTTTGCAAACAGTTACCAACATTTAAGCTGGTGGTTGGTGTTGTTGCTCAGTGCTACGGTGGTGCTGTTGGCCTTGGGGCTGTGGCGCATCGGCCAGCAGCGGCGACGGTTGCTGCGGTTGATGGGACTGTCGCACTCAGCCGATGCGATCACCGGCTTGTCTGGCCGCGCTATTTTGGATGACCGACTCAGCCAAGCGATAGGTCGCCATCAACGTCAGCAACAGCATCTGGCGGTGCTGTCGATTCGGTTGTTACCGCTGTCGTTGCGGGAATCGCATCGCCATGACGCCAATGCGGCTGAACTTGCTGGCGCGTGGCGGCGGTCATTACGGCGCAGCGATACTGTGGCTCGTTGGCATAGCAACGAATTCGTGGTGTTGCTGGAACAACTGCAGCAGCCGGATGCCGCCTTTGCGGTGGCCAACAACCTGATTGCCATTGCCGAAACCTACGGCTTTGGCAATGGCAAACAGCGGGTACACATCGGTATTGCGCTATTTCCCAATCACGGCGTTGAGGGGGTTGAATTGTTGCGCCAAGCACAGGCCAGCAGTCGTCAAGCCGAGCTTCGTGGCTGCAATGGGTATGCGATTGCTTGATTTGCCAGCAAAGTCAAGCAAGTTCCCTTTAGCTGTTTGGTGTTTTTCTCTATACTGCGCCATCTAAAAAATTATTCAGTGGGCCGATCTGCTCGGCTCACCTTGCTTTACAGAACAACAGGAACTGACGACGATGCGCAGCCATTATTGTGGAAACGTCACCGAGACCCTAGCCGGTCAGGAAGTAACTTTAGTTGGGTGGGTAAACCGCGCCCGTAACATGGGTGGCGTGGTGTTCCTTGATCTGCGTGATCGCGAAGGCATCGTCCAGGTGGTGTACGACCCAGATCTGCCAGAGGTGTTTGCTACCGCTTCTAGCCTTAAGAGCGAATTCTGTGTGCAGGTTAAGGGCGTGGTACGTCTGCGTCCTGACAGCCAAGTAAACAACAACATGACCACTGGCGGTATCGAAGTTCTGGGTAAAGAGCTGACCATCATCAATGCCGCTGCTCCACTGCCAATTGACTTCAACACTGACGTTTCTGAAGAGCAGCGTCTGAAGTACCGCTACTTGGATCTGCGCCGTCCAGAGATGACCGCAAAGATGAAGTTCCGCGCTAAGGTAACTTCTGAAGTGCGTCGCTTCTTGGATGACGCGGGCTTTATGGATGTTGAAACCCCAATCCTGACTGCGGCGACCCCAGAAGGCGCGCGTGATTACTTGGTGCCAAGCCGTACCCACAAAGGTCAATTCTTCGCACTGCCACAATCACCACAGCTGTTTAAGCAGCTGCTGATGATGGCGGGCATGGATAAGTACTACCAGATCGTTAAGTGTTTCCGTGATGAAGACTTGCGTGCTGACCGTCAGCCTGAGTTTACCCAGATCGATATCGAAACCTCGTTCCTGACCGCTGAGCAAGTGATGGCAGAAACCGAGGCGATGATCCGCACTTTGTTTAAGAAGATGCTGGACGTTGATCTGCCAGAATTCCCACACATGACCTACGAAGAAGCGATGCGTCGCTACGGTTCTGACAAGCCAGATCTGCGTAACCCGCTGGAGCTGGTGGACGTGGCTGATCTGGTTAAAGATGTTGAGTTCGCGGTATTTGCCGGCCCAGCAAACGATCCAGAAGGTCGTGTGACCACGCTGCGGATCCCAGGTGGTGCGTCACTGTCTCGTAAGCAGTTGGACGATTACACCAAGTTCGTTGGTATCTACGGTGCCAAGGGCATGGCGTGGATCAAAGTGAACGAAGCAGGCAAGGGGGTTGAAGGCGTACAATCGCCAGTAGCCAAGTTCCTGTCTGATGAGATCGTTAACGCTATTGTGGCGCGTAACAACGCCGAAGCGGGTGACATCATCCTGTTTGGTGCCGATTCTTACAAAGTGGTTACCGATGCGATGGGCGCGCTGCGTCTGAAAGCCGGTGAAGACTTTAACTTGCTGTCTGGCGACTGGGCACCGATGTGGGTGGTTGACTTCCCAATGTTTGAAAAAGCAGACGGCCGTTACTACGCACTGCACCACCCATTCACCGCACCACGTGATATGACCCCAGCAGAGCTGGAAGCCAACCCTGATGGCGCTATCTCTGATGCTTACGATATGGTTCTGAACGGCGTTGAGCTGGGCGGTGGCTCTGTACGTATTCACCGCGCTGAAATGCAATCTGCAGCGTTCCGCGTGCTGGGCATCTCTGACGAAGAAGCGAAAGAGAAGTTCGGCTTCCTGCTGGATGCGTTGAAATACGGTACTCCGCCGCACGCGGGTCTGGCGTTTGGTCTGGATCGTCTGATCATGCTGATGGTTGGCGCTGAGTCCATCCGTGAAGTGATGGCATTCCCGAAAACCACCACTGCCGCTTGTCCAATGACTAACGCTCCGGGCTTTGCTAACCAAGAGCAATTGACCGAGCTGGGGATCAGCCACATTAAGAAAGACGCTTAATCGTCGTCTTTGCTAAGCAAAACCCGGCATCGCGCCGGGTTTTTTGTTTAACTAAAGCAGAGTTAAGTTAGGGCGCGACGATGAGCATCATTTTAGGGATCGATCCCGGTTCAAGGATCACCGGCTACGGGGTGATCCAACTGCAGGGGCGTTATCAACATTATCTTGGCAGCGGTTGTATTCGCTTGCCGGAGGCGGAACTGCCGCAGCGGTTAAAGATCATCTACGACGGTGTGTCGGAGCTTATCGCCCAGTTTCAGCCGACGGAGTTGGCGATCGAGCGAGTGTTTATGGGGCGCAACGCCGATTCAGCGCTGAAGCTTGGCCAAGCCCGCGGGGTGGCAATTGTGGCGGCGATGAATCATGGCTTGCCGGTATCGGAATACTCGCCAACCCAGATCAAGCAAGCCACCGTGGGCACCGGTGCGGCCAAAAAAGAGCAGGTGCAGCACATGGTCGCGGCGATGTTAAAACTGCCGGGGACGCCGCAAGCCGATGCGGCGGATGCGTTGGCAATTGCCATTACCCATGCCAATACCCAGCGCGGTTTGGTGGCGCTGGCCGGGGCAAGCCGTCGCCGAGTCGGCGGTCGTTACCGCTAGATGGGGCAAATGGTGTTTGGTTGCTGGCGTAAATGACTCGCCGGTGGCTTTGGTTTTGCTGAAGACGGTTATGGTTTGCCATAGCCGTCTTTTTGTTTGAATTGAGTAAGTATTTTGGGCAAGTTGTCGAATTGATAAAAATTTGAGCGCAATTCATCAACGTTGGCAGATATTGTGTGACTTGAATTGAAATCTTAGATTTTTTTGGCCGTAACGCCTTGCATCAATGGCACTATTGACCGGCTGACCGACACGGTGTCAGTTTTGCTGAAGCGCCGCTTTAGCTTGCTGGCATATTCATACATTGGACTGTATCAATGACAACTCAAGTAAAATCTGAAGACGGGCGTTTAGCTCGCATTTTGGATGGCGTTGAGCGAGTAGGTAACAAACTGCCCGATCCCGCCATCCTGTTCCTGATCTTGTTGGTGGCGGTGTGGGTTATCTCCGCTGCGCTATCCACCATGACCTTTACCGAGATCGATCCTCGCTCCGGTAAAGAGGTGGTTATCACCAACCTGATGACCGCTGAATCACTGACCACGTTCTTTAGCAAGCTGGTGACCACCTTTACCTCTTTTGCCCCGTTGGGTGTGGTACTGGTAGCGATGCTGGGTGTTGGCGTTGCCGAACATTCTGGCTTCATCAACACCGCGCTGAAGAAGATGCTGCGTGTTACCCCTAAGAATCTGATGACTCCAGCGGTAGCGGTAGTAGGTATCGTTTCTCACACTGCTACTGATGCCGGTTACGTTGTCGTAATCCCGCTGGCGGGTGTGATTTTCTACGCCATTGGCCGTCACCCAATTGCCGGTATTATGGCGGCGTTTGCTGGTGTATCTGGCGGCTTCTGTGCCAACTTCATTCCATCGGCGATCGATCCACTGCTGCAGTCGTTTACCCAAGCGGCGGCACAAACTCTGGATCCATCGTTGGAACTGAACCCGCTGAACAACTGGTTCTTCGCGGCGTCCTCGACCATTCCAATCATCGCGGTGATCTGGTACCTGACCGATAAGGTTATGGAGCCTCGCCTGATGAAGTCCACCCCGCTGAACGACGACATCGAAGCGCCGCAAATGGACGAGATCTCTGATAAAGAGAACCGTGCATTCCGCTTTGCTGGTTTGGCAATGGTGGCGGCAATGGTGGCAGTGGCTGTCGCTTGTATGCCTGCAGATTCTACCTTCCGTGATGCCGCTGGTAACCTGTCCAGCTTTGGCGCACCACTGATGAAGTCGATCGTACCGCTGATCTTCGTGTTCTTCGTGATCCCGGGTGTGGTATTTGGTTTCATGAACGGCGTTTACAAAAACTCCGCTGATGTGATCAAGTCGATGACCAAAGCGATGGAAGGCATGGGCGCGTACATCGTAATGGCGTTCTTCTGTGCGCAGTTTATCGCGGCGTTCTCTCAGTCTGATCTGGGCGTACTGCTGGCGGTTAAAGGCGCTAACTTCCTGCAATCGCTTGGCCTACCTGCGATGGTTACCATTGTTGGTATGATCTGCTTGGTTGGTTTTGTGAACCTGTTTATGGGTTCCTCTTCCGCCAAGTGGGCACTGATTGGTCCAGTTCTGGTACCAATGCTGATGCAGCTGGGGATCTCCCCAGACTTGTCGCAAGCGGCTTACCGCATCGGTGACTCCTCAACCAACATCATCACTCCGCTGATGCCTTACTTCCCACTGGTGGTGGTGTACTGTCAGAAGTACGTTAAAAACACCGGTGTGGGTACCCTGATTGCAGCGATGCTGCCGTACTCTATTTCACTGCTGCTGCTTTGGACCGCGTGGCTGTTGATCTACTGGGGTATCGGCCTGCCGCTGGGTCTGGGCGCGAGCTACACCTACGGTTAATCGAATCTCGATTGATGAAAAGGGGCACTTCGGTGCCCCTTTTTGTTGCGCTTTTTGCCGATAACCATGGTGATTTAAGGCGTAAAAGTCGTTACTATTTGGATACTGTAAAAATAACCAGTGGTGCGCGATGGCGCAGCACCGAAAAAGGATTGGCTGTGATAGCAAGAGTACGCGGCGTGTTGGTGGAAAAAACCGCACCGGAAGTGGTAATTGAGTGTGGCGGCATTGGCTATGAGATCCAGATGCCGATGACCAGTTTTTATCAGCTGCCAGAGGTGGGCGTCGAGACCACAGTCATTACCCATTTTGTGGTGCGTGAAGACGCGCAGCTGCTGTACGGCTTTGCCTCGAAAGAGGAGCGAGCGCTGTTTCGTGAACTGATTAAAACCAACGGTGTTGGGCCGAAGATGGCACTGGGGATCATGTCCGGCATGTCGGCGGAGCAGTTCGTCGAGGCGGTGCAAGCGGAAAACGTCACCAGCCTGACCAAAATCCCTGGTGTCGGCAAGAAAACCGCCGAACGCTTGGTGGTCGAGATGCGCGACCGCTTAAAAGCGTTTGCGATGCCGCTGTTCACCCCGAATGCCGACCGCTTAGGTGCGGCTAACGGCATAGAGAATACCTTCGTGACCGCGCCGGATCCGGTTGATGATGCCATCGCCGCGCTAATTGCGCTGGGTTACAAATCCGCCGCAGCGACTAAAGTGGTGGATAAGGTGGCACGAGACGGTATGAGCTCGGAGCAGATCATCAAAGACGCCCTTAAGGCGATGCTGTAATCCAACGAGTAGGGCAGACCGATATGATTGAAGCGGATCGTTTGATTGCGGCGCCAGTGGCCAGCCGCGAAGAGGAAGTGATAGATCGCGCCATGCGGCCAAAAATGCTTGCCGATTACACCGGTCAAGCGGAAGCCAAGGGGCAGTTGGATATTTTTATCCAAGCGGCACGCAAACGCGGTGAAGCGCTGGACCATCTGTTGATCTTCGGCCCTCCTGGTCTTGGTAAAACCACATTGGCCAACATTGTCGCCAACGAGATGGGGGTTAATATCAAGTCGACCTCAGGTCCGGTGTTGGAAAAGGCCGGTGACTTGGCGGCGCTGCTGACCAACCTTGAGCCCCATGATGTGCTGTTTATCGATGAGATCCATCGTCTCAGTCCTGTGGTCGAAGAGGTGCTCTATCCGGCAATGGAAGATTACCAGCTGGATATCATGATTGGTGAAGGGCCAGCGGCGCGATCGATCAAATTGGATCTACCACCATTTACCCTGATTGGCGCCACCACCCGTGCTGGGGCGCTGACCTCGCCACTGCGAGCGCGCTTTGGCATTCCGCTGCGGCTAGAGTTTTACAACGTTAAAGATCTTACCAGCATCGTTACGCGCAGCGCCGAACAGTTGAATTTGATCATTGAGCCGCAAGGGGCGGTGGAGATCGCCCGTCGTAGTCGTGGTACTCCGCGAATTGCCAACCGCTTGTTGCGCCGTGTTCGTGACTTTGCCGAAGTGAAGTACGATGGTCGCATTACCGCTGAAGTGGCGGCGGCGGCGCTGGATCTACTGGATGTCGACAAAGAGGGTTTTGATTACCTCGACCGTAAATTGCTGACCACTATCATCGACAAATTCAACGGCGGCCCAGTGGGATTGGAAAACCTGGCAGCGGCGATTGGAGAAGAGCGGGAAACCATCGAAGATGTGCTCGAGCCGTTCTTGATTCAGCAAGGCTTTTTGCAGCGTACCCCCCGTGGCCGGATCGTCAGCGATCGCACCTATCTGCACTTTGGTTTAACTCGACCAGAATAATCATGCAGTGGTTACGGTGTCGCTTAACACCCACTACTTGGCCACTGAAAAAGTGGCTAAAAGAATTGCTGCTGATCGGCGTTATGACAGTGGTACTGGTATGGGCAGTGGGCTGGGCGCGTGCCAATTTGGGCGTGACCAACAGTGTCGATACCTTGCCGATTGCGATCAGTGCGCCACGGCTTGCGACGGACAACGGCGCCGTAACCCCACTGATAAATCCAGACGGCAATCAATTGCTGTATCTGTTCGCGCCGTGGTGCAGTATTTGCCAAATCACCTTTCCGTCACTGGCCGAACTTGATGATGACCATCGGATTATTACGTTGGCGCTTAGCTATCAGAACCTCAGTGAAGTGCAACGTTTTGTTGATGAGGCCGGCGGGGTGCGGCTGTCGCCAACCGTGCTGCTGGGCGATCAGCATTTAAGTCAACTGCTGTCAGTGAATCTGTTCCCAACTTATTTGGTGGTGTCGCCACAGGGCGAAATCTTATCGAAACGGGTAGGGTATATGCCGCAATGGATGCTGCGGTTGTATCTGAGATATTGGCAAACTTAATTTATACAGCATAAAAAACGGCAACCGAATGGTTGCCGTTGTTGTTTGCCAGCTTGCGATTAACCAAACATCAGTTTGGCTACTTGCGGGTAAGTCTCAGCAAAGTGCACTTCGACGCCCTCTTTAACATAATCAGGCAGTTCGTCGAAATCGCTGCGGTTGGCATCGGGCAGGATCACCGTGGTGATCTTCTGTCGTTTGGCGGCAATCACTTTTTCGCGAATACCACCAACCGGCATCACTTGCCCAGTCAGTGACAGTTCGCCGGTCATGGCGATGCCCTTGGCTGGCGCTTTGTTTAGCGCCAGCGACAGCAGAGCGGTGGCCATGGTTACCCCAGCTGAAGGACCATCTTTTGGGGTAGCGCCATCAGGCACGTGCAGATGAACAAAGGCTTTATCAAAGAAGTCGGCTTTGGCACCCAACTGCTTCAGTGCGCCGCTGATGTAGTTGTGGGCAATGCCGGCAGATTCCTGCATCACCTCGCCCAATTGCCCAGACACTTTTAAGGTGCGGGTTTGGCTGTGAACGACGCGGGCTTCAACCGGCAGCGTGGCGCCGCCCATCGAGGTCCAGGCCAAGCCGGTGACGATGCCTTTACCGGATAACACCTCTTCGTTTTTAAAGCGCGGCATCCCCAGCATCGGCTCAATCTCTTTGATGCCGATGCTGAGTTTGTCGAGTTGTTGCTCCATCAGTTTTACCACTGACTTACGCACCAACTTGGCCAGTTGTTTTTCCAGCGCTCGAACGCCGGATTCACGGGCGTAGCCTTCAATCACAATCCGCAGGGCCGGATCGCTGATCTTCAGTTGGCTACGCTTCAGGCCAGCTTTGGCCAATTGGCGTGGCCACAGATGGTGTTTGGCGATCGCCAGTTTCTCTTCAGCCAAATAACCGGACAGACGAATGACGTCCATACGATCCAGCAGTGGCCCAGGAATGCTGTCGAGAGTGTTGGCGGTACAGACAAACAGCGCTTTGGAAAGATCCAAGCGGACATCCAGATAGTGATCGAGGAACTCGACGTTTTGTTCTGGATCGAGGGTTTCCAGCAGTGCCGAGGCGGGATCACCTTGGTAGCTTTTGCCCATCTTGTCGATCTCATCGAGCATGATCACCGGATTCATCACTTCCGATTCTTTCAGTGCCTGCACCAATTTGCCGGGCATCGCCCCAATGTAGGTACGGCGGTGGCCTTTGATTTCAGCTTCATCGCGCATGCCACCGACACTGAAGCGGTAGAATGGTCGGCCTAAACATTCCGCAATTGACTTGCCGACTGAGGTTTTGCCGACCCCCGGTGGCCCCACCAGCAAAATGATGGAGCCGTCGATGGCGCCTTTAAAGGCACCAACCGCCAAAAATTCTAAGATCCGCTCTTTGACGTCGGTAAGGCCGTCGTGGTGTTTATCCAACACTTTACGGGCGTTGGCCAGATCAATGCTGTCGGCACTGAATACGCCCCATGGCACATGGGTTAGCCAATCCAAGTAGCTGCGAGTCACCGCATACTCTGGCGAGCCGGTTTCCAGCACCGACAGTTTTTGTAACTCTTCGTCAAAGCGCTTTTGCACCTGCTTTGGCAGGGTTTTGTCGGTCATCCGCTGCCGGAACTCTTCCACGTCTGAGGTTTTGTCGTCTTTCGACACCCCCAGTTCACGTTGAATTACTTTAAGTTGCTCGCGCAGGAAGAATTCACGCTCGCGTTTGTTGAGCTTTTTGTTTACTTCACCGGCGATCTCCGAATGCAGCTTAGCGGCATCCAGCTCTTTCTTCAGTAGCTCGAACACTTTTTGCATTCGCGGCAACAAGCTAACGGTGTCCAGCACCTGTTGCAGTTCGGTTACCGAAGCGGTGGTGATTGCCGCCCCAAAGTCGGTTAGCGGTGATGGCTCAGATGGGCCAAAGCGCTCCAGATACTGCTTCAGTTCTTCAGAGTACAGCGGGTTAAGCGGGATCAGCTCTTTTAGTGCCTTGATAATGGCAATGGCGTAGGCTTTGATCTCTTTGCTGTCTGGATGCTCTTCAATCGGGTAGCTGATCTCGGCCAGATAGGGCTGCTCTTTGGTGATCCAACGCAGCACCTTGGCACGCTCAACCCCCTCGGCGACAAATTGGAAGTGACCGTTGTCGGTCTGATCGATCTGATGCACGCGCACCACGCAGCCGGTGTCTGCCAGTTGCGCTAAATCTAGCTCGCCACGGGCAGCATCCGGTTGGCTGGTGTGAAATAGCACCATCAGCCGATGTTCGCTTTGCTCTACCGCTTCTAAAGTGGATTCCCACTCTTGGCCTTTTACTGCCACCGGCATCACCTGCGCCGGAAAGAATGGCCGATTTTGCAGCGGCATAACCGGCAGAACATCAGGCTTGTTGGTTGCAGGGATCAGCTCGGTCGGCGCATCGCCGTCGGTCGGCTTACCGTTACCGTCCAACGAGATAGTCCAGTTGGCGCTGAATTCATTGACTGGGTGATCGCTCATTGCAAATGCCACAAATAGGGTTGTTGTAGTCGATATGGGGCGCCGCTTTACGAATTACAACGGCAATTGTGGCTGAGTGCTGGATATTTCATCGACTTATCGACGAGTTAAATTGCTGCAATCGATGGCGTGATAGAGCCACGGTATGACCACTGAGCCAATTTGTGCGGTGGATCACGATTGTTGGGCCATTGTCTGAACTGCGTGTGACCAGCCTGTATTCTGTCGCCAATTTTGGGGTCAATGGATTGGCTCAAACCACAATATTGTTACGACTTTGCCTGCTAGGAACGGCGGGCATACAGGCAGGCGGTATGATTAAGGTTATTCTCGACTCGCAAGAGTTGCAGGCGCCAGAGGGCGTTCGTTTATTGGATTGGGCACGAGAGCAAGGGGCAACAATCCCGTCGCTGTGTGGTGACAATCATGGGGATCGTAAGACCCCTTGTGATCTCTGCGTGGTAGAGATTGATGGTGTGCAGGTTCGCTCTTGTGAGCACACCATCAGCCAGCCAATTACCGTAGTAAGCCATTCCGAGGCGTTGACTCAGCGCCGTCAGCAAGCGCTAAAACAGATTCTGTCCGATCACCACGCCGACTGTGAGGCGCCGTGCCGTACCGCGTGCCCAGCGGCGGTCGATATTCAATCTTACCTGTACCATATCGCCCAAGGTGATGAGGTCAAAGCCAACGAGATCGTTAAGCAAAGCCTACCGATGCCACTGTCGGTGGGTCGTGTCTGTCCAGCCTTCTGTGAAAGTGAATGTCGTCGTAGTCTTGTCGATGAACCGTTAGCGATCCGTCAGTTAAAGCGCCATGCCGCGGATATTGATCTGAACGGTGACGCGCCGCATTTGGCCGAAATCAAACCGAAAAACGGTAAAAAAGTGGCGATTATTGGCGCCGGCCCTGCGGGTCTAACCGCTGGCTACTTCTTAAGCCATGAAGGCTGTGACGTTGAAGTGTTTGAGGCAAGCCCGGAAGCGGGTGGTTGGTTACGCTACGGGATCCCGGAATACCGTTTGCCGAAAGCGACCTTGGCCAAAGAGATTGAACTGATGTGCCGTGCTGGCATGCAAGTTCACACCAATAAAGCCCTTGGTCGTGATGTTGATTTGGCACAACTGCAACAAGACTACGATGGCGTGGTGTTGGCGCTGGGTGCTCAGCAAGCGGTGAACATGGAATACACCGGTTCTGATCTTGATGGCGTACTGCTGGGTGTCGATTACCTTAAAGCGTTCTCGATGGGTGAAGAGGTTGTTGTTGGTAATAAGGTGGCGGTGATCGGTGGTGGTAACACTGCGATTGACTGTGCCCGTACTGCGCTGCGTCAAGGCGCGGAAGTAACCATCATCTACCGTCGTACCAAGGCCGATATGCCAGCGGAGGATCACGAGATCCACGATGCCGAACAAGAAGGGATCAACTTCCTGTTTATGGCGGTGCCGGTGGAAAACGTTGCCGATGAAAACGGCCGTGTTCATCAGGTCAAAGTGGAGGCGCTGCGGATGGGCGAACCGGACGCTTCTGGTCGTCGGAGTCCAGAGCCAACCGGTGAGTTCACTTGGCATCAATTTGATACCGTGATCCCGGCGGTAAGCCAAAAGCCAGATACCAGTGCTCTTGGTGATGCCATTGCTCTGACCCGTTGGAACACCGCCGACGCTTCTGATCAAACCTTCCACAGCGGCGGTAAGCTGTTCTCTATTGGTGATTTCCGTCTGGGACCTGCAACCGCGGTGGAAGCGATCGGCGAAGGTCGTCGCTGCGCCGAAGTAATGATCCGTTTCTTGGAGAATGGCGAACTGGCTGTTGCCGCCAAAGAGTTTAACTCTCGCAAGGCGGCGCGTTTGAAAGACGTTGAAGCTCGTTACTACGGCGAGATCCCATTTGCGCAACGGCTAAAAATGCCGGTACTGGACGGCATCGCCCGTGCCAGCAATTTCGGTGAGGTTGAGATCGGTTTTGATCGCGACCAAGCAATCATGGAAGCGGCGCGTTGTTTGTCCTGTGGCTGCCAAAAGAGCAAAAGCTGTGATCTGCGCGACTACGCCACCGAATACCGCATCAGTGACGAAGATCTGGCGACCACGCACTACAGCAAGTTTGCGGTAGATGAATCATCGGCCTTTATCCGCATCGATGCCAACCGCTGTATCGGGTGTGGCCAGTGTGTTCAGGCTTGTCGTGAACAGGGCGTTCATAACGTACTGGATCTGGCGGTTAGCGGTGAACGTTGCAAGGTTAAGATCGGCAATGGCGAATTGCTGTCTGCGTCCGATTGTGTCCAGTGTGGTGCCTGTGTGCAGGCTTGCCCCGTGGGAGCAATCACCGAGAAAAACGTCCATCAGCATGGTCAAAAAGTCACTTATAAGAAAGTGAACACCATTTGTACCTACTGCGGTGTTGGTTGTGGCATCACCTTGCACGTTGATGAAGCGGCCAACAAAGTGGTTAAGGTTTCTGGCGTTGAAGGCTCGCCAGTCAACGAGGGGATGTTGTGCGTTAAAGGCCGCTTTGGCTTTGACTTTATCAACTCGCCGCAGCGTCTAACCTCACCGTTGGTGCGGGTTGATGGCCAACTGCAGCCAACCACTTGGGAACACGCCATCAGTTTGGTGGCACAGCGCTTTAGTGATATCGCCCGTAAGCGCGGTAACCACACCTTAGCGGGCTTGTCGTCAGCGAAAACCACCAACGAAGACAACTTCTTGTTCCAGAAGTTTGTTCGGACCGTGTTTGGCAACAACAACGTCGATCACTGTGCGCGATTGTGTCACGCCACCACCGTTACTGGCCTTGAGCCAGCCATCGGCAGCGGCTCGATGACCAACGACATTCCAAGCATCAAGCACTCGGAATTGGTGATATTGATTGGTTCCGACACCGCCTCATCACACCCGGTGATCGCCTCCCACATCCGCCGTGCGGTAGCCAAGGGCACCACCAAGTTGATTGTGGTCGATCCGCGTAAAGTGGACATGGCATACCATTCAGATCTGTATCTGCAGCAGCGTCCCGGTACCGACGTGATGCTGATCAACGCCATCTGTCAGTTGATCATCGAAAACGGCTGGCAAAATCAGCAGTTTATTGATGAGCGTACTGAAGAGTATCAAGCGCTGTACAACGAAGTGATGCGGTTGGAGTATCGCCTAGAGAACGCCGCCGCGGTATCTGGGGTTCCGGCTGAGCAGCTGCTGCAAATGGCTAAGATGATCTCTGAGTCGAAAGCGACCGGGATCTACTACGCCATGGGCATTACTCAACATAGCTTTGGCACCAACAACGTACGGGCGATTGCCAACTTGCAGCTGTTAACCGGTAATTTGGGCGGTGAGGGCCGCGGCATCAATCCGCTGCGTGGCCAAAGCAACGTCCAAGGTGCCTGTGATATGGCGGCCTTGCCGAACTACCTGCCGGGTTATCAGAAACTGCCGAACCTGGACGTGGTTGATCGGTTTGAACAGCATTGGGGCGTGCGGATCAGCAATGAGCCGGGACTGAAATTGACTGAAATGATGAATGCCATCAGCACCGGTCAGTTGCACGGTATGTACATCATGGGTGAAAACCCGGTGTTGTCCGATCCGGATCAAGAGCATGTGCTCAAAGGCTTACAAGCTCTGGATTTCTTGGTGGTGCAGGACATCTTCCTGACCGAAACCGCCGCTTATGCTGACGTGGTATTACCGGCGTTCTCGTTTGCCGAGAAAGAAGGCCACTTTACCAACACCGAACGTCGCGTTCAGCGACTGCGAGCGGCGCTGCAAGCGCCAGGTGAAGCCAAGCCAGACTGGCAGATTATCCAAGCGATCGCCAATTCTATGGGAGCCGATTGGGATTATCAGCAGGTGAGTGACATCACTGCCGAGATCAACCGCGTCACCCCAAGCTACGGTGGCATCACCTGGCAGCGTACCGAAACCGAATCGCTGCAGTGGCCGTGTCCGCACGATAAGCACCCAGGTACTCGGATCTTGCATCAAACTCGCTTCAATCATATGGATAAAGCGCAGTTTGCGGCGGTGCCATACCGACTATCGGCAGAGTTACCAAATCCAGATTATCCGTTGACGTTAACCACCGGTCGGCAGTTGGCGCAGTTCCATACTGGCACCATGACCCGCAAGACCCCAGGGATGGATCTGCTGGCCAAACCGATGGTGATGATCTCGGTTACCGATGCTGAACGACTGGGCGTTGCCAACTCGCAAATGGTGCGTTTGGTGACTCGTCGTGGTTCGGTGGAAGTACCGGCGTTTGTGACCAAGCGGATGCGCCCTGGCGTGCTGTTTATGCCGTTCCACTTTGCTGAAGCGGCGGCCAACATCTTGACCAACGCCGCCTTGGATCCAGTGGCTAAGATCCCAGAATTTAAAGTCTGTGCGGTCAAACTGGAACTGGTGGAACAACCGCAAGTGGCATAAGGTTGCCAAGGTAACCTGACCGGCGCCTGTGATGCTTTGGAGTGTCACAGGCGTTTTTGTTAAGGTAGTGGCGACAACGACGTAAAGGCATTAGTAGTGAAACGCAGTTATATCTCGGCGCTGTTATTAACCATCGGGTTAGCGGCGCCACTACAGGCAGCGATCTATTCAGCGCCTAAAGGTGACAATCGATTGATCGGCTTTCCTCTGGAGCATCGGGTTGAAGCTGGTCAGACCCTTGATCAAATCGCGCAGATGTACAACATGGGCTTTTTGGCTTTGGCTGCCGCTAACCCCGAGGTTGACCCGCTGTTACCCGCACCGGGTACCATCTTACAGCTGCCGACTCAGATGCTGCTGCCAGATGTGCCGCACAAAGGCGTCGTTATCAACGTAGCAGAGCTGCGGCTGTATTACTTCGATAGCGACAACCAGCGCATCCATGTGTTTCCAATTGGCATCGGCGTGATTGGTCGGGAAACGCCGATCGGTTTGACCAAAGTCAGCCAGAAGCGCAAGAACCCAACGTGGACGCCAACCGAAACCACTCGTCGCAATCATTTTGCCGAGACTGGTGAACATATGCCACGCACCTTTCCGGCCGGGCCGGATAACCCACTTGGGCATCGGGCGATGCGCCTTGGCTTTGGCAACGGCGAGTATCTGATCCACGGCACCAATCAGGATTTTGGGATTGGTATGCGAGTCAGTGCCGGTTGTATTCGCCTGCGTCCCAATGACATCGAGTCACTGTTTGATATGGTTAAGTTGGGTGAGCAGGTGCGGGTGATCAACGAACCGATCAAACTGGCGCAAGTGCAAGGGGAGTGGCTTATCGAGGTGCATGAGCCATTATCTGGCGAGGTTGAACTAAGCCGCGATCAAAAGCAGTTGGCGTTCAGTTCGGCGCTGGCTAAACAGCTTGAACAAGCGGATGCCGATCCGGTGCGACTGCAACAAGCACTGGATGGTCAGCAAGGGATGCCAATGCGCATTCGCTGAACGGAAATTTTCGGAACAAAAAAGGCTCGCAATTGCGAGCCTTTCTTTTACGCAGGGCGATTACTTCTTACGGAAGTCAGAAGCCATTGCGTCGATACGGCTGTTAGCGCGAGCCGCTTCTTGTTGAGCGTCCATCGCTGCGCCTTTAGCGGCGTTGATGTCTGCGCCCATCTTGTCTTGGTCTGCGCGCATTGCACCGATTTGAGTGTTCAGGGTGTCAACTTTGTTGCTCAGAGCAGAAACTTGGGCTTCCAGATCAGCAGTGTTGGCACAACCGAACAGCATGGTGCTCATAGCCAGACCGGCCAGCAATTTGATTTTCATATCATCTCCTTTGTACGGATACGAACTCGCTAGTAGCGATATCTAATATTAGCGCAAGGAACCTAGCGAATAGCTTAGTTGAGGCGCTAGACGAAAGATTGGCATATTGCTCAACAGTTTGCGAGAAAAAATGTGTAATCCTCGGCAGTTATCGACGGTTGTGACTGTAATTTGGTCAGTTATCGACTTGGGCTAATTTTGTTACCGACTAATGATTAAGGTTGTTACTGCGATGGAATCACAAAAAGGGCAACGGCGACGCAGTGACAACTGGCCCCGGCAAGCACAAACAGGTGCCAGATCGCATGGAAGTAGGGCTTGCTTTTGATGGCGTAAAAAATGGTTCCAATGCTGTAACACAGACCACCAATCAGTAGCAGCATAAAGCCGCCGGTCGGCAGCACTTGCCACAATTGCCAAATCACCACCAAGCTCGACCAACCCATCAGTAGATAGGTTGCCAGTGCCAGTCGTTTGAAGCGATTGACAAACAGGGCCTTAAACACCACCCCCGCCAGTGCCAATGTCCAAATCAGTGCCAGTAGCCACAGCGCCGCACTATCCCCTAAGGCAATCAACATAAACGGAGTGTAACTGCCGGCAATTAGCAGGTAGATGGCACAGTGATCGATCCGTTTTAGTACCGCTTTGGCGCGATGATTAACGATGCTGTGGTACAGCGTCGAGGAGAGAAACATCAGCACCATGCTGGCGCCGTATATGCTGATGGCGACAATTTCATTACTGGAAAGTACCGGGATCCCTTTGGTGAGCATTAGGGTTAGGCCAACAATGGCCGCGGCCACGCCAATGCCATGGGTGACGGCGTTAGCGATCTCTTCGCCGGTACTGTAACTGCTGGTGGTCGACATAGTGATTGGGATCAGAAATTTTGCCCCTAGACTAATCAAACTTAACTCAGCGTACAACTGTACGCGTAATAATGGTGGGCAATTCTCAATGCGCTAACGTAACAGCAAGTTACAGATGTGCTGCGAAGACAGCACAGTCAGACTGCCGCTGGCGTAACCGGCGCCGGTATCGAGCCACACTCGCTTGCCAAAGCTGCGAAACATTGGCAATGGGGTATGACCCATGATCAGCGCATCGGCACCGGTAAATGGCATTGGTGTCTTACCGCGATCAATCGCTTTTAAGGTGTTACGCGACCATAAACACTCTTGCTGCTGCTCGGTGGGTAGTGAGTGGTACTGCTGTTTAAACTCTTGCCAGTCATCCAGTGGCAGATCGGCATGAACCATGGCGATGGTCAGTTGCTCATTCGGTAACTGCACTTCAAGGGCGATAGGCAGTGATTGCAGTCGTG
This sequence comes from Ferrimonas senticii DSM 18821, assembly GCF_000422665.1. GTDB lineage: Bacteria > Pseudomonadota > Gammaproteobacteria > Enterobacterales > Shewanellaceae > Ferrimonas > Ferrimonas senticii. The sequence continues at coordinate 556,885 of NZ_AUGM01000001.1, read as the reverse complement.
GCAGATAACGCTGTTTTAGCTGTTGCTGTTGCTTGTCGTCGAGGTCGGAAAACCAGCTACCGCCAACCTTGTACCAGTGGCTACTGCGCTCATTACTGCCAGTGAGCGCCTCAATCATCATCGCTTCATGGTTGCCTAAAATGGCGTGAAACCACGACTGATTAAGCAGTTCTAAGCAGCGGATGCTATCTGGGCCGCGATCGATCAGATCACCAACGCTGAATAACTGATCCCCTCGGCTTGGCTCAAAACCCAAATGGTTCAGTGCTCGCTGCAACTGCTGGTACTCACCGTGAATGTCGCCAACGAAAAAAGCGCGACCTTCACAAACGACGGTTTCTATGGGACTGTCTTGGCTCAAGGGTCACTTCTCACTGATGCTGAGTAGATGGGGCTGTCATTCACGGTGGGGTTTCTAACCGGCGTTGTCAACGTCAACGGTGTTGAGGTTGATTGTAGTTGGCAACGCGAACCACAGGTTTTAAACGCAGGGATGATATGAAGCAAAAGTTGCTGCCATTGATGGCGCTCGTTGCGGTGTTTTGTAGCCATTTTGGCTACGCACAGCAGCCAAAAAACATTATCTTGATGATTGGTGATGGCATGGGGTCAAGCTATCTTGCGGCGCATCGCTATGCAAAGGGCTCTGGGCAATCGGGCGATAACGCTCAATATGTTGCGCCCACTCTGTTGGATGAGCTTTGGCGGGGAAATGCCACAACCTATCCAGCGACCGAGACCATCGTGACCGATTCTGCGGCGGCGGCCACGACTTTGGCGACCGGCATCAAAACTTACAATGGTGCCATTGGTGTTGATCCACAGCAACGGCCAATCCCCACCACCTTGGTGAGCGCGGCTAAGCGTCGTGGCTGGCAAGTGGGCTTGGTGTCCACCTCGCAGCTGAATCATGCAACCCCAGCCAGTTTTATCGCGAATCATCAAAGCCGACGTGCCTACCAACCGTTGGCGGATCAGATGCAGCAGGCGTTGTTGCAAGGGCAGGTTGATCTGCTGTTCGGCGGCGGTCGAGATTTCTTTGATACCAAAGCACTCGTGCAGCATAAGGTGGCCGTTGCGACCGAATGGTCACAGCTTGCCAGCCTAGAACGAACCCCTGCAATGGCATTGCTCGCGGACGTGGCGCTGCCGTTTGCTATTGATGCTAAGCGGGACGATCGCTTGGCACAGTTAACCACCCATGCTTTAGCGCTGTTGCGGCAGCCAGATAGCGGTTTGCTGGCGGTGGTCGAAGGCAGTTTGATCGACTGGTGCGGTCACGCTAACGATATCGCCTGCGTTCTGGCCGAGATGAACGACTTTGCCAATGCGGTTGCTGCCGCCAAAGCCTTCGTTGATGAGAACCCCGATAGTCTGTTGCTGGTCACCGCGGATCACGCTACGGGTGGCTTAACGCTGGGGGCCAATGGCCAATACGCTTGGGATCACCAACTGATTGCAAAGGTCGCCAGCAGCGCCAAAGTGATCGCTACAGCGCTGTTGGCTGCCGATCGCAGTGATCCGGCGATTGATAGGGTATGGCAAGCGCATGTCGACTTTGCGTTGCAGCCGCGCGAGCGGCAACTGCTGCAACAGGTCGAGCTTAATCAGCGTTCGATGGCCGCGGCGGTGGCGCGGATCATTGCGGCTCGTAGCCACACCGGTTGGACCACCAGCGGTCATACTGCCGAAGATGTACCGGTACTGGCCTACGGTGTCGGCGCCGAATGGTTTAACGGCTTACAAGATAACAGCGACATCGCCAGCAAGTTACTGATGCTAATTTCATCACCGTGATTGGACTGCTGGATTGATCGGCAAATCTGTGAATTTTTAGCTGATTGTCGTTCAGCTTTTGTGCCGGATTTGCCTATCTAAAAAACGCATTGTTCAGATCCAGATTTTTGCTCAAATTTGACAGATCAAGCTTGATTTTCTGATCCGGTGATCCCGTCCGAATATCTTAAAAAATTCCAAAAAATCGCGCTGCTTGGGTCGCGGTCAATGCGCTATAGTCGCCGCACAGATGAGAGCTAGGTCACACCCTTTAGCACCAAGCGGTGAACCGCGTCAATCCAGATTTGTTTGATCTGGATCCGATTCCTGCCTCGAGATATTTATCCCCAAGACCTAGATGTTGTGTCAAAATCTCACGCCAGATTCAATATATAGTGTTGTTGTCATTTTTTAGGAGTAGTTGATGATGCCAGTTGTAATCAAACGGGACGGAACCCGGCTGCCTTTTGACAGTGCCCGTATTACCCAAGCGGTGATGCGTGCGGCAAAGGCAATCCATTGCGAGGATCAGGTTTATGCCGTGGAAGTGGCCTCGGCGGTGACCAAGCAGCTGGCCCAGTTTGATGAGGTTGGGATCGATTCGATCCAAAGCGCGGTTGAAGTGCAGCTGATGGATGGCCCGCACAAAGAATTAGCTCGCGCCTACATCGAGTATCGTCACGACCGTGATGTGGCACGGGAAAAAAGCAGTCGCCTTAATCAAGAGATCCAAGGTCTGGTGGATCAGTCCAACAACGATCTGTTGAATGAAAACGCCAACAAAGACGCCAAAGTGATCCCAACCCAGCGTGACTTGCTGGCGGGCATCGTCGCCAAACACTACGCCTGTCGCCACTTGCTTCCTCGTGATGTGGTGCAAGCTCACGAGCGTGGCGAGATCCATTACCACGATTTGGATTACGCGCCATTTTTCCCAATGTTCAACTGTATGTTGATCGATCTGCAAGGGATGCTTACCGGCGGCTTTAAGATGGGCAACGCCGAGATCGACACGCCAAAGTCAATCTCTACCGCAACTGCGGTGACCGCGCAGATCATCGCTCAGGTGGCGTCCCACATCTACGGTGGCACCACCATCAACCGCATTGATGAAGTGTTGGCTCCTTATGTGACAGCCAGCTACGAAAAGCACCTAGCGGTAGCCAATGAGTGGCAAGTACCAGATGCCGAAGGTTTTGCCAAAGCCCGTACTGAAAAAGAGTGTTATGACGCCTTCCAATCGCTGGAATACGAAGTAAATACCCTGCATACCGCCAATGGCCAGACCCCGTTTGTTACCTTTGGCTTTGGTTTGGGCGACAGCTGGCAAGCGCGTTTGATTCAACAATCCATTTTGAAAAACCGGATTGCCGGTCTTGGCAAAAACCGCAAAACCGCGGTGTTCCCGAAATTGGTGTTTGCGATCAAATCTGGCCATAACTTGGCGCCAACCGATGCCAACTACGACATCAAGCAATTGGCACTCGAGTGCGCCTCCAAGCGGATGTATCCAGACATTCTTAACTACGACAAAGTGGTTGAGGTGACCGGGTCATTTAAAAATCCGATGGGCTGTCGTTCATTCCTTGGGGCCTATGAGGAAGATGGCGTACTGCAACACGAAGGCCGCAACAACTTAGGTGTGGTCTCGATCAACCTGCCACGGATCGCCATCGAAGCCGAAGGCAATGTTGAACGCTTCTACCAGATCCTTGATCAGCGCCTAGCGGTCAGTCGCGCGGCATTGATGACCCGCATCGAACGTCTGCAGGGCGTGAAAGCCAAAGTGGCGCCGATCCTTTACCAAGAGGGTGCCTGTGGCGTGCGTTTGCAGCCAGAAGATGACATTTCGGTGATCTTCAAAAATGGCCGTGCGTCAATCTCGCTCGGTTACATTGGTTTGCATGAAACCATCAACGCGCTGTTTGGCGATGGTACCCACGTTTATGATGATGCCAAGTTGCGTCAACATGCGCTGGATGTCGTACGTTATTTGCGTGATGCGGTTGAGCAGTGGAAACAAGAGACCGGTTACGGCTTCAGCTTGTACTCGACCCCAAGTGAAAACTTGTGTACTCGTTTTTGCAAGTTGGACACCAAATCCTTCGGGGTTATTGATGGCGTAACCGATAAAGGCTACTACACCAACAGCTTCCACCTCGACGTAGAGAAGAAGGTCAATCCATACGATAAGATCGATTTCGAACGCGATTACCCAGCGATCACCTCTGGTGGCTTTATTAGCTACGGTGAGTATCCAAACATGCAAAACAACGTTGAAGCGTTGGAAGATGTGTGGAACTACGCTTACGACAAAGTGCCTTACTACGGCACCAATACGCCAATTGATGAGTGTTACGAGTGCGGTCATACCGGCGAGTTTGAATGCACCAGTAAAGGCTTTGTTTGCCCCGCTTGTGGTAATTCCGATTCCACTAAGGTTTCGGTAACCCGACGAGTCTGTGGCTATTTGGGCAGCCCGGATGCGCGACCATTTAACTCTGGTAAGCAAGAAGAAGTGAAACGCCGAGTTAAACACCTGTAAGGTTAAATGGCGCCAGCGAAAGCTGGCGCCTTATTGTTTTGAGCATAAAATGAATTATCACAACTACTACCCCGTGGATGTTGTCAATGGACCGGGCACTCGCTGCACCTTGTTTGTTGCAGGGTGCGTGCACAACTGCAAAGGTTGCTACAACCAGTCCACCTTAAATCCCAACAGCGGTCATCCCTTTGATGATACGCTGGCGGATCAGATCATCGCCGATCTTAACGACAGTCGTATTCGCCGTCGTGGCCTGAGTCTCTCCGGTGGGGATCCGCTGCATCCGGCTAACGTGGCGGATGTATTGGCATTGGTACAACGGGTTCGGGCAGAAGCACCGGGCAAAGATATCTGGTTATGGACCGGTTATCTGCGCAGCGAACTCAATACCGAGCAGCAGCAAGTGCTGGACTTAATCGATGTGTTGATCGATGGCCCTTTTGTTAGAGAACAGCACCACCCGGGGCTTAAATGGCGTGGCAGTAGCAATCAAGTTATCCACTATTTGACGGCAAACGGATGATGACCAATCGATGAGAAGGATTTTGGTGGCAGGCGCTACAGGAGCGGTAGGTGAGCAACTGGTGATGCAACTGCTTGAACAAGATCAAGAGGTGACGGTGCATCTGCTCAGCCGTCGCGCTACCCGTTGGCATCAACATCCGCAGGTGATTGAACACATCCTGCCGCTCAGTCGCATCGCGGATCTGCAAATAGCCGAACCGGTTAACGCGCTGTTTTGCTGCCTTGGCAGTACCATTAAGCAAGCCGGCAGTGCCTCCGCCTTTAAAGCGGTTGATCTTGAGGCGGTGCTGGCGCTGGGGCAGTGGGCAAGCAGCAATGGCTGTCAGCAGTTTCATGTGATCAGCAGCATTGGCGTCAGTGACCGAGCACGCGGTTTGTATCTGAAAACCAAATGGCAGATGGAATCGGGGCTCGAAGCACTAGGGCTTAATAATCTGGTTATCTATCAACCGTCGTTGTTGGTGGTAAAACGCTATCCACGCCGCTTGGCCGAATCGGTTGCGGCGCAGTTTTCTAAGTTGCTGTCTTGGCTTCCTGGTGCGCGGGCATGGCGACCGATACCGGTGTCGTTAGTGGCGACAACGATGCTGCGTATTGCGCGGCAAATCGCTGCACAACCAAACCAAGCCGCGGTGCAAACACGGCGGCTTGGTTCGAAGCAGATGTGGCAATAGCTTCGGTTAGTCTGGATAGCCCGGTGCGACAAAGTCATTAGCAACAATTGGGCTGCGATTATCCGCTTGCGGCACATGACATTGGGTACAAAAGTTGTAGGCCGGATTTAAGCTGCCATCGTCTAGGTGATGCGAAGGGTGGGTAACGGGCACATCGGCCTTGGCCTTACGGCCGTGGCAACTTTGGCAACTGTTGCGTTTCGCGGTAATTGGATAGAGGTTGTGTGGCATCAGCGGCGGCTGATTTTGAAATGCCCTTGGCAGCGTATGGCCTTTGCTAGGGTAGGTGGCAAACGGCGCTGGATCCGGGGTGGCTTTTAGCGCGACGTCGCCGCGCAATGAATAGATCGGGGTGGCTTTAACCGGTTTGACCTCTTTGGCATCGGACTGATTGCAACCAACTAGCAATGGCGTCAGCATGAGTGCCGCCAACGATAAAATTCTCATCACGCTTTCCTCACGTTAACGGCACACTTCTTAAAGTCGGTCTCTTTAGAGATCGGATCGGTGGCGTCAATCAGCAGTTTGTTGACCAATCGACTGGCATCGAAAAACGCCATATACACCAATCCTTGCGGTGGCTTATTTCGGCCCTTGAGATCGACTTGCGTTTTAACTGAGCCACGGCGACTGGTGATCACCACCTCATCGCCATGTTTTAAATCGCGTGCTTTGGCGTCAGCGGGGCTCATATAAAGCAACGCGTCTGGCATCGCTTTTTTCAGCTCTGGCACTCTGCCGGTCATGGTGGCGGTGTGCCAATGTTCCAGCACTCGGCCAGTGGTCAGCCATAGATCGTACTGTTCATCGGGTACCTCGACCGGCGGTTCGTAGCGGTTAGCGATGATCACCGCTTTGTGATCTTTATGGCCGTAAAAATCGAATTTGGCCTTGGCGTAGGGGTCGTCATCATTGGTAAAGCGGTAGCGGGTCTCTTGCCCATCGACCACCGGCCAGCGTTTACCGCGATTGTTGTGGTAGTTGTCAAACTTATCTAAATCGTGGCCGTGACCACGGCCAAAGAAGGCGTACTCTTCAAACAATCCCTTTTGCACATAGAAGCCGAAGTGATCGGACTCTTGGTTCAGCGGTGAGGTGCATTCAGAACGTGGGTATTTATCGACCTTACCGTTGGCAAACAACACCTCGAACAGGGTCTTACCTTTAAGATTTGGCGCCTTGGCTACCAACTCTGCTGGCCAGATCTCATCGGTAGTAAAGCGTTTCGAGAACTCCATCAGTTGCCACAGATCCGAACGTGACTGGCCCGGTGCGTTGACCATCTGGTGCCAAAAATGGGTTCGACGTTCGGCGTTACCGGTAGCGCCCTCTTTCTCGACCCACATCGCCGTGGGTAAGACCAGATCCGCAGCCATTACGGTTGCGGTCGGGTAGGGATCGGAGACCACGATAAAGTTATCTGGATTAAGGTAACCCGGCAGCGTTTCGTCGTTGAGATTCGGCGCGGCTTGCAGGTTGTTGTTGCATTGGATCCAATAGACGTTGGTTTTGCCGTCTTTCAACATTCGGCTTTGCAGCACCGCGTGATAACCCGGTTTCGGGTTTAAGGTGCCTGCTGGCAACTGCCACTGTTTTTCACAGATCTCTCGGTGTTTGTCATTGGTGACCACCATATCGGCTGGCAATCGGTGCGAAAAGGTGCCAACTTCGCGAGCGGTGCCACAGGCCGAAGGCTGCCCAGTCAGTGAAAACGGTGAGTTACCCGGTTGTGAAATTTTGCCCATCAACAAGTGGATGTTGTAGATCGAGTTATTGGCCCAGACGCCGCGCACGTGTTGGTTGATGCCCATGCACCACAGGCTCATGGTTTTGCGCTTGGGATCGGCATAGGCTTTGGCGAGCGCTTCCAGTGCCGGCTTAGGCACGCCAGAGATCTTGTGAGCATGTTCTAGGGTGTAATCGGCCATCATTTCGGCGTAGGCATCAAAGCCGATCTTTTCGGTTTTGCCACTGCCTGGATTCTTGGCTGATTTCTCCCGGGGATCCTCCGGCCGTAATCCGTAGCCGATGTCGTCGGCAGTGACCGCGAAATTTACATGTTTATCAATAAACTCTTGGTCATAGGCTTTGTTTTGGATGATGTAGTTGGCGATATAGTTAAGGATCACCAGATCCGATTGGGGCGTCATCACCATGTTGTTATCGCCCAAGTCAAAGCTGCGATTGTGGTAGGTGGATAACACATGAACTCGACAGTCGGGATGACCCATCCGCCGCGCGGCGAGTCGTTGCCACAGCACTGGGTGCATCTCTGCGGCATTGGAGCCCCACAGGATAAAATCGTCGGCGTGTTCAAAATCGTCGTAACAGCCCATCGGTTCATCAATGCCAAAGGCTCGCAGCATGCCGACCACCGCCGATGCCATGCAGTGGCGCGCGTTGGGTTCGATGTTGTTCGACAAAAATCCCGCTTTCATTAGTTTAATCGCGGCGTAACCTTCCCATATGGTCCACTGGCCCGAGCCAAACATGCCAACGCCATTTGGCCCTTTCTCTTTCAGCGCCTGCTTCCATTTTTGCGCCATGATGTCGAACGCTTGGTCCCAACTGATTGGGGTAAATTCACCAGATTTGTCGTACTTGCCATCTTTCATCCGCAATAGCGGCTGGGTGATGCGATCCTCGCCGTACATAATTTTTGGCAGGAAATAGCCTTTGACGCAGTTCCGACCTTGGTTCACCGGCGACAGCGGATCGGCTTGGGTCGAAACCACTTTATTGCCTTGGGTACCAACCAGCACCGAACAACCGACGCCACAAAAGCGGCATGGTGCCTTTTGCCATTTGATCCGGCCAGGGGCACTGGCACCAAGAGTGGGAACCGGTAAGCTGATCCCCACCACCGAGGCCGCAGCAGCGGCGGCGTTAGCTTTCAAAAATTGACGACGGTCGAGGCTCATGATTTTCCTCTATTTGGTTGGTTTATTTGGGCGGGTTTGGTAGTACTACTTCAACGGCTCACTGTGGTGGCTAACCAAACTGACGGAGAGCACCCCAGGGATGGTGTGCAGCGAATCAATAGCGACCGTTTGGCCTTCACTTTCTAGGGTAACCACCATCTGGCCGTCGGCGGTTTCGGCATGGATTTCGGCACCGTCAATGCTGTGTAGATACTGCAATACGGTATCTCGCTGATCTGGCTGGGTTTGTAAGATCAGGCTGGTGACCTGATATTCCATAAGTGCCTCTCTATGCTGCCGATTGGGATCGCTGATGGTCGATAGAGTAAGCGTAGGATATTGCGCTATATCTGCGCGTTTTCTGGGGGTATAAAAACGCCCACATAAAGTGGGCGAACAACGAACTAGAGGCGGCTTTAGATGCAGCGCGCCGGTTTGGGTAAGCCGGCAATTTTGGTTGCTTGCTTGGCTGGGCCTTTAGGGAACAACTTATACAGGTACTTGCTGTTGCCTTTATCTTCACCAAGCTTTTCGCCAATGGCTTTAACTAACACTCGGATCGCGGGGCTGGTGTTGAATTCGATATAGAAATCGCGGACAAAGTTGACCACTTCCCAGTGAGCATCCGTCAACTGGATGCTCTCCTCGGCAGCCAGCAGCGGTGCCAGTTCCGGCTGCCACTCTTGAGCGTTCAGCAGATAGCCTTGCTTGTCGGTGGCAATCTCTTGGCCATTAAACATCATTGGAGTTACCACGCAATTTGTTGGTTGGTGTCCAAGCACAGTTGGACGAATTGATTGTAATCGATCGGCTGTGCCGACAGTTCCGGCAGCGGGGCAGTACCGCGAGCGCTAAGATCGTCAGCAAGCAGATAGACCGGCATACGGTTTAGTAGCGCGGCAAAACGAGGCTGGCTGGCGGCCAGTACGGCATCTTGCATCAGCAAAACGGGGTCGTTTTCGCCACGATATTGCAGCATTTGCGCCAGTTGCTCAGGGCTATTCGGCAGCGTGGCGATGGTGTGCAGCGTACTCAAAATCGTAATACCTCAGTACTTTGGCCAATCACATCGGCGATCTGGCTTGGCGTACATAACTCCACATCCAAAATCAGTTGCTCGCGAGTTAGGCCTCGTTGTGCGAGCGAATCCTGGCAGATTAGGATCTGTTCGACGTCATACATAGGCAACGCGCGAAAGGTGGCAATGTAATTTTTGCCGCCAACCAATTCTGGCTGTTGGTTGGCAAGCAATTGATAGACACCGTCGCCAACGAACAGCGCCGCACTGGGCATATCGTAGCTGGCGCTTAACAGCAGCAGATCTAACCCTTCACGACCGGCGGCGCTGCCATGGGGCGCTTTACTAAAGATCACTAAGCGTTGAATGAGATTAGCCAAATTGCACCACCCGATCTGCGGTTGCGGCCGCGGTAACGTATTCGCCAAGCCCGCCAAGGGTAAAGGCGGGATCAAGGTTACCTGCGACTTGGTCTAGATCCTGTGCTGCTTCGGCATCGACCACCCCTCGGCGAAGTGCGGCGGATGCGCAGCAAACCAGCGCTACCCCTTGTTGGTGCAGCGCGCGCCACTGTTTATTGATGGCGAATTCATCGCTGGCGGGGGACAGCAACGACGAGGCGTTATGTACACCATCTTGATAGAAAAACACTTGAGCCAGTTGATGGCCCTGTGCCAGTACCGCCTCGGCAAAGCGCAGCGCCGAATAGGCGTGCTGGCTACCATAAGCGGGACCATTAACGAATATGACAAATCGACTCATGACGGGTCTTACAAACTCAGGCCATAAAAAAGGCCCCAAACGATGGGGCCTAATTGTAACTGAAATTGCGCTAGCGCAAAGGCAGATTAATCGTCGCCGCCCATGCCCAGTAGGCTCAGCAGGCTAACGAAGATGTTGTAGATGGAGACAAACAGGGTCACGGTCGCGCTAATGTAGTTGCGCTCGCCGCCATGAATGATGGCGCTGGTTTGCATCAGGATGGCACCGGAAGAGAACAGGATGAAGATGGCGCTTAGAGCCATGCTCAGAGCTGGAACCTGCAGGAACAGGTTGGCGATAAACATCGCGATAATTACCCAGAAGCCCGCCTGCATCATGCCGCCCATAAACGACATATCTTTGCCGGTCATCAGTACATAAGCGGACAAACCGAAGAATACCAGGGCGGTACCGGCGAATGCCGTTAGCACCACATCGCCCATGCCTGCACCCAAATACATGCTCAGGATCGGACCTAAGGTGTAACCCATAAAGCCGGTCAGAGCGAATACCGCAGGAATACCTGCAGCGCTGTTTTGGGTTTTGCTCACTAAGAACAGCAAACCGTAAAAACCAACCAAGGTGATGATAAGCCCAGGGTGAGGCAGGTTCAGCGCCATGGCGGTGCCGGCGACCACTGCAGCGAACAGCAGCGTCATCGATAGAAGCATGTAGGTGTTGCGCAGTACGCGGTTAATAGCGACCCCTTGGGTCTGGGTCGTTTCAAAACGACGGGTTTCCATAAATGCTTACTCCTTTGGTTGGCGCATTACAGATGTATTAAAGGTAAGACTACCGCAGGGAGGATAAGTTGCACCAGATCCGTACTGGTTACAACGTATGTCCGCCGCAAATTTCAGCTAACCGATTAATTTAAAAGCAAACAATCTCTTTTACGTAGGAAAGTGCTTTACAGTCCAAAGGCCGATGACTATATTGCACCTCGTCGGAGGGATGGCAGAGCGGTTGAATGCACCGGTCTTGAAAACCGGCATAGGTTTGTAGCCTATCTAGGGTTCGAATCCCTATCCCTCCGCCATATATCAAACCCCAGCCTTAGTGCTGGGGTTTCTCGTTTTAGGCGGTTCAACACTTTGACCGCTAATGGGATAGGGTGAGGAACCTAGACAACGGTTCGAACTCGCGAAGCGTAGTCGCGATGCGAAGCATCGACTTTGCCTAGCAAGGGATCAACTAGCGAAGCGTAGTGCGGCACGATGTGCCGAGGGCGAAGCCCGAACCATCCTATCCCTCCGCCGCTATGCCAAATTAGCCAAACCCTAGCCTTAGTGCTGGGGTTTCTCGTTTTCGGCGTGCAAAAGTTATCAGTATTTAGTCGCTAGTCACCAGTTAAAAGCGGCGGGCTATTGATGGCGTGGATTCAAATCAACAACCTGCTCTTGCTCTGGCCGACAACTAAACACTATCAGCTGAATGCTGTAAGTAAAAAGCAAAAACCCGCCGATTGGCGGGTTTTATCAATCAGTGGTAACGATTAGGCTTACTTGCCCAATACCCACAGTTGATTGATGGTGACTACTGCCACAAACGCCACATCACCCATCTCGGCGCGGGACTCTGCGGTTTGCAGTTTAGCTAGCCAGTTGTCGAACTCGGCCAGTTCCACCACGGTGTTGGTCACTGGACAAAGGATCTGCTGATCCTGCTGTTCAAAGATCTCCTCAAACTGGCTGGTGATATCTTGGCGGTATAGGGTTTTCGCGTTGATCAGATGCTGAGCATGCAGGATCAGGCACACCAATTCATCGTTGGCTTTGGTTTCAAATAGAGCGTCCATAAGTTTCCAGTGCGAGTTGAACTGAGCCAATGCTAGCAGTTTGCACCCAGAAAAACTGCGCTTAGTACGACATGGTGTGATCGATTGCTGGATTGTCAGCCAGTTGCCGCGTTCTGCAGCCTTGATTGATTTCAGGTAAGCTTGCGCAGCTATCTGAAACTATGAGCCTTATATGAAACCTGCCCTGCGTTTGTTGCCGTTACTTGGTCTGCTTCCGTCATTAGTTCTTGCTGCACCAGAGCGGATTGCCGCGCTGTCGCCAAGCTCGGTAGAGATGGTGTTTGCGCTGGGCGCAGGGGAGAAGATTATCGCCACGGTGGCTTATGCCGACTTCCCTGAAGCGGCGAAAGCGATTAAGCGGGTGGGCAGCTACAACCATTTGGATATCGAGCAGTTATTGCTGTTGGCACCGGATGCGGTGGTGTTGTCGCTGGCCGACACCGCGCCGCAGCAACTGCAGCAGCTTGCGTTACTCGATGTGCCGATCATCGACAGCGGGGCGGCAACGATGCGTGATTTGCCTAAGAAATTGATTGAGCTTGGACAAGCGCTGGGAAATGAAACCACGGCGCGGCAACTTGCGTCAGAAGTTGAAACCAAGCTAGCGGCGCTGATTGCTGCGGCGCCGACCACCCCCGTACCATTGTTTTACCAAGTTTGGCCGGAACCACTGACGACCGTATCTAATGGTTGGCTGGCGGATATGCTGATCCTGTGTGGTGGCGATAACATCTTTGCCGGTTCGCTGGCGGACTATCCGCAGGTCAATATTGAGCAGGTGATTGATCGTCAGCCGCAGTTAATCATCAAACCAACTCATTCAGAGTTTGCCAACCAAGAAGCGGTGTCGTGGTCGCAATGGCCGGAGATCCCGGCCGTGGCCAAACAGCAGATCCATACCATCGATGGCGATCTGGTGCACCGAATGGGACCGCGCACCATCGAGGGAATGGCACAGCTGTGTCACCTAATTAAGCACGCCGCCGCATCGCAGTTAGAATCACCATAAGCTGTAAAACCCAGTGACAGCGGGCGATGTGCTAAAGTGCCACGCATCACAAATCGTTAGGCAAGTTTGATGCGCGGCGCCCGTACCAATGTTCATTACTCCGAAGTTAATTGGCGAGTTCTTGGACAGCTTTTTCCCTACCTATTAGAGTTTCGTGGCCGAATTGCGCTGGCGATGAGTTGTTTGATTGCGGCCAAACTTGCCAGTGTCGGCCTGCCATTTCTGCTTAAAGAGGTGATCGATAACCTCGACGGTCAACGATTAGCGCAAACCCTGGCGTTGCCGCTGGGATTGCTGTTGGCCTACGGCGGCTTACGCTTTCTAAACGTACTTTTGGGTGAGATCCGTGACACCCTGTTTGGCCGGGTTACCGAGCGGGCGATGCGCCGAGTCGGTCTGCAGGTCTTTGAACATCTGCACTCGCTCGATATGGCGTTTCACTTAGATCGCCAAACTGGCGGTCTCTCTCGTGATATTGAGCGCGGCGTCAATGGCATCAGTTTTTTGATGCGTTTTATGGTGTTCAATATTGTGCCAACTCTGCTGGAAGTGGGCTTGGTGATCGGCTTGTTGTGGTACAACTACCATGCAGGTTTTGCGGTGATCGTCGCCACTGCGGTGGTGATCTACATCGGCTTTTCGCTGGTGGCGACCGAATGGCGTACCGGCTTTGTCCGCAAGATGAATGAAGCGGAGTCCGCCAGTAGCACCCGTGCCATCGACAGCTTGATCAACTTTGAAACCGTTAAGTATTTCGCCAACGAGCGGTCGGAAGCGGCGGCCTACGATCAGGGGTTGGCGCAGTGGGAGCTTGCCCGCCGCCAAAACCGCTTAAGCTTGTTTGCCCTAAATGCCGGTCAAAGCCTGATTATCGCCATCGCCATGACCGCTGCACTGGTACTGGCCGCCAACGACGTACTTGCGGGCAGCATGACCCTTGGCGATTTTGCCTTGATTAATGCCTTTATGATGCAGGTGTTTATGCCACTGGGGTTCCTAGGCTTTGTGTATCGAGAGATGAAAGGCAGCCTCGCCAACATCGAAAAGATGTTTAACCTGCTGGCGGTGAAACCGCAGGTGGCCGATGCCGTCGATGCAAAATCGCTCGCTGCCGGAGCGGGGCAGGTTGAGTTTCGCGATGTTCAGTTTGGCTATCACAGCGACCGCCAAATTTTGAGCGGCTTAAGTTTTACCGCCAAACCGAAACAGAAGATTGCGTTAGTGGGCGCCAGTGGGGCTGGCAAATCGACCATCGCTAAACTGTTGTTGCGGTTTTACGACTGCGATAGCGGTACGGTGCTGATTGATGACCAACCGGTCACTGCGGTAACCCAACATTCGCTGCGCCGCGCTATTGCGGTGGTGCCGCAAGACACCGTGTTGTTTAACGACTCGATCCTAGAAAATGTCCGTTATGGCCGGCTTGATGCCAGCGATGACGAGGTGATGCAGGCGCTAAAAATCGCCCATTTAGATCAGTTTGTGGCGCGCTTGGTCGATGGCGTCAATACCAAAGTGGGTGAACGCGGCCTGAAACTCTCTGGTGGTGAAAAACAGCGGGTGGCGATTGCTCGAGCGGTGCTGAAACGACCACGGGTGATGTTGTTTGATGAGGCCACCTCATCATTGGATAGCGACTCGGAGCGGGCGATCTTAACGGCCCTGAGTGAGGTGTCGCAGCGACAAACCACCTTGGTGATCGCCCATCGTTTGTCGACCATTGTCGATGCCGATGAGATCTTGGTGATCGATGCGGGACAAATTATCGAGCGCGGTAACCACCAGCAGTTGCTGGCCGCTGGCGGTGCCTATCAACGATTATGGCAGTTGCAACAGTCGTCGATTAGTTAATCCGATACAGATGAAGGCGCGGGATCAGTTGTTCACCCTTGGCTTCGGGAAACGCTTTTTGCTGCCAGTTTGGCAGTGATACCACCTCAATCGGTGCATCTTGCGCGCACAGCAGTGGCAGGTTGGCCGGTGTCTGCCAGCGACGGCCATCGGTATATTGCACAAAGGCAGTTGGCCGCAAACCGCCGGGACGATCGATGCGCAGTTCAACATTGGCTGGCAGCGACTGAATGGCGCGAATTTCGTCACTAACGCAGCGATTCCAAGCTGGAATGTCATGGATCAGTTTACCCGGATGCACCAAGCTGTTTTCTAAGCGCTGCAATATCTCGGCCTTGGTGGTTTTGGCGATAATCCGCTTACCAACCCATGCAAACCGTACGCGCCGTACCTCAGCGGCAAGCATCACCGGGGCGCGATAAAAATGCATGGTGATTAGGTTCGGCGCGAATTGGTGCAGCAGTTCAAAGCGCAGATCTTGCTTGTTGCTATAGGGCGCGGTGGCTTGATGAAGGTGCTCTTTAAATTCGGCCAGTGATTGCTGTAACTGTTGTGCATCAGCGATCAGTGACTGTTGCTGCACTGCGGCAAAGCGAACCAAGCCGGGATAACGCCGCACTTTTTGGCTTTGCAGATCATCATCGCGCCGATAGAGATCATTCAGGGCACTGATAAGTGCCGGATGGGCATCAATGCCGGCAATTTGCTCTGGGACGATCTGTTCAATTTTCTCCAATGGCCGAGTTTGCAGCCACAATGGCAACTGCTGCAGTTGCGCTTGGGCTGGTGCGTGGCTGGCGAGGGTATCAAGCAGGGTGCGTCGATGATTAAGGGCGTGCTCAAACTGTCGCTTAAGTAAAGATAATTGAGATTCGCTGACTGAATTCACGAGACTGTATAAATGTACATATGTTGGCTTTAGCTTAACCGTTGACCGGCAAAAAACAATAAACCCCGCACGGGGCGGGGTTTAGTCAGCGATAATTTCACCGATTAGGCGGTAAATACGCCGTTTAGCCAAGGCAGCATCTGCTTCTTACGGCTTAGGCACTTTTCAAACACCAATTCGTTGTTGGCATCGATCAGCATCTGCGCCGCCGGACCGGCAACCAGCAGGCGAGTCTGTTCGCTGCGGATGTTGGTTAGCATCAGCACGGCAACGTCTTTACCATTGCTCGCCGCGGTTTGCTCCAGCGCCGCTTGCAGTTCAGGCAGCAGCGCTTCGGTTTGGGCGAAGTCCGCCAGTTCCAGCTGGCCAACAGTCAGAGTCTTGCCACCAAACTCAAAGCCTTTTACGTCTTTGTTCAGCAGTTCTTCAACAGACATGCCGTTGATGTCGGTCTTCGCTACCAGCAGTTCTGCGGTGAACTGTTCAACGTTAACGTCGGCAATTGGCGCTAGCAGATCAACCAGTTCGATGTCACGTGGGGTGGTGGTTGGCGACTTCAGACCAACGGTGTCAGACAGCAGCGCACCCAGCATCAACGTTGCCAGTGGCTTGGTCAGCTCAACACCGTGGATCTGGTACAACTCGAACAGTACCGATGCGGTAGAACCCAGTGGCATCATCCACGCTTCTAACGGACCATTGCTTTGCAGGGTGCCCATGCGGTGGTGATCCACCAAACCAACCAGAATCGCCTCGGCCAGATCGGCAGGGCCTTGCTCTTGCTCACAGAAGTCCACCAGGTAAACGCGCTCGCCCGCCAGTGGCTTGTTCAGTTCTTGTGGCAGCTCAACGCCAGCGGCTTCGAAAATAAAGCAGGTTTCACGGCTGGCTTCGCCAGGACGGAAGGCGGTGGCATCAAAACCACGGTGGTTTAGCCAGTTAGCGGCGATAACAGCACTACAGATGCTGTCGCTGTCTGGGCTCATATGGCCGAATACGTGAACCATCGGTACTCCTAGAATGAACACGGGTAGGGCAGGAAGCCCCAGTAAATCTGAGTTGGCGGAATCTACTTGCGTTTCTGTGCACTGTCTAGCAATGACCGCAAAGAGTGTTAACTCGACCAATATTTGCCGATCATTGCGCTTGATTATCAAATGAAGAGGCGGGTGATTTGAAAACCCTTTGACATGCAATGAGTTGTTGTCAAAATGTTAAATCGAAGCGGGAGCCAATCAAGGAACCGAAAAAATGGGACAACCGGTAACAACACTGCAGTCAGAGAACAGGGAAGGTGATCATGCAGGGTTTGCTGGCGACAAGATGGCAGTACTGTTGTATCAGCAGTTGCGTCTACGAGCTCGTTCAGTCAAAAGCCGCTTGCCCTATTGCGCCACGTTAGATTCGCGCGCGCTGATCCATGAAGCCTATGCCAAATTTGCCGCTGGCAGCCATCGATACAACAACGAAGGTCACTTCCTGGCGGCAGCCAGCAAGGCGATGCGCCACGTTTTGATCGATTATCTGCGGCAAAAGCAGGCGGGCAAGCGCGACAGCGACGGCGTTGATTTAAGTCAATTTATTAGTCAGAGCCAACTTGACCAGATTGCCGAGATTGACGATGCCCTGAAACGCTTTCAAGAACGTTACCCGCGGGAACACGATGTCGCGGTTTATCGGATCTTCGGCGGCCTTACCTTGGCCGAGACGGCAGATGCGATAGGCGTTTCGGTGGCGACGGTTAAACGAGATTGGAGCTTTGCGCAAACGTGGTTGTATAAAAACGTAACGCAACAGTAATGACAGGTTGGATGCATGGAACGCACCACACAGATCAAAAAGCGCTTCAATCAAGCGCTAACTGTCGCGCCAGAACACCTATCCCAGTGGTTAGAGCAAGTTGAACCGGAGCTTAGGGATGAGCTTGAGGGTTTACTTGCAGTCAGTGACAGTGGCAGTAAATATTTCGAACAGTTTCATTGCCAACTATTTGGCTTAGATGAAGCCGATGGTGATGACATCTACGATTTAGTCGGCACCAGCATCGGCCATTATCAAATTCGTCGGGTTATTGGCCACGGCGGTGTTGGCGTGGTTTATGAGGGGTGGGACAAACGGCTTCAGCGTGAAGTCGCCATTAAGCTGTTGGCGCCCAATTCGGCGTTATCGGCGGTTGGCCGAACCGGCTTGTTGAAAGAGGCGCGGATCACCAGCCGCTTATTGCATCGCAATATCGGCACCATCTACGAGGTCACCCAAACCAAGCTGGGGCAAGATGTCATTGTGATGGCGTTTTATCCAGGGCAGACGCTGCAGCAATGGCTCGATTCCGACTCGATGACCGAGTCTCAAGTGCGCCATTGGATGCGACAGCTGCTTGCTGGTCTTCGAAGTGCCCACGCCAGTGACGTAGTACACCGCGATATTAAGCCAAGTAATCTGATGATCCTGCCGGATAATTCGCTGAAAATTCTGGATTTCGGTGCGGCGGTCGCGGCACAAGCCGACGAATTTAGCCATACCGTGATAGGCACCACCAGTTACATGAGCCCAGAGCAGATCCGCGGTGAGGAGTTGGGGCCAGCCAGTGACTATTGGTCAGCCGGGGTGGTGTTATTGAATGTGGCGCAACAGCTGGGCTGGATTGATAAGGTCAACGCCTTTGTGTGGGCGCAAAATCCCGCCGCTTCGAAGCAAGCCGGCCCAGAGTGGGTTAATCACGCGCTATTGGCGCTGTTGACTGTTGATGCTGACGAACGATTAGCGGCGGTGGCCAAATTAACCTTTAACGATGATCAAGGTTGGCGGCGCCGCCGAGTTAAGCAGACAGCTGTTGCCAGTATGGTCGTAACCGGTTTTGCTTTAGCCGCGTGGCTCTGGTCACTGCAACCGCAATCACTGCCGCAACATCCGCGATTGAGCATCGAGATCAGTGATACGCCGCTGGCACTGGAGCAGGCGCTTGCCGATGATCTTGACCAGTGGCTTAAAGCGATTGACGCTAATTCCGCCGCGCTAAGCTATCTTGGCCAAGAGTGGCAGAACCAGCCAATTGCAGGGGAAAATTTGGCTGTCAGAGTTAATCTCACCACCGAAAATGATGGCTATCTGGTCGAACTGGCTCTGAAGCGGGGCTTACTGCAACGTGCGATTTGGCAACGGCACTACAGCCAACAGCAACGTCACCGAATTAGCGCCGATCTGCGCTTGCAGTTAGCCGATTACTTGGGGGTTGAACGAGTCAGCCAGCGCTTGGTTAAGCTGCAGTTTCAAAATCCTCGCGCCTACGAGCTTTTTGTGCAAGCCAAAGCGTTGATTGGCGGTGCTGAGCGACCACTCAATTTGGACACCGCGGCCTTAGAGCAAGCTCAGGCTAAATTAGCCGCGTCAATGCAGCTAGAAAGTAACCCTGCGGCACAGGTCTTAAAGGCGACCGTTTATCGGTTGCAGTTCGAGCAACTGGGTTCACCATCATTGCTCGACAGTGCCATGCGCTGCCTAAACTTAGCGCTAGAGCAGGAAAGCCAGCTGCTTGGCGCTTACTTGGAACTGGCCGAGATTTACACCATTAAGCAGGAATATGGTTCAGCGCTGGCGGCTTATCAGATGGCACGGGAGCATAATCCTAACCACGTCGACGTGCTGTATGGCATCGTTCGCACGCATCTGCGTCAAGGCAATGTGCCACGAGCGCAGCGTTATCTGCGCGAGTTCGAGTTGGTCGCTCCGTACGATTGGCGAGTACCTAATTTAGCAGGGGTATTGGCCTCAGAAAGGGCGGACTATCGACAGGCGTTGAAGCACTTTAAGCAGGCGTTAGCGCTATTGCCCGATGATCTTAAACTGCGCACCAATGTAGCCAACACATTGGTGAACTTAGGCCAAGTGGAGCAGGCGCAACAGCAGCTTCAGGTTATTGCGCTGGAAGCCAATGATTTTAGCGCCTATTCCCACTTAGGCTTGTTGGCGCTAAATAATGGCGACTTTCGGTTAGCCGTCGATTCATTTCAACGGGCGCTGTTATTGCGGCCCCAAGATCGAGGCGCTTTAAGTGGTTTCGTGCTTGCTTCCTACTATCGACAGCCTGACGCTAACGAGTCGCTGCAAAGCGTGCTTACTCAAGCCATTCAATTGCATCAACGCGCTCATCAATCGATGCCGCTGGATTTAACCACCATTGAATCATTGGCACTGTTGCATGCTATTGCGGGCGATCACCACCAGTCGAAACGTTACATCGCTAAGCTAATCGATTACAGCGTACCGGAGCAGATTAACCACTTTGCCCTGATAGAGTCCTATGAAGTGCTGGGCGAGCGCCGTTTGGCCCTGCAGTGGCTTGAAAATTGGCGCGACCGCGGCATTGATTGGCGCCGGCTAGAACACCATCCGACTTTTGGCGACTTGCGTGCGGATGAGAAATACCAAAAGTTAAAACAAGGCAATGACGCCAGTTAGATACATATCACCGCCGTTTTATTGAGCTAGATTGATTAACAATTGCGTTGCAATAGAGGCTAGACAGATAAAGGAATAGAGGTAACGCAATGGATACTGCAACCCCAACGACACCGCCAAATAAGAAACAAGATAAACTGCTTTGGCCACTTATTACTTTGGTGCCTGAAGGACGAGTGAACGGATTGCGTAGACAGGAGTGTGAATCGCAGTTTGAGTGCCACTACGTTCGAGACGTCAACGACATCATTAAACTGGCGACTGCTAATGGTCGTGGTATCGTGCTGGTTGAATCGTGCAACACCGGTTCGCTCGTCAGTGATGTGGTTAACCGTTTGAATAAGTCGATCTCATTGCCAATCGTGGTTATCTCTTCAGCCGATTTTGCCAGTGGCCGATTGACTTGCTGGCAGGCGGGCGCAAGCCAGGTGCTGGCACCAAATTGTTCCTCGGAAGAGGTGCTGTGGGCCTGCCGCAATGTTGAAAAATTGCAACATCGCACCGTTGCGCCAGTGATGAAGAAATCCAGTGATACTTGGACCTTTGATCAAGGCAGCTTTCGTATTGTTTCTAAACAGGGTCATTGGGTGCGATTAAGCCGCAATGAAGCGCAGATCATGAATGCCCTATGTGAAGCCACCAATCAGGTGGTTCGTCGTGATACCTTGTGGGCGATCTTAGATAAAGCCGACTGGCGCTATAGTGACCGTACGCTTGATGTTTTGATTGCGCGGATCCGCGCTAAGATGCGCCGCATTAAGATCGATCCCAGCGTGATTTTGACCCATTACGGTGCTGGATACGAACTGCGGATCAATAGTTAAGCGGGTTTTGTTGGTTACTTGTGCAAACGCGCCGTTTGCCCTGTTTTTTAATAAAAACGGGCTTTACAGCGAATCGAAGAATCCATATTATTCGCCGCATCGGAGGGATGGCAGAGCGGTTGAATGCACCGGTCTTGAAAACCGGCATAGGTTTGTAGCCTATCTAGGGTTCGAATCCCTATCCCTCCGCCACTTTCTTGCTGAATAAGCTGACAAAGCCCACCCAACGGTGGGCTTTGTCGTATTCGTTGCTATGAAAAAAATACAGGGATAGGGCGAAAACCCTAGACAAGGGTTTGAACTAGCGAAGCGTAGTCGCGATGCGAAGCATCGACTTTGCGTAGCAAGGGATCAACTAGCGAAGCGTAGTGCGGCACGAAGTGCCGAGGGCGAAGCCAGATCCATCCTATCCCTCCGCCGCTGTGCCAGATTATTCAAACCCCAGCCTTAGCGCTGGGGTTTCTCGTTTTAGGCGGTTCAAAAAGTTATTAGTTTTCAGTCGTTAGGTACCAGTTAAGAGCATCGGGCCAGTGAGCGCACTCGCCTAATCCGACAACTGGCATTCGTTCTGACTGAAGACTGAGAACTAATTACTGAAAACTGTTCCATAAAAAACGCAAAAACCCGCCAAGTGGCGGGTTTTATGGTGCTGGCGGCAACGCTTACGCTTCGTTGTCGGCCAACTCTTTAGCGATGGTGAATGGATCGATCTCAGCGCCAGTCAGTTCAGCGTCCCAATCGATGCCGATCAGTACGCCATCTTCATCCAAGCTTGGCAACCACTGTTCGAAAAAGTCGTCCAAGGCAATTTTAGCAACGGTGTAACCCGCCCAATCTTCAATACACAGCGCCTGCGCGGCTTGCTCGCTGGAAAACAGCGGCATCACATCGGTATTTTCAAACTCAATAGAGTCGACCACAACGTATTCGTTGTCGTCGCTTAGCACCCACAGATGACCATTTTCGGTCACTGCTTTAATAAAGGCAGATAGATTGCTGTCGACGTTTGACATGGTTTACTCCGTAACTGATTTGTGCGGATCCTCCCCCAATGGTAGTTGTGGTGCAACCAATAATTGTCTGAATTCTCGAACTGAATCGTTGATTTTGGAGAAAGATCTGAAAAGATCGACGCAATGCAATGAGATAGGGTTGAGATATGGATGGTTTGACCCCCAAGCAGCGGGTATTGATCCTGTTGGATCAGTGTCTTGCTACGGGCGTAAAAGGACGAGTCGCTGAGATTGTTCGACGGGCGCGTGACGAGGTGGATCAGCGCAGCGATTTTAGTGACAGCTATTTTGCCAACGCCGCCGCAGACGTTTCCGATCCGCGTTATCCGGGGCTGGTGTTTAAAGTTGGTAAACGCAGTCGCCGCTGGATCTACCGTTATACCCCTCGCGGTCAGCGTTCAACCAAGCAACTGACCCTTGGTCACTTTCCAACTATGACGGCAGCCGAGGCACGCCTAGCCTGGCAACGCCAGCGCGAGCCTGATGGCCAAGATAGAGCCGAAATTGAGGTCAGCACTGTGGCGCTTTCGATCGCCGAACTAATTAATCGATATCGGCATTATGCCAAACAATTTCGACCGGATTGGCGCCGTGAAATGGCACTGCTGGAGCAGCATTTGGGTGATCGTTTTGGTCAATGGGATGCGTTAGCGCTAAGCCAAACCGAGGTCAGCCAACTGTTAACGATGGCACAGCAGCAGGCGCAGCAGCGGGGTGGCCATGGCCAAGGGGCGAAAGAGAAGTTGCTGGCGGTTATCCGTCATCTGTACGACGTTGCTCGTGGGATCAGCGATTATCAAGACAGCAGTCTGCCGTGGCTAGATCGGCAACATGCCAATCCCACCGAGGGGCTCAGTGTCAGTCGCCCGACCCCAATGCGGATCCCGCTGTTTGCCAGTGATGTTGGTCGCTATCTAAAAGCGCTGACGGGCTTACCACTGAATGAGGATGTTAAAGCACTGCTGCAATTGCAGGTGAGCAGCGCCGCGCCATTTTCAATGCTGTGTCGCTTGCAGTGGCAGCAGATCGATTGGCAGCAGCGCCTGATCCGTTTCCAACAAGCCAATGGCAGCGTGGTGTGGCAACCATTATCGCAGCAGGCACTGCAGATGTTAGATCTGCGCCGTCGTCAGCAGCGACAATCAAGCGTATGGGTGTTCACTGCAATTTCTCAGCAGCATAAGCCGATGCCACTGCGTTACCCAAGTCAGTTATTGGCATCCCTGCGCGAGCATCTGCAACTGCCAAGCCACTTCACAGCAACCGCATTGGTGCGTTTTGCCTTAGAGTGGCATCGCCAACAGGGTGGTGGAATTGGGCAAGTTGGTCTTCCAGTTAGTGACAGTCACATCAAGCTGATACCGGCCTCATCACTGACTGATGGGGCAGAGCAGTGGCAGCAATACCTCTCTAATCTTCGCCATTTTGGCTAATTTCCATTGTAACCAATGCTGTAACGTATTGGTTTTTGTATGGCTTGAGTTGGTGGTTTTGGTGGTTGTGGTGCTTTGATATGGCGATTGGGCAGGTTAGTGTTTGCTGGGTCGCTGTTGTCGTGATAATGGCGTTGGCGTCTTTGTCCGTTCGACGGCGGAGCCAAGAACAGTGGCACGGCGCTGATGATTAGCTAAGAGCGGGTTATGAAATTGCTAGAAATAGGCAGGCTGGGTTTAACTTGGGAAAACAAAAAACCGACGCCTCAAGCGTCGGTTTTCTTCCGGTCGTGGCGACCAATTACGCTTTGAACGGCGCGATCAATTCGTTACGCAGTGGCATGTCGCGACGGGCGGCTTTCAGATCCTTAACCATCATCTTGATACCTTGAGCGAACAGCTGTTGCATCAGTGCTTGCGCTTGCTCTTCGTTAGCTTGGTTATCTTCCTCGTTGGTCTTTTCGATCATCTGCAGCAGCTCTGCACATGGGCCAACTAGGGTGTAAGCGACAACCGCTTGGAACTGCTCGAAAGAGGCCATAACGTTGTGGCAGCTGCCTGGCAGTTTGTCCCACTCGTGACGCAGAGGCATTTCGATGGCGTTGTAGATGCTCAGAACGCCTTCGTGGGATTCTGGTGCCGCTTGCATAAAGTTCAGAACTTGTTGCAGCTCGGCTGGGATCTGGATTTCGTTGCTCATGGTATTACTCAAGGTTGAGGCAAAGGCGGCTATGATAGCGGATCTTAAGCTGATGTAACCGTTTATCTGCGGCAAACGACGAAAATAATCAATGATGCCTACATACCTTATTGGCATTAATAAAAAAGGCAGCCGTATCAATCAAGACCGTCGCTGCCTAAAGCGGATTAAACGCTTAACTCACCGCGTATTGCGGTCTGCATCAATTCACAGCGTTTGGCAAAGCTGAATGGCTGCGATAGCAGGTAGTGCAGTTTGGTTAATGCCGCCTCTGTGGTCATGTCGAAGCCGGACAATACCCCCACACGAGACAGCGCTTTACCAGTGGCATAACCCGCCATATTAACCTTACCCTGCAGGCATTGGGTTAGGTTAACCACCATGATCTCTCGCTGGTTAGCCAACTCGAGTAGCTCCAGCAGATCTTGGCGCTCTGGGGCATTGCCGACACCAAAGGTCAGTAAAATCAGCGCTTTTACCGGTTGCTGCAGAATGTTGGCAATCACCTCAATGCTGATCCCCGGATAAAGGGTAACCACGCCAATCGCTTGGGTTTCAATCCGAGCCACATTGAGCACACTATTGGCTACCACTGGCAGCGACGGTTCGCCGACGCAAATGTCGATACCGGCGTTTAATAGTGGCGCTAAGTTAGGGCTGTCAAAGGCGGCGAAGCCGTCGGCGTGCACTTTGGTGCTGCGGTTTCCGCGCAGCAGCACGTTGTTGAAGAACAAACACACCTCGGCAATTTGGTAATTGGCGGCGATGTATAGGGCGTTCAGCAAATTCGTTTGGCCGTCGGAGCGCAGTTCGACCAACGGGATCTGTGATCCGGTGACAATCACCGGTTTCGCTAAGCCTTCGAGCATAAACGACAGAGCCGAGGCGGTGAATGCCATGGTGTCGGTGCCGTGTAAAATCACAAAGCCGTCAAAATTATGGTAGTGGGCGGCGATGTCATCGGCGATCCGCTGCCAATCGCTGGGCGAGGTATTGGCGGAATCGATCAGCTGTGGGTATTCGTGGATCTCAAATTCCGGCATCTCCGGTCGATGAAATTCGGGATTAGCGTTGACCGACTCGGTCAGAAAGCCGGCGACCGGTGCGTAACCGTTATCGGTCTTCTGCATGCCGATGGTGCCGCCGGTGTACGCAACATAAATTCGTTTACGTGGCATTGGCTAGGGTAGTGCGAGTAAATGTTGGCGCGAGTATAACGCTTCAGGCAAAAGAAAGCCCAGCGACTGCTGGGCTTTGCTTGTTCGATGTTGTTGTTTAGCGTACTGAATCGCACTCTAGGCAGAGGTAATACAACTGGTTGGGATCGTCCAAGCGCAGTTGCTCTGCAATCGGATCCAGCATCGATTGCAGTTGCCACATCAGTTTGGTCTGATGGTTCGGCTCTGGTAGGTAGGCTTGCACGCCCTGCATCAGTTCCCGCAAAAGCTGCTGCTCTGGTGACAGTTCGTGGCCGATGACCGTCGTTTGGTAGTCGTTAAGGCCGGCAAGTTCAGCGGCGCTGGCCACCGCATCATCAAGGCTACCAAGCTTATCGACTAAGCCTAACCCTAAGGCGTCGCTGCCACTCCAGATCCGACCTTGAGCAACCTCGTCAACCTGCTCAATGGTCATATCGCGCGCTTCGGCGACCAAGGAGATAAAGTCGTGATAGCCCTTGTCCATCAATCGTTGGATGATTGGGCCAACCTTGTCATTTAGCGGTGCGAACAGACTCAATTGTTTGATGTCGCTGTTGGCGACGCCATCTTGATGGACGCCAATAAACTCCGCAGCACGCTCGAAGGTTTGGAACAAACTAATGATGCCGATGGAGCCGGTGATGGTGTCGGCTTGGGCGTAGATCTGATCGGCGCTGGCTGAGATCCAATAGCCGCCAGAGGCGGCGACCGATCCCATCGATGCCACCACCGGTTTGCCTGCCGCTTGGATCGCCAGCAACTCTTGGCGGATCTGCTCCGAGGCGTAAGCGCTGCCGCCACCACTGTCGACCCGCAGCACCACCGCCTTTACGTCGTCATCTTGGCGAGCTTCGCGCAGCAGTTTGGCGGTTGATACCCCACCAATGGTGCCGGCGGGTTGTTCACCATTCAAAATGGTGCCTTTGGCGACAATCACCGCCACGGTGTCGTCAACCAGCGGATTAACCATAGGGGCCACTTGCGGCGCGTAGTCGGCGTAAGCGATGGCGTTGATCTTGTCGGCATCGACTGGATCAGAGCCAAATTGGTCACGCATCCGCTGGCGCATCTCAACATCGGTATTCAAGGTATCAGCCAAGCCGCTTGCCACGGCCATCTTGGCGGTATCGTTACCGTTTTCCGCCAATAGCTGACTTAAGTTATCAAAGCTTGGCGCCAGCACTCGTGGGTCGATGTCACGATTCGCGCTGACGGTCGTGCGGTAACTGGCCCACAGATCATCAATCACCGCTTGGCTGGCCTCTTTGGCTTCGGCGGACATATCGTTGCGGGTGTAAGATTCGGCAAACGATTTGTATTTACCAACGCGATACAGGTGGCTGGTGACCAACAGATTATCCAGTGCCTGTTTGTAATACAGGCGGCTCATGCCTAGGCCTTCGATAAACACACCGCCACCGGGATTGATGGTGATCTCATCGGCAAAGGAGGCCAAATAGAAGTTGGTTTGATCCATGCCGCCGCCGTACACCAGTAGTGGCTTGCCGCTGCTTTTATAGTCCTTAAGCGCCTGGCCAATATCTTCCAGTTTGGCCATGCTGGCGGCCAAATTTCCTGGTTTTAAGATCAGGCCACCGATGCGCTCGTCATCGCCGGCGTGACGAATGGTGTGCAGCAGTTCGGCCAATAGGATCTCTTGCGGTTGATCGGCGTCTTGGCCGGTCAATGCCGCAAATGGATCCAGTTCGGTCAGTTCCTCAACCACGATGCCATCCATCGGGATCACCAGTGCACTGCCGTTTTGGATTGGGGCGATACCACTGTCTTGGCTTATGGCGACGATGAGCACCGCCAGCAAACCAAAAAAGATCAGATTCAGAAAAAACTTGCGGATGTTGTTGATTACCGAGAACAACAAGCCAACAAAGCGACCGAATAGTGAGGGCGTTTTTGCCATGAAATTCAATTCCTTTATTACGTTAACGATCATGCTAACTGATTGCTGCTGGTACTTGCACTGGCAATTGTAAGTTGGTTTATCGACGGCCCCCTTGAGTCAATACTCTATGGGCGCTAACCTGCTGATAATTACAACAACTAGGTGTTTATGGATGAACGCACACTATCCCAATATGTTAGCGCCGCTGGACTTGGGTTTTACCTCGTTACGCAATCGCGTGTTAATGGGCTCGATGCATACTGGCCTCGAAGAAGAAAAGGGCGGTTATCACAAGCAGGCGGCGTTTTTTGCGGCTCGGGCAAAAGGCGGCGTTGGCCTTATCGTAACCGGTGGCATCGCGCCGAACTACGCCGGTCGAGTACACGCCTTTGCCAGTCAGTTGTCGTTTCCATGGCAAGTGAAGCACCACCGAATCGTTACCGATGCGGTGCATGCCGAAGGCGGTAAGATCTGTATGCAGATTTTGCATGCCGGCCGCTACGCTTATCACCCAATCTCGGTGGCGCCGAGCAAAATCAAATCGCCGATTACCCCGTTTAAACCATTTGCGTTATCGGCTCGCGGCATTCGTAAGACGGTTCGTGATTACGCCAATTGTGCCGCACTGGCGCAGAAAGCCGGTTATGACGGGGTTGAGGTGATGGGCTCGGAAGGGTATCTGCTTAATCAGTTCCTTTGTGCTCGCACCAACAAGCGCGATGATGACTATGGCGGCTCGTTGGAAAATCGGGCACGACTGCCGCTTGAGATCGTTCGTGCCATCCGTGCCAAGGTCGGTGACAACTTCATCATCATTTTCCGCTTGTCGATGCTGGATCTGGTTGAGGGCGGCAACGATTGGGACGAGGTGGTGCAGCTGGCCAAGTGGCTTGAACAAGCTGGGGTGACCATCATCAACACCGGCATCGGTTGGCACGAAGCTCGGATCCCGACCATTGCAACCAGTGTGCCGCGTGCTGCCTTTGCCGGGATCACCGAGCGTTTGCGTGGTGAAGTTTCGGTGCCGTTGATCGCCACCAATCGGATCAACACCCCAGAAGTGGCCGAGCAGATCTTAAGCTCCGGTCAAGCGGACATGGTGTCGATGGCACGGCCACTGCTGGCCGACGCGGACTTTGTGGTGAAATCCGAAGCGGGACAACGGCAGCAGATCAACGTCTGTATTGGTTGCAACCAAGGCTGTCTTGATCACACCTTTAAGATGAAGCGGGCCACCTGTTTGGTTAATCCACTGGCGTGTTATGAAACCGATTTGCATCTGACGCCGGATAGCAGCGGTCGCACCGTCGCGGTCGTTGGCGCCGGTCCTGCCGGGATGGCTGCGGCTTGCTATGCTGCGGAGCGCGGCTTTGACGTGACCCTGTTTGAAGCCCGCGATGAACTGGGCGGCCAATTTAATCTGGCGGCTAAGATCCCAGGCAAAGAGGAGTTTCAAGAAACCCTTAACTACTACCGCAACCGACTTAAGCAATTTGGGGTCACGGTTAAACTTAATCACAGTGCCAACTGCGAGGAGCTCAAACAGTTTAATGAGCGGATCATCGCCACTGGCGTGGTGCCACGAGTACCACCAATCGAAGGCATCGAGCGCGCCAATGTGGTGACCTATCAGCAAGTGCTGCGCGGTGAGGTGGAAGTAGGCCAACGGGTGGCCTTGATCGGCGCCGGTGGTATCGGTTTTGATATGGCTGAATATCTATCGGAAGCCCATCAAAGCCCAACGCTGAATGCGCCAAAGTGGCTGGCACAGTGGGGCGTTGATCTGGCTTATCAGCAAGGTGCAGGGCTGAGCGAACGTGATCCGTCGGCATTTGAATCGGCGCGGGAAATTTACCTGCTACAACGCAAATCGACGCGGCCGGGTAAAGATTTAGGCAAAACCACCGGTTGGATCCATCGGGCGGTATTGAAAGATCGCCAAGTCAAGTTCGTTACCGGCGCCAACTACCACAAGGTTGATGATCAGGGTTTGCACATTAGCCAAGAGGGTAAATCATCGCTGATTGCGGTCGATACCGTGGTGCTGTGCGCAGGACAGGAGTCTAACCGCAGTTTAAGCGAGCAACTGACGGCGGCAGGAGTAAGCTTTAGCTTGATTGGCGGCGCAGAATTGGCCGCTGAGCTCGATGCCAAGCGCGCCATTCGCCAAGCACTGGAGGCAGTGGTCGCACTGTAAGTTATCCAGTCAAAAAACGGCGCGAACCACTAGGTTCGCGCCGTTTTTTATGGCTTCGCCGATTAGTATTCGACCGTCAACTTGCTGGTTGGGGTGCAGCAGCAGGGCAGGATCTCATTATGCTGTAAGCGCGCCATCGGCTCGGCCAAGTAGCGCACAGTGCCGCTGATCACTTTGGTTCGACAGGCACCGCAAAAACCTTGCTGGCATTCGCTGTAAAGGCCATTTTCCTTTAACAGCTTCAGTAACGGCACCCCCTCTTGATGTGTGTGCTGCTTACCATCCGGCAAGGTGACGGTATGATTCATAGGGTGAATTCCGCCAAGTCTTGGGCATGAATGTGGCTGTCGATCTGATTGGTCAGATAGGAGCTTACCTCCACTTCCTGAGGCGCAACTTGTACCGAATCAGACTCCAACCATTTGCTCATCCATGGCAGCGGATTAGAGCGCTTTTCAAACAGCGCAGGTAGCCCGATCGCCTCCATCCGTTGGTTGGTAATGAACTCGACATAGTCGGCCAAAATGGTTTTGTTCATCCCCAGCATCGATCCGTCTTTAAACAGATAGTCAGCCCACTGTTTTTCCTGCTCGGCGGCGCGGCGGAAGATCTCGACCGCTTCTTGGTGACATTCCATCCCGATCGCTTGCATCTCTGGATCGTCTTTGCCATCGAGCAGGCTATTGATGATGTATTGGGTGCCTTGCAGGTGCAGTTGTTCATCACGGGCGATCAGACGAATGATCTTGGCATTGCCTTCCATCTTCTCTTGCTCGGCAAAGGCGAATGAACAGGCAAACGATACGTAGAAACGAACCGCCTCCAGCACGTTGACCGACATAATGCACAGATACAGTTTCTTTTTAATATCGCGTTTACGGATACTAATGGTTTCACCATTAAGTTGATGCTGTCCCTCGCCAAACTGTTGATACAGCTGGGTCAGTTCGATCAGTTCGTCATAGTACTTAGAGATATCCTCGGCGCGCTTAACGATCTGTTCGTTGACCACGATGTCATCAAACACCTCGCCGGGATTACCAACGATGTTGCGGATGATGTGCGTATAGGAACGAGAGTGAATGGTCTCGTAGAACGACCAGGTTTCAATCCAAGTCTCCAGCTCTGGCAACGACACCAGCGGCAACAGCGCCACGTTGGGGCTGCGGCCTTGAATGGAATCCAGCAGCGTTTGGTACTTTAGATTGGAGATAAAAATATGCCGTTCGTGCGGTGCCAACTTGTTGTAGTCGATGCGGTCTTTTGATACATCCACTTCCTCAGGGCGCCAGAAGAACGACAACTGTTTTTCAATCAGTCGCTCAAAATGTGGATGGCGCTGCTGATCGTAACGGGCAACGTTAACCGGGTTGCCAAGGAACATCGGCTCTTTCAGGGCATCGTTGGCGATGCGAGAAAAGGTGCTGTATTTATGAGTCATGATTATTCACTTTCGCGGTTAAATCTTACAAGCGCCGCCAGCACAATCATCGTCGCTGGCTTTATCGTTAGAGGCGTCGGTTTGACCGTCGCGGGTGTTTTGGTAATACAGGGTTTTTAAGCCGTACTTATACGCCAGCAGCAAGTCGGTCAGCAGGGTTTTGATCGGCATCCGGCCATCAGGGAAGCGTGCTGGATCGTAATTGGTGTTGGCCGAAATCGCTTGGTCGACGAACTTTTGCATCAAGCCCACCAACTGCAAATAGCCGGTGTTGGATGGGATATTCCACAGCAGCTCGTACTGTTTGGCTAAGGTCTCAATGCCCGGCACCACCTGCTTCATGACCCCATCTTTAGAGGCTTTCACCGACACCAAGCCGCGCGGCGGTTCGATGCCGTTGGTGGCGTTGGAGATTTGTGACGAGGTCTCCGATGGCATCAGCGCCGACAGGGTTGAATTGCGCAGCCCGTAACGAACGATGTCGGTACGCAGCGATTCCCAATCCAGATGCAGGGGCTCATCGCAGATCTCATCTAACGACGATTTATAGGTATCGATTGGCAGCACACCTTGGCTGTAGGTGGTCTCGTTAAAGGCTGGGCAAGCGCCTTGCTCCTGGGCTAACTCATTAGACGCTTTAAGCAGGTAGTACTGGATCGCTTCAAAGGTTTTGTGGGTCAGGTTATTGCCGCTGCCATCACTGTAACGCTTGCCGTTTTTGGCCAAGTAGTAGGCGAAGTTGATAACGCCGATGCCCAAGGTGCGGCGGTTCATGGTGCTGATCTTGGCTGCTTTAACCGGATAATCTTGGTAATCCAGCAGGCTATCGAGCGCCCGTACTGCCAGTTGCGCTAGCTCTTCGAGTTCATCCAAGCTTTCAATAGCACCCAAGTTAAAGGCCGACAGGGTACATAGGGCAATTTCGCCGTTTTCGTCGTCGAAGCTGTTCAGGGGCTTGGTTGGCAGCGCAATTTCCAGACACAGATTAGATTGTTTAATCGGCGCTACGCTTGGATCAAACGGGCTGTGAGTGTTGCAGTGATCGACATTCTGAATGTAAATGCGGCCGGTAGAGGCGCGCTCTTGCATCAGCAAACTAAACAGTTCAATTGCTTTGACCTGACGCTTGCGGATCGACTCATCTTGTTCGTACTGGGTGTAGAGCTGTTCGAACTTCTGCTGATCGGCAAAGAAGGCGTCATACAGCCCCGGCACATCCGATGGTGAGAATAGGGTGATCATGCCACCGTCGATCAGGCGCTGGTACAGGGTACGGTTCAATTGCACGCCATAATCCATATGACGGATGCGATTGGCTTCGGTACCCCGGTTGTTTTTCAGTACCAGCAGATCTTCCACTTCCAGATGCCACAACGGGTAGAACAGGGTAGCAGCACCGCCCCGAACCCCGCCTTGGGAGCAAGACTTAACCGCGGTTTGGAAGTGTTTAAAGAACGGCAGCAGGCCAGTATGGAAGGCTTCGCCTTCGCGAATTGGGCTACCCAGTGCGCGAATTTGGCCAGCATTGATGCCAATGCCCGCTCGTTGGCTGACGTATTTAACGATTGCCGATGACGTCGCATTGATGGAATCGAGGCTATCACCGCATTCAATCAATACACAGGAACTGAATTGACGGGTAGGGGTGCGGACGCCACTCATGATCGGCGTTGGTAGGGAGATCTTAAAGGTCGAGACCGCGTCATAGAAGCGCTTAACGTAGTCCATCCGCGTCGTGCGAGGGTAATTAGCGAACAAGCAAGCCGATACCAGCATGTACAGGAACTGGGCGCTCTCGAACACTTCACCGGTGACTCGGTTCTGTACTAAGTATTTGCCTTCCAACTGCTTGACCGCAGCGTAAGAGAAATCCATATCACGCCAGTGATCGAGGTAGTCGTTCAGCTCATTCAGCTCTTCGCGGCTGTAATCGGCCAAAATGTGCTGATCATAACGGCCTTTTTCGACCAACTTAGTGACGTGATCATACAGATGCGGGGGCTCGAACTGCCCATAGGCCTTCTTGCGCAAATGAAACACCGCCAAGCGCGCTGCCAAGTATTGATAATCGGGAGTGTCTTCACTGATTAAGTCTGCCGCCGCTTTGATGATGGTTTCGTGAATGGCTTCGGTTTCAATGCCATCGAAAAAGTGGATGTGCGAGGCCAGTTCAACCTGCGATACCGAGACGTTATCAAGATCCTTTGCCGCCCAAGTGATCACTCGATGGATCTTTTCCAGATCGATCGGTTCTTGGCGGCCGTTGCGCTTGGTTACAAGTAGAGAGCCATTCATAGGGTTTTATTGTTATCCATCAGATTGTGGTGCCGTAAAGTGAAGGCAGTGCGGTCATATCGGCTGCCAACGCGGCGACTAAGCAAATTGTGGTAGATGATTAACCAAACCACAATATGTAGTGTTTGTTGTAGATTGGGATACAAGATAGGGCGTTCGCTGGCATCGATCAAGCCCGACAATTGTGATCATTTTGTGGATAAACTGGGTGTGGATCCGTTTGGTTAGTAGCGCCTTACGACGTTGCTCCCATGCTTAGGCGAGTTATTAAATTTCAACAAAAAAAACGGCCATCGATAAAAAAAGTTATCGATGGCCGATCGAATAATGATCAAGCAAAACCCGTCTGGTCGGAGCAGTCGCTATCGGATTAATTTAGCACCAGCCCATCAAGATCGCTCACTTGCTGGCATAGATAAGTGGCTTGCCAGTCCTGTGGTCTATCCGTTGGCAGGAGATAACCCCACAGCGCCACCGCAGAGTCCATATTACTGTTTTGCGCCGCTTCGATATCACGTTTAGCGTCGCCAACGTAGAGGATCTGTGGCGCTGGCAACGCCAGTAACTGTGCTGCCGCTAACATCGGTTTAGGATCGGGCTTGGCTACGCCAACGCTGTCGCCGCTGATGGTGGCCATGCGACTTTTCAGTTCTGGGAAGTGCTCTAGTAGCGGATCGGTTAACCAGCCCGGTTTATTGGTGACAATTCCCCACGGGATCCCGGCTTGCTCAAGGCGACTGATTAGTGCCGCAACCCCGGGATACAAACAGGTATGCTGGCAAATGTGATTGGCGTAAAAATCCAGCAGACGTTGTCGCAGGGGGGTGACATCGGTGCGACCATAGCGCTCGCCAAGGCCAGCTTGCAACAAACCGGTGGTTCCGTATGAGGCAACCTGAGCCGCTACCTCATCGCTGATTGGTGGATAACCAAAAGCGGTTAGGGCGTCGTTGGCGGCGGCGCCGAGATCTTTGGCGGTATCCAGTAGGGTGCCGTCGAGATCAAACAAGATCCCTTGATATTGATTCATTGATGATGCTCTGGCTTCTGGGCGTGCAGGATGTAGTTAACTCGCATCGATTCAATCAGCGACACGGTTTTGGTCAATGGATTGTAGAACAGGCCACTGGCGTGCTTCATTTGCGCGCCGTTGGCTTCACACCAATGGCTTAGCTGTGAAGGTCGCAGGTACTTATTAAAGTCGTGGGTGCCTTTGGGCAGGGCTTTAACAATACGTTCAGCGCCGACGATGGTGGTTAGATAGGCTTCTGGGGTTTTATTGATGGTCGACAAAAACAGATGGCCACCGGGCTTAAGCATCTTGATGCAAGCGGCAACTACCGATTGTGGATCCGGTACGTGCTCCAGCATCTCTAGGCAGCAAACCACATCGTACTGTTCAGCAAAACCATCGGCGTGTTGTTCGGCGGTGCTATTGAGGTAATCGACTTCAACGCCGCTTTCTAGGGCATGCAGACGGGCCACTTCCAGTGGCTCTTCACCCATATCAAGACCAACCACTTTGGCGCCGCAGCGGGCGAGGGCTTCGCTAACCAAACCGCCACCGCAGCCGACATCGACCGCCTTTTTGCCGAATAAACCGTCGGCGTGGCGTTCAATAAATGAAACCCGGACTGGATTCATCTTATGCAGTGGCCCTGAATGACCTTCTGGATCCCACCAGGTTGCTGCCAATTGTTCAAATTTAGCCACTTCCTGCGGATCTACGTTTGTCTTGTTATTCATGTTGTTAGCGTCATTCCATTACTTCTCTGCGACTGGGTCGATTATATCGACAGCAAGCGGTGGGGCAAACGCCAATGAGCCCTACTAATGGCAAATCCTTGTGTTATTATCCCAAACCACTGAATTAACCAGAACTACTGGGGCGACCTCCGTTGGGGAGGGCGCTGTGAGGGGATCGCGCATTTTATGACTGATCTGGCCAAAGAAATCACGCCAATTAACATTGAAGAAGAGATGCGCACGTCGTATCTCGATTACGCCATGAGCGTAATCGTTGGGCGTGCTTTGCCTGATGTACGTGACGGTTTGAAACCTGTTCACCGCCGCGTACTGTTTGCAATGAATGAGTTGGGCAACGACTGGAACAAGCCCTACAAAAAATCCGCCCGTGTGGTCGGTGACGTAATCGGTAAATACCACCCTCACGGTGATAGCGCGGTTTACGACACCATCGTACGTATGGCGCAGCCATTCTCGTTGCGTTACACCCTGGTAGATGGTCAGGGTAACTTCGGTTCCGTTGACGGTGACTCCGCCGCAGCAATGCGTTACACCGAAGTGCGCATGGATAAGATCGCTCACCAGCTGTTGGCGGATCTAGACAAAGATACCGTTGATTTCGTACCGAACTACGACGGCACTGAGCAGATCCCAGCGGTATTGCCAACTCGCGTACCAAACTTGCTGGTTAACGGCTCCTCCGGTATTGCGGTAGGTATGGCGACTAACATCCCGCCACACAACCTGACCGAAGTAGTGGATGGCTGTTTGACTTTGATTGAACGTCCAGAGACCACTATCGATGAACTGATCGAAGTGATCCCTGGTCCAGACTTCCCGACCGGCGGCGTAATCAACGGCCGTAAAGGCATTTACGATGCCTATCGCACTGGCCGTGGCAAGGTCTACATCCGTGCGGTAACCGAAGTTGAAACCGATAAAAACGGCCGCGACGCGATCATCGTTAACGAGATCCCGTATCAGGTAAACAAAGCCCGTCTGATCGAAAAGATCGCCGAGCTGGTTAAAGATAAGAAGATTGAAGGGATCAGCGGCCTGCGTGACGAGTCTGACAAAGACGGCATGCGCATTGTAATTGAGCTGAAGCGTGGTGAAGTGCCAGAAGTGGTACTGAACAACCTGTACGCTCAGACTCAAATGCAAACCGTGTTTGGTATCAACATGGTGGCGTTGAACAACGGCCAGCCAAAGATCTTTAACTTAAAAGAGACTCTGGAAGCCTTTATCCGTCACCGCCGTGAAGTGGTGACCCGCCGTACCGTATTCGAGCTGCGTAAAGCCCGCGATCGTGCCCATATCTTGGAAGGTCTGGCCATTGCACTGGCCAACATCGACCCAGTTATTGAGTTGATCCGTAACGCTGGTACTCCTGCAGAAGCGCGTCAGCAACTGCTGGAGCGTGGCTGGGAGCTGGGCAACGTTGCCGCAATGCTGGAAAAAGCCGGCGATGACGCGGCACGTCCAGAGTGGTTGGAGCCAGAGTATGGCATTCGCGATGGCCTGTACTACCTGACCGAAGAGCAAGCCAAAGCCATTCTGGATCTGCGTCTGCACAAGCTGACCGGTATGGAGCACGAGAGCATTCTTGGCGAATACCGCGAGCTGCTGCTTCAGATCGCCGAACTGCTGCACATTCTGGCTTCCACTGAGCGCCTGATGGAGGTGATCAAAGAGGAGCTGGAAGAGGTTAAGCAGACCTTTGGTGACGAGCGTCGTACTGAGATCAGCGCTTCTTCTGCTGACATCAACATGGAAGATCTGATCACCCAAGAAGATGTGGTAGTAACCCTGTCTCACGAAGGCTACGTGAAGTACCAGCCACTGAGCGATTACGAAGCTCAGCGTCGCGGTGGCAAAGGTAAGTCTGCCACCAAGATGAAGGATGAAGACTTCATCGAGCGTCTGCTGGTGGCCAACACCCACGACACCATCCTGTGCTTCTCCAGCATTGGTAAAGTGTACTGGATGCGCGTATTCCAGCTGCCATTGGCGTCTCGCGCTGCCCGTGGCCGTCCAATCGTTAACTTGTTGCCACTGGGCGAGGGCGAGCGTATCAACGCCATCCTGCCGGTTGCCAGTTACGATGCCGACAAACACATTCTGTTTGCTACCGCGAAAGGTACCGTGAAGAAGACCTCGCTGTCGGCCTACAGCCGTCCGCTTTCTTCTGGTATTCGAGCGATCAACTTGGCCGAAGACGATCAGCTGATTGGCGTTGATATCACCAACGGTGATGACGAAGTAATGCTGTTCTCTAACGCCGGTAAAGTCGTGCGCTTTAACGAAACCAACGTTCGTTCCATGGGCCGTACTGCTACCGGTGTGCGCGGTATTAACCTGGATGATGGCGATCGCGTGGTGAGTTTGATTGTTCCTCGTGGTGACGGTGCGATTCTGACCGTAACCGAGAACGGTTTTGGCAAACGTACCCCGCAAGCGGAATACCCAACGAAGAGCCGTGCTACCAAAGGCGTGATCTCCATTAAGGTGAGTGAGCGAAACGGTGAGGTAGTCGGTGCCGTTCAGGTCAATGCCAACGACGAAATCATGATGATCACCAACGGTGGTACTCTGGTTCGTACCCGTGTGGCTGAAGTCTCTGAAGTTGGTCGTAACACCCAAGGTGTGCGTCTGATCCGTACCGCTGAGGATGAACAAGTAGTTGGTCTGCAGCGTATCGACGAGATCGAAGAGGATGAATTGGAAGCGCTTGCCGAAGGCGAGGCACCAGCCATCGACGCTGAACAAGCTAATACCGATAACTCCGACGCGCCAGATACTGACGCCCAAGAGTAATTTAAACGGGCGCCGCAAGGCGCCCGCTTTGTTTTCATGGAAAGACGATGACGATTTACAATTTCTGTGCTGGCCCAGCCATGCTGCCGACTGAGGTGTTAGCCCAAGTGCAACAGACCTTAACCAATTTTGATGGTTTAGGTGTGTCAGTAATGGAGATCTCTCACCGCAGTCCAGAGTTTATGGCGGTGGCAGAAGAGGCTGAGCAGAACCTGCGAGATCTGATGCAGATCCCCGCGAACTACGCGGTGCTGTTTATGCACGGTGGCGCTCGCGGCCAGTTCGCCGCAATCCCGCAAAACTTGCTGCACGGCAAAGCACTCTATCTGGAGACCGGCCAGTGGTCGGTGGCCGCCGCAGAGGAAGCGCAAAAGTTTGGCCAGATTGAGCGTCGTGATCTGCGCGATGGCAACGGTGGTTTGGATTTGAGCCTTATTGGTGACAGCGCCGGCTTTGATTACATTCATTATTGCCCGAACGAAACCGTTGATGGGGTAGCGATGTTTGAGGTGCCAGAGGTGCAATCGCCGCTGGTGGCGGACATCTCCTCTTGCATTTTGGGTCGTGAGTTCGACGTATCTAAATTTGCCCTGCTGTACGCTGGTGCCCAGAAGAATGTGGGTCCAGCAGGATTAACGTTGGTAGTAGTGCGCCGCGATCTATTAGGGCAGGCCGCCAAGTCGACCCCAGCGATTTTGGATTACCAACTGACCCAAGATAACGATTCGATGTACAACACTCCGCCAACCTTTGCTTGGTATCTCTCCGGTGAAGTGTTTAAGTGGCTGAAGCAACGTGGTGGTGTGGCAGACATGGCGGCGGTTAACCGTGACAAAGCCGATCTGCTGTATCGCTACATTGACGATTCCAGCTTTTATCACAATGGCGTTGCTAAGGCGTTCCGTTCAGAAATGAACGTTACCTTTCAACTGCGCGATCCGGAATTGAACCATCGTTTCCTGACCGAAGCAGAAAGCCAAGGTTTATTGGCGCTCAAAGGTCACCGTATTGTCGGTGGCATGCGCGCTAGCCTCTATAACGCCATGCCGCGTAGCGGCGTTGAAGCATTGGTGGCCTTTATGGATCACTTTGCTCGTACCCACCGCTAACTTCGCGGCAAATAATCAGATTAAGAACAGTTAAAACTGTCAACCTACAGGAAGAATAACAAAATGACTCTGGATCTAAGACAACTGACTAATGCTGGCGTAAACGGTCTGCACCCATACCAGCCGGGTAAACCAGTAGAAGAATTGGAGCGCGAACTCGGTATTAAAGATATCGTCAAGCTGGCGTCGAATGAAAACCCATTAGGACTTAGCGCCAAAGCCGCCGCGGCGATCAGTAAGGCAGCGGTTGAACTGGCTCGTTACCCAGACGCTAATGGCTTTTATCTTAAGCAAAAGCTCTCTAGCTACTGTGGGGTTAAGCCTGAGCAGATCACCCTCGGCAATGGTTCTAACGAAGTGTTGGAGATTTTGTTCCGCACCTTCGTGGGTGAAGGCGATGAGGTCATTTTTGATAAGCACGCCTTTATCGTTTACGCCTTGCTGACCCAGAGCAGTGGCGCCACTGCGGTGCCGATCGACTCTACCGATTGGGGTCACGATTTGGATGCAATGTTGGCGGCAATCACGGCTAAGACCCGGATGATCTGCATCGCTAACCCGAACAACCCAACCGGCACTTATTTGCCACCAGCACAGATTGAAGCGTTTTTGGCTAAGGTGCCAGAGCAGATTCTGGTGGTGCTGGATGAAGCCTATTTCGAATACGTGCCAGCGGATCAGCGTGCCAATGCGGTAACGTGGTTGGCGCAGTACCCGAACCTATCGATTAGCCGTACCTTCTCAAAAGCCTTTGGTCTGGCTGGCCTGCGTATCGGTTACCTGCTGTCCAGTGCCGAGATGGCGGATCTGCTCAACCGCGTTCGCGAACCTTTTAACTGCAACTTGTTGGCGTTGGTGGCCGCCGAAGCGGTGCTGGATGATCATGATTACGTTAATCAGAGCGTGGCACTGAACCGTGAACAGATGGCTCGTTATGAAGATTGGTGTCAGCAGCATGGCATTGGCTACATCCCAAGTCATGGCAACTTCATCACTATTGAAGTGGCTAACGCCGCTGAGGTCTATCAAGCACTACTGCAAAAGGGCGTGATTGTCCGTCCAATTGCCGGTTACGGCATGCCAAACCACTTGCGAGTCAGCGTCGGTACGGCGGCTGAGAATGATCGCTTTATGCAGGCCTTTATCGAAGTTAAACAAGGACAATAAGTCGGAACTCTCTGAATCAATATGAAGCAACTTACCCTCGAACCGATCAATCGAGTCAGTGGTGAAATTCGCCTTCCTGGCTCAAAAAGCATCTCTAATCGGGCATTGTTGTTGGCGGCGTTAGCATCCGGTACCACGGTGTTGTCTAACCTGCTTAACTCCGATGACGTCAATCATATGCTTAAGGCGCTGACGCAATTGGGCGTCAATTGGCGTTGGCTAAATCAAGACGATGGTGAGATTGAGATTGAAGGTAAGGGTGGGGTGCTGGCCGGTCAGGTACAGCCGCTAGAGCTGTATCTGGGCAATGCCGGTACCGCGATGCGGCCACTGGCGGCGGCGTTGGCGGTTGGTCAGGGCAGCTATCGCTTAACTGGCGAACCGCGCATGGCCGAGCGACCGATTGGTCATTTGGTTGAAGCGCTGCAAGCGTTAGGGGCGAAGATCAATTACCTGCAAACTGAAGGCTATCCGCCGCTGGAGATCCATGCGGGTAATCTCAATGGCGGCGACGTTGAGATCGACGGCTCGATCTCATCGCAGTTCTTAACGGCGCTGCTGATGATGGCGCCGTTGGTGGGTAACGCCGTGACGATTTCAGTCAAAGGTGAATTGGTTTCTAAGCCCTATATCGATATCACCATCGCTTTAATGGCGCGCTTTGGCGTGCCGGTGGTTAATCACAACTACCAACGCTTAGAAGTAGCGCCGGGGCAGAGTTACCGTTCGCCAGGCTCTTTGCTGGTGGAAGGGGATGCCTCTTCGGCATCCTACTTCTTAGCTGCGGCGGCGATCAGCGGTGGCCCGGTAACAGTGTATGGTGTCGGTTCAGAGAGCTTGCAAGGCGACAAGTACTTTGCCGATGTGCTGGCGAAGATGGGCTGTCAGATAGAGTGGTTTGGCGATCATATTCGTGCCACTGGCAGTAGCCTTAACGGCGTTGATCTGGATCTAAACCATATTCCTGATGCGGCGATGACCATTGCGACCACGGCGCTGTTTGCCAAAGGCACTACCACCATTCGCAACATCTACAACTGGCGGGTAAAAGAGACCGATCGCTTGCATGCGATGGCTACTGAACTGCGTAAAGTTGGGGCGGTGGTGGAAGAGGGCGAGGATTTTATCTCGATAACCCCTGCGGGGTTGAATCATGCTGAGATCGATACCTATAACGATCACCGGATGGCGATGTGCTTTTCGATGTTGGCGGTCGGGGGCCAACGGGTGACCATTAATGATCCCGATTGTACCGCCAAAACCTTCCCGGATTACTTTGCTCAATTAGAGGCATTGTCGAGTTGATTAGCACTTAGCTGACCAGTACTGAAAGACGCGGGCATTGTCCGCGTTTTTGTGTATAATGCGCCACGATTTTTTCAAGGCAGTGCCTTTTCGGCGCTGTCCAACACCATGATATTGGAGGATAACTATGCCTCAGCAGGCACCGGTTATTACCATCGATGGCCCTAGTGGCGCAGGCAAAGGCACCATCTGTCAGATTTTGGCAGATCGGTTGGGTTGGCATCTGCTTGACTCTGGTGCCACCTTCCGCGTTTTGGCGGTAGCGGCTTTGCACCACAACGTTGATCTGGACAACGAAGAGGCGCTGGCCGCCTTGGCGGGTCATTTGGATGTGCAATTCAATCCCACCGATGATGGTGTTCGAGTGATCCTTGAAGGGGAAGACGTTACCCCAGAGATCCGCAGTCAACAGACCGCGGATGCAGCGTCTAAAGTGGCGGTTTACCCACGGGTTCGAGAAGCATTGCTGCGTCGCCAGCGGGCCTTTCGCCAAGCGCCCGGCCTAGTTGCCGACGGCCGCGATATGGGCACCGTGGTATTCACTGATGCAGAAGCAAAAATTTTCTTAACTGCCAGTGCTCAAGAACGCGCCAATCGCCGCTACGCTCAGTTGAAGGCCAAAGGCTATGATGTTAGCATTGACCGCCTTTTGCTGGAGATCCAAGAGCGCGACGAGCGTGACGCTAACCGAACGGTGGCGCCACTGAAGCCCGCCGAGGACGCTCTAGAAATTGACACTACGTCACTCAGCATCGACCAAGTGGTTGAAAACGTTCTGAATTACGTAGCTACCAAAGTGAATTTGGGCTAATCCGAATTCAAATTTAACCGTCTGCTGCAAGGAAGGAGCGGGCAAAGGACACAACCCCACGTTCAGGATGACCGTGGATGACCTAAACATAAGTTGTTATTTACATGACTGAATCATTTGCTCAACTGTTTGAAGAATCCCTTCAGCAGCTAGAAACCCGCCCAGGCGCTATCGTTCAAGGTACCGTAATTGCAATCGAGAACGGCATCGTTCTGGTTGACGCTGGCCTGAAGTCTGAGTCTGCAATCCCAGCTGAACAGTTCAAGAACGCTAAAGGCGAACTGGAAATCGAAGTTGGCGCAATCGTTGACGTAGCTCTGGACGCGATCGAAGATGGCTTCGGTGAGACTCAACTGTCTCGCGAGAAAGCTAAGCGTCACGAAGCTTGGGTACGTCTGGAGAAGGCTTACGAAGAGCAAGAGACCGTTATCGGCGTTATCAACGGCAAAGTTAAAGGTGGCTTTACCGTTGAGCTGGAAGGCATCCGTGCGTTCCTGCCAGGCTCTCTGGTTGACGTTCGTCCAGTACGCGATACCGCGCACCTGGAAGGCAAAGACCTGGAGTTCAAAGTAATCAAGCTGGACCAGAAGCGTAACAACGTTGTTGTTTCTCGTCGCGCAGTTATCGAGTCCGAGAACTCCGTAGAGCGTGAGCAGCTGCTGGAAAACCTGGCTGAAGGTCAAGAAGTTAAGGGTATCGTTAAGAACCTGACCGACTACGGCGCGTTCGTAGATCTGGGCGGTGTTGACGGCCTGCTGCACATCACCGACATGGCTTGGAAGCGCGTTAAGCACCCATCCGAGATCGTGAACGTAGGTGACGAGATCAACGTTAAGGTTCTGAAGTTCGACCGTGAGCGTACTCGCGTATCTCTGGGTCTGAAGCAACTGGGCGAAGATCCATGGGTATCCATCGCTAAGCGTTACCCAGAAGGCGCTCGCCTGACCGGTCGCGTTACCAACCTGACTGACTACGGCTGCTTCGTTGAAATCGAAGAAGGCGTTGAAGGTCTGGTACACGTTTCTGAAATGGATTGGACCAACAAGAACATCCACCCATCTAAGGTTGTTAACCTGGGTGACAATGTTGAAGTTATGGTTCTGGACATCGACGAAGAGCGTCGTCGCATCTCCCTGGGTCTGAAGCAGTGTAAAGCTAACCCATGGGAAGAGTTCTCTAAGAACTTCAACAAGGGCGACAAAGTTTCCGGTAAGATCAAGTCCATCACTGACTTCGGTATCTTCATCGGTCTGGACGGCGGCATCGACGGTCTGGTTCACCTGTCCGACATCTCTTGGGATGGTGGCGAAGAAGCAGTTCGTGACTTCAAGAAAGGCGACGAAATCAACGCAGTAGTACTGTCTGTTGATCCAGAGCGCGAGCGCATCTCTCTGGGCGTTAAGCAGATCGAAGAAGATCCGTTCAACAAGTACCTGTCTGACAACAAGAAAGGTGCTATCGTTACTGGTACCATCACTGCAGTTGACGCCAAAGGCGCAACCGTAGAGCTGGGCGAGAACGCTGAAGGTTACATCCGTGTAGCTGACATCTCTCGTGACCGTATCGAAGACGCGAGCACCGTTCTGTCCGTAGGTGAGCAGGTTGAAGCGAAGATTATGGGCGTTGACCGTAAGAACCGCACCATCTCCCTGTCTATCCGCGCGAAAGACGAAGCTGAAGAGAAAGAAGCTATCTCCGCTCTGAACCAGCAAGAAGAAGCTGCTGTTCCGAACGCAATGGCTGAAGCTTTCAAGGCTGCACGCAACAACTAATCGCCTGCAAATAGAGGGGCTTAATGTCCCTCTTAGGCGACTGTATATTGGCTAATCAGGAGAGCGAGGATGACAAAATCCGAACTTATTGAACGACTTGCCAGCAAGCAGTCGCACCTTTCCAGTAAAGAAGTGGAAGGTGCCATCAAAGAGATGATCGAAAAGATGGCAAGCTCGTTGGAACACGGAGATCGAATCGAAATTCGTGGCTTCGGCAGCTTCTCATTGCATTATCGTGCACCTCGAGTAGGGCGCAATCCGAAGACCGGACAGTCAGTGGAACTCACTGGCAAATACGTTCCGCACTTCAAACCTGGTAAGGAATTGCGCGAGCGTGTAAACAACGCTTGAAGTCGACAGTTTAAAAAGCCCCGCATTGCGGGGCTTTTTTGTATCTGACTTTTGCTAAAGGTCATTTTGTGCTAGCCCAGGCGCT
The DNA here is from genome assembly GCF_000422665.1 of Ferrimonas senticii DSM 18821. GTDB lineage: Bacteria > Pseudomonadota > Gammaproteobacteria > Enterobacterales > Shewanellaceae > Ferrimonas > Ferrimonas senticii. The sequence goes on along the minus strand of NZ_AUGM01000001.1, from coordinate 512,494 downwards.
CAAATGGCAGTGGCGTAAGCGCTTAATATGTCAGATAATCGAAGCACAATAGCTGAATACAAGGCCGTGTTTTGAAAGCTTTTTTGATTACCGCATTGGTGGCGGTGCTGTTCATCATCACGATGGCATTTGGGGCTCGCAACGATCAGTTGGTCGAGGTTAACTATTTTATCGCCCAAAGCGAATTTGCGCTGTCGTGGATTGTCGGCGCGGTGTTTTTGTCCGGCTTTATCATCAGTTGGCTATTGGCGCTGTTGGTGATCATCAAGCAAAAGTTCACCATTCGCACCCTAAAAAGCCGCCTTGCTAAACAGATGGCCGATACCACCAAGGCATAAGCGATTATGTTTTGTCGAAACCCTGCGTAATCGTAGGGTTTTTGTGTGTTAGTGTCGGGGAACTGTTATCACTGTGGATATGGCGTTGTAAAAATCGTGCCTCAACTCGCAGCTGAGGATATCAATTACCTCGACTTATGCTCTATGATGTTGCCGTCTCAACGGTTTTCCTACTGCTAAATCAGAACTGCTATGGCGCTCAGTTTATCCAGACATCTCATCCTTACGGTTATCGCCTTGTTGGCGGCTAGCCGTGGTTTGACGTCCGCCGCGCTAGGATGCCGACGTTAATGCTAGAGCTACTGTTTCTGCTATTACCAATCGCCGCAGCTTATGGCTGGTATATGGGTAAACGCAGTGCCCGCATCAATCTCCAGCGCAGCAGTGATAACCAGTCGAAAAACTATTTTGAAGGGCTGAATTTTCTGCTCTCAGATCAACCAGACAAAGCGGTTGATCGGTTTATTGAGCTGTTGCAGGTCGACAGTGACACCTTTGATACCCACCTGTCTCTTGGCAATCTGTTTCGCAAACGTGGTGAAGTGGATCGCTCCATTCGAGTCCATCAAAATCTGATAGCGCGGCCATCACTGTCGTTGGCGCAAAAAGATCTGGCGATGATGGCGTTGGCCAAAGACTACATGGCCGCCGGGTTGTTTGACCGTGCTGAAGAGATCCTACTGCAACTGGTCAAAGAGCCGGATCACACCGAAGAGGCCGAGCAACAGTTACTGTCGCTCTATCAAGCAACCAAAGAGTGGTCACAAGCGATCAAATTGGTTAAATCGCTAAAGCGCGCCAAGCGTAAGCAATTGGCGCCGCAAATGGCTCACTTTTATTGCCAGTTAGCGGATGAAAGCCAAACTGAACAGCAAAAGCGTGACTATTGGTTGCTAGCACTTAAGCAAGATCCCAGCTGTGGTCGCGCTTATTTAGAGCAGTTCCGCTTAGCCTGCCAACAACAACAGTATGAACATGCCCTTGGCCTGTTGCAGCAACTGGCAACCCAAGCGCCATTGTGGTTCATCGAGAGCCTACCGCAAGCCCAAGAACCCTTTGTGGCGCTCAACCGTGGCGATGAGTACCCCCAGTTACTGCAGCAGTTGATGGCTTCGCAGCAATCGGCAACCTTGACCCTCGCCTTGGCCAGCACCTTACCGCGGCAAGAAGCGGAAACGATGATCTTGTCGCAGTTGAAACGGCAACCGACCATGAGGGGCTTTCACCGACTAATGCAGTTGCACGCCGATGGTATGGTTGATGAGCAAAGCCGTGACAGCTTGATGCTGCTGGGGGATCTGGTTGAGAAACAGATCCGGATGCGACCGAAATACCGCTGCGTACAGTGCGGCTTCCCCGGTCACAGCCTGCATTGGCATTGCCCCTCCTGTAAGTCGTGGGGACAAATTCAACGAATTCAGGGACTAGATGGCGATTAACGCCGGCTACATCTGGACCCAAAGCACACCTAACAATCATAACAACGAAAGGAGAACAGTAATGACAACCGAGCCTAAAGTATTGGTCGCGTTAGATTTTGATGATCAAGCTAAGGTGATGGCACTGGTAGAGCGGTTAGATCCGGCCAAGTGTCGCCTGAAAGTAGGCAAGGAGTTGTTTACTCTGTTCGGCCCACAACTGGTTCGCGAATTGACCGCCAAAGGCTTTGAGATCTTCTTGGATCTGAAGTTTCACGATATCCCTAACACTGTGGCCAAAGCGGTTACCGCCGCGGCCGAACTAGGGGTTTGGATGGTCAACGTGCACTGCAGTGGCGGTAGCCACATGATGACCGCTGCGGCTGACGCGTTGAAGCCGTACGGTGATAAAGCGCCGCTGCTGATTGGCGTAACTATGCTGACCAGCATGACGGAGCAAGAACTGCCTGAGCTCGGCTTGCAGCGCAGTGCCCGTGAGCACGTGCTATCGCTGGCGAAACTGGCCAAAGCCAGTGGCTTGGACGGGGTCGTGTGCTCGGCGCAAGAGTCGGCGATGCTCAAAGCCGAACTGGGGGCGCAGTTCAAATTGGTAACCCCAGGCATTCGACCGGCTGGCAGCGATGCTGGCGATCAGCAGCGGATCATGACGCCGGAACAGGCGGTTGCTGCCGGCTCGGATTACTTGGTTATTGGTCGTCCAATTACCCAAAGTGAGGATCCGATTGCGGTGCTTGATGCCATTAACGCCAGCATCTGATCACATCGTTACGTGATTTGCGCCGGAGGGGGATCCCTCCGGCGCTGTTTTTTGTGACTTATGTCATTAATCCTTGCTTTCAGCGCCGCGAAACCTAAAATCAAACGAGCGTTTGAATGTCGTTAACAAGGGATCGAAATGAGCTACCAAGCCCCACTGCAAGATATGCAGTTTGTTCTGATGGACGTATTTAAAGCCGATCAGCAATGGCAACAGATGCCAGCGCTGGCCGATTTGATTGATGCCGACACGGCGATGGCGATCCTTGATGAGGGGGCCAAACTCAGCAGTGAACTGTTGGCTCCAATTAATCGTCAAGGCGACGAGCAGGGCGTCCAATTCAATGATGGTGTAGTGACCACCCCTGATGGCTTTAAAGAGGCCTACAACGTTTATGCCGAATCAGGCTGGGCTGGCTTTGGTGGCGATCCTGAATATGGCGGCATGGGCATGCCAAAATCCCTTGGGGTGCTGTTTGAAGAGATGTGCTACGGCGCTAACAATTCGTTTTCATTGTATGGGGCGCTAAGTGCCGGTGCTGCATTGTGCATTCACAGTCACGGCAGTGAGCAACAAAAAGCGCTGTATCTGCCGAAACTCTACAGCGGCGAGTGGGCCGGTGCGATGGACATGACTGAGCCGCAATCGGGTTCCGATCTGGCTGGGGTGCGCACCAAAGCGGTTGATAATGGCGATGGCACCTTTGCCATCAGCGGTACCAAAATTTTTATTACCGGTGGCGATCAAGACTTAACCGAGAACGTGGTGCACCTGGTGTTGGCGAGATTGCCCGATGCGCCCGCGGGTTCTCGCGGTTTGTCACTGTTTATCGTGCCGAAAATGCAGGTCAATGACGATGGCAGCATTGGTGCTCGTAACGGCGTCAATGTCGGTGCGGTTGAGCACAAAATGGGCATTAAGGCTTCGGCCACCTGCGTAATGCATTTTGACAATGCCACCGGCTACCTGCTGGGCAAGGCCAATCGTGGCTTAGTGGCGATGTTCACTATGATGAATTACGAACGTCTGTCGATAAGCTTGCAGGGCATTGGTTGCGCTGAGATGGGTTATCAGATGGCCGCCAACTACGCCAAAGACCGCAATCAAGGCAAGGGCGACAGCCAAACCACAGGCGCGGCGCAAGATCCAATCGTGGTGCACGGTGACGTTCGCCGTATGCTGCTAACCATTGCCGCGATGACCGAGCCTAGCCGTGCTTTAGCGGTGATGACCGGGATGGAACTGGATAAAACCAAATTCGCCGAGGAGGGTCGCAAACAAGCCGAGCAGATGGTTAACCTGTTGGTACCACTGTGTAAGGCGTTTTTCACCGACATCGGCCTCGATAGTACCGTTCATGCCCAGCAAGTGTTTGGTGGTCATGGTTATGTTCGTGAAACCGGGGTAGAGCAGTTAGTTCGTGATGTCCGTATCGCTCAGATCTACGAGGGCACCAATGGTATCCAAGCGCTGGATCTGCTGCATCGTAAGGTGCTGCCACACGACGGTGCAGCGTTGAGAGCATTACACGCCGAAGTAAAACAGACCATCAGTGAATTGGCAGAATGCGACAAGGCTTGGGGTGAAACCGTCGACAGCGCCTTTAACCAGTTGTTGGACGCGGCACTTACTCTTAAAGGCAACAGCCACTTAGCTGATGCGGTATCAGCGGCGGCGGTGGATTACCTGCATGCGATGGGTTACGCCACCTACGGCTATCTGTGGCTGAAGATGGTTAATGCCTTGCCGGCGTCCAATCAGAGCGACGATTTTAAGCGTCGCAAGCGGGCCTTAGCGGCGTTCTACTTTGGCCGGTTGATGCCACGTTTTGATAGTCACTTGGCTAGCGCTATGGCGCCGGTTGATTTGACCATGGAACTGGCCAACGATCTGTTCTGATAGCCTGCTGCGAACTTGTGTTGTTACTGAAAGCTCAGCCCTCGCGGCTGAGCTTTGCAACATCTATCGGATGAATATTCGATGGCAACTGCGAATAACGGTCGGCGACTTGTTTCCAGTGCTGCTGTGGCAGATAGAACAGAAAGTAATTTTCTTTAAGAGTGTCGGTAACCATCCCCATCCCGTGGCGGGTTAGCTCAGCATGGATGTCGGCGATAAAATCTTGCCGAATGGCTTGGCGGCCAGACAGCATCTTGATGTCGCCCCGGGTCAAGTACACCCCTTTTTGTTGATCGCCGAAGCGGTCAATCATCCACACTGCAAACTCTTTGGCACTTTTCATCGACATAACGCCTCTCCCATCCAGCCTGAGAAAACTCCTTTGTCACCTGTTAGGTATAGACAACGGCCGTAGGGTTAGGCGAGCAAAAAGTGGGGATAAGTGGCCGATGGCGCACGAGAATTTATTGAGCTAACACCACTTCGCCAGCGGTTGTGGCGTGACTTTCGTCTAGCTCGAAACAGTCATTCAACACGCACTGGAACAGCGCTTGTTCAAACTCATGCACCTGCTGTTTAGCATTGCCATTGGTGGCATTAATGCCGGTCACAAACTGCACCACGATTTGCTGATTATCGCCTTCACCAACGAAACCGGCTAAGTTCGAGACCTGCTTGAATGTGCCGGTTTTGGCGGTCACTTGCCCTTCTAGGCCCCGCAGGCTGGCACGGTAACGTAAAGTGCCGCTTTTGCCGGCGATAGGCAACATCGCCATTAAGGGGGCGAGCTGCGGCTGCTGCCAGCGCTGTAACAGTTGCGCTAGCATCATTGGACTGATGAGGTTGTAGCGGGACAGTCCCGAACCGTCATAGATGTCGGCGGCGCTTAGCTCTAGTCCAAGCTGCTCTTTTACGATCGCCTTTACCGCCATGATGCCGCCTTCGAAGCTGCCAATACCGGCGCGCTGCTGGCCTAAGGTTCTTAGCAAACTGTCGCTGATCTGGTTGTCTGATTTGGCCAGCACGTGATTAAGCAACTCGGGCAGTGGTGCCGATTGATGGCGGGCGACCTCATGAGTCGGTAACTTTCGCACCTTTGATTGCTGCTTGACGGTAATGCCTACCTCAGCGAGTTGCTGCTTTAGTACCTCGGTAACGTAGCCCTTCGGGGCATCCAACGCCAATGCCAGCGACAATGGCCGGTCGGTGCAGCCACGCAGTTGATATTGCTTACCATCGATGTCCATCTCCAGCGGGCATAACGGCCCCATCGCCCCAAGCGTTACTTCGGAGCGAATATCCAGCGGCAGATGACTGGGTTTGTTGAGCACCACTTTATTGCCGGCCAAGGTCAGTCGGATGTGGGCGCAGTTACCATCAAGCATCACTTGGCTGATAGGTGCCGAGAAGCAGATCCCCAGATCATCCCAGGGCCAGCCAGGGGCGCGGTTATAGCCACGAAATAGCGAATCATCGAAGCGAATGTTGCCGTTGATGGTGTGCAGCCCTTGGTTTTTTAGCTCGCGCACTAACCGAAACAGATCGGGCCGCTTGAGGGTTGGATCGCCACTCATGCGGATCACCAAATCGCCATTGGCGACCCCGTCAGTGATCTCGCCGGTTTCAATGGTGGTGGTAAAACGAAACGATTCACCCAACTGAAGCCACGCCGCGGTTGCCGTCACCAGTTTTAAGGTGGAGGCGGGCAGTAGCAACTGATCGCCATTATGACTGGCGGTAACGGTGCCATCGGGTTGCATCAGCACAAAGCCCATTTGGCTACCGGCAGGCAATAGGGCTGCGAAATCGCGGTAATTCGCCAGCGTCGCGGCGCTAAAGGACAACGATAGGGCGGCGACTAAGCTGCGACTAAAAGCGAGTTTGAAACGGTTCATCCATAACCCATACTTGTTGAACAATGTCGAGAATCACTATTAGAGAGCCGCGCCATGAACCATGACTTACGTTCTGCCCTAATCGCAACCGCCGCTATTATGACATCAATCTTCTTTTTGGCATCCTTAGCGCTGGTTTATTCTTAGCCGGCTCTGCCGCGGTAACTGTCCGAATTATCGCTTTATTTGCCTAAGCGGCGGGTTTTGATGCGAGCCTAGTGGCGTTGCCGTCATTTGGTGCTTGCTCTGCCGATTTTGGTCTGTTTTACTAGCCAGCCATACTCAATCCCGATGACCGTGGCGGCGCATCAGCATTTTGTTGAAAATAGCCAGCCAGACGCAGTCATAGCGCGGAAAACAGAAGGTTTTCATTGGCCAAGCCTAGGTTGCTTGGCCGCTAAAATACTATGCAAGTGGCTAGTCAATCCTTTGAACTTTGGTTAGCGCGCCTTAAGGGCGTGGCCGTTCGTCATGAACAGATCGAAGTTATCACCACCACCGAGGCGTACCGCCAACGTCTGATCGCGCTGATCCGCGGCGCCCAGACGCGCATCTACATCGCCGCACTTTATCTGCAAGATGATGACGCCGGCCGCTCCATCTTGACTGAGTTGTATCAGGCGAAACAACGCAATAGCCAGTTGGACATTCAAGTGTTGGTGGACTTCCACCGAGCTCAGCGTGGCTTGATAGGCAAAGGGCCACAGGTTGGCAACGACCAGTTTTATCGCAACTGGGCCAGCCAATACCCGCTCAGCCCAATCGGCATCTATGGGGTACCGGTCAAAAGCCGAGAGTTCTCCGGGGTGTTACACCTCAAAGGGTTCGTGATTGACGACACCGTGGTTTATAGCGGTGCGAGCATCAACGATGTCTACTTGGGTTGGCATCAACGTTACCGTTACGACCGTTATCATCTGCTGCACGATGCAACTTTGGCCGATGCAATGGTGCGCTTTATGGCGCAAGATCTGATTGGTCATGAGGCGGTGGTGTCGTTGCTGGAAACGCCGGTGCCAACGGCGAAGTCGTTGCGGCGCAGCATTCGTGATTTCAAGCAGTGTCTAAGCCGTGCTGAATACCAGCTAGCGCCGCACAGCGGTGACGGTGATATTAGCGTTTACCCGTTGGTTGGGCTTGGGCGCTACAACAACCGTCTTAATCAAACCATCGTGCGACTGCTTAGCAGCGCCCAGCAGCGGGTGTTTATCTGCACGCCATATTTCAATTTACCGGCGCCACTGACCAGTGCCATCGGTAAGTTGCTTAAACGTGGGGTGGAGATCACCATCGTGGTCGGCGATAAGACCGCCAACGATTTTTACAGTCCGCCGGATCAGCCGTTCTCTGCGGTGTCGGCGTTGCCGTACCTGTATGAACAAAACCTTAAGCGGTTTGCTCGTCGCCACCAGAAGCATATTGATGGCGGCCGTTTGCATCTGCAGTTGTGGCGTTGTGGCGACCACAGCTATCACCTCAAAGGTATACAGGTTGATGACAGCTGCTACCTGTTAACCGGTAACAACTTAAATCCACGGGCGTGGGCGTTGGATCTGGAAAATGGGCTGTTGCTGCAAGATCGTTCCGGACAGTTGGCGGAGCGCTTTAGTGAAGAGCGGCAATGCATTTTGCGCGATACCAGTCGGGTAACTCACTTTGATGCGATCCAAGACAGTAAAGAGTACCCTGAAAAGGTCGCTAAGCTATTAAAGCGTCTGCGCCGCGTAAAAGCCGATCTGTTGTTAAAACGGATGTTGTAAGCCTCGTCATATCCAAAAGGCAGCACTCGCTGCCTTTTTTGCTTTTTGAGAGTCGTCATGCACGCTTCGCAATTACAGCAGCTCACAGAGCTGCTAACTTGTCACCGCAGTTTGTGGTGGCACTCCTGCTATCAAAATCTCAACCCGGATTGGCTGCAGACGCACCAACAATTGGGTGGCTGGCTGTTGGCACTGACCGATGAGCAAGTGAAAACCTTTGAAGACGACCATGATCAACTGATCAATGCTGCCAGCGCGTGGTTGCCAGAACTATCTGCATTGCAATCGCTGTGGCAACAGCCTGTGACCGAGGCGCCATTGCCAAAGGCCATTAATCCGCGCCAATTTGCCCATGTGCCTGGGCGAAAACTGGAACAGATCAGCCAGTTTGTGGCGGCGTTACCGGCGAGCAACGGCAGGTTGCTTGAATGGTGTTCCGGCAAAGGGCACTTAGGGCGGATGTTTGCGCTGCAACATGATGCCACCATTACATCAGTGGAGTACGATCAGCAACTTTGCGATGACGGTGCACAACTGGCACAGCGCAGCGGTGTTAATCAGCAAATGCTGTGTGTCGACGCGCTTTCCGAGGCCGCCAGCGGCACCGTCATTGGTCAACAACGGGCGGTGGCCTTGCACGCTTGTGGCGATCTGCATCTGCGCTTGTTGGCACTGACCCGTGCGGCGGGCACCGAACAGGTGGCGATCAGCCCTTGTTGTTATCACTTAACCCAAATGCCGCGCTATCGGCCATTGTCGGGCGCAGGGCAAGCGCTGGATTTTGAAAAGTCGCACCTACGCTTAGCAGTAGCGCAAACCAGCACCGCGCCACTGCGGGTGCAGCGCTTACGCGCCCAAGAGCTTAGCTATCGCTATGGTTTACAAGCGTTACTGGCGGATCTGCTGCAAGCCCAGCCGTTGCCGTCATTCTCTAAAAAAGTGTTGAGTGGCGAATTCAGTGACTTTTGCCACTGGGCCGCTGGCGAGTTGGCGCTGTCGCTGCCCGCTAACGCCGATTTTGCCGGTTACCTTGCCCAAGGCAAGCAGCAGTGGCATCGCTATCGGCGCTTGGAACTGGCTCGACAACTGTTTCGGCCGGCGATCGAGATGGCACTGGTGCTGGATCGAGCCTGCTATATGGAAGAGGGCGGCTACAGCGTTAGCCTTAGTCGTTTCTGCCATGCTCGGCTAACTCCTCGGAATATCCTACTTTTTGCAGTGAGACACTGATCACATCTTTCCCTTATTGGCGTAAGGTTATTTGGCGTAGCGGATAACGCGAAATAACCATTGGTCAGCGCATTAAGCGCTTTCGCAGTCGATAGGGGACCTGGCGTGGTTACACTGGAAAAGCTTCGATTTACTCGCAAAGACGGCGACAGTGAACGGTTGATCCTTGATAGCATCGATCACCAATTTGCGGCCGGTGCACAGGTGGCGCTGACCGGTGACTCTGGCGCTGGTAAAACCACCTTGTTGAGGCTGATCGGTGCCTTGGAGCCGCTGCAACAGGGTGAAATTCAGGTTGCCGGCAAGCCGCTGTCACAACTCAATCCTGCCGAGCGCGCCCGCCAACGCCGCAGCCAAGGGATGGTGTTCCAGGACTGTCGGCTACTTTCAACCCTATCCGCCCGTGACAATATCTTGCTCTCCTACCAACTGGCGGGCGGCCAAGGGCAACCGCCGTTGCTGCCACAACTGCTGGAACAGCTTAATATCGGTCACGTGATCGATCGTTTGCCGCAAAGCCTATCCGGTGGCGAGCAGCAACGGGTTGCCATCGCCCGCGCACTTATCCACCGGCCGGCGTTAGTACTGGCCGACGAACCAACTGGTAACCTTGATAGCGATGCGGCGGATAATGTTTGCCAACTGCTGCAGCAGCTGTGCCACCAACAAAATGCCACCTTGATAATGGTTACCCACAGCTTGCGCTTGGCTAAGCGCTTTGAAAGCCAATGGCAGTTACGCAATGGCAGCCTCAATGCGGTGGCCGGTGCATGACTATCTCACAATGGCTAATGCTTTCGTTGGGCGAGTGGCGCCGCCACTGGCAGTTGTATCTGTGGCTGCTGCTGGGGTTGGTGTTGGCGGCAGCGCTGTTTAATGGTGTCGAGAATCTAAATCGGGCGGCCAACAGCAGTTTTCAAACGGCGGAACAAACCAGCAAGCAAGCGCCAGGCTTTCGGATCTATTCGCTGTCGCCTGGCCACCAAATCAGCCGTGACTTTTGGCTTCAGCTGCGCCGCCATGGGATCGCTGCCGAGCCGGTATTGATCGGTCAAATTCAACTGGATGATAACCAGTGGTTACCACTACGGGGGCAGTCACTGCCAAATATTACTGGCGGCGATCACTGGCAGACCCTTGCAAGTCAAAGCACCATCAATCGATTGGCCGTTGACGAGCGTGGCCAAGTTCGCAGTCGTAGTGGTCAGACGTTACCACCGTTGACCGCTATCGATGGTGTTGGGGGGTGGCTAATGATGGACATCGCTCCCGCGGCGGCGCTGCTCGGCAGTGGTGAGATGGTGACATTACTTGAGATCGCGACACTGTCGGCGTCACAGCAGCAGTGGTTACAGCGTAATTTACCGGCCGATCTGCAGCTGCGGCAGCAACAAGCCGAAGAGTCACGGCCGCTGTTGGCAGCGTTTAGTCTTAATCTACGTGCCCTGGGGCTGCTGAGCTTTTTGGTCGGTGGTTTATTGGTGCTGCACGCCGTTTCCAGTTTGCTGGATCATCGCCAGCCGCGATTGGCGATTTTAAGCGAACTTGGCGTCACCCGAGCGCAACTGCTGTGCTGGTCGTTCAGCGAACTGGTGCTGTTAAGTCTGCTGTGCGGCATTTTGGGGGCGGTGCTGGGACTCCATTTGGCGAACTGGCTGGCACCCGGGGTCGAGCTGACGTTAACCATGCTGTATCAATCCGATAGCGTGTTAACCCTTAATTGGGATTGGTCGCAGGCAGGGCGGTCAATTTTAATGATCGGTCTGACGTTGGCATTGCTGGTGGTATTGCAACTAACCCCGGCCAAGCGCCAGCGTCAATGTGGCCAACTGTTGCTGCTGCCGCTGGCGATGATGGTGCTGTGGCTAACCAGTCGAGCGCAAACCCAAGGGCAATCGCTGCTGTTATCGGCATTGACGGTGCTGCTGGCGATCATCGTTCTGCCCAATTTACTGGCGTGGTTACTGCAGCTGCTCAGTCGCATGTTGCCGCTTATTGGCCAACGCGAACGGGTATTAAGCCGCTGGACCATTGCCGATCTGATGGCCCATCGGCAGGGCCTAAACACCGCGCTGATTGCCATCACCTTGGCATTGGCGACGGCGGTGGCTACCCGAATTTTGACCGGATCGTTCGCGGTGGCGCTGGATGGCCATCTGCAACAGCGGTTGTTTGCTGTGGCCTATATCCACGGCAGCGGCGCGCAATTACTCAATTGGCAGCGGCAACTGGCCAACATCGATAGCATTACCGACATCAAAAGCTTAAGTCAGCGCAGCGGCCAATATCTAGGTCAGCCGCTGCAGATAAAAGTGATTGAATCCCGCCAGCAGCCCAGTGATACCTTTCACTTTAAAGCGGTCGAGCCAAAGTGGTGGCAGGCGGCGGCTAACGGCCAGTGTTTGATCAACGAGCCGATGGCGTTACAGCAAGGGCTTAGCCTTGGGCAGTCGATCCGCTTTAACAGTGGCAACAGTGAAATCGGTTGCCGCATAGCGGGGATCTACTACGACTACGGTAATCCGCGCTGGGAAATTTCCCTTGAGCGTGGGTTTGGTGTGGCGCAAATGGGCGAGATGCCGCTACTGGGGCTGGGCATCCAAACCACGAGCATGCAATTTAACCCACAAATTGAACAGCATCTGTTGGCGCTGGGGATCCCTCACGGCGCGATCAACTGGCAGCAACAGGTGTTGGACACCGCGCGCTCGCTATTTAGCCGCACCTTTGCCATCACCGACGCGCTGGCCTGGCTGACCCTTGGGGTTGCGATGTTAGCGTGGATCGCCAGCTTGATGGCGCAGTGGCGCCGCTGGGGCGACAGCAACCAACTGCTGGCCACCTTGGGCATCGAACCGCGCACATTAAAGCTGTTGCGACTGGCGCAGTTGGGATTATTGCTGATTATTACTTTGGCCTTTGCGGCGGCGCTGGGGATGCTACTTGGTTGGCAGCTGCTGGCGCGTATTAATCCTTTATCCTTTGGTTGGAGCATGCCGATTGAGTTCTCAGCTGGCCAGTGGTGGCTGTGGATCGTGGTGGTGCTGGTTAGCACCTTAGCGCTGGCGATGTTGCCACAGAGGCAACAGCAACTGCCGGCAAGAGGAGAGTGGCAATGAACCAGCGGATAACCGATGCTGCAGTGTTGGCCATAATTGTGGCGCTAATGGGCTGCCAACCTGCGGAAGATCTCTCGCAAACGGCCAGTATTGGTAAAACCGTTGAGCCGGGGCAAGTGCTGAACTTCCCCAAAGACCACGGTGCTCACCCGGAATACGGCTTGGAGTGGTGGTATCTGACTGCCAATCTGTGGGATCAGAATGCCGATCATCATGGCTTGCAATACACCTTGTTTCGTTTTCGTGGGCCACAGCAGCAACAGGGCAGCTGGTGGGATGGCCAGTGGTATATGGCGCATCTAATGTGGGAGCATAACGGCCAGCATCAAGCGTGGGAGCGCTTTGGTCGCAAAGGCCAAGCGGGGATCAACGCTGTGCCCTTTGCTGCGTGGTTGGATAACTGGCAGTTGGCGAGCGTTGGTAGCGAGTATCTGCCGCTCAATTTAACCGCCAGTCAAGACCAACTGGCCATTGATATCCAATTTGCTGATTCGCCCAAAGTGCTGCACGGCCAAGCCGGATTTAGCGACAAAAGCGGCGATGGCTCGCTGGCATCGTACTACTACAGTTATCCGCGTTTGCAGGCATCAGGGACATTGCGGGCTGATGGCGTTGAGTACCAGCTTAGCGGCAGCGGCTGGCTCGATAGGGAATGGTCATCGGCGCTGCTGGATCAACGCTTTAATGGTTGGGATTGGCTGTCGATTAACCTTGATGACGGCAGCAATGTGATGGTGTTTTGTCTGCGTGGCAGTGGCGATCAGGCCAACAACTGTGAAGGCAGTTTTATTGATGGTACCGGTAGCAGTGAAGCACTGCATCAGTTTGCGCTAACGCCAACAGAATTTGTCGAACTTGACGATGGCCGCTACCCGATTCAATGGCAGCTCAAGATCCCTGACAAAGCAATTGATATCACAGTTAAAAGTCGCAACAGCGATCAGCGCAATCAGTTAACCACCAACTACTGGGAGGGGCCAACAGTGGTCAGTGGTAGCCACGATGGTTATGGCTTTATAGAGATGACAGGGCGGGGCGCAGAAAAAGGATAACCACTGACCGCAGTGGGTGGTAAAGTTAGCTCGCATTTGTTCACTGAACTCTACAACCATGTTTGAAAAGATAAAATTAGCCCCTGCCGATCCAATCCTTGGTCTTAATGAAGCGTTTAAAGCGGAAACTCGCGATAACAAAATCAACTTAGGCGTTGGTGTCTACAAAGACGATTTGGGGGCAACCCCAATCCTTAAGTGCGTTAAAAAAGCCGAAGCGCTGATGCTTGAGCAGCAACAGACCAAAGGCTACCTTGGCATCGATGGCCACGGCGCTTATCGTGAAGCGGTACAAACCTTGCTGTTTGGTAGTGACCATCCGGTACTGGCGCAAGGCCGTAGCCGCTGTATCCAAGCGCCGGGCGGTACTGGTGCGCTGCGGATCGCCGGCGAGTTTATCAAAGACAACTTGGGCGATAAAAAAGTTTGGATCTCCAACCCAAGCTGGGCCAACCACCATCAGATTTTTGCTGCTGCCGGCCTGACCACCGCTGAGTACCGTTACTACGACGCCGCAAACCGCAGCATCGATTTTGCTGGCATGCTGGCGGATCTCGATAAGCTGTCTAGTGATGATGTGGTGGTGCTGCACGGTTGCTGTCACAACCCAACCGGCATCGATCCGACCTTAGAGCAGTGGCAACAACTGGCTGCCAGTGCCAAGGCGCGCGGTTGGCTGCCACTGTTCGATTTCGCTTACCAAGGTTTCGCCACCGATGTTGATGCCGACGCCGCTGGTCTGCGCCACTTTGCTGCCGAAGTGCCAGAACTGCTGATCGCCAACTCGTTCTCGAAGAACTTTGGTTTGTACAACGAGCGCATCGGCGCCATGACCATCGTTGCCGCCAGCAGTGACGCCGCCGAATGCGCTCTGTCGCAAGCCAAACGGGCCGCTCGCGCTAATTACTCCAACCCACCAGCGCACGGCGCTGAGGTGGTTGCCACTATTTTGGCGGATGCCGAGCTTAAAGCGCTGTGGTTGCAAGAACTGGCACAGATGCGTGATCGCATCAAACTGATGCGCACCGCTTTGGTTGATGGCCTGGCCAGCGCCGGTATCGATTTCGATTTTGGTTTTATCCAGCAGCAAAACGGCATGTTCAGCTTCTCTGGCCTAAACCCAGAACAAGTGGCCAAATTGCGTGAACAGCATGGCATCTACATTGTTGGCTCTGGCCGCATTAACGTGGCTGGGATCACCAGTGACAACTTGCCGCACCTGATCGCTGCCATTAAGGCGGTTTGGTAAGGTCGTTTCATCCAGCAAAGGAGCCAAATTGGCTCCTTTTTTGTTGGCGCAAGTTAGCCACAGCAACCACACTGTCAGTGAGGTCGTGACAGGGAAAGCAACCATGACATTACTGATGGATCAACACAAATTGCAGCAGATGGCCGAAGATGCCGGTGAAGAGATGTTGCCAATGCTGGTCGCCATTTTCGTTGAGGAACTGGCGCAAAGCGAAAGCGAACTGCGCCAGTGCCATGACGGTCAGGTGGCGGCGATTGCTCACAAAGTCAAAGGTTCGGCATCGACCTTTGGGGCGGAATCGTTACGGTTGGTTTGCAAAGAGTTGGAATACGTTGCCAAGGGGGATTTGAGCGGCGATGTCAGCCAATTGAAATCCCGCTGTTTAACGACGATGGCGGCGACCCTCGCTGAGTACCAACAATTTACTGCTGAACAAATGCACTAATTTAGTGAAAAACTTTGATTTAATTCAAAGTTCAAACTACTTGCGACTAATAGTGATTGCCGCGCCAGTACGGCTTTGGTTTAATGCCGCCATCGCAACAGCGAGTAATACATTTGGCGCGTTGGCAGAGTGGCTATGCAGCGGATTGCAAATCCGTGGACCTCGGTTCGACTCCGGGACGCGCCTCCATATTTTGACAGAAAGGCTCAAACTTCGGTTTGGGCCTTTTTGTTATTTGATGCGCGTCAAGAAACTGTGCAAAAGTCAATGAATCGACACCGTGCGCCAGATAAATGACGAGGTGTTTGAAGAAAATCCCCATACAATAACAGTTGCAACATTTGGTGGTGTTCCGCTGGTGACTGAATCGTCAGCACCTGAGGTAGCGCTAGAAACAGAACACGTTGGATGCCAAAAACTATGGAACTGTTACGTTTGGAAAAGTTGGCTCAGACCGCAAAGCACTTTGATCTTGAGCTTAACATTAATCAGCTGTGGGCTTTTATCATGGTGTGTCGCAACGAGGGGATCTCCTCTAGCGAATTGATGCAACAAACCGGCTTGACCAAAGCCACTGCCAGTCGCGCTCTGCGTTTGCTGGCTGATAAAGTTGATCCGCATCGCGACGGTTACCACATGATTGAACTGCGCCATGATCCCAAAGATTATCGCGTTCGTCGCGCTTACCTGACCACTAAGGGTCTAGAGGTGCGCAGTGCTCTTGAACAAGCTATGCAATAACAACGATAACGATACAAAAGCAAAAAGAACCAATAAATAAGGGGAGCCAAATGGCTCCCCTTATGTTGTTGTGCTTAGGGTTGATTACATGCCCGCGCGCAGCTTGTCCCAGTAATCTGAGTAGATCTGGACTGCATCGCCGATATCGGATTGGAACTCACCGGCCTCAATCACTTCCGCTGGTGGGAAGATGATTGGGTTTTGTGAGAACGCCGGATCCATCAGTTCGCGGGCGGTTTTGTTCGGAGTAGGGTAACCGGTCATTTCACTAACCTTGGCCGCTACTTCTGGGCGCAGCAGGAAGTCGATCATCTTGTGTGCCGCTTCCACGTTTTCCGCACCGGCAGGGATGGAGATGTTATCCATCCAGAAGATCGCGCCCTCTTTCGGGTAGATCATGGTGATCGCTGGATCTTCTTTTTGCGCTTCAAAGGTCGAACCGTTCCAGATCATCCCCAACGAGGTGTCACCAGCAACGTAAGGCGCGCCAGGGTTGTCGGAGTTGAAGGTCAAGGCGTTTGGCATCAGCTTGCGCAGCAGTTGGTAAGCTTCTTCAATCTGCTTTGGATCGGTGCTGTTGGTCGAGTAACCCAGAATGCGTAGCGCCATATGGAACACTTCACGCTGGTCGTTCATCAGCATCAATTGGCCTTGCCACTTTGGATCCCACAGATCTTGCCAGCCGGTGATGGTGCTTGGATCGATCTCATCGGTGTGGATACCAATACCGGTGGCGCCCCAGATGTATGGGATAGAGTAAGTGTTGTTAGGATCGTACTCTTTGTTCAGCATCGCCGTCTCCAAGTGTTTGAAGTTGCTTAGCTTAGATTTGTCGATTGGTTGCAGCAGACCCACATCGGCCATTTTCTTAACGTAGTAGGTGGAAGGCACAACCAAGTCGTAACCTTTACCTTGTAACTGATCCAGCTTGGCGTACATCATCTCGTTAGAGTCGTAGGTGGTGTAAATCACCTTGATGCCAGTTTCCTGTTCAAATTCTTGCAGCAGGCCGTCTGGAATGTATTCAGACCAGTTATAGAAATACAGCACGTCATCTTTGGCGGCAGCGCCAGTGGCGGAGATCGCCAAAACAGCAGATAACAGTGTCTTTTTCACTAGGTTCATTATTTTTACCCTTTATGTGGATCGTACAGTGCTTAACGGGTTTCAACGCCACTCAAACCAACCATTGCTATCCTATTACTGGTTTAAACCGCTTCACTCGGCGTTGTTCAATTTGCTGTTAGAGCCGAGCTAGCAGCGGCATTGAACGTCTTGATTGAAGCGGTTTCTCCGGCGTACTAGAAAAACACTTGGATGATTTAAGCGGCTTTAGGCGCTGTGTTTTTGTTTTAAAAGAAATTGCGAAATCGCAACCAATACCAGCGACAACAACAACATCATTGCCGCCAATGCGTTAACAGACGGGTTAACACCGATTTTAACCATCGAGAATACCTTAAGTGGCAGGATCTCGAAGCTTGGTCCGGTCACAAACGAGCTGATGATCACATCATCCAGTGACAGGGTGAAACTTAATAACCAACCGGCGGCCACCGCAGGAAAGGCCATCGGCACAATCACTTTGCGGAAAATTCGCCATTGGCTGGCGCCCAAGTCTCGTGCCGCTTCAATCAAGAACGGATCAAAGCCGGATAAGCGACTGTAGACGCTTACTACCACAAACGGCAGACAGAAAGTGATGTGGGCAATCAGCAACGACCAGAAGCCAAGGCTCACACCGGCGGCGATAAACAGCGCCAGCAACGATACCGCCATCACGATATCTGGCGATGCCATTACCACAAACAGCATGCCGTTGATGGCGTTTTTGCCACGAAAGCGGTAACGATGCAGCGCAACCGCCGCTAGGGTGCCAATAAGGGTAGCCAAGGTAGCGGCGACCACCGCAATCAGCAGCGAGTTAAAGGCCGCGTCCATCATGCTGCTGTTGTTAAACAGCGACTCGTACCACTTTACGGTGAACTCGCCCCAGCGGATGCCACTTTTGGTGCTATTAAATGAGTTAGCCACCAAGACGATGATGGGCAGATACAGATAGACAAACAACAGCGACAAAAAGCCCCATTTACCGATGCGTCCAATCATGATTTGGCTCCTTCGGTGGCCTTCATTGCACGGTAGTAGGCCAGCAGTAGTAGCGCCATTAGGCCGATCAAGCTAACGCTTAGGGCGGCACCGAATGGCCAGTTGCGAGCAACCAGGATCTGATCGCGGATAATGTTACCGATCAGCAAATTGCCGGCGCCACCGAGCAAGTCGGCGATGTAGAACATGCCAAGCGCCGGCAGGAACACCAATACACAGCCAGAGATCACCCCAGGCAGAGTCAATGGCCAAACCACGCGGCGGAAGGTGTACAACTTGGTGCTACCCAGATCACGGGCGGCTTCCAGATAGCTTTTTGGCAGTTTCTCGATGACCCCAAACAGCGGCAGGATCATAAATGGCAGCAGGATATACACCAGCGCCAAAATCACTGCGGCCTCGGTGTACATCAAGCGGATAGGCGCATCGATAATGCCAAGCTCCATCAGGCCCTTATTCAAGATCCCACGGTTGCCTAAAATCACCTTCATCGCGTAGGTGCGGATCAACGAGTTGGTCCAAAACGGCACGATGATCAAAAACAGCAGCAAGCCTTGAACGGGTTTCGAGCAGGTGTTGATCAGCCAAGCAGCAGGGTAGCCGACCAGCAGACAGATTAGAGTAGTGACCACCGCCAAGTAGAGCGAATGCAACAGTACCTTCGCGTACAGCGGATCAGCCAATTTGGCGTAGCTATCTAAAGAGAACTCCGGACGGATCAGCTCTTTGACGTCACTGGTTAAAAACGATGCCGCCAGCACCATTAAGTTCGGGAATAGCACGAACAACACCAACCAAGTGGTCAGCAGCCCGAGGCTTAACCACTTAAACTTATCGCGCACCTTCATAAGGCAGCACCACCTCCCAACTAGGAACCCAAGTGATGGCGACCTGTTGACCCAAGCTGTGGTCAAAATCAGGATCGTCTTCGTCAAAAAATTCGGAAATCTGCAGTTGTTTGCCCGACTCCAGGGCGATCAGAGAATCCAAGGTCATGCCTTTGTAGTTGCGTTCCAGCACCTTGCCGCGCAGACCGGCCTCGGCGTCGCCGTTTTCCACTTCCACTAGGCGCATATCTTCTGGGCGCAGCAACACATGACAGTTATCACCGCTGCTGAGCGTCAGTTGCGAGTGCACGGTAAAGCGTTGTCCTTCGATGTTGACGCGGTAGCGATCGGCTTCGATGTGCTCGATAACCTCAGCATCGAAGATGTTAGATTCGCCGATAAAGCGGGCCACAAATAGGTTGGCTGGGCTTTCGTAAATCTCTCGTGGCGAGCCTTGTTGCTGAATTACGCCGCTGTCCATCACCACGATGCGATCAGACATCGACAGCGCTTCCTCTTGGTCGTGAGTTACGAACACGAAGGTGATGCCAAGTTGGCGTTGCAGACGTTTCAGTTCGATCTGCATCTGTTTGCGCAGCTTATAATCGAGCGCGCTTAAGCTTTCGTCGAGCAGCAGTAGCTTGGGTTTGTTAACCACCGCTCGGGCGATCGCCACCCGCTGTTGCTGGCCACCGGATAACTCGGATGGCTTGCGCTGGGCGTAACCGGCCAGCTGCACGATGTTCAGTACTTCGTTAACGCGCTCGGTCAACTCGGCTTCGGCTACGTTTTGGGTGCGCAGGCCGAAGGCGATGTTCTCAAACACCGACATGTGCGGGAATAGGGCGTAGCTTTGAAATACGGTATTGACGTGCCGCTGCTCAGCCGGAGTGTTGGTGATCTCTTTGCCAGCCAGCAGAATTGAACCGCCATCTAGGGTTTCCAGTCCGGCTAAGATCCGCAGCACAGTGGTCTTGCCACAGCCCGAAGGACCCAACAAGGTGACAAATTCGCCATCGTAGATGGTTAGGTCGAAGTTATTCAGGATGGTTTTGTCCCGATAGGACTTCTGGGCTGCCTTCAGATGCAGCAAGGGGGATGGGGCTTGTTTGCTCATCAACGGTATCATGCGGCCTGGGCCGCCTCGGCTAAGGGGTAAAACGGGAGCACGGATATTACGCCCAATGGCTTCTGTGCTAAAGCTATTTTTGGCCAGTGGGGCGGTTTTGTTGCTCCGGTTATGATAACGGCTAACGCTTGTTGCCGTCGTGATATCAATAGGTTGTTGGCTTTACAAATTTAGCTTGATTTGCCTTGTTTTTGTACCGTTGTGTAAGCAAATGTCGCCGCTTGGGGTTGCTGATCTCTTGGCCGTTTTGTCGATCGGCTAACCCCGTTATACTTAGCCATCGCTTTAATCTGTGCTTTGTCTTTGATGTTTAACCAGCAATTACTCTTTTCTACTATCAAGCGTGCCTTTGTGATGGCGCGCAGTCACATCCAACCGTTGTTCGGCGCCAGTCTGTTGGTGCTGTTGTTTTTGATGACGGTAACGGTATTAAGCTTTGATCTGATGACCAGTTATCTGGAACTGGATACCAGTAGCGAGGCGGCCGTTGAACAAGCGTTGGTGCAGATCATGCAACCGCTGCAACTGGCGCTGCTGATCATCGCTGCGCCGTTTGAGGCGGGACTGGTGTATCTGGCGTGGCGTAAGGTGCGTGGCCTGGATGCGCCAGTGAAACAGGTGTTTAGCCCGTGGGCGATGGCAACGCCGCTGATTGCGATTGCGCTGATCTCATCGGTACTGGCGCAGTTAGGGTTAACGCTGTTCATTGTGCCGGGTTTGTATCTGCTGGCGGTACTTAGCTTAGCCAATCTGTACTATCTGTTTCGCCGCGGCTCGCCAATTAAGGCGATGTGGGAATGTGCCAAGGTGTGTCATCGCCAAGTGGTAACCATTGGTCTGTACCACTTGATTATGGCGGCAATTCTGGCAATCTCCGCAATCCCGCTGGGGTTGGGGCTGATCTTTACCGTACCGATGTTCTTCTACGGTAAGGCGTTGCTGTATATCGAACTGTTTCCACAGGAGCAGCAATCCGATGATTCAACGCCGCCACAGCAACCAACCAACAGTAGCTCTTCCAGTCATTTCGAGGCCTAATATTTAATGAAGTCAGGACGCATTAAACGGATTACTTTCGGGTTATCCGCAGTCGCTGTCGGCGTAATGATCATTGCCAGTCAAAATCCGGCACCGCAGCCAACGGCAGAGCAGTTGCCGGTGCAAAAAAATGCGCCAGAGAAACAAGCGCAAGCGGTGGCCAAAGTAAGCCAGCCGACAACGGCCACTGAGCCTAGTGCCGCGCGGTTACCGGACTTTGCCGCAATCACTGACGTGGCCGAGAAAAAGACGGCGTTCTTTAATTATCTGCGCCCTAAAGTGGAACAGCAAAACGCGCTGATCGCTGATGATCGCGCTTTTGTTGAGGCGCTGGCGCAAAAGATCGCAGCCGCATCACCGCTGTCAGAAGCGGACAGCGAGCGCGTCACCGCCTTGGCGGCACGCTATCGGCTCGATTTGCGCCAGTTGGACAGCTCGGCGCTGGCGATGCTGCTGGCTCGGGTCGATACCTTGCCAATCGAAATGGTACTGGTTCAAGCCGCCAACGAATCGGCGTGGGGAACCAGCCGATTTGCCAAGATGGGCAACAACCTGTTTGGTCAGTGGTGTTTTAGTAAAGGCTGTGGCTTAGTGCCTAACTCGCGCACTGCTGGGCTGCAACACGAAGTAGCCAAGTTCGACAGCATCGATGCATCGGTACGCTCTTACTTGCTGAATATCAACACCAATGCCGCCTATCAGCAGTTGCGTGATGTGCGCGCGCAGTTGCGAGCCGCGCAGCAACCGGTAACCGCAGATAAGTTGATCCCAACCCTGTTGGCTTACTCCGAACGCAAAGAAGCGTACGTTGAAGAGTTGCTGGCGATGCTGCGTCATAACCAGCGCTGGTTAAAATCGTAACCGCCCGATAGATAGCAAAACGCCCGCAATCACTGCGGGCGTTTTTTTGGTTAAGCGTCAGCGTTATGGCTGGAACACTTGCACGACGTCGATGGCGTTGGCTTCGCGTTTACGATCCAAGTTGATGTTGCCTGAGTTTTCGATATCAAGGAAATCGAACGCTGGCAGATCGGCATCGGCTACTTGGCCTTCAAACTTAGCGTTGGGATCACGCTTCAGGTTTACAAAGTCAAACTGCTCGCGGTCAACCATTTGCGATGGTGCGGTGTTTTGCATCGCGGTAAAGATGGTTTCAATTCGACCCGGGAACTGTTTATCCCACTGGATCAGCATCTCTTTAACCTGTTTACGCTTCAGGTTTTCTTGGCTGCCACAGAGGTTACACGGAATGATCGGGAACTGGCGCAGATCGGCGTATTCAGCAATGTCTTTTTCACGGCTGTAGGCCATTGGGCGGATCACCATGTTGGCGCCATCATCGGACAGCAGCTTCGGCGGCATCGCTTTCATCTTACCGCCAAAGAACATGTTCAAGAACATGGTCTCGATGATGTCATCGCGGTGGTGACCCAGCGCGATCTTGGTCGCGCCAATTTTCTGGGCAAAGCCATACAGGGTGCCACGACGCAGACGTGAACACAGCGAGCAAGTGGTTTTGCCCTCTGGGATCTTGTCTTTAACGATGGAGTAGGTGTCTTTTTCCAGAATGTGGTAAGTCACCCCTTGGCTCGCCAAGTAGTTTGGCAGAATGTCTTCTGGGAAACCCGGTTGCTTCTGATCCAAGTTAACCGCCACCAGCTTAAATTGTACCGGTGCGGCGCGCTGTAGATTCTGCAGGATATCCAGCATGGTGTAGCTGTCTTTGCCGCCAGAGAGACACACCATCACCACATCACCGTCTTCGATCATGTTGTAATCTTCAATGGCGCTACCCATTTCACGACGTAGACGTTTTTGCAGTTTGTTTAGGCGGGTTTTCTGTTTTTGGCTGAGCTCTTCCACCAGGGTTCCTCGAGATACAACGAATAGGGCGGGCATTGTACCGAAACTTGCAGGCGGGTAAAGCCCCAACCGCAGTCGGGGCGTGACTAAATTAGGCGTTAATCGAGGGTAACTGGGCTAACGAAATCTTCCGGCTTAACTGCCATCAGATCGCAGTTGAGCGAATCAATGATGTGCTCGGCGGTGTTGCCGATCAGCGCTGCCGATAGCCCGGTACGACCGATGGTGCCGATCACCACCATTTCCGCATTCAAGTCTTCAGCAACATCGGGGATCACATCCTCTGGCATCCCCTCGGCCACGTGGCAGTTCTGCTCGGCGAGTTGATGCCGTGCTGCTAGCTCGTGGATCCGAGTTTGGTGGTGGGTTTTTAGGGTGTTGTTGTAGGCGGTGGCGTCAAAGTCTGGCAACTCGACGGCGATGTTCACTGGCGTGCCTGGGTAACCATTAACCAGATGGATTTCGGCATTATTGACCGAAGCAACGGTTTTAGCTGAGCGCACCAACTCGTCATTAAGGGTTAGGTGGGCATCGTCTTCGCTGCCAACATTAACCGCCACTAAGATCTTCGCCGGCGTTGGCCACTGCTGCTCTTTAACTAACATCACCGGCACTGGCGCTTTGCGCATCAATGACCAATCGGTCGGGGTGAAGATCACCGACTTGAGTTTATCGTGCAGTTTGCTGGCTTTAACAATCAAGTCAACCTGATGACCAAGAGCGTACTTGATGATGCTTTCAAAGGGACGGTTGTGCCAAGCCAATTCGATGTTGATTGCATAACCATCTTGGCGCAGTGGCTGCGCTAGCGATTCGAGCCAAAGTTGCCGCTGTTTCACTACGCCTGAACGCAAGGTTTCGCGATCTTCGGAGGAGAGCATCGAGGTCATCTCGTAAGAGAAGTCATAGATGCTCATAAAGAGAGTGATTTGTGCCTCTTTGGCTTGGCACAGTTGCGTAACGCGAGTTAAGGCAGGTTGTGTCTCACGACTTGGATCAATGACGACGAGAATGTGGTTATAGGCGCTCATGCCAGCCTCCAGTGAAAGTCCATTCACCTTAATCGTGGCATGAGTGAGCCAAACTATGTTGATTCAGATCAGTTTTATCGCAACCTTTTACTGTGAAACAGCGACTAATGACCGGTTGTGCTAGCTAAGCCCGCAACCCGAGTGAGGGTGTCGATTTCGCGGATATTGATGTACTTGCCTTTGACATCAATCCAACCGGCTTTTTGGAAGCGGCCAAGCAGACGAGAGATAGTTTCTACCGTCAATCCAAGGTAGTTGCCGATGTCACCTCGGGTCATGGTTAGGCGGTATTCACGGCTGGAGAAGCCACGGTTACCAAAACGACGGGCGAGGTTGGTCAGAAAGGCGGCCAAGCGCTGTTCGGCGTTCTTTTTCGACAGCAGCAGGATCATCTCTTGATCGGAAACGATTTCGTTACTCATCAATCGCATCACTTGCTGGCGTAGTGCCGGCGATTGGGCGGACAACGAATCTAAGGTGTCGTAGGGGATCTCGCACACCATGGCGGTTTCCAGCGCTTGGGCAAAGCTTTGATGGCTTTGTTTATGGATGCCGTCAAAACCAACGATGTCACCGGCCAAATGGAAAGCGGTGATCTGCTCTTCGCCGGATTCGGTAATGGTATAGGACTTTATCGAGCCGGAGCGAATCGCAAACAACGACTTTAGCGGTTGGCCTGATTGGAATAACAGGTCGCCTTTTTGAATCGGCCGTTTGCGTTCAATGATGGCATCGAGGCGGTCAAGCTCGGTCAAACTTAGGGAGAACGGGATGCATAGCGATTTCATGCTACAGCTGTGGCAGTGGATCTCGTTGCCTAGCACCATTTTACGATCCAGTGGGGTTTTGTTGCTGTCTCTGCAGCCAGATTGCTCAAACGTCATCCTTATACGCCTACTACTTCAAAGCAATTGATGTAACGCAATATATGCCATTTGTATGGCATAAGCAATTAACACTATAGCACTAATTTTTTTAACGTTTTTGTGCTGAATTAGGGTCGCAAGCGAGTCGGTTGCAGCGCCCATGGCAAAAAGCGCAGGCAATGTGCCAAGACCAAAACCGAACATGATTAAGGCGCCATCTAGCGGGTTGCCGCTAGCCAAAGCCCAGGTCAGAGTGGAATACACTAACCCACAGGGCAACCAGCCCCAGATCATCCCAGCCGCAACCGCTTTGGCAGGACGGTCGACAGTGCCAAGCTTGGTCCGAATTGGCGTTAACAAACGCCACCAAGGGCGCCCCAACTTTTCGATAACAACTAAGCCGTAGAACCACTGACCAAGGTACAAACCCATTAACATCAGCATAACGGCGGCGGCCAACTGCAGCAGGCTGATGAGGCTATCCAGTTGGCTAATGGTGGTCAGCGCGGCACTGGAGGCACCGACCAGCAACCCAGCTAATACGTAACTGCTGATGCGGCCCAAATTGTAACTTAAGGTAAACCTAAGCCGTCCTTGCAGGGTTAAGCGTTGGCTGGCGGGCAGGCCTTGGCTGAATGCGCCAACAATGCCGCCGCACATCCCAAAGCAGTGACCGCCGCCAAGCAAACCGACCAACATCGCTGCGAAGAACGAATAGTCACTCATTGCTGTGGTTCGATTGCTGAGAAGATTGCGGCTTAGTGCGATCTTCATCAAACAGAATGGATGAGCCGGCGCGGTCCAGATCCTCATACTGTTTACTGCGCACTGCCCAGAAGAACACCGCCACCGCAATGGCGACAAACAGCATCGCGATTGGGATAAGCAGGTAGATGATCTCCATGATTGGCTCCTAAGTTTTGTCTTTTAACAACCGTAAGCTGTTGCCTAACACCGCTAACGAGCTCAGTGACATACCCGCCGCGGCCAAATAGGGTGGCACCAAACCGCACACCGCCAGTGGCACCACTGCAGCGTTGTAGCACAGCGACAGAGTTAGGTTTTGGCGGATGATCCGATGAGTTTGTTTGGCAATAGTAATTCCGGTTAACACCGGTGCTAAGCGTGACCCCAACAAAATGAGATCGGCGCTGCACTGCGCCAGATCCGTACCTTGTCCCATCGCCACCGACAGATCAGCACCAGCCAGCACAGGCGCGTCATTGACGCCATCACCAAACATCGCCACCCGTTGGCCGCGCTGCTGTAACTGCTGCATCTGCGCCAGTTTTTGCTCTGGTGACAAGCCAAAGTGGGCGTCTTCGAGGCCTAGCTCTTGTGCCAGCATTACGGCTTGAGGGTTGGGATCGCCGGAAAGCATGGCGCAGTGGTAGTGCGGGCTCAGTTGACCGATGGTGTGTTTGGCATCAACCCGCAGTTTGTCCGCTAATACGAATCGCGCTAACAGTTGCTGATCATCAGCCAGATAGATGCCATCTTCGCTGCTGGCGCCACAAAACTGGCCCGTGCCGATACGATAGCGTTTACCATCGATGCTGCCGCTGATCCCTTGGCCGAGGTGATTTTGGTTATCGCTGGCACGCCATTGCGGCTGCGCATAAGGCCGAAACGCCTGGGCGTAAGGATGACTGGAGTGGGCTTCCAGTGCGGCGGCAATCGACAATACGGTGTGGTTGTCGAGCGTCGCCAGCGGTTCGACCGTCGTCAAGGTAAATTGCCCTTCGGTCAAGGTACCGGTTTTATCAAACAGCAAGCTGGTAAGTTTTGGCAGGGTTTCCAGCACCCGCGCGCTGCGCACCAACAAGCCATGCTCGGTCATCTTGGCGGTGCCACAGGTTAATGCCGCCGGCGTCGCCAAGGCTAATGCACAAGGGCAGGTGGCAACCAGCACCGATAAGGTTACCCAAAACGCCTGTTCAGGTTGGTAAAAGTGCCAAAACAGGTAGGTGGCTAAGGCGAGCAGCAGCAGCGCCGGCACAAAGTAGTTGGCAATTCGGTCAGCCAGTTTGGCGATCTCTGGTTTGCTGGCGGCAGCGGCCTCTTGCAAGCGCACGATGGTGTTGACCCGCATCGCAGCGCCGACAGCGGTAACTTTAAGTTGTAACGGTTGCTGCAAATTAATGGTACCGGCATATAAGGTATCGCCCACGTTTCGCGGTACCGGTTGCTGCTCGCCGGTCAGCATCGCTTCGTTAATGTCGCTTTGGCCGGCGATGATCACCCCATCGGCGGGAATGCGTTCGCCCGGTAAGACACGGATAACGTGGTCGCAACTGAGGCCGCTGGCGGCAATCTGCTGTTCGCCATCGGCGCTGATCAGCCGCGCCGTTAGTGGGATCAACTTTTGCCGGTTACTGGCGTGTTCGCTGGCTTTGCGCCGAGCACGCTGCTCTGCCAATCGACCCAGCAACAAAAAGAAGGTAAACATCGATACCGATTCAAAGTATACCTCGCCAACCCCAAGCCAAGTGGCTTTAACCGATGCGCCATAGGCTAGCAAGATGGCAATTGATACCGGTAAGTCCATATTGATACGGCCACCAAGCAGGGCACGGGTGGCGCTGAAATAAAACGGCTGCGCTGAATAGAGCACCACTGGGGTAGCAAACAGCAGACTGACCCAACGAATAAAGTCCCGATAGTGGCTTTCTAGGTCGTGAAAGTAACCGGTATACAGCGCCACCGCGAGCATCATCACTTGCATGGTGGCAAGCCCAGCTAGACCGACCCGCAGCAGCAGTTTTTGGCTTTGCTTGGCGTTTTCCTGCTCTTGGCTGTCTAACTGAAACGGCGCCGCGCGATAACCGATGCTGGCGATCTCTGTCAGCAGTTGTGACAGCTTATAGTCGTGCTCTGGCCAGCTAAGCAGGGCCCGTTGAGTGGTGGTGTTGACGTCAATTCGTACCCCAGCCAAACGGTGCAGGTGCTTTTCAATCAACCAGGCACAGGCGGCGCAAGAGATCCCATCGATCGACAACAATACTTCAAGTCGCGGCTTACCACCTTGTTGGCTGTTGGCGATGAATTCGTGCTGCACCTCTTGCAAGTCATAGGCGGCAAGACTGGCGATTTCGCTGGGTAAGTCCTGTTTGGCGCCAGGTTCTGTGCGGTAGCGGTAGTAGTCGCTAAGACCAGCGGCGAGGATTGCGTCGGCGACGGCAGCGCAGCCGGGACAACACATCGGCTGAGACACGCCATCGATAATAGTATGGAATTGGCTGCCGGCGGGAACTGGCTCGGCGCAGTGAAAACAACGTAATGACACAGCACGCTCTTACAATCAGTTAAACCAGTGACCACCATCGACGGGCAACATCAGCTTTTGTTGTAGGCGCCAACTGCCGTCGTAGTTGTCGATCTGCACGCGCCACTTACCGGTTAATGGCTGCTCGGTATGAAGCCGATAGATACCATCGCCTGAGGCGGTGACGGTTTGCTCAAAATCGTTGGCGGCGATGGTGGCGTGATGAAAGCGGATGGTCAGCGCGGTGCCAATACGGTCACCGCCGTGTTGCGATAGCAGTAGCTGCCTGCCTTGTTGTTCAAGCTTAAACACCAGCCCCAATTGGCTAGCGCGACGCTGGCGGCTTAAGTCTTGATTAATGCCTTTGCCCTCTTTGTAGTAATCCTCTGACACCATTGAAAAGGGTGAGGTACTGGCCAAATAGAAGGTGTAGGTCGACGCGCTCACTGCGCACAGTGGCAGCACAATCAAAAACCAAGGCCAAAACTGCTTATACCAAGGGGTAGGGTTCATCGATACTTCCTTCTATCGACACCGGCGGCTTCGAACACAATGGCCGGTGAGTGTTACAAATCCAAAGGGATAGGTGGGCCCCATGCCTTTGCACTTGCCGTTAATCGTCAGTTGGTTACTTAAGTGACTTACCTCCTTAGTTGAAAAAGCCCCGCCGAAGCGGGGCTTAGCGTTGTGATTACTGGCTTAAGCCGTAGACATAGCCACTGAGCACTTCGACTTTGTCTTCGCCGAGCATGGTTTCCCACGCCGGCATATTGCCCAGCTCGCCATTTCGACCTTTCATCAGAGTTTCCTTAATGTCGGCCACGCTGCCGCCGTAGATCCACTCGTTGTCGGTCAGATTAGGGAAGTTACCCATCCCTTTGGCGTCTTGACCGTGACAGACTGCGCAGTTAGCGGCAAACAAGCCTTTACCGGCCTCGGTTGCCGCGGCGTCTTGATGCATTTCAGTCATCGGCAATTTGGCCAATTCGGCAAAGTCCGGCTCGTTACTGCTGGCGGCGGCACCCGGTGCAGCAGGGCGGGCTTGCACTTGCTCGACGGTTTCAACCACCGGCGCGTCTTTGCCCAATGACAAGCTGTAAACGTAAGCGGTTAGCAGATGCACCTTGTCTTCACCCAGCACGGTATCCCACTTTGGCATTTGCCCAGCGCGGCCGTACAGAATCGATTCGGTGATGTCGCTACGACGATTACCATACAGCCAGGTCTTGTCATTCAGACGCGGGGCACCCAATGCTTGGTTGCCTTCGCCGTTCATACCGTGACAGGCGAAACAGCCTTTTTGATAAGCGGCTAGTCCTTCCGGCGCCAAGGCACGGTCGAACGGCATTCCAGAAAGACTGCGGACATATTCCACCAATGCTGGCACTTCAGCGTCATCGATAGGCAAACCACCTTTTGGCGGCATCATGCCGTTACGACCGTGCATTAACGATGCTTTGATGATCTCTGGGGTACCACCATAGAGCCAATCGGTATCGGCTAGATTGGGGAAACCTTTGGAGCCACGTGCATCTGAACCATGGCATAGGGCGCAGTTTTGCAAGAACAACCGCTGGCCAATCTCTAAGGCCTCGCTGTCGGTCGCCAGCTCGGTTACCGGACGCGTAGCAAAGGCACTGAAAATTGGCCCGAAGGCAGCGTCCGCTTGGGCCACTTCACGGTCATACTGAACCATTAGGGTAGTGCCTTCGGCCTTCGCTGCAGCAGCGGCCGCTTCCGATTCGGCGATACTGGTAATGGCTTGGTTGGATGAACTCCAATTTAGCACCCCTGCGAAGTTACCAAAGCCCGGGAACAGCACCAGATAGCCGACCGAGTAGATGATGGTGATAACAAACATCACCGACCACCACTTCGGCAGCGGGTTATTGATCTCCTCGATGCCATCAAAGGAGTGGCCCATCGACTCGCCTTCTTTGACCTCGGTGTTGTTCTTTAGGCAGTAACGCAGCAATAGGTAGCAGCCAAGTAGCACCACAGTGGTGCAGAACATCACTAAAATACTTAACCCTGTACTCATGGGTTTAACTCCTTGTCGGCACGGGCTTGAGTGGTGCTTTCATCGGCAAACACCAAGTCCGCCGCCTCATCAAACGCCGGTTTACTGCGTTTGGAATAGGCCCAAGCGATGATGCCGATCATCGCGATAAATAACACCAAGGTGTAGTAAGCGTGGAAATCGCCAATAGTCATAATGCGCTCCTTACTTCAAACCGGTGCCTAGCACTTGCAGGTAGGCGATCAGTGCGTCCATCTCGGTTTTGCCTTGGATACTGGCAACGTCTTTAGCTAGCTCGTCATCGCTGCCATACGGCACACCGAAGTTATCGCGAAACAGCTGCATCTTCGCCAAGGTGTGGCTGCTATCCACTTGGTTCTCTTCTAACCAAGGGAAACCGGGCATATTCGACTCTGGCACCACGGCCCGAGGATCGATCAAGTGAATGCGGTGCCACTCATCAGAGTAACGGCCACCAACGCGCGCCAGATCAGGGCCGGTACGCTTAGAGCCCCACAGGAATGGATGCTCCCAGACGCTCTCACCGGCGACGCTGTAATGGCCATAACGCTCAGTTTCCGCTCTAAACGGACGGATCATCTGGCTATGGCAGCCAACGCAGCCTTCGCGAATGTAGATATCGCGACCTTCCATCTGCAACGCGGTGTAAGGCTCCAGACCATCAACCGGCTTGGTGGTTTGATCTTGGAAGATCAACGGCACAATTTGAGCGACGCCACCAAAAGAGATGGCAATCACAATCATGATCGCCAACCAACCGGCGTTTTTCTCGATGGTTTCGTGATTGAATTTCATCGTTTACTCCTTACGCCGCGGCTGGTTGTGGTTGGATTTCGCCTTGCTCGGCGGTCACGGTCTTAAACACGTTGTACGCCATTAGCAACATCCCGGTCAGGAAGAACACGCCACCGATAAAGCGGACGATATAGAACGGTTCGGTTGCTTTAAGGGCTTCGATAAACGAGTAGGTCAGAGTGCCGTCGGTGTTGACTGCACGCCACATCAAACCTTGGCTGATCCCGGCAAACCACATCGCTACGATGTACAGCACGGTACCGATGGTCGCTAACCAGAAGTGGGCGTTGATAAGCTTCACAGAGTACATCTGTGGCTGGTTAAACAGCACTGGGATCAAGTGATACACGGCACCGATGGAGATCATCGCTACCCAACCGAGCGCGCCAGAGTGCACGTGGCCAATGGTCCAGTCGGTGTAGTGCGACAGCGCGTTAACGGTCTTGATCGCCATCATCGGCCCTTCAAAGGTCGACATACCGTAGAACGACAGCGACACAATCAAGAACCGTAAAATGGGATCGGTACGCAGCTTATGCCACGCGCCAGAAAGGGTCATAATGCCGTTGATCATCCCGCCCCAAGACGGCGCAAACAACACCAATGACATCACCATCCCCAGCGACTGCGCCCAATCCGGCAGCGCGGTGTAATGCAGATGGTGTGGACCTGCCCAGATGTAGAGCGCGATCAGCGCCCAGAAGTGAACAATGGACAGACGGTAGCTGTAGACCGGACGACCCGCTTGCTTGGGCACAAAGTAGTACATCATCCCTAAGAAACCGGCGGTCAGCAGGAAGCCGACGGCGTTGTGGCCGTACCACCACTGCACCATGGCATCGACCGCACCGGCATAGACCGAGTAGGACTTCATCCCCGAGACAGGAATTGCCATCGAGTTCACGATATGCAGCACCGCAACGGTAATGATGAAGGCGCCAAAGAACCAGTTTGCTACATAGATATGGCTGGTTTTGCGCTTGATAACGGTGCCAAAGAACACCACCGCGTACATCACCCAAACCACGGCGATGGCGATATCAATCGGCCATTCCAGTTCGGCGTACTCTTTAGAGGTGGTGTACCCCAACGGCAAGGTGATCGCCGCGGCGACAATAATGGCTTGCCAACCCCAGAAGGTGAAGGCGGCCAATTTGTCAGAGAAGATCCGCGTTTGACAAGTTCGCTGCACCACATAGTAGGAGGTGGCGAACAACGCGCTGGTGCCAAAGGCAAAAATGACCGCATTGGTGTGTAGCGGTCGAAGACGGCTGTAAGTCAGCCAAGGGGTATTAAAGTTAAGCTCAGGCCAAATCAACTGGGCGGCGAGTAACACGCCAACGCCCATGCCGACAATGCCCCAGATAACGGTCATGATGGCAAACTGTCGTACAACGGTGTAGTTGTACTCGGTCTGCGGCAAGGTCTGGTTCATAGTTATGCTTCCACTGCAACTGCTGCGTTTTCGATACAGCTTGATGACGCCATGATGACATCGACACTGCACGATGTCCTACGCACAGTGATACCGATCAAGGCAACGCCATGTTACTTGAGCTATGTCAAAAAACCCAGTCGATGCGTGAGTTAGCTATTGATCTGTGTCAAATTTATCTACCATTGACCAACATTTGTTCACATCTTGTTATCGTTTCATTTGCAACCGCTGGTGGTAGCGATAATCTGGCGATGTGAAAAATCTAAGCTGCGGAAATTAATAGTGATTTTATCAGAGCTTAAGGTTCAAAACGGTTGTGATTGCCAGTGTGAAACTGGCGGACTTGTGACGCAAAAGTTAAAGATGCTGGCGGCGCTGGTAATGCTTACTGGTTGTCAACCGGTGGCGACCAACAGCGAGGTCATGCCACATCTTGGGGCGGCGGTTATGTGTGATTTTCAGCAGCATGAGTGCCAACAACAAGGCAATAGACTCACCCTGTTGCCGGCTACTGCACCCAGTGAAACACCACTTAGCTTGCAGTTGCAGTTAGCGCCGGGACAGACCATTGTTGCCGCGCAGATCACCGGCCGCGATATGTATATGGGGATGATCCCGGTTAAGTTTGATCAGCACGGCAGCGCGCAAACCATGGTTGGCAGTTGCGCGACTGATCATATGGTGTGGCGGCTGGCGGTGCGGCTGCAAGACCAAGGCGGAAAGCTGCAGACGCTGCATTTTGATTGGTTGGCGGATGCGCCCGTGGCTGAGTAATTATGCATTATTGCATCAAGCTAGCGCAGCAACAGATCCGGCGGATTGGTGCCGGTTTTAATGTTGATATCCAACTGCGGGAAGGCGATGTCGATCTGGTGCTCACGAAAGCGGGCATCGATATTACTGTTTAACTGATCCCGAGTTGACGCCAACGTGTCTGGCGTTTCAATGTAGCAGCGCAGTTCAAACATCAGGGCACTGTCGCCAAAACTGCTAAACAGTGCCAGAGGACTGGGTTCGCTCAATACGTCGCTGTGCTCATCGGCAATCTCAAGTAGTATCCGTTTAACCAATGGCACATCACTGCCATAGGCCACCCCAATGGGGATCACGATCCGGGTTATGCCGTCCGACAGCGACCAGTTGGTGAGTTGATCGGTGATAAGCGCTTTATTCGGCACCAGAATCTCCTTGCGATCCCAATCTTGAATGGTGGTCGCGCGAGTGTTGATGCGGGTGACCGTTCCGGTTAACTCATTGATAGTAATAATATCACCGACTCGAACCGGGCGTTCGACCAGCAAGATCAAGCCGCAGACCAAATTGGCAAAAATCTCTTGCAGTCCAAAGCCCAGACCAACCCCTAGGGCGGCAACCAACCACTGTAAATTGGACCAATGCAGCCCAAGCGCCGACAAGCCAACCCCAAGGGCCACCATCACCAGGGCATAGCGAAGTAGGGTGGTGATGGCATAGCTAACTCCTTTAGACATTGGCAGATGATGCAGTACCAGCAGTTCTAACACCCCAGGTAAGTTGGCCGCGGCAAAAAAGCAGATAGATACCAGTACCAGAGCATTTATGGCGGCACGCAGGGTAATTTTTTCGGTGATGGCACTGGCGCCTTCGCCGCTGCTGACCTCCCATACCACGATGTTATCCATCCATTGCAGCGCTAGTTCGGTATTGGCCAGTAGTGCTGAACCAAGCGCAAACAGGGCAATCAAGCTAATCAGGTTAAGCACCATTAATGACTGTTTACTCAGTTGTTCCACTTTAGCCATTGAGGTTAATTCTTGGTTAGCCGCCTCTTCGTCGCCTTGCTGTTCGGCCCGTTTTTGTAGTGCTAACTGATAGGCGCGATGGCTTTCTTCCACACGAAGCCAACGAAATCCAAGTTGTCGCAACAGCAGTACCAGCAACACCACTAACAACCCTGCGTGCAGGTAATAGATCAACGCCCACGCGGCATAGAAGTAGCCGGCGCAGATCAGCGCAATTGCCACCACTAAGATCAGTTCGATCGCCATCAACAATATTTTTGAGAGCAGGGTTGGTTTAGATTCGGAGATCAGCGCCAAAATGGCCGGAGTACTAAGTAGTCGCCAGTAAAACCCAAATAAGATGGCGGTAACGCCGATCAGCATCAGCCGCAATGCCGAACTTTCGGCATCCGCCGCCCACGCCTCGACGATTAAGATACCGATGGTGAAACAGTAAAACAGCGGCCGAAAGCGTTTGAGCAGTCGCCGTAATGACTGACAGCCGACCAGTGAAAATTCAAAGTGTCCGACAAACAACCCCTGTTGCCGGCTGGCTTGCAGTAGCCATTCCCATAGGTAGATCTGCACCATTGTCGCAATCAGCAAATGATATTGATCGAATGACGTAAAGTAGGGCGCATGGATGCTGGAGTAGATAAAGATTAGAAGCAGTGGCAACACCGGCAAGAACACCAATGCGGTGATCGCCACCGTAAGCGACAAGGTTCGCCCGTAGCGATCAGTTTTGGCATTGCCTAAGCTGCTGGCAAATTGTTGCTGCCAGTGTTTGAGTACGCGGCTGAAATGCCAGTAACTGATTAAACTTACGACAGTAACCAGCAGCCAGATAGCGAGCGCCAAATGGCGTCCAGCAAAGGTGTCTTTGATGAACTGCCAGCGGGCGCTTGATGAGGCATTGCCGAAAAATTCATGCCAGCGCTGTGGCAGTACTTGCCACAGTGGTGCTTGCCCTTGCAGCAACAACTGCTTTTCTCGCAAAAAATCTTTTTCAGCCGCGACCTCTTGGATCACTTGAGTTTGCAGCCCATTGAGTTCGGTCAAGATGGCGATGTATTGGTCATACTCGCTGAGCAACTGGTCGGTTAACTCCTGTTCAAAGTCAGCCAATTTATTCAGCGGCCTATTTTGCGGATCGGACGCAGAATAATGATTGCCTTGATGTTGGCTTAAGGTAAACCGCTGCAGATGGGCCTGCGCCAATTCGGTTTGATAGTCGCGATAGTTGTCGACCAGCGGCAGCCGTTTCAGTTGACCTCGAATCGCATCGGAAAACTCCGGGCTTTGCTGCAGCCAGGTGATCTGCTCTTTCAGCTGCGCCAAGGTGTGGCTGGTTTGTTGGCGGATCTGCTGCAGCCGCTGACGCTCTTGCTGTGCTTTGGCGGTTTCAATACCAAGTGATTCAAACTGCTTGGCAAGATCGGTGACGCTGGTGGTCAAGGCGGTTACTGAACTGTCGGTTTGTTGCAGTTGCTGAGTTTGCACATCAGCGACTAAGCGCGCGGCTCTGGCGATCATCTGTTGCCCAGACAACTGGTTAAGCTGTAACAGGCGCTCCGAGATCAGTTGGGTTTTAGTTTGATTTTGTTGCTGTTGCAGATCCAGTAACTGCAGATACAACTTAGACAGGTCTAACCGTGGTAATAGTGTTCGCTGTTGCAGTTGCAGTAATTGCAGGTGCGCTTGCTGTTCGCTAAATACGATCTGGCGATACCATTGTTGGCTAAGGTTGTCGCTCTGCTGCGGTTCCGTTTGCTGCAATTGCTTGAGGCTTTGCTCAATCTCGGCGATCTGTTGCGGTAAATTTTGCTGCAACCGCAGCAATTGTTGACGCTGTTCGTTTTGGTTGGCGATCTCAGCCGCCAACTGATTGCCAATTACTTTGGCATCATCGAGTAATTTATCCAATTCGGCGTCGGCCAGATCATTGTTAAGGGCAGGGGGCTTGGCTGCCACTAACTTATCAATCTGTTGCTGTCGCTGCTGTTTGATCTTGGCGGCTTGAGCGATCTGCTGCTGCAGCTCCGACTGTTGGCTTTGCCAACGTTGATAATCATTGAGCGCTTGTTGCGCCAACTCCAACTGTTTGATCGCCTCGCTGTTGGCTTGCGGATCACTTTGTAGATTTTGCAGTCGCTGCCGCAGATCGGTGGCTTCAGGCAAGGTTGCCGCCGATAGATTAGGTAATGACAACGTCAGCACTATTACCAGCAAATTGAGCATTGTTTTCAGCGCCATCTAGGTCGGATCCTGCAGCCAAAGCCAGCTTTAAGTTTAGCGGCCACTCGCGGATTTAGTGACCTGAATCACGCTACAACTGTCTGATTTTTCAGTTAACTGGCACGTGTCGACAGTGAAACAACCGACTTACTGTGGCTAAGTATTTGATTCAATGGGTTGTATTTTGATTAAAATATCCACAGCGATAATGCTGGCAGCAGGTTAGCAAGATGCTGAATTAACGGTGCATTGAAGTTATTTCGGATAAGTTTTTCTTAATCGAAGTTGGCATAATTTCTCGTTTGAAGCAGAGCCCAGAAAGCACGAAGATAGCGCCAACGAAACAACTTGTTTGTATCAAATTTCAGGAGTCAGTCATGACCGCTCAATTGAACCAACTGCGTGTACTTATGAACCGTGCTGCGATGGCACTGCCTTTCATGCAAACCAAGAAAGGTGGTCAGGTTCAGTTATCGGCGTTACCTGATCACGTTCTTCGTGACATCGGCTATCACTGTGAAGGTCGGTGTCCACGTGGAGAACACGTTCGTTAAGGTCCAAATAACGAATTGTGTCTGTCAGCACAAAGAAGCGAGCCCTTGGTGGCTCGCTTTTTTGTGCCCACAATCTGCTGGAACATTACCCGAGCGTGCAATAAAGCAGCACGCATTGCTGCATTAACCAACAGCGTGGCGTGGAAAAGGCTATTTAGGTATCGAATTTACCATTAGCTGTATGTATATACAGTTATTGATTGCAGTATTACCTAAGGAAAAGAAGTCAGATCAGCATAGAAAAGAGAGCATTCTGAAGCACATTGCTCGAAATCATCTATCAAATTCCTTATTTAACATAATATACATTGTGCGCAGTTGTATGTAATGAAGGATAATCGAGGGATCAGCGCAACTTGCTGCCATTTAGGCAAATGCCGATAAATAGGATTATCGGCATTGATGGCTGTTTTTCTCTGTATCGACCACGTCTGATCTCAGCTTCTGATCTCAACTACGGTTTTGCATATGCGCATTGTCAGGATCTTTTGTGCATCGGTTTTTTATGACTGATCCTGTTCGAGGCTTTGCAGCTGTTGCAGCAACTGTTGATGATCCGCCTGGGTTAACTGCTGATCCAGTAAGCCTTCGCTGTTGTCTAACGCGTACAGATCAAAATGTTGCGCATCGGTTTGGCGAATACCAAATCCGAGCTTGGCCGCCCGTTCGGCAAGTAAATTAAAGCACAGCGTCATGTCAGTAAATTCCAGTACCTACAGAGCCTTTAAGTTTAGCGACTGTTGCTGTGCCATGTTTGTTAGAACCATCATTGGACACATGTGATGACTGCCAATATCTCGCTTTACTAAACCTTGGAGTTTGTTGCCGGCACCATGGACTTCTTATCTCATGTGATCATTCTGGCTTCTTGTATCACATGTAGCATACTGATTTGCTTTTAAATTTACGCATCTATGGCTACAATCTTCGGCGATTTTTACCGTGTTACATGTGATATGCGCCCACTTGATCCCGACTTTATTGCCTTTTTAGTTAGCCGCACCGATCTGTTTTTAGCTCGATATATGAACTTTGCTGAGGTCGAATCGTGGCGCCACCAGGTGCAGAACCTGTTATTGCCGGACTGGCAACAACGTTTTTTGCAGTCTGATCCAACCCTAAGTCTGGAGCTGCATCGCTACATTTGTGACCAGTTTGGGGCCGAACAATTGCCGCTATTAAGGCGGCGTTACAACAGTTTTTTGCATCGAAATCGGGCTAAAACCAAAGCGATTGACCTTGATGCTGACGCCTTTGCTGCGCTGCAATTCATCAAAAAACGCTACCGTTTGGCCAGCAATTCCGAAGCAATCTGCTGGATGGTACGGGAATTGACTGCCCCAAATACCGCTTTAGAAGAGACCACAGGCTGACCCTGAGCATCCCCATTTGGGCACATCAGTGCCCTATCTATGATCTGCGTCGATCTTTTTAGATCAACTAATTGTCGTTAGTTGATCTAATGAATAAGGCTCAGTATCATCCGTCAACTTATTGTTTATATTAATAATTTATCCAAGTTCTGTGGATTTAGTTCAACTTCAGCGGGATCCCAACACCGCACTGATGCCGCACTTTACTGCGCGCATTGATCAGCAAGATCTCGACCGTTTAGCCGAAATTCATCGCGCTCGAGTTGCCCCCAAGACGTGGTTAGCGCGGCAATCGGATCTGCGTCAGTGGCTGGTGTGGTGTCAGGCTCATGGGGTAAATAGTAAGGCGCCGACCGCCGCCGATATCTGTTTGTGGCTCAGTCATATGGCCACCGACAACGCTCTAAACCGCTTAAAGTACAACAGTCAAACCGACGAGTCAGAACTGTATCGCGGCAGTGCTTTGGCGGTCCGGAGCATTCGCCGGCGCTATACCTCAGCCAAGTGGTTCTTTGATCAAATCGTGCCGCACAACAACCCTGCCCGCGATCCGATCGTTGCCCAACAATTGGCGGGTATTGCTCGGCTGCTGCCATCAAAACCGAAACGGGCTGCCGGATTACAAGCCCAATGGCTAACCCCATTATTGCAGGATTTTACCGAGCAGAGTTTCGTAGAACTGCGGGATAAATTGGTGATAGCCTTAGGTTTTGCCGGAGCGATGCGAGTCAGCGATTTGGCTAGTATTCAAATTGAACACATCCAACTGTACCCACAAGGTGCAGTAATTGGTTTTGAACAGCGAAAACGCCGCAACGAATACAGCCAGTTGCAGATTGTTGCCGGCCGTACTCCGGAAACTTGCCCGTTGCGATTGTTGGAACGTTATCTTGCCCAAGTCGGTGCCCATTTCGGCCCCCTACTTCGCCGCGCTAATCGTAATGGCTCGCCTTTGGCGAAGCCGATGCACCCGACATCTATCGCCCGGATCATTCAAAAACGTTGCGGCCATTTAAGTGCTGAGATCCGCGGCCACTCCTTACGCCGCGGCTTTATCGATTCGGCGCTGTCCCGCGGCGCGCCAATCAGTGAGGTGATGAAAGTTTCCGGCCATAAAGATCCTAAGACCTTGATGTTGTACTTGGATGAGTGCGGTCTATTCAGCAATCACCCCGGTGCCGGTTTGTATTAACACCAACTAAAGCGCTAATCCGCCAACCAATTGAGTGGTTTGGCCTTAGCGCTTTGATGGCGTTCAACCCGCGAAGTGTGTAGATATTTACTGGTGGTGTCGATGCTGTCGTGGCCGGCATCGGCTTGCACATGGGATAGCGGCCGTTGGTGAATATTGATGTCGTGGGAGATCCCCGAATGGCGCAAGCTGTGGGCACTGAGTTCCCGCATCTCGCGGGCGTCTTGGTCAAAGCCATCGACCATCGCCAAGTCGGCGCCACCGGCAATGATTTGATCGACCAATTCACGAATTTGCCGAACACCTAAGTTGGCATTGCGAATGCCGCTGTCACGTCCACGACCAGCGGCGCGATGACGAATAAACAGCGGCGTTTGCTCTTGCGGCGTTGGCAATTCACTAAGGCCAAGTTGGGTGCGGTAACGTTTAAGTGCGCTCAACATCTGATCCGACAGTGCTACCGTGCGACTCTTACCGCCTTTACTTATCGGCACAAAGAAGCCCCATACTCCGGTTTTTTGGTCACGGCGAAATTGTCCCATGGTTGGGCTATAACCTGGCCGCGCCGCCACTTCCGATACCCGCAGATAACAGCTGTAAAGCAGTTGCACCAAAAATAAGCTGCGCCCCTGCTGCTGTGGATCATGCTCAAGTTGCTGCTCGGCATACTGCATCACATATGACCACTGCAGATCGCTAAACGCTTTTAACTGCTCATTGTCTTCATGTTTGACCGCAGCACTGACGCCGAAGCGGCCAGTGCGAAGCAGCGTTGCTGCCGGATTGCGCTCGGTGTACTCCATCTCGATAAGGTAACTAAAGAACGCCGACAACAGTGCCAACTTGGTTTTGATAGCGGCGGGCGATAACAGGTATGGCCGTGGCAAGCCATTATCTGCCAGTTTGCCAAGAAACGGCCGCCAGTTAGGGTTGGGTAACCGCTCCTCTTTGCCACTGAATTGCGCTACGTTGCGATAGCCGATCCACTCGCTCGGTGGCGCCTGGCAAAACTCAAGATAACGACCAAGCCACTTGCGATCGACATCAGCGACACTGACGTGCGCCACCTGCCAGCACCAGATCAAAAAGGTGGTGAGTTCGCTGCGGTGGCTTTTGTAATTGTTGGCGTTGTGCTTTTGTTCAACCAGCCAGTCGATGGCGTGTTCATACAGCAAACCAGCATCGGCGCTTACCTGCAGGGTGTAACCTGCAAGGGTTTGGTTGATGGCATCATTAATCTGTTCGAAGCGTTCGACAGTGTCGAACAATGGGTGGGCAAAACTCATGTTTTTTCCTTAACTGTACATGCATACAGTATAGCGATAAAACGTCACTTCACCACCGCCAAGCCGTTGAAATTGCGGTAGCTGTGATAGAATGAGGGTTTTCCCTGCGGAGCTGTCTACTTTGCAATCGCTGCGTTTATCGCCTTCGGCTTTACAGCCACATTTTGCCATCGGCATCCCAACTGCTATCGAACAATCCCCTTGGCTGCTGGGCCAACAGCGTTGTATCGATGCGTGGTCGTTGTTTACCCGTTGTCGCGGCCAACAACTGTTTCTCTCTACCATTGGTGGTTTTGACAGTGAAGCGTTGATCCGCGCTTTGGAAGCACAGCAACCGTTGGTTAAACAGGCTGGGCACTTGGTGGCGATTGAGCAAGATGGCGCGCAGCAACTGGCAAAATTCAGCGCTGATGAATTTGCCGCTCGAAAAGACGATGGTAGCGTTACCGAATTGCAGCGACTGGAGCGGATCAAGTTCATCGATCAGCCGCTATCCCGTAAAACCTTGATCGGCACCTTGGACAAGCAAGGCCACTACTTCCCTGGCCTGTTGGCCAGCTGTGAGGTATTGGTATTACCGGCGGATGGCTTAATCGATAAGCCAAGCCGCTGGCACATTATCAAAGAAGCACTAAAGCGCGGCTATATCGCGTTTAGTGGCAGCGCCGTGCGCGTGCCGGTCACCTGCAAAGTGGTGATCATGGGTGATGTGCTTAGCTACGATGCCCTGCATGGTTATGATCCGGAATTTGCTGATCACCTGAGCCTACTGGCTGAGATCCAGCCGGAATGGTTCGTAGATGAAGATCAAGATGAGATGCTGTGGGCCCAGGCGGCCAACAACGTTGCCTTGGCTTACACCGGCCAAGCGTTAACCGATTGTGGGGTTGACCGACTGGCATTGTTCGCCTCACGTTTATGCGAGCATCAGCATCGGCTGACGTTGTGTTGGCATGAGCTTGGGCAACTGCTGGCGCAAGCCGATAATAGCCAAGCGCTCACCGCCGTGGCCATTGACGCGGCACTGCAAGCTAAACAGCGGCGCCATAACAGTGTCGAGATCTACGCTCAACGTAACGTCGAAGAAGCGATGGTACGAGTTGAGACCAGCGGCAAAGAGATTGGCCAGATTAACGGCTTAACCGTTGTCGATTACCTTGGCCACAGCTTTGGCGAACCAGCGCGGATCACCGTTTCGGTCCACTACGGTGATGGCGAAGTGGCTGACATCGAGCGCAAATCAGAACTCGGCGGCAACATTCACGCCAAAGGGATGATGATCCTATCTGCCTGTTTATACCGTATTTTTGGTCAAGACGAGCCGCTGCACTTAAGTGCCAACATTGTCTTTGAACAATCTTATCAAACCATTGATGGTGACAGTGCCTCACTCGCAGAATACTGCTGTTTGATCTCTACTATTGCTGATGTCGAAGTAAAACAATCGCTGGCACTGACCGGCGCAATTGACCAGTTCGGTAATGTGCAAGCGATTGGCGGCATTAATGAAAAGATCGAGGGCTTCTTCCATCTATGTCGTTACCGCGGCTTGACGGGAGAGCAAGGGGTGATTGTTCCTACGGCGAACTTGTGTCAGCTGAACTTGGACCAAGATGTGGTTGATGCCGTCGCGGCGGGCAAATTCCATCTTTATCATGTCGATAAAGTCGAAGACGCTTTAGCGCTGTTGACCGATGAAGAGGTTGGCCAAGCGGATGAGGATAATCGCTTTGCTGACAACACCCTGTACGGCAAAGTTCAACAACGACTCGATCTGATGGCCGGCGGTCCAGAACTGCCACCAAGTTGGTTAGCGCGTCTGAGAGATCGCTTGTTCGGTAACAGCTGATCGGAGTTGTTCAGTGTACAGTTGTTCGCTAATCTGAAGGTCCTTCAAAATTAGAGAGCTACAACACCATGGCACTAGCCGAAGCAATCGCAACAAACTGCGCATCATTTACCAAGGAAGAGTTGATCGACAGTGGTCTCGGCCAGTTATTCAGCAACAACTCCCCGCGCCTGCCAAAAGACAACATGCTGATGCTGGATCGGATCATCCACATCAGCAGTGAAGGCGGTCGCTATGGCAAAGGTGAACTGGTAGCCGAACTCGACATCAATCCGGATCTGTGGTTCTTCGATTGCCACTTTGAAGGCGACCCAGTCATGCCGGGCTGTCTTGGTTTGGATGCGATGTGGCAGTTGGTGGGATTCTTCTTGGCATGGCAAGGTGCCGAAGGCAAAGGCCGCGCTCTGGGCGTTGGTGAGGTTAAATTTACCGGTCAGGTATTACCAACCGCTAAGAAGGTGACTTATCGGTTGGATCTAAAGCGGGTGATCAACCGCAAGTTGGTGATGGGCATGGCCGACGCCACCTTGGAAGTTGATGGCCGCACAATCTACAGCGCTACCGATCTCAAAGTCGGCGTGTTCCAAGATACCTCAGCGTTTTAGTGGCATTGTCGCCCTATCTTGCAAAACAGCAGGCCGCGTAGTTACGCGGCCTGTTTTTATGGCAATC
Organism: Ferrimonas senticii DSM 18821; assembly: GCF_000422665.1. Lineage (GTDB taxonomy): Bacteria > Pseudomonadota > Gammaproteobacteria > Enterobacterales > Shewanellaceae > Ferrimonas > Ferrimonas senticii. The sequence goes on along the minus strand of NZ_AUGM01000001.1, from coordinate 469,244 downwards.
GCCAGCTAGTGCATATAATCAGCCCAGCAGTGCTTCGATGTCGTCTTTGATATTTTCAGGCTTGGTGGTTGGCGCGTAGCGTTTGACCACATGGCCGTTGCTGTCGATCAGGAACTTGGTGAAGTTCCATTTGATGTTATCCCCTAAGATCCCGCCCTTTTGCTTTTTCAGCCACTGATACAGTGGCAGTGCATTGGCACCATTGACCTCAATCTTTTTAAACAGTGGGAAGCTGATGTTGAACTGCAGATCGCAAAAGTTCTTCACCTCCTCATCACTGCCCTGCTCCTGCGATCCAAACTGATTGCAAGGAAAAGCCAGTACGCTGAAACCTCGTTCGCCGTACTGCTGTTGCAGTTTTTCTAGCCCTTCGTACTGCGGCGTAAAACCACACGCACTGGCGGTATTCACCACTAACAACACCTTACCCTGCCAGCTGTCGAGTTTAGTGTTGGCGCCATTATTTAGCGCCGCTTCAAATTGGTAGATGGTATCGGACATCCCTATTCCCTTTGTTGTGTCAAAATCGACAGGTTAGTAATCTGTCTCTGGTACGCCGATAGTAACAACATTGTTCGCCTTGTCTTTGATTAAGACCCCTATCGGTACGTTAGGCAAAATCGATTTGGCCGTATCAGTCCCTGCCAGATACAAACAAGCCCTCAACGTTGAGGGCTTGTGGTGGAGTGTCTCGTTATTTGTTGAACAGTCCGGTTATCTTGCCGTCTATGGCTTCTCGCCAGCCACCGAGCCATTGGCTTTTAACGTCGACGGATTGATAGGGGCACAGCTCTTTCGAGCGCCCGGTCAAGCCAGCTTGGTAACCGCGAGCATAGGCTCGCTCCATTTTATCCCGTTTCTGTCGCTTCATTGGCATTCCACCTTTCTTGCTTCAGTTGTGTTGAGTAAACATACAACGGGGCCTCACGGCCGACACCTCATAGTTGCTCGATCTTGGTTCAAGATCAACCACCCTGCCCGGGGTTATCAGCAACAATTTGTTAAGGCTATGAGATAACAAGATTACTTTTTAATGAAAAAGAGCGCCGTGGCGCTCTTTGGGGTGATGCAAGCGTGCTATCAACCAAAGCGACGGCGCAACCACACCATTGGTGCCAGTAACAGCGCCCACCAACCGAAGCTGGCGCCTTGGCGTTCATGCTTACCGAAATCTTGCCCGTAAGCGACCGTGCTTGGATCACAAGCGCTGGTGCCATCGATAACCGGTTTTAGCAATACCGCACGGCTCAGTACCTGAGTTTGCCCATCAGTTTCTACTCGCTGAGTAACGGTAGCGGCGATATTACCGTCATCGTCAATATGACTGGCGTTGGTGATGATGATGTTCGCCAGTTTGCGGCCATCTTCAAGAGGTTCGTCACTCAGATCGAGTGACTCACAGGTTAAGAGGTGGTTAAGGTTAGTTGGAGCTTGGTCGGTATTGCTGTCATCAAGATCCAGATCGTAAATAAAGCCATGTTTCGCGTTAGCAAAGGACGCAACGCTTTGCACCTCTTGATAACCAACGACGATGTCGTTGTTATTGATGCTGCTGACCCGCACTGGCAGCGATGATGACAGTGTTGGCACGGTAAATTGTTGTTGGTTTTCAGCAGTGTTGATAAAACCAAACTCGAGATCGCCATCAAACAAAGCGAGATTGCCAATGGCGATGCCCTTATCATTAATCGCCACCAGATCCGAAGCGCGGTAGCGTTCGTCATCAGCAAAGGTAGGGCCAACAAAAGTGACATCCGAGTTAGTAAGTTGTCGTTCGCTGTTGACCACACTGGTTATATTCCAATAGGTCGCCCACGGGCCGCCGGCAATCACCGCTTGCTCGTCGCCGCTGCCGGTTACCCGGGTGCTCTGGCCAACGACGTGTTGGCTGGCGCTATTGATAGCAAAGGCTTGCGAGCTGGCGCTAATACCGTCAGCCGGGTCAAAACCGAGTGGCAACAGGGTTGGCTCGATACCCGTATCACTGTTGGGAGCGACAACGCTGCCAATACTCCAAAAGCTGGCTTGGGTTTGATACGCCACTTGGCCGTTATTCTGGCTAGCCTGGACACAGACCGCACGGGCTTTGGCTTTATTGGCATCGTCGTTAATGGCAATGGTGGTATCAACGCAGTTATTAAGGGCGGTTTTGGCACTATCGGTTAACTCAACCGTGCTGCTGCCTACCGCCAGATCACCATCAATACCGGATACCGACGATAACCCACCAACGGTCAAAGCGACGGTCTCATTACTTTCGGTTGTCGAATCATCGCCATCTGGCTCCAATGGCGCATTATAAGTGATGCTATCTGCGCTTGGATTTAAGAAGGTAAGAGCGTCCGGCGTTTTGATGAACGCTCGAAGCTCGTAATCACGGTAAAAACGCTTTGACGACTCGTCACTGTCGGTCGCTGTTGTCTCGACAGTTTGCATCGGCGCAGTGACGTTACCAAACAGATTCGTCCCTTGTGTGCCATTCAGAAAAGCACTGATCCGAGGGGTTAGCGGGTCAACGGTTTCAGGATCAACGTTTGGCTCAGCTGCTGGTTCAATTTGACCATTGATTGAGATGAACGCTTCGTCTTGAAAAATAAAACTGCTGCCAAGGAAGGGAATAGATGTACTTGGCGTCGCGGTTGCAGACTGTGACTCGCCAAATAAAGCAGCGCCGTCGGTGCTAACACCGACGGCGCTGTCGGTATTATCGAGCGTTAGCGGCCCCTCGACTATCTCATAGGCCGTTGGTATGCCCACGGCGCTAACTGAAAAAGAGAGTGCGGCGGTGATCGCAGCGGCTAACGGTGCTACTCGATAATACTTATGGCTCATAAATCCCCTTGAAAGCCTTATTCTTGGAGTGCTTCGAGTTCCTCCCAGCGCTCCAAGTCTTGCTCAAGTTGTAGTTCTTTCTCAGCCAGCTGCTTCATGGTGTCGTTGACTTGTTGTTGGTCACCGCTGAAGAAGCTTGGTTCTGAGATTATTTGTTGTAAGGCGTCAATCTCCGCTTCCAAAGCTTCTAGCTTGGCCGGCAGAGCTTCCAGCTCTCGTTGTAACTTGTATGATAACTTTTTGGCTTTGTTAACAACAGGTTTTGTTGGTTGCGCTGGTGTCGGCGCAGGCGCCGCGACAACAGCGACGGTCGCAGGTTGTGCCGCCTCACGGTAGAACTGGGCGCCCAGATTGACCGCGTCTTGGTAACCACCGATATATTCTTGCCACTGGCCATCGCCGTAGAACCACCAGGTGCTGGTAACGGTGTTGTCGATAAACTCACGATCGTGCGATACCACCAACAAGGTGCCGTCGAATTCAGCCAGTTTCGCTTCCAGCAGTTCCAGCGTTTCGACATCCAGATCGTTGGTTGGTTCATCCATCACCAACAAGTTAGCTGGCTTTAAGAACAACTTGGCTAGCAGCAGGCGGTTTTTCTCACCACCAGAAAGCGATGATACCGGGCTGCGAGCGCGAGCCGGGGCGAACAAGAAGTCTTGCAGGTAGCTAAGAACGTGACGGTCTTTGCCGTTTACTAGCACCGATGATTTGCCATCAGCGACGTTATCTTGAACGGTTTTGCTTGGATCCAGCGCCAAACGGTGCTGATCAAAGTACGCCACTTCCAGCTTGGTGCCCTGCTTTACCGTGCCCTCTTGCGGCTGGATCTTATCCAATAGGATCTTAATCAGGGTCGATTTACCGCAACCGTTCGGGCCGATTAGCGCGATCCGCTCGCCACGCATTACCGCAGTGGTAAAGTCTTTGGCAATCAGTTGGTTCGGGTAACCGAAACTCATGTTTTCGACATCGAACACCAACTTGCCGGACTTGGCCGCTTGGTTGACGCTCATGTTGGCGTTGCCAAGGCGGGTGATCCGTTCAGAGCGTTCTACACGCAATGCTTTTAGGGCACGAACTCGGCCCTCGTTGCGGGTACGACGGGCTTTGATCCCCTGGCGGATCCAGGTTTCCTCTTTGGCCAGTTTCTTATCAAACTCAGCCGCTTGCAGTTCTTCGACCCGCAGCGCTTCCTCTTTTCCTTCAAGGTAGGTGGCGTAGTTGCCTGGGAAACTTAAGATCTGGCCCCGATCCAGATCGACAATCCGCGTAGCCATATTGCGAATAAAGCCACGGTCGTGACTGATAAACACAATTGAACCGGCAAAGCCTTTAAGCAAGGTTTCAAGCCATTCGATGGCATCGATGTCCAAGTGGTTGGTTGGCTCATCCAGCAGCAATACATCCGGTGCTTGTACCAGCGCACGGGCCAAGGCGGCACGACGCTGCCAGCCACCGGACAGTTCGGCGATCGGCGTGGTTGGGTTGAGTTCAAGGTGCGACAGAGTTTGCTCGATGCGAGTTTCAAACTGCCAGCCGTTGTGGTGATCCATCCCCTCTTGGGCACGGGCCATGCGGTTTAGGTTGGCTTCGGATGGATCTTGCTCGACCAATTTGCTGGCTTGTTCGAAGGCAGCAATGATCTCGCCCACTTCTGCCAAACCTTGGGCGACATAATCAAAGATGGTGCCGCTTTCGGCTCGCGGTGGATCCTGCGGCAGATAGGCGATCTTTAATTCGCTGTTGATGTTAATGGTGCCATCGTCCAGCAATTGTAAGCCGGCCAACACTTTTAACAGGCTGGATTTACCGGCGCCGTTGCGGCCCACCAAACAGACGCGCTCGTTTGGCTCTAGCACAAAATCGGCATGGTCCAGCAGCGGGATATGACCAAACGCCAGCTGGGCATTGTTGAGGCGGATCAAGCTCATGCTTGCGCTCCCAAAAATCGTTGTAATTGTTGTAAGTCGAACGGCCAACCAAGTTCTTGGCCGTTATCAAGGGCAACCACCGGAATGCGTACGCCGTAGCGATCCACTAATTGTGGATCGCTAACGATATCAACCAGATTGAAAGGTTGTTTGGCGCTGTGCAGCAACGCTGCCGCCTGTTCGCACAGGTGGCAGCCGTCGGTGTGATACAGCACCACGGCGTTAGCCATGGCGCACAATCCAGGCGTTGTGAATGTGCTTGTTGCGGGCAAAATCCGGTGAACGGGTCTTGTCGCTGATGTTCTCTGCGGTCAAGCCCAGCTCGGCCATGCCATCCATGTCCATCTTGAAGTTACGCTTGTTGTTGGAGAACAGGATCTGGCCATTTGGACGCAGCAAACGCTTCAGCTGCCCCATCAACCACAGATGATCACGCTCGACATCAAAGGTTTTCTCCATTCGCTTGGAGTTAGAGAAGGTCGGCGGATCGATAAAGATAAAGTCGAACTGCTCGTTGGCCTGTTCTAACCAAGCCAAGACGTCGGCGTGCTGGAAGCGGTATTGACGACCGCGCAGACGGTTCTCTTTAAAGTTGGCTTCAGCCCAGCGCAGATAGGTCTTGGACATATCGACGGTGGTGGTCGATTTAGCGCCACCGATAGCGGCGTGCACTGACGCGCTGCCGGTGTAAGCAAATAGGTTAAGGAAATCTTTGCCGTTACAGTTTTGCTGGATGTATTGACGCGCCAGACGATGATCGATGAACAGACCGGTATCGAGGTAATCGGCCAAGTTAACGATAAAGCGCGCACCATACTCTTCAACGATCAGTTCATTTCCCTGCTCGCCCATACGTTGGTACTGCTCTTTACCTTTTTGCTGCTGGCGGGTTTTCAGTACGATCTTAGCCGGATCAATCTCCAGCACCGACGGCACATTCAGCAGCACATCGATCAGACGCGACTGGGCTTTTTTCGGGTCAACCGATTTTGGCGGCGCGTACTCTTGTACCACCACCCAATCTTGATAACGGTCGATGGCAACGTTGTACTCTGGCAGATCAGCATCGTAGACGCGGTAGCATTCTACCTGATCGCGCTTCAGCCACTTCGCCAACGCCTTTTGGTTTTTACGCAAACGGTTAGCAAAATCTTCGCCAAAGGCACGGCCCTGACCGCCTTCGCCAACGGCGTAGTTGCATAACAGCACTTCCAAGGCGCCGTTAAACAGCTTGTATTGTTTGTCGGCTTTTAGGCGTAGCGCTGCCAATAGCATTGGCTCGGAACACAGAATGCTCAATTGCCAGTTTTGCCAGTGCGCTTTGAACTGTTGACCCAAAGAAGCGTACAGATGCAGCAGCTCTGGCAATTGCCCCAGACGCTCGCCGTACGGCGGGTTGGTGACCACAAAGCCGGCTTGCGCTGGTGGCAATGGCATCTCGGTGGCATCACCGCCCTCAAATTGGATCAGGTGCGCGACTTGAGCGTTAGCGGCGTTGTCTTTAGCAACGGTCAATACTCGGCGGAAACGATCACGGCCGATAAAACGGGTTTTGCATTCGGATTGACCACGATTGGCACGAACTTTGGCTTCGGCGTGGATTTCGCGCCACAACATGCCTTGGTGACCAGCCCAACCTTCAAAGCCCCAGCGCTGACGATTCAGCAGCGGTGCGGTATCGGTTGCCATTAACGCCGCTTCAATCAAGATGGTGCCGGAACCGCAGAATGGATCGATCAGCGGTTTATCCATCGCTTGGGTCCAGCCAGAGCGAACCAGAATCGCGGCGGCCAAGTTCTCACGCATCGGCGCACGGCCAGTGTCGGTACGGTAACCGCGCTGGTGCATCGGTGCCCCAGAGAAGTTGATCCCCACCAGCAGTTTGTCGGCGCGCAGCGCACAGTCGATCTTCACTTCTGGGTTGTCTTTACTCACTGAAGGACGAACGCCACTGTGCTCGACAAACGCGTCAACGATGGCGTCTTTTACCTTTAATGCACCAAAGGCGCTGTTGCGGATATCGCGGTTGCCGCCATGGAAGTCGACCATAAAGTCAGCGTGGTTACTGAACACCGCTGGCCAGTAAAGTTTTTTGACGTTCTGATACATCTGCTCGGCGGACTTGGCGCCCACTTCGGCGATCACCAACACGATACGGGAAGCCAGTCGGCTCCATAGACAGATGCGGTAGGCGGTTTCTAGCTCTGCCTCAAAATGCACTACGGCTTGACCTTCGCGCACTTCAGTGGCGCCAAGGGCGTTTAATTCATCTACCAGGAGGTATTCCAGCCCTTTGGGCACGGCGGCGTAAAAACGCTTCATGGGGACTCGCACGTCTAACTACAAAACCCACATTATACTGGTTTTGTGATTGCTGTACCCGAGTTGAGAAAAGAAACTTGTCTGGCAGGAACGGCTTTAGCGGCTGGCCGTTTAGTTAATAGCCAAACGCAGCAACGCGCTTAAAAAACAGGCAGGAGATTAGGCTGCAACCACAACTGCGGAATTATTAACCAGAGTCGGCATTAAGCGGTCGTTCATTACTTTAATCAGCGCAAACTGCTCGATCGATTTTTGCTCATTTAATTGGCAAAGATCATCGATTAACATTAATAAGCTGGCCTGTTCAGTCGCTTCGATGACTAAAAATTGGCCCCGTTGATGCTGATTTTGTAAAGAGACTAAGCGACCATTTCTGGGATAAACGATGGTGTTACTGGTTTCAAAAAACCAGCTTTTCGGCATCATCGGTAACGTCATAAAACGTGCGGCGATAACGTTAAAGACTAACTGCAACAATTGCCCTTGGCTTAACTGCAACTGTTGCGGCAGTTGTTCTTGCAATTGGTAGAACTGCTCGGTGTGCTCAGCAGTGAAGGCTTGCTGGTAGAAGGCATCTGGGATCAGCTGTTTTTCGGTGTAGGCAGACATGAACACATACTCTCCAAGTGAGAGAGCAAGTCGCTGTTCTTTTTCATCAAAGAACCAGTACCAGCTGTGATCAGGTGACAAACACATTGTGATTTAAATTCCAGATTTGTTGGCAAATTATAATAGTGCAAAGATTAAACAACGCGCAATCACTATTTTAAACAAAATAGCAACCTTTCCCAAAAGAAAAAGATCTCAACCGATCGGTTGAGATCTTTTTGATCGCTTTCGCGTTTAATTTTGTTATTTGCGCTTAATAAAGGCTTCGGTGATCGCTTTAATTAACTGCGGGCCTTCATAGATAAAACCGGTGTAAATTTGAACCATCTTGGCTCCAGCATCCAGTTTTTCCATGGCAGTCGCAGCCGACTCGATGCCACCAACGCCGAGAATTGGCATTTGATCGCCTAGGTGCTGATGCAGCTTACGGATGATCTCGGTTGAACGTGCGGTCAACGGTGCGCCAGACAAACCACCGGCTTGCTGATGCTCTGGCAAGTGCTCCACCCCTTCACGGCTTAGGGTGGTGTTGGTGGCGATTACGCCGTCCAGTTTATTGCGCAGCAGCGAACCACAGACTTCGGCTAACTCTTCGTCAGTCAGATCCGGAGCGATCTTGAGCGCCACTGGTACGTACTTACCGTGTTTTTCAGCCAGTTGTTGCTGGCGGTTTTTCAATGAGGACAACAGATCATCCAGCATTTCACCGTATTGCAGCTGACGCAGGCCCGGAGTATTCGGTGAGGAGATGTTCACCGCGATGTAGCCCGCCACCTCGTACACCTTATCCATACAGATCAGGTAATCGTCTTTACCCTGCTCCAATGGCGTGTCTTTGTTTTTGCCAATGTTAACGCCGATTACGCAATCACCCGGATTGCTGGCTTTGATGTTGGCCACCAGGTTATCAACGCCTTTGTTGTTAAAACCCATGCGGTTAATGATGCCGCGAACTGGCTTTAGGCGGAACGCACGAGGCTTATCGTTGCCCGGTTGTGGACGCGGAGTAACCGTGCCCACCTCAAGGTGGCCAAAGCCCATGGCAGCGAACCCATCGATCGCTTCACCATCTTTATCCATACCCGCGGCTAGGCCTACTGGGTTTGGAAAAGTGATCCCCATAAATTCCACTGGGGCGTAAGGTACGTTTTGGCTGTAGAAGCAAGCCAGCGGCGTGTTACCAGTAACTCGGATCCCGGTCATCGCCAGGTTGTGGGCGGTTTCGGCTTGAGTTTGGAACAGAAACTTTTGGGCAATGCGGTAAAACACAGTGGGCTTTCTCCTAGTTATAAAAAAGCCTCGGTTCCCCGAGGCCTTTTCTTTTTATTATTGCTTTACGAGGCGGCGCTATTATGCCGCTTCGATTGGATTGTCACAACGAACAATAAGCAGCGCTAGCTCACGTAATGCGACAGAAAACTTTGCAAACTCATGGGTTTTCGATGTTCTGAATTCAGTCATCATCTGTAACCAGCGAGTTAGCGAAGTTTGGTTGTCATCAACCCACTGCTCGATGATCGCCTCGGCACTGCATATGCCGTGGCAATTACGCAGCACAACCAGAGTCAACTGTCGCTGCAACAGATCCAGTTCTTCCCTAAATCCGGCCCGAGCTAACGCCTGCCAGTGGTTGGCTACCTGCTGCTCATTAATCTGTTGCAGGAACCAGTGCATATCAATGCGAGCGCCCAATTTGTAGTAAGTTTGTGATACCAGCGTCACCGGTTTTTGGTCTTGTTCGGCAATTTCGGCTAAATCCAACGCCGAGAACAAAGTACTGGAGCGTTCGACCAATTGTGCTAGCTCGGTCGGCACCTGTTGTGCCGTCAGCAAATCCACTTGCGCCGTTAACGCTTGCGCTTCACTTGGGCACAGCAACTGATCAAATTCCGTTTGCAACTGGGTTACCACCGGCCGGAAGAAAGCGACATTGCTGTTGATGTCAGTTTGGTTGCTGCGATGACGTAGGAACCAACGGCTGGCCCGACGCACTGTGCGTTGCAGTTTGTGGATCATTTGATGTTGCAGCTCGCTGCTGACCACACCATCCACCGCAGCGATCTGATCTTTCAGGTTATCGAAATCAAAAATCTGTGCCGCCGTGGTGTAAGCAATGGCGATTTCACTGATTTCGGCGCTGGTTTCATCCTGCATTCGCTGCACAAAGTTAAAGCCCATGTTATTGATGATTTCATTGGCTAACGAGGTAGCGATAATTTGCGCCCGTAGCGGGTGCTGTTGCATCGCCTTACTAAAGCGCTGTTGCAAGCGTTCAGGAAAGTAGCGCAGTAGACGATCGGCAATAACTGGGTTGTCAGTGATTGCTGGGATCACCAGTTGCTCTTTCAACACCATCTTGGCGTAAGCCACCAACACCGATAATTCCGGGCGGGTTAAGCCCTTACCAGCGGCTAAGCGTTCCGCTAACTGTTCATCATTAGGTAGAAATTCCAGTTCGCGATCTAACCGGCCCAGCTTTTCCAGATATTGAATAAAGCGGACGTGTTCTTTAAAGCTGGCAACATCACGCAGTTGGGTGACCGAAATTGATAAGGTTTGATCGCGACAATCCTCCAGCACAATCTCGGCGACTTCATCGGTCATCTCCACCAGCAACTGGTTACGTTGCTTCAGAGTTAACTCCCCTTCAGCCACTAACTGGTTGAGCAAGATCTTGATGTTAACTTCATTATCGGAGCAATCGACGCCACCAACGTTATCGACAAAATCGGTATTGATGCGGCCGCCGTGCTGGGCATATTCGATCCGCCCTAACTGAGTTAAGCCAAGATTCCCGCCCTCGCCGACAATTTTGGCATTCAGTTCACGGCCATCGATGCGCAACAGATCGTTAGCGCGATCGCCCACGTCAAAATGGCTTTCGCTGCTGGCTTTAACGTAGGTTCCAATGCCACCGTTCCACAGCAGATCCACCTGCATCTTCAGCGCTAGTTGAATCAGCGCATTCGGGGTCATCTGGGTTTCGCTGGTGGCAAACAGTTGCTGCATTTGCGGGGTTAGCTGAATACTTTTGGCTGACCGTTCAAATACGCCACCGCCGTCAGAGATCAGACTGGCATCGTAATCAAGCCAGCTAGAGCGCGGCAGAGCAAACAAGCGTTGCCGCTCTTGATAGCTGCTTGCGGCATCGGGATTGGGATCGATGAAGATATGCTGATGGTTAAAGGCGACTTGCAAGCGAATGTGCTCGGACAGCAGCATGCCGTTGCCAAACACGTCGCCAGCCATATCACCGATGGCTAAACAAGTGAAATCGGTGGTTTGACAATCGATGCCGATCTCACGGAAGTGGCGTTTTACCGATTCCCAGCCACCACGGGCGGTAATGCCCATTTTCTTATGGTCGTAACCAAACTGGCCGCCGGAGGCGAAGGCATCGCCGAGCCAGAATTGATACTCCTCGGAGATGCTGTTGGCGATATCAGAAAAGGTCGCTGTGCCCTTGTCGGCGGCGACTACCAGATAAGAATCATCTGCATCATGACGAACGACATTGTGGGGATGAACCACTTCGCCTTGGATGATGTTATCGGTGATATCCAATAAACCGCGGATAAAGGTGCGGTAGCACTCCTGCCCTTCCGCCAGCATCGCTTCACGTTCGTTTGGCAGTTTTTTACAAACAAAACCACCTTTGGCGCCGGATGGCACGATTACGGTGTTCTTTACCTGCTGGGCTTTAACTAAGCCGAGCACTTCGGTACGAAAATCTTCGCGGCGATCTGACCAACGTAAGCCACCGCGTGCCACTTTACTGCCCCTTAAGTGAACCCCTTCGACGCGGGCAGAATAGACAAAGATTTCGTATGTAGGCACCGGAAGTGGGATCTCTGGAATAAGGCTGGGATCAAACTTAAACGACAGGTAATTTTTAGGAATCTCGCCATGGCTTTGATAGAAGTTGGTGCGCACCGTTGCTTCGATTAGCTCGACAAAGCGGCGAATAATACGGTCATCATCGAGGTTAATCACCGCATCCAATTGACTGTTGATGTCGGCTCTAAGGGTTTTGGCATCGCGATCAGTCGATGCTGGATCAAAGCGCCGTTTAAACAGCTGCATCAATAAGGTCGAGATCTGTGGGTAGCGCTCTAACGTGTCAGCGATATAACGTTGCGAAAAATTAGCCCCCAGCTGGCGCATATACTTAGCGTAAGCGCGCAACATCGACACTTCCCTGCCGGTCATGCCAGCACTTAGCACTAACGCATTAAAGGCGTCGTTTTCTAAAATCCCTTGCCAAGTTAGCTCTAACGCTTGTTCGAAACGGCGTTGATAGTCGCCAATCTTCTCATTGATGCTCGGCTTAAATGACATTGAGAAGTCGAGGATCCAGTAGTCGCCAGCGTCTTCACTAACCACCCGATAAGGACGCTCGCCAATCACTCGCAGGCCAAAATTTTCCAACATCGGTAAAATGTCGGATAGCGGGATCGGGTGGGTTTTATGAAACAGCTTTAGTGACACCAACTGTTGGTCGCTGTGCCCCTCTTGAGGCTGGTAAAACAGCATCCCCAACTGATTGGCGTCGCTAAGTTGCTCCAGAAAATTGATATCGACTAATGCTGCTGATGGCAACACATCCTCTTTGTAGCTGCGCGGAAAACCATGCAGATACTTACGAGACAGTGCGCGGCCATTGGCTTCGCCACGACTTTCGACCAGCGCACTATCGAGTTTGTCATCCCAGGTACGAGCCAATTCCAACAGGTTGGCCTCGAGTTCGTTTATATCAACTTCCATTTCGTTATCAGCCACTTTGACTTGGTAGTGGGTTCGAGCCAATTGCGACTCGCTAAAGTAGGTGGTGAACTCAACCGGCTCTTGGCTACCGAAATAGTTAGCCAGCAGCGCTTGAGTGCGGATCCGCAGCTCGGTGTTGTAGCGATCTTTACTGGTGTATACCAACGCCGAGATAAAACGACCGAACAAATCTTTGCGAATAAACAACCGCACTTTGTCGCGATCCTGCATCTGTAAAATGCCGACGGCGGTGTCATACAGTTGCTTTTCACTGGCTTGAATAAGTTCGTCTCGCGGGTGGGTTTCTAGAATATTTAGCAGTGCCCGATAGTCGTGGCTCGATGGTGCCATCCCTGACAACGTCATAATGGCGCGGATCTTTTGCTTTAGCAGTGGGATCTGATCGCTACTTTTGTTGTACATGGTTGAAGCATACAAACCAATAAAGCGATGTTCGCCAATCACTTGCCCCTGCGCATCAAGGCGTTTGATGCCAACGTAATCGGTATAAGCTTGGCGATGAATGCGACTGCGAGCGTTGGTTTTAGTCAGCACCAAGTAGGTCGGTTGCAAGGCTTCTTTACGGGCGGTTTCTGGCAATTTAGAGAACAACAATCCGTGATGCTTCTTCGGTCTGACCCGCATGGTGCCAAGACTGCTTGCTTGCTGGGCGTTCAGCGCTAAATCGCCCTCTACCCGGTCTAAATCGTAATAGCGATAGCCCAAAAAGGTGAAATGGTGGTTCGAGAGAAAACGCAGAAACTCCAAGGTGTTTTCTCGGTCATCACGGCTTGCGATTTGCGGTGAGTTACCAATTTCATCGATCACCTCAAGCAGTTTGGCCTGCATCTTGGGCCAATCATCAACCGAGGCTTTAATGTCCACCAACACCGAGGCCAGTTCGTCGCTGAGCGCTTGGCGCCGCTCATCGTTTTGCTGATTCTCAATTTCGACGAAAAATACCGACACTCGTTCATAGTCCGCCTCGGCCGCCATCACGGTAGTGATCGCCACCACCTTACCGGCATCGTCGCGCTTAATGGCGATCGGTGCGTGCACAGTTAAGTGGGTATTGATTGCAAACCGCTTTAACGCCATCGCCACCGAGTCGACTAAAAACGGCATGTCGGGCTGGATCATCTCGATGATGGTGTGCGGGCTTTCCCAGCCATGGCTACGAAGGTCTGGGTTATAAACCTGATTGAAGCTTTGCCCTGCCCCGGTATTGTTAAGGTTGCGCCACAAACTTAGGGTGGCACCATACAGTTCGCTATCGCTGCGTTGATTGAGATCGGTCTGCGACAAGGTGGCGTAGATGATCCGCGCCAGCGCTTCAATCAATGGCGCTTGTTGTTCGTCGTTTTTGTTATGGATCAGAGCTAAAACGTTGTCCAGCATAACCGATGGACTGGCTTGCATTATCGCCATAGATGTAATTCCTTCACTGGCCCGATAGGGCTAAATCCTTCGCAATGCCTTGGGCATTTGCTGGCAGCATATCACCAAAAATCAGCCAATGTGAGCCAGTGCAGATCGGATCTGTTTACCTCTGCGTCACAAACCAACAACGGCTGCGAACCATCGCAGTTATTTGTCGGTTTTATGCAAAAAGGCCACCGCTAGGTGACCTTTTATTCAATGGCAGATTTTACCGAAATTTAAGCGGCCGGTTGTCGCCACAACAGTTTGATCAATGCCGGTAACAGTAAGATCGCTGCAAGCATGTTCACTAAGAACATAAAGGTCAGCAGAATGCCCATATCCATTTGGAACTTAAGATCGGAGAACACCCAAGTACTGACACCAACGGCCAAGGTAATGCCGGTAAATACCACGGCGTTGCCCCGCTCTATCAACGCCTGACGATAAGCTTGCGACACCGGCATACCGTCACGCAGCAGCGGCGCCATGGTCGATAAGATGTAGATGCCATAGTCAACCCCGATACCCACACCAAGGGCAATCACCGGTAAGGTCGATACCGTAAGCCCAATTTGCAGATAGGTCATCAGCGCTTGAGCCAATACGGATACCAACAGCAGCGGCACAACTACGGCTATGGTCGCCATAATCGATCTAAAGCTGATTAAGCACAGCACAAACACGGCCGCGTAGACGTATACCAGCATTGGCATCTGCGCCGCTTCGACCGCTTCATTGGTTGCTGCCATCACCCCTGCAGGACCAGAAGCCAACTTAAAGGTCAGTTGATCGGAGTTAAAATTGGCCGCCTGCTCTTTCACTGCGGCAACGACGCGATTAAGGGTTTCGGCTTTGTGGTCTTCCAAGAACAGGTAGATTGGCATCACTGAGCAGTTACCATCAAGCAATCCCGATGAGGTCGGTACGCGACCAACGGCCTGCACTAAGGTTGGCGTAGTTCGTGGCAACACCCGCCACTTCGGATTGCCTTCGTTAAAACCGCCATTAATGGTTTTCGCTACCGACGCCAGTGACGCGGTGGATTGTACCCCGTCGACATTTTCCAGCCGCCATTGAAACTCATCAATCTGCGCCATCGCCGAATGGTAGGTACAAGCTTCAGGGAATGCTTCCACCAACACCGTCATCACATCGGTGGTGATGGTGAAGTTTTCGGTGATAAAGAAGGTATCCTGGTTGTAAACTGATTGCTCTTTCAGCGCTGGTGCACCGGCATGCAGATCGCCAATCTTCATGGTTTGCGCCTGTTTGCTACCAAAGCCAAACAGCAGCGCCGCAATGGCAATCACCAGTAACGAACGTTTACCCTCGGCAAACTTGGCCATCCAGTCCCACACCGGGCTGGATTTACCACGGCTGGCGTGAACCCGAGCCAGATAACTTTCGCTAAAGCGTGCATAAGACAGCAGTACCGGCAACAACACTAAGTTGGTCAAGATTATCACCGCGACCCCAAGCGATGCGGTGATCGCCAGTTCGCGAATAATGCCAATATCAATCGCCAACAGGGTCAAAAAACCAACAGTATCAGACAGCAGTGCCACCATCCCCGGCACCAGCAGACTACGAAACGCCGCTTGTGCGGCAACCTTGGCGCTTAAGCCATCGGCGACGCGGTGACCAACGGCGTTGATCATCTGTACCCCATGACTGACACCAATAGCGAACACCAAAAACGGCACCAAAATCGACATCGGATCGAGCCCGAAGCCAAGTACCGTCAACCCGCCCATTTGCCAGATCACCGCGACCAAGCTACAGCTCAGTGGCAGTAATGTCAGAATGATGCTGCGTGAGAACGCAAACACCATCACGGCGGTGATCGCCAGCGCGATCATAAAGAACATCACCACACCTTTGGCGCCATCGGCGACATCACCTGCCATTTTGGCAAAGCCAATGATGTGCACCTTGATCTGGTCATTTTGGTATTTTTGGCGGATCTCGCGCTCCAGTTGCGCGGCAAACGCCAGTACGTCCATCGGCTTACTGGTTGGCCCGCCAGCGACGATCTGCTCTTTCGGCAGTGGTTGCCAATCCAGCAGTGATGCGGTGATCATCGCTGCGCGATAATCATCCGCCACCATCCGGCCAATGATCCCGGCTTTCTCGACATTTTGTTTAACTTTATCAACGCTGGCCTGACTGCCATCAAAATCGGCAGGGATCACCGGACCACCGCGAAAGCCGTCTTCGACTACCTCAGTGAATCGAGTCGATGGGCTAAACAATGATTTGACTTGGGTACGATCAACTCCGGGAATAAAGAACAACTGATCATGGATTTGTCTCAGCGCGTCAAAAAACTGCGGGTTGTAGATATCTCCACTGGTGTCCTCGACCGCCACCATGATGCTATTGGCACCACCAAACTGCTCACGGTGCTCCATGTAGGTCTGCATATAGGGGTGGCTAAGCGGGATGTTTTTGGTAAAGGCGGCATCCATCCGCAGCTGTGATGCCGAATAACCCAGCGCCATGGTGACCAGCGCAAACAGCGCCAGCACCACCGTGCGGTGGCGAAACAGGGCGCTTTCCACCAAGTTAGTCCATTTATCTAACATATCTCTTCCTTGCTACATCGTGATGGCAATTATTGTTATTGGGATCAGTTAATCCAGCGCACACCGGCGCTGCCTGAAATCACCACTTTGCCGTCTTGCTGTTGAGCAACACTGACCAGATCTTCACCTTTGGCAAATAACTGTGACCGAAACGTTTGACCGTCATCATTGCTCACCATCACATAGCCGCCATTAGCAACCATGACGATTTCGCCATTATCAAGCTGCATTAGGCTATTGATGGTGGTTTCAACGGTTGAGTCGACCTCGTCCCAGTACTGACCGCGGTCGGTACTGCGAAACACATTGCCTCGCAACCCCGTTGCCAGCCAGGTGCCGTCTTTAGTCTCAAGGAAATCAAACAACGAACCGTCATAGAACGGCTCTAAGTGCTGCCAACTTTGGCCACCATCGCTCGATTGCACGATGGTGCCCATCTCACCAACCATCACGAGGGAATCATCAGCCAATTTACTCACCCGGTTAAAATGCGGCAGCATGGCACTGCGCTCATCAAGGTAGAGCGCTTCATCTTCAAGCTTAAGTTCATTCAAGTAATCAAGATCATCGGGATGCAGCAGCTCTTCGAAATACTGCTGCTGCCAACTGATGCCGCCATTGTTTGAGCGAAACGCCAGCCCATAAGCACCGACGGCCATCACCGTAGTTGGCGTCACCGAAATCACATCCAACAGTGGCTTATCTAGCTCTGGCATAGCTTGTGCTAAGCGCCAGCTAAAACCGCCATCTTTAGTGGTTAAGATGGTGGCATCATGACCGACAGCCCAACCGCTCTTACCATGAAATGACACCGCAGTAAGCATCGCCGTAGAGGGCACAGTCAGTTGCTGCCACTGATTATCAAGGTAGGCCAGCAGATGACCGCGATCGCCAACGGCGACCATTTTGGTGCCATTAAAGGCCATATCCAGCACCGGTGAATTGATCGCTTTGGGAGCGACCAGCGAGGTGGTATCCGCGTTAACGGCGGATATACATAACCCTGAAAGCAATATCGTATTTATTATTTTTTGCATATTTTTATTGGATCCCTAGCACCACAAGAGCGCCCGAAGGCGCTCGTTTTAAGGGTGGCTAATTAACGACGGCCAGCACGACGCAACGCTTGCGGGGTAAAGTCGCGTTGGCGTAACGGCTTGTTGAAGTTAACCACGTCACCTTGGTTATCGAGCCCCATCGCGATGTAGCGTTTGGAGTTCAAATCGTAAAAGGCTTCTAGGGTCGACCACATCAACGGCTTCTCGTAGTAGTTGATGCTGTGCAACATCCCTACCCGGTAGAGTTCACCACGGTTGTCGTACAGATCCGCCAGTGCGATCTGCCAGCTGTCTTCATCCAGATAATAGGTGCGAGTCTTATAAGTGTGGCGAACCCCCTCTTTTAAGTTGGCCTCCACTTCCCAGACGCGGTGTTTTTCCCAGCGCACCAGATCCATATTGATGTGGCCTGGCTTCAAGATTTCGTCGTAGCTGAGGTTGTCGCTATGTAGGCGATAATCATTGTAGGGAATATACAACTCTTTCTTGCCCTTCAAGGTCCAGTTGTAGCGCTGCGGCGAGCCGTTAAACAGATCAAAGTCATCGGTGGTTCGCAGACCATCGGATGCGGTACCTGGCGCATCAAAGGCAACGTTAGGTGCACGTCGAACACGGCGTTGACCGGTATTGTAAGTCCACGCCTGACGGGGGTCCTTTTCTTGGTCCATGGTCTCGTGCACCAACAGCGCGGTGCCAGCTAACCGTGATGGCGCCGTGACAATCTGCTTGAAGTAAAACAAGTTGTTGTCTTTGGCCATCTGCTGCGGGTCAATCTCAGTGTCGCCGTAGGAGAAAATGATCGATTCTTCAGTTTCCACTAGGGTGTAATCACCAGCGGCGGTTGGCGTCGCTTGGTTTCGCTGCAGCTGGGCGGTTTTACCGCGATAACGCAGAGTGTGGTTCCAAATGGCCTCAAGGCCGTTTTGCGGGATTGGGAACGGCGATCCGGCGGATGCGCCGATAATGCCATTACCATTGGCAGCCAGTTCGGCGCTGGTGGCGTTTTTCTTAACCTGATCGTAGATGTACTGCGGGTAAGAGGCGGTTCGGTGGGTCGGATAGATGTTCATCTTAAAAGTATCTGGGTATTGGGCAAACATCGCCTTAACCCCAGGCGTTAAGTACTGTTGGTACTCCGCCATGTTCGCCGCGGTAATGGTAAACAGCGGTTTATCATCGGCAAATGGCATGGGGTGGAAATCGCCCTCTTTATAACCCGCTGGTGGCGCGGTAACACCGCCGGTCCACTCTGGAATTGAGCCATCCGCATTGCCAGCACGTTCCGCCCCCATTGGCGTCAGTTCATTACCTAATTTGGCCGCTTCGGCCTCAGAAACCTTGGCTGCGGCACTAAAGCTAAAGGTTAGCGCCAGCGTCGACGCCATAATCGTTAATTTGTTCATCTTCGGTCCCTCTTAGATGGAGAACTTCAGGTTAAAGGAGACGAAATCTTTGTCGGACAAGGCGTTAGTACTGCCCTTGCCGCCGAAGAAGGCGTTGTAGCTAAGATCCCAAGACCAAGTCGATAGGTAGTCAGCCGACAGCGTAATTGCCGCAGACTTACGTTCTTCTGTGAATAGGAACAGTGGATCCGGAGTGGTTCCCTGTACGTCGTGGCTAAACACGATTCGCGGTGACAAGTTCCAACCCATAAAGGCGTTGTTGTAATCCGCTTTGGCAACCAAACGATAACCCCACGCAAAATCGTCGGGGAACGCATCCTCTTCCGGCCCGTTGTGAAGGATCCCCAGTACCGCCAGATTGTCCTCTCGTCCTTGTGAGCCGGCACGCTCAGTGCCAGGACCGTTTAGACGCAACTGATCATGGCTCGGCATGTCGTGGATCCAAACCCCACCGACTTCCGCCAGCATCACCAAGTTGCTTGAACCAAAGGTTGGGCCAAAGATATGGGTAAAGGTCATCTGCGCTTGGGTCGAGTCCACTAAGATGTGGCCCGGCGCGGCTTCGCCTGGCTGCAAGCGGGTTCCGTCTGGCGTGACGTATTGCGCCAAATCGGTAAAGGTTGGCGCAATACCGGCATTGGCAAGCTGTTCTGGCATAGCGGCAAACAGCAGTTCAACGTCATCAATTTGCAGTGGCTCATCTTGGCGATGGGCAATTTCGCCAGCAACCGAGGTTTCGCCGATATTGGTATTGAACGACGCACCGTAAAGCTTAATGTCTTCTTGGTAGGTCAGCTGCGCTTTGGTGAACATATTGAGGTTAAGCAGATCCGCACGAGTTAACTGCTGACCTGCACCCGCTACCCCAGCAAGATAAGCAAGATCTTCGCCTAGCGCTTGGGCTCCGAAGTTGGAGGCGGTACCCGCGCTAATCGGACGACGGCTGTGGTAATTCATAAAGTAGAAACCAAACTCAGTTTCGTTCAGCTCTGGGGCAAAGTAGCCTAGCTTAATACCGTACTGGCCTTGGTCATCAGGCTCTTGGGTGTAGTCAACTAAGGCGACCTTGGTTGAGTACGCGATGGTTGGTGCCGTCAGCGCACTAATTTGGGCGAGCGCCGCCGCGTCATTACTTGGATCACCATCGGCCAGGGCAGCTAGCTGGGCGTTATACAGTGCAGACATACCGCCAGCGGCGTTTTGCGCCAAAATGTCATGCTCACTCAGCAGGTGATCGAGGGTGATGTCAGGATTACCGGCAAAACCAAGCTGGCCGTTATTGGCGTAGCCGCCGGCACCGGCAAAATCATTTGACGCAAAGTAGGTTCCAGCAACCGGCAAACGGGTCTCTTCCCAGCGGTATTGATAGAACGCGTCGATATTGAGATTCTCGGTCACCCCAAGGCTTGCCCAAATCATTCCAACCGGAATAAAGGCTTCCTTGAGCTCAGACCCAGGGGCTTGCAAGCGCGCCAAATCTACTGGGTTGACTTGGTTAATACCGTGACTAATCAGGGTGCTTTCACCCCAGCTTACCACCTGATCACCAATACGAACCGACAGTGGCATGTCGCCAATATCAAAGTCAGCAAATAGGAAATAGTCGAGCATGCGGATGTCTGAACAGGCGTAGTCCGACGCGGTAGAATCGGCACAGACGTCATAGCCTTCACCGGTCATGGTGTTGCGATAATCGGAGCTGCTGTTCTTCAGCTTGTTGTCGTAAAAGTACAGGCCGCGGGCAAACAAACCGAAGTTGTCATAAACCAATTCAAGTTCGTGGGTGCCTTTAAAGATTTCGCTAAAGGTGTCGTACTGGTCATACAGTTGGTTGCCAAGATCTCCGTTGGCGCTGTAGCTACCGCGACGGGCAAATACATCGGGTGAGTCCAAAAACTCGTTAAAGCCGGTGATCTGGCCATTTACCGTGGTGTAGCCGTAGTCTTGCCATTGAAATAGGTTGTTTTTACCAATTTTGTCCAAATCACGACTTTCAACACGCCATGCGGCGCCGGCGGTCCAGGTTGAATCGAAACGACCTTCGATATCTCCCCAATTGAACGAGATAGCTTGAGCCGGCGTAGTTAGGATAGTCCCCACTACTGCGGCTAAAGCCGTCTTTTTAAAGCGCAATGCATTGGATGACATTCTTCGCTTCTCCCCTTCCCTGATTGTTGTGTTTGTCGTCTCCCTTTAATGGGAGTTATACCCATTGTTAACTTAATGGCACAGATGTGACAACCATTTGGCAACATTTAAACTCACTAAAAACAATGAGTTTCTGGTCAATTAAAACGACCATTTGAAACTGCTGTTTTCATTAAACAGATAAGCGCACAACCAGCAACAGCCAGCGACGCTTAAGGCATTGGTTTTAAATAACTTTTGAATGAAGCAAAAGAAAAGGGAGCCGTTGCAGGCTCCCTTTGTTGTTTTAAGTTTTTGCTCTAGCTGTTTTCCAACTACGAGGTAGTTAGGCGTAACAATGAGTGAACCTCATTAGTTTCCGTTAACGTTAACTGGAAATGGCCATGCAAACCGTTGCTACTTAATAGCGAACGAAAATGGCGCGCGTGGATCAGCAGACGCTGACCACCATCGGCAATTACTTCGACCCGACTGGCATCACCGCGATAGTAGTGCGCAAAGTGATGCCAGCTCAGATCAAGCCGAAATCGATAGCTTTTCATGGCTACGCCAGCGACTTACTTACCTTTTCATACAGATCACGGCTTAAGTTGGGCAGTGCCGCCAGACGCTGCAGTTGCGCCTTCATCAACCTTTGACGCTCCTCATCTACCTCTTTCCACGCCATCAACGGGGTAATGATCCGCGCCGCGCATTGCGGATTGATGGCATTAAGTTCGATCAACTGATCGGTCAAGAAACGATAGCCGCTGCCATCAATGGCGTGGAACTGATTACGGTTGCCGCTCGCAAAGGCACCGATAAGCGCGCGCACTCGATTTGGATTAGCGATATCAAATTGCAGATGTTGCATCGCGACTTGAATATCGGCCAGCACATCGCCTTTCGGCGCCATCGCAACCTGACTAAACCATTTATCCATCACCAACGGATTGTCACGCCACTGCGCTTCAAAGCTTGCCAGCGCGTCGGTTACCGCCGGTAATTGCCCCTGATTCATGGCGTTCAGTGCCGCCAATCGATCGGTCATGTTATCCGCTTCAGCAAATTGGCGTCCGCACAGTTCTTGAGTAGTCGCCTTGCCAGCAATCGCCAGAATAAACAAACAGGCGTTTTTCAACGCGCGGCGGCCAACCGCTTGGCCGTGCTGTTGATACTCGCCATCGTGGCAGTCTCGGTAGCGAGCCAACAGTTCATCATCAAGATCTTGACCTATCTGCGCTAACAACTGGCGCCGGCTTTGATGCAGCAGCTCGACATCAACGTCGCTGCGCTGCTGCGCTAGGGTGGCTTCGGTTGGCAATGCCAGCATCAAGGCAATCAGCGCGGGATCGCGGCGTTCATCCAACAGCACCTGACGGATGGCATCCAACAACAGGTCACTGCCACGGCTCTGCGCGCCATCGACAATTGCCAAAATTTCATTGGTCAGCAATC
The DNA here is from genome assembly GCF_000422665.1 of Ferrimonas senticii DSM 18821. Lineage (GTDB taxonomy): Bacteria > Pseudomonadota > Gammaproteobacteria > Enterobacterales > Shewanellaceae > Ferrimonas > Ferrimonas senticii. Next base: position 446,730 of record NZ_AUGM01000001.1, on the reverse strand, counting down.
GTTGCCCTGCATCCCAACAGGCAAAGTCATTACTGCCGTTAGCCATGATCAACGCTAAGTCAGCATTGCTGATCTGCTGTTGCAGTTTGACCGGCGCCGAGAAGTTCTCAAACAGCGACGCCACCACCGGACCAGCAACGTTATCAAACACCCAGGTTTGTTCCGCTTCGGTGAAATTCAGCACATTAGCAACCGGTTGTCCGTCAGAGACCAGCGTAATCGCTTGCCCGTTTGCATTCAGTAGTTCTATCGCAACTGGGATGTGCAGAGGCTGTTTGTCAGCTTGATCGGCAGTCGCCGGCGTATGCTGCGTTAAGGTCAAATGATATTGGCCTGCGCTAGCATCGTAGCGCTCGGATGCGGTTACAACCGGCGTGCCCGATTGGCTGTACCAGCGACGGAAAAGTTTCAGATCGACGCCGCTGGCGTCCTCCATTGCTGCGACAAAATCATCACAGGTTACCGCTTGACCATCGTGCCGCTCAAAGTACAGTTGCATCCCCAGTTGGAACTTCTGCTCGCCCAACAAGGTGTGCATCATCCGGATCACTTCGGCGCCCTTATCGTATACGGTAACGGTGTAGAAGTTATTCATCTCCAGCACTTTATCAGGTCGGATCGGGTGCGCCATCGGACCGGCATCTTCGGCAAACTGATGGCTGCGCATCATATTGACCGCATCAATACGTTCTACTACCGGTGAGCCTAAGTCAGAGGAGAATTCTTGGTCGCGGAATACCGTTAAGCCCTCTTTCAGGCTCAATTGGAACCAATCTCGACAGGTAACTCGGTTACCGGTCCAGTTGTGGAAGTACTCGTGGCCGATGATCGACTCAATGCGGTGATATTCATCGTCGGTGGCGGTTTGTGGATCGGCAAGCACCGCTTTGGAGTTAAAGACGTTTAAGCCTTTGTTTTCCATCGCTCCCATATTAAAGAAGTCGACCGCGACGACCATGTAGATATCAAGATCGTATTCAAGGTTAAAGCGTTGTTCATCCCACTTCATCGCTCGCTTGAGCGATGCCATGGCGTGCTCACCACGGTAAAGGTTACCCCGATCAACAAACAGTTGCAGCGCCACATTGCGGCCGGAACGGGTGATAAAGTTGTCTTCTAACAGATCAAAATCGCCAGCCACTAAGGCAAACAGATAGCTTGGTTTTGGGAACGGATCTTGCCAAATGGCAAAGTGACGACCCTCAGCCAAATCTCCGCTGTCGATCTTGTTGCCGTTTGACAACAGGTAGGGGTACGCGGCTTTATCTGCTTCAACGCGAGTGGTGTACTTAGCGAGGACATCAGGACGGTCTAGAAAATAAGTGATGCGACGGAAGCCCTCGGCTTCGCACTGCGTACAAAACGCACCACCAGACTTATACAGGCCTTCTAGCGCGGTGTTATTAGCCGGATCAATCTCAGTGACGATGGTCAGTTCAAACTGATCCAGATCGGCCTCTAGCAGCAGCCCACCGCCAATTTGCTGGTACTGGTCATCCGCCAAAGCGTTGCCATTAATGGCAACCGACCGCAACGTTAGGTGATCACCATCCAAATGAAGTTGGCTGGCATCGGCATCGTTACGAATAACTTGTGAGGTTGCGGTAACAACGGTGGCGTGATCGTCCAGTTTCACATCAAGGTGTAACTGATCAATGGTGTATTGGGGCGCGCGATAATCGCTGCGCAATTTGGCTTGCATGGCCTCCATGTGGCACGGCCTCCATTTGCTATAAAAGTTTTTACCGCAACGAGTATATCAATGCCGGAGGCAATAACGATGATGGCAACCACTAATCGATTGGTTCATCCTGAAGTTGTACCCTTTAGACACAAAAAAGCGCCGCTGGAAGCGACGCTTTTAGAGAATCATCAGGTTATGACGCTTTTCTTGCGGTCAGATTGTAATCGACCAAATCAAGGGTGATGGCACCGGCCTCTTGCAATTGATAATCCGGCAACTCCATATCATCACCATCCGCCAAATCGGTCACTGCCGGCAAACCTTGCTGTTGCCGACGTTCATTTAACCGTTTTAACGCCCGAGCGTCATCATCTTGTTGCTCCGATTTACGTTCGGCTTCAACCAAGGTGATCCAGTTGCGATCTTTATCGGCGCGATAGCGAGCGATATCTTCCTTTAGCAGATCAAATTCGTAGTTACCTTGCAGCCGCTGTTGATGACGGCCATCCAGGTAGCCAATCAGGTTGCTATCAACGTCCTGCAAATTGCGGTAGCGGGCACTTGGGATTGAATCCCACGGCAAGGCGTTCTCTTCCTGCGATTCACCATACTCACCTTCAACCACAAAGCTTGGGAACAGCAAGTCAGGGGTTACCCCTTTCAATTGGGTTGAACCGCCGTTGATACGATAAAACTTGGAGATGGTATAAGTGACGTTACCCATCGGCTTATCGTATAGGTCGTAGATCCGTCCCAGCGGCCGATGCTGTTGCACGGTACCCTTACCGAAGGTCTGCTCACCAAGCACTACCGCACGGCCGTAATCTTGCAGTGCGGCGGCAAAAATTTCAGATGCCGAGGCGCTGTAACGGTTAACCATCACCGTCAATGGCCCGCCGTAAGCGATGGCCGCGTCGCTGTCGCCATTAACGGTGACCTTATTGCGTTGGTCGCGGATCTGTACCACTGGCCCTTTGCTGATAAATAGGCCAGTGAGCAAACTGGCTTCGCTAAGCGAACCGCCGCCGTTGTTACGTAGATCAACCACAATGCCTTCCACCTGCTGCGCTTGCAGTTCGGCAATCGCTTTAGCGACATCAGCAGAGACATTCATGTAGAAACTTGGGATATCAATAACCCCAACTTTGCGTTCGCCATTACCGGCAGTCGCCGGCACCGTGATTACTTCCGCTTTAACGGCACGGTCTTCCAAACGCACTTTGTCACGGACGATCTTAATCGTTTGTGGCCGGGCGTTGTTGCCGTCTTTGGCCGCCAGCACCTCGAGCGTTACGGTAGTGTCTTTTTTGCCTTTGATTAGCTCCACTACGTTATCGAGGCGCCAACCGATGACATCAACCACCTCCTCGCCCTCTTGACCAACGCCAATGATGCGATCGTCCGGACGCAAATCACCTTGTTTGTCGGCTGGGCCACCGGTAACCAATTCGCGGATCACGGTGTAGTCGTCTTCTACGGTAAGCACCGCGCCGATGCCTTCAAGTGACAGGTTCATCTCGGTTTTAAAACGGTCGGCGTTACGTGGCGAGAGGTAGCTGGTATGCGGTTCCAATGAATAGGCGAAAGAGTTCATCACCGATTGGAACACATCTTCACTTTGGGTCTGGCTTAGACGCTTGATCGCGTTGTTGTAACGCTTACCTAGCATCTCTTTGATTTCCGGCCACTGTTTGCCGGTCATCGCCAAATTGAGTGCGTCGTTTTTAACACGCTGGCGCCAAATCTCGTTAAGTTCGGCGGTCGTTGTCGGCCACGGCGCTTCAGTGCGATCAAACACATAGCGGTCGCCAGCAACAGAGAAATCCATTGGGGTGTCAAGCAGTGATAGCGCGTACTCAAGACGCTGATAGCGACGCTGCATCGACAATTCGAACATCTGGTAGGCATCGACAAGCTCTCCTACACGGATGTCGTTCACCAGATCCAGTTTCAGCTTGTCAAACTTGGCGATATCGCTGGCCAGCATGTTGGAGCGGTTGGCGTCCAAATGCATCAAGAAGCGATCGTACACGGTTTCGGCAAACTGCTGATCAAACTGGATTTGACGGTAGTGAGAGCGAGTAAAGAGATCAGTTACCCTTTTGCTGGCGATTTTATGCTGGGATTCTTGTTCAAGATCCGGCAGGGAATCAATCGGCAATGTCGGTGCTATCGCCCACGCTTGAGACGAAAACAACACGCCTGCCAGTAAAGTGGTAATGACGTTTTTTCTCATTTACTCGCTACTCCTTGTTGCGGGTGTGAATTACACGCGCAGGTGCTCTGCTTTAACTTTTACAGTCAGACCAGAGTCTAGGCTAACCATTACGTCGCCTTTGGACAGATCGCTGATCACGCCTTTAGCCGGGTTGCGGCCCAGGGTAACCATCACAGTCATGCCCACTTTCAGCTTATCAGCTTCGACTTTCTCCAATGGCTTGGAGTTCCGCTCTACCGCTTCTTTTTTGATTTTAGAAGGTTTTGCTTTAGCTGCTTGTTGGGCGCGAGCAGGACGTGGCTTGGCATTTGCTGGACGCTTAGCTTTGCGTTCAGCAGACGCTTTTTCTTGACGCACTTGCTTGGCACGGTCTTGGCTTTCTTGCAGGGTCTTTTGCGCGTGTTCAACGTGCTCCTGTTCCAGTTCACCGCAATCGTTGCCATCCAGATCAACACGCTGCGCACCCGCTTTAGAGCCGCGCAGGTAACGCCAGCTGTTGGTGTAACGACGGATAGCTTGACGCAGTTGAGTCTTGCTTACCTTGTCGTCGCCTTCCAGACGCTCGGCCAGTTCTTGGAATAAGCCGATTTTCAGTGGTTTGGCGTCGCCTTCAAGGCTAAAACACAGCGGGAACTTTTCCGCTAGATAAGCGATTACCTCTTTTACGTCCTTGAGTTTGTTAGAGTTATCCGCGGTTGGTTGTTGTTCAGTGGTCATTAAAAGTCTTCCTGGCCCTGTTCTGGGTCGAAATGGTTGAATAGTGCGTCGACGAATGCGTCAATCATATCGTCATCCAACTCTAGGAGTTGGGGGTTGTATTGCCAATTTGGCCATACGGACTCAAGCATCTGCTCGAGTTGGCTAACTTCAATATCGCTGTCGGCACGGTCATACACCGCGTGAAACAGCTGATTGATGTGTTCGGCGGCAAGTGCTTCTTGCCCTTCCCATTCACCAACCTCATGGGCTTCCATCAGGTAGGAGTGAATATGGATAAACTCTTTCATTGATGCTCTTCTAAGTGGCGCTCTAACACGCTGACCAGCTTGGCCATGCCGTCGGCATCCGCTTGGCTAAACCGTGCCAATTTCGGGCTGTCGATATCCAACACCCCAACCACCTTACCGGCAACCCGGATCGGGATGACCAGTTCAGACTCGCTGGCGCAATCGCAGGCGATATGACCAGGGAAGGCATGGACATCGTCAATGCGCTGGATCTCGCCGCTGGAAACGGCGGTGCCACAAACCCCTTTACCAACCGGAATGCGCACGCAGGCGACCTTGCCTTGGAAGGGGCCTAACACCAACTCCTCCGGGCTCTCAAGCCAGTAAAAACCAGCCCAATTTAGGTCATTCATTGAATGGAAAATCAAAGCAGAAAGGTTTGCCAAATTGGCAATGCGGTTGGACTCTCCGGCAATCAAGCTCTGCGCCTGCTCACTCAGCAATCCATAGTCGAGGGTTTCAGCGGACAACATGTTCGAAACTTAGGGTAATAATCAGTCTGCCATTAACCCAGTTTCCCTACACTGAGTCAAGGAAAAGGCCTGTGCGACCGCCTATTTGTACAGATTATTGTCGCTATTGCGATCGGTGCGGCAGTGATAGACTGAAACAATGAGCTTTAAAAACATTGGAAGTGCCTGTGAAACAGCGAATTTTGCTATGTCCGACCTGTGATCAGCGCATTAAACTGAAATCATTACCAAGCGGCGTAAGAGCCCACTGTCGCCGTTGTGGCAGCAAGGTCTATGAACGAGCGTATGGCGATGAAAACGTGTTATTGGCGTTGGTTATCGCTGCCCTATTGGTTTACCTGCCAGCAAATCTGTTACCGGTGGTGCAGATCGATCTGCTTGGCAATTTACGCTCGGCCACCATCGCCAGTGGTGCCATCACCGTTATTGAGGCGGGCTTTGGCCTGGTTGGACTGGCGGTGCTGCTTACTGCGGTGGTTGCGCCACTGCTGTTTTTGCTGTCGGTGCTGGCGCAGTTGCTGCTGATCCGACGGCCAGTTGCACCAAAGTTATTACGCTGGTTACTGCTAAAACACCGCTTATTGGCCAAGTTGTCGATGGTTGAAATTTACCTTATCAGTTACTTCGTGGCGGTCTTTAAATTGTCCGATTTCGCGCGCCTTGAGTTCGGCGCCGGCAGCGTCTGTTTGGTGCTGCTGTTTATCGCCATCTTCTACGTACAATACGAATACAACGCCAAAGGGATGTGGCAGCGCTATGAACAACAACAGTGAATCGCCGCAGTTAGTGTTGTGTAACGCCTGTCGGTTAACCACTGAACTCGCCGAGTGCTGTCCCCGCTGTGGTAGCCGGTTACATCAGCGCAAACCTTACTCGCTACAAATCAGTGCGGCGCTGTTGTTAACCGCATTGTTTTTATTATTCCCCGCCAATGCATTGCCAATTACGCAAACGGTTAACCAAGGGGGTAACGCTTACGACACCATCCTTTCCGGCATCGGTTTTCTGTTTCGTTCGGGGATGCACGGTATTGGCCTGATCGTATTTGTGGCGTCAATTTTAGTGCCAGTCGGCAAAATCATCGGCTTGGGGGTGATTCTCGCCACCATCGCTTTGCGATTGCCATTATCGAAGCGGCAACTGACGACAGCATTTCATATCATTGAATTTATTGGCCGTTGGTCAATGTTAGATCTGTTCGTGATTGCCATTATGGTCAGCGTGATCAACATCGGCCAACTGTTATTCGCCCTGCCCGCGCCGGCAGCCACCTATTTCGCGCTAGTGATTCTGTTTACCCAACTGGCCGCCCAACAACTTGATACCCGTTTACTGTGGGATCTGGAAAAGGACAAGAATGAGCAGTAATACCCCTACCAAGAGTGCTGACCCCGAGGCTCCGGTGCTCAAAAAGAAAAAAAACCTATCGCCAGTGTGGATCCTACCGATATTGGCCGCCGTGTTAGGGTTGTGGTTGTTGGTCGGATTTATCCAAGAACGCGGTAGCGACATCGTAGTGCGCTTTCCCAGCGCCACTGGCATCGAAGCCAACAAAACCCTAGTTCGCTATCAAGGGATTGTGGTTGGGCAAGTAAGCAAAGTGTCGCTAGCCGAAGATCGCAGCTCGGTCGACGTATCACTGCGGATGCAAAACAGCGTCGATGAACTGCTGCGTCAACAAACCCAATTTTGGCTTGTCAGCCCCAAAGCCTCTTTAACCGGCATTGATGGTCTGGATGCACTGTTTTCCGGCAACTACATCGCCATGCAGCCCGGCGAAGGCAAACGCCGCACCGACTTTATCGGGCTCGCTGAGGCGCCGTTGCTGGCAGCCCACAGTGAAGGGTTAATGCTGCAACTGCTGGCAAAGCAGCGCGGATCGTTGAACATCGGCAGTGGGCTTTACTATCAACAGATAAAAGTCGGTGAAGTGATCGACTATCAACTGCAAAGCGACGGCAGTGGCGTATTGTTTACCGCTTTTATCGAGCGTGACTACCGTCATTTAGCCCGCAGTAACAGTCGTTTTTGGAATATCTCTGGGGCGGCGGTGCATGCCGACAAATCCGGAATTGATGTGCAGGTTCCAAGCTTGGCGACGTTGGTGGCTGGCGGTATCGCTTTTTCCTCTCCTGACGATGGCCAGTTGGCGCAGCCAGAGCAGCAATTTACCCTGTTTGACAACGATCGTGATGCCAGTCCGAAGCTGCCGTTTACCCTAACCGCAACCGCCGCCAATGGCCTGAGTGTCGGCAGCGCCATTCGCTACCGTGGCGTCGATATTGGTGAGATCAGCGCAATTAATTTGGGCGCAGAGGGTGTCACCATTGCCGCATTTGTTGAGCCGCAATACCAACAATTGCTCAATAGCGGCACTCGTTTTAGTCAGGTCAAAGCGCAAATCGGCCTAAACGGGGTTGCCAACCTTGATACCCTGATTTTCGGTGATGTTATCCGCTTATGGCCTGGCAGCGGCCAGCCCCAAAGCCAGTTTGCGCTATTGGATAAGGCCCCCGATGACGCCACCGTCGGCAGCCGCTTTATTCTGCGGCAAGATAAGCTCAAGGGCGTTAGCGTTGGTGCCCCGCTGCGCTACCGTGGAGTGGCTGTCGGCGAGGTATTAGCGGTAAAACTGACCCCCGATGAGGTCGACATTGAGGTATTAGTAGAGCCACAATATGCCAACTTAGTTCGCCAAAACAGTCGTTTCTGGCTTCACGGTGCCGTTGCTGTAAGCGCCGATTTCTCTGAACTGTCGGTCACGGCCGCACCACTGGCCGATGCAATCCATGGCGGCATCGCCTTTTCCAGTTCCAGTAACAGTCCGCAAGCTGACGCCGGTCAGCGCTTTGATCTGGCAGACAGTCGCGACGCCGCGTTGGCACCAACACCGATTAGGTTGACACTGACCACGGATTCGCTGATCGGCTTAAACCCGGGTGCACCGGTGTTTTACCGCGATCTGCAAGTTGGCAAAGTGGCCGAGTTGTCACTGCAACAGCAAACTCTGGCGGTTGCAGTGGAGATTGAGCAGCGCTATCAGTATCTTATCGGCCGCAATACCCGCTTCTGGCACTACTCGGGTATCGAAGTAGAGGGATCGTTGGCATCGCTGAAAGTGCGGGCTAATCCACTGATTTCAATGGTGCGCGGTGGCTTAAGCTTGGGCCATGTCGACCACACTGTTGCCGAGGGTGAATTCAGCGATCATCACATATACGCCAGTGAGGCGTTGGCGTTACACAACAGCCACACGGTACGGTTAATCCTAAACGGCGCTGCGCGCATCGACAATGGCGCCCCGATTCGTTACCAGGGCCACCAAGTTGGCGAAGTGACCGACGTGCAGCTGAGCGCCGATCTGCAACAGCAACAGGTGACAGCCAAGCTTGAGATGCCTTGGGCCAGCCAGTTTGTTCGTAGCGACGCCCAATACTACTTGGTGCAGCCAGAGATCGGCCTATCTGGGGTACGCAACGTACAAACCATTCTTTCTGGCAACCACATTGGCGTGTTACCTGGCCGCAATCAGGTTGAGCAAAGCCGTTTTACCATCGCCACGGAAGAACCGTTACAGCTGCCATTTGCCGATGGTCTGCGACTGGTGCTAAATCAAACCCGTTTGGGATCGCTGCACATTGGCAGCCCGGTGTTGTACCGCCAAATACGCGTCGGCGAAGTAGTCCATACCCGGTTGGCAGAAAACGGTAACTCGGTTGATATCGAAGTGCAGTTGCAGCCGCAGTACCAGCACTTGGTTAACGCCAGCAGCCGGTTTTGGAACGCCTCAGGCGTCGACATTCAGCTTGGGGTGTTCAGCGGTGCCGACATTAAAACCGAATCGCTGGAAACCATCCTAAGCGGCGGCATCGCCTTTGCGACCGAAACCTCCACCAATGATCGCAATCGTCTCGATGAGGGGCAGCGATTGCCATTATACGACCAAGTCAACAGCCGTTGGCTTGAGTGGGCACCGCGGTTGTAGGACGACGTAGCCAACCGGTAAGAATACGGCGGCACTATGTTATAGTGGCCGCCGTTTTTGTTTGTGGAACCCACCATGGCTCAGTTTCCTGCCGAATTTGTTGCCCTGTTGCAGCAACAGCTGCCTGCACACCTGCAACTTGATGATGTTATTGCCTATAGCCAGCAGCCGCTGCGCCGTTCGATCCGCGTCAACACGCTCAAGATCAGTGTCGACGCGTTTTGTGAGCGGATGGCAGCCAAAGGTTGGCAACTGCAGCCGGTGCCATGGTGCGCCGAGGGCTTTTGGTTGCAAGGCGAACAGGATGAAAAGGCGTTAGGTAACACCCCCGAACATTTAGCTGGCTTGTTCTACATCCAAGAAGCCTCGTCGATGATGCCACCGACGGCACTGTTTCACTTTGCAAGCCAGCCCAACGAAGTGCTGGATGTCGCCTCGGCGCCTGGTTCTAAAACCTCGCAGATGGCGGCACTGATGAATAATCGTGGCTTGCTGATCGCCAACGAATACTCCGCCTCTCGGGTTAAGGTACTGCACGCCAATTTGCAGCGCCTTGGGGTGCGCAACGTTGCCCTAACCCACTTTGATGGTCACGTGTTTGGTCCAACCCTGCCAGAGCAGTTCGATGCCATCTTGTTGGACGCCCCATGTGGCGGCGAAGGCACCGTACGCAAAGATCCTAACGCTTTAGGAAACTGGAGCTTAAGCTCGATTGCGGAGATCGCCGAAGTTCAGCGTGGCTTGATCCAATCCGCGTTTGCGGCACTCAAGCCTGGCGGCGTGATGGTTTACTCTACCTGCACACTGAATCGCCAAGAAAACCATGAGGTGTGCCATTTCCTCAAAGAGCTGTACCCGCAACAAGTCGAGTTTTTATCGCTCGCCGAACTGTTCCCTGGCGCCGACAAAGCGTGCGAGCCAGAGGGCTTCTTGCACGTTTGGCCGCAAATTTTCGACTCCGAAGGGTTCTTCGTTGCAGCGATTCGTAAAAACGGTAGCATCGACAGTGACTATATCAAACCACGCCTCGGCAAGTTTCCGTTTAAGCCTGCCAAAGCGGAAATCGCCACCGCCATCAATAGCCATTTGGCCGACTTGGGCTTAGCTCTGCCAGAGGCCGGGACGGTGATGGAACGGGATGACGAGCTGTGGTGGTTCCCGGCGCCATTGATGGCTTATCTGGATAAAATCCGACTGCAGCGGCTTGGGGTTAAGCTGGCGGATCGTCATAAGAAAGGCTTTCGCACCACCCATCAAGCGGCAACCGCGTTACCGCTTGATGCAACCCAAGCGGTTGAGTTAACGCTTGAGCAAGCCGAGCAATATCTGATGGGGCGGGACGTGGCGATGGGCTACGCCGGTGGTAAGGGCAAAGTGGTAGTCTGTTTGGACGGTGCTCCGTTGGGACTGGCCAAATGGATCAACAGCCGCTTGAAAAACGGCCTACCCCGTGAATTGGTACGCGACAAAATCAGTCATTACTAAGCGGCAACTATCAGTAATAGCAAAAGCCCGGCTCCTTGAAGCCGGGCTTTGTTTATTAATGTCAGCTCACTTAAGCGTCGTAGGTGGTTGAAGCAACATCGCCGCCGCTGCCGGTCCAATCGGTGTGGAAGAACTCGCCCCGAGGGCGGTCGACCCGTTCGTAGGTGTGGGCACCAAAGTAATCTCGCTGCGCTTGCAGCAGATTCGCCGGCAATCGGCCGCACAGATAACCATCAAGGAAGCTCAGCGCGGCGGTCATGCACGGCATCGGAATGCCTGATTCAATCGCTTTGGCGGCGACCTTACGCCAAGCAGGTAAGCTCTGTTGCAAAATCTGTTTGAAGTAAGGATCAAGACCAAGAAACGGCAATTGTGGATCGGATTCAAACGCATCACGAATGTTGCCCAAGAACGCTGAGCGGATAATGCAGCCGCCACGCCACATCATGGCGACATTGCCGAAGTTCAGATCCCAATGGTTTTGCTCAGACGCCTCGCGCATCAACATAAAGCCCTGCGCGTACGATATTATTTTCGCCGCCAGCAACGCTTGGCGCAGTGCCTCCAACCACTCGGCGCGATCACCGCTTACGGCACTGATATCGGCACCGAACAGTTGCTGTGCCTGTTGACGCTGATCTTTTAGCGCCGACAAGCAGCGGGCAAACACCGCTTCACTGATCAGCGTCAGCGGAATACCTAAATCTAAGGCGTTGATGCCGGTCCACTTGCCGGTGCCCTTTTGCCCTGCGGTATCAAGAATTTTATCCAATAGCGGCGCGCCGTCATCGTCTTTGACTGCCAAGATATCGGCTGTGATCTCAATCAGATAACTGTTCAGTTCGCTGTCATTCCAATCACTAAATACCTGCTGCATCTGCGCGGCATTCAAGCCAAGGCCCGCCTGCATAAATTGATAGCACTCGCAAATAAGTTGCATATCGCCATATTCAATGCCGTTATGCACCATCTTAACGAAATGGCCCGAACCCGCCGCCCCAACCCAGTCACAGCAAGGTTCGCCGGCGTCGGTTTTAGCGGCAATGCTCTGGAAGATCGGTTTCAGTGCTGGCCACGCTGCTGCGGCACCACCGGGCATCAACGAGGGGCCAAAGCGAGCGCCCAGTTCACCTCCTGACACACCGGTGCCGACAAAGTGAATGCCATGTTCGGCCAGTTCTGTCATGCGCCGGTTGGAATCAGGAAAATTGCTATTGCCACCATCGATAATGATGTCGCCTTCATCAAGCAACGGGAGCAGCGCCTGAATAAAATCATCAACTACCGTGCCCGCGCGCACCATCAGCATCACTTTGCGCGGCACGCTCAGCTGCGCCACCAATTGCGCCAATGAATGGGCACCAACGATGTTGGTTCCCTTTGCTGGCCCTTCAAGAAACTGGTCCACTTTGGCGGTGGTGCGATTATACGCCACCACCTTGTAGCCGTTGTCATTCATATTGAGGATCAGGTTCTGCCCCATCACCGCCAGCCCAATCACACCAATATCTGCATTCATCCTGATTTTTCTCCGTTGTCGAACAGCCCGGCAAGTTTAGCCGTAACTGGACTGCAACAAATATCAGTTTGCCTCGGTCAACTGATAGCGATGTTGTAACGATGCCTTTGCATCAAGGAGTTGTAATGAAAACTGCCTTTTTAGCCATCACCGTCGCCGCCCTGAGCTTACCAATCGCCGCCGCTAATCTCAGTATCGACGACGACGTTCGAGTATTAAGCATCAACGGCGAACGCGTTGCCCATTACGCCGATCATGTGCCGTTAACTGACGGCAAACAGATCCTATTTGTGCAATATGAAGCGCTGTTTGATTACTCGTCAGAGGATTACGAGATAGTTCGATCGCCAGTGCAAGTTATCCGCTTTACCGCCAATGCCGACGATAATTACCACATCGGGGTACCGGGCGGTCACCGCTTCGACCGCGACCGTGCCCGCGATTTTGCCAAAGCCCCAAGTTTCTTGTTGGTTGATGACCAACGCTTTGCGGTACAGCATCAGTCGCTAAGCCGCGATGCGGCCTTGTCGCAAATGCTGCGGGAGTATTAAGCGGCGCTGTTATCACTGACACGCCTAATATCGTAGTGATCAGGGCGAGTAACACGCGTTGGTTGCACAATTAAGCGAAATTGTCGCTCGCAGACTATAGTTAATTGAACATCTGCTTATGCTCATAAGCGCGGCGTTGCCTTTTTTGCAATAACAGTTCCCCTAAGTGCAATAACAGTTCCCCTAAGTCTGCGACAACTGGAATAGTTGCAGGCTTTTTTTTCGTCCGTTAACCGCGCAACCATCTAAAGCGCCACCAGCAAACTGTATGTTTATACAGTAAGTCTTGAAAGCCGCACATTTGCTTAATGGATAAACAAAAGGCGCCGACAAATGCGGCGCCTTAGCACTAGCAGGGCGTTATTTCGCCAATGGAAATAAGCGATAGAAGTTGTCGGTGGTGATCTGACACAACTGTTCAAAACGCAGCTGTTTTAGATCGGCCACATATTGCGCCACTTCGCGCACATAGGCTGGCTGATTGGTTTTGCCGCGATACGGCACCGGTGCCAGGTAAGGTGAGTCGGTTTCAACTAACAGTCGATCCAGTGGCATCTGCCGAACCACATCGCGGATCTGTTCGGCGTTGCGAAAAGTCACAATGCCGGAAATCGAGATATAAAACCCCAAATCCAGCGCCGCTTTGGCCATCGGCCAATCCTCAGTAAAGCAGTGCAGCACGCCATTGACCGGCCCCTGCTCTTTAATGATTGCCAAGGTATCAGCTTTGGCTTCTCGGGTATGTACAATCACCGGCTTATCCAAGCTTTTGGCAATCTCAATATGATCGGCAAAAGCGCGCTGCTGCAGCGCCACGCTCTCTTTATCGTAATGATAATCCAAACCGGTTTCACCCAGTGCCACTACCTTAGGATCTGCCGCATGGGTTGCCAGCCAATCACGGTTGTAACCGTCTTTAACATCCAGTGGATGGACCCCACAGGAGATCGCAACCTTGTCAAATCCGGCCACCGCCGCGCGCATTGGCGCAAAGCCATCTTGGCTAACCGATACACACAGCATTTTGCTGACTCCCGCGGCTTCGGCGTTGGCAATGTATTGGGCAATGGCGTTGGGGTTGTCGTCACTCGCAAGACGATCCAGATGACAATGGGAATCTACAAGCACAGTTTCACCGTCCTAAAACAAAAACAGCGCACAGGGTAATGGTTCCGGTGCGCTGTTGCCAATTTATGTTAGGTGCTACGGCTGATCACATGGTCGAGGTCAATTGGTCTTGGGTGGCATGGCCAACTAACGCCTTCTCTATCCGATCCTTATGAGGATTGTTTTCAATTTCAAAACCTAGGCCGACCCCTGGCGGGCGTCCCCCCTGTGAACCAAGTGGGTTACACCATACCACCGGCCCTTCAAAGGTATGCCATTCCAAATCACCCGGTAGGCGGTAGCGGGCGCTGATCCGCTCCCCGAGTTGATACTCTTTGCTGGTAACGAAAAATAAGCCGCCGTGGCGAATAAACGGCATGTAGGCTCGATAGAGTTGAGTGGGATTTTCAAAAATCGCCTCAAGCGCAAACATAGACTTCCTTGTAAAACTTACGACCAAACTTAACTTGCCTAGCCTTTGCTACGCAGTTCGGTGACCATTTGTTGCATGATTGCGACTAGGTTAATGCCAGATTGCCGCTGTAACCAAGTGATTTTTTCCGAGATCTGCTGCAATGAAGCATAGTGGCTTGCCAACCACTGCGGACGTTTACGGCCGATATACAGCAGTTCGTAGTACAACACTTTGACCACCAGCGGTGCCTGCTCGCTGTCTACCGCCGCCAAGGATTGTTCCAGCACACCGCTTTTCAGGCTTTGCCGCCACAATTTGCGCCAGTTGACGATCTGTTCGGCACCATTGCCCTGTTGGAGCCACTGCGTTAACGCCAGCGGCCCCCCCAACAGCGCCTGCCAGTACGGCCAATCGCCCAGTTGCTGGGCACTATCACCGTCGTGATTACCAAGACTTTGATCCAAATAAGCGCAGCTTTGTTGCCAGGTTGGCAGCGCAACCAGCAGCCGCTGACAACGGCTAACGATGGTTGGCAGCAACTGTTGCGGCATCGCCGTCAGCAGCACTAGATGCACCCCCGGCATCGGCTCTTCCAAGGTTTTGAGCAAGGCATTAGCCGCCGCGCCATTTAATCGCTCAACTTGATGGAGGATCACTACTCGGCCGCCACCCTGATGGGCTGTGCTTTCCAAGGCGGTGATAAGCGCGCGGATCTGTTCGACTTTGATCTGGTTGCCGTCCGGTTCGATATCGATTCGATCCGGATGATGGCCACTGTTAAGCAACAAGCAGCTTTTACAATGGCCACAACCGCCAGCAACACTCGGTTGCTGACACAACAGTGCTTGGGTGATCTGCTCTGCCAGCAGTCCTTTGCCAACCCCTACGGCGCCTTGGATCAGCAAACCGTGACCAAGGCGACCACTGCTGCGCCGCGCCAGCCACTGCTGCCATGGTTCGGTAAGCCACTGCGGCAATGTTGTCACAGATTCAGCTCCAGCAAGGCGCGGATCTGCTGATGGACGGCCTCGATGGGTTGGCTCGCGTCAATGGTTACGATCCGTGGATCGGTCGCCGCTGCCGCCTGATAGCAAGCGCGCGCCCGCTCAAAGAAGCTCAGCTTCTCCTGCTCGATGCGATCGAGTTCACCACGTTGCCGGGCACGCTCTAAACCAATCGCCGGATCGATGTCCAAATACAGGGTCAGATCTGGGCTAAATTCGCCAAGAGTGATGGTCGATAACGCCGCCACTTGGTCGGCCAGCATCCGGCCACCACCTTGGTAAGCAACCGAACTTAGGTTGTGGCGATCACCAATCACCACGGCACCGCGCTCAAGCGCCGGTTTAATTACAGTCTCAACCAATTGGCCGCGGCAAGCGTAGACCATCAGCAATTCAGTGATCGGTGCCATTGGTTCTTGCCGTGGCTGCTTCCAGATCTCGCGGATCTCCTCCGCCAGCGGCGTACCGCCAGGCTCGCGGGTGTTAACGATTTCGCGCTCAGGAAAACGCTCAGCCACGATTTGATTAACCAGTGCCACCGCACTGCTCTTGCCGGCTCCTTCGAGCCCTTCAATTACGATAAACATCTGTGTTACTGCTTTTGCAGAGCCAAATAGCGCTTAACGGCGCGATTGTGCTCTTGAAGTGTTTTGCTAAAGGTGTGGCCACCATCGCCGCTGGCAACAAAGTACAGATAGTTGCTGGTGGCGGGATTGGCAGCCGCTTCGATGGATGCCAACGACGGATTGGCAATCGGTGTTGGCGTCAAGCCATCGATGCGATAGGTATTGTACGGCGTCTTGGTCTGCAAGTGCTTGCGAGTAATGTCGCCGTTGTAAGCGTCACCAACGCCGTAAATTACCGTCGGATCGGTTTGCAATCGCATCTTTTTATTTAAGCGATTGATGAATACCGACGCTACCGTTGGCCGCTCAGAGGCTACCGCAGTTTCTTTTTCGATGATCGACGCCAGCGTCAGCAGTTCATAGGCGTTGTTTAGCGGCAGTGGCTGCTGGCGGTCTTGCCAGACCCGCTGTAACTCCTGCTCCATCTTTAGATGAGCGCGGGTCAACAACTCTAGATCGCTGCTGCCAGCGTTAAACGAATAGGTGTCAGGGTAAAACCACCCTTCTGGATTGCTCTGGTCAATCTTAAGCGCTTGCGCCAGCGCCTGTGGCGATTCAATGGTGTGCTTTAATCGGGGGTGTTCGGCGATTTGAGCCAGCCACTGCTTGATGGTGCCCCCCTCGACCAAGGTGATCGAGAACTGTGCCTCAACGCCTTTAACCAGCAGCGCCAGCGCTTGCTCAACGGTCAATTGTTCTGGCAGCTGATAGGTACCGACCTTGATGTTGGCCAGTTGCGGTTTGAGCTTCAGTGCCAATCGCAACCACAGTTCCGATTCCACCCAACCTTGCTGCTGCCAACGAGTCAGCAAAGTACGCACGTTTTCGCCGGATTTAACCACTAACTCGGCAGAGTTACCGTGAGCCAGCGGCGCCGCCAGCGATTTTTCAACCTGTTGATAAGCGACGACGCCAGCGGCAATCGCGATGGTAGCGGCAACGCCGATAAGCTTTAAAATTCGAGCTAACCAGCGCATAACAACGCCTCTTGCAGCGGGCGACAGTGCGCCACTGAATCAAGGGCGATGCCCTCAATGTGGGTTAATGGAACAATCGACATCAAACTATTACAAACAAAGGCGGCGGTCACTTGGCTAAGTTCACGCCGATGGATTGGCCGCACCGTAACGGTGTGACCTAATTCAGAAAGTTGGTTTAACAACCATTGCCGCATCACCCCAGCTATGCCGCTGCGGCTTAATTGCGGCGTCTGCCAAATGCCGTCAATTTGGACAAACAGATTGGCGGCAGTTGCTTCGAGCAGATAGCCATCGCTGTCGCAGACTAGCAGTTCGGCGGCGCGGCGCTGGTCAGCTTCTTGTTTTAACAACACCTGCTCGGCACGCCCCAGCGTTTTCAAGCCAACCAAAGCACTACCACTGGCAAGCGTCTGCTGCGCCAACAATGCGGCAATGCCCTGCTGCTGCCATTGCTGATAGTGACTTGGGTATTGGCTAAGCGCCAGCAGCCACTGCGGTTTGACCTGCCAGTTGCCGTGATAACCGCGACCAGATTGACCACGGGTCAAGCTTAACCGCAGTACCGCTTGCTTTAAATTACTGGCGACTTGGCTTAGGTGCTGTTCAAGTTGGTACCAATCGGCGCTGTCCATGGCAAAGCCAAAGACGAGATTGGCGTGTTGCAGTCGCTGTCGATGCAGCGGCCACAACTGAATTTCGCCATCGCATACCAACATCGTGGTGAAGTGGCCATCACCCAAGGTAAGACCACGTTCAGCCAGCGAGGTGTGCGTGGCCGCTTGGCCATTAAGCCAGAATGCCATTAGCCGTCCTGACTGATGCGGCTAGCAACCGCACCATTTTGGCCACGGTATTTGGCATCGGCGCGTGAATTGTATGGGCGAGCACAATCACGCCCCAGCTTTTCAAAGTTCAGGGCGCCAATTGCCATTCGTGGGCTCAATGCCAATGGCAATTTACCGCTGTTGAAGAACTCCAATACGATGTTACCAGACCAGCCTGGATCGATGCGGTGGGCGGTTACGTGAACCATCAACCCTAAACGTGCCAACGACGAACGGCCATCCAACCAACCAACGATATTGGCCGGCAGCGTCACCGATTCATGGGTGATCCCCAACGCCAATTCGCCTGGGTGCAGGAAAAATTGTTGGTCGTCGGCGATATGCAGCTCGTCGCTCATCACCTGATCCAATTGGGTTTGCACGTGCGAACGTGGACCGGACAGATCAATGTGCGATGCGGTGTGATCTTTAAACACTCGAAACTTATTGCCGAGGGTTACATCCAAGCTGACACCACTGATTTTGTCGTCGCTTGGGCGCGGCTCGACCACAATCAGGTTGCTGTTCAAATGTTCAATGATCTCAACATCGGTAAGACGCATTTTAGGGTGAATCCTTGTTCTAATAGTTATTGCTTAAAACAGAGGGCTGTTAAAAACAGCCCTCTGGGTAATGCTTGTTGTTACGCGTTTAACAACTGACGGATTTTAGCCTTCAGAATGTCGATGGCGATACGGTTTTTGCCACCGCGCGGCACGATGATATCAGCGTGCTGCTTAGATGGGTCAATAAACTGCAGGAACATCGGCCGCACAGTTTCTTGATACTGGGTGATCACCGATTCCATCGAACGACCACGCTCTTTTACGTCGCGGGTCAAACGGCGGATAAAACAGATGTCCAGCGGCGTATCCATAAACACGGTGGTGTGCATCTGATCGCGCAGCGCTTGGTTGGTCAGCAGTAGGATCCCTTCAAGGATAATCACCTTTTTCGGGGTCACAGTGTGAGTTTCCGCGGTGCGGGTGTGCTCAACGTAGCTGTAGGTTGGAACCTCAACAGCGGCACCGGATTTCAGCATCTTCAGGTGGTGTACCAGCAGATCATGATCCAGCGCATTCGGGTGGTCATAGTTGGTCTTAACCCGCTCTTCCATGGTTAGGTGGGATTGATCCTTGTAGTAGGAATCCTCGTTGATCACCTCAATTTGATCAGTCCCTAGATCGGCAGTCAGCTCTTCGTAAATGGTACGAGCGATCAGGCTTTTGCCGGAAGCGGAAGCACCGGCGATGCCGATGATGACGCATTGCTGTTGTGAGGTCATAGTGTTGCAGTCTCTAACAGAATAGTTTGGACTGGGAGCAAAGCGCCCCCAGCGATAGCTTATTCTTCCGTGATCTCGATACTCAGCCCCTGCGGCTGCGAGCGTTTGATAAGAGCAGCAGCAACGTTTCGGGCAATGTGGCGATAGTCATCGCTGATTGCGCCGTCTGGTTCGGCTACTACCGTTGGTGTGCCACCATCTAAATGCTCACGAACTGAAACATTTAGCGGTAACTCCCCCAAAAGCGGCACATTGTAGCGTGTTGCGGTTTCCAGTCCACCGCCTTGTCCAAATGGATGCTCTTTACTGCCGCAATTACTACAAAGGTGATAGCTCATGTTCTCGACAATCCCCAGCACCGGCACATGCACCTTATTAAACAAGGTGATCCCTTTACGGGCATCCAAGGTGGCGATCTCTTGCGGAGTAGTAACGATCACTGCCCCAGACACCGGAATTTTCTGAGCCAAGGTTAGCTGAATATCGCCGGTACCCGGTGGCATATCGATCACTAGGTAATCCAGTTCCGGCCAGTTGGTCTCTTCCAGCAGTTGCACCATCGCGTTAGCCGCCATCGGCCCGCGCCATGCGGTGGCGTTATCGTCGCTTGCTAAAAAGCCCATCGACATCGCCGCAATATTGTGGACGAACGCCGGTTGCATGGTTTTACCATCGTAGCTTTGCGGCTGAAAATCGGTACAACCAAGCATGGTTGGGATCGATGGCCCATAGATGTCGGCATCCAGCATTCCAACCCGAGCGCCTTCACTGGCAAGTGCCAGCGCCAAGTTAACCGCGGTAGTAGATTTGCCTACCCCGCCCTTGCCAGAACCGACCGCAATCACGTTGCGAATGTTCGGATGCGGTGCAGCACTGCCACTGCTAACGGCAGCCACGTTAAGGCCGATTTCACACTCAACCTGAGCCACTTCATCAACGTCAGCAAAAGCGCTGGTAATCGCCATCACCAATTCACGATATTGGCTTTGCGCCGGGTATGGCATCACCATCCCAAGCTGCAAACAAGCGCCATCCATCGACAACGTGCGGATGATCCCGGCCGTAAGCAGATCGGTGTCCAGCAGTGGCGCTGGGATCTGGGCCAGTTTCTCAAGCACCAGGGAAGATAGCGGCTCGGCTAAGGTATTTTGCAACGGCATTTCAGACACAGAGTAAATCCTTGTTTTTGGCTGATTTGCTGAGTGTATCAAATGGTGGCGATAAAACCTGCGGAAGGTACTCGCACAGATGAAAAAATCGGGGAGTTCAGTTAGACTTGCCGCTTTCCTACGTATCAGTCAGAAGCAACAAACGATGGCAGTCGACACTCGAAAGATTTTGGTAACCAGCGCGTTGCCATACGCCAACGGCCCGATCCACTTGGGCCATATGCTGGAATACATCCAGACCGACATCTGGGTTCGTTTCCAGAAGCTGCGCGGCCACAAGTGTACCTATGTGTGCGCCGACGACACCCACGGCACCCCAATCATGCTGAAAGCCCAGCAACTTGGCATGACTCCAGAAGAGATGATCGCCAAGGTTGCCATCGAGCACCAAGCTGACTTCGCCGACTTCCTGGTGGAATTTGATAACTATCACTCCACCCACTCCGATGAAAACCGCAAGTGGGCGACTGAAGTTTACAACCGTCTGAATCAAGGCGGTTACATCGCCACTCGCACCATTGAACAGCTGTTCGATCCTGAAAAAGAGATGTTCCTGCCGGATCGTTTCGTTAAAGGCACCTGCCCGAAATGTAAGGCGGAAGATCAGTACGGCGATAACTGTGAAGTTTGTGGTTCTACCTACAGCCCAGCTGAACTAATCAACCCACAATCTGTGGTATCTGGTGCAACTCCGGTAATGAAGCAGTCCGAGCACTACTTCTTTGATCTGCCGCAGTTTAAAGAAGTACTGCAGCAGTGGACCACCTCTGGCGCGCTGCAGTCAGAGATGGCCAACAAACTGAACGAGTGGTTTGAGCAAGGTCTGCAGCAGTGGGATATCTCCCGCGATGCTCCGTACTTTGGTTTCGAGATCCCAGGCACCGACGGCAAGAAATTCTTCTACGTGTGGCTGGATGCCCCAATCGGTTACATGGGTGCTTTCGACAACCTGTGTCAGAAGCGCGACGATCTGAACTTTGAAGAGTACTGGGGCGCCGATTCCGACGCCGAGCTGTACCACTTCATCGGCAAAGACATCATCTACTTCCACAGCCTGTTCTGGCCAGCGATGCTGAACGGCGCCAAGCTGCGGATGCCAACCAACGTGTTTGCCCACGGTTACGTCACCGTAAACGGGGAGAAGATGTCTAAGTCCCGCGGTACCTTTATTAAGGCGCGCACTTACTTGGATCACCTGCACCCAGAATACCTGCGCTACTACTACGCCGCGAAGCTGAACGACCGCATCGACGATCTGGATCTGAACCTGGAAGATTTCGCCCAGCGCGTAAACTCCGACATGGTTGGTAAACTGGTTAACATCGCCTCTCGTACTGCGGGCTTTATCGCTAAGCGTTTCGACAGCAAATTGGCCGCTGAAGTGGAAAACCCAGCGCTGCTGGCGGAGTTCCAAAACGCCCAAGAGTCGATCGCTAAGCTGTATGAGTCTCGTGAATACGGCAAAGCCATTCGCGAAATCATGGCGCTGGCGGACAAAGCTAACGGCTACATCGCCGAGATGGCACCGTGGGCAATGGCCAAACAGGAAGGCATGGAGCAAAAAACTCACGAAGTCTGCTCCATGGGTATTCACCTGTTCCGCATTCTGATGACCTATCTGAAGCCGGTACTGCCGCAGATGGCACAGAATGTAGAAGCGTTCCTAAACAGCGAACTGCGTTGGGAGCGCATCGACGATACTCTGACCGGTCATGAGATTGCGCCGTTCAAAGCGCTGATCCAGCGTATTGAACCGGCCAAAATTGAAGCCATTGTTGAAGCCACTAAGCAAGACTTAGCGGCAGAACAAGCAGCGGCGGCACCAAAAGCCGAGCTTGAGCAAAACGACGAACTGAGCAAAGAGCCGATCGTTGATACCATCGATTTTGACACTTTCGCTAAAGTGGATCTGCGTGTCGCCCGCATTGCAAAAGCATCCCACGTTGAAGGTGCCGATAAACTGGTACAGCTGACGCTGGATCTGGGCGGTGAAACCCGCAACGTGTTTGCCGGCATCAAGTCCGCGTACAACCCAGAAGATCTGGAAGGTCGCCTGACCATCATGGTAGCCAACTTAGCACCACGTAAGATGAAGTTCGGGGTATCTGAAGGTATGGTGTTGGCCGCCGGCCCTGGTGGTAAAGATATCCATATCCTAAGTCCGGATAGTGGTGCGATTCCAGGCCAGCGCGTTATGTAACTACTTTTGCTTGCCTAAACGGCCTCACTCGTCGTTGGCCAACTCACTGTTAGAGCCCACTAGCAGCTTCGTTGCCCGCCTTGATTGAGACCATTTATTCGGCGCAAAAGCACGCTAAATAAAAAACCGAAGCAGCACGCTTCGGTTTTTTATTTGTTCAGAAAAAGCTGGCACTAAGACTGCCGCAAGTTAGTTGTTTTCTAAAAACTAATCACTGATATCTGATGGCTTCCCAAATGTTCACGACTGGCTACTTTACTCTCAGGTATTAAACCGGATTTGGGGTATCAACAAACACCACTTCTAAACCCAACTCTTCGGCGATCTGCTCACCCAACGCCTTAATACCGCCACGTTCGGTGGCGTGGTGACCAGCAGCGAAGTAGTGAACGCCCTGCTCTACCGCACTGTGGTAGGTGCGCTCTGACACTTCACCAGAGATAAACGCGTCGATGCCGAACTTAGCCACTTCATCAATGTAATCTTGGGCGCCGCCACTACACCACGCAATGGTTTCAATTAGCTTGTCGCTGCCGGCAATATGCAGTGGCTGGCGGTTAAGTTTGTCACCAATCAAACCGGAAAGCTCGGCACCGGTCATCGGCGTCGCCAACTTTCCTTTCAACACTAGGTCGGTGTCATTACCCAGATGCAGCGGCTCAACCTCAATAAAGCCAAACAACTTCGCTAATTGGGCGTTATTGCCCACCACTGGATGAATATCCAGTGGTAGGTGATAGCCAATCAAATTGATGTCGTTTACCAACAACGCCTTAATCCGTCGCTGCTTCATACCGGTGATCACCGCCGGTTCACTTTTCCAAAAGTAACCGTGGTGCACCAGCAAGCAATCCGCGCCCATCTCGACCGCTTGATCGACCGCATTTTTATCGGCAGTGACGGCGGTAGCGATTTTAGTGATCAGTTCACTACCCTCAACTTGCAGGCCATTCGGGGCATAGTCCGAGATCTGCCAAGGCTTCAGAAGGTTATCTAGATAGCTAATAAAGTCGCTGCGTTTCATGGTTACTCAACTAATTCGTTACCACTGAGTTCACCATTAAAAAAGTGCTCAAGATTGGTAAGCGTGGTGGCTGCGATCTGTTCCAAGGCTTCTTTGGTGAAGTAACCTTGGTGACCGGTGATCAAAACGTTAGGGTAACTCAGCAGCAAGGCGAACACATCATCATTAAGGACGTGATCCGAGAGGTCGCGGAAGAAAATATCGCCTTCCAATTCATAGACATCCAAACCAAGGTAACCAATTTTGCCTGACTTCAAGCCATTCAACGCGGCTTGTGCATTTACCAGCCCACCGCGGGAAGTATTAATGATCATCACGTTGTCTTGCATCTTGGCGATACTGTCATCGTCAATCAAATGGTAACTGTCACTAGTTAACGGGCAGTGCAAGCTGATAACGTTACTGCGCCGGTACAGCGTATCAAGATCAACATAGGTCGCCAGTTGCGCCGCCGCATCGCTTGGATAGGGATCATAACAAAGCAGCTCCGCCCCCAACCCTTTTAGCGCACGCAAGGTCGCTAGGCCGATTTTGCCGGTGCCAATAATGCCAATGGTTGCTTTCGCGAAATTAAATCCAAGCAGCCCTTCCAGCTCAAAGTTGTGTTCATGAACCCGACTATTGGCACGGGTGATTTTGCGATTAAGGGCGAACATCAGCGCCAAGGTGTGTTCGGCCACCGATTCTGGAGAATAGCTTGGAACATTGCAGACTCGGATCCCACAAGCTTTAGCGGCATCGAGATCGACATTGTTAAAGCCTGCACAACGCAAAGCGATAACTTTGATACCGTTGGTCGCCAGTTGCTGCATGACATGGGCATCGACGATGTCGTTAACAAAACAGGAAACCGCGTCGAAGCCCTCGGTTAACTTTACCGTCTCTTCGCGCAAACGCTCTTCGAAGTAACATAATTCGACACCCTGTTGGTTAACCGCATTTAAAAACCGCTGATCGTAGGGTTTAGTGGAAAACACTGCAACGCGATAGCCTGATGACATAGAGCACCTCTTCATCCTGAAAACTTCTGTTGAGCATAATTGCTACTCGCTTATTTCGCAGGCAAAAGTGCGATAATGTAAAGGCGGTTGTTGTTAACTTATGAGCAAGCGCACTTTGGCCAAAAGATGGCGAACAATCAACCAGCCAAAGTTGAACCCGAATCGGCAGACCGGTATTATGGCGCGCTGAATTTCAACCCACTACAGAACCGATCCATGTCAAAACTGATTAAGGAAGAGGTGATCGCGCAATTTACTGCAGCGTACGTCGCCCAACACGGCAAACAGCCAGTTATCGAGCAAAAAGGCAGCTGGTTTAAAATTGACGACGGCAAATCCGTACGTCTGGCCGAACTTGCCGCGATGGCAACCCAATTTGGTGACCTGATCCCTGCCCAGCCACAAGCTGTGGTAGCGAAAAAAACCGCTGCGGCGAAAACCCCAGTCAAAGTAACCGGCACCGGTGGAATGACTCCAAAACAGTTATGGGCAGAGCAGATCGCCAAAGGCAGTAAGTTGCCACGGGGCCACTAAGCGCAGTCAAGCCAGACAACGCAATCTCGCGCTAACAAGGTTACAATCAAGCCGGTCACATGTGACCGGCTTTGTTTTGCCTGTTTTTCACCAGCTAGACCCAAAAACCAAAAGGAAAATTGGGAATGTTTGCGTTGCCTCGCTTAGTTCGCGATCTGCATTGGTGTTTAACCTCGCCACCGTTGTATCAGCAAGGCGCTTTTGTTGATAGCCAATGGCTTAGCGAGTTTGCTGCGCCGTTATTAGCTAAGTTGCCGCAGATCGCCGCAGCGGCTAATCAACTTGGCCGCCCTGCTCGTCTCGGCCACTACTATGAACAGTTGTGGTGTGCGTTGGTTAACGACCATCCACACTACCAATTGTTGGCGCACGATCTGGTTATTGCCGATCACCGTCGTACTCATGGCGCTTTAGATCTGGTGGTGCGCAATCTGAAAACGGAACAGATTGAACATTGGGAGTTGGCGGTAAAGTTTTACTTAGGTGAGATCGATGGCAGCGATCCCGGCAATTGGATTGGTCCCAACCGCAAAGACACTTTAGCGAATAAGTTGGAACAGCTACTCAGCAAACAGTTACCGCTAAGCCAAACCCAATTAGCAAAAAAGTTACTAGCAGAAAAAGCTTGGCCAATAGCAGCGCAGCGGATCATTCTGCAAGGCCGGCTGTTTCAACCCAAAAGCCAATTGGCACTGCCACCACGATTAAGTGAACAAGCGATCATCGGTCGTTGGTATCGGCAAGCGCAACTACCTAGTCAGGATTGGCGAATGCTTAGCCGTCAAGATTGGTTTGGCGGTCACGATTGGCGCACGCTACCCCGTTGGCAAAACCAACATCGGTGCGCTTATGCCCAGCAATTGTTTGACCCACTGCATCAATGCTACGCCTTTGTGGTAACCGACTCTTGGGGAGAATAGGAACTATTACCACCAAAAAAGGCAATAAAAAAGGGGAAGCTTGAGCTTCCCCTTTCTTTTGGATAATTAAGCTATTGCCCGAAGGCAATCAATCTTACTTAGCCAGAGCTTCTTTAGCTTTTTCTACCAGAGCAGCAAATACTACTTTGTCGAATACAGCGATATCAGCCAGGATCTTACGATCGATTTCAACAGATGCCTTTTTCAGACCGTTGATGAAGCGGCTGTAGGACATACCGTTCTGACGAGCAGCAGCGTTGATACGGGCGATCCACAGCTGACGGAAAGTGCGCTTTTTAACGCGACGATCACGGTAAGCGTATTGACCAGCCTTGGTAACGGCTTGGAATGCTACACGATAGATACGGCTACGGGCACCGTAGTAACCTTTAGCCTGCTTCAGTACTTTCTTGTGACGAGCGCGAGCGGTCACACCACGTTTTACACGAGCCATGTTTTAACTCCTAGCCAATCAATTAAGCGTAAGGCAGCATGCGGCGAACCGATGCTACGTCTACTTTTGCAACCATCGCAGCGGCACGCAGGTGACGCTTACGCTTGGTAGATTTCTTGGTCAGGATGTGGCGCAGGTGTGATTGCTTGCGCTTGAAGCCGCCAGAGGCGGTCTTCTTGAAGCGCTTTGCAGCGCCACGGTGAGATTTCATCTTCGGCATTTGAAGAAACTCCGCATTGTTAATTAAATGAACTGTAAGGCGAACAAAGAAGCCGAGGCAAAGCCCCGGCTGACTTTGTTACTTGGAATGCGCTTACTGTTTCTTTTTAGGTGCAAGAACCATAATGGCTTGGCGACCTTCCATTTTCGGGAAGGATTCAACAACGGCCAGCTCTTCTACATCGGTTTTGATTCGATTCAGAAGGTCAAAGCCTAACTGTTGATGCGCCATCTCGCGACCACGGAAACGCAGTGTACATTTCACTTTGTCACCGTCTTCCAAGAAGCGAACCAGGTTGCGTAGTTTTACCTGATAGTCGCCTACATCAGTTCCAGGACGGAATTTAAGTTCCTTAACCTGAATCTGTTTGGTTTTCTTACGCTGTTCGTTGGCAGCCTTGCTCTTTTCGTACAAGAACTTACCGTAGTCCATGATGCGACATACTGGTGGCTCGGCGTTCGGGCTAATCTCAACCAGATCCAAATCGTGGTTTTGAGCGATTTTCAGCGCCACTTCCAGAGTTTGGATGCCAGCTTGTTCGCCTTGGGCATCGATCAGTCGTACTTCACGAGCACGAATTTCACCATTGATACGGTTACGATCCTTGTCTAAAGGACCCTGTTTTTTTCCGCCTTTAATCGCTTATTCCTCCAGCATATTAAGACTACGGGTATTGATCTCTTTGGATACCGCATCGGCAAATTGCTCGATGGTCATTTTACCCAAATCAACACCATTACGAGTACGAATCGCGATTTCGCCGTTTTCCATCTCTTGATCACCACAGACCAATAGATACGGGACGCGCTTCAAAGTGTGCTCGCGGATTTTAAAGCCAATCTTTTCGTTTCTCAAGTCAGCTTTCGCACGAATGTTGCGATCGTTGAGAATTTCGACAACCTTGCGTACGTAATCCGCTTGGTTATCGGTGATATTCATCACCTGAACCTGAGTCGGACACAGCCAAGTCGGCAGTTTACCCGCAAACTCCTCGATCAGTACACCGATAAAACGCTCAAGTGAGCCCAAAATCGCACGGTGGATCATTACCGGTACTTTACGAGTGTTGTCTTCAGCAACGTAGGTCACATCCAGACGGTCCGCCTGCGGCATGGAGAAGTCCAACTGAATGGTACCCATCTGCCACGCACGGCCCAGACAGTCGTGCAGGGTGAACTCGATCTTCGGACCGTAGAACGCGCCCTCGCCCGGCTGCAGATCGTAAGCCAAACCGTTAGCTTCCAGCGCATCCGCCAGCGACTTCTCGGATTTGTCCCACAGCTCGTCGCCACCAATGCGGTGCTCTGGACGGGTAGACAGCTTGATCTCGATCTCTTCAAAACCGAAGGTCTTGTAGGTGTCGAACACCATCTTAATGCACGAGGTTACCTCATCGAGGATCTGCTCTTCGGTACAGAAGATGTGGGCGTCATCCTGAGTAAAGGAACGTACGCGCATCAGACCGTGCAGCGAACCGGATGGCTCGTTACGGTGTACCAGACCAAATTCCGCCATGCGGTATGGCAGATCACGGTAGGACTTCAAGCCTTGCTTAAAGATCTGCAGGTGACCTGGGCAGTTCATTGGCTTAACCGCGTAGGTACGTTTTTCAGATTCGGTAGCGAAGATCATCTCGGAGTACTTGTCCCAGTGACCGGAACGCTCCCACATCACCTTATCCATCACCAGTGGGGTGCGGATCTCTTCGTAATCGAACTTACGCAGCTGCTTACGCATGTAAGTTTCCAGCTCTTGGTAGATCGCCCAACCGTCGGCGTGCCAGAACACCATGCCCGGTGCTTCTTCTTGCCAATGGAACAGATCTTGCGCTTTACCGATTTTACGGTGGTCGCGCTTAGCCGCTTCTTCCAAGAACTTCAGGTGCGCTTTCAGCTGCTTCTTATCGGCCCAAGCGGTACCGTAGATACGCTGCAGCATTTTGTTGTCGGAGTTACCGCGCCAGTAGGCACCGGCCACACTCATCAATTTAAAGTGCTGGCAGTGGCGCATGTTAGGAACGTGCGGGCCACGGCACATGTCGACATATTCTTCGTGATGGTACAGACCTGGCTTGTCATCCTTAGCGATGTTCTCGTCTAGGATCTCAATCTTGTAGGTCTCGCCGCGGGCTTCGAACACATCACGCGCTTCCTGCCAGCTTACGGTTTTCTTAATCACGTCGTAGTTGGTTTTAGCCAACTCCAGCATGCGCTTCTCGATGGTCACCAGATCTTCGTCGGTCAGACGATGCTCCAGATCGATGTCGTAGTAGAAACCGTTGTCGATGGTTGGACCAATCGCCATCTTAGCTTCTGGCCACAGCTGCTTAACCGCGTGACCAATCAGGTGAGCACAAGAGTGACGAATGATCTCCAGGCCATCTTCATCTTTAGCGGTGATGATCGCCAGTTCAACGTCTTGGTCGATGATTTCGCAAGCATCAACGCGAACGCCATTGATGCGGCCAGCTAAGCAAGACTTCGCCAGACCCGGACCGATGTCCGCGGCCACGTCCATTACAGAAACTGGCTTGTCGAATTGACGCTGACTGCCGTCAGGAAGGGTAATAATCGGCATGATTTACTCCAGCAGTGGTGACCCATACCAAGGGCCACATGGGAATTCAAAGTAGTAGATTAGTAACTCATGAACGCTGCGGCCTTACCAAAGCCCAAAACGCGCATGAAGGCCTAGTCTAAGTCCTCATCCCTGCGGCAACAAGACTGAGATCCACTTGCAGCAACTTTTTGTAAAAACAAGGTCATTAATCAAGCAAATGGCAAATCAAATCGGTTTGTTTTTGCACAACCTATGCTAAAACCAAGATCAGAGTTGTTTCTGAGGAGGTAAAACAATGTGGAATGCAATTGGAATGCAGATCTCCGACGCCCTTGGCCGAGACTTTAGTATCAGCAATAGGCACAGCATCACCGGTGGCGACATTCATCAAGCCTATCTGGTCAGTGACGGTCATTGCGATCTGTTTTTAAAGTACAACAGCAAAGACGCGGCTGAACCATTTCGGATGGAAGCGTTGGCGCTTACCCGACTCAGTAAACACCGCGGTTTAGTCATCCCTGAAGTGATCACCTCCGGCCAAACCGCTACTAACGCCTTTTTGGTGTTACAGCACTTAAACTTCGGCCCAGGTAACAGCAGCGATTGGTACCAGTTCGGTCAAGAATTGGCACGCCTGCATCGGGATCATTGCCAATCTCAATATGGCTTCGATGAAGATAACTTTATCGGCATGACCCCACAGCCCAACCGCTGGCAGAGTAACTGGGCGCAGTTCTTTGCCGAGCAACGTATCGGCTGGCAAATCAAATTGGCACAAGACAAGGGCCATAACTTAGGTAACTGCGATCGCTGGGTCGAAGCATGCGCTGCCGCTCTGCAAGGACATAAACCCGATGCCAGCTTGCTGCACGGCGATCTATGGCGGGGCAATATGGCGTTTGTTGATGGCGTCGGTTGTTTGTTCGATCCCGCTTGCTATTACGGCGACCGCGAAACCGATCTGGCTATGACTGAACTGTTCTCGCCGCTGCCGAGTGATTTCTATCACGGTTACGACGCCGAATGGCCATTGGATAAAGGCTACCAACAGCGCAAGCCGATTTATCAACTGTATCACCTGCTCAACCACCTCAACCTGTTCGGTGGCAGCTATTTACAACAGTGCCAAAGCCAGCTGCAAGCGCTGTTTTGCGAGCAATCGGTACACTAGGGCTTAATTAATGACAATCAATAACGACAAGGTGGCGCTGGTCACCGGCAGCGCCAAACGGATTGGCGCGGCGATCATCCGCCAGTTTCACCAACAAGGTTATCGGGTGCTGATTCACTGTCGTCACTCCAAAGATGAAGCCGAGCGCCTAGCCGCCAGCCTTAACCTTACCCGCGCCGACAGCGCCCAAGTACTGCAAATGGACTTAAGCAGCAGTGAAGGCCCGCTCGATTTAGCTCGTCATGCACTGGCCTGCTGGGGCCGAGTCGATTGTTTAGTCAACAACGCCTCATCGTTCTACCCTACCCCTATTGGTCAGATCGATGACCAACACTGGCAGCAATTGGTTGGCTCCAACATGCGCGCGCCACTGCTGCTGGCGCAGGCGCTAGCGCCGACCCTTACCCAGCATCACGGCAGCATCATTAATTTGATTGATGTTCACGGAGACAGCCCGCTAAAGAACCACACTCTATACTGTATGGCCAAAGCGGCACTGGCGATGATGACCAAATCACTGGCACTGGAATTGGCACCCAAGGTACGGGTCAATGGTGTATCACCCGGGGCAATATTGTGGCCAGAGCAGGCTATCTCGGCCGAAAAGCAACAAGCATTGTTGGCAGAGGTACCCTTGGGGCGTTTGGGTGAACTCGACGACATTGCCAAAACGGTACTGTTTTTAGCTGTCGATGCGCCCTACATTAGCGGTCAAATTATCGCCGTGGATGGCGGCCGTTCCCTTGGGGCATTAACCGGGGCGTAATGCGGATGATGAGGTAAGTGATGAATCCAGGTAATCAGGTGCACGATATAGCATGCCCCCATTGCGGCGAAACCACCCGCACGGCGTTTGATGTCAGTGGCGGCGAACTTCAGTTTATCGATGATTGTCAGGTCTGTTGTCGGCCAATTCATCTTCGCGTCGACATCGACGAGCAGCATCAAACGCTGCGATTGTTTGTCGATGCCGACAGTGATCAGATCTACTGAACTAAACCAGATTCGATCGCGCCGCCAACACGCGTTCAACCGTATCGACAATGGTTTGGGTTTGGCTGTCAATTTCGATATTTAGCTTATCGCCGATAACCCGCTCCGATAGGTTGGTGAGCCGCAGGGTTTCTGGGATCAGATGCAGATCGAAACCGTCATCGTAAACGTCACCAACGGTCAGGCTGCAGCCATCGACACCAACAAAGCCTTTGTGCAAGATGTACTTCATCCACTGACTTGGCAGTTGCAGGCGGAGCCGGCAATTGGTGGCGGTTTTATCGATTTCGCTTAGGGTGGCAACGGTGTGAACATGGCCTGACACAATGTGGCCACCGATCTCTTTGCCAAACACCAATGACCGCTCAATATTTACTAGGTCACCCGGTTGCAACTGAGCCAGGTTGGTTTTGTTCAAGGTTTCTTCCATCACGTCGAAAAAGACCTTATCATCCGCCAGTTTTGTCACCGTCAAGCAGACGCCATTATTGGCAACACTGGCGCCGATCTGCAGATCTTGACGCAACGCTTCAGGTAATGGCACCACCAGAGTGCGCAACTGCGGCTGGTCGATGATTTCTGCCACTGCAACCGCAGCTTGAACGATACCGGTAAACATACTTCTCTCTTACTTTATCTTTTTGATAGCAACATTGGCCGTAGAACATGCTTAACAAAGGCTACCAAGTCAAAAAACTGGTGCAACTGGCGTTGCCCGTATTAGCGGCACAGATCGCGCAAACCATGATGGGATTCATCGATACCGTTATGGCGGGTCAAGTTAGCCCTTCCGATATGGCGGCGGTGGCCGTTGGTGCCAGCCTATGGCTGCCAACCATTTTGCTGTTTGCTGGGATCTTAATGGCGACGCCGGCAGTGATTGCCCAATTCCAAGGCGCTAAGCAAGAAGACAAGATCCGCCCGCTGATCCATCAAATGCTCTACCTCACCGCGTTTTGTTCGGTGCTGGCAATGCTGATTTTGGACAACGCCACCGTGGTATTGAACAAGATGGATCTGGAACCGCAACTGCAGCAACTGGCGGTAGGCTACATTGATGCCATTCTGTGGGGAGCGCCGGCATTTTTGCTGTTTGTGGTGATCCGCAGTTTTACCGAAGGGTTGTCCTGTACCAAACCATCGATGGTGATCGGCTTCTTAGGTCTACTTATCAACATTCCGGTTAACTACATTTTTATCAATGGCCACTTTGGCATGCCTGCGATGGGCGGGGCCGGATGTGGCGTGGCAACCGCTATCGTGTTTTGGGTAATGGCATTGGCAATGGCAGCGTACGTCACTTTCGGCAAACGCTTTGGCCATTTCAAGTTGTTTAGTGAATTTGGCAAAGTGGAATGGGCGCAGCAAAAAATGCTGTGCAAGCTCGGTTTACCGGTGGCTTTAGCGGTATTCTTTGAGGTAACCCTATTTGCCTTTGTGGCGGTAATGATCGCCCCACTGGGTTCTATTGAAGTGGCTGGTCACCAAGTAGCAGCCAACTTTTCTAGCCTAATCTTTATTATTCCGCTGTCCATCGGCATCGCGGTGACTATCCGTATCGGTTACTACCTAGGCCAGGGCAAGCCAGATATCGCGGCGATGGTTGCCAAAATCGGCATGATTTTAGGCATCGCGGTCGCAGCTGTCACCGCCGCGATTACGGTGCTGGGCGCAAACTGGATTGCCGGACTCTACAGCAATGACGTTCTGGTACTAACCTTGGCGGTAGAACTAATGTTGGTGTGCGCTATCTACCAGATCTCTGACTCAATTCAGGTCGTTTCCGCTGCCTGTCTGCGGGGTTACAAAGACACCATCCCACTACTGTGGATCTCGTTCATCGCCTACTGGCTGATCGGCATGACCGTCGGTTACGTATTCGGTCTTACCGATTGGGTAGTACCAGCGATGGGTGCCAAAGGGTTCTGGATCGGCTTTATTGCCGGCTTGACTTCCGCTGCCATCATGCTGATTGCCCGACTTAAGTTGGTACAGCGTCGATATGAGCAACAACACTTGGCAAACGCCGCATAAGTCGTTAGCGGCTATCTTCCTTATCGTTGCGCTTGGCGGTTGCCAGCGTGATGATTTGGGATTCGATGACTATGTTAGTCGTCTTGAGCGGGTGCTCGACACCGAGCGCCAACCCGCCGCCTTAGTGCTTCCAGACAAACCCCACAGACACCAATTCCAACCGCTTGCGGAGAATCGCTATGGCTTATTCGAGAGTTTCTCGCTAAAGCCCTGTGGGGTGATGAACTTGATTGGCGAACACAACAATCAACTCGGTAAAACTGCCCCACCATCGCAGCAACTTATCTATCACCACCAATTGGCGCAGCAGTTGCTGCACTGTGACGATGCAAAACTCGATGCCGCTGCCATCGAATTGAAAAGCACTGTGTTGACCGAAAAGCAGGCTCGGTTACCAAGTTATTCAGCGCGACTGATGCTAATTTCCGACGAAATTTGGCACAACCTCGATGCCAGTGCCGCTGCCGACTACCAAAGCAATTCGCAAGTTGAACAAGCACTGACAACACTAGCTAAGTTAAAACAACAACTTAGCGATCCACAGCAACCGATTGTCAACAGTTCGGCCCACCTAGAGCAAGCGCTTAAGATTCTGCATCATCATCGTCAACCACGACAACTGCACCGTGCCATGGTGATCGCCACAGACGGCCTCAACCAAGCGATCTCCATACTAGAGAGCGTCGGCAGCAACCTGTGCGGTAGCGACGAGTTTAAGATAATGAATAACATCTTGCATCGAATTTACGCCACGCGACTGCAACCACGGCTGGCTCAAATCCAAAGACTGGATCGGCAACTGACACCGCAGTTGCAGCAGCTGCTGTCGCCGTGGCCAGCCCAGCACTACTTTAACTTTTATCTCAGTGACGCCAAGGGCAGCCTGCGGCAACAGTTCTATCAAGCGATTGGCGATCATCAACAACAGTGGCAACGACTTCTTAGTAACTGCGACGTCGGCCCCAACGGCAAGAACTTTGCGATTCGGTGAATCACACAAAAAACTCGGCAAGCGCCGAGTTTTTTGTTGGCAATAGCAACAGCTAAAACTTAACCCTTAGGCCAAGCGTATATCGACGGTCCGATTCTAAAATCTGATAACCAGTACCGGTTACGCCGCTGTTGATTGTGGCTTCACCGGTGATGTTGCTGACGTTAGCTACCAAAGTCAGATGCTCATTGACATCAAAACTCGAGGAGAAATCAAGCTGCTGCAGATCTTCGCGGTAAGCGTTACCGGCGGTCGGATCATCAGCATCAGCACCAATGCTCTGTCCCAATGGGCGCACACGTTTAGTGTCATAATCATCCAAGAAGCGGTCGCGGAAGGTATAGGCCAATCGCAGCGATACGGCGCCATATTCCCAATAACCTTGCAAGTTATAAGTGTTCTTGGAGATATCCTCTAACGGCACACCATCTGGATCTTCACTGTCAGCGTAGGTGTAGTTTGCGCTTAACCCTAAACCACTAAAAGCGCCAGGCAGAAAATCAAACTGTTGCTGGTAGCCAAGTTCAAGCCCCTGCACTTTACCGCTTTCGCCATTGGTGCGGGTGGTGGTTTCAATCCCCATAAAATCAATCTGGGAGTCGGGATCAGTGGCATAGGTCCAGTTGTCAGAGTCGCCGCGCTCGGTTGGTCGAATACAGATCTTCTCAAAATCATCACGGTTAGTTTGGTTGCGTACGATGTCAGGCAGATCGGCACAATAGGAATCGCTACGTAGGAATGATTCGACATCTTTGTAGAACAGTGCAGCGGTCAGAACGTTGCCTTTACCAAAATAGTGTTCTACCGAAACATCATATTGAGTGGCACGATACGGCTCTAGGCCTGGATTGCCACGGGTTGCTGTGGTGTAGGCGTCTTGAAAGTTATAGGCCGGGCTTAGCTCGTCAAAATCGGCGCGGCGCATCACCTTACCGGCGGCAAATCGCAGCAAGGTGTTATCAACCACCTCCCATGTCACATTCAAGCTTGGCAACCAATCGTCATATTTTTGCGTATCGGTGACAATTACTCCCTCTTGGTAGGCGCCGGCGGTGATTTCGGTCTCAACCCAACGAGCGCCAAGTACCGCGCGCACCGAATCAAAATCCAAGTGAGTTTGAAAGTAAAACGCCTTAGTGTCTTCACTGATGGTGGAATATGCCCCCTGTTGATAAGCCAAGTTATCCGCAAGATCACCTGCAACTTCATAATTGCTGCCTGCCAGCAACTGCTTGACGATATCGAAGGTCGCTTGTTGATCCCGCAGCAACGAAACATTGAAAGCCGAGATCCGATTTAGATGATAAATGCCACTGCGACCTGAATTATCAAAGGCATCGTCCCAGGCGTAATCGACGATCGCCCCTGGAAACTGGCTGGCAATGTCTTCCATAAAGATGATGTCCGGATTGCCGTCGCCATCCTCTAAATAGCGGTAGATGTTAGTTAACCGAAATTGTTTCTGCTGCCGCTGATAATCGCGATTGGTGAAGCGCACGCCGGTTTTAATGTTGCCAATCCACTCAATTCCAAACGGCTCATCGTATTGCAGATCAAAGCGGTAGGCGTCCTCCTCGTTATCGGTAAAGGTTCGGGTATCCTCGTAGCGACGAAAGGCTTGATTTTGCTGATTGGTAAAGACATAGCCATCCTCAAAGAAGTCCACCGTCGGCGCCCGGTCTTGGCCGTTAAAGAAAAAAACCGGCACATACCATTGGTTCGTTTCCGCTGGATCAGCAAATTCTAGTGCCTGCTCAATACCACGAAAGCGAAACTCCGACTTAGGCTGATAGCTTTCAGACTTGGCAAATGAATATTCTGCTGATATCAACAATTTGTCGGTTAAGGTCCACTCGCCCCCCAGCGCATGACTGTAACTGTCGGTATTACGAAACTCTGATGCCGCAGTTTGCAAGGGTAAGACACTGTCGTAGATAAAATTTTGCAGTTGACCATTGCTGTCCTCAAAGGTTGCGTCGCTTTGTCTGGGGGTGCCGCTAACGTGCAAAATCGAAAACGCCTCTTGCCAGCCCTGACGTTCGGTTTTGCTTAAATCCAAATAGATATTGCCATCGCCGGATTGTGGTTCCCATTGCAGCGATAAGTTATAAGCCGTTCGCTCACGACTCTCGGTGCGAGGATTAAAGGTGTGCTCACGGCCGTAAATGTAGTTACCGCTGGCGCTATTTTGCGCAGGATCGGCGTTGCCATCGCCATCCAAATCGACCGCACCGACCTGCAGTTGTAACAGCGATTCATCTCGACGAAGTTCGCGGTCTTGATAAGAGATCATCGCTAACGCCCCAAAGGTACCGGCATCACCTAGATCCCAGTTATCACCGGCGGAGGCATTTAAAATAGGCGCCCAGTGATCGGCTTTATCGGCGTACTCAGCATCAATTGACGCGGCGAACAGCGGTTCTGATAGCGTTAATGGCCGGGCGGTTTTCAAGCTAATAGTGCCACCAAGGGCCCCTTCGATCATCTCTGGTGTTGGTGATTTAATCACTTCAACTGCAGACAGAAAACTTGATGGGAAGTCTTGGAAATTCACGCCGTTACGGCCATCACCAAGGGTCGAGCGGCCGTTAATCTCCACCCGGTTTTGCGGCAATCCACGAATGGAAACCTCAGAGCCTACGCCAAAATCGCGATTGATTGACACCCCTGTAACCCGCTGCAGAGCCTCAGCAATGTTGTTGTCCGGCAGCTTACCAATATCCTCGGCGACAATCGCATCAACAATGCGATCATCGCTTCGTTTGAGCATCGCCGCTTCGCGCAAACTGGAATAGATCCCACGAACTTCAATGGCTTCGATGTTGTCATTGATCTCTGAAACCGCTTCATCCGCAACCGCAGCGGATGAAAACAAGCCTGCAACTGTTGCGGTTGCGATTAAAAGATGGGCCTTGCCGATACCACTTTTAGCAAGGGCGATACAGACTGGATTGAGTCTCATGATAGTGCCCATGGTTGCCTTAACAATAAAGTAACAACGAACCTATATTTTTAAAACGTCGTTTCACATAAGACCAAAGTCGTAATCGTAATGTCTAAGATAAATCTAACACCGGCCTTCCTTAGCCATTAATATCGGATTAAAAATCAGCAACTAAGTATTAATCCACAATGCCATTACGCGGTTCGATAGGCAGATTGTCGAAACTAACAGCACTTGCACCTAAGTTGGCGAAATTGGCCTTGCACGACCCAATTCAGCGTTTTACTATGGCCACCGCTGTCGACGAGCAGCAACAGTGGGTCCATAGCTCAGTTGGTTAGAGCGCTACCTTGACATGGTAGAGGTCGGAGATTCGAGTTCTCTTGGACCCACCACTTTTCTTGATTAGTTTTACTAATCCTTGCGCCTGTAGCTCAGTTGGTTAGAGCACCACCTTGACATGGTGGGGGTCGGTGGTTCGAGTCCACTCAGACGCACCAAACAATCAGATTTTGCGTCCGTAGCTCAGTTGGTTAGAGCACCACCTTGACATGGTGGGGGTCGGTGATTCGAGTTCACTCGGACGCACCATAATCGGCAAAAAGCCCGCTTTCAAAGCGGGCTTTTTGCTTTTCTGGCGTTAGCTAATTCTATCATTGCCCTACCCCATCATTTTGCCAGTTTTGGCCAGATCGTAAATTTGTGCCCAGTTTGTGCCCAAAATTCCTGTAGCCCATCATTGGCCCGAAAATAAAAATGACCTCTACCCGAGAAAAGTAGAGGTCAATATTTAGTGATGAATTGACGGCCTAACCTCTACTTTTGACTGCGGTTAGAAATTGGAGGGCTGCCACTCTCTCACCGGAACTGCATTTGTCGGATCAACACTCAGATGTGCCTGCGAGGCAGTGAACGCAAACCCTATAGTTCCGCCCCGGAGCTTTCTAAGCTGCCTGCGCGGCAGTGAACCTGGCCTTTGGTGCCGTGCGCGTGGATGTAGTTTTCTAAGCTGCCTGCGCGGCAGTGAACGGCTAGATCGCGGCCACTTCAAACCGGCCAAATTTCTAAGCTGCCTGCGCGGCAGTGAACGAACCGATGGCCTCAGACGCCACAATGCTAGTTTTCTAAGCTGCCTGCGCGGCAGTGAACGCTGGCAAGTGCCGCCGGTCGCCGTGGGGCGTTTTTCTAAGCTGCCTGCGCGGCAGTGAACGAGTTGACGGCCAGCACTGGCGAGTTGTGCGATTTCTAAGCTGCCTGCGCGGCAGTGAACTGAGCGATTCGACGCTCTGCGCCTTTTTTCATTTTCTAAGCTGCCTGCGCGGCAGTGAACGACGCCCTCAACTCGTTGTTGCTCAAATTGCTTTTCTAAGCTGCCTGCGCGGCAGTGAACGCATTGGGCCAAAGATGGCGAGTGTTGATTGATTTCTAAGCTGCCTGCGCGGCAGTGAACGCAACGACGTGTTGGCGAACGCCTTCGATCGTTTTCTAAGCTGCCTGCGCGGCAGTGAACTGATCAACGTACTGTTTAACGTAAAATTTCATTTTCTAAGCTGCCTGCGCGGCAGTGAACTTTCGGTGCCACCACTGTCTATCCAGCAACTTTTTCTAAGCTGCCTGCGCGGCAGTGAACTGCTGAGTTCCTGAGTCAGACCGCAGGGGTGTTTTCTAAGCTGCCTGCGCGGCAGTGAACGATGAATAGATCCATGGGTTGTTGCTCCTTGTTTTCTAAGCTGCCTGCGCGGCAGTGAACATGCACAGCAAAGCAATTGCCAGCCGCCCACGTTTCTAAGCTGCCTGCGCGGCAGTGAACCGAAGCGCTGGCCGCTGGCTGCTGCTGCGACTTTTCTAAGCTGCCTGCGCGGCAGTGAACATCACCACCAACCAGATCATGGTGGATGAATTTTTCTAAGCTGCCTGCGCGGCAGTGAACGAATCGCTGCAGGTGGATGAGTCGATGTTCATTTTCTAAGCTGCCTGCGCGGCAGTGAACTTTGGCTTTGCTTGCGGCTTGCGCTTCAGCCTTTTCTAAGCTGCCTGCGCGGCAGTGAACTGACAAGCTCAGCAGTCGATCGCGCAGTTGGGTTTTCTAAGCTGCCTGCGCGGCAGTGAACTTTTTGAGTTAACCCGATAATCAACATGGAATTTTCTAAGCTGCCTGCGCGGCAGTGAACAATAGGCTATCGCAAAAAAATGGATTTACAACAAACGGTTATAACAAGAATCAAACTTTTACCTTGTCAAATGACTAAATTCACAACAAATTGTTTTTATTCAACTTTTTAAAGAACAAAAAAATAAAGGGTGAAAATCACCCTTTACTGCTTAAAAGTGCGGAACCACCGCCGACATTTGCTGGGTGCTCGTTTTCTTACTCAGCCCATAACAGTCAAAGTGCCCTTGGGTCTGCTCCCCCCTAGGATGAAGATCAATAAACAACGGGAACTTACTGCTTTTTTCCGGTGAACGTTGTTTGGTCTGCTGGCTATGCAGATAGATAAACGGCAGTTCGCTGTGTCCTCGGGGTTTGCTTTTTTCAAGCTCAGCCAAGCATTCCGTTAGTGGTTTGCCTGATTTTTTTGCCCACAATGCGGCTTTTTGCGCCATATCTCGCTCAACACGTTCAGCTGATTTCACTTGCTTGCGTACAAAACTCACGTAGCTAACTTCATCCGGCACAGCTTTAATGCCTTTAATGTGCACATAATCTTCAAGCCGATTGAGCCATTGGTTGATATTGAGCTTTTCCAATATCTGTTTGTCATTGGCAAACAACCGCAACCGCTTACCCAGTGGGAACTGGGCGTTGCGATAATCAGGAAAGCCCACCGCCACCGCCGACTCATTGGGGCCAACTTTGTTTTCCACCAAAGCAATATGTACTTGCTGGAACACATTTTGCCAAAGAAAACCAAGCGAGATATCGGCATCTGGCAACAGGGTGATCTCTTGGTAGACGTTCATCGCCGCCACCTATTTATCACTTTCGCCAAACACCCCACCGCGCACCAATACGGCGACCACATAGTGTGCGTCTTCTTCACGCGGCAGCTCTTCGCCACGAGCCCATTTGTCAAAGAAAGTATAAAAATCTTGCTTCTCTTTCGGAGTGCGGAATGCCTTACCTAAATTAGTGACTGCGCCATAAGGCTCGATGGCAATCGCGCCAGCGCTGTGCTCTTCCGATGCATAATCTGGGTACCAGGTATCAATAGAGCGCAGTGCATTGCCAATTTTTTGCGAGTGCATCGCGGCTTGCTCGTTGACCGCATAAAGAATTTTGTTTTTCTTGATTTTGCTGTTGCCTTTGTCGAGCACGAGCTCTTCGCTCGGATAAACCTCTTGCGCTTTACCCACTTTAGCGAAGCAATCGATTTGCAGCATAAGGTGGTCGGATTCGCTGGAAAGGGTTTGCGCAATGCGGTCGGCCAAGCTGTTTACTTGTTCATCGGAGTGATCAAACGAGCGCGTGCTGAACTGCTTGGCATCGAAGGTCC
This sequence comes from Ferrimonas senticii DSM 18821, assembly GCF_000422665.1. Lineage (GTDB taxonomy): Bacteria > Pseudomonadota > Gammaproteobacteria > Enterobacterales > Shewanellaceae > Ferrimonas > Ferrimonas senticii. The sequence goes on along the minus strand of NZ_AUGM01000001.1, from coordinate 405,859 downwards.
ATGTTTGTTCCGCGCCTTTGTTCAGTGCGGTGACCTGTACTTCGATTTCTTCTGCGCCCACTCGGTTGCGCCACAAAAAACGGCCATTGGCGAGGTTAGTGGCATAGCGTTGCGCCAACTCAAAACAGCCATGCTTGGCAATATATTGCTTCACCGCTGCAGCGTAACTTTGTTTAAACAACGCGTTATTACACGCTGAGGGCTGGGCAAGGCCGCCAAGCACTTTTAGGGTGAACTGTAGCTTTAGTGTGTCTTGCCCTTGGCCCAATGCGCACGCATCAACGCGTTGCAAGTTGGGGCTTTCAACTTTTGCATCCAACTTTGCTGGGTCTTTCGTAAACTCCCCAGTGTCTTTTTTATTAAAACGGTTAGAAATTGTGCCGCGTACCGATTTTTCTTGCAGCGCCAATGGCGTGAGTTGCGCTTTGTTTTCCCAGTTGGTGCCAAACAAGTAACCATCGGATGGAACCAGTTTTTTCTCAAACGCTAATACCGATGCGGTGTCTTTGTTTTTCGCCATGATATTTTTCCTTATTAGTTTTCGTAGGTCGCATTAACTTGCTGACAGAGGTAAAGATCGTTATCTAAATCGGGTGCGTGTTGCCAAAGCATCTCGTTGATGTGCTGAATTTTATGTGCCATGACGAACTCGCCAAGGGTCACCACACTTTCGGCAAAGCGGTGCGGCACGTTAGGGTCTCGTTGGTTTTTGGCCTCTCCCAGCGGCGAGATGCCCTGGAATCCTGTCGCAATCGGCACAATCCAGCCTGCTTCCTTGCGTTCACTGCGCCAAGTCACTGCGTCATTTTGCTGCTCACAGTGGTGGTTGATGGTGAGGTAGCCAATCAATGCATCTAGCGCATCTTCGCCCTGCTGCATCGCGTCAATCATCAGATCACGACGTTCAATCAGCACGTAACCCGGCATCAGTTGTTTAACTAACGCTTTGGTTTCCTGCTCGCTCTGTTCGTTAAGGTTTTTAATAAACGGCGTTCGCAAGCTCAAAACATCTCCGCCAGCAATTTTCATGGTGGCGATCACCGCTTTGAGCGTGTCGATAAAATCCGCTTGTTCGAGTTTTTCTTCATTACCGTTCCACTCAATCACCAATGAAACCTCTAAATGACAACGGGCTTCTTCGATGAATGCCGAGCGAGAGCCGTCTTTATCGAGCGGGTTACCTGTACCAACAATAGAGTGAACAAAATCACCGTCACCACGATACGTTTGCAAATCACAGTGGTGGCTGACCACCGCAGTGCTGTGCAGCATCAAATCACTTAAACCCGCTTGGTTGAGTTTGCGCTCAAGCGCATGGGTAAAACCAAGCCATGCCGTCATCGCCGGAAAACCAATCGTAAACGGGCTAGAGAGGGCATTGGCATTGTGAATTTTAATATGCGGGAGGATCAATAGATTCATCGCAGAAGCTCCTTGCTATTGCTCACCACTTTTTCAATCGCCAGTAACTCTTCGTCAGCCAGCAATACGGGAGACGCAATCACCTTACCTTTGTTGTAATGCCTGAGTAAGCCGCGTGAAATGTAGCGTACGATTTCATCCAACCACTCATCTTGTTCCGAACGTTGCGATTCAAACTCAGGGTATAACCAGATCTTTTGCTCCAGCGGCAGATCTGAGGCAAGTTCACCTTGATACTCGGTAAGTGCAAACCGCACTTGCCACATGCGTTCAATCACCAGATCAACATATTGTTGAATGCGATAGTCGCGTCCGTCACGAATATGGATGTTGTTGTGCTCAGAGGTAAACAAGCGATGTAAGGCGTCTAATACCTCTTTGGCTTGCCATGCGGTGAAGCACTCTTTGAAGAAGTCGCTTTTGGGCAGGCGTGTTTCTCTGGATTTCAAAGCTGGCGGCAGTGAGCTAAGTAAGTGCGCTTTACCGGCATTTTGATTGTTAAGCACACTGATATTTTGCGGCTTAGTGCCACCAAATCCTATGGTCGTCAGGCCGTAAATTTCTCGATAACCATTAGCATAGAACTGGTTCTGTTTGCGGCACTCACGAGCTTGTTTAACGTCTTCGCCAAAGCGCAGCCCATCAAGTCGGCGGCGCAGTTCATACAAGTGCCCCGAATGGGTCAATAGCGAGAGCAAATGATATTCTCCGTCTGCGATAGGAAAGTAAACCTGCTTGATTTTGGAGCTTGAGACGTCTTCTTGGTCTGAACGCACCATATTTAAAAAACCATCACGCAAGGCTTGATAACCAAGGTTTGGCAAACTGAGCAAAGACTTCACTAACTCACTTTCTTGCTCAATATGCGATAGCAAAGTTTGACCGTCTTCCAGCTCTAAATGGAGGAACTTGTACACATCTAACGCAGCAGCATTGCCCAATGCATCGGGTTTTACATTCACATTGCCCGCACGCAAAAAGCCATCGGCGCTTGGCTTGTTGTGAGCAATAATCGACGAGGCGTAACCATTTGTATTTTTTCGTGCACTGGGATGGCTGAAAGTGCACGGGTGGGTCGATACCGAGATCTGCCCTGCCCGTTTAGCGGCATCGGGGAGCCAATTTGCCAAGGCAAACACCTGTTCGCACTCTTGCTCTTTCTCCTTCACAGCATCCTCATGCATCGAGGCGCTGATATTTTTTTTACGCCACGCTTCTTTTCGTTCTGCAAAGAACGAGGTGATTGCTGGGTCTAACACGTAGTTCCCCTCCATCATTTCACATTAACCAACCCAAGCTGGTCGTTATACTTGTATGCCTGCTCATCCTCACGATGAATAAAGCTGAGTTCGCCATATTTCAGCGAGGTGATAAGCTCCTGCTCCTCATCTGCGCTGTACTGAGTGATAAGTTGGCTGTAATCACGCGTCAGCCATAATTTTCCTTGCTGTTCTGGTAAGAGTGGTTTGTGCTGAATATTGAGCGTACGCTCAATCGGTGACAAACCACCTTGCTCATCGCGGATACCAAATTCGATGCTGCGTGCTTTCTTAAGCAAATAGATCGGCACGCTCGGCTCGCTTTGCCGAAAACGTTTGAATTTCTGTGGCAAGGCCGTCAGCCCCCAATAGCCCTGAATATGACCGTGCAGGTGATCACTCCAAAATGTATTAGGGCCGCGGCGGCGATTAAACCTATCTTGCCGAGTGGTGCCGTTTTGTGGTGTTTGGCCAATCTGCGCAATGCCGACTGTTTTTGCCGTGGCAAAATGCTCTAAATCGGCCAGATTATTGTGTGGTGTAAGCTGGCTCGGCTTTTGAATACGCGCAATCGCATTTACGCTATTCAATAAGCTTTCTTCATCCACCAGCTCGGTTAGATCATGGGTTTGCAGCTGGGTAGTTTGGTCTATTTCGTAACCTGGGCGTTGAAACACTCGCTGCTCTCCACCTTTGAACCCTTTGTAGTTAAATTGCAAAAGGCCAATATTGGGCACACTCACTTCGCCATCACGGTGTCTTCTTACCCGCCCTGCCATTTGAATAATCGAGCGATAAGAAGAGGGTTCAATCACCGCCCAGTCAAAATCATGATCACGGCCAACTTCTTCGACTGGTGTAGCAACTAACACAAAAATCAAATTCTTGGCTTGGCACTGCTCTAAATGACTGCGGATGATAGGGTGAGCAAATGCCACAGGTAATTCATCGCCTTTTTCTTTGCGCTTGAGCACCTCATCCAAATGCTTTTCTTGTTCGTGACGCAATAACAGCACTTGCTGACTGTGATAGGCCATGCAACGCACCTCCGTCTCTTCTAGCCAATCACAACTAAGGAGGTATTCGGTTAATTCTACGCAGGGCTGGATATTCGCCATGCGCACTACACCAAACGACACCTGCACTTGGCTGTGCGGATCAAGTGTGCTGTGCGCGGCGTGTTTGGCGAGGATCGCCTGCTGGATCTGCGCGAAATATTGTTCGGCAATCGGAAGTTCCGGCTGCTTGGCACAAGGGATGATCTCTGCTTTTCGTTTCGCGGGTTGTTGCTTGAGTTTAGTGACCCTTTTTTGGATGAACGCCTGCTGAAACGCTAGGTAACTGGCTAAGTCATTGTCATTACAGCCTATAAGCTGAACTTGAGCGGTAAATTCATCGACAAACACGCCATTGACACTAGATACGCGGTTACGACTGGCGGCAAAAACCGCCCAGCCTTGGCGGTAAGCATTGAACAAGCCCAAGGCCAAATCTGGTGGGATCGTGGCAGAGGAGATCATCACTTTGCGCCCAAGCATCCCAGCCAAATGCACTAAACGGCCAATCGCGATCAAATCATCGCCGCTAAAATCGTCAATTTCATCAATCACCAGATCGGAAGACATTAATCGCAAACACGGCAGAATGTATCGCCCGCCGCGCTTGGTCTCAGACGCAGCCATAATGTGATCGATGGTGCATGCCAATACAGGGGCATAAAGCAGCTTGCGGTCTTTCTCGTTAGTCAGTACGGTAGTGAGCTCTTCTTCTGGCAAAATGCCTTGCCAATGCAGCTCATCCGTTTCTTCTTGTAAGCTTTGCGCTGATTCTGACCCCGTTTGCGCTTGCTCTAGCTCGCACTCTTGCTTGTCAATTTGCTGACCAGATTGATGCAATGCCAAAATGGATTTGGAGCCTATCAATACCGCCAAATCACTCTCATTTAGCTTTAAGCGGCTTTTGTATTCATCCCCTGTTTGCAGAGTCAGCGTGCGCAGGCCAAGCGCAAGGATAAAGCGTAAGCTTTCGCCATCTTCTGATAGAGCCTGCATGATTTTGGCGTTCGCCATGGTTTTGCCGCAGCCAGTGCTCGCCATATTGACCACAAAGTAACCTTGGCTTTTGTCTTCACTGCCCAGTCGCCACTGAACTATCTTGCGCACTGCTTTATCTTGCCAACGAAACGCTTTGGGGGTGTTTGCTCTAGGGGAGAGTGCCGCCAGCCCGGTTGCTTTAAGCGGTTCCGATTCAAAAAATGGCAGCAGTTTTACTGTGTTGACCGCAACTTTCGCCACATGAACCAAATGCTCATCAAGTTGTTGCTTTAGGGCTTTAGTGTTGGGATCGGTATTCGCATAAAGTTTTATCGGTGATTGCCATTGGGCATCTTGAGCTTGCGATGAGTAGTAATGATCGCCCAACATCAAGCAAAGTCGCGCATGGTGTAAAATAACACGCCAACTACCATCATCCATTGCCTGTTCAAGTAACGGCAATTGATGAAGTAAATCATTGCTACGTTGTTGCAGTGCGGTGAGCCAAGTTTTGGACTGTGAAAGTCCTCCGTTAGAAAACGTCAAACACTTAGCCAGTAGCGTGTTGTAATCGTCAAAACGGTTTTCATACCCCCACTCTTGGGTAATTCTTGCCAGTAAATCTCCCAAATCAGCATTGTGCTTTTCGCGCTGGCGGTGACAGATTTCCTGTTCTTTGGGCAAGGGCAAACGGTGGTGAGAAAGGATCAGCCACGCAATCAAACTCGCCGCCTGAGGCAGATTGGCTAAAGGGTTTTCGACGCTCAACGTCTGGCTAGAAAAAGCTTTTTCTTCAATGCCTTGATTAAGCAGTGCCTTTAACCAACCTTGATCGAAGTTATCGTTGGAGTTGCTTACCACATGCTGGCGGAACAACAAGCAGGAGACCCACTCATGGCGCAATGGGTCGCCTTTGTGCTTGGTGTGGATGTCTGGGTTTAGTTTCTCTTGAAAGAGTAAAGAGGCTTTACCCCAGTCATGCAGCAAAGCGGCCATTGCCGCGAGCGACTTGATCAGAGGTAGATATTTCCAATCATTTTCATACTCGCTGTTGAGCAAGTCTTTTTCCGTACTATTAACCGGCACATAACCCTCTGCATTGAAATTCTTTTTGTTGCCGACGACCCACAGAAACTGGCTGCGCGAGCGAGAGCGAATCCAGTGGCAACTGACCGCGGTGCTGCGGCTGGCGGTTTGGCGCAGCATTTTTTGCACAGTTAATAGCCCCTCTTCGGTGATCAGGGTTTGCCATGTGTTGTCACCAATTCGGTTGGCGAATGCATCCAGTATGCGGCGACTTTTCTTCAGCGCGTTTTTTTCACATTGCGAGACAAAAGTGACCATCATAATGCGAGATCATCCTCTTGTTCATCTTGCCCCTGTAGCGCGACTTGTTTGACGGTATCGAACATAAACCCTGAGGCTTTGTGCTCGATAAAAGCCTGCAATACTTGTTGGCGAAACTCTTGTTCGGTGGCGTTTTCTTTGGCGCAAACAAATGCCCAAGGGAGCACGATGGCATCTTTGATTAAGTCTGCGACATCAAACACCAAGGCCCCACGCCGAGTTTTTCCATGCATCACTGCAAAGCCATGCGGAATGCCAAGCACCCATAGGCAACTTGCCGCAAGCCCGTAGGCTAAGTAGTTACCGTGGTTAAGAAAGCGGTTGGCTTTATCGGTACTTTTCTTATCGAGCTGCTGCTTACGGGTAAACGCTTCTTTGCCCGTGTTATTCGCCGCGTATTTATACAGCGCTTTAGTAAGCTGGGCTTCAATAAGAAGCAGATCCGCCGATTTGCTGGCAGATTCCGTGCGCTGGTGAAAGGTTGCCAACGATTGTTGGATCACATCGTCGTTCAGATTAAAATTTTCCAGTCTGAGTTCACGGTCTGATCGCCACACTTTATTTAGATATTCAATTCGTGCGTTTTGAAACTGCTTGGCCGCAGCAAAGCGCTGCTCATCATCAAACCAAAACGACAGCCAGCCTTGCAGGTATTCTGTAGGCCGATATTCACTTTGTGGCGTGAACCATTCGACTTCGGTTGCCATGTGCAGCGGCGTGCCACCACCACCGCAAAAACCAACCAATACCCCCGCTTGTGACAGCATGCGCATCGCTGCTTGGGTAACCGAAGTGCCATTACCTAGTAATAACACTGTGGTATTCGCTATTGGGATATTGAAATAGAGGTTCTCTTTATCAGCCTCAGTCAAATACAACACGCGCCCATCTTTTTGCATTACACGGCAATATTCCAAGTAATACATATTGGCGCGCTTTGAGTGGAGTATTGATTTCAAGTCAGATGGGGACAGATTATCCATTTTCTCACCCATTAGCTTTAATCAGTGACTGAGTAGCAGCCACTTTCATGGGCAATCCAAAACGCTAATTGGACTACCAAATTGACTATATACCTCTAATGGTGCGGATATTAACCGAGCTAGATCACAAAACAGATTTGTCTTTAGTTGGCCGAGCACCTATCGATGTCTAGTCCTTAAATAAGTTGACGCTTTTTGTTAAGGCCAGTAGCTCATTGTCAACTGGTGTTAATGCAAGCAAGTCGCAGTATTAAATTCATTGCTCGATAACTCTAGCTCTACCACACTGTATATCCACACAGTAACGTAAAGAGTCATCATGTCCGGTTATCCCATAGTCGGTTGGCCATCTCAAGCGAGATGCGAAAGCGCTCAACCCCTCTCCCTCGACCGGTATTTAATCGATCAGCCTGCCGACACCTTGTACATTCGAGTCTGCGGGGCCGTCCAGTACGTCGAGATTTATATCGTATGGCACTTGAATCGGCACGATGATGTTGCCGTCTTTATTGCACGCCACACGTGCGTGGGAATATTTTCTAGAATTCTATCTTTTAAGCGCTCTGCGCATGGCCATGGCCTTTACCCTCGCCGGTCATCCAGTTTACTTGCGTTAGATCGTCACCGCTTATTTCAAACGCTTAGCCAAAGCCTTTAACGTATAGCCCTTTGCTTGGCACCAATTTTGTACATGTTGAAATCCGCACTGACAGCCTATCTGACCGATTACGATAATTTTATTATCAATACTGCCGACTTCAGCAATCCGGCCTACCCCTTTGGTCAATACCAATACAACAATGTTGACCAAGCTCGGATTAAAGGGATCGAAGCACAAGCTCAGTGGTGGCTGGATTTTATCGCCGAAGGATTGGCGCTTAATCTGGCGGCCGCTTACAGCGATGGCGAAAACCGCACTGAAGATCAGCCGCTTAACTCAATCGTGCCACTCAATGCCACCGTTTCCTTAAGCTACCTTGACCCGCAGGATCGTTTTGGTGGCAGCATCGATGGTCGTTTCGACGCCAGTAAAGACCGTGATAATGTCGCTGATGCCTTTGACGGCTTCACCGACTCCGAAATCGATCCTTACCAAACCGCTGGCTATGCGATCATCGATCTTAACGGCCACTACAACATCACCCCACAGGTGACCTTGCGTGGCGGTATTTTCAATCTGCTTGATAAGAAGTACATCCAATGGATTGATGTCGCCGGGATCGAAGCGGGTCGTAGCAATATCGACCGCTACAACCAACCGGGCCGCTATGTTGGTGCCTCACTGAGCTATCAGTTTTAGCCAATAACCAACAAGGGAGCCGCTTGGCTCCCTTGTTTAGTTAGCATTCGTTACTGCCACAGCCGCAGCAACATCACTGCACTTATCAGCAAAAACAATGCACCGCTTACTTTCGACATCAACACCGGGTTGACCTTAGCCAACAGCTTACGGCCGATCACCACCGCTAACACTGTGGTTAACAGCAGTGCCGCCGATGCCCCCAGCCAGACGCCGATGACACTTTCGGTGGCCGATAAGGTCGCCACACTCAATTGGGTTTTATCGCCCAGCTCCGCCAAAAACAGCAGCATAAAAGCACTGAGCGCGATGCTTTTGCTAGAGCGAGTTAAGCTAACCTCATCCTCTTCCTCTGCGCTGGCGCGCAAACTGCTGATCCCGAACCAGGCAAACAACAGCGCAGCAAGCAACGATACCCATTCGATTGGCAGCAAATTGGCCAACAGCGAACCGGCAATCACTGCCAATGCGTTCAACAGTAAAAACGCCAACATCGCGCCGATAATCACTGGCTTGGCTCGATAGCGGTTAGCCAAGGTCATGCACACCAGTTGGCTTTTGTCGCCGATTTCCGCCAGCGCTACCATCACAAAGGTCACTGCAGCAGAAGATAAGCCAACACTGTTTGCCGGATCAGCAAACGCCCAATCAAAGCTCATCGTCGCTCTGCCCCTAAAAAAGCGCCTTTATTACCAATAAATGCCGCCATCAGCAAACGATCAGCTGAAGTTTGCGACGCTGGTCTTAGCCGAACCGCAGATGCAAACTAATGCCCTAAAGCCTCCGCTAAAACCGACAATGCTGACTAGGGCGGGTTGACGTTTGGTGTTCGGAATTTGGTCGAGGATAGCAGCTGTCAATCGAGGATTGCGATTGAAGGCCCTCTCTTCTGAAATCAACATCAGGGCTCTACGTCGAAATCGCATGACGAAGAGTGACAGTTGCTAGTCCGACCCAGCAAGGCGCCACTCAGTGATCACTGAGCAGCAAAATTAACCAATCAAGATCAATTTGCAGTCAAAACAGCCAGCAATGGGCGTAAAAACATACAGCAAAGATCAACACGCCCTCATAGACAGGATCTTTAGCCCTAACCTAATAAAAAACCTAGAAAAAAGGCTCTTGATGTGATCAGATTTAATCGCCAAAAAAAACCAAGTCACAACCCAAGAGCCGATGTCCATTATCAATCCAATTCAGCACCTAACTCAACTGTTCGATGAAGCTTGGTTAAATAAAGTCGCCAAGCAGCATAAATTTTGCAAACGTCTGCGCGACATCCAACCGTTGGCATTAGTCAGCAGCTTGGTTAAGGCCTTTGGTGATGGCAAAGTGGATGCGATTGCTGATCTACATCGCGCCTTCAATGGCATTCAGATGGATCCCGCTACATCCGTAGCCTATAAGCCATTTCATAACCAGCTGCGAAAAGCTGAATTTGCCCGTTTTATGGAAGCCGTAGTGGCGCAAGCCATTCAGGTGTTTGGCAATCAACTCAGCGCCGAGTTGCCGTCTAAATTGAAGCAGTTCAACCAAGTATTGCTTCAGGATGGATCATCTTTTGCGATCCATCCTGATTTAGCCGAGGTATTCCCCAATCGCTTCAAAGGTAAATCACCAGCGGCAGTTGAATGCCACATGACAATGTCACTGCAGGACGAGCAACCGGCAAAGCTGAGCATTTCAGCGGATACGGCATCGGAACGCCAGTTTTTGCCGGCAGCAGAAAGCCTGAGCAATTCGCTGCTACTGGCCGATGCGGGCTACGTCGGCATTGAGTACATGAGCAATGTGCAACGACATCACGGCTACTTTTTGATGCGGTCGTCGAAGTGGTTTAACCCAACGATTACTCGAGCGTTGAACAGCAAAAGCAAAGAGCTCAAGTCATACGTCGGAGTTAAGTTAAAGGCACTACAGCAGCGCCGAGGCTCCAAGGCTCCGATGTTGGATTTAGACGTAAAATGGCCAAAGTACCAGTGCCGTATGGTGATGTTCTGGCACGCCGAGGAGAAGCGCTATCTGTGGTGGATAACCAACCTGCCTCGAGAGCAGTTCAGCGCCGAAGAGGTCAGCCGCCTATACCGCGTACGTTGGCAAATCGAACTGTTGTTCAAAGAGTGGAAGAGTTACAACAACTTGAAGAAGTTCGTAACTCGACAGCCACACATGGTTGAAGGGTTAATTTGGGCCAGTCGTTAAGTTTGCTGGTCAAACGTTTCATTGGCCGAGCGGCCCAACAACGTCTGCAACGTCGATTGTCGTTGTTCAAAATCGCCAAATCAGCACAGAACTGGTTTGAACCCATAATGAACTCGCTGGCATCAAAGTCGTTAACCCAATTAGCCGCTGATTTAGCTTGGGCGTTCGACTTTATATGTCAAAACTGTCACCGAGCCCAGCAGTCAAAAGCCAAACAGGGCAACAGTTTCGAGGTGATTTTGGAGGGGTTTAATGCTTAAGGTTCAGTGTATGAACACGCCCTAGGCCCAAATGGACGCACTGAAAAAACTAAAAAGCCCTTGCACTGCAAGGGCTTGTTACTTTGAGAACTGGACACGCTACGGCTATTGATAACGGGCGTTAACCGCTCGAGCCAGTACCGCCAAGGTAGTGCCGTTATGCAACAGGGCGCTGTAGCCTGGGCTTAAATAGCCCAATGCTGCCGCGACCATAATGCCGCTGTTGACCACCTCAGCTAAACGGATGTTACTTTGGATCAACGCCATCGCCTGTTGCGACAGCTGCCGCGCTTCAGCCACCCCCATCAGGTTGTCATTCAGCAAAGTCACGTCAGCGGCCATGTGCGCCAGCTCGGTGCCAGAGGCCATCGCCAAGCCAACATCAGCAGCGGTCAGGGCTGGTGCATCATTGACGCCATCACCGACAAACAACACCTTGTGGCCGTGCGCCTGCAACTGGGTGACAATCTCGGCTTTGCTTTCTGGGGTTGCCTCAGCAAAGTAGCGATCCAGGCCAAGTTGCTCGGTCAGTTGCCGCGCTTTGGCGTCGGTATCGCCGGTTAACAGCACCTGATTTACCACCCCAGCTTGGCGCAGCGCCGCCAGCGTCTCATGCACTTCTGCACGCAAGGTATCGCGCAGGGCAATCACCCCAATCGCTTCACCAGCACTGGAGATAAACAACATGTGTTTACCGGCCTGCTCTAGCTCGCTGATGGTCAGTTCCAACTGATTAAAGTTGACCCCTTCATGGGCTTCGAGAAAGTGGCGTGAACCAATCACCACCTTGGCACCATTAATGGTACTGGTTAGACCGTGGGCTACCACGTACTCCACTTCACCGTGCTCAATGTGCGGCAACTTGGTTTGCTTGGCGGCGTTAACCACCGCTTGCGCCAATGGGTGATTACTGTGCTCCTCCACCGAGGCCGCCAGCGCCAACAGATCTTTGGCGCATTGCTGCTCGGTCATGCAGATCACATCGGTCACTTCCAGATCGCCGTAGGTCAAGGTACCGGTTTTATCGAACACCACGGTATCAACTTGGGCCAACTCTTCCATCGCCCGACCGCCTTTAAGCAATAAGCCTTGCTTAGCGGCGCGGTACATCATCGATTTGAAGGTCACCGGCGTCGATAGCTTGAGGGCGCAGGAGTAGTCCACCAAAAATACCGAGGCCAATCGCTGCAGATCGCCGGTCAGCGCGTATACCGCCGCGCCAATGCCCAAGGTGATCTTAACGCGGCGATCGGCCATCTGCTGGGTCGCCAACTGGGTTTGGCTTTTCTCATCCAAGGCATCGGCAATGATGGCGCTGATCTTGGCGGTGGTGGTTTCGCTGCCGATCTTATCCACCACCATCACGATGTTGCCATCGGCAATCCCGGTACCGGAGTAGAGAAACGCCCCCGGCTCGCGGCGTACCGGCAACGATTCACCGGTTAACGATGCCTGATTGACCAAGGCGGTGCCCGACTCGATGCGACCATCGGCCGGGATCGCATCCCCTGGCCCCAGCAGCACACAGTCACCCACCAGCAATTGTTCGGAGCTGAGCTGTTGCTCGATACCACCGCGACGAACCCACACTTGGCTGTGTTTCGGCTGCATCAACTGCGCCAACAACTCGTCACTGGAGCGGCTGGTGTGTTGCTCCATGTACTCACCCAGCGACAGCAGGCTTTGGGTTAGCATTGCGGTCTTATGATCGCCACGCCAAGCCGATAAACCGATGGCGATGGCATCCAGTACCTCGACCCCGAGCTTACGCTCACGCAGCTGTTCGGCCCCTTCTACCACCAACGGCGCCACTAAGGTTGCGGTGGTCGCGGCGGCCAATGGTTTTGGCAGAAACGCCGCCGCTAACAAGCCCATCAGATTCAGCGCAATATCACCACGGGTGTATTGATGCTCTTCATCATCGATAACTTTCGCTTGCTGCCACTGCCACTCATCGAGCCGCTGTTGCAGCTGCTGTTGTGACAGCAACTGGGGATCGTACTGCACCACGATCGACTGCGCGGTTTCGTTAACCCGCACCGTGCGCACCCCTTGAATGGCCAAAAGCCCATTACGGAGCCAATTACCTATGCCATCAAGCGGCTGCTCTGCAGCGACTTTAAGCCGAACCCGCCCCGGCAGGTGATGCCGGATCTGGATTAGGCTCATTGCTGCTCCTTGTGCAGGTTACGGTAGTATTCCAGCTCCGCTTGCGTGTCTTCCAAGCGCTCTTTCAGCTCCTCAACCTCGCCACGCACGGTTGACCACGCCTTGGTGCCCACGTTGCTGACGCTCTGCTGCACTTTTTTATTGCTGAGCAGATACGCCACCGCGGCACCGGCGATCAACCCGGAGATGAAATGAGTGCGGCCATTTTGCTGGGCATAAGGTTGCGGATAACCTGACTGATAAGGGTTTGGGTAGCCGTTGCCATAAGGCTGCTGTGGCTGATTGCTTGGCGGCATCGCCCCGTAATAGCCAAACGGATCGTTATTGTGGCTCATGCTGCTTTTCCTTCACATCATCAATCAAATACAGGGCGGCGGCACCGCCAAGTAGCAAGGTGGCGACCGACAGGGCTGGACGCCCGGCCATCACCCCACCCATGGCGCTGGCAACACCGCCAGCCGCACCGGCTTTAGACGCATCAATCAATGCTTTTTTGGTTAGCTCGGCGACGTCGATTTCACCGCTTTGATACTGTTGCCATTGGCAGGCAACCGACGCCGTGCCGCCCAGCAAGGCGCTGGCGATCATGGTGCGGGTGGCGGTATTCAGTTCATGACTACTGTTGCTCATGGTTTGGCTCCGCAACCGCTTGCTCTTCGGCAATCGGCGCAGCGACGTCGGCGGCTTCAGCTGGAGTGCGATGACGCGCTACCGACTCTTTAAAACCGGTGGTGCCAGCCTGCATGGCGTCACGCAGAACGTCAGCGCCCATGGCAACCCCGCCGGTCACATTGGAAGCGGTGGTTGACGCCGCGGATTTAACCTTTTCGCCACCGGATTTGAGCAGATCGCCGGCGTTACCCAGCAGCCCCAACAACTGATTGCGAACGTTTTCGTTGCTTAAGATCAGTGCTGCCGCGGCACCGACCATGGCGCCTTTCCAGAACTCTTTGTCGTCAACACCCAGCTTATGCAACAGGTCTTTAAATACCCCGGCTTGCTCGCCCATTAACCCTTCCAGCATGTGCTGCGACTGCGCCATCAAAGGATCAAAGTGATCGTGCTTAGGCTGCTGTGGCTGCGGTGCCATCATCTGCGGATGGTAGCCATGGTAGCCCTGAGGCGGCATCTGTGGCTGCATGTGGTAATAATGCGGGTGCATATGAGGAGGCATGTGCATCTGTGGTGGCATCTGCGGATGCATTGGTTGCTGCATCGGCGCACCGTATGGGTAGCCATAAGGTGGGTAAGGCATGGTTTGTTGTTCGTCCTTGTTAGCCATGATGGCCTCCTGCTTGATAGTAAGGGGTTAACAGTTCAATCAATTGAGTACAGGCCGAATGGGCCTGTTGATGATCAAGGCTGAATGCCTGATCCAATAGCGCTGGCGGCACGATGGCCGGCTGATATTCCAGCAGCACACTGCTGGTATCGGAATTGATTTGGTAACGAGTCAGAGGCTCGAATTGCAATGCGTGCTGCATCGCTTGCTCGGTTTGCTGATTCGCTAGTCTGGCGACCAAGGCAGAGTTAAACCGCAAGCGGATGCGACCGGGAATGTGGTGGGCAACGTGTACCCATTGGCGCAAAGCTAAGATCTCATCGGACAGTTGTGACATGAATGTAAACCATTTGTTGAAGCAGAATATCTGGCGATGCTGCCACAACAACGCGTTAACACACTGGATCTAACTCAATAAACAACGCATTCGTGACATATTTTTTTGGCTAAATTCAGGTAAACTCATTACGGTTAATGCGAATCAGTTTCATTGAGGTTTATCTAGTGTCTGCCTATATCCACAAGACCGACCGGCGTCTGCGAGTACGTTCTGACTACATCCTGCGTAACCCGCAGCAGGTAGAACAACTGATTGATCAGCTTAAGCAAATTGAAGCTATCGACACCATCAGTCACAAGCGGTTTGCCGGCTCGGTGGCGATTACCTTTAACAGCAGCGAAATGTCCGCCGACGATCTGCTCGAAACCGTGGAAAGTCACGGTTGGCTGCGTAGCGAACAGCGCCACGCCTTTGTCGAAAACGCAGTAAAAAACGGCTCAAAAACCCTAGTTAAAGGCATCGCTGCCCTCGCCTTACGGCAATTGGTTGGGCCAACCCTAGCCAAGGCGCTACCAATCTGAGTTCGCCGAATAGCCGAATAAAACCAAACAGGCCGCGCAATTTGCGCGGCCTGTTTGCTTTTGAGGCGTAGCCTCTTAAACGCCGAATTTCTTACGAGCACATTTGCATAAGCCACCGACTTTCGCTGGGCAACTTTTGCATGGCGGTGATTTCAGCGGCAGCTGGGCGATGCTCGATACCGCCGCACGATTGGAGCTAACCGCAGCGCCAATTTGGTTGGCCGCAGTAAATCGAAGGTTATGACCCCCTTCAAACCAACTGAGTAGCGGATTAAGCGGCGTTGCCAGCTCTCGCACTGCGCTCAATCCCGCTTGTTTGGTAATGCCACCCAGTTGCTGCATCACCGTCGCGTTGCTATTGCCAGTAACCGGCGCTGTCGCCACTGGCCGTCTTAACTTGGCCAGCTGTTTATTGCCAGCTTTAGCGACTTTGTTGAGCTTTTTTAACTTCTTTAGTGATGACATACTGCAAGTGATAATTATTATCCATTGCGTTGATTGTCTGCCAAAAATCGCTAAAGCTCCAGTCCCTGCGGTACGAAAAAATCGATAGCCTGAAGAGCAAGTTCGTTATCCTGCGGCAACAAATAAGGGAGCGAATTCGCTCCCTTATGTTGGCTGGACTACTGGTTACTCATTTGGCAACCTACGCCCGTACCACAGTAGGTAAATCGCAGGAATAACAAACAGCGACAACAGTGGTGCGGTGATCATCCCACCGACCATCGGCGCGGCGATCTTTTGCATCACTTCGTTGCCACTGCCGCCGCCCCACATGATCGGCAGCAAGCCAAAGAAGATGGTCGCTACCGTCATCGCTTTCGGTCGAATGCGCATTACCGCCCCTTCCATCAATGCCTGATACAGATCGCCACGATTGAACTCCCGGCCCTGCTTCTCTGCCCGCGCTTTCGCCTGCTCAGTGGCATTATTCAGGTAAACCTGCATCACCACTCCGAACTCGGCGGCCACCCCGGCCAGTGCAATCATACCGACGGCAACCGCCACCGACAGATCGATCTGCAATTGCCACAACAACCAGGCGCTGCCAACCAAGGCAAACGGCAAGCTCAAGAGGATCACTAAGGCTTGGGTCATCGAATTAAAGGTCAGCATCAACAGCAGCAAGATCACCGCCACCATCAGCGGCACCACTAACTCAAGCTTGGCTTGGACGCGCTGCATATACTCGTATTGGCCAGCAAAGCTGACGCTGTAGCGCGGCGGCAACGACAATTCGTTATCCAGCGCGGCGCGTGCGGTTTTGATGTAATCACCAATGGACACCCCATCGATATCGACAAACACCCACGAGATCAGTCGGCCATTTTCACTGGTTAACATTGGCGCGCCGTCGCGCAGCTCAATGGTGGCCAGATTCCCCAGCGGCACGTACTTACCGGTTTTGGTCAGCACTGGTAGGTTACGCAGTTTGTGGATGTCATCGCGCAGCGCCCGCGGGTAGCGAATGTTGATCGGATAGCGCTCTTGCCCTTGGATCGACTCACCAACGGTCATGCCACCAATCGCCATCTGCACTACATCTTGCACCTGTTTTAAGGTCATGCCGTAGCGTGCCGCAGCGGTCAGATCCGGTTTAATGTCGATGTACCGACCACCACCGGTACGCTGGGCAAAAGCGCTACGGGTACCCGGTAGTTTGCTGACGATAGCTTCCACTTCGGCGCCCACTTGCTGCAATTGCTCGACGTTGCCGCCGGCAATCTTGATCCCTACCGGTGTACGCACCCCGGTAGACAGCATATCGATGCGGGTTTTGATCGGCTGCACCCAGGCGTTGGTGATCCCCGGCACCTTCACGGTACGCTGCAGCTCATCAATGATGTCCGCCATCTCGATGCCGTCACGCCACTGATCGCGTGGTTTGAGCATGATGGTGGTTTCCAGCATGGTCAGCGGCGCTGGATCGGTGGCGGTATCGGCACGGCCAACCTTACCGAATACCCGCTCGACCTCGGGAATGGTTTTAATCAAGCGGTCGGTTTGTTGCAGTAGCTCCGATGCCTTACCGGCACTTAGCCCCGGTAAGGTGGTCGGCATATACAGCAGATCGCCTTCGTCCAGCTCGGGCATAAACTCACTGCCCAGCTGCGACAGCGGATAGTAAGCCGAGCCTAAGATCAACAGCGCTGCCAGCACCGTGACTTTAGGGAAGCGCAGCACCGCCTTAAGCAGCGGCGTGTAGCCCGCGATCAGCAGTCGGCTTAATGGATTTTTACGCTCCGACGGGATCTTGCCGCGCACCAAGTAGCCCATCAGCACCGGGATTAAGGTGATCGCCAGCAGCGCTGAGGCGGCCATCGCAAAGGTTTTGGTGTACGCCAGCGGGTGGAATAAGCGTCCCTCTTGCGCCTCCAAGGCAAATACCGGCACAAAGCTTAAGGTGATGATCAGCAAACTGAAAAACAGCGCCGGGCCAACTTCGACGGCGGCTTGCTGCACCAATTGCCAATGGGCGGCACCTCGGGGCGCTTGGCCGTCATGTTCTTCACGGTAATGCTCTAGATGCTTGTGGAGGTTTTCCACCATCACAATCGCCGCATCCACCACCGCGCCAATGGCAATGGCAATGCCGCCAAGGCTCATAATGTTGGCGTTAACGCCAATTAAGCGCATGGCGATAAAGCTTATCAGGATCGCCAGCGGCAATGAGATCACCGCCACCAACGTTGAGCGGGCATGCAACAGGAACAGTAAACACACCAGCGCGACGACCGCCATCTCCTCAATCACTTTCGATTTTAGGTTATCAACCGAGCGCAAGATGAGACTGGAGCGATCGTAGGTGATCCGCAGCTCAACCCCTTCCGGTAGACCGCCCTCAAGCTCCAGCAGTTTCGCTTTGACGTTATCAATGGTTTGCAGGGCATTTTCGCCAAAGCGCATCACTACGATGCCACCGACCACTTCACCCTCGCCGTCCAGCTCAGCGATGCCACGACGAGCGCTGGGACCGGTGCGGATGGTGGCCACATCTTTCATCAACACCGGAGTACCGGACGCGGATAACACCCCTAATGGGATCTCGGCAAAATCGGCAATACTCTGGCGATAGCCGGAGGCGGTGATCATGTACTCCGCTTCAGCCATCTCCAGCACTGAACCGCCGACCGAGCTGTTGGCGCTGTCCAGGGCACTTTTAACCGCCATTAGATCCAGTTGATAGAGCGCCAGTTTGTGCGGATCGACCACCAACTGATAGCTGAGCTCCATGCCGCCAACGGTGGCGATCTCAGATACCCCAGCAACACTTTGCAGTTCCAGCTTTAAAAACCAATCTTGCAGCGAACGTAGTTGTGCCAGATCGTGCTTACCGGTGGTATCCACCAAGGCGTATTGAAACACCCAGCCAACCCCAGAGGCATCCGGTCCCAACGCTGGGGTTACCCCTTGCGGCAGCTGCCCTTGGATCTGCGACAGGTATTCCAGCACCCGCGAACGGGCCCAATAGATGTCGGTGCCATCTTCGAAAATCACGTAAACGAACGAATCGCCAAACATCGAAAAACCGCGCACGGTTTTAGCGCCGGGCACCGACAGCATCGCACTGGAGAGTGGATAGGTGATCTGCTGTTCCACCAACTGCGGCGCTTGGCCTGGGTAGGCGGTTTTAATGATCACCTGCACATCAGACAAGTCTGGCAAAGCATCCAGCGGCGTGGTGCGCATCGCTTGCCAACCCAGCAACGCCACCACTGCGGTAAGTACCAGCACCAACAACCGCTGCCGCAGTGAGGCACGAATAATTGCAGCTAACATCGCGCCTCCTAGTGGTTGTGCTCAGACGGTTTGGCGTCAGCGCTTAAGCGGCGCAGGCTGCCTTGAATGCTGGCTTCGGAATCCAGCAAAAACTGACCCGATACCACCACTTGGTCGCCTTCATTAAGACCACTGAGGACCTCGGCTTTGCCTTGACTGATCATCCCCAGCGTCACCGCCACCGCACTGAAACTGTCGTCGCGGCGCTTAACCACCACTCGGTTTTCACGGCCGGTTTGGATCAGCGCTTCGGTCGGCACAATCAGCAAATTACGACGCGCGCCGCCGTACAGTTCGACATCCACCAACGAGCCCGGACGCAGCACCTCATCGGCGTTGTCGAGTTTGATCCGCACCTGCATTGCGCGGGTCACCGGATCAAGGGTTGGATAGAGGTAATCAATTACCCCTTCGCGGGCAAAGATCCCCTGCGAGGCGGCGGTGACATCGGCAAAATTGCCGACTTTGAGCCAGCTCTGCTCATTTTCAAAAACATCGGCAATCACCCAAACGCTGCGCAGATCCACCAGCTCGATTTGGGTTTCACCAGGCTGAATGTACATACCATCACGCAGATTTAGCTGACTGACAATACCGCTTTGCGGGGCGTAAAACGGCACCCGATACAGGCTGGATTTGGTCCGCTCTAACTGGGCAATCACCGACTCATCAACCCCCAGCAGTTGCAACCGTAACCGCGCTTTACGCAGCAGCGCTTGGCCATCTCGGCGCTGTTGTAGGTAATCCAGCGCTTGCAGGTAATCATCTTGGGCAGTTACCAGCTCAGGCGAGTACAGCTGATATAACAGCTCGCCCTTGTTAATGCGCTGACCGACGTTGTGCACTTGGGTTCCCTCTACCCAACCGGTGACTCGAGTGTGGATATGGCTAATCGCATCTTGGTTGTATTCCACGGTGCCAAGGGTTGGCAGGTAACGCCACAAGGTGCCGCGTTCAACCGCAGCGGTACGCACCGCCAGCGCCTGCTGCATATCTCCAGAGACATTGACCTCGATGGCATCGGCACTGCCGCCAACGGTTACCGGCTCCAGATCCATGCCACAAATCGGGCAGGTATCGCCCTCTTCGCCAACGATGTGTGGGTGCATTGGGCACAGGTATTGAGTGGTCGTCTCGCTGCTGGTCGCCGACGGCAAAGCACTCGGTAGCGGCGCCAGCGCGGCCGCAACCGGCGACGCCACAGGCTCAGGATGATTGTGAGCGGCGTGCGGATCGCTATCGGCTGGCACCGGTTCATTGATGAACATGTTGCAGATTGAACAACGATCGTTCAGTGCACCGGTTTCATCCGGATGCATTGGGCAGCGGTACAACGGCTCAGCGGTGGCGGCTGGCACTGGTTCGTTTATGAACATGTTACAGATTGAACAGCGGTCGTTCAGCGCACCGGTTTCATCCGGGTGCATTGGGCAACGGTACAACTGTTCAGCGGTGGCGGCTGGGATCGGCTCGTTGATGAACATGTTACAGATTGAACAGCGATCATTCAGTGCACCGGTTTCATCCGGGTGCATTGGACAGCGATGAGTCGCGGCAGCAGCCGACTCAGTTGCAGAATTCGGAGTGATTTCGGCGTAGCTGGGTACGGCGCTGCCCAAAAGCAGTGCCGCCAGCAGCCAACCGTAGGTATGGCTGATTTTCATAGACTCCCCCAACCGTTAGTGGCTGTGGTGGGCGTGGCCGCCCGCTATGCCACCACGGGTCAACTTCATGCCGCATTTCGGGCACTCATCACCCATCTGGCCAGTAACCTTTGGATGCATCGGACAAGCAAAGCCTGCCAATGGCTCTAATGCCATACCGCACTTAGGGCATTCGTCACCGGCTTGGCCGGTAATGCTCGGGTTCATCGGGCATGCGTGAGTCGCTGCACCGTGTCCCTGATGGTGCTTCATTTTGCTTTTACAGCCTGGCTTATGCTGGCCATGAGGGCAGGAATCAGCTGTGCCGGTAGCCTCAAGCTTCATGCCGCATTTCGGGCATTCATCCCCCTGCTGGCCGGTCACTTGCGGATGCATTGGGCATGCATAAGCAGCCACTTCAGTAGACTGAGCTTGATGATGCTGACCGTGATGTGGGTCATTCGCGTTGGCCGCAGAAAACGGTGAGGTAAAGGTTAACAATGCCGCCAGTAGCGCAGCAGAACAGGAGTACAACGTTTTCATGGAAATCTCCAAGCGGTGATCGGTCACCGTAATACCATAGCAATCGCTGCGCTGCATCTATCTGCAGTCGCGAGCGAAACAATAAATTTACTTTAAGTTACTGAGGGCTTACGCCAACGGAGGTGGGGAGTCTGGGAACAGAGTAACCGAAGTAAAATCTGGCAAGGATGCGCGGGCGCGCGGACCATGAAAATAGGGAAATGAAGCTTGTTCGGCAAACAACGCGGCAACCACCGAGATCACCTGACACTGGCCGCATTCTCCAGCGCAATTATCGTCGCTGCAGTAGTGTCCTTGACCATGTTGATCGACATCACTGTGGCTCAGTGATGCGAGCGGCAAATTATGTTGCTGGTCGCCATGGCAACTCATTGGCTCAACGGTGGTCGCTAGTTGGAGCGGGCCAGACATTGGCGCAGCGATATGGATACGCGCAGTGGCGCCCTGACACAACAGCGCCAGTAGCAACAGCAACACTCCAAATGATCGCGTCAAAGCCAAGGTTGATATCCATTAACAGTTATTATCGACAGTTTACCACTCTCTGGTGGCATCAACTAAGACTCTAACTTACTTCAGTTAGTTTCCATTAAGTTGCAGCTATTTTTGCAGCGCTGAGATGATAAAAACGCCGCGACAGTGATTGCGCCACGGCGTTTTACTCATTGCGTTGGCTTACGCAGCGGTGAGCAGTAGCAGCATAAATCCAACCGCTACCAACAACATCAGCAGTTGCCGTTTGTGCTCGCGGGTATGCATACACTACCTCCTAGGCTGTTCCCTTATCGCTATCATAGGCAGCTAGATCGGTCGCAACAATCAACTTCGGATGGCGGCAGAACGCTTTGTTGATCGCCATCAATCGGCTTAGGGCGTGTTGACGTTTGGTGTTCAGAATTTGGTCGAGGATAGCGACTGTCAATCAAGGATTGCGATTAAAGGCATAGTGGCTCTACGTCGAAATCGTATGACGAAGAGTGACAGCCGCTAGTCCGACCCTGCAAGGCGCCCCTCAGTGAGAGCAGAACCGCAAAAATAACCAATCAAGATCAATTGGCTTTCAAAAACAGCCAATAATGGGCGCAAAAATATGCAGCAAAGGTCAACACGCCCTAGCTACAGCCATAAAAAAGGGTTCTGAATCGCTTCAGAACCCGTTGTTATCGCTCGGTTTAACCGAATATAACCGCTTTAAGCTTCAGCTTCCGCTTCATCCGCACCACGAGGCTTACGGCCTTTTACGCAGCCCATGATTTCACGAAAGTGCGGACGGATCTCTCGCATCAGTTCGTGCTTGCTGTTCTTCATCATTACTTCGCCCAGCAGCTTTAGGCCAAAGGCAAAAGCGGCGGTGTCGTTTTTATCCAGCTCAAGACGCTTAAGCTTTTCAACGATGGTGAACAGTTCATCGTGGTTGCGTACGGCAAAGTCTAACGATTGATCGGCAATTGGATTGCCTTTCTTATCTTCTTTGTACTCAACGTGAAATTGATACAGGTGGCCTTTCATTCTGTGCTCCTATCAATTGCTAATTACAGCTTCATTGCCGCTTCAACGTTATCCAACATCATATCCAGCGCTTCGATACCACCGTCGGTCAGGTACCAAGTATCGCCTGGCTGCAGGAACACCACACGACCATTTTTATGGGCGTCGGTCTGCATGATCAGTTCGTTGTTCATCAGCATGGTCGCAGATTTAGCATTGCGGCCTACCGCGACGTCTTTATCCAAAATGAACAGGTAATCTGGGTTCTTCTGTACGAACAGTTCGTAAGAGGAGGTGTTGCCGTGGTTTACGTCAACGCCAACCGCTTGGTTGTTAAAGCCGATGTCGTGAGTAATCAACGACATCCGGCCTTTATCACCCAATACGTGCAAGGAACCACCGGTGAACAGACCCAGCATCGCGGTTTTGTCGTCCGCCTGCGCGCGCATTGCGGCGATGCGATCGCTATACTGCTTGATCACCTCAGCCACCTCCGCCTGCTTGCCGAAGATCTCGCCGTGACGGATCAGGTTAGCTTTAAAGCCTTCAAAGAAACCGCTTTGGTATTCCACGTAGCTGGCTACGGTTGGCGCGATCATCGAAAACGTCTTGTACTGACGCACGGTACGGTCGGAGGAGAAGATCATATCTGGCTGCAGCGACATCAGCGCTTCCAGATCCAACTCTTTCATGGTGCCGAGGTTAACGATCTTTGGATCGTCAGCGTACTTCTGCAGGTGCGCAGGTACCGCCGAGCTTTTCACCATACCAACAATGCGATCACCCAGACCCAACTGGTCCAAGATATCAACGGTGGTGTAGTTCAACGCCGCGATGCGCTCTGGCATGTACGGCACTTCCAGTTTGATTGGCTGCTTCTTGTCGTTAACGGTGGTGATGTCGATGGTGCCAGCCGCTAGCGCGCTACCAGCGAAACCGATACACAGCGCCAGTGCGCCTGCCAGTTTGGTTAGAGTCTTGTTCATGGGTTGATCCTTAACGCAAAGTTAGTAATAGATGGCGATGGCTTTGCCATTCATCTGTTGAATTTCAAAATCGACGTTGTACAGCGCCTTTAGGTGCTCTGAAGTCATCAGCGCTTCGGCGGTATCAAACTTGTACAACTGGCCCTGTTTAAAGGCGGCAATGTAGTCGGAGTAGCAAGAGGCGAAGTTAATCTCGTGCAGCACCACCACAATGGTTTTGCCCAGTTCGTCACACATCCGCCGCAGGGTCTTCATCATCTGCGAGGAGTGGTAGATATCAAGGTTGTTGGTCGGCTCATCGAGGATGATGTAGTCGGTATCCTGCGCCAGCACCATCGCGATGTAAGCGCGCTGACGCTGACCGCCGGAGAGCGCATCGATATGACGATCGGCAAAGTCGTGCAGCTCCATGTAGCTGATCGCCTGCTCGACCATCATTTTATCGTCTTCGGTCAGCTTGCCGCCACAGTGCGGGAAACGGCCAAAGGCCACCAATTCACGTACGGTCAGCTTCATAGTGACGTTGTTGTGCTGAGTCAGAATCGACAGGCGCTTGGCCAGCTCGGTGCTGTTCCAATCACCCAGTTCAATGCCATCCACCTCTACCCGACCGCTGTCGCGATCCAACAGGCGCGCGATCATGTGCAGCACCGTGGATTTACCGGCGCCGTTAGGGCCAATAAAAGAGATCAGTTTGCCTTTTGGCAGTTCAAAACTAACGTCGCTAACGACTTTTTTGCTGCCGTAAGATTTGGAGATATTGCTGATTTTAATCATTACAGCTGTTGCCCTTTCACAATCAGGTAGAGGAAGTACGCGCCACCAAAGACGTTGATAAATACCGAGATAACCGAGCCGAAGGTAAACACGTGCTCAATCAATAGCTGCCCCATCAGCAGCACAATCACGCCGGCGAAGAACGAGCCCAGCAGCAGATAGCGGTGACGGTAGGTTTGCAAAAATTCGCGGGCAACGTTGGCGATGATCAGACCTAAGAACGAGATCGGCCCCACCAGCGCGGTAGCGATGGTGATAAAGATGGTGACCCCCAGCAGCAGCTTAACCACCACCTTGTCGTAATTAACCCCAAGGTTGATCGCTTGATGCTTACCCAGAGTGATCACATCCAGCAGCATGATCTCTTTGCGCAGCCACACAATCACCGCCACGATTAGCGCCGCCGCCAACCACAGAATGTCGGCGTTAACGTTGTTGAAACCGGCGATCAGGCTGTTCAGCAACATGTCGTATTCGTTCGGATCCATCGCCCGAAGCAAAGTGTCGGAGATGCTGCCAAACAGGGTTGCCATCACGGTGCCGGAAAGCAGCACAAACAGAATGTTGTAGTTGGTTTTCTTAAACAGATAGCCGTAGATCAGGGTTGATAGCACCGACATCAGCACCACATCGATGCAAAACGCGATGTTCTTATCCGCCGACAGATCACTGGTGGCGCCAAACACAAACGCCACCGCGGTATGGATCAGAATGTACAGCGCGTTCATCCCCAGCAAGCAGGGGGTAACGATGCGGTTGTTGATGATCGACTGGAACACCATGGTGGCCATACCAATACAGAACGCCGCAACGATGATCGCCACCAATTTCGGGGTGCGCAGCATCATCGCAAATTCAATAAAGCGCCAGTCGACAAAGATAAACTGGTACACCGCCGCCAGAATCAGGCTGATCACCGCCATCGCGGTGACCTTTTGCAGCGGCAAATTACGCGGCGCCGGATTATTCAATACAGTCATGCCGTTACTCCTTCGCCGGGCTTAGGCGTTTAAACATCAACACCAAAAACACCACACTGCCGACCACGCCAGCAATCAGGTTAATCGGTAACTCATACGGGAAGATCACCAAGCGACCAAAGATGTCACAGGCCAGCACAAAGAGCGCGCCGAACAGCGACACGTCCAGCAGACAGCCGCGAATGTTATCACCACGGAACATCGCCACAATGTTCGGCACGATCAGTCCCAGATAGGCCACTGCACCAACAGTAACCACAATGCTGGCGGTCAGCAGCGCCGCAATCGACAGCCCGGCAAACAGCAGCAGGTTGTAGTTCACGCCCAAGTTCTTGGCGAAGCTCTCGCCCAGGCCAACGATGTTGAAATGATTGGCAAACCAGTAAGAGACAATCAGCAGCGGCACCACTAAGAAGACCACTTCATATTGGCCCTTAATGATCAGCGAGAAGTCGCCCACCAACGCCCCCTGCAGGGACTGCATTACGTCGTAGACGTAGGCAAAGTGGGTAGTAATACCGCCAACCACGTTGCCAAGCATGATGCCGATTAGCGGCACCATGATGATGTCTTTAAATTTGATCTTCTGGGTGAAGTAGATAAACACCCAAGTACCCAGAATTGAGGTAACAAAAGCGATGGCGGTTTTCTGCCACAAGCTGGTGTCGGTGAACCAGATCAGCGACAGCAGTACCCCCAACTGGGCAAAAGCCACAGTCGAGCCAGTAGTTGGCGACACGAACTTGTTCATGCACAGGTTCTGCATCAGCAGACCGGCAACACTCATGCCGACTCCGGTACAGAGGATCGCCATCAAACGTGGCAAACGGGAGATCAGCAGCACATTCAGCTGCTCTAGATCGCCAGCCATGATCGCGGCGATGGAGACATCCATAGCGCCGATAAACAGCGAAATGGTGCCCAGCACCACAATCGCCACGGCCATCAGGATTGAATATTTGTAGTATTGCATTTCGGCGAATTTACTTACTTTTCTAACGCATCAAGCCCCATGCCTGAAATCAGGGATGGGGCTGTCGTGTCGCTAAGGGTTAGCGTGAACTGGCAAGGCTTAGAACTTCATGTCGAAGGTTAAGCGCCATTCCATTGGATCCAGCGCGGCGTCATTGTCGCTATCACGCTCGCTCTGCAGGAAGTTGTAAGCGCCAAAGCTGACCGCGTAGGTGTCGCCAAAGTTCTTCTTCACCGCAGCGTTGAAGTTGTAGTAGTCGAAGATGGTGTACTTGCCGGTCTTGCCATTAACGCTGGCGAAGTCACCGAAGTAGTTACCCCAAACATTCACAGTCAAATCATGTTCGTTGTTGGTGTAACCCAGATCCAAACCAAAGTTATCTTCCGCGGTACCAGACAGGCGCACACGACCTTGGTTCGCGCCGCCGTAGATCTTTTCACCTTCCAGAACTTCCGCATCAATGTGGTTGTAGCTGACAGTCACATCCAGCTGCTCAGTCATGCGGTAAGCCAGCTCGGTTTCAATGCCGCGAATTTCTACTTCGCCAACATTGACTCGTAGCCAGTCACCTTTCGGATTTTTGTCGTCAACGAACGAACAATTGCTGCTGTAGTCACACTTTTCACGGTGCAGGAAGTCAGTCACATCGTTGAAGTACCAACCGACGTTCACATCAACACGATCGCCACGGTATTCGTAACGCAGTTCGTAGTTTTTCGACTCTTCCGGTTTCAGATCTGGGTTACCCCAGAAGGTGCCGATGCCAGTCGCTTCGGTACCGTACAGCTGCATCAGGGTCGGTGCTTTGTAGCCGGTACCAACGTTGGCTTTCAGGCGGTGATCTTCGATCACTTCCCAAGTGCTTCCCAACTGGTAAGTAGTTTGGCCACCAAAGGTTTCATGGTCGTCGTAACGCACCGATGGCACCAAGAATACCCGCTCATCAAACAGCGAAATTTCATCTTGCAGGAATACCGCAAAACGATTCAGCGATTCGCTGGTTACTTCGGTATCCGCTTTATCAACCACGAATTCGCCGCCAACCAAGAAGGTATGGGTTTCATTAAATTCCCAAGCCACTTGGCCATCAACCACGATATCTTGAAACAGATCGGTGTGACCGTTGTTGAGGTTTTCAGTACGGTTGTAAGAGACGCCGGCAGAGTAGTTCAGTTCGTCGGTGTAACCGTCCCAGATCAGCGCAGTATTGAGCAGAGTACGGTCAGTATCACGGCTAACAACGTTGTCGGTGTACTCTTTGTTGCGATCAACGATGTAACCAACTTCAGTACGCACGCGGTTATCGTCATTTACCTGATAGCCCACAGTAGCGTTGATGTTGCCCAAGTATCCGTCACCGGTTTTGGTGGTGCCGCTGCCATCTGGTTTGTCTTCTTCGATACCAGCAACGTCAGCGAAGTTGGCGGCGATGGTGCCATCCCAGTTACCGTTAACGCCGAAGTCATGGACCATGCTCAGCTTGGTGGTGGAGTTACCAACGGTGGCCGAGAACACGGTCATTGGCTCAACCGACTGCTTGGTGATGATGTTGATTACACCACCAATGGCGTTAGCGCCGTACATTGCGCCCGCTTGACCACGCAGCACTTCGATACGCTCGATGTTATTCACGTTCAGGGTGGAGGTGATCATTGACTGGAAGTCTTTGATGTTTTCCAGACCGCCCGGCTTACGGCCATTCACCAGAATCACGGTGTAGTCGGCGCCCAAACCACGGATGTTAACCCCGCCCTTCTGCGCCCCCATCTGCACGTTGCCGGCTTTGGTCAGCACGTCACGTACGGTCACTGCGCCCATGTTTTCGATATCGGCCGCACTGAACAACTCTGTGGTGTTTGGCACGTTTTCGATCAAGTTAGCAGTACGGGTACCGGTAACTACGATCTGTTCGATCTCGTCAGAGGCGGTTTGCGCCCAAACTGGCGCGGTAGTGGCAGCTAGCAAGGCAGCGCTAACAGAAAGAGCAAGAAAATTACGGTTCATCACTACGTCTCAAAATGATGTTATCTGGTTATATCGCGGTCGGTGGTTCGACTAAGCCCAACCGCGACCGTAATTCGGAGTCCATTAGCACCCGAGAAATTGAATGCGAATTTGTCGCATTGCCCATTACAGATCAACAGGTAAATGCGAATTACTGCCATTTGCAATCGGAATTGTTAGCTGGCTCACACCAGCATTCATTGAGAGACGGCGAACTGAGCGAATTTTTATCGCGTTGCTAGGGCGAAAGGTCAACACGCCCTAACCACTTTTAAGGCAAAAAGGTGGCAGCAACGACAACCCACTACGACGCTGTACCACTACCTAGTTATGGATAAACAGACTGGCAAATATCGCAATTGTTAACTAAACCCTGAATACGTTCAAAGCCGTTGCCCGTGACGCCAGCAACCGGATTGGGCTCGTCCTTAACCATAAAAACATGCAATGGATTGCGTTATGACGCTTGGGTTCTCTGCAGCAGCAAACCACATCGACAGCACGCGCGCGCCGCGAACCGCCGCAGGTGGCGCCGGTGAACCTGCGTAACAAACTGCTGATCATCCTAATTGCGGTGGCATTGGCATCGCATCTGCTGATCACCGTTAGCTACTTTTACTACGCGCAGCAGCGCGTCACCGAACTGTCGTTGGATCACCTAGAGGCGATCGCCAACATCAAGCAACAGCGACTGGCCAACTTCATCGCCAACAACAAAGAGAAGCTCAGTCTGATTGCCAGTCGCACCCAATTGCGCAAATCACTGCAGCACTATCAACAACAGCAAGACACCGACAGTTTTTTGCTGATCAAGCGGATCCTTAACGATGCCTTGCAGGCAACCGAATCGATTGCGGAGATCTTCATCACCGACAGCAACGGCGATCTGCTGTTTGCTACCTCCGATCGCTTTAATGGCAACAACTTCAAACACCACCCACTGTTCCTGCAAGGGCAGCAAATGCCCTCCGCCTCGTTGCTGCTAAGTCAGCAACCACAGCAATCACCGGCATTGGTGTTTTCAGCACCGTTACTGCAACAAGAGCAACTGCTTGGGGTAGTGGCAATGCAGGTCAAGACCGCTGGGTTTCAGCAGATGTTTACCGATCACAGTGGCCTTGGCCGAAGTGGAGAGGTATTAGCCGCAACCTATACCGATAACGATGCAATACTGCTGTTTTCGCCGCTGCGATTTGCCGCCACACCACTGTTGATCGCCACCACCAGTGTCAGTGCTGAACCAATGAGGATGGCGCTGCAACAGCAGCAGCGGATGTTTGAACGGGCATTGGACTACCGCCAGGTGGAGGTGGTCGCGGTCAGTCGTTATCTAGGTGAATTGCAATTGGGCATTGTGGTCAAAATGGATCGCAGCGAGGTGTTAGCCACCAACAATGTCCTCAAAGGGCTATTTCTTGCCTTAACTGCAGTGATAGTTGTCGCCACCATTGTTCTGTCGTTGTGGCTGGCTAACAAACTTACCCAGCCAATCTTACGAGTCGCCAACGCCGCCCGCCGCATCGCCAATGGCAAACTGGATACCGCAATCCAAGTCAACAGCAACGATGAGCTAAGTACCCTTGCTATGGCGCTGAACGCGATGGCGGAAAACTTGATTGCGTCAAAGCGCCAACTGGAACAGAAAGTGCTAGAAAAGACCGCCGAATTACGTCGAGCGAATGTGAAGTTGCAACGATTGACTCATACCGATGCACTCACCGATCTCAACAACCGCCGCTACTTTGACCAACACCTTAACGCCGAATGGTCGCGCTGCAGTCGCACTGGTGTGGCACTAATTCTATTGATGATCGATATCGACCATTTCAAGCAAGTAAATGACAATCTGGGCCATCACAACGGTGATCGCTATCTGCGGATCATCGCGGCCGTATTACGAGAGGTGTTTCAGCGCAATCACGATGTCGTTGCCCGTTACGGTGGCGAGGAGTTCGCGGTGATCTTAACCAACACCTCGATTAACCAAGCGCAGCAATTGGCCGAACGTTTCCGCCACAAAGTGGAACAGCTAAAGCTTAAATATGGCGATGGCAGCAACCGCGTGGTTACCGCCAGTATTGGCGTTGGCCGTTGTCAGCCACAAAGCCACCAGCAGCCAATCAGCTTAGTGCAGCGCGCCGACCAAGCGCTGTATCGAGCCAAGCGACAAGGGCGAAACCGCAGCATCATCGACATGGCCGCCACCACGACTGCCGACAGCGACAGCGTTTAAGCCAATAGCCGCAGCAGCGCCGCACTGATCAGCAAAAACAGTACCCCGCTGGCTTCGCCTCTTGCAGCCACGGCGTTACCCGCCCTGCTCTAGCGCTCGCTTTTCGCTGCCGATATTGGCCAGAGCGCGTTTATTTACTGGCATTTGCGGCCAACTGAGCCGGTTGATTTTGCTTCAGCTAGACTTTTGAGTTTTACGCCACAGCAATCAACAATGCCGTCGCGCAGCAGCGACTTGGCCGCCGTGGTGAAATTGATTGTCAAAGTTGGGCTGAAAAGACTTTGTTTTCAAGTCCGTGGTGATTATCATGCGCTGCCTTTTTAGCGGTGCCCAGCACCAAACGATCCATATCACTACAACGTGGGAGAAAAACAGACGTTGAACGGACAGACAGCAGCACAACCAGTTATCCGTCTTACTGGGATTAGCAAGAGTTTTGATGGCAAACAGATCATCAACAACCTTAATCTGGATGTGAATCACGGCGAATTCCTTACCATTCTGGGCCCATCAGGTTGCGGTAAAACCACCGTGCTTAGAATGATTGCCGGTTTTGAAACCGCCGACCAAGGCGAGATCATTCTTAACGGCCAAGATGTGACTCAGGTTGCTGCTGAGCATCGCCATGTAAACACCGTTTTTCAAAGCTACGCGTTGTTCCCACACATGACCGTGTTTGACAACGTGGCGTTTGGCCTGCGCATGCAAAAAGTTGCAGCCGCCGAAATCGAACCACGGGTGATGGAAGCGCTGCGCATGGTCCGTCTGGACGCCATGGCACAGCGTAAACCACACCAGTTGTCTGGTGGTCAGCAGCAGCGTATCGCTATCGCCCGCGCGGTGGTGAATAAGCCAAAAGTGTTGCTGTTGGATGAATCGCTGTCGGCGCTGGATTACAAACTGCGTAAGCAGATGCAGATCGAGCTGAAGCAACTGCAGCGTCAACTGGGCATTACCTTTATCTTCGTAACCCACGATCAGGAAGAAGCGCTGTCGATGTCTGACCGCATCATCGTGATGCGTGATGGCGTGATCGAGCAAGACGGCTCGCCACGTGAGATCTACGAAGATCCTAAGAACCTATTCGTGGCGCGCTTTATTGGCGAGATCAACGTATTCCACACCAGCGTTATCGAACGTCTTGATGACAAACGCATTCGCGCCGAAATCGAAGGCGTTGAGTCGGTGGTGTACTGCGATCTTGATGTCCAGATTGGCGATAAGCTGCAGGTACTGCTGCGCCCTGAAGATCTGCGCATCGAAGAGATCAAAGAGTCTGAACAGCGTGGCATCGTTGGCCACGTGACCGAGCGCACCTATAAAGGCATGACTTTGGAATCGATTGTTGAGCTGGATTCTGGCATGCGCGTGCAAGTTAGCGAGTTCTTCAACGAAGACGATCCAGACGTAGACCACTCTTTGGGTCAGAAAGTAGCCATCACTTGGGTTGAGAGCTGGGAGGTTGTACTCAACGATGACCAAGAAGCTTAATCTGCAAAATGCCATCATCGGCGTGATCGTCGGTTGGCTAACACTGTTTGTGTTAGTGCCAAACCTGATGATCATCGGCACCAGTTTCCTAACCCGAGACGACGCCAACCTGATTGAGATGGTATTTACCCTCGACAACTACGCTCGTCTGCTTGATCCGCTGTACGCCAAGGTAACGATCCACTCGTTCTACATGGCGCTGGTGGCAACCTTGCTGTGTTTGCTGATCGGTTACCCGTTCGCTTACATCATCGCCCAAATGCCGGAGCGCTGGCGTCCGTTCATGCTGTTTTTGGTGATTGTGCCGTTTTGGACCAACTCGCTGATCCGCACCTACGGCCTCAAGATCGTATTGGGCACCCAAGGGGTTTTAAACAAAACCTTGCTGTCGCTGGATCTGATCGATAAACCACTGCGGATCATGTACACCGAATCGGCGGTGATGATCGGTCTGGTCTACATTCTGCTGCCATTTATGATCCTGCCACTGTACAGCGCCATCGAAAAATTGGACGGCTCTTACATCGAAGCAGCGCGCGATCTGGGTGCCAGCAAGTTACAAACCTTCATCAAGGTGATCTTGCCACTGACACTGCCGGGGATCATCGGCGGATGTTTGCTGGTGCTGTTGCCGGCACTGGGCATGTTCTACATCTCCGATCTGCTCGGCGGTGCCAAGAACCTGCTGATCGGTAACGTAATTAAGAGCCAGGTACTGAACGCCCGTGATTGGCCGTTTGGTGCGGCCACCAGTATCGCCCTGACTCTGGCGATGGCGGTGATGCTGTACGCCTACTACCGTGCTGGCAAGTTGATGAACAAGAGTGTGGATCTAGAGCAATGAGCCGCAACGGAAAATTGAGCCTTACCGCCAAATGCGGTTTTACCGGATTGGTGTACGCCTTCTTGTACCTGCCAATCATCGTGCTGATTGTTAACTCCTTCAATGCCAACCGTTTTGGTTTGAAGTGGGATGGTTTCACCACCAAGTGGTACGAAACCTTGGTCAACAACGACAGCTTGGTTCAGGCCGCATGGCATTCACTGAGTGTGGCGGCGTTCTCCGCCACCGCAGCAACAGTGATCGGCGCCCTGACCGCAGTAGCATTGTTCCGTTACAGCTTCAAAGGCAAGAAGCTGGTGAACGGCATGCTGTTCGTGGTGATGATGTCACCAGACATCGTGATGGCGATTTCACTGCTGGCACTGTTCCTAGTGATGGGCGCCAAGCTGGGCTTCTTTACCCTGCTGGTGGCACACATCACCTTCTGTCTGCCATTTGTGGTGGTGTCGGTATACAGCCGTTTGAACGGGTTTGACGTCAAGATGCTGGAAGCGGCCAAAGATCTGGGGGCATCGGAATGGGTGATCCTAAAGCAGATCCTTATGCCACTGGTGAAACCGGCACTGGCCGCCGGTTGGGTACTCAGCTTCACCCTGTCTTTGGATGATGTGATCATCTCCAGCTTTGTGACTGGCCCAACTTACGAAATTCTGCCATTGAAGATCTATTCAATGGTGAAAGTGGGGATCTCTCCGGAGATCAACGCACTAGCAACCGTGATGCTGATTGTATCGCTGCTGCTGGTGATTGTGTCGCAACTGCTGGCACGGGATAAGGTTCAACAACCTTAATAACTACTCATCAGCGCCGCGGGCGGCGTTGATGTTTTTATCTTACTCATCAATTATTTAAACGATGAGTGCCCCTCTTGGTTTGGAGACTGACGTCAATGAAACAATTGACCAAACTTATTGCTGGCGGTGCTTGCGCACTTTCTTTGTTCTCTGGTGCGGCGATGGCCGAAGCCAATAAAGAACTGGTATTTATGAACTGGGGGCCTTACATCAACAGTAATATCCTTGAACAGTTCACTAAAGAGACCGGCATTAAGGTTATCTACTCTACCTACGAGTCTAACGAAACTCTGTACGCGAAACTGAAAAGCCACAACGAAGGTTACGATCTGGTTGTTCCATCCACTTACTTCGTAGCCAAGATGCGCGATGAAGGCATGCTGCAGAAGATCGACAAATCTAAGCTAAGCAACTTCAACAACTTGGATGCTAACTATCTGGATAAGCCGTTCGATCCAAACAACGACTACTCTATCCCACACGTTGTGGCGATCACCGGTCTGGCAGTTAACACCGACATGTACAATGTTGAAGACTTCCAAAGCTGGGGCGACCTGTGGAAGCCTGAGCTGGCTGGTCAGTTGATGCTGATGGATGACACCCGTGAAGTGTTCCACATCGCTCTGCGTAAACTGGGCTTCTCCGGTAACTCCACCAATGAAGCGGAGATCGACGCCGCTTACGCCGAACTGCAAAAGCTGATGCCAAACGTACTGCTGTTCAACTCTGACAACCCAGGCGCACCATACATGTCTGGCGAAGTTGGTCTGGGCATGCTGTGGAACGGTTCTGCTGCTGCGGCACAGAAAGAAGGTCTGCCACTGCAACTGGTATTCCCGAAAGAAGGCGGCATCGGCTGGGTTGATAACTTCGCGATCTCCTCTGGTGCAACCAACGTAGAAGCGGCTCACAAGATGATCGACTTCCTGCTGCGTCCAGAAATCGCTGAGCAGATCTCCGCTGACACCGGTTACCTGACTGCAGTTAAAGCGTCCAACGACAAGTTCAAAGATGTTGCTCCGCTGTTCCCATCTCAAGAAGATCTGGATCGCGTTGAGTGGCAGGACTCTATCGGCGATCTGACTGTGAAGTACGAAAACTACTTCCTGAAGCTGAAAGCCGGTCAGTAATTCTGACGCTTTGCTCGTTAACAAAAGGCAGCCTCGGCTGCCTTTTTTGATCCCGACACGCGCGGCCATAAAAAAACGCCGGTTCATAATGAACCGGCGTTTTTTACGGAAGTTACTGACGCTTGTCAGAAAAACATAAACGAACTGAATACCACAATCACCCCAAGGGCAAAGGTGGTCATTGCCAGCGCGTACTTCAAGTCGGTAGACATTGGCATTTCCTAGCGAAACGTTAGCACTTCCCCCCAGTTGCAAGATTACCGAGCTAGCGCCGCAATTTCAGCTAACAACCTCAACAACGTGAAACCGGTCACAAGTTAACTGCGACCGCCAGCAGCTGCTGGGTTAATCGCCCTACTCTGCTATCATTGCGCTGTTTTTAGTTTGAAGGAAATCAACATGTCTCAAGTTCTACACACCATGCTTCGAGTTGGCGATCTGGATGCCTCGATCAAGTTTTACACCGAAGTGTTGGGGATGAACCTACTGCGCAAATCGGAAAACCAAGAGTACCAATACACCTTGGCGTTTGTCGGTTTTGGCGACGAGAGCCAAGGACACGCGGTTATCGAACTGACCTACAACTGGGGCACTACCGAGTACGATCATGGCAGCGCCTTTGGCCACATCGCCCTGGGTTACGACGACATCTACCAAGCTTGTGACAAAATCCGTGCCGCCGGTGGCAACGTGACTCGTGAGCCAGGTCCGGTACTGGGCGGCACCACCCACATCGCCTTTGTTACCGATCCAGACGGTTACAAGATTGAACTGATCCAACGGGAAGACGCAACCGCTTCCATCGGTTAATTGGCGCGTTATGATCGCCTACCTACTGCCTTTGGCGTGGTTTACGGGTCTGCTACTGGCAGGCCCGCTGTTGCTATTGCCAGCCTACCTCGCGTTAAGTCTATTAACTGTGCTGTTGTATGGTTTGGACAAGCATCGCGCCATCAAGCAACAACGACGGATCTCGGAACGCACGCTGCATCTGGCGGCGCTGTTTGGCGGTTGGCCCGGAGCGCTGTTTGCCCGCGCACGCTTTCGCCACAAACTGCACAAACGTGGTTTTAACCTGATATTACTGGCGATCGTGCTGCTGCACGCGCTACTGCTTAGTGGCTACCACTACGGTCATTTCCTGTTAGCCAATCCATAGCCAAATGCGGTAGCTTTACCTTGTGTTAACAATTAACTCAAGGATTGAGTCATCAAGCTACGGACTACCCTGCTATTGCTTGCAAGCCTGCTGCCGACCATCGCGCTGGGGTCATTAGAGGCGCAGATCAACGCCGCGCGTAACTCTGGCGATATTGACCACGCCGAACAACTCACCGAACAACTGCTCACGGCAGCAAACGCCAATCAAGACCCAACCGATGTTGCCAACGGCCATTATCATCAAGGCAAAAATGCCATGGCGCGCGATCAGTTTGCGGCGGCGTTAACTCACCTTGAATTGGCGGCTAAGGGCTTTACACCGCAACAGCAGCGACGGCTTGGTCAAACCTATCGTGCTATCGGCAGCAACTATTACCTGCAAGGGGATTATCCCGCTGCCATCGAATATATCTTTATGGCGATGGCGGAGTTTCAACAGCTTGGCGATCAGCAACTGATCGCTGATTGTTACAACGCCATCGGCATGGTGTGGGTCAAAGTTGGTCAATTAAGCGAAGGGATTGAGGCGCACCAACACGCGCTGGCAATCGCCAATCAGCTGCAATTGCCAAATGAGATCGCCAACGGTCTGTTTAACCTTGCCGATATCCATTACAAACTGGGCGACTATGAGATCGCGCTGCGCCATTTCGAGCAAGCGCTGGCGATTGATAAACAAAGCGGCATTCCCAAGCAGATTGCTTATAGCCAACAAAAACTGGCCAAAGTGCACAATGCGCTTGGCAATCATCAACTGGCGCTTGAATATGCCCTGAACGCGGCAACCACATTCCAACAAATTGGCGCCAAACGCGACAACGACTGGGCCTTAACCTCGGTCGCGTTGGCGCGCTTTTATCTTGGCGATGTGGCAAATGCAGAGCAGTTAATCAGCGAAGTCATCGAACGTGCCGGTCACAACGGTTTTCAAACCCTGTTAGTTGAAGCGCTGCTGGTGGCGGCAGAGATGGCGCTGGATAGCAACAATGTTGATGTGGCCAAGAGAACAGTAGACCAAGGGTTGGCACTGACCAAACGCTTGGGCGAAAGCTACAAACAGAGCTTATTTAGCCAATTGCAGTTGCGTCTTAGCCAACAGCAACAGGATTTTCAAAGTGCGTATTATGCATTAAGCCAACTTCAGCAACTGCAACGGACACAGTTCGATCAATCCCGGCTGACCACCATTGCCGCCAAACAAGCGCAAACTGAATTTATCCGCCGCGAAAGCCAAATTCGTCAGTTGCAACAACAACAGGCGCTGCAGCATCAACAACGCTTGCAGCAGCAACGATTATACGGCCTATCGCTGTTGCTGCTGGCCACCATAGCGCTCATCGCTGCCCTGTTTTATAGACGGCGGTTACTGCGGCACAACAACCAGCGCCTGCGCCAACAAGTGGCCGCTCGTACTACTGAGTTACAGCAAAAGAATGCCGAGTTGCTCGATGCCTATCAACGAATGGAAAATTTAAGTCTGACCGACAAACTTACCGGACTTTATAATCGGCGCTTTTTGGAAAGCCATTTGCACGCCGATTTGCAGCAGTGTCGGCGGCTTTATAAAAAGTGGCAACAGCAACCAGACCAGCGGCCACGCTCTGGCGATCTGGTGCTGTATCTATGTGACATCGATGACTTTAAAGCAATCAACGACAATTACGGCCACCATGGTGGCGACCAGGTGCTTAGCCAATTTGCCAATCGCTTAACCCGCTTGTTTCGAGATTCCGATTATCTGGTGCGCTGGGGCGGCGAAGAGTTTTTGGCGGTGGCCCGATTTGTTTGCGGCAACGAGGCGGAACAGCTGGCCGAGCGCTTGCGGCGCAGCATCGCCGAGCAGCCATTTGTGCTCGACGACCAACGTCAACTTAGGGTAACTGTCTCAATCGGCTTTGTGATCTTCGACGGCGCAGCAACCAGCGCAAACAGTGGCTTGCCGCAACTGCTGCAGAGCGCCGATCGACACCTTTACCGCGCCAAGCAACAGGGAAAAAACCGCTGTCGTGGTTCCGTATTTAGGGATGCTGACAAAGTAGCCACGAGGAGCCCAACCGGACAAACTGCTTAAGCTAGCCGCGGCCAAGCGCCATAACTGATGCCGTTTAAGGCGCCGCGGTGTTCCTCGTCCAGACCCTCCGCCAATTGCTCAAAATCGACCGCTAAGGCCATCTCCAGCTGCATGGTGATGTAATCGACCTGAGCGCCATCAATCTGCGCTTGCTCTAACAAGCCAAGCAACATCGTCGCCAGATCAACCACATGTTGCTGTGCTGAGTTCAATTGCTGGTAATGACGCTGACGTTCGCAGGCATTGTCGTAGGCTTGTTGACCGTTAATCCAATGCTGGCCGCCCTGCGCCGCTCGTAATAACCACGGCGAACCACCCAAGCCTTGGGCAATCGCCAAGATCCGCTGGCTGCTGCTGTCCTGATGTTGCTGCGGCTGCGCCAACACCTGCGCGATGCCAACAAATCCGCGCAGTTGCGGATGCAGCGCCAGCAGCGATGGCAATTGGGTAACCAGTTCGCTGGCCAAGTAGTGACTACGCTGATGGGGCAATTGCAGCAGATGGCGCAGCAGTTGGTGTAAGCGGTGATTAAGCGCCGCCTGTGGATCGGATTCCGCGTCCGGTTCATCGACAAGACCGTGTTGTTGCAACACCGCTTTGCCTTGTTCGGTGATCGCCTCAATCTTATCTTGGTGCGGTTCAAGCAGCGGCTCTACCTCTTTTAACAAGCCATTTTCCAGCACGCCATTTTCCAAGATCCGTTTAAACCAAGAAGCCATATCAACTCAACATCAAGCAACTAAAGAGCATCATTATCGCAGTGTGCCGGCACAATTGCAGAAATTAGGTGACAAACCGTGGCTCTGCTAACATCTGCGCCCTGATTTAGCTCACTGTGCAACCATGTCACTGCCCATCCTGTTTGAAGACGATCACTGCGTGGTGATCAACAAACCCGCCAACACGCTGGTTCATCGCGGCGAACACCCACATCATCGTGGCAAGCCCCTATTGCAACGGCTTCGAGATCAGTTGGATCTGGCGCTCTACCCAGTTCATCGTCTCGACCGCAGCACTTCTGGTGCGTTGCTGTTCGCCAAATCCAGCGAAGCGGCCAGCGCCATCATTGCCGATTGGCAAACCGCCGAAAAATCCTACCTCGCAGTGGTGCGAGGCTTTGCCCCAGCCGCTGGCAGCATCGATGAACCCTTGGCATTACCACGGGATCGCAGTAATCCCGACTGGCAACCTGGACCGGCTAAACCGGCATTGACCCACTATCAAACCCTGGCCACGGCCGAATTGGCCATCGCCATTGATAAGTATCCCAGTTCGCGCTATTCGCTGGTCGCCTGCCAACCGCAAACCGGTCGCAAACATCAACTGCGCCGCCACCTTCGCCATATTGGTCATCCAATTTTGTGTGACACTCGCTACGGCAAAAATCGCCATTACCACTATTTCCGTGACCAATTCGCCGTCGATCGTATGCTTTTGCACGCCAGTTCACTCACTTGGCACAATCCACTAACCGGTCAACATCAGCGGGTATTGGCGCCGCTCGATCAAACCTTCACTGGCATTATTGAGCGCTTAGGCTGGTCAGAGGTAATAGCGCGCCAATAAAATAACGCTATTGCGAATGTAGATTCACAAGTGGCAGTATATCTTTTGTCATGTTTGTCAAAGGATTGTGAAATGAATACTACCACCCGCCTCACCGCCGCCATCGCCTTGTTGGTTAGTCCAGCAGCGCTGGCCGAACACTACTATCTGCACGCCCAAAATCTGTTTGATGGCGTTGCTGATAAACTGCGATCGCAGGTGACGGTTGAAGTCAAAGATAACCAGATTGTTGCTATCCACGATGGCTATCTGAACAGCGACAGCGCCGCCATCATCGATCTGCGCCAACATACGCTGATGCCGGGGCTGATGGATATGCATACCCACGTCGATATGGTGCTTACCGGCAGCAGTTACGCCGAACCCTTTTTTAAAAATCCCCCCTACTTCGCCCTACGAGCCAGCAACTATGTGGAAGACACCTTAATGGCGGGCTTTACCACCGTGCGTAATCTTGGCGGCACCGTTTCTTTGGATCTGCGCAATGCCATTAACGACGGTCATATTTTGGGGCCGCGGATCTACGCTGCCGGTAACGCCATCGCCTCCACCGGCGGCCATGCCGATCCAACCAATGGCTTTAGCAAACAAGTTAGTCTGTTACAGGGACCACCGGGGCCAACCGAAGGGGTAATCAACAGTTACGAGCAAGCTCGCCAGGCGGTGCGTCAACGCTACAAAGATGGCTCGGACGTCATTAAATTAACGGTCACCGGTGGCGTGCTAAGTCTCGCCAAAAGCGGCGACAACCCGCAGTTTATGGCGGATGAACTCAAAGGGGTGATGGACACTGCCAAAGATTACGGCTTTGTGGTAGCGGTACACGCTCACGGTGCCGAAGGCATGAAACGCGCGGTCCGCGCTGGGGTCGATTCGGTCGAGCATGGCACCTATATGGACGATGAAACCATCGAACTGATGAAGCAAAACGGTACCTTTTACGTACCGACTATCAGCGCCGGCAAGTGGGTCGCCGAACACGTTGATCAATACCCGGTAATTGTTCGCCCTAAAGCCCTTGCGGTGGGTCCGAAAATCCAAGCCACCTTCACCAAGGCCTATCAAGCCGGGATTAAGATCGCCTTTGGCACCGATGCGGGAGTATTCCCCCATGGCCTTAATGGTCGCGAGTTTGGCTATATGGTTGAAGCCGGCATGCCAGCGATTGAAGCGCTGCGTTCGGCTACCCTGCACAGTGCGCAGTTACTGCGAATAGATGATCAGTTGGGCAGCGTTGCACCGGGCAAACTGGCGGATTTGGTGGCAGTTAAAGGCAATCCACTGACGCAGATTGAATTGATGGAACAGGTAAGCTTTGTGATGAAAGATGGGGTTATCGTTAAACAATAACCCCACAGCTTTCTATGCCGGAATGCGACGAGCGAGTGCCGCTGGATAGTTGCGCTCACAAGCGATCTGCTCGCCTCGTTGCTGCACCTGCAGTGGTGATAACGCTATTGCCGCTGCGGCGGTATCGGCACAATCGGCAAACAGTTGTCGCTCGATTGCCTTTGCCGCCGGCAACGCCGAATTAGCTTTAACAATTTCGGCACGGGCGTAGTGCGGGGCAGGAAACTCGACGTCGGCAGCCCGTAAGCTCACGTCTTGCCCAGGGATCTGCTGCGCACCATAGAGCGGCTTACCCGCCGGATTGGCATTGGCAAAGTTGGGTAAAAACACCGCCAAGTGGTCAATTGCCGCGCGACTGCGCTGCTCCACCAGTTGCTGTGGCCAACCATCTTTGAGCTTGCGCCGCAGTGGCAACGGCAGTTTAGGTTGGGCACTGCCACCGTGTGCACGGGCTAGGCCATCGCTAAACAAGGTGATCGATTCCGTCATACCATGCAGCTGAAACAGACCATCGGCGTACGGGGTAAGCTGTGCCATGCCGTTGGGGGTGCCACGCTCACCGTGGAAAATCACCTCTGGCCAGTGACCTTGTCCCGCCCAACTGGCTAAGTAAGCCGCTTTAAATTCGACCATCCGCTGCGCTGGCACTTGCAGTTCATCGTCAACGCTGCCACTTAAATGGCCGCAGGCATTGATCAGATAATCGACATAGACGCTGTCTTGGCTACTGCCGCCGAAGGTTAACCGAAAACCGCCACCACAGCGCTTAACCGCGGTGACTTTATGATTCAGCTTTACCTGACAGTTGGTGCGAGCGGCCAAGGTTAGTTCTGCACTAGCAGCTAACCGGAACAGGCTTAGGCCATATTCTTGCACCAAGATCAGCGGCCATTTAACCGAATCAAAGTCCAACTCCTTGGCCAGCGGGATTAACCAGTCATCGTGCTGCGTGGGCGCCGCTGGTAACGGCTTTAACGCCAACTGCTGCAACTGCGCTTCACTGTAACAGCGAAAGTAGTCGCAGGGCTCACCCAACACCTGATTGCTGGGATCCGCCGCCACCAACTGCTGATAGTGCTGTTGCAGCAGTTGTAGACGCGGCAGCAATGCCGCGACATCACCGGCATCGCGCTGCGGTACAACAATCACGGTTGGCCGCACATTTGCGCAGTGGGGAAACAGCTTTAAGGTATCGATAGATTCCTGCAGCAGCGTTAGACACTGCTGATCATCGATTTCTCGGTAAAGGTTGCCGCCAGCATGCAGGTGGCAGATTGGCGGACCATTAACCAGGGATTGCCCCTGTTCAAACAGGGTAACTTCGACATCATCACGTGCACTTAGGTGCATCGCAATGGTAGAGCCGGCAACTCCACCGCCAATAATGCCAACTCGAATCGGTTTGGCAGCCGCTAGGGCGTGTTGAAACATGGGAAACAAACTGCGATTGATAAACTCAGCCACAATATACGCAGTTGTGAGCAATTGGCACAATCGAACCAGCACAACAGCTTACCTTGCTGTTCAAACTCACTTCAGCAACAGGTTTATCTTTGGCTTAGTAACGCTTGTGGTTGGGTTCGCTGATGCAGTACTGCAGTGATCGGCACCACCTGCGACAGCAGTTTTTCAGAGTAACGCTGACCGTCAGCATCGGTTTGCCGATGATCAAGCGAGATCTCCAAATGCGACAGGCTGACGGTGTCTTCATCACCAGAAAAGTTTTGCGCAACCAAGGTCAGCGTTACTTGGTTGCGACCGGCGATCGCTCGGACCGGCGCATGAGCAACAAAACGACTGCGATCAGCTGGGGCGATATGGATAAATACTTCGCTGCCAAGACTGCCGTCGTAGCAGTAGTCTAACTCGTAGATGATGTAGTTTGGGGTGTTGGCGATGGCGCTGACCGCGGCAATGTCAATTGGCTCAGAGCAATCCGCTGACGGCGGCGTCAATACCGACTGCAGCAGTTGCTGCTGTTGACCGCAGCCAGCTAGGAACACAGTTGCCAACACAGCGAACCAACTTGTTCTCACTTGCACTCCTTGTTGTCCGTTACCGCTGCTATCTGTCGTCCGGCAATTGGCGTTAACGGCTTAAGCCGCGAACGAAACGACCAAAGATCTTTGCCAGCCCGGGCACCAACATACAAACTTATTAACGCCGTCGGCCAGTTAACAAACGGTGTAAAGCCAGCACTGGAGCTTAAACCAACCATCAACATCATCGACGCAAACAGCAAACCAGTCACTAGGTGATTAGGGTACCCCATCGCCGAACCGCCATAACGGTAAATAATGTAGGGCACCCACTTGCCTAGGGTCCACGCTAAACAAAAAATCCCACCGGAGATAATGGTCGGAAACAGCACAATGTAACCGCAGTTACGGGCAAACTGCAGCAACAACATGGGTAAAATTCGCCCCTGTACCGGGGTACGATTAAACCAATAAAACACCGTGCGCACCGCAACCATAAAGCCGACAAAGGTTAGCCACACCGCCAACACTGCCGCCGCACCGGTTACTCCAAAGGCGGCTGGCAGCCAACTTGAGCCTAAACTGGCTAGATAGGCGGCGGGGATGGCGATAATCAAGCCACAAAGCCACGCAAAGTTCGGGTTAAAGTTGTGTCCCAGCCGCTTAAATTGTTCGGATACGCGCGGCTTTTCTTCAAATAACAAGCCTAAGCGGTCGTTCTCGAAGTATCCGGTTTCGTAAATCGCGAAGTAGGCCAGCACAAACAGCAGCAGACTGATGGCGCACAACAGCGGCTGACTACTGACCAGCACAAACGCCAGCACTAAGCCGATGTAATCGTGGCCTAAAATCACCCGGGTAAAATACTGTTCAGTCGGTCGGTTTACCTTTTTGGTAAACACCAGTGGCAACATCGGCGCCATCCCAGCGGGATCGCCACTGGCTAGAGGCCACTTAACCAATATCCCAGTGTTAACTGCCGCCAGCAGATCTCTATCAAGCAGGCTATCGGTAATACAGACCGCACGTCGAAGCGCCAATTCGCCAAGTTGTTCAGTTAAGATCTGCGCTTTGCCACGTTCTCGAATAGCAACCGCATCGTCCATGGTTAGGCAGATCTGCAGCGGCCACGAACATTCCAACGCCTGCAACAGCGGTTGCAGGACAAAGTCAAAACCAAACGAGACAATCCGGATGTTTTGTTGCGGCTTTTGCCGCAGTACAGCAACCAATTGTTGGTTGAGGTGTTGCGCTGCCAGCTGCGGTGCTTGCTGCTGCCAGCGTTTCACTGCCCCAGGGCAAAGCGCTAACACCACTTTTAACCGTATCCAGTCACGTCGATGCTCTGGATCTTCATCGCCAAACCAACGCCAAGGTTTAAGCAGGCCGAGTAACTGAATGATGATCGCCGCCCACCACGATGGCTGGATCGAGGCAAGGAACATCTCGGTCGAATTGCGCAGCCACAAGGTTTCATCAAAATCGACCAAATACAGCCCGTCGTCATCCGCTCGCTGCAGTTGCTCTAGCCCTTGTTCTGGCGTCTGCTGATAGGTTTGCTGTAACTGCTGGCGATCGCTTTCCCGCTGTTTGGCGGCATCGGCTTTGGCCTGCTGCACCGGATTCATCATGGTTACTGCCCTTCCCTGAACGGTTTCATATCAAGGATAGACAACTTCACCCATCGCTTCGGAGTCTTAGGAAAAATTTAACAAATCAATGACGTATGGATGAATGGGAAATGGTCAGGAGGTAAAAGGTACAACAACGGGCTTCGATCAGATAGCCGTGCTAACCGCTGTTACTGCTCGCGGCAAACTAGGGCGTCCATGTGATGGCCCATCAATGAATGTTCAATCACCAAAGCGATCTCTTTCAAGATGGTGGGACGCCCTGCTGTGCTAACTTGCTGATCCTACAGATCGGCCATCAAGTTGTTGGCGCAGTGGCACTGCCGTTGACCATATGCAGGTGAACATCTTGTTG
The DNA here is from genome assembly GCF_000422665.1 of Ferrimonas senticii DSM 18821. Lineage (GTDB taxonomy): Bacteria > Pseudomonadota > Gammaproteobacteria > Enterobacterales > Shewanellaceae > Ferrimonas > Ferrimonas senticii. The sequence goes on along the minus strand of NZ_AUGM01000001.1, from coordinate 360,962 downwards.
TGGGAATGGGATCGAAATACCCTGCTCGTCAAATTTAAGCTTTACCGCCCTGGTAACATCCCAATAGACATCCCAATAATCATCGGTTTTGACCCAAGGTCTGACGATAAAATCTACCGACGAGGTATTCAAAGTATGTAATTTGATCATCGGTTCCGGAGAGCGCAGTACACTGGGGTGTGATTCAACAATTTCGGCCAACAACGCTTCCGCTTTAAGTACATCGTCACTGTAGCCAATGCCAAATACCATATCTACTCGTCGTACCCGTTCATGGGTAACATTCTTAATAACGTCACCCCAGATTTTACTGTTCGGCACAATAATAATTTGATTATCAAAGGTCTTAATTGTGGTGTTGACCAAACTCATCGAATCAACCTTGCCATCAACCCCACCAGCAAAAACAAAATCGCCAACGTCAAATGGCCGATATATCAGCAACATCATCCCAGCAGCAAAATTAGATAAGGTGTCTTGCAGTGCAAAACCGATAACTACCCCGGCAATACCAAAACCAGTTAATACTGGGGTAAGATCTAAGCCAACTTGAGACAACGCCATCAAAATACCGATAAACCAGACAGCTTTACTGGATATCGACTCAAAGAAGTTTTGCATAAGCGTTGATAATCGAAAGCTTTTATTGCTAACGATATTGCCGACCAGCTTTCTTACAAACCGTGCTGCAAACCAAGTTATCGCCAGCACCGCAGCAAATATAGTAACTTGGATAAGCACTTGTGATAGATTGTTTTTAATCCAATCCACCAGAGTTGTAACCCAATTGCTTAGTATCGACTTAAGGACACTCCAATCCAACAAATTAACGGTTACATCGCCGGTCGTTTCAAACAGTTGCCGCTTGTATTCGGAAGTATCTTGGCCAAGTGCATCAGCAATAGTTACCATCGCTGATAATGAGTTTGACGAAATATTAAGTCGCTGTTCCGTTATTAATCGCTTTAACTGTAGTGATGAAACTTCGGAATCCGGGCTTACCGATAACTGTTGTTCAATCAACTTTATCTGTTGCCCGTAGTACTTGGTCGATGCCGAAGCTTGCCGCAATCTTTGTGCAAGCCGTTCTTCTAAAACTTTCTCTAATCGACTCGCAGCCTTTGGCCATTCGATATTTCGATACCACTCTATGTTCTGCTGGCTTACTTTAAACAAATTATTTAAAGAACTTTCAACCTCTTTGAATTTACCAATAAGAGACAGCTTATTTTCATCACTGCTACTTTCTATCTGTTCAGCAAGTTTGACCGAATAATTTTCGAGATAGTTATAACTGCCGTTGACATACTCCTCTTGAACTTTTAGATACTTTAAAAATTCATCTTTCGATATCGCACCGCGTTCAAAATCTTGCGCAAGCTGTTCCCTAAGTGAGTCATTGGTTTGAAAAAGCTGAAATAATAACGCTTCTCGATCAGTGCCCTTGGCGTCTTTTAGACTGGCAGACAAACTTAAAAGCTCTTGATTTAAGTTTTCCAATCGAGTCGGCTCAGTTGTGGCTGACGTAGGCTCTTCGGCCATCACTAAAGCACTTAAACTTAATAGCAGTAGCAAGCCCACTGCCAGTAAGCGGTTAATCGCCAGATTCATGTAACTACCCCATCTTTGTTGCTGTTGCTCGCGAGTCTTCTGCAGTTAACCATAGTCGCAAGCCTATAACCTTGTGACGCAACAGGTTTGCGGCAGTTCTGGACGGACGTTTTGTGTAAACCGTTGCTGGGTGTTGATCTGAGCAAAGCTGATGAATTGCACCGGCTAAGACAAATGCCGATGTTACTCCTGCGTTATTAGCTGATGGCGAGCAGTCGCTCTGCTACTAATTTTTGGTTGACCAAAACAAGACACCCCAGCACTAAGGCTGGGGTTTGGCTAATCTGGCACAGTGGCGGAGGAATAGAGATGGATTGGGCTGTGCCCTCGGCACTTCGTGCCGCACTACGCTGCGCTAGTTGGTCCCTTGCTACGCAGAGTCGATGCTTCGCATCGCGACTACGCTGCGCTAATTGATCCCCCGCTACGCAAGGTCGATGCTGCGCATCGCGACTACGCTACGCTAGTTGATCCCCCGCTACGCAAGGTCGATGCTGCGCATCGCGACTACGCTGCGCTAGTTCAAACCCTTGTCTAGGATTCTCACCCTATCCCATCAACGGTTAATATTTTGAACCGCCTAAAACGAGAAACCCCAGCACTAAGGCTGGGGTCTAGAATATGGCGGAGGGATAGGAATGGATCGGGCTGCGCCCTCGGCACTTCGTGCCGCACTACGCTGCGCTAGTTGGTCCCTTGCTAAGCAAAGTCGATGCTTCGCATCGCGACTACGCTACGCTAGTTCAAACCCTTGTCTAGGGTCCTCGCCCTATCCCTATATTTTTTCATAGCAATAGATACGATAAAGCCCACCGTTTGGTGGGCTTTGCCTAAATATGGCGGAGGGATAGGGATTCGAACCCTAGATAGGCTACAAACCTATGCCGGTTTTCAAGACCGGTGCATTCAACCGCTCTGCCATCCCTCCGACGCGTTGAATAGTACTGGCTTCTATCGGTTAGGTAAAGCCCCCAAATGTTCAACTGCCTATTGCGCGATCAGTTTGTTTTAATAATCGGCTATTTCGCTAAAACATTGTGGTTAACTGATTAGTTTTTATCTTCAATCTACCCTATTCAATCTTAAATTGGCCAACCGCTTGCAGTAGCTGATTATTGGCGCTGGCTAAAGTTTGTGCTTCAGCGGCAGTGTTGGCTCCGTTTTCGCTAAGCTGCTGGGCAATTTGGTGAACTTCATTGATGCTGTGCACTAACTGCTGGGCGATTTCATTCTGCATCGCTGCGGCATTGGCAATGTCAGAAGACAATTGATCAATCCGATCCACCTGTGTTCCAACACCATCTAGCCGCAGCGCCACCGCTTCGGTCTGCTCAGCCGTCAATTCACAAGTTCGCTTGGCCGTTTCCATAACCGCGATGGTCTGCTGCGAGCTGTTATTCAAATTACCCAAGGTTTCACTAACTTCAGCAGTGCTGTTTTGAGTACGCCCAGCTAAGTTGCGAACTTCGTCAGCCACCACCGCAAAGCCTCGACCTTGTTCGCCGGCACGGGCCGCTTCAATGGCAGCGTTCAGTGCCAACAGGTTAGTTTGCCCAGCAATCCCCTCAATCACATGCAATATCGACGAAATGGCTTCGGTATCTTTACTCATGCTGGCAATCTGCCCTGCGGTGCGCTCTACCTCGGTCACCAACTGGGTCACGGTCGAACTGGCTTCAAACACCAACTGCCGTGATGACTTAGTCGCTTGGTTGGTGTCGTGGGTAAACTGGGAAGCCTCAGCTGCACTGTTAGCCACTTGCGCAGCACTGTTGTTCAGCTGCTCAATCGCCACCACCGCCTCTTCGGTTGCCGACTGGTGCGCCGACAGTCCGTGGCTGGTATTGGTCGCTAACCGATGTACCTGTTCAATACTGCCAGAGATATGATCAGACGCTTGTGCGACCTCTTTAAGCATCGCCTGCAAATTGCTAAGCAGCGCATTGATCGCTCCGCCAATTTGGTCAATGTCATCGTCATTACCACGCACTGGCAAACGCTTGGTCAGATCGCCGTTGCCACTGGCTAGGCCTTGCACCAACGTTTTAAGCAAAATAATTGGTCGGAATAGTCGACGTAGTACCAGCAGTACCACCAGCAGACCGCCTAAGGTCATCAGTACTGAACTGATGACTTTGTCAATGAGCGCTTGTTGAAGCTCGGCAAAGGCGTGCTGCTTATCGACGCTGATAAACAGCGACCATCGCGTGTCTTCATTAAGTATTATCGGCGCCACCATCCCCAGCCGTTCAGTGCCCATTTGATATTCAAAAGCGGCGGTTTGCCCCTGCTGCATCCGTTGCCAAATTGGCGCCATATCGCCGGCCTTAATGATTTCACCAACCAGCCGTTCGCTATCGCTGCTGGCAAGCACATGGCCATAATCATCGACCACAATTGCCACTGCGCCGTCAAAGCGCAACTGGTCTACCGCCGTTTGCAACATCGTTAAGTCGATATCGCCACGGACAACACCATCTTCGATCGCGCGCAGCATCGCCACCTTAAGTTGACCAGATTCAGTCAGGTAGCTTTCAGTCACGGTTAAATTTCGGCTGCCCTCACCGGCTTGATACCAACTTTCGGTGGTCGGATCGTACTGCGACGATTCACCGATACCGTTATGCCACAGCGTGCCCTGATAGGTGGCATAAGCCTGCCCCATATCGGTGGCAATCATCACATCATCCAGCTTACCGGTGGCTTTTGTTAATTGCGCCAGTTCGACATAGGTTTCACCCGAATCGCCAGCTTTATAAAAATCCGCCAACGAGTTGAGCGCATCGGCACGGCGAACAAACCAGTCTTGAATCAGCCGTGCTTCGGCACGAGACTGGATGGAAAACTGCGACACAATCTGCTCTTCAGTCGCATCTCGTAACTCAACGTAGCCCATGTAATTGGCCACGGTGAGACCCCCTGAAAGCACCGCCATCACGGATGCGATGATCGAGCCTTTAAATCCTAGAGTTTGCATTGGCGGTCGAACCCTTAACCTTCCTAAGCGTTAACAATGACTTATGTTTGCTTAGATAAACAAACGCCGATATCAAAGTATCGGCGTTTACGGGTAAAGGTTTAGCTAAATCTTCAGACCAGATTCAGATTTCAGCCAGTGCGTTAGTAATTCGTTTGTCGGAAATCGGATACTTGGTGCCGAGGTTTTGGGCAAAGCAACTGACTCGATACTCCTCTAACATCCAGCGCACCTCAATCAAACCCTCCGGCAATGGTTGCCCTTTCGGCTGCTTAGTTAACTGCTGCTGATACGCTTGTTCAACTTTCTGAATTTTCAGCAACTGCAAGCGGTCACGATTAGGATCTACCGGAAGTTTCTCTAAGCGACGTTCAACCGCTTTCAGATAACGGACAATGTCATCCAAGCGCGCCCAACCACTGTCGGCAACAAAGCCTTTGTATACCAACCGATCCAAGTGAGCTTGAATGTCAGACATGGCAAAGGCAATCTCAAGGCTAATACGGCCTTTGATGCGTTTTTTCACTGCGCCCCAAGTCGTGAGGATCTGCTCAACCTTCTTGCCGATCTCCACCACGGTATCGCCAATCTCGCCGCGAATGATCTCTTTGGCGTTATCGAAGCTGGCTTGATCGCTGACCTCGAGCTTGCGCTCCGCCAGCAGCTGATCGATACCGGCATCGATGCAATCAGCAATCAGCAGATCGACTCGACCAAACGGATTGAAGTACATCGCCAGTTTCGACTTGTTCGGCAGATGCTGCTGCAGGTATTTCACCGGGTTTGGCACGTTGATCAGCAGCAATCGGCGTAAACCGGCACGATTGGCCAGTTGCGCTTGGTGTTCACTGTCAAACAGCTTGACGGCCACGCTGTCACCTTCATCAACCAACGCCGGATAGGCTTTAATCTGATAGTTACCGCGTTTCTGCTGGTAACTGGCTGGCAGCGCGCCAAAGCTCCACTCGGTTAAGCCGGATTGCTCGATACCAGCGTCCGCGACCTTGGCGATCACCTGCTTGACCTTGCCTTGCAGTTGTTCTTTCAATGTCAATAAATCGCGGCCTTGCGCTAACAGCTTGCCGTTATCGTCTTCCACTTTGAAGTTAAACTGCAGATGCTTTGGCAGCGCGGTTAGATCGAAATCCTCTGGCGCAATACGGGTGCCGGTCATTCGCAGCAGTTGCTTACACAACGCCTCAAGTAGCGGCATCTCAAATGGGGTAATGGCGCCCAGAGCCGCATCGGCGTAATTAGGCGCTGGCACAAAGTTACGGCGCAGCGGTTTTGGCAACGATTTAATCAACCCCACCACCAGTTCATGACGCAGGCCTGGCACCAGATAATCAAAGCCTTCCGGTTCAACTTGGTTCAACAGCGCCAGCGGCAGATGCAACGATACGCCATCGTCCTCGGCGGTTGGTTCAAACTGATACGACAGCGGCAGGCTGATCTGATTTTGGCTCCAGAAATCGGGGAATTGATTGGCAGTAACGCCGGCGGCGTCGTGTTTCATCAACTCGCTTTTATCAAAATCGAGCAGATCGGGGTTTTGCCGCTTGGCATTGCGCCACCAGCCTTGGAACAATTGGCGGGTGAAAATCCCCTCGCCAACTTTGTCATCGTAGAAGCCAAACAGGGTTTGCTCATCGACCAAGATATCGCGACGGCGAGACTTATGCTCCAACGCTTCGACTTCATCCAGCAGCGCCATATTGCGGCTCAAGAACTTCTCATTAAGCCCCAAGCCGCCATTAACCAGCGCTTCACGCAGGAAGATCTCCCGCGCTTCTACCGGCTGAATCGGGCCAAACTGAACCTTGCGCTTTGGCACGATAATCAGGCCATACAGCGATACCTGTTCGAAGGCTAACACCGAGCCAGGCTTTTGCTCCCAATGTGGTTCGCTGTGGCTCTTCTTGACCAGATGGCTCGCCAGCGGCTCAATCCATTCCGGATCGATTTTGGCCACGGTACGGGCAAACAAGCGGCTGGTTTCAGTCAGCTCCGCCGCCATCACCCATTTCGGCGATTTCTTGGCAAGCTTAGAGCCTGGGAAGATGTAAAACTTAGCGTTACGGGCGCCTTTAAAGTGTCCCTCGGGATCTTTCATGCCGATGTGCGACAGCAACCCCGCCAGCAACGAACGGTGAATTTGATCGTAATCGGCCCGCTCACCGATGGTCATGCGGATATCTAACTCGCTGATGGAGTGACGCAACTGCGAGTACAGATCCTGCCACTCACGTACCCGCAAGTAGTTTAAGAAGTCGCTCTTACACTGACGGCGGAAGGCATTGCTCGACAGCGCCTTTTGCTGTTCCCGCAGGTACTCCCACAGATTCAGATAGGCGATAAAGTCCGATTGCTTATCGGCAAAGCGGTTGTGTTTTTCGTCACTGGCTTGTTGGCGATCCAGTGGTCGTTCCCGTGGATCTTGAATCGACAGCGCCGCAGCGATCACCATCACTTCATGCACACAGCCATTGCGATGCGCTTCCAGAACCATTCGCGCCAAGCGTGGATCGATCGGCAGCCGTGCCAACTGGCGGCCACGGTCGGTCATGTTTGGCAAGCCGCGTTTAACGGTAATCGCACCGAGTTCTTGCAGCAAGGTCATGCCGTCGTTGATGTGGCGATTATCCGGCGGCTGAATAAATGGGAAGGCACTGATGTCGCCTAGCCCTAACGCCAGCATCTGCAGGATCACCGAGCCTAAGTTGGTACGCAGGATCTCAGGATCGGTAAACTGCGGCCGAGATAGGAAATCCTCTTCGCTGTAGAGGCGAATGCAGATCCCTTCGGATACACGACCACAACGACCGGCACGCTGATTGGCGGAAGCTTGGGAAATTGGCTCAATCGGCAATCGCTGCACTTTGGTGCGGTAGCTATAGCGGCTGATCCGCGCCGTACCGGGATCGATCACGTATTTAATCCCCGGTACCGTTAATGAGGTTTCGGCGACGTTGGTACTAAGTACAATCCGACGGCCATAGTGGCCGGCAAAGATCCGCGCCTGTTCAACATGGGACAGACGGGCATACAGCGGCAGAATTTCGGTGTCTTTGAGGTTGCGACGGTTAAGCGCATCGGCGGCGTCACGAATTTCCCGCTCGCCGTTCATAAAGATCAGAATGTCACCCGGGCCCTCTTCACAAAGCTCATCCACCGCTTGGAAAATCCCTTCCAGTGGATCCAGATCCGGGCCTTCATCACGCACCAATGGACGGTAGCGCTGCTCAACCGGATAGGTACGGCCTGAAACTTCAATCACCGGGGCACTATCAAAGTGGTTCGAGAAGCGCTCGACATCGATGGTGGCTGAGGTGATCACCACTTTCAGATCCGGACGTTTCGGCAGCAACTGCTTTAAATAACCCAGAATAAAATCGATATTAAGGCTGCGTTCGTGGGCTTCATCGATGATGATGGTGTCGTATTGATCAAGCCAACGGTCGTGTTGGATCTCCGCCAACAAGATGCCGTCGGTCATCAGCTTTACGTAGCTGTCACTGCTGGTTTGATCGGCAAAACGCACCTTAAAACCAACGTGTTCGCCCAGCTCGGAATTGAGCTCTTCCGCCACTCGCGCTGCCACCGCCCGCGCCGCCAGACGACGCGGCTGGGTATGGCCAATCAAACCTCGGCTACCCCGGCCCAGTTCCATACAGATTTTTGGCAGCTGGGTGGTTTTGCCCGAGCCGGTTTCCCCCGCCACAATCACCACCTGATGGCCGGCAATCGCCTTGGCAATTTCATCGCGGCGCTCCGATACCGGCAGATCCGGATAGCTCACCGCCGGTAAATTCAAGGTACGAATTGCCACTTGCTCTTGGCTCTGCTCTAACAACTGTTGCAGCTGCGCCATCACCTGTTGGCGTTTATCTTCGCCCTTAACCTTTTTTAGGCCACTTAAACGGCGACGAATGGTAGCCGCGTCTTTAGCAAGGCAAAGCGCCAGTTGATCGGCGGCAAAGGGATTGGTCTGACTCAAAACGGTTCCGAATTCTTTTCAATAGTAACGGGGCGATCCTAGCAGGGCTGGGATCCGATGCGAAGCATCCTGCGATCCTAACCCCCTGTTCGCTGGTTAATTGTTCAGTTCTTCAAACTGGCTAATCTGGGCAATTTTTTACGCAATGCAGTCGCAGGCGGTTGAAATCTGACCATTAGACCCGCACTAGATAGAAAACGCATCAACAAGGACTGTTATGACCACTGCCAATCGCTCTCGCCTGCTTTATCTGTGTTTATTGTTCATAGTTTACGCCACCAGCCTATGGCTGATGCCTGATTCACTGAATCATTCCGAAGCACAACGGCAGTTCGCCTTAGCTTCCGCATTGATGTTTCTGGTGTTACCGCTCATGAACTGGTGGTTGTTGATCCGCACTGGAATCAACAAAGCGTGGCGATTGCTGTTGGTATTTGGCCTAAGCTCGACCCTGGCACGATTTACCTTTCCCGCCGAACTACAGCACTACTTTGAATTTATCATGTGGCTGCGTTTTCCCATCATTGCCATCGTAGTGCTGTTTGAACTGGCTTTAGTCGGTTCCGTGCTGCAAAGCCTGTGGCAATGTCGTAAACAAACCGGCGATCCCCGCGTCAGCGCCGCCATCAACAACCGCAGCGAAGCCGACGAAAAGCGACGCACACTTAAGATGATATCGATTGCAGAATTAACCGCGTGGCTGCATCTACTGCCATGGCTGCGACGTACACAGGCAACCGCAATAACCAATCTTAATACGCTTATGGCACACCGAGTTCATCTGCTGGCGATATTGACGCTGTTGCTGCTTGCCAGCAGCGGCAGTTACGTGCTGCTGTTGCCAGTCCATAGCTGGCTCGCCGTTGGCGTTAGCGGCATTATCGCTTATGGCCTGATCCACCTGCTGGCCAACCATTTCATCGCCCGCGACCACAGTGTTTATCTGAACCAGCAGGAACTGGTACTAAACGTCGGTCTCTGGGGGATGATGGTGGTAAACATCAACGACATTGCTCAAATTGAGCTCGGCGACGACGATGTGACTACCGACGCGTCGCAATTAACCCTAGGCCGAGCCAATCAACAACCGATATTACGGCTGACATTGGCCAAACCACAGCACTATTACAGCGCTGGCGGCATTCACTGCGATACGTATGAGCAACTGCAATTACACCTAGATAACCCCGAAGTGCTGCTAGAGGCGATTAACGCCAAGCAAACGTCACCGCTTGCAATCGCCAGCTAACAGCGCTCATCGACTTTGAGCGCTCACTGCCGCTCGCTTGCGCAAATCCACCAAAAAGGCCAACTGTTGTCGCTAACAGTTGGCCTTTAGCTGGCTAATGGCTATTGAGCGTACAGCTACAAACTACAACGCCAAAAATTCTGAGCGCGTTCGCGCGTCGCTGCGAAAGTTGCCACCGAGCGCGGTGGTAGTGGTGTTGGAATTGACATCCATAATGCCACGGGATTTAACGCAGTAATGGGTGGCGGTGATGGTGACGGCGACATTATCGGTCCCCAGCAAGGTTTGCAGTGACACCAACACTTGTCGCGTTAAGCGTTCTTGTACCTGCGGACGCTGGGCAAAAAAGCGCACTATACGGTTTATTTTCGACAAGCCAATCACCTTCGATTTCGGTATGTAGGCAACTTTGGCATAGCCATCAATGGTGACAAAATGATGTTCACAGGTGCTGGTCAGGTTGATGTCATTGACGGTGATCATCTCCTCGACCCCCATCTTGTTGTCGATCACCGACATCTTCGGAAATTGCGCGTAATCGAGCCCCGCAAAGATCTCATCAACGTACATCTTGGCGATCCGATGCGGGGTGCGCTCTAGGCTGTCATCAGTACGGTCTAGGCCCAACACATCCATCATCTGCGCCATCAAGCCTTGGATCTGTTCGCGCTTTTGCGCTGCGGTTAGCCCGTTATCGATCATTGGGGTCTCAAGCCCCTGCGCCTCTAGGGCGGCTCGCACCAACTGCGCTTGTTCGGAAATCATCCGTAACTCCAAAAAGTTAAATCAATGTTGATTACGACAAGTGTAGAAGAACGGATCGTGACACAAATCAAAGCCGATAGAAAATGGTTGCCCTATTTTGACCCGCAGTTGTGGCGATAATTTGTGCCACTAAAGTCGCACTTCACCGCCAAGAATGGCGGCGGCTATTCTTAAACGACCGCTTTGATGGAGAGCAGCATGAGCATTGATTATCAGATCGTCTATCAACAACTGCTTGAGCAATTAGGCCAGCACGCCGTCAGTAACGATCCGGTGCGGCGCTTTGCCTGGTCAACCGACGGCAGCTATTTTCGCATCGTTCCTGAAATTGTTGTCACCGCCAACAGTCGCCACGAGGTCGAACAAACTCTGGCGGTGGCCCGCCAACACCAGGTACCGATTACCTTTCGCGCCGCTGGCACTTCGCTGTCGGGGCAAGCCTTAGGCGAAGGGATCTTGTTGCGTTTGGGCTACGACGGCTTTCGCAATATCGACATCAGTGATGACCAGCAACTGGTGTCGCTTGGAGCCGCCGTGATTGGCGCCGATGCCAATGCCAAACTGAAACCATTTAACCGTAAGATTGGCCCCGATCCCGCCACCCTCGCCTCGTGCATGGTTGGTGGCATCGTTAACAACAACGCCTCGGGGATGTGCTGTGGCACCCACGAAAATAGCTACAAAACCATTGAGAGTGCCAAATTACTGTTTGCCGATGGCACCTTTTTGGACACCGGTAACGAGGCATCAAAACAGGCATTTAGTCAGCGTCACCCAGAGTTGCTGCAACAACTGCACGATTTAGCCCACACAACTCAAAACAACCAACAACTGAGCCAACGCATTAAGCAAAAGTTTGCCATCAAAAATACCACTGGTTACAGCCTTAACGCCTTGGTCGATTATCACCAACCGTTTGATCTGATTAATCACTTGGTGGTTGGCTCTGAAGGCACCTTTGCTTTTGTCGAAGAGGTCACTTATCGCACCGTTGATGAGGCGCAGTTTAAGGCCTCGGCAATGGCGGTATTTTTCAATATGGTCGATGCCGCCAGCGCCATTCCGCCACTGAAAATCCCAGCGGTGGCGGCGGCAGAGCTGCTCGATTGGGCCTCAATCAAAGCCATCACCGGCAAAAAGGGGATGCCAGACTGGCTAGATAAATTGCCCGAGGGCGCCGCAATTTTGCTGATCGAGTGCCGGGCCAATGACCATGACACCCTAGAGCAATATACCCAGCAAGCGATCGATGCCATTGCCCATATTGATACCGAACGGCCGGTGGAATTCAGTGATGATCCAGCGGTGTATGGCACCTACTGGGCAATGCGCTCGGGGCTATTTCCAATCATCGGCGGTGAACGTCCCGCCGGTTCTTCGGTGATTATCGAAGATGTCGCCTTTCGGGTTGAGGATCTGGCCGCCGCCGCCGCCGATCTGACGGAGCTGTTTCACAAGCATAACTACCCAGAAGGGGTTATCTACGGCCATGCCCTTGATGGCAACTTCCACTTTATTATCACCCCGACCTTCCGCGGCCAGGCCGATGTCGATCAGTTCGACCGCTTTATGGCCGATGTCGCCACCTTGGTGATCGAAAAATACGACGGTTCGATGAAAGCCGAACACGGTACAGGCCGAGCGGTTGCCCCCTTTGTCGAGATGGAATGGGGCGCTGAAGCCTACGCCTTGATGAAACAGTTAAAGCAGCTGTTTGATCCGAGCGGATTGCTTAATCCCGGTGTGGTGCTAAACGACGATAAAGAGATACACATCAAGGCGATTAAGCAGGCGGCAGTCGTCGATGGCTACGTCGATCGCTGCATCGAATGTGGCTTCTGCGAGAAAACCTGCCCCACCAGCGAACTGAACATGACCCCGCGTCAGCGGATCACCACCTTGCGGGAGATCGCCCGTTTAGAAGAATCTGGCGACAGCGCCGCTGCAGCAAAGCTCAAACAGGATGCACAATATGACGTAATCGATACCTGCGTCGCCTGTCAGTTATGTCTGATCTCATGCCCGGTAGACAACAACATGGGGATGTTGGTGCGCAAACTGCGCGGGCCGCAGATCGACTCGACGGCGCAAAAGGTATTGGACTTCCAAGCCAACCATTTTGGTATGGTCAATCAGGCGCTCAGCAGCGGTTTCAATCTGCTGCATGGCATTCACAAACTCAGCGGCGATACCGTCACCCAAAAACTGATGGATGTCGGCCGCAAGATATCCACTGAAGTGCCCTACTGGGATCCAAGTTTTCCCAAGGGCAGCAATTTACCTAAACCCTCGGTTGTTTCATCCGACAAGCCGACGGTGGTCTACTTTGCCGCCTGTGGTGGTCGCACTTTTGGCCCAACCCCAAGCGATCCCGACGACACCACACTGCCCGATGTGATGGTAACCCTACTGGAACGCGCCGGTTACCAAGTGGTGATCCCCAACGATACTCGCGCCTTGTGTTGCGGCCAGATGTGGGAGTCCAAAGGCGATTACAAAAACGCCGATTTCAAACGTAATGAGTTGATCAGCGCACTGGCCGAGATGACCAACAACGGCGAATATCCAGTGATCATCGACGCCTTGTCTTGCACCAAGCGCACCCTGCAAGAAGCCGAGGTCAACTTTAAACTGATGGATGCGGTTGAGTTTATCCATGATCAAGTGATGCCGAAACTGCCAGCCAAGCGCCGTAAAAGCTCGGTTGCTCTGCACGTCGGCTGTAGCGCCAGCCACATGAATGCCGGTGGCATGATGACCGCCATCGTTAATCACTACAGCGATGAAATTGTTCGCCCCGAGGGCATCCATTGCTGCGGTTTTGCCGGAGAAAAAGGGCTGTACAAGCCAGAGATCAACGCCTCGGCGCTGCGCAATATCAAGGAGAAACTGCCCAGTGAAATTAGCGAAGGTTACTACGCCAACCGGATGTGTGAGATGGGGTTAACCCGCCACAGCGGGATCTCCTACCGCCATCTGGCTTATCTGGTTGAGGAGTGCACCCGCTAACGGCTGGACGCAGTGCCAATACCGCAGCAGCAACCCGTTTGCCGATGGGCAAGCGGCGTTGCTATTTGCTGTTGGTCACTGCGGCGTTAGCCAATGTTTACAGCGCTGCGGTGGCTTCAATCGGCGTTTACGCTTGTCGCTGGTCAAAGGCCCAACATAGGGTAAGGATCTATTCAATTTAGGGATCGCTGGCAAATGGACTCGCTTAACTACCTTTATGGCTTTGGCAATGAACATCAAACCGAAGCATTAACTGGAGCGCTGCCCATCGGCCAATTCAGCCCCCAGCGCTGCCCCTACAACCTGTATGCCGAACAGTTCAGTAGTACCGCTTTTACCGCCCCTCGGGCGACGAACCGCCGCAGTTGGACCTACCGCTTACGGCCATCGGTAGCGCAACTGGGCTTTCGTGCTTATCCACTGGAGGGGCTCAAAACCGCGCCGCTCAATCTTGTTACCCCACCGGATCCGATGCGCTGGGACCCGCTGCCATTGCCAAGCGAACCCACCGATTTTATCCATGGGATAACCACCATCGCCGTTAACGGTAACGCAGATGCACAACACGGCGTTGCCGTTCATCTGTATGTTGCCAATCAAAGCATGAACAGCCGGGTATTTAGCTGCGCCGATGGCGAGTTGCTGTTGGTGCCACAGCACGGTAGTCTGCATCTGGATACCGAATTTGGCCAACTGCAACTGGCACCCGGCGAGATCGCGGTGATCCCCCGCGGCGTTAAGTTTCGGGTACAACTGCTTGATGACAGTTCCCGCGGTTATCTGTGCGAGAACTATGGCGCCGCGCTTGAGTTACCCGAGCGTGGCCCAGTTGGCGCCAACGGCTACGCCAACGACCGCGATTTTCAATATCCGCAAGCGTGGTTTGAAGATAACGACACGCCGCATCAACTGATCACCAAATTCGCCGGTCATTGTTACTTAACCGAACTGCCATTCTCGCCATTTGATGTGGTCGCTTGGACTGGCAACAGCGCGCCCTACAAGTACGACTTAAGCCGCTTTAATGTGATCAATACCGTCAGTTTTGACCACCCCGACCCGTCAATTTTCACCGTACTAACGTCACCGTCCGATGGCGCCGGCTGGGCCAACTTGGATTTTGTGATCTTCCCACCGCGCTGGATGGTGGCAGAAAACACCTTCCGGCCACCGTGGTACCACCGCAACGTCATGAGCGAACTGATGGGTCTAATTGAGGGCCAATACGACGCCAAACAACATGGCTTTAGCCCGGGTGGTACCAGCTTGCATAACTGCATGACCCCGCATGGCCCCGAAGCCGAGGTATTTGCCAAAGCCAGCAACGACACATTAGCGCCGCAACGTTATCAAGACACCATGGCGTTTATGTTCGAGTCGCGCTATCGCTTCACCCCGACCGAATGGGCGATGCAAACCCCACTCAAGCAATCTGACTATGCCAACTGCTGGAACAACATCAGTAAGTTATTCGATCAAAACGATAAAATTTAAGCCATTGCTCTAGAACGTCGACGGTTGAGCGCCGAAAGTGGGTACTGCACCAACATTTTCACAGCAGGATCCCATTGCGCACGTAGTCGCACGTGATTGCATTTGCAAATTCAATGGGTTAAACAAATGTTAATCGTCTTTTACCTTGTTTAACTCATGAACGCACTGAAGTCCCTACTGCTGCTTACAGTTAGCCTCTCAGCCACGGCTTACGCTAGCGACTACCCTAATTTTTATAAGAATGTCGATAAACGCAGCAATTACAAAAACGCGCTGCAAAAAGACGACTGGTATATGCCTACCGCGCAGCAACGCGCCTTAGTCAAAGGGATCTTAAGTCACGACTTGATTGAATGGGGCTTGCAGTGGAAAGTGCAGCAGATCATTTACGATCCCAACTTCTATCAAGGGATCCGCTTACTAGGCGCAGAGACCGGATGCTTACTGTACCGCCACCTGCGTGGCTACTTGCAGCGGCCACGGTGTTTTGCCGAAGCTAACTCGGAACAAGCGGAAGCCAAACCGTTTGTCGCTCCGGCGAGCCAGTTTTACCAGCAACCATTGATCATCAACTCACCGGCCGAAGCCAGCGCTGATGATGACCTACGCTACGAATTTTGGGTGCCGGCCGGCATTGACTACGCGCCATCCCGCCACTATTACCCGATCCATCGCTTAGGCTTAGATGCCGGGGTATCCAGCCAAGACAACATGCTGATTACCGCCTTTGTCACGGTTTATCAAAATGACGATGGCCAGTGGCGCAAACTGAAACTGTCTAACTCGCCGATAACTCTGGTACTAAAATTGCCTACCGAGGCGCAAATTAAAGCCAAGAAAAATCCGCAACAGGCCTATCGCTACGCCGATCATCGGGTTCGAATTTTGGATTTTCGCGAATAGAAGTCACAGTTAATTTATTACAAAAGCGTAAAAAAGTTGATAACAACCACACAACAACAACCGCGCGCGAGAGCAATAACAACATCACAACGCCGGTGCAATATGATTAATCAAAGCCCACCACCGCGATGTATAAGATCATGGATGACTTGTTTGCCGCCATCGTTTGGTTTCCACCAATCTCACTACTGATCATTGCATTGCTACTGCCATTTTGGCGCCGTTTCAAAGCAAACCAAGAACGCAAACGCAGCAAGCGCGTCCAACGTGCCAATGCTCTATCTGGCCGTTAATTCTCCAGCGCCATTGAAATAGTTACTCGGCGCTTGGCAGCCCCGTTCGGACTCTGCGACAATCGCCGTTTTGCGCCGAAGTTCAATGCAGTTTTATCTGGTCCGCCATGGCCAAACCCAATGGAATCAGCAGGGGATCTTGCACGGTCAACTCGACAGCCCACTGACCCCGCAAGGACGAGCTCAAGCGCTCGCTCTGCATGGTCAGTTACCGGCACTTGAGGTTGATGCCATCTTCTGCAGTGATCTGCGCCGTTGCTATCAGTTTGCGCAATTGGCTTGCCCCAACCAAAACCTGATTCAATCGGCGCTGCTGCGTGAACGCCATTTCGGTCAATTGCAGGGGCAGATCCTAAGTCAACACCCGCTGTGGCAACAGGCCTATCAACAGCGATTTACTCAAGATCAACTGGCGATTAGCGGCAGTGAATCCGCCAGCGCCGTCAGCACTCGTATCGATCTTTGGCTTAATCAAGTGCAGCGTCTTGGTGCCGAGCGAGTGTTATTGTTCGGTCATGGCGAGTGGCTGCGCATATTGCAAAATCGCTTAAGCGGCGAGTTCCCGTGGTCAAACCGCTATCCACTGCCAGATAATGGCCGATTGTTTTCGCTACGGACCGATTAATGCTGTTTATTAATTCGCTGCTTGAACTGCTGCTGGCATTAACCCTTGGTCTTGGTCTGGATCTGCTCTTTGGCGAAGTCAAACGTTACCATCCGCTAGTGGCTTTTGGCCGTTATGCTCGCTCTATTGCCGCTTATTGTTACCGGCCGCGGCGTATCGCCGGGGGTATGGCAACCCTATTGGCCGTGATGCCAGCGGCGCTGTTCTGGTTTTGGCCGAGTCACTGGTTGGCGCAAGGGTTGGTGCTCTATGTGGTTATCGGCGGACGCAGTCTTGGCGAACATGGCCGGATGGTCAGCAGCGCCTTAGCCGCTGGCGATATTGCCGAGGCACGGCAAAAGGTCGGCTGGATTGTCAGTCGCGAAACCAGCCAAATGGATCAGCGCCAGATCGTCAGCGCCACGATAGAATCAATGCTAGAGAATGGCAACGACGCGGTCTTTGGCGCGCTGTTTTGGTTTATGGTTGGCGGTGCCCCGGCGGCAGTACTGTACCGCCTCACCGACACATTAGATTCAATGTGGGGCTACAAGAATGAACGTTTTCTTCAGTTTGGCTGGGCCGCGGCACGGCTGGATGATCTACTGAATCTTATCCCAGCACGGCTGTGCGCCTTAACCTACTGTGCTTTGGGTAACTTCAGCAGCGGCTGGCGTTGCTGGCAAACTCAAGCCAAACAGTGCGCCAGTCCCAATGGCGGGCCGGTGATGACCGCTGGCGCCGGTGCTTTAAACATTACCATCGGCGGCGATGCCATCTACCACGGTAAACTGGTCCGCAAGTCCACCATGGGCTGCGGCCACTACGCCAACACTGGCGATATTGAGCGGGCGATTAATCTGGTCAACCGTGGCCAACTGTTGTGGTTATTGCTGCTGCTCGCCGTTACCTCTTTGTTCTACTGGCTATACCCGATTACATGACCCAACTTCATCACGGCGGCCGCCTAAGACAGGCGGCTGCCCAGCATCACATTCCACTGGGCCAATGGCTCGATCTCTCCACTGGGGTTGCCCCATGGCATTACCCTGCCCCGGCCATTAAGCCGCAGTATTGGAACCGCTTACCAGAGCAACATGATGGCTTAGAACAAGCCGCCAAAGAATATTACGGTGGGGCGTTTGAGCCATTGGTGGTGGCCGGCTCACAAGCGGCCATTCAGATGCTGCCGCAACTGCTTGATGGCAAGGTGGTGGCATTACCATTGGTGGGTTACAAAGAACATCAAAAAGCTTGGCAACAGGCTGGCTGGCAGCTGCGATTTTATCAAGGTTCACCCAGCGATGAGCTGCTGGCGGAAGTCGATGTGCTGGTGCTGATCAACCCCAATAATCCCAACGGCCACCTACATCCGCGCCAGCGGGTTCAGCAATGGCATCAGCAGTTAGCACAACGTGGCGCCACCTTGGTGGTCGACGAAGCCTTTATGGATCTGTGGCCGCAACAGAGCATCACCAATTTCAGTGGCCAAGCTGGGCTGGTGGTGCTGCGCTCACTGGGTAAGTTTTTCGGCCTCGCTGGGGCTCGTGTCGGTTTTGTGTTTGCCTGGCCGCAGCTACTGGCAGCGCTTAACAATCAACTTGGCCCATGGTGTGTTGCCGGCCCTAGCCGAATTGTCGCCAAAGCCGCATTGCAAGATGAGCCATGGCAACAGCAACAGGCTGAGCGGATCGAAGCGATGGCGTTGGCAGTGATGAACGTGCTCAAGCCATTAGCTGGCGAACAAGTGGCGCGTGGGTTGTTTATTACCGTCAAACACCCCAATGCCCAGCAGTGGCATCACGCTTTGGCTACACAGGGAGTGTTAGTACGTCTGACCGACGAACAGGATGGTCTGCGCTTTGGCTTACCGGCCGACGAGGCGCAATTGCTGCGGTTGCAGCAGGCTTTAACGACGCTACGGTAACTGCCGCGATAAACACATTGTTGGCTACGGCAATAGCACCGTAGCCAACATCGTTATCTCAAGATCGAAGCAAGAATCACCAATCAACGCCCTTCTGGGCTTTAATCCCCGCTTCAAACGCGTGTTTGGTTGGCCGCACTTCGGAGACGGTATCGGCCAATTCAATAATGCGACGATGACAGGCACGGCCGGTGATCACCACATGTTGCTGCGGCGGTCGATTCTCAATGGCGGCAATTACCTCATCCAGATCCAGGTAGTCGTAACTGAGCATGTAAGTCAACTCATCCAGCAGGATCAGGTTGACACTGGGATCGCTAAAGGCCGGTTTAATCTCGTTCCAGACTCGCTGGGCGGCCTCGGTATCCGCTTGCCGGTCTTGGGTATTCCACGTAAAGCCGGTGCGCATCACCGCAAAGGGGACGCCCAGTTTTTCCAAGACGTTCCTCTCACCGCAATCCCACTGGCCTTTAATAAACTGCGCCACTTGGCAGTTAAGGCCGTGACCGACCGCGCGCAGCACCGTACCGAAGCCAGCGGTGGACTTACCTTTGCCGTTGCCGGTAAGCACCAGCAATAGCCCTTTGTCGGTATCAGCGGCGGCAACTTTGGCATCGACGGTTTGTTTTAGCTTTTGTTGGCGCTCTTTGTGGCGTTGTTCATTACGCTCTGTCATGGTCATCCTTGTAAATTCAGTGTCGCCAGCAATAGCACCGGCGTCTGTAGTTCCAGCACCTGTTGAGTGGCTCCCAGAGTATCACCGGTATAGCCCTGAATATGGCGGCGCATTAACCGCACCAGCCACCACAGTGCCAACAGCCACCCTCCCAGTACCGTGATGGCTGCCGTCAGTGACTGCCATTGTGCCAGCAAAATCAACAACATCAACGCCGGAGCAAGCAGCACCGCAAGGTGCCATCGATCCAGCCGCTGATCCTTTTGCGGCGTCTTAGAGTTGCCGTCAATGCGGGCATAAGGCAACCACAGCGGCAACAATCCCGCCAGCGACCGGCTGCCGCAGTGACTGAGCAATAACGTCAGTGGCACCAGAGCTGGCGGCAATCCGGTTAAAGTAATAATCGGCAGCCCCAGCGCCACAATCAATGCGATGACCCCGTAGCTGCCGATGGCAGAATCTTTCATGATCTCCAGTTTGCGCTCGGCCGTCCAACCGCCCCAAAATCCATCACAGAGATCCGCCAGCCCATCCTGATGCAGCGCCCCGGTAAGCATGATGCTGACGACAATCGTCAGCCCAGCAGCGACACTTTGCGGCAGTAGCAGCGCGGCCACACTAAAGATCATCGCCGCAATCGCCCCGATAACCACGCCGATCCAGCTAAACCAGCGACTGGCGCGGCCAACATCGGCGCCCGTCAGCCAAGGCTCAGGCACCGGGATTCGGGTCAGAAATGCCAACGCCAACGCCCATTCACTGCGCAGTTGGCGCCACCGCTGTTTCGCCGTTAACGGCTTAGCCATTAGCGGCCACCAAGCGCGCAATCAACTTATCCAAGTCGATATGTTGCTCAATGGTTTGCGCCAGCCGATCCAGTCCTTGTTGTTGCAAAGCGCGCAGATCCACCGCCGCCGCATCGGTTTGGCCTGCCCACTGCAGCAATAGATCCGCCGCTTCAGGTAAATCAAACAAGCCGTGCAGATAAGTGCCGAGCACCTGATTGTCAGCGCTGATGGCACCATCCGCTTGGCCATTAAAGCGAAACGGTTGCGGGCCGCTCACGTCGCTAACTCCGGCGTGGATTTCATAGCCACTAATGGCCACCGTTTGTCCACATAATGCCAAGCTGCCACTACTCTGTCTTAGCTGTTTTTGCGGCTTTAGCACCGTAGTCAGCGGCAGAAACCCAAGGCCTTCGGAACTGCCTGGCTCGCCTTCAATGCCATCGGGATCGCTGATGGTTTGCCCCAGCATCTGTAACCCACCACAGATCCCGAGCACCTTGCCACCGTAACGCAGATGCTTAGCAATTTGCTGATCCCAGCCCTCGACTCGCAGCGCCGCCAGATCAGCCCGCACGCTTTTAGAGCCGGGAATGATGATCAGATCCGCCGCCGGCAACGGCTGACCTGGCCGGACAAACTGCAGATCTACCTTAGGATTAAGCCGCAGCGCATCGAAATCGGTGTGATTGCTGATCCGTGGCAGCCCCGGCACCACCACCTTAAACTGCTGGCCCACCGCGGTTTGGCTGGTTTCAATGGCGTCTTCCGCTTCGATATACAGCCCCTTCAGATAGGGCAACACCCCCAGCACCGGCACCCCAGTTTGCTGCTCTAACCATTCAAGGCCGCTGTCCAGTAACTTCGGATCGCCACGGAAGCGGTTAATCACAAAGCCTTTAACCCGTGCCTGTTCGCTTGGCGACAACAGCTTCAAGGTGCCGTACAGATGGGCAAACACACCGCCGCGATCGATATCGGCGACGATGATCACCGGGCAATCCGCCGCTTCGGCAAAGCCCATATTGGCGATATCTCGATCCCGCAGATTGATCTCCGCTGGACTGCCCGCCCCTTCAATCAGCCGGACATCGGCGATCTGGTGCAGTTGCTGGTAGCTTTCTAGCACTTTGGCCAGCAATTTCGGTTTGTGTTGGTGATACTCCTGCGCCTGCATATTGGTCAGGGCTTGGCCTTGCACTATCACCTGCGCACCAACATCGCTGTTGGGTTTTAGCAGCACCGGATTCATGTGCACCGTCGGGGCGATGCCACAAGCCACCGCTTGCGCCGCCTGAGCGCGGCCAATCTCGCCACCATCAGCGGTTACGGCACTATTCAGCGCCATATTCTGTGGCTTAAACGGCGCGACCTTATGGCCGCGACGCACCAAGGCTCGGCACAATCCCGCCACCAAGGTGCTTTTGCCGGCATCGCTGGTGGTGCCTTGCACCATCAAATCAAATCGTTTCATCGAACTCGCCATGGAGATAGTGTTCGGTCGCTGCATCCAGCGCCGTCATAATTTGTGAGTCGCTGCAGCCCAAATGCTGGCTTAGCCACAGCATCGCTCCGAGGCCGCAGCCTTCAACCACTTGCCCCTGCTCGTAACGGTGCAAGGCGTTGTGGCGCGACTGATAAAAATCGACTGTGGGCAGTTGCACCTTGCAATCGAATGCGAGCGCAAACTGTTGCTGCACTTGAGGGCTGCGCCACAGCCACTGAGTGGTCGCGAACTGAGTTGGGCAGCGGCCGGTTTGCGGCTGACACGCTAGCAGTGGCGCTAACAACATGATGCCGCCGGCCAATATCGGCAATGGCCGCACACTGGGCCAATGCGTTAACAGATGGCACAGCGCCCACTGCAGCGGATCATGGGCGTCTGGCTCGGTTAACATCCGCGCCAACTCAAAGCCCGCGCTCAAATGCTGTTTATCAAGCTCGGCTAACCGCCGTTGCCGACTGACCAACTTCTGCGACTGTAGGGTCGAGCTCGGCAGTTGCAGCGACGTGCCGGCCAGACCACTGAGCCACAAACTGGCCATGATCGTGCCGCCGACGCCGCATTCGGCCAACAGGCAATAGTCGGCTTGCTGTTGCAACAAGCAGTCAAGTAACTGTTGTGAAAGCGCCGCGGTATCGGCCTGCTCGCCGCCATAATGGCTTATCAGCCATGGAACCGGTTGATTAGTGGTTTTTGGTAGCGGCACGCCAAAGTTAAAACTGCGAAATTCCAGCTCGATGCCATGGCGATGCAATAGCCGAAACAGCCCATGCACCAACACCGCTGGCGAAACAGCGCCGTTACTAAGCAGACCATGCTCGCCACTTAGGGTCAGCGGCCGACCATAGAGGATAATTTCACTGTCTCGTGCCGGGGTTAACCGCATCAACCCCGCCCCAAGGCCGGCATCGGAGAGTCGATGCAAGTCATCAAGTGGCGCTATGGTGTTGATGATATTGAAGCAAACTTTAGTCATCGCGGCCGCCGCTTGGCGTCGGCAGCAGTGCCAACAACTGCGGCCACAGCGTGCCGTCATCATCACGAAACAAGCTAAGCTGCAGCTGACTGGCGTAGCCCAGTTCCAGCCGCGACAGATGGGCGTTGCCATCAGTTTGGCCAAACAGCCATGCCATCACCACCCGCAGCACGCCACCATGACAGATCACCAACACGCGCTCGGCGCTGTGCTCCGCTAATTCGGTCAGCGCCGCCACCACCCGCTGTTGCAGTGCCAACGTCGACTCGCCATTGGGTGGCGTATTGGTAAACGGGTTGTGCCAATAGCTGGCAAAATCGCCGTGCTGACCCTGCCATAACTCGGTAAGAGGCATTCCATCCCAGTCGCCGAAATCCAGCTCAGCAAAACGCGGCTCGGTGTGCACTAACAGTTGCTGCTTGGCGGCATAAACCTCAGCAAATTGCTGACAACGCTGACGCGGTGAACTGACCAGCAGATCAAAACGTTGACCCACCAATGCCTGTTGGCACTGACTAAAGCCCAACTCGGTCAACGCCGGATCGGCACGCCCCAGCAACAACTGACTGTGGTACGGCTGGCCATGACGCAACAGCGTGATAACGGTTTGGCGGCTCATCGTTGATCAGATCCGGCTTTCAATTCGGTGGCAAAGCCGCCAACGCACCAATGCACCTGATCGGCTAGCGCCGCAATCGCTTGATGCAGTTCGCCGGCGGCGACCACAAAGGCTTGGCTTAACGGGTCATCTGGGATCAGGCTGTGACCCACTTCGGTTGTCACCAACAACACCGAAGCAGGCGTTACCGCCAACGCGGTTAACAGCCGCTGTTGCTCCAGCGCCAGATCGGCATCCGCCAGTAGCTGATTGGTTAGCCACAAGGTCAGGCAATCAACCAAAATCACAGCGTTGGCATTGGCCTCGGTAAGCAGTTGTGCCAACGCAAGTGGCTCCTCAACACAGCGCCAAGTTAGCGGCCGCCGCTGTTGGTGCAGGGCGATCCGCGCCGCCATACTGCGGCTGGGGGTGGCGGTGGCCACATACACCACCTTCATTCCCTGCTGCTCAGCCTCAATTGCCGCCGCCTCCGCCAGCGCCGACTTGCCACTGCGGGCGCCGCCCAAATACAGCGCTAGCACGCCGGCGTCCTTGGCGGCCACTGCCCTTTCAACGCAAGAGGTTGGCCAGCAATGGTCATCAGCACGTTATCGCAGCACTGCCCCAGCGCTTGCAGCAGCCAGCCGTTTTCATCAACGAAACGGCGGTTGTCCTCGCCCAGCGGCACCACCCCTTGCCCTAGCTCATTGCCAATCAGCACCACTTCGCCCTGTCGCGGTTGTTGCAACAGCGTCACCAGCTCGGCTTTGCCTTGAGGATAATCGCCAGCAAACAGTTCATTGCACAGCCATAGGGTTAAGCAATCGACTAACAGCAATCGCTGGTGCTGATCGTGCTCGGCCAGCACCTTGGCTAACTCTCGGGCCGTTTCGACGGTCAGCCAATCCTGCGGCCGCTGCCGTTGGTGATGAGCGATCCGCTCTGCCATCGAGCCTTGACCGTGATGATTTTCGGCGGTGGCGATCACCACCACTTGGCCACCGGTTTGTTGTTGCCAAGCCAAGGCGTATTGCTGCGCCAAACGGCTTTTGCCAGAGCGAGCGCCGCCGATGATTAAGGTTTTGCTCACAAGTTGCCTCGACGTTTGAGTAAAAACAGTAAAAAGAACAGGCTGCCAAGCAGCGCAGTGATCACCCCCACCGGCAACTCTTGGTTTGGCAGCAAACGTCGCGCTAACAGATCCACCCACACCATCAGCAGTGCCCCAACCATGGCGGTGATCAACACGTGACGAACGCCACCGCTGCCAACCAGCATCCGCACAATATGCGGCACCATTAGGCCGACAAAACCGATGCCGCCACAATTGGCCACCAAAATGGCGGTCATCATCGCGGTTAATAGCAGCATCGCCAGTCGCAACGATTGCACCGCTACCCCTTGGGTATGCGCACTTTCATCACCCGCCATCAGCGCCAGCAGCGGCCGCTGTTGCTGACAGATCACCACTAGCGTCAACAGCAACATCAACGCCGGAGCCGTCAATGCCGACCAATCAGCACGGGCAAAACTGCCCAAGGTCCAAAACAGCACCGCCTGCACGGCGCGGGGATCGGAGAAATACAGCAGCAAATTGGATAGCGAACCAAGCAAGAATGACACCGCCACCCCAGCCAAAATCAAGCGTTCCACCTGACCATCGCGCGCCATGATCATCACAACCGCGACCGCCACCAACGCCCCAGCAAAAGCGGTAAACGGCAGCGCCAAGGCGCCAAAGCCAACGGTGATGGCCACCACCGCGCCCAAAGAGGCACCGGAGGAGATCCCGAACAGGTAAGGATCGGCCAAAGGATTGCGAGTCACGCTTTGCAGCACCAATCCGCTAAGCGCCAAACCGGCACCGCAGATCATCGCCATTAACACCCGCGGCGTCCGCAGTTCGATAACAATCCGCTCACCGACGTTTTGCGGTTCATGGCCACTGAGCAGATTCAGCAGCGCTTGCACTACGGTATTCAGCTCCAATGACGCACTACCACTGGCGATTGCCAACAGCGGCGACAGCAACAGCAGCGGCAGCAAGCCAATTAACAAACCGGTTTGATTAACGCGCATCGGCGTGACCCTGATAACTGAACGACACTCGCGGATGGCAACCGAGCGGATGGTTATCCACTTGGGTGTTGATGCCATACACCTTGGCGATGTTGGCCTCGGTCAGCACCTGCTCTGGGGTTCCAGCGGCAACGGTTTTGCCGTTATCCAACAGCAACAACTGATCGCAAAATGCCGCCGCCAAGTTGAGATCGTGAATGGTACAGATCACCGTGATCCCAAGCTGCTTTATCAGTTGCAGCACCTCAATTTGATAGCGCACATCCAAATGGTTAGTGGGTTCATCCAGCAACAACAGCCGTGGCCGTTGTAACAGCGCCCGGGCAATCATCACTCGTTGCTGCTCACCGCCGGACAGATGCTCAAAGCGTTGCTCGGCAAAGTCAGCCAAGCCCACACGAGCCAGCACCTCGGCGATGGCGATACGGTCAGCGCTGGGATCGGCCCATTGCCACAGCAACTTTTGCGCCAGTAAACCGGTGCTTAACACCTGCTCTACCGTCAGCGCAAAACCATCGGGCGCATGTTGCAACACCACCGCCACTTCGCGGGCAAACTGGCGTTGGCTCAGGCTTGTGCTTTGCCGTTGGTCGAGCAAAATTTGCCCATGACTTGGGGTGAGATAGCGGTACAAACAGCGCAATAAGGTGGATTTGCCGGCGCCATTTGGCCCGAGAATGCCGACCATGCTGCCCGCCGCGGCACTGAAGCTAACGTTATCGACAATAGCCCGGCCTTCACAGTGCCAGCTCAGCTCATGGACGGTGATCGCAGTCGCGGTGTTGGGGATGGTCATTCGGGATCGGTTAGCTCGGTTTATTGCCATTGGTCGGTGAACACAGCTCTGCGTGGCGAGTCGCTCAAGCCAGCGTGAGTTATGGCTGCGACGATACCACCCTTTGCATAAAATCTCAGTGCTTGCGTCGGTTACGGCGGTTATTCGCTGATAATCACAGCACTGGGCATTAGCCAGATGGCTGTAACTCAGGCCACTGGCAATGACGCAGCCGTTCAATAAACCACTGTGCTGCTTTGCCTAACGGTTCATTACGCCAAGCGATATAGAGGGTATTGTCCGGTCGTGGCACCGCGCACGGCCGTGCCACCAAACGTCCCGACTGCAGATAAGGTTTGGCAATATGCTCCGGCAGAAAACCGATCCCAAGCCCCATGGCCTGGCACTCGGCTTTAGTGGCCATGGATTCGACCCGCAATGTCTGCCGACTGACAAACAGGCCACTGTCACGACGCGGTAACCCTTGCGAACTGTCGGCCACCACCACCGCCGGATAATGGCGCAGATCAGTGGCTTCAATGTGGCTCTTGGTTGCCAGCGGGTGATCCGCAGCCACCACAAACTGATAACGCAGCTGACCAATCGGATGGGTGTGAAACAACCCCTTTGGCAATTCCCCGGAAACGCCAATAGCGATGTCGGTCCGGCGACTGTGCAAGGCATCCCAACCGCCGCCAAGCACTTCGCTACTGAGATCAATATCAACCGGTTGTGCAAGCTCGGCAAATTGCGCCAATAAGTGCAGCAACGGTTGACTGTCGATGACCGTATCGCGGGCGATCCGCAATTGCCGCTCCCAGCCACTCTCTAACTGCTGCAGATCATCCTGCAATCGCTCAGCCGCCAGTAGGATCTCCCGTCCTTGTTCAAGTACCAATTGCCCAGCATCGGTTAACACCGCCCGTTGTTTGCTGCGATCAAACAAACTGAGACCAAGTTGCTGTTCAAGGGTTTTGATGGTGTAGGTCAATGCCGATGGCACTTTATGCAAACTTTTGGCGGCAGCGGCAAAGCTGCCACAACGAGCAATCGCATCCAGCGCAGTAAGCGCTTCAAAACTGATCGGTTGAGTCACGACAACCACCTAATTCAAATTGTTTGAATATTGCCCTCAAAATGTTCCGATTTTGTTGCCGCAAAGGCAACCCTACACTGACAGTTAACCGTTACCCAGTCATAGGCACAA
Organism: Ferrimonas senticii DSM 18821; assembly: GCF_000422665.1. Taxonomy (GTDB): domain Bacteria; phylum Pseudomonadota; class Gammaproteobacteria; order Enterobacterales; family Shewanellaceae; genus Ferrimonas; species Ferrimonas senticii. The sequence goes on along the minus strand of NZ_AUGM01000001.1, from coordinate 333,533 downwards.
AGATGATCACCATTCACCCGGCCGCCGCTCGTGGCCGCGCCCAACTCAACTGGCTCGATAGCCGCCACAGTTTTTCATTTGGTTACTACTATGATCCCACGCGCATGGGGTGCTCGGCGCTGCGGGTATTAAACGACGACATCATCGCCGCGGGTACCGGCTTCGAGCCCCATGGCCATCGAGATATGGAGATCATCAGCTACGTTCGCGCCGGTCAGATCGTCCATCGCGACAACCAAGGTCACCAACAAACCATCACTGCCGGCGAATTTCAGTTGATGTCAGCAGCACAAGGCATTGAGCACAGTGAATTTAATGGCTCGGACAGCGAACCCGCGCAGATCCTGCAGATTTGGATAAAACCGAACCAATTGGGCGGCCAACCACACTATCAACAACGGCATTTCGGCCAGCAACAAGGACTAACCACCATTGCCAGTGGCGATGGCCAACAAGGCAGTTTCACCATCAAACAAGACGCCAAGCTGCAGCAGTTACATCTCGCACCGAACACCGCGATTAGCGTAACGCTGGCTGCCGAGCGGCAACTGTATCTGCATCAAGTCGATGGCGAGCTCATCGTTAGCGTTCCGGATGGCCTTCACTACCTAAGTGATGGCGATGGCGCTCAGATCAGCGAAGAGGCTGAAATCACCTTAAGCAACCACGGTTCGCAGCCGGTTATGGCGCTGCTGTTCGAACTGGCCAACGACTAACCTCAGACAATTCAAACTAACCGCATCATAAGGAGAATGAACATGGGATTATTAATTGACGGCCAATGGCACGATAAGTGGTATGACACCAGCAATACTCAAGGCCAGTTCCAACGGGAAGCGGCGCAATTGCGTAACTGGATCACCGCCGATGGCAGTGCCGGACCAAGCGGTGATGGCGGCTTTCATCCGGAATCTGGCCGCTACCACCTGTATGTCTCGCTGGCCTGTCCGTGGGCGCACCGCACGTTAATTTTCCGCCAATTGAAAGGCCTGGAAAGTCACATTGGCGTGTCAATCGTTAGCCCCGATATGCTCGAACATGGTTGGAGTTTCGATAAAGCGCAGCACAGCAGTGGCGATCCGCTCTATCAAAGCGAGTTTTTGCATCAGCTCTATAGCCGCAGCAACCCCAACTACAGCGGCCGAGTCACCGTGCCGGTGTTGTGGGATAAGCAACAACAGCGGATCGTCAGCAATGAATCGGCGGAGATCATCCGCATGTTTAATTCGGCGTTTAACTCGCTAACCGGTAACCAGCTGGACTTTTATCCGGCGGCGCTGCGCAGTGAAATTGATCAGCTTAACGACTTCGTCTACCACAACATCAATAACGGCGTTTACAAAGCCGGTTTTGCCACCAGCGAAGGCGCTTATCATCAAGCCTTTGAACAGTTGTTTAGCGCCTTAGATCAGCTGGAAACTCGATTAGCGAAGCAACGCTATCTGGTTGGCGATCAGCTTACCGAAGCCGATTGGCGCCTGTTCACCACCTTGATTCGATTTGATTCGGTGTACGTTGGCCATTTCAAATGCAATCTGCGCCAGATTGAACAATACCCCAACTTGGCTGGTTATCTGCGTGAGTTATATCAATACCCAGGGATCGCCGGCACCGTTGATTTTTACCATATCAAGCGCCACTACTATTTTAGCCACACCATGATTAATCCAACTCAGGTGGTGCCGCTAGGACCAGAAATTGATTATCTCAGCGCTCATGGTCGCGACCGATTAGGCCGCTAACTGGCGAAATCGATAGCGGTGCAATCACACGCGACATTGATAACGCGACATTATGAAAATCATTAGCAAAGGTCATTTCTTCCCAGTTGCCGCCATCACTACACTTAAGGCAATTTTGCATAACCAACTTGGTGTACCCCATGGATTTGAAACTTAACGATAAAAAAGTACTGGTTACCGGCTCGACCTCTGGCATCGGCAAAGCAATCGCTGCCGCTTACCTGAAAGAGGGTGCAGTGGTTTACATCAATGGCCGCAGTCAGGAACGTTGTGACGCCATCGCCGCCGAGTTAACGCAGCAGTTTGATGCTGCGGATCGCGTTAAAACCGCCGCCGCCGATCTGGCCGATGGCGTGGCGGCTGATGCACTGGTTGCCAAGTTACAAGCCGAGGGTGGCATCGACATTCTGATCAACAACACCGGCATCTTTGAGGTGAAGCCGTTTGAGCAGATCACCGATGCCGAGTGGATGGACTACTTCAACGTCAACATCATGAGCGCCGTACGTCTGTCCCGTGCGCTGCTGCCAACCATGCTGGAAAACGACTTCGGCCGCATCGTCAACATCTCCTCTGAGTGTGCGATTAAGCCGCTGGGTCAGATGGTTCACTACAGCGTCACCAAAACCGCGCTGCTGAGTCTGTCGCGCGCGCTCTCTGAACTAACCAAAGGCAAGAACGTAACGGTTAACTCAGTACTGCCAGGGCCAACCTGGACCGAAGGGGTTGAAAACTACTTCGACACCCTGTCAGTTAAAGAAGGCAAACCGGCCCAGACTCTGATCGACAACTACTTTGCCGAGCACGAGCCAACCTCGCTGCTGCAACGCTTTGTCTCTGTTGAGGAAGTGGCCGAGGCGACCGTATACCTGACCAGCAACCGTGCCATGAACGGCCAATCGCTGCGAGTGGAAGGCGGCATCATCCGCGCTCTGTAATCGCCAAAGCCATTACCACGGCAGCGAGCAATCGCTGCCGTTTTTGTTTGCGCCGTTCGCGATTCCTATTCGTGGCTGTGATACAGTCTCGCCCCAAATTTTCCATCGCACTAACGCCACCGCCGTCAGTGCCAGCAGTTGGAGCCAAACCATGGCCGTTGAACATGTAGTGGTTGTTGATGAACTTGGACAAGTTCTTGGCACGCAAGAGAAGATGGCCGCCCACCGCAGCGGCGTGCTGCACCGCGCCTTCTCTATCTTTGTGTTTAACTCCCGTGGCCAACTGATGCTGCAACAGCGGGCGCTGCACAAGTACCATTCCGGCGGGCTGTGGACCAACACCTGCTGTAGCCACCCCCGCCTGCATGAAACCTTTAAGCAAGGCGCCGTGCGTCGACTGCAAGAGGAGATGGGCTTGGAATGTGAACTGACCGAGGTGTTCCAGTTTACCTACCGCGCTGAACTGGATCAGGGGATGATCGAACATGAATTTGATCAGGTGCTGTTTGGCATTACCGATCAGCTACCAAAGCTCAACCCCGAAGAAGCCGCCAGCTTCCGCTTTATCAGCTTGGATGAACTGGATCAGCAGATGGCGCAGCAACCACAACAGTTCACCGCCTGGTTTCAAATTGCCTACCAACAGGTACGCCAGCACTGGTTGGCAATGACTGTCGCAGCCTGATCACCAACACCGATGATCATTGCAGTTTTTCACGACAGCAATGTCAGATCGCAAAATCAAATCCATTTGCGAACGGCATTTCATAATCGACTGGCGAATGTATCGGTTTAGTTAATCAACTGCGGTTGCTTTGCTATTAACCAGTTGCTGCTAACACCTTTTAAAACGCTTGCGCAAGCGTTTACATGCAGCGACGACTCAAAACTGATAACGGATTAACAATCTTGGACATTTGTCCTTAACCAAGTCGACACCTCGAAGTAGACTGCCGCCCCAAATTGCAACTGGCAAACTCCCCTTCGAGGAACACCCATTAATGAATGTGCTCGTAATTGACGGCCATCCGGATCTGACTAAGTCCACTGCTAACGCGGCGATTTGCCAACGTTTACAACAACACACTGACTGGCAGATCAATCATCTGGGCAGCGGTGCCTTCGATGTAGAGCAGCAGCAACAAGCGCTGCTGGCTGCCGATCTAGTGGTAGTGCAGTTCCCGCTGTACTGGAGCGCTTTCCCGTGCAACCTCAAGCGCTGGGTCGATGAGGTCTTTACCTACGGCTTTGCCTTTGGCCCACAGGGCAGCAAATTGGCGGACAAGAAGTTGATCTTCTCGGTAACCGCTGGCGCTAAAGGCCATTCATACAGCTATGACGGCTTTAACCTGATGCCATTTGCCGAATACCAAAAGTCTTTCGAGCACGCCTTTCGGGCGGCACAGATGCACATTTTGCCGACCCACATCACTTTTGAGATGAACGCTAACCCGAATGAGGGGGGCGATCTTCAAAACTGCCTGCAACTGGCAGAAATCCACGCGCAACAGTTGATCGAACAGGTCAACGGTTCTTTGTAAACACCCACAGGAAATTCTGATGTTTCAATCACTACTGGGCATTATTGTCCTGCTAGCCGTAGGCTACGCCTGCTCTGAAAACCGCAAAGCCATTCAATGGCGTGCCGTTGGTGGCGCTTTCGTCATCATTCTGGCCGTTGCTGGTTTCGTACTGGCCACCGACATCGGTGCTGGGGTTCTGCTGGCTATCTCCAACACCGTTGGTCAAGTATTTGCCTACGGTTCTGAAGGCATCAAATTCGCATTCGGTAGCTTGGTAAACTTCTCCGTTGAAGGCGTAGGCTTCATTTGGGCACTGCAAGTTCTGCCACAGATCATCTTCACCGCATCTCTGACTGCGCTGCTGTACTACCTGGGTATCATGCAGTGGTTCGTTAAGATCATCGGTGGTGGTCTGCAAAAGCTGCTGGGCACCTCTCGCGCCGAATCCATGAGCGCTGCCGGTAACATTGTACTGGGTCAAACCGAAGCTCCGCTGCTGGTTAAGCCTTACCACCCAGTGCTGACTCGTTCACAGCTGTTCGCGGTAATGGTTGGCGGCATGGCCTCCATCGCCGGTTCCATCCTGGCGGGTCTGGCTGGCATGGGCATTGATCTGAACTACCTGATCATGGCGTGTTTTATGTCTGCGCCAGCGGGTCTGCTGTTCGCTAAGCTGATGCTGCCAGAAACCGAAGAAACCATCGACGAAGTACCAGAACTGGAAGGCGACGAGAAGCCAACCAGCTTCGTCGACGCGATTGCCAAAGGCGCAATCTTGGGTATGAAGATTGCTGCAATCGTTGGTGCGGTAGTAATGGCAAGTATCGGTCTGATCGCTATGCTGAACGGCATGCTGGGCGGCATCGGTAACCTGGTTGGTTTTGAAAACCTGACCATCGACACCATTCTGGGCACCCTGTTCTACCCTGTTGCGTGGTTGATCGGTGTATCCGCTGATGAAGCGATGGCAGCCGGTTCTTTCCTGGGTCAGAAAATTGCCCTGAACGAATTCGTAGCATTCGCTAGCATGAACGCCATCGAACTGTCTGATCGCACCACTAGCATCATGACCATCGCCCTGTGTGGCTTCGCTAACATCGGTTCTGTAGCGATGGTAGTAGGTGCAATGAGCCAGATGATCCCGACCAAAGCGGGCGTTATCGCTGGCCTGGGTATGAAAGTACTGCTGGCAGCGACTCTGGCTAACCTGATGAGCGCAGCGGTTGTTGGCTTGTTCGTGTAAGCGAACCGAATAATCATCCGGCAACAAAGCCTGCTCAATTGAGCAGGCTTTTTAGTGAGAACAATAATGACCCTACAACCTCATATTTTGGTTAGTGCCGACCAGGTTAGTGACAAAGTCGTAGTTTGCGGTGAACCAGCTCGCGTTGATCGTATTGCCACCCTATTGGCCGATGTTGAGTTCCTTGCAGAAAATCGTGAATTTCGACTGCTTCGCGGCCACTTTAACGGCCACAACATTACCGTTTGCAGCACCGGCATTGGTGCACCATCGGCGCTAATCGCACTCGAAGAACTGGTGGCTTGCGGTGCCAAGCAACTGGTTCGAGTTGGCTCTGCCGGCGCTCTGCAGCAGCACATTGATCTGGGCGATCTGGTGATTGCCGAGGCGGCGGTACGTGACGAGGGCGGTTCCCACGCCTACGTTGGCGGCAACTACCCGGCCTACGGCGATATCGGTTTAACCGCTAAATTGATTCAGCACTGTCAGCAACAGCAGCTGCCATACCACAGCGGCGTAGTGCGTTCTCACGACAGTTTCTATCGTGATGACGAACTGGCGATCTGTGAGCAGTGGCACCGCAAAGGGGTGCTGGCGGCAGATATGGAAACCGCGGCGCTAATGACCGTTGGCCGCTTGCGTGGAGTGCAAGTGGCAGCGATTTTGGCCAACGTGGTGCGTTATCAAGCCGACGTAAAGGCCGGCGTGGCTGAATACGTTAATGCCGATCAACTGTTGGCGACGGCAGAACAAAACGCCATCAAAGCAGCACTGTCTGCGTTAACCGCATAACTTCGGTTCGAATACTGGTTAAAACGGTCGCAGTTGCGACCGTTTTTTGTTGCACATCATAGTCACAAGCGTTGCTTACGAGTAAGGTGATGGCATTGTTAATGGTTCACCTTGTTGCATGCGTCTAACCCCCTACCCTGATACCCGCTTTAGCGAGCACCTACAAAAACTCTATCCAGCCCTGCGCAGTGCCATCGAAGCCTGCGTTGTGCAAAGCAAAACCGTCAAACGGGGTGAGCCCTTATTGGAGCAAGGCCAGCGTGTCAGCCAATTGGTGCTGGTCAGCCAAGGCAAAGTATCGCTGCATACCAGCACCATTAATGGCCGCCGCTTCTTTCTAGGCGAAGTACGTTGCAACGACGATCTGTTTGGTGAAATTGAGTTTTTGACGGCCGATCCTTGTCAGTGGAGTGTGATAGCCGCAACGGAAGCGGAGATCCGCATTATCGATGCCAATAAGTTGCAGCAACAGTTGATGCAACAGCCAATGCTGTCGCTGTTTTTCTCCGCCGGCTTAGCGGTTGATTACCATGAATCACTGGCGATCTACACCAGCCGCTTACTGCACCCTATCGCCTACAACATCGCCTTTGATCTGTGGCAGCGCCACCACAATCCTGGCAATCTGGAAGCCTGCAACAACCTAGAGCAAGAAGCCGAGCGCTTTGGTACTTCCGCAAGAGCCTACCGGCGCGCGCTAAAAACCTTAACCGATGAAGGCATAGTGGAAAAATCCGGCCGCACCCTGACGGTGCCATGCTGGCAGAAACTGCAGCAATACCTGTCCCGCGCGGATGTGGATTAAGTTTCATTGCCCATTCAGCAGATACTAAAAAGGCGCTCTTATGAGCGCCTTTTTGCTAGCCAATGACCGCGAGCTTACTCGTGATCGTCAGAGATTGGCTTACGCAGCTGTACTGGCTCCACTTTGCCTTTGCGCAAGCGCAGGTTCAGCAGTTCCACAACCACAGAGAACGCCATCGCGAAGTACACGTAACCCTTCGGAATGTGAACGTCAAAACCTTCGGCAATCAGGGTCATCCCCACCAGTACCAGGAACGACAGTGCCAGCATCTTCACGGTTGGGTGGCTATCAACGAACTCGCCAATCGCTTTGGCAGAGAATAGCATCACACCCACCGCGATAATGATCGCGATCGCCATTACCATCAACTGATCGGCAAGACCGACTGCGGTGATCACCGAATCCAGTGAGAACACCACGTCCAGAATCGCAATCTGCACCAGGATCATGCCAAGGTTAGCGGCGCCAGTGGCACCCGTTTGCGCTTCCTCTTCGCCTTCAAGGCTGTTGTGGATCTCATGGGTGGCTTTGGCCAACAGGAATAGACCACCGCCAATCAGAATGATGTCGCGGCCAGAGATCGCCTGCTCCATCACAGTAAACAGCGGATCGGTCAGGCCCATTACCCAAGACAGGGAGAACAGCAGCGCTAAGCGAGTCAGCATCGCCAAGCCCAAACCAACACGGCGGGCGAAGTCACGCTGATGCGCCGGCAGACGGCCAACCAAGATTGAGATAAAGATGATGTTGTCGATCCCCAGAACAATTTCTAGGGAGGTCAGAGTCGCAAGCGCAATCCACGCTTCCGGTGAATAGATCCAATCAAACATGGAGAAAAACCACCGCCAATAAAAAATAGGGGCTAATCGTAATCGCCAAATGTGATTTCAGCACGGATTTTCGAGCAATAACCACGAAAAAACCGTCGTTGTTAGCGACGGTTCAGGTAAGCGTGGTGCAATAATCGCCGTTAGTTCAGATTTTGCCCGAATAGGCCGGATCCCAATCTTTCCACACTGGCTGCATCCCAATCGCTTTAATCGCCTCGGCCACCGCCTGTGGGCTGCGGTTATCGTCGATATCAAACTGGGCCAAATCGTCATTGGGGGTGGCATAACCACCGGGACTGGTGCTAGAACCGGCCGAGGCAGTAGTGACCCCCAATTGGAAAGCATTATCGCGAAAACGGGCGGACTCGCGAGTCGACAGCGACAGATCCACTTCTGGGGCAAACAACCGCAGTGCACAGATCAGCTGCAGTAACTGCCGCTCACCTACCGGCGATACCGGCTCAATGCCGCCGGTACAAGGCCGTAGCCGCGGGAACGACACCGAATAGCGGGTGCGCCAGTAGGTGCGTTGCAGATAATCCAGATGCGCCGCCAACAGCGCCGCTTCCACCCGCCAGTTAGCCATCCCCAGCAGCACACCGATCCCCACTTTATCAATCCCCGCCTGACCTAACCGTTCTGGGGTCGCCAGCCGATAGTCAAAATTGGTCTTGTTGCCGCGAAGATGGTGCTCGGCGTAGGTGCGACGATGATAGGTCTCTTGGTAGACCATCACCGCATCCAAGCCTAGGGTTTTCAGCTCGGCATACTCTTCGGTATCCAGCGGCTGCACTTCCATCATCAGATAATTAAAGTGCGGCTTGATCTGCGGCAAGGTACGGCGGAAATAGTCGATGCCTACCTTGGTTTCATGCTCGCCGGTCACCAACAACAAACTGTCAAAGCCCAGTTTCTTGATGGCGCCGATTTCGGCGCTCAGTTCATCATCGGTCAAGGTATGCCGCTTGAGCTTGTTGCTCATCGAAAAGCCGCAGTAATCGCAATCGTTGGCACACAGATTGGACAGATACAGCGGCACATACAGGCCGATATTGCGCCCAAAACGCTGCTGGGTCAGGCGTTGGCTGTTGATCGCCAGCGGCTCTAGGTAGCTGTCCGCCGCCGGTGACACCAGCGCCAGAAAATCCTGCCAATCCCGTTTCGGTTTGGCCAACGCGCGCTCGACATCGGCTGCGGTCTTACTGTTGATGGTCAGCGCCAGCTGATCCCAATCCAGCTTGGCAAGCTCAGCGGCAAAACTCATGACAGGCTATCCAAAAAGCCAGACAGTGGGCTGGAGGCATTGGCTTCGGTAGTTACTGCCCCCAAACCGGCTTCATAAGCGGCGCGGCCAATCTCAACCGCTTGACCAAAGGCGCGCCCCATCGCTACCGGATCGGCGGCAACGGCGATGGCGGTATTCACCAGCACCGCATCGGCGCCCAGTTCCATCGCTTTAACCGCGTGGGATGGCGCACCAATGCCGGCATCGACAATCACCGGCACCTTCGCTTGTTCAATGATGATCTTTAAAAACGCTTCGGTTTGCAGACCTTGATTGGAACCAATCGGTGCCCCCAGTGGCATTACCGCCGCACAGCCAACCTCTTCCAAGCGCTTACACAGCACCGGATCGGCGTGACAGTATGGCAGCACCACAAAACCCTTTTGCACCAACATCTCGGCGGCTTTAAGGGTCTCAATCGGATCCGGCAGCAGGTAGCGCGGATCGGGGTGGATTTCCAGTTTGAGCCAGTTGGTACCCAGCGCTTCGCGCGCCAACTCGGCAGCATAGACCGCCTCTTGCGCAGTCTTGGCGCCGGAGGTATTTGGCAGCAGCTTAACGCCCATGTTGTACAGCGGCGTGAACAGATCGCCATCGGCACCAGACAGATCAACCCGCTTTAGAGCCAAGGTGGCCATCTGCGAGCCGGAAGCGGCGATCGCTTCGGTCATCAGTTGGTTGTTGGCAAACTTACCGGTGCCGGTAAACAGTCGCGATGCAAAAGTGGTATCAGCAATGGTCAGCATGGTTAGCCTCCGGCAATCACAGAAAAAATATCGATTCGATCGCCAGCGGCGAAGCTGGTGGTGGACCAATCACTGCGACTGACAATCGCATCGTTCTTGGCCACCGCAACGCCCGGGCGGTCTTGCTTCAGTGCCGCAACCAGCGCCGCAATATGGTGATCGTCGCCGACCAGTTCAGCAGCGTCGGTTGGCTGCTGATTTAAGATGATGTTCATCGCGTTCTCTTAACACACTATCGAAAATTTACTGTCCACAAACCGGACAGGCGGCCGCAGGCGCCAAGCCGAAACCGTGCCAGCGCAGGCTGCGGCCATCAAAGCGGTGCAGCAAGGTTGGTACCTCGAGCCCCAGCAGCAGTCGCAGCGCCATCAGCACCTGCATGCTGGCAACGGTGCCAAGCACTGGGCCAACCACCCCGGCTTCACGGCAGCTTTGCGCTTCACTACCCCGCTCGCCATCAATGCAAGCAAAGCAAGGACCATCGGCGAGGATCGGCAGCAACTGCCCTGACCACCCCACCGCAGCCGCGCTTATCAGCGGCAGCTTGCGCCCTTTACAAAAACGGTTCAGCAGGTAGCGACAAGCAAAGTTGTCGGAGCAATCCAGCACCACATCGACGCCGGCCAGCAGCAACTCAATGTTGTCTTGGCTTAGCTGCTCGGCCACCGCGGTTACCTGAATATCCGAGTTATGGCCATTCACCCAGGCTTTGGCGGCCAGCACCTTGGCCTGTCCTACTTGCTCTGGTCGATACAGGATCTGCCGGGGCAGATTCGACAGCGACACCGTGTCGCCATCGATCAGGGTGATCCGGCCAACGCCAGCGCCCGCCAGATATTGCAGCGCCGGACAACCGAGGCCGCCAACACCCACAATAGCCACCTGCTGATTAGCAAGGCGCAGTTGCCCCGCCTCGCCCCACTCGGGCAACAGCAGCTGCCGACCGAAACGCAGGTATTGCTGATCGGTCAGCGCGGTTAACTTAGCCACGAGAGCTATCCTTGCGGGGGGCGTGCTCTCGGTAAGCTTGCTCCAGCGCCAACAGTGCCGCTTGCGGATCCTCAGCTTGAGTCACCGCTCGCACCACCGCAATGCTGCCAATGCCGGTGGCCGCCACCAATGGCGCACGGTCGATATCGATGCCGCCGATCGCCACCGTAGGGTAATGCGGCTGCAGCAAGGCGGCGTAACGCGCCAATCGCGCTAAACCCTGCGGCGCCGATGGCATATCTTTGGTTGGGGTTGGGAAGATATGCCCTAACGCGATGTAGCTTGGACCTATGCCATGAGCACGGGCGATCTCATAGTAACCGTGAGTCGACAGCCCCAAACGCAAACCGGCCTGTTGGATCGCCGCAAGGTCTGCCACCGCCATATCCTCTTGGCCAAGATGAACGCCATAAGCGCCATGCTTAACCGCCAGCGGCCAATAATCGTTGATAAACAGCCGCGCCTGATGCTGATGACCCAGGGCAATCGCCGCAGCGATATCGGCTTCAACCTCTGCCAGCGCCTTATCTTTGATCCGCAGTTGCAGGGTTTTAACCCCCATCTGCAGCAACCGTGCAACCCACTCTAGGCTATCGACCACGGGGTAAACGCCAAGCTCATGGGTATCGCACTCGGCAAACCGCTCGACCGGCAGTTTCGCCTCAGCGCAAATGCCGTAGGCGTTAGCCAGATCGGAGTTTTCCAGTGGGATGATTGGCAGTGATGACAACTCAGTTGGCCAACCGGTACGCGCCAGCGGCCCCGGGCCTTGGCCCAGTTGCTGGGATGCGGTTAAGCCGTTGGTCAGATAACCACGGGTAACGGTAAAGCCATCGAGCAGATCGTACCCCAGTGCCAAGGTGGTCGCCCACGCCGACGATAAGGTACAGCCACTGCCGTGGGTGTTGTTGGTAGCGATGCGCTTGCCGGCAAACAACTGCCGTTGACCGCCCGCCACAGGCTTAGCATGATAGAGCAGATCGACACATTGGTCGCCGTTAACGGCGATATGGTCAAAGTGGCCACCTTTGGCCAATACCGCATTGGCGCCGCGTTCTACCAGCTGCGCACAGGCCGCCAGCACCGCCTCTGGTGAATCAATCACCATCCCGGTTAGCGCTGCCAGTTCATCCCCATTTGGGGTGATCACCGTGGCAAATGGCAACAGTGGTTCAAACTGAGTCGCGGCGTCGGTGGCGCACAGCATGGCGCCGGAGGACGCCACCATCACCGGATCAAGGATTACCGGTGGCAGTGCTTGTTGATGTTTGGCAAACCACGCTGCCAGCGCGGCAATTTGCTCATCTCCCGCCAGCAGGCCAATCTTGATCGCTTTCGGCGGCAAGTCTGCCCACAGGGTATCAAGCTGAGCAATAAAGCCTGCGGTTGAGATCGCTTCAACGTGGTCAACCGCCACGCTGCTTTGCGCGGTAATCGCGGTGATCACGCTGCAACCGTGACCACCCAAATCGTGGATGGTCAACAGATCCGCTTGAACGCCTGCGCCGCCGCCGGAATCACTGCCGGCGATGGTCCATACAATCGGACGAGTAGTCTTGCTCATGGCAAGCGATTCTCCTAATTAGGGCGGCTAACCACAGCGGTTAACCGGCCCAAGATTGATATTACTTAATTGTCAGAATGGACAGTGTGATAGAGCTCACCGCCACTTTGACGAAACTCTTCGGCTTTAGCCTGCATCCCTTCACGGGCGCTGTCGTGCGCGCCAATCTCAATCGCTTGGCCATCGGCAAAGTTCGGATGAGCCGCGGCAAATTCGCGCACCTCTTGGGTAATCTTCATCGAGCAGAACTTCGGTCCACACATCGAGCAGAAATGGGCCACTTTGGCACTTTCTTGCGGCAAGGTGGCGTCGTGATACGCCTTGGCGGTTTCCGGATCGAGCGCCAGATTGAACTGATCTTCCCAGCGGAACTCGAAGCGCGCCAAGCTCAAGGCGTTATCGCGAATTTGCGCGCCGGGATGGCCTTTGGCGACATCGGCCGCATGCGCTGCAATTTTATAGGCAATAAGCCCCTGTTTAACATCTTCTTTGTCAGGCAATCCCAGATGTTCTTTGGGGGTCACATAACAGAGCATGGCGCAGCCGTACCAGCCGATCATCGCCGCGCCGATGCCGGAGGTGAAATGGTCGTAACCAGGAGCAACATCGGTGATCTGTGGCCCCAAGGTGTAGAACGGCGCTTCAAAACAGTCTTCCAGTTGTTTCTCCATATTGATTTTGATCAGATGCATCGGCACATGACCTGGGCCTTCGATGATGGTCTGAACATCGTATTCCCAAGCGATCTTGGTCAGCTCACCGAGGGTTTCCAGCTCGGCGAACTGGGCCCGATCGTTGGCATCAACAATCGCCCCTGGACGCATGCCATCACCCAGGCTTAACGACACATCGTAGGCGGCACAGATCTGGCAAATTTCGCGGAAGTTTTCATACAGGAAGTTCTCTTGATGGTGCGCCAAACACCACTTGGCCATGATCGAACCACCACGGGAAACGATGCCGGTCACCCGCTCGGCGGTCATCGGCACATAGCGCAGCAATACCCCAGCGTGGATGGTGAAGTAATCGACCCCCTGCTCCGCTTGTTCAATCAGGGTGTCGCGGAACACTTCCCAGGTCAGATCTTCCGCCACGCCGTTGACTTTCTCCAGCGCCTGATAGATCGGCACAGTACCAATTGGCACCGGGCTATTGCGGATGATCCATTCACGGGTTTCGTGAATATGACGGCCGGTGGAGAGATCCATCACGGTATCGGCGCCCCAGCGGCAAGACCACACCAGCTTTTCGACCTCTTCCTCAATCGAGGAGGACACCGAGGAGTTACCGATGTTGGCGTTAACCTTAACCAAGAAGTTACGGCCGATAATCATCGGCTCAGCTTCAGGGTGGTTGATGTTGGCGGGGATAATCGCCCGACCAGCGGCCACTTCTTGACGAACAAACTCTGCGGTGATGTTTTCTGGCAGGTTGGCGCCGAAGCTCTGACCCGGATGGGCTCGCAATAGAATCTCGTTGCGAACGCGCTCACGACCCAAGTTTTCGCGGATCGCCACGTACTCCATCTCTGGGGTGATGATCCCTTGGCGGGCGTAGTGCATTTGGGTAACGGTTTTGCCAGCAACCGCTTTGCGTGGTTTTGGCAGATGCTCAAAGCGCAGATGGTCAAAACCACCGTCCGCCAACCGTTGCTGGGTAAACTGCGAGCTCACATGAGCCAGCTCGGCGGTATCTGCACGCTCGGTAATCCAGTCGCGGCGCAGTGGCGCTAGGCCCATGCGCACATCCAGCTGCGACTCGGGATCGGAATATGGACCGGCGGTGTCATACACAGGGATCGGATCGTTATCGCGGGTAATTGGCGCATCTTGGCTGCCACCAATCACCGATGGCGATAAGGCCACTTCGCGCATACCAACACGAATGTCGCTGCGACTGCCCTCAAGGTACAACTTGGATGAGTTAGGGAATGGATGACCTTTGAGGTTATCCAGATAGGCTTGGGCATCGGCCCGAACTTGGCGTCTGTTCGACATAACAATCTCCTGCCATCAATGGCGTGCCCTTATGGGCGTGAATGGGAAATTGCCTGTCGGACGTGCATCCTGACAACAATGGCGGTGGGGCAATCAATTGCCAACACCTAATTAAGATGGGTACATCGTGTACCGTTGCGGCTTGGCCGCGCTCCTAACGTTACTTGTTTTCCTACGCCGGCATTACCCGGTTCAGGTTCCACGGATCCCGCTGATAGCGATCTCAGCCTCTACTGCAAATTTTGAGGCACTCCGACAAGACCGCAGCAGTATAGCCAGCGCTAAGACCTGGTCGCAACCGTGGCTTAAGTTATGACGCTTGCTACGATGGCAAGCCATTGCTACCGTTAGCAAAAATGCAACAATGGTTGGACGTATGAACATCATCAAACGGATGATCACCGACGAGTCGAGCACCGCGGGACGTATCTTCAACATCACCATTCAGCTGTTAATTGTGCTGTCGCTACTGGGTTTTTCGCTACAAACCCTGCCGGATCTGACGGTTCGCCAGCGATTGTTATTAAGAGCGTCAGAAACGGTCATCGTACTGATCTTCACCGCGGAATACCTGCTGCGCATCGCCTACGCCCCAGATCGGCGCAAGTTTATCTTCTCATTCTTTGGCATCGTTGATCTGTTGGCGATCCTGCCGTTCTATCTGATGCTCGGTATTGATCTGCGGGCGATACGGACCTTGCAGCTATTACGAGTGGTGCGGATCTTAAAACTGGCGCGATACAGCAAAGCGATGCAACGGTTAAGCCGCGCTTTTAAGATTGCTAAAGAGGAACTGCAGCTGTTTTTGTTCACTACCTTGGTGCTGTTATACCTGGCTGCTGTTGGCATCTACTACTTTGAAAACCCTGCCCAACCGGAAGCCTTTAGCTCCATATTCGATGCCCTATGGTGGTCGGTTATCACCTTAACCACGGTCGGCTACGGTGACATCTACCCCATCACCGCCGGCGGTCGCTTTTTTACCTTTATGATGTTGATCATTGGCCTCGGGATTGTCTCACTGCCAGCCGGTCTTATCGCCTCGGCACTCAGTGAAGCGAGGAAGATGGAAGATTAATCAAAAGCGACAACAACAAAGGCTGCTTAAAGCCCGCCACGCTGCTAAGAGCCATTGCACTAAAGACAAACACACTGCTACTCTTCGCACCCCGCTATTTTGGAGTTAGCTTGTGACCCCGTTGCTTGAACGCGATGTCTACCTGTTTGACCTCGATAACACCCTCTACCGCCCGCAAGAACAACTGATTGAGCAAATTGTTACGCGGATGACCGATTCCGTTGCCCGTCACCTGTCGCTTTCTGGCGAGCAGGCGTATCAATTGTGTGACGATTACTACCTCAAGTATGGCGGCGCCCTGCGCGGCATTCAGCTGCATCACCCAGAAGCGGATCTGGATGCCATCACCTTTGAAGCTCACAACGTTGATTTAGCCAACGTCGGCATCGATTCGATGTTGCAACGGGCGCTCGCGGATAACAGCAAGACTCGGTATGTGTTCACCAACTCGCCGCGGTTCTACGCCGAACGAGTGCTGGATCATTTGGGCCTGGCGCAGTACTTCGATGGCGTGTTTACCGTTGAACAAACCGGTTTTCAGATGAAGCCGGATCCCCATGCGTTTATCGAGATCAGCAAACACTTTGGTTTTAACGCCGATAATGCGGTGATGTTTGACGATCA
Organism: Ferrimonas senticii DSM 18821; assembly: GCF_000422665.1. GTDB lineage: Bacteria > Pseudomonadota > Gammaproteobacteria > Enterobacterales > Shewanellaceae > Ferrimonas > Ferrimonas senticii. Next base: position 317,376 of record NZ_AUGM01000001.1, on the reverse strand, counting down.
ACCGTCAAACCTGCTGACCGCACGCAATCTGGGAATGCGCACCGTATTGGTGAATCGTGATGACATTGAAAACCACGATGCCTGCTACCGCACCGAAACCCTGCCGGCCTTCTTAACCCATTTGAATCGCCGCTAACCAAATAAAACGGCTGCCGTTACTAGCGGCAGCCGTTGCTGATTAATCGCTTGGGTCATTTAAGCGACACGATGTACTCCACCAGCGCCGTCACTTCAGCATCGGATAATGGCATCGCTGGCATTGCTGGGGCATAGCCAGCAACAACTTGAGCATTGGGGTTAACGATCGCCACCCGTAGGTACTCGTCATCAGCAATGGCACTGGTGCCATCGGTAAATTGCCGCTCGCTGCCGGCGATCCCACCCCAGCCAGGGCCAATCATTTTCGCATCGGTGGTTGCATGGCAGGCAACACAGCCTTTGCTGCTGGCCAGTGCCTTACCATCAAGTCCGGTGGCCGCTTTGGCACTATCAAGCAGTTGATTGGCACCAGCGCTGGCTTCATCAACCACCTCTGAGACCGCTCCACTGGCTTGTTCGCCCAGTTGCGCGGCACCGTCTTTGACCGTGGCGACCGCTTGGTCAACTTGCGCACTAGCACTATCGACCACTTCGGCCGCTGCACTTTTGACCTCAGCGCTCAGTTCGGTTGAAGCGGATTTAGCTTGCGCGACCACCTCGGCGCCCTGCTGTTTCACCGTTGCCGCAACCTCTTGGCTCTTTGCCTTGGCATCCTCTAGTGCGGCATTGATCGCCGAGGGCGCTTCGCTCTCTTCCGCTGGCTTTTCAGAACATCCAACCAACGGCGTTAACAGCGCCGCCAGCAGTGCCGGCATCACAATCTGTCGTTTCATTCACTCATCCCTAACTTGAAATGGTAATACGATCAAATCCATCAAACCGCGTTGGACTACTGCATGATCAGACTCGCCCATCGCCAGCCTTAAAACCAAAGCTAACCAAGTTATCGCTTTACCGCCAGTTATCGGCTTATTGAGACCACAAAAAAACGCCGACTCCCAGAGACTTGGGAGTCGGCGTTGAAATAAACCTGCGGTTGCTCAGGCGCGGATCACTTCACCGTGTACTTGGCGAATGCTGCTTCGGCTTGCAGCGGCGCCATGGTGCCTTTTAATGAGAAGCGATAACCGCACAGTTGGAAATTGCCACGCATCGCCACGTCATACACCAAATCGGCGGTATCCAGTGCCGAGAAATAGGCCGAATAGATATCATCACCGGCAACGGTAACGGTGATTGGCCGGTAGCGATTGCCGTTGTTAAACACCACCTCAGCGCAGCTGCGCTCGCCAACGCCGCTCAGTTGCGACCACAACTCACCATGCGGCGCCGGATCGGCCGGCCAACGGATCAATAAGCTGTTACCCGCCAGCGCCAAGCTGAAGCTATCGGGCAACGTCACTTCACTATCGACGTCCGGTAATGCCGAACCAACCGGATCTGCTGCTGCCGCAGCTACGGCGACATTCGGCGCTTCAGTGACCTCGGCACTATCTTGCGGCGAACGGTTGGCAAACAGCGACAGCAGCACAATAACCAGTAACAGAACGACTGCGGCAGCACTTGCAAGCTGCCACCGTGCTTTAAGCTGGGTTAACCCTGCCTGCACCAAGGATTGCCAATCGACGCTGGCATCCGCCGCAGGCGCCGACGGCTGCCATTCCGGCGCACTGGTATCGGTTGCCAGGGTGATTGCCACCTGACCATCCAGTGATGGCTCAACCCGTGCGGCACTGACCGTCGCCACCAACGCCGGGCCACTGTAGCCCCATTGCCGCCGGAAGTTACCAGCACGATTTGGCAGTAGCAGCAGCGGCAGCGAACTTAACAGCGGCAGCAACAAGCCCCACCACGCCCAATTGCCGGCGAACAACTGCAGTGGCAGTTGGATAAGCCACGCCAGCAGCAATGGATACAGTAATCGCGCCGATTGTCCGGCTTGGTTTAAGCGACGTTTGCCGCTCAAAGTAGCGACGATGGTTGCCAACAGCGCCGTTAATGCGGTCGATGCCGCTTGCCAAGCGCTGCCATAAAACAAGCCAGCAACAATGATAACCACGCTGACCGCGGCCAGTTGAATCGCGATCAGTCGAGCGGGGGTATCCTGCCCTTGGCGGCAGATTAAAGTAGTAAACAGCGACATCCAGTGCCCTTATGTTGTCAATTCAGGATGGCGAGCTAATCTTCGCGAATTTGCACGGTAAAGGTGGGAACCGGCACCACCACCGATTGCACTGCGCGGTGCAACCACACCAGTTCACTTTTGTAACTGGCGGCCGAGGAGAAGTAGCACAGCTCTAATTCAAACTGACCGTCGTGATAGCCACAGGTGACGATTTCGGTTTGCACATCAGGGTGATCGACATACACCGACAGCGCATGTTCCACCGCATCAACCAAACTGCTGTCGAGTTCAAAGCTGACATCCAGTCGCATTAGAGAAAATGGAGCCGGTGCTTTGCCTTTGTAGTGCCCTTGCATGGTGCAGATCCTTAACGAGAAACTGCGGTCAGTCTACCCTACCCGAGGTAGTGGTAACACCGCCTTCGCCGTCATAAAAAACAGATTTTCTCTTGATTTTTTGGCAAGCCACAATAGCTGTTTGTTTCTCAAACACTCTCGCAAAACCACATCGAATTACTGCAATTTTTCGTGGAAACCACCGCATCAATTCATTAGACTCTGCGCCCCTTGATATAGGTCACAGACTCGGCATGCTTGGTGAGGCAGTTACATGAAAAAACAGTTTGAATTGGTGGCAGTGGAAGGCAACATCGGTGTGGGTAAATCCACTCTGGTGCCGAAACTGGTAGAGCACCTAAACCGCATGGATGATCGTCCTTGGAAGATGATCCTAGAGGATGTCGACACCAACCCAGAGTTCAAACGTCTACTGGCTGAGTTCACCCAAGATCCAACCAAGCGCATCAACTTCCAGCGTTTTATTACCAATCATCGCGCTGAACTGTGCGCCGATCTGGATCCAAACTACAACTACGTGCTGGAGCGCTCGTTGTACTCTGATCTGGTGTTCTGTCAGGCCAACCTGCAGGAAGCTTGCCGTCCAGACGGTGAAGATCTGACCTACTACTACGACATCTGGGACAAGTTGGACGCCTACCCACGAGTAACCTCGGTGATGTACCTGCGCTCCAACCCAATGATCGCCTTTAACCGGATGATCAACCGCGCTCGTGATGCTGAAAATGGCACCCCGCTGAGCTACATCAAGTTGATCTCCGACTGCCACGATACTTTCCTGCCGCACATTTGCGAGCGCAAAGGTACCCTGCTGCTGACCGAGCAGTGGGACAACTTCGGCGACTCCGAGCGTCTGGCCAAGCGCATTCTGCACAAGCTGTAATTCGCTTTAGGGTAAAACAAAACCAGCCACTTGGCTGGTTTTGTTGTTTCTGGGCAAGGCTACTGCAGTGGCAGTAGCTGCAGCGGCACTTGATGGGCGATAAGATGTTCTTGAGTGCGAGTTTGCCGATGTTGGCCCATGATTTTGAACGCCTTACTTGCCCAATCAGGTATATCCCTGTTAGAGGCAAAAGCGCCGAAATCTTGATATTGGTTTTGCCAGCGTTCCTCAAATCCCTCAAGATCTTGCCAGTTAGGGTTGCAGATCTCGTCCCAACGGGGTTCAGCGGGAAACAAGGCAAAATCAGCATGGCTGGTTAATGCAATTCTCAAACCCGCAGGGTCAAAATCGGCAAACACCACTTTCATTGGACAGGCCAGCTGCTTAAAGGCGTTGCTGGCCGCTTGGGTGCTGACATCCTTAATGTCACCACGATAGAGAAACAGCGCCTCGTTAAGCGCCTGTGGCAGTTGCAACCGTGACAGCGCCGCCATCACCGCCAAATTTTCCACCAACACCAATGCCGAATGCTCTACCGAATCGATTAAGCGATAGTCGAGCATCAGCCCGGCGCCAACAAACGGCAGTTTGGGGTAGCACTGTCCGTTAAGCTGCAGCTCGCCCAGGCTATTCACCAGCACCATATCAGCACTGATTTTGGCGCTGCCGCCCTTTTCGTCATTAAAGCGTCCGGCTTGAGTAATGCGATCGAGCGGCATGGTCATTACGACAGTCCTTTAGCGAAAACCGACGGTGATATTGCTGTAGGTGAAGTTGTTGTTGGTGCCATCCACCAGCGCTTCTTCCAGATCCAAATCCAAACTGCGCTGCAAGTCGATGCTTAGGCTGCAGTAGTAGCCAAACACCAGTTCAATCCATGGCTCTGGCGCCAACTGCCAGCCTTCGCTTTGCCAATGGTGTTGGCGCTGCTGCCAGAAGCTCAAGGCACTGATTGGCTGCTCGGCCGCCAGCGCCTGTTCAAAGTACAATTCAACCTCATCCAGCGCCCAATCGCTGATGTAGTTGAGTACCTCCAGCACCTCGGCCTCAACCTCAACACCATCACGGCCGCGGGTTTCATTGCTGGTTTGGGTTAATTTGCGCAGCTGCTGCACAATCCCCACCAGCGATTCCTCTTGGGCGGCGCTGCGCACATCCGGATAACCGCCGGTGGCCATCGCTGGTGCCAGCTTTAACTCCTGCGGCAGATCGTCGGCAAACGCCAGATCCGGCGCTAACTGATATTCCGGATGCTGACGCAAATAGCGCGCCATCCCTTTCAGCTGATTGGCCTGTTTTACTTGGCGGCGCAGACGGAACAGGCTTTGCCGCATCTTATCAATCACGTGTGCCAAGCGTTTTAAGGCATCGCGGTACCAACGGACGAAACCGGTAACCTTGCGGGCGAATTCGGTTGGCGCGGTATCAAAGATCCAGTCGTAACAGACTTCCGGCTCAATCTGCTGCAGCTCATTCAACAGCTTTTGGGCGTAGCTAAGCGCCTTTTCGTTTTCCCGTACCTTGGCGTTCAAGGTGCCGACAAAACCAAACTGGCTGGAGATGGCGTAGTGCATGTTATCCAAGCTGTTGTTAAGGCTATCGCGGGCCTCAAACACCAGATCATCAAACTGATCCAGATAGTGCTCGGCGTCGTCCCACTGCTCAGTCTCAAACGAATGGCGGTAATCGTGGATGGCATCTTCCAACGCCTCCATCACCTTGCCCATGTCGGTCAGCTGGCGATAGCTGCTTTGATGACGCAGCAGTTTGTTCAGCAGTCGCTTAAGATCCGCCGCCAAGCGATAATCGCCAAGCTCCTCCTCTGGCCGCAGCAACTTGGCTTTGTGCAGCGCCCGCAACTGACTGTCGTTGTCGCTGCCGGCGCTGACGCTGCCATCGACATAAGCGGTACTGAGCAGTTGGTCGGCCTGACCAATCTGCCGCAGTAGCGCCGCAACGATGTCTTTATCGTAGGCACTCATTACAGCAGCAGCTCCGCCTGTTGCTCCGGCTCTGCCACCTCAGGCAGTTCCAGTTTTTCGCTGTCGTTCAAAAACTCAATCAGCAGATAGATCAGATCAAACTTAGCGGTGGCGTAGTAGCTGTTGCTGCCTTGGGCGTGGCGCACCAGATAACCAAGCTCTTCCAAGCGGCTAAATACCGTGCCCAGTTGATCTCGCAGTTCAACCCGGCTGGTTTTAAACGGCGGCATGTTAGTCAGTCGGCGCAGCTGCTCAGCCAAGGTTTGGTCGTGCTCAAACACCTCTAATAGCGCGGTGAATTTGATGCTGTCTTTGGCTCGCAGAGGCGTATCGGCGCCGGTGGCTTGCAACAACATATCCAGCCACTCGACTAATGGCCGGAAGTGACTGCGCATGCTGGAAAACAGCTCGCTGATCTTTTGGCGGTTGCTGTCATCCACACTGTTGTAGGTGCAATAGAAGGCATCGGCGGACTCAAAGTGGGTCAGGCTGCGATCCAGCTGCTGTAAAAAGGCATCCACCTGAGCGCGGTTGGCTGGCACTTGCAGGTATTCAAACTGGTCGTTAAACGCGGTTTGGCAGATCACTTTGCCGGCCAGCAGGGTTTCAACGGTGTGCTTAAACATGAGAGGCCGCCTCGGTTGCATCGGTAGTGACTGACGGCTTGGCAGCGCGCGCCGCCATCAGTTGCTCCAGCTTCGACATCGGCACATGGGCCTGATAGATCTTGCTGTCTTTGAGCTTGTAGTGGTTTTTGTAAAGCGCCAACACTTGGCGATCGGTGGCAGGCGATGCCGACAAAATCTGAATCGCGTTGTCGTCGAACATGGTCAGCAGCAGCTTGATGTTCTCTGCCGCCAGTTCGCCCAGTTCATCCACCGGCAAAATAATGGTGCTGGCGCGCTTGTGGCCATCGTTACTGTCGCCGCGTAGCATCGCCAACAAGCCGGCAAACAGCGACAGCATCGCCAAGTAAGACAAGCCGGTGGAGCTGACTTTTTTCAGCTGACGGGCATTACGGGCTCGTTTTACTTGGCCTTTTTCAGTAATGACAAATTCCAAGTCGAACAGATCGTTGTGCTCCAGCAGCACCCCTTCGGATGGCAGCACCCGCGCCAGCGATTGCATCGCCGCGATTAAGTCGTCTGGGATCTCTTCGTTGATGTCCTGCAGCTGATCTTTGGCCATCTCGTAACATTCCGAGAAGCGCTTCAGCGGGCTCCAGTACTCCAGCTGATCCAACTTGGTGACGGTGCCAACACTGATCTCGGCAAAGGCTTCAAACTGCGCCAGTTTGGTGACTCGCTCCGACAACTTACGACCGACGTTCTTGATGCGGCGATCGAAGTTCTCCAAGTGCTGGTAGAACTCATTGATCATCGCCGAGTTGGTCTGAATTTGCAGACTGGTGGAGGCCTTTAACTGCCCTGCCCCAGCCAGCAAATCGCCGATTGGATCGCGGTATTTCAGCACCGCTTCGCTGCCTTGGTAGTGATCGTTATCCGCCACCAGCTTGACCCAAGATTCGTACAGGCTGCTCTTGCTGTGTTTGCTGCGCAAGGTGCTGGCAAACGCGCTGATCTCACGATTCAATGACTTTTCCAGTGCACTGAACTTATCGTGATTTTGCTTAACAAAATCCGCCAGCAGCGCCGCTTGATAATCCGGTAACTGCGGATCTTGTGCCGGGGTCAGCTCTAACGCTTCACAGGCTGCGGCGGCGCGCGACAGATGCGCCAGCAAATCTTCGATGCGTTGCAGCTTCTCTTTCGCTTTGTCCAGATCGCCGCGCTGCTTGTTGCTGCCGCTGTCGTAGTCGCTCTTCAGCTTGCTTTGGCCGTTCTCCAAACTGGTGACCTGCTGCTGCAGCTCCATCAGCTGCTGACCCAGTTCATCACGCAGATGGTATTGCTGGGTCATAAAGAAGCGGTAATCGTTGGCTTTTTGCTGGTATTCGCTGCAGGCCACCAGTTTGGCATTAAGCTGTTTGCGCAGTTGATGGCAACGATCGATCTCGCCATCGGGATCGACTTTATCCAGCGCCTGTTTTTGCTGGCGCTTGTAATCGCTGCGGCGTTCGCTGCTGCGCGATTCTAAGGTTTCCAGCTGGGCTTTTAAGGTATCAAGCTGGCTGTCGCGATCAGTCTCGACATCAGCGCGGGCCTCCAGCGACAGGTTATGCAGCTCGTGCTGCTGCTCTTGTGCCAGTTCGGTTTGGGTTTGCTGCTGCTGGGTTAACTGGGCTATGCGCTTACGCAGTGCCTCGGCTTCGCTGTCGAGCTCGACCAATTTGCGCTTAACGCTGTCATCGCGCAGTCGCAACTGTCGCTCTAACTGTTGTTGCAGTTGGTCGATTTGACCGGCAAAGCGTTTCTCTTGCGCCTGAGCGCCGCTGTGCTGTTGCCGTACCGCCGCGATGGTCTTCTCTTGCTCTTTCAGTAGCTGCGCCAATTGGCTTTCCAGCTCAGCGTGCTGCTGAATTTGCGCTTCGAGCTCGGCTAACTGCTCCCGCAGCTGCGCTTCATTGCGTGCCAGCGGGTTGTTGTGCTGCAGCGGTGCCAAGTCGAGCTTAACCCCATACAGGCTTTGCAGGCCGTCACCAAGCCACTCTGGGCTTAAGTCGGTACGAGACAGCAGCTGCGGCGACAGCAAACTGCCGATGGTCTGTTTCCAATCGGCAATCTCACTGTCATCCAAAAACTGCTGCAACGAACCGGCTTTTGGGTTCAGTTGCAGCAACAGGGTGTCGTGCGCGCTCTGCAGTTCATTACGGCGTTTGCTTTCATTGCTTTGGCGGGTCAGCAGGTGATCCCGTTCCCGCTCCGCCTTGCCCAGCTGTTCGGTTAGCTGCGACAACGCCAACAGGTGTTGGTTACGGCCAGACTGAGCATCAGCAAGTTGCTGACGGCACAGTTGCAGCGCGGTTTCCTGTTCGATATCCGCTTGCGGGTTGGCGCGGGCGTCACTGTTGATCTTGAGTTGATGCTGTTCGGTCAGCAGTTGCTCTTTCAGATCCAGCAAGATCCCATCTTGCTCTTGCTCCAGCTTACGGCGCTTTTGCTGGTAGTTATCGTTGATGGTGGTTAAACGCGCCGCCGCCGCATCACGAACCTCGCTCATCTGGCCATTGAGTTTGGCGCGCTCATTAGAGAGTTCTAGCTCGAGCTTATGCAGCAGCTCGCGATATTTATCGGCCACCTTGGCGACGTCGCCTTCAAGGCTCGACAGCAGCTGCTCAACGTCTTGCAGCTCGGCATTAAAGCGCGACTTCTCATCGGCTTTTAATTGGTAACTGGCGGCGTCATCGGCATCGAAGTCGGCTTTTTGATCGTCTAATCGGTCGCACTGGGCTTGTTTGGCCATCAACTGATCGCGAGCGTCGGTCAGCCGCAGTTGCAGCTGTTCACGCTCATCACGGTAGGCTTTTTCCAGTGCTTTGAGGCTATCACGCAGCGCTTTGATGGCGTGCTCTTGCTCGGTTTGCTGGCCGCTTAAGCTGGTTTGTTCGCGATTGAGCAATGCCAACAGGTGGCGCAGTTGCGCCAGATGCTGTTCCAGTTCGCTAAATTCACCCTGCCAACGAGTGATTTTGTCGCTAATGGCGTGCACTTCACGGCTGGCTTGTATATCGCTAAGCCAACTGCCGATCTCATCTTTATTCAGCTGCATCGGCTCGCGATGATCGCCGCCTTGACCACGGGCAAGGTAATCGGCAGTAATCGCCACCAACATCCGTTTGACCGCATCAAAATCGAGGTTTTTCTCGATGGTGCCGTTGACCACTTTATCGACGTGCGGCATCGGCACTTGGCTAAAGGCGAAGCGGCGCTGCAGCTCCCGAATGGCGGCGCTGGTGCGGCCTTCGCGCAAGTTTTGGATCACCTGACGATATTGGGCCACGTTCAGATAATTCGACTTATAGACGTTACGGCCGTAATTACGCTCGACTTCGCTGACCTTAAATGGCCGGTGATCACGGCCAATAAAGCAGTCCTGCTGATAGGGCGCATCAATCAGTTTGTATTGAATGGTACGGCCGCCGCTGGAGCTGGCCACCATGCAGCAGATCTGTTGCTGATATTGGTCAACCCGCTGGTATTCATACACCAGCAAACTGGATTCCCGCGGCAGGTAGTAATCGACGAAGTTTTTCGCCTGATCGACTTTCGATACGATGTCGCCTGGGCGCATCCCATAAAACAGCGGCAGCAATCGCATCAGCGAGGTTTTACCCGCGCCGTTGGTGCCCTCTAACTGGGTGTGGCCATCAAAGTTAATCTCGTTAACTTTGCCCTTCCAAAAGCTGTCGATGACGATGATACGACGCAGTCGAAACGTCTCTTGAGCCATGCAAAATCCTTACAAACCGTGGCGATGCCAAGCCCAGCACCGGGCGGCATAAAAGCAGATAGGTGAATCAATCAAGATTACCCTGCACGCTTGGGCCAAACAACCGCCCAACTGGGCTTAAAAAGCACGGCGCGAGACTTTGCCGAAAATAGCAGCAAGGATGAATCAAGCTCGTGACCAAGCAGGCGAATTTGCCAGCAACTTGCGCATAAAATCGACCAGCGATCGTCATCGCATCACGGTTATTACCCGCAACGGCCTTTTGGCAGTTGAGAAACTGACGCACCGCGTTAATATGGGCGATTCTCAGGGGATCTTGAGAGCCTCGGCTAAGCTGAGGTATCGGTAATTTCGAACTCGTTGGAGAACATTTCGAACATGACAGTGGCAACCATTGTTGAAGTCCTAAAAGGCGACCACGCGGTCGGCGCAGAAGTAACGGTACGCGGCTGGGTCCGTACTCGCCGTGACTCTAAAGCTGGCATTTCCTTCCTGGCCGTGTACGACGGCTCCTGTTTTGATCCAATTCAGGGCGTGGTACCTAACGAACTGCCTAATTACAACAATGAAGTGCTGCGCCTGACTGCCGGCTGCTCTGTTGAAATGACCGGCGAAGTGGTTGAGTCCCCAGGACAAGGCCAGCAATTTGAGATGAAAGTGACTGCCGTTAAGGTGGTTGGCTGGGTTGAAGATCCAGACACCTACCCAATGGCCGCTAAGCGTCACTCCATCGAGTACCTGCGTGAAGTAGCGCACCTGCGTCCACGCACCAACATCACCGGTGCGGTGATGCGCGTACGTAACTCATTGTCGCAAGCGATCCACCGCTTCTACCACGAGCAGGGCTTCATTTGGGTATCTACCCCAATCATGACCGCTTCTGACTGTGAAGGCGCTGGCGAGATGTTCCGCGTGTCCACTTTGGACATGAACAACCTGCCACGCACCGACAAGGGCGACGTCGATTACGACAAAGACTTCTTCGGTAAAGAGACCTTCCTGACCGTATCTGGCCAGTTGAACGCCGAAACTTACGCCTGTGCCCTGTCTAAGGTATACACCTTCGGGCCAACCTTCCGTGCGGAAAACTCCAACACTTCTCGCCACTTGGCAGAGTTCTGGATGGTTGAACCAGAGGTGGCGTTTGCCGATCTGGACGACGCCGCTAAGCTAGCTGAAGGCATGCTGAAGTACTGTTTCAAAGCGGTACTGGCTGAGTGCATGGACGATCTTAAGTTCTTTGAACAGCGCGTTAACAAAGAGGTGATCACTCGCCTGCAATCCTTTGTTGAAGCGGACTTTGCTCAGGTGGATTACACCGACGCGATTAAGATCCTGGAAGAGTGCGGCCGTGAGTTCGAATTCCCAGTATCTTGGGGCATCGACATGTCTTCCGAGCACGAGCGCTACTTGGCGGAAGAACACTTCAAAGCCCCAGTGGTTGTGAAGAACTACCCGAAAGACATCAAAGCGTTCTACATGCGCCAAAACGACGACGGCAAGACCGTTGCGGCAATGGACGTACTGGCCCCTGGCATCGGTGAGCTGATCGGTGGTTCCCAGCGTGAAGAACGTCTGGAGCTGCTGGACAAGCGCATGGAAGAGATGGGTCTGCCAAAAGACGAGATGTACTGGTACCGCGATCTGCGCCGTTACGGCACCGTGCCGCACGCCGGTTTCGGTCTGGGCTTCGAACGCCTGGTGTCCTACGTGACTGGCGTTGCCAACATCCGCGACGTGATCCCATTCCCTCGTGCACCACGCACCTGTAACTTCTAAGCGTTCGCTTGGAAGCAAAAACCCGCCGTTTGGCGGGTTTTTTGTTGGCCAATTACATCAAGTTAGTTAGATCGCTTTAAAGGTAATACTGAGCTTATCTTGGTACTTGCCCGCCCGCGGATGCGATTTGGGCTGAGTGCTGATTTGCAGGCGTACATCATTACTTAACAGCGGCCGCCAATAGGCGCTCTGTAAGGGATACGGCATTTTGTTAATGCTAATCCGGTAAGCGAAATACTGCTGTGACAGTGTGTCGTGCACCAGTTTTCCCCGGTTGTCGCTGTGCACCCGCATTAGCACCATGCTGTTGCTGCGCACTTTGAAGTCAATCTCTTTGGTTACCCCGTGCGTTAGCTCGCCTAGTTCGACTAGATATTGACGATGGCTGCCGCTGATCCACGGTTTCGGTAACACGGTAACCTCTACGCGTGGTGGCACGCGGTAGTGTACTTGCTGCTTTTGCACGCGGTTATCAACGCTGGCGGTAGCGCGAATAATCTGGCGGTAGTCCCCGGCCTCAGCCTGTCCGGCAGTTGGCAACCGCAACCAAAAGAGCGTAAGCCCAGATGGGTCTAAAGGCAGCCGATAGCCGCCGTTACCGGCAATCGGCAATTGCCGGTACTGATCATCCAGCAGATCCGCCGGTAACCGATGGCCGCGGCTAGTTAGACTTAGAGGGCGGCGATCCTCTGCCGATAAATTCATTGCCCGCAAACAGTCACGGGCGGACTTATCAACGTTGACACTCCCTTGCAGCAGCACCTGTTCGGAAGTCGTTAGCACAGTAGCCGATGCCGTTTCAAAATGCAGCCGCCAATTGCCCTGGCATTGCTCGCCCGCTAACAAAGGCAATGGCAACAACGCCAGTGCCCACAACATCGATTTAACGGTTTTCATGGTTGAACTCCTCAAAACGAATTAGCGGCAAGCGCATCAGCACCGGATCGGTTTCGTTTACCGTTAGCGTGGCGCGGTAATGGCCAAATTGAAGTTGATAGCGGCCAGCGGCAAGACCGTCTATCACAAAGCGACCGCCGCGATTGGTAAACAGCGAAGCCACCGCCTTGCCATCTTGGCTTAACTGGCCAAGCTGCCCAGCAATCGGCTCGTCACTGGCATTCACCGCAGTGGCAATCACCGTACGAATGGCGTCCGATCCCACCTCGATGTGATGCACGGTTAAACTTCCCGGCTGGATCTGTTCAACACCGGCGCCAAGGCTGTACCCCAGCGGCGCATTGGGGGCATCGACGGTGACAATGTTTTGCTCATGGGGGCGGCTTAGTGGGATCACCCCACCAATATTGGTGGTGGCCAATGCCTCGGCACCGTTCGCGTCGCCGTTGATCTCGACCACCGTGTCGCCCAAGGTGAGATGGGCACTGATCACCAGCGCCGGCCCATTACTTTCGCGGCCCCAACCCCACGCCCCATCGGCAAACACCAAACTGCTGTTTACGCTGCTGTACGCTTGATTGCTGTGCCGGTCGCCGCTGCGATCGTGCTGAAGCTCGACGGTGCCGCGCCAACGATTGGCGTTGTAGTCGGCAGCACTGCGGTAATGCTGTTGATTGTCTTGCCACTCGGCCGCCAGTTCATAACCCAGCTCACCAACGCGGTTTTCACTGAAACGGTCAAGCTGGACACGATTCAGCTCGTTATCGCCATCGTAGCTGTAGGAAAGGTTATGGCGGTTATCGATAAGGTCGAAATTCAGTTCAAGGTTGACGTAAAACTTATGATCGCGCACGCCATCCAACCGTTCCTGTTCAAGGTAGGCGGTTAGGTTTAGGCCGTCGCGCCGCCACGCGACACTTACGTTGGCGCGGTAGCTGTAGTTGTCGCGTTGATGACCTTCGTAGTAGCTGTACAGCCCAAGTTGCCACTGCTCTGATATTTCCCAGCGATAATCCAGCGCCGCCGATTGCATCTGCTCTAACACCGGATCCAACCACGGCGTATCAACAAAATCGTCGCTCCATTCATAACTTAAGCGCAGATTCGGCGAGCCATAGCCGCCACTACCAAACACTTGCTGCTGATAATCGATGCTGGCTTTGCTGCCGTTCACCTTAAGTGGATCGTACTGGCTGGCGCTAACGCGCAGCGCCACGTTACCCCAATCACTGCCAACAACCTGTGTAGTACCAACCACTGCGCCCAATTGGTGATATAAGCCATTGAACCCCAGCGTCCACCCATCACTTACGCCGTATTCCCAAAAGGCCGTGGCGGCTACATCGTCGTAATCGATGTCGTTTTCTAACTGGCTAGAGGTCGCCCCCAGATAGACACCAAAATCGCTGATCCCCTGCCGCAGCAACTGCGCGTTGTAAAACTGGCTATAACGCAGGGTTTGTTTTTCGCCGGAGTCGTAATCAATCTCGATGCGGATGTCATTGGCGCCATCATTAAGCGGCAGATCGCTTAGGTTGTAGCGGCCCGCCGTTAACCGAAGCCTATCGATATAGATGCCGTTAACGTAAATCACTACCGCCGCCGAATGGCTTAACTCAAAGAATTGACTGCCGTCGTTACGCAGTTCTTTATAAGGTTGCAACTGTTGATACAAGCGTTCCCAGCCAATACCGCCCAAGGCCACACTGGCCAAGTGGCCGCCACCGCCGGTATCCACATCCCCCAGCGTTACTCGCCACGGTTGTTCGGGGTTGTCGATATACAGTTGGGTGCTGGTGCGATACAGCTGCTGTTCGCTGTTGTCATCGCGGTAGTGCAGCCCATATTGCAAATTGATGCCGCGCTCGCCATACAAATTGACGGCGCCAAGCAGATCCGCGTCTAATTGGCGCAGGTCGTCGTTAAAGCCATGTTGATATCCCACATTCAGATTGTGCTGAATGCCCACGGTTGCTGCGGTTGAATAAACCGCGCTGTGGCCATTGCTGCTGGCAAAACCAATGTTGCGGGTGCGCTGCGATTCCGACGCCAGCGCTAATTGCAGTTCTAGCGTTTGCGGATCCAAACGAATATCAATGCCACGCTGCGCCAGCTGGATTGGGGTTACCTGCGCTTGCTGCGCCAGCCAGTCAAGCAGCGGTTGTGGCAAATGATGCCGTAACGTTTGCGCCACCTCTGGCCCCGATAACTGCTGCAACGCCATGCCATCGGTGGTGGCTAGCACCTCACCAACGGCAATGCCCTGCTCTTTGATCGGCAAGGCAATTTGCCACTGCGCCGCCACCACTGGTGCACAAAGCAGCGCCATCAACGCAACGGGTTTCATAACGGCTGTATTGCCACCGAATCCACTGCGGTTAACTTAGCGGGCACCACCGCAGTTAACGGCAGCAGTAAAGGCAGATTGGGCAATACGTAGTTGGCGGGGCTAACCGGAGAGATTTCTGACCACGGCAATTGAACTGTGTGGCCTTGATGGCCAAATTCAAACTGATAGCCATCTAGCGGTGCAACGCCATTACCAAGGTTATCAATTCGCAGTTTGCCATCAACAATCGACGCCGACAGGTTTAGCGCTGGTTTAGGCGGATCAACAAACACCAAGGTGGCAAAGTTAAACAGCATCTCCACCCCAGATTCAGTTGGTTTGTTATCAAGCGACACTTGCTCAAAACTGATCCGATACGATTCACTGGCGCTTAAGCCTGGCTCGCCGATGTAACGCACCCGAAACGATTGAAACTGCCCCGGCGGCACCATCGCTTGCGGCGGCAACACCATAAAATCATCGCTGGCAACCAGCTGTTCTTGATATTGCCCATCAACAAGTCGCTTGCTGATCACCACTTCAACCGCAAGCGGCTGGTCACCGGTGTTTACCACCCGATATTGCCCTTGGGATTTGGCGCCGGCCGATTCAAGCAGTTGCACCATCGGTTCGACTTGAAAGGCCAAGACTGGTAAACAAAACAGAATAGAAGCAAGCAAAGTAAATAGACGCATAACTGAACGCTCTAACTAACCAATGTCTGTTCCAGAAGGATGCAGAAACTGAAAAAATTTGATCTTGCGTCAGCGCAAAAAAAGCGTGCATTGGCAATGCACGCCTTTTATTAATAGTTATCATTTGGGGGTAATTGTTGCCGTGATCACATCAGAATAAATACCTGCAGCGGCGGTTGCAGCTGTACCAAGGGGTTTTATCTTGAATGATTTAGTTTGATGACCTACGTTCACATTTCCACTAATTTGAGAAATCATCTGTGGTGTTTTTAAAAAGAAGGATTTGCCATCGATTTCAGCTTCATATTCGATTTTGTCGCCGGCATCATTTAAAAAGAAACCATTATTTTCTGAAGTATATGTAACATTATTAGTGCCAGATTTATTATTACACCAAATAGTCACACTTGCAGTTGTTTGGAATGAGTTATCTACCAAATTTAATGAAGTGCTGCGATCGCCACCATCGTAAGTTTCCAACACACAACGTTCGTCGACCTGACCGCCAATTTTCCAATCGCTAGTATCACCACCATTTTCGTAATCAAACGCCATTGCCGAGCCGGCGACTGTGGTTAATACGATTGCTAATAGTGCCTTTTTCATGGTTGTTACCTCTCCGTCATTAATCAATTGCGACTCGTACATGAATGGTGTCGCGGTATGTTCCTGCTAATTGCCGACCATTGAGCGCAGGCGTGATGGAAAATTTGGTGTTTTGGCCACTCTGTTGCATTACCGAATGCCACTGCTTATCATCAATATCAAACTTATTACCGGCGATATGTGCAGTGTAATGAATCAGATTATCGCTACTGTCATCGTGGCGTAATCCGCCATTTTCAGAGCGGTATAAGGTTTCAATTCGGTCGCGACCATCATTACAAACAACCGTTATTTTTGCGGTTGCTTGGCGCTTTCCTTTGCTGCCATCAAGAGTTAAGTTGTCATGGTCTTTAATTGGCGTAACTTGTAACTGACAGCTTGCTTTAACGGTGCCAACAATTTCCCACTGTGAATGATGACTGTCACTGTGATCATGACTTTGCGCAGTCGCGCAAGTTGTTAGTAATATCAGTGCAAGCCATCGTTTCATCACGTTGTTAATCCGTGAGCAAAGTTGATGGCTAAAGTTTATAAACTGCGGTTATTGAATGGATCGGCCATGAGCATGATTTGCCAAAGCGTTGTGGGATGATAAAACCTAGCCGTCATTACAACTTTGTAACCCAATGCAACTTTGGCTTTACTTAGTGGGTTTCATATTGCAAAAGTTCTTTTATTAAGCCTTGGCGCGACTCAACCCCAAATTTAGCCAATAACTGCGATACGTGGCTTTTTACCGTATGAACGCTAATAAACAGCGTATCGGCAATCTCTTGATTACTTTTTCCTTGCAATATCTGTTGCACCAATTGTTTTTGTCGTTTGGTTAAATCCATTTGCGACAGCATAAACAACATGGTTTCAGGGCTGGATGGCGTTGATTGCTGGTAGCGCCGAATGGCAAAGGCGGTGACTTGCCGCGAAAACCAGATCTCACTTTTAATCAGACCACGCAGCACCCGTGGGTATCTGTCCAGCGGCATCGATTTGGCCACCACCCCAGCATAACCATCCAACAACATTTGGATCTGCACCTCATCTCCATCGCTATCGCATACCGCCAACCACTGCCATGCGCAGGTTTTAAACTGAGTCAGATCGACGGTCGCCAAGGTGCTGCAATCCACCACTACTATGTGATTGTCAGGACATTGGCGAAGGGCTTGTAACACAGATAAGTCTTGATGACAGTGGCGGCGTAGCTCCGGCATGCTGCCAGTAAGCACCATCTGCAGGTGCTCTAGCCAATAACGATCACTGGAAAACAGGTGAATAGAATGCAGCATGTGAAAGCCTTTTCACTTGGTCACATAAGCGTCTATGCAACAGTATCCAACTCTGCCTCGGCCAACATTGCGTTGGCGCAAGCCTAAGTTGTTAGAACCAATCCACTAAAAGCCAACAGGATCACACTTTTGTTATTTGCCATTGAACTTGAGCCACTTGCAATTTGATTCTGCCAAACCGGATCTATAGACTCGCGCCGCAAATTACATCCGCCGAACCACTGAGTTTTTCAGAGGTTCGGTTTTTTATATTTGCTCGCTTGCGTCCCCAGAGGAAGAGTTCATGTCCAAACCACAAGCATCCCACGCTGATTGCAACTTCAGCGCCAAACTCGACCAATTCTTCCAGATCTCCCTGCGTGGCAGCACTGTCCGCCGTGAAGTGATCGCCGGTCTGACTACTTTCCTCGCGATGGTTTACTCGGTCATCGTTGTTCCTTCGATGCTTGGTGCTGTGGGCTTTGATAGCACCTCAGTATTTATCGCCACCTGTTTGGTTGCGGCATTCGGTTCACTGCTGATGGGCCTGTGGGCCAACCTGCCAATGGCGGTTGGTTGTGCGATTTCCCTAAGTGCCTTCTTGGCGTTCAGCCTGGTGGCTGGTCAAGGCGTCGCTATCCCAACCGCACTGGGTGCGGTGTTCGTTATGGGTCTGGTGTTTACCGCCATTACCGTGACTGGCGCCCGTCAATGGATCCTTAATAACCTGCCAGCCGGTATTGCCCATGGCACCGGCGTCGGTATCGGTCTATTCCTGCTGCTGATCGCCGCCAACGGCGTTGGCCTGATTGTCAAAAACCCACACGAAGGTCTGCCGGTGGCACTGGGTGACTTCACCTCGTTCCCAGTGATGATGTCACTGTTTGGTCTGGCGGCGATTCTGGGCCTAGAGCAGCGCCGCGTCCCTGGCGCCATCCTGCTGGTGATTGTGGCAATTTCTGCCATCGGTCTAGCGGTAGATCCAAACGTGACCTTCCACGGCATCTTTGCCATGCCAAGCTTCTCTGCCGAATCTTCACTGATTGGTGCGATGGATCCGATGGCAGCGCTGGATCCTCTGGTACTGCCTGCGGTACTGGCTTTGGTGATGACCGCCATCTTTGATGCCACTGGCGCCATCCGCGCATTGGCTGGCCAAGCGGATCTGATCGACGATAAAGGCCAGATCATCAATGGCAACCAAGCCCTGACTGCCGATTCTGCGACCTCCATGGTAGCCGGTATGGTTGGCGGCTCCCCAGCGGCGGTTTACATCGAATCCGCGGCCGGTACTGCTGCTGGGGGTAAAACCGGTTTGACCGCGGCGATCGTTGGCGTGCTGTTCCTGCTGATGATCTTCCTGTCACCACTGAGCTACTTGGTACCAAACTACGCTACTGCACCAGCCCTGATGTACGTCGGTCTGTTGATGATCCGCAGCATCGCTAAGCTGGATTTCAGCGATTACGCCGATGCCATGGCAGGTCTGCTGTGCGCGGTATTTATCGTGCTGAGCTGCAACATTGTTACCGGCATCATGATCGGCTTTAACTGTCTGGTGATTGCCCGTCTGTTCTCCGGTCAATGGCGCAAACTGAATGCCGGCATCGTGATTTTGGCGGTGGTGCTACTGGCGTTTTATGCCGGTGGCTGGGCCATCTAAGCCGTTTACAACCTCGGTGACTCAACGATTGTCCTGATTAGAGAACAGTGTTATCGATCACATTTTAAGGATCGCTTGCCACCAAGCTCATCCAGTTGAGGTTTAATCGCTCGCCCGCCGGTGCTGTCACTGGCGGGTTTTTTATTTCTGTTTCAGAGCGAATCCGATGAAAGCCTCTCCTATCGCTGCCAAAGCGCGTAAGTCTGATAGTGAATATCAGCCAAAATCTTCATTTGGCCAGGCCCTTAACCGACTATTCGGCTTAACCGCCAACCGCACCACTCCATCCACCGAAGTGATTGCCGGCTTTACCACCTTTATGACCATGGTTTACATCGTCTTTGTAAACCCACAGATCCTTGGCGCTGCCGGCATGGATACCCAAGCGGTATTTGTGATCACCTGTCTGGCGGCAGCCATCGGCAGTTTATCGATGGGGTTAATCGCGAATTTGCCAATCGCCTTAGCGCCAGCGATGGGCTTGAACGCCTTTTTTGCTTTTTCCGTAACCCTTGGCCTTGGCGTTAGCTGGCAAGTGGCGATGGGCACCGTATTCTGGGGCGCCGCCGTATTCGCGATTATCTCCCTAGTGGGTGTTCGTCAATGGCTGTTGGAAAACATCCCAACTGGCCTACGCACCGGTATTCCTGCCGGTATTGGCCTGCTGATCGCCCTGCTCGGTTTTAAAAACACCGGCCTAGTGGTTGCCGATCCGAATACTTTGGTAAAGGTTGGCGATCTGACCTCACTGCCTGTGGTACTGGGCTCTTTGGGCTTCTTCCTGATCATCATTCTGGCCTACCGCGGGATTAACTCAGCGGTACTGATCGCCACCCTGGCTGTTACTCTGCTGGCGGCACTGTTTGGTGATGTTGAATACCACGGCATTGTGTCGATGCCACCGGCAATTGGTCACGTATTTGGCCAGCTGGACCTTAGCGCCATTTTTGACATCAGCTTGGCTGGAGTGATCTTCTCGTTCGCGTTGGTCAGCATGTTCGACAGCTCCGGCACCATGATTGCGGTAACCGAGCGCTGCGGCTTTAACGACAGCAAAGGCCGTTTCCCGAACATGGGCAAAGCCTTGAAAGTGGACTCTCTCTCATCCGTTGCGGGCGCCTACATGGGTACCTCTAGCGTAACCGCTTACATCGAAAGCTCTTCTGGTGTAGCCGTGGGTGGCCGTACTGGTCTGACTTCAGTAGTGGTCGGTCTGCTGTTCTTGGGAGTTATCTTCCTGTCACCACTGGCTGCGATGGTGCCGCCATACGCCGTTGCAGGCGCGCTGATCTACGTTGGCGTAATGATGACCGCGGGTCTGACTAAAGTTGATTGGGACGATCTTAGCGAAGCTGCACCAGCGTTTATTACCGCAGTGATGATGCCGTTCACTTTCTCTATCACCGAAGGTATTGCCGCTGGCTTTATCAGCTACTGCGTAATCAAAGCAGGCTGTGGCAAATGGCGTGATATTCACCCATGCGTACTGGTTGTGGCAGTGCTGTTTTTAATTAAATTCATCTTTATTGATGGTCATTAATTAACACTCTGTAAGTCACTGATAACAACGCCGTCGAATCGCCTTCGACGGCGTTTTTTTACGCTTAATTTCCGCATCAAGCTGGGTTGTTGCCGGCGTCGCCTTTGCCACAGGGGAGCTGCGCATTGGTCATCAATGTTTTCGATAGCGGTGTCGATGGATTGACTAAACCGAAATTATTACTCGGTATTTTCGAGTTGTCGCCGCGTTTGATTCGGGCAAACTGAAGTTAACCGAAACGATTAACATTTTGCTCACAAATTCAATGACTAATCGGAGTGAATCGACAAGCCTAAATAGCGAACTCGGTGGGTTTATTAGCAACATTGCAGTGCAACTCGCTGGCTTAAGCCCGAAAACGCCTATCGTTACCACTTGTCGCCGTTAACCGTTACACACTTTTGCCTAGCTACAGGCTCTGACGAGGAGAACTCCTATGAAAACACTCGCACTTGCCCTAACCGCATCGGCAATGATGATGGCACCGACTTCCGACGCCGTAGCGGTTAATAGCCTAACCGCCCAGCAACTGGCTGAGCACTGCGCTTATTACCCAAATGACACCGACAGCTTGCATGGCGAATTCTGTGCCCGTTACATCCAAGGTTTTGTTGATGGCGCCGCCGCCGCCGATGACCGGGTACTGCGTAGCATGGAAGCGGAGAGCAACCGCAGCTCCTTCGCTGACCGAGCGCTGCGCACTCGAACCCGCTACACTGCGGCATCGCGCTACGCTGAATTTTGCTTTGGCCAACCGGTACCGTTGCAACAGGTCGTGCTGACGGTGGCAACAGATCTTACCTCACAAGGTAATATCAGTGGCAGCGCCCGCGATGCGGTTTATCAGTCGCTAAAAACCCACTTCCCATGTCGATAGTAAAACTATTCAGCTAACTATTAGCCTCGTTAATTAGCAAAAAGCGGCAGACTCCTAAACAGAGCCTGCCGCTTTTTAATGGTACCGATAGTCTAGGGCGTGTTGACCTTTGCTGTATATTTTTGCGCCCATTGTTGGTTGTTTTTGACAGCGCATTGCTAATGGTCAGTTAATTTTGCTGCTCAGAGATCACTGAGGGGCGCCTTGCAGGGTCGGACTAGCGGCTGTCACTCTTCGTCATACGATTTCGACGTAGAGCCTCTATGCCTTCAATCGCAATCCTCGATTGACAGCCGCTATCCTCGACCAAATTCTGAACACCAAACGTCAACACGCCCTAATTACAACTCTAATTGTTGGCGCGTCATCCACACCGCCAAATTACCGTACATCGGCACCAACCATACGGCGGTCTTTTCATCTTGGTAAACTCGATAGAAATAGATTTCATTATCGAAAATCGAGTTTTTCCGTAGCATTAAATAGAAATCGGAAGCCGATTCACTCACCACATCAGGCTTAGTCAACTCTTTTGAGTCCAGCGTCACCTTAAACACTTCCACCTGTTTATCACCAATTTCGTGCATATAGCTCTTAAAGCTGCCACGAATATTGTATTTAACCGGCGTAGTGTCACAGCCCTGATCGCTTAGGCAAGTTGCAGACGAAAACTTACCAGAGGTGTCATCTTCGTACACCAACGACATACTGAAATCGGCCCGAACCAGCACCTTATTAGCAGTCGGGAAATAGATATTGCTGTGGTAGTAGTGCTCGGTTACATCGGAATCGTGACTGCGGCCCGCGATCTGAGGCAGGTTGTTGTAGTTGATCCGCCCCTCCATCAAATCACGGTATTGCAGAAAATGTTCGATGCTCAACTCCGCCGGCGCTTTGGTTACCGTCGAGATGTTGATCAGGTTTTCACCCGGGCAATAGCCAGTTTGATACTGCGGACACAACGCCATCGAATAGTTATTGCCATCGGTTGCTGCGAACCCTTTAAACGACGTCAAAAACTCAGGCGCGCGCTGGTTTGGCACTAGGTGCCGCTGCCACATATCAGAGCCGATACGACGGTGATCGCCATGGACGAACAGCTCGGTATCACCTGATACGCCGGCAACCTGTAAACTGAAGGCGTTGCCTTGGTGCCACGCTGATGAGTGCTGTAAGGCTCGATGCAGATCGCTGAAATACCATGCTAATAACGCCATCACTAGCAGTGTGCCGGCGACCAGCATCCACTTCGGCTGCGGTTTTTTTACCTTGGATAACGGCACATCCACTTCCGTGCCATTGACTTTAATTGGCGCCGGTTCTGTAAATTGCAACATGTAACCACGGCGCACCTCGGTACGCAGTTGCAACTCTTCAAACGGCTCAAGCTTCTTACGTAAGGTACTGATGCATTGAGTAATCGAACTGGACGCTACGACACAATCAGGCCAACCTTGGGCAAGCAGGGTTTGCTTACTGTGGATCACGTTTGGCTCGTTAATCAGAAACGCCAATACCGCCGCTTCTGCAAAGGTTAAGCCAATCTCTTCACCAGAACGGGTGTCGGTTAGACACTTGGTGGTCAAATCCAATTCTAGGTAAGCGGAAATCGGTGCCCTGCTCTCTCTCATGGTGCCTTACGTGGTTCGCTAAAGTTGCGATAGTTTTTGCGATCACGACAGTTATTTCTGTGAGCCATCACCCACATCACGCGACCGCATTAACTGAGTTTTCAATTTTTTGAAGCTCGTGAACTTTATTTGTGGCAATTATCCTGTTTTTTCATGCGAACTTAACTCATCTGCAATTTCATTGATGTTTATTAAGTAATAAAAAAGGCTGCGAGATAACTCGCAGCCTGAATATTATTCAGCGTCAATTGCGCTAACAATTAAGCTTAAATGGCGTTTAGCTGACCGGCGTACAGCAGGAACATACGCAGACACATCATGCCGCAAATAACACAAGCAGAGGTGGCGTACAGCGCGGTACGAGAATGAGCAAACTTGTGACCCAAGCCAAAGGCGAAGAATACCGGCATCACGAAGCCCAAGCCAACGACACCAAACCAGAACACGTTTGACCACACGCCTTCGCTGAAGGCACCAATCGCGGTTGCGCCGTCCAGACCACCAAAGATCAGGCCAGAGAACAGCATGAAGATAAACATCGCTTCTGCGCCCAGAATTGGCCATTCCGCTTTATGCAGGATGTTCATCTCTTCACTGTGCAGAGGTTCGTTGAAGAACTTAACCGCCAACAGTTTCGCTGCAGCAGCACCGGCTGACAAACCAGAAGCGATAAACAGCGCCGGCAGTACTGAAGTGTTGATCAGTGGGAAACGGATCAGCGCTGACACCAAGAAACCGGTGTAAGCACAAACCGCGATAGCCAGGATCAGGGTGGTCCACTCACATGGACGACGGATCCCCGCCAGTTTGTCCATAATGTCGTTTACCATCTTCATGATTGGCAGGCGAACAGACAGTACGGCGATCTCTTCACGCAGTGCCCAAGCGGCCAGCATCGCGGTCAGTGGGATAAACACCGACAGCGCAATTACACCGATGCTCATAACTGATTGGAAGTTGTAGAACACCAACATCTTCCAAAAGAACAGTGGGTTGGTTAAGTCGAATACCAGACACACCATACCCAGAGCGATGGTCACAAAGCCCAAAACGGTCGCCGCTTTTAGCAGCGGAGTGTTTTCAGTTTGGCCTTTGAAGAAGCGCATCATCAGCGCAATACACAAAGAACCGCCAGAGATACCGGCGAAGAACAGGTAAACTGCAATTGGCCAAGGCCAGGCGATGGTTTCACCCAAACCAGTAGTAAAGTCGATCATCGATTAGATCTCCGCCTTAGTGATGCTGATGTAACGCAGGCTTGGATCGGTGCCCAGATGTGGTTTGATCCGCTGGGAATCTTTCACTGCCAGGAACTTAGATACAAAGCTGTTGCTGTCGTTGGCATCACCGAAGATCAGTGCGCCATATTTACACGCTTGAACACAGCCAGGCAGTTCGCCTTTGGCCAGTTTGCTGTGCAGACAGAAGTCACAGTTGTCGGCAAAGTCAGTGTCTTTGTTGATCTGACGAACGTTGTAAGGACATGCAGTGATGCAGTACTTACAGCCAGCGCATTTGCTGCCGTCCATGCTAACAATACCGGTTTTTTCGTCACGGTAAGCGGCGCCAGTTGGACACACCATTACGCATGGCGCGTTTTGACACTGTTGGCAGGAAACCCGCACGTACTTACGGTCACAGTTACAATCGGTTTTGCCACAGGTAGGACACACTTCACCTGGAATGCGGTCAGATTGACGCTCCAGATTCAGGCGGGACATACCCTCTGGCAGATTGTTGGCTTCGTTACAGGCGTCTTTACAACGGCCACAACCAACGCATTTGGTTTGATCGAAAACCATTACGTAGTGCGGGCCTTGACCAGAGTGCTTCGGATCGGAGCTGCAACCCGCAAGGGTTACCGCTGCGGTAGAAGCAACCACGCCTTTAATAAATTGGCGTCTTGGTAACTCGATTAATTTCACTTTTTTACTCCATCATCATTCCCGCGACTGCTGGCTCTTAATAGCAGGGAGAGCCAGCAATTTGGGTTTATTGCGCCAGTCGGGTTTCGGCGTTGGTCTTGGCGCGTTCAATCGCGGACCTATCCAAGCCCGCTGGCGCTGCTGCCAATAACAGATCCCAATGGCTGATCGCCTTGGCGTAATCGCCACTGAGAAACGCCTGGTTGGCAAGCAGCATCTGGCTGTTCAGTTCCGCCGGCTCCAGCGCTAAAGCGCGAGCCACTAGCATTGAGGTATCGCCGATCATCAGGCGGCCATCGCGGTAGTACTGAAATGTGGCTAGTTGGCCAAGCCAATTGGCCTGTTCGCCATAGGTGTCGATCAGCAATGTCATGGTGATCGCAGCACCGGCGTAGTCACCAAGCTGTTGTTGCAGGCTAGCTTGGTGCTCTAAAGAGGCGGCAGTCTGTGGTTGCTGCGCCATCTGCTGCACTTGTTCACGCAGCAGGTAATCAAGTTGGTTGTTGACTTGGATGTTGTGGTGATCAGGGTAACGGCCTAGTACCGCATACAAACACCCACTGATCACCACAATGGCGGTTAGCAGCCACAGCGACATCCACGCTGATGGCGGCGTCTGAGTCGCACACACCAACCGCGACGCACCAGCGCCGGTAACCAGCGCTTGACGATATTGCCAAGCCATCAGCAAGCTGACGATGACTACGGTGGAGAGGAGACTCAGTAACAACATTTTTTGCTATTCCGCTTAAAGTAAAGTTTGGCTGTAGCCTTAGTGGCCCATCATGCCCATGTTCATGTTCATGCCGCCCATCGCGCCATGACCCATGCCCATACCACCGTGCCCCATGCCACCGGCACCTGGACGTGCGGTTTCCAGCAGTTCGATTTCAAATACCAGCGTGCTGTTTGGGGTGATCAGATCTTTACCTTCTGGGCCATAAGCCATGTGCGCAGGAATGGTAAAGCGGTAGGTAGAGCCCACAGGCATCAGCTGAATGCCTTCGTTCCAACCATCAATCACGTTGATCAGCGCCACTTGTGCTGGGGTATCGCCTTCACGAGAGTCGATAAATACACGACCTTCGATATCCATGCCCTTGAAGTGCACTTTCACCACTTCTTCTGGCTTTGGCTGAGCGCCATCACCTTGCACCAACACTTCATATTGCAGGCCAGATTCGGTGGTAGTTACGCCCTCTTTGTTGCCGTTAGCTTCCATAAAGGCGCGACCGGCTTCCAAGTTCTCTTTCGCCAGCGCTGATTTTTTCAGGGTTACTTTTTGGTTCAGCACTTCAGCGCGGTCATTGATCAGACCCACTAAGGTATCGTTATCCAGAGCCAGTTCGCCTTTCAGTGCTTCGGCGAAACCTGCTGCCACCATATCCATATCGGCGTTGACGCCCAGTTGCTGTTGGGTAGCCAGCTGGCCAGCCATGTATTTACCCATGCTGGCGCCAACGGCGTAGCTTTGTTTCTGCGCGTCGTTATCAAAGGTGGTCGCAGCCATAGCAGGCATTGCCAGAGCAGCGGCTAACGCTGCGGATACAACAGTGCGGGTAATGGTGTGTTTCATGGGACTTACTCTTAGTGTGTTAATACGAATCAGTGGGTGAGCGGTTAAGGCAGCTCGACTTTACGACCCGACATGCGCCAGCCAAAAATGCCATCGGGCATCTGGCGGACATTGGTGTAGCCCTTCTTCATAACCGCATAGGCGGCCAGCTCAGAGGCGTTACACAGACGGTTCGCACAGTAAAAAATCATCAGTTTGTTTTTGTCTTCTGGCAGCAGACGCTCCCAGTCTTCAACAAAGAAGTGGATGGCGTTAGGGATAAACCCTTCAGACCACAGTTCCAGAGTGTTGACGTCGTAGAACAGTACATCAGGGTTACCAACATATTGTTCCGCTTCGTGCATGTTGATGATGTTCAGCTCGAAGCGAAAATCATCGGCGGCGACCATTTCATCGCCAGCGCCCGCGTTAACGCTGCCACTAAAGGCAACCAACAGGCTAAAAATTAGAGAGATTGCAGTACGCATAGGGGATTCCTTGAAATCGCCTCGGTGGTTGCCCACCGAGGCGCATCAGGCATTAGCGATTACTTCTTGTCGTAACCAGCTTGGTCCATGGTTGCTTGCGCTTCCTGAACGTATACCCAAGCTTCGTTCATCAGACGCTTGGCCAGTGCAGGACCGTGAACACCCCAAGAACCGTCTTTGTCGATCTTGGCAACGTTGGCGCGGGCTTTATCAACCAGCATCATCACTTGCGCTTTGTCGGAGATAGACAGGCGGGTGATCAGCATCAGTTCGTCGATGCGAGCGATCTGCTTGTTCACCTTGGCGTGCAGTTCCTGTACCGGACCCTGCCACTTCATCACTTCACCGTAGATCTCTTGCTGATCTTCGAAGTGCAGGCCTTTATCCAGTTCAGATTGGAACTGAGAGTGACAGCCTTTGCCTTCCAGCACGTTGCGATCTTGGGCGGAAGTACGAGCACAAGACCACATCAGATCCAGGTACGCGTAGTTGTCTTCGTCTTTAGCAACGGTCCAACCTTTGGTGGTAGAAACACGCTCTTCACCCGCTGGCGGGTTCAGGGTCTTCTTGATTGGATCTACCTTGATGTTCCAGATGTGGGAAGCACGAACGTTGTCGAAGCCAGCCATGTCTGGGTACTGAATCGCGGTAAAGTTCTCACAAGAGCCCATGTTTGGCATGTGACAAGAAGAACAGGTGTTTTCGCCGTGAGGAGCAGAGGTCTTGTGGAACTCCAGCTGAGTCTCGTGACAGTCTTCACACTGCTGCTTCAGTTTTGGCTGAGACACGTGAGTCAGGTAGGAACCATCGGTCACTTCGTGTGGATCGTGACAGGTGGTACAACGCATGCCTTTCTCGTAGTGCGCAGAACCAAACATCTGGGAACCTTCGGTACCACAAGATGGGCAAGCAGACTTCATCTTCACGTTGAACGCGTCTTCTGGCTTAGCACCTGGGCCTTCTGCCAGTTCAGCAACGTAGTTGAAACGCTGGTGACAACGTTCACAGTTGGATGGCATACCGCCACCAACACCACCCTCTAGGTGAGCGCCAGCGCCGTGACACTCTTCACAAGAGATACCCTTGGAGATGGTGTGCTCACGCAGTGCTTGTGGGTTACCCAGGTCAGCGAAGAACTCTTCTTTGGTCTGGTAGTCGAACTTAAAGGTGTGACACACTTCACAGTAAGAGGAAGCTGGCTGGAACAAGAAGGACTTGTCCTGCTTAGCACCGTAAGAGTTCAGACCCCAAACGTTGGAACCAGAGTCACCGAAGTCTTCCATCTTAGTTGGGAAGGTTGGAATAACTTTCTGGATTTCAGCCGCTTTTTCTGGGGTGATGAAGGTCAGCCAGTTCACGGAGAACTGGTTAGAACCGGCGTGCAGGGTACCGGTGCCGTCTTTCAGCAGACCGCCACGAACGTGGTAAGAACCACGAACCAGCCATGCATCCAAGAAGCCGTACTTGGTACGTGGGGTACCAATTACTGCGTAGATGGAGTCCGCAGTGATACCTTCAGGCAGGATCGCTACGTCATTAGACAGGTAAGGCTTGGTCAGGTCGCCGCCCACTTCTTCCATCTCATCTGGGAAGCGAACCACTTTAGCGTGACGAGAGCGTTTCCACTTCTCGTACTGAACCGCGTGACACTCACCACACTTCTCTGGACCGATAAACTTGTTCGGGAAATCCAGAATGGACTTCGCGCCCAGACGGTACTGAACCGCAGAGATCTGACCCTCTTTGGAAGACCACTCTTCTGAGTTACCGGTGTGCAGGTACTCTTCACCACGGTCAGAAACGTGTGGCTTACCTACGATACGACCTTCTGGCAGGTAGGTCGTGAAAACTGGGTGGTTTTCAAACAGGTAATCCCACATCTCTTTTTCAGTGACGATGTAGTCGTGCAGGGTTTGCACGCCACGGGTTTCCATGGTGCCGGAACCTTTGGCGTAAACGCTTTGGGTCTGAGGGGACTGCTCATAACCCAGTGAGCTCTTAGCGTGACCTTCAGTCGCTTGCGCGCCGAAAGCAGCGGAGCACATCAGTGCAACTAAAGTTGCTTTGGTGTTCCAAGTTTTCATCATTAACTCCTAGTTAGGCGTAACCACTGTTGACCTGCTTATTTCAGTTGTAGGGACTGACGTCAGTTGGCCGACAGCAATCAACGGAGCAAATTGTGCCTCTGTGAATGATGAAAAGTTTGAGGGTGATCCACGTTTCTACCGCCCTTTACCGCCTCAACCGACGTAAAGAACCAAACCCTTTAAAAACAACAACTTAAAAACCACAAATTAAGTCATTTACGATAATTTCGCTGCGTTTTAGATATTTTTAGCTTTTGCGCCGTTGTGAAAAGCCAAAATGCGTGCGAGATCGCGCCATTTTTAGCGCCTTTGACCCCGTTCCAAAGCGTGTTTTACATCTAAAATTGGCAGCCGGTTTGGCCTTGCGATCTATCCAATTCGAGGTAGGACAAATTACCACCAAGGTGGTAATCAGATTCACTAGTTCTGACCACGACGGCTGATCAAACAACCACTAAATCGGCAGCAACATCGCCTCCCCTGCCGTCCTGTGGCAGATCATGAAACGTTGTTATCCGAACGACTTGGCTACAAAAAAGCCCGAGGGCAAATGCACTCGGGCTTTAGCAGTTTGCAGTTTGCAGTTTGCAGTTTGCAGTTTGCAGCGAAGAGCTTAGAAGTTCATGTAGCTGACGCCAACGTAGAACTCACGGCCAGGGGCAAAGTAGCCGTCATTGGTGATCGAGTCTTCATCGAGCAAATTATTGGCGTTAACTCGCAGCTGCCATCCATTAGCAAATGGGTAGCTAACGGACAGACCAACCAAATGATACGGGTCGAGTTCAACGCCGCCGTCGGTAGCTTTGCTTCGGAAGTTGTAACGGGCACCCAACTCAACTTGGTTCCATTGGTAAACGACTAACCCATTCAGGCTATGAGCAGCGCGGTTATCCAACGTTTTACCGGTTGAATCATCCGTGGCATCAAGATAGCTGTAGTTGGCATCAACAGACCAATTTCCTTGTGCCCATGCAACCCCAGTTTCAAAACCATCCAAAGAAGCTTTGGCGATATTTTCCGGCGGCCAGCCCGCAATCAAGTCATCAACATCCGTGGTATAGATACTGGCGAATGCACTCCAATTGGCTTGTTGATAGAGCATGTTGATTTCGCTAGAGCGAGAACGCTCGGCATTAACTGCTGGCCGATCTGGATCTAATCCTGGCCAATACAATTGATTAAATGTCGGCGCTTTAAAAGCCGTTCCGTGACTCACGGTAAAGCGCCACTCAGGCGCTAACTGATAGGCCGCGCTGAGGTTATAGGTGGTTTCACTATCAATATCACCCACCTCATCAAATCGGACTACCGCTTCGGTAGTTAGCTTATCAAGTGCATAAGCGGCTGAAGCAAATACGCCGTAATTATCGCGCTTGTCTTCCTCATAGGCCGAACCTGAAACTTGCTCTTGCGACAGGTCAAAACCGGTAGCCAGGGTTAGCGACTCTAACTTCGCCTGACCAATCCAGCTCAGCTGATCGCGTTCGGTAACAAAATTCGAATCCGCTACGCCGCTCTTGTAGGTCGTATTGTCATCCTGCATTTGTGAGATGGTTAAGCTGCTTTGCCAAATATCAAAACTAAAATGCAAACCCAGTTGATAGTGATAGTTCAAATAATCAGCAGCATCTGAGCCATCGTCATATGGCATGGAGCATGGCCAATCACTACTAAGGCAACCCTCCGAATCATAATCATACTCACCATCAGTCACTTGACCGACCCAGGTCATACGCCAAGCATCATTGAGGTGCTGTTCGCCATTAATTGCGAGCGACACTCGCTGATAACCATCTTTATCGAATTCAGCGTCGTCAGCGGCATCTATGCCATTACTGGTTTCACCATTAATACTTATGGTCGAGCTACCATCACCGTGACTGACACCAATCGCAGCCGTTAACCGTCCAAAATCGTTGCTGCCGGTCTCGCCACTGGCAGTCCACTCACCAGAGTGCAACTTCCGAGTAAATATTTGTACGACCCCGCCAATCGCATCACTGCCCCACATCGCGGCTCTTGGGCCGCGAAGCACTTCAACCCGTTCGATCATTTGTGGTGGTAGGCTAGATAAATCGGCACTGCCCGATGTCGCAGATCCAATGCGAACGCCATCTAACAACACCAACGTATGTCCGGTGTTTGCGCCGCGGATCGCTACCGTGGTGATCTGCCCTGCCCCGCCAGATTGCACGATATTAACGCTGGGCAAGGTCACCAATAGATCGGCAACAGATTTTGGGGCAATCCGTTCAATCTGGTCGCGATCGATCACTTCAATCAGCATCAACTGATCGTCAATCGATTGCTCAAAGCGAGAACCGGTTATCACTAGGGTTTCAATATCGTCACTGGCCAGCACTGGAGTGGCGCAACAACTTGCCACGGCGGCGGCAATTAGGGATTTGGTAAAGCGCATTCTTTTACTCTCTTAGCGTTATTTAAGAAGAGTCAACGCGCGGGAATGGGCGGCATCGTCGCCAACGTCCAGATAGATCAAGGCCGTTGGTGTCCGCCCACAGCAGACAGGCAAATTTAGAATAGCAGCCGTCAGCTCAAGTAACCCGCTTGAGTCAACTAAGTCGCTTCTAGGTAGGTCTCCTGGCTCTTTGGCATCCAGAGAGTGCGCCTTCCCAATCACCAAGGTGATCAGTGGCCTTGTGCGCTCTCGCTCCAAATTACAGTTGCAGGTACAGCCGCGGATTTACACCGCGTTCCCTGTTATGCGTGATTGCCCTTGCTAGCAGAGTGACAATCGTGCACCTAAAAGTCAGCGGCACTATAAACGACAAAGGGGGATATTGTATCCCCCTGTGCTTGAAATCTTATTGATGTATAAGCATTGCGTAATGGGCGACCGTCAACCGGACTGCTCCATCATAAAGGCGCGCTCGCCTACCATATTGAGCACTTCAGCTTCACCGCGCAGCACCGCGACAATCGATTTTCCATGACGAAAGGCATCCGGCAGGATTATCCGGCCGCCGGCTCCGGCGGGCAAGTTATGCAGCACCGCTTTGGAGAGCATCAGCGAATCATCATCAAAGTACAGAACAGTAACAGTATTAGACATAAGACCAGATCATCCTTAATCCCTGTGGATGCTTATAACCTTGCAACCTTATGATTTCAACGAATTAGTTACAAATTCACGATCTGGCGCGACAATTTAGGCAAACAAAAAGCAGCCGAAGCTGCTTTGACTTATCGATGCTAGAGACGCCGTTACGCCATCGCAACCAGACGTTTGGCAACCTGATAGCTGTCGACAAACGACGGTACCGGCAGGAATTCAAAGGCGCTATGGAAATTGTGGGCGCCGGTAAAGAAGTTCGGAGTAAATAACCCTTGTACCGACAGCGCCGAGCCATCGGTACCGCCGCGCATGGCGATGGTTTTCGCCGGGATGTTAAGCTCCGCTAGCGCCTGATAAAGGTTATCTAGGGCGCTGGTGTCGTCGCCCATCGCTTCGGCAATGTTACCGTAGGTATCGGTTAGATCCAGATCGATAGTCGCACGGGGATGTTTGTGCTGAAGCATGGTTAATACCTGCTGCAGATACGCCTTACGCGCTTGATAGCTGTGCTGGTTATGATCACGAATTTGCACCGTCACCTTAGCTTGGGTTTGGTTACCCTGAATGTCGATCACCCAGAAGTAACCTTCACGCTGCTCGGTGGTTTCCGGCAAGCCCCAGTCCGACACTAGATTGATCAAATCGTTGGCGATCAGGTTCGGGTTAACCAGCACATTTTTGGCGCTCATCGGATGGGCGGTAACCCCCTGAATAGTGAAGACCGCTTGGCCGGCGTTAAAGGTTTCGTACACCACTTCGCCGCGTTCGCAACAATCAATGGTGTAGCAATGGGTTACTGGGAACTTATCCAGCGGCATCACTTTAGAGCCGCGCAGCCCCACCTCTTCATCCGGTACAAAAGCAAAGTAGATGTCACCGTGGGATTCGCCGTTGGTTTTAAGTTGCTCGGCGAGGGTCATCATCACCGCAATCGCCGCTTTGTTGTCGGCGCCAAGCACACTGGTACCATCGCTGAACAGGATATCTTGGCCTTTATATTGCGCCAGCTCTGGCCGAGCCTGTTCATCGATGGTGATATTCAGCGCGTGGTTTAGGGTTAATGGCGCACCTTCATAGCGCAGCAACTGCGGTTTGATGTCGGCACTTAAGCCGACATCAACGGTATCTAGGTGCGCGACGAAACCTAAGGTTTTGGCACCGGCTTTGTTGCCCGGCAATTTGGCGATTAGGATCCCGTGTTCGGTAATTTCACTGTCGTGATAACCCAGTTGCTGAAGATCCGCTTGCAGCAACTTCGCCAGCTCTAGCTGACCGGCGGTGGTAGGCAAACAGCTCTGAGTGCCATCAGATTGGCTGGATACCGCAACATAGCGGCAAAACGATTGCACCAAGGCAGTGGCGATAGTCATAGTAAAAACCTTAA
The DNA here is from genome assembly GCF_000422665.1 of Ferrimonas senticii DSM 18821. Taxonomy (GTDB): domain Bacteria; phylum Pseudomonadota; class Gammaproteobacteria; order Enterobacterales; family Shewanellaceae; genus Ferrimonas; species Ferrimonas senticii. The sequence goes on along the minus strand of NZ_AUGM01000001.1, from coordinate 283,844 downwards.
AAGGGGCCAATTGGCCCCTTACATTAAACAAATTAGTTGGCGCTGTAGGTGTAGCTGGCACCAAAGCCCAATGGGATCTCAAAGCCCCAGAACAGGAACAACATCGCAGTAAAGGCGATCAACAGGCCGATGGTGTACGGCAGCATCATCGATACCAAGGTTCCCACCCCGGCGGTAGTGCTGTAACGCTGCATGTAAGCGATGATCAGTGGGTAGAAGGCGAACATCGGCGTGGCCACGTTTACCGCACTGTCGGAGATGCGAAACGCCGCTTGTGTCAATTCTGGCGACAGGCCAACCATCATAAGCATCGGCACCAGTACCGGCGCCAAAATCGCCCACTTAGAGGAAGCTGAGGTGATGATCAGGTTGAGCATCGCCGTCAGCAAAATCACCCCTAGAATGGTCACCTGACCTGGCAGCGCCAGCGCTTTCAGCGCTTCCGCACCAGACAGAGCGATCAGCGCACCAATCTGCGATTGACCAAAACAGTACAGGAACTGCGCCGCAAAAAACGCAAACACGATGAACGAGATTAAGGTGGTGGTTACGTTTTCCATCGCCTTGGTGACGTCCTTCATGCTGCTGAAGGTTTTACTGACAAAGCCATACACTAAGCCCGGAACCGCGAAGAACAACAGCAACAGCGGTACGATCATCTGCATTGCCGGTGCTTTCGGGCTGGTTAGCGAGCCATCTGGGCCACGGAACATCGACGTCTCTGGCACCATCAACGCCACCAAAGCAACAGCAAAGGTGATGAAAGTAAGATTGGCCAGACGATACGCTTTCACTTCCAGCGCCGTTGGTTGTTCGCTGTGCTGATCGATCTGCTCTACGTCCACCGGCATTGACGCTTGCAGGCGTGGCTCAACGATCTTGTCGGTGATGTACCAACACGCTGCCAACACCGCAAAGGTCGACGCCACTGAGAAGAAGTAGTTACACAGCACGTTAACTTGGTAGCTTGGATCGATGATCTGCGCGGCGCTCTGGGTAAAGCCCGCCATGATCGGATCGATAATGGATGGCGTGTAGGACGCGGTAAAGCCGCCAGCCAAACCGGCAAAACCAGCCGCAATACCCGCCAGTGGGTGCTTGCCGGTCTTATAGAAGATGTAGGCCGCAACTGGCATCAAGATAACGTAGGCGGAATCAGACGCCACGTGCGCCAGAATACCGATCATGATCACCGACGGCGTCACCGCTTGTAACGGAACCACCGCCAACAGGCGCTGCAGAACGTTGCGAATGTAGCCAGAACTTTCGGCAATACCAATGCCTAAGGTGGCGGCAATGGTCATCCCCAGTGGTGGGAAGTTAACAAAGTTTTTCACCAGTGAAGACATCAATCCCATGATGCCACTGGCCGTCAGCAGGTTAACCACCGCAATCGGCTGTTGGGTAACCGGATGGATGTAATCGTAACTAAATAACGACAACAACCACGACAGCCCTAAACAGATTAGAGTTGCCATAAAAAACAGCATGGTGATGTCGGGCATTTTATTGCCGACATTCTCAATCTTATCCAGCAGCCCGCGCTTCTGTGGACTTTCTGCCTGCTTAACCATCTCTTCCTCGTTGTTTCTAACGCTTAGACACGTCTTTTTTAATATGCTTCACTACAGTAAGCGGTTAATAACCTTCAGTGAGTGATAGCAATCACAACTCAACAGCTTGAGATGATGGATTTAAGTCACATTGCAGTTATTTGCTCAAAAGCGCAGCAACTTTGCCGTCGCCAATAAAAAACGTCGCCTGATGGCGACGTTCTGTTGGTGGTGACAATTGCCCCTTAGGGCTGCTGCTCAACGTCGATGCGGTTGTCATCGAACTGATGTTTCTGCTGGGCTTTGCTCAGATGAATAATCTCGCCGTCGCGATTGATGGTTAGGTGATCTTGGTTGTCACCGTATTTGGCTTGCCACAGCATCAGCGCCTGCATCGCGTTTTCGCGCTGCTTTTCCGTTAACAAACTGCCATCTGGCCATTTACCGGTTTCCACCCCATCCTGCAGGCGCTGCAGCACCTCAGGGGTAAGACTGTCGATCATCTGCTGCAATTCCATTAGCGGCCTCTTTTATTCAATACGATACGAATACGGGTGACCAGGTAAAACACAAAACCCAGCGCCATCGAGCCAATACCAACTGGCTGGCGCCAATTATCTTGCGGCGCCCCGCCCCACCACCAAATGGCAAAGCCCGCCACGAACAACAGCAACGCCACAAAACTGTGATTCATTAACTGTTGTTGAGTCTTAATGGCTCGAATGCGCGCAGCCTGCGCCTGTTTTTCTGGATCATCAGAGATAGAAAAACCGCAATGCGGGCACGCCCCGGCCCGACTGGATATTTTTTTGCCGCAAGCTGCGCAGTGGATCAGCGCCATGAGTCTCTCCTTCTCTGTTACCGCTTCACTATACGTTGCCGCCAAATCCAGAACAAAAAAATCCAGCCACTTGGCTGGATTTTTGGTTCAAAAGCTGCGGAATTATGGCAGCACAACGCTGGTTACATTCAGCATCTTCTGCATCACCTGCACAACCTGACAGCTGTAGCCAAATTCGTTGTCGTACCACACGTACAGTACTGCACGGTCACCATCAACGATGGTCGCTTGCGAATCGACGATACCGGCAAAACGGCTGCCAACCAGATCGCTGGATACCACTTCAGTGGAAGCGGTGAAGTCGATTTGGTTTTGCAGATCAGAGAACAGTGCGGTTTGACGCAGGTACTCATTCATCTCTTCGCGAGTGGTTTCTTGCGCCAAATTCAGGTTCATGATCGCCATCGATACGTTCGGAGTTGGCACTCGAATCGCGTTGCCGGTCAGTTTGCCTTTCAGTGCAGGGAACGCCTTAGCAACCGCTTTGGCCGCACCGGTTGAGGTCAGCACCATGTTCAGCGGTGCGCTGCGACCACGACGCTCGGCGCTGTGGTAGTTATCGATCAGGTTTTGATCGTTGGTGTAGGAGTGCACGGTTTCAACGTGACCGTTGTTGATGCCGAACTTATCGTAAACCGCTTTCAGAACCGGGGTGATAGCGTTGGTGGTGCAAGAGGCCGCCGACAGGATCACGTCGGACTCTTCCACGTCGTTGTGGTTAACACCATACACCACGTTTTTGATGTCGCCGGAAGCTGGTGCAGTCAGCAGCACTTTGGACGCGCCTTTGGACTTCAAGTGCAGACCTAAGCCCGCTTCATCTTTCCAAATACCGGTGTTATCAACCACCAGCGCATCGTTGATGCCGTACTGGGTGTAATCGATTTCATCGGGTGAGTTGGCGTAGATCACCTGAATGTAGGTGCCGTTGGCGATGATGGCGTTGTTCTCTTCATCCACTTCGATGGAACCGTTAAACGGACCGTGGATGGAATCGCGACGCAGCAAGCTGGCGCGTTTTTCCAGATCGCCATCACGACCACCACGCACCACGATGGCACGCAGACGCATAGTGTTAGAAACGCCGGTGCGCTCAATCAGCAGACGTGCCAGCAAACGACCAATGCGACCGAAACCGTACAGCACCACGTCGCGCTGTTCCATATCTTTGCCAACCGCTGGCGCCAGTTGCTCGGCCATGTAAGCATCAATTTCTGATGCGTCACTGTGGTTGCGCCAGTAGTTGATCGCCAGCTTGCCAATGTCCACTTTGGCGTGCTTCACATTCAAGCGACCCAGCGCTTCAACGAATGGGAAGCTTTCACGCAGACGCAATTTGTCACCTTCATACTTAGCCACCAGACGGTGCGCTTTAGTGATATCGATAGTTGACGCGTTAAGCAGTGGGCGGCCGTAGATCAGTACTTCAACGCCTTGGTTGCGGTACAGTTTGCCAATGATGGGTTGCATCGCCTCGGCCAGCTCAAATCGTTCTTGCCAACTCTGAAGGTGTTTATCAGCGGTCATTATGCGCAGTTCCTACACTTGGGACCATGTGGCTTTCAAACATGGTCACATCCAATAGGTGAGATAGATTGTATTCGCTGCCGACCTTATCCATGACGGCAGCTGAAAGCGCCGCTATTCTACAGAAAAGTAATCTGTAGTTTCCAGCCAGCATCAACGACTCAATCTGTTGCAAAACAACAGTTTGAGCCGCTAAATTTGGCTTGAATGGTAATTTTATTTCATGAAAATCGTGCTGCTACTGGCGATAACTGTGACCATCTTAACTGGCTGCGACCGAACCCTAAACATCAACGAGATCTGTGCCAAACACCCCGCCCTCTGCGTTGAATTGCAGCAGAACGATCTTTGCCTGCGCGCCCGCTCTGACTTAATCCACGGCCGCCATAACTATCAGCAAAACCCGACAGTCGAGCTGCAATATCAGCTGCTATTGGATGCCGAGCGCTACCACGGCTGTATGGACAACGCCGCGCAAATGGTCGACCGCGATCACGCCACCGCCGAACAACGCAACCGCGGCCACTGGTTCCAGCAAGCGCACCAACTACTGCAACAATTAAAAGCAGAAACCCGCGACAACCCCTCGCCATTGCTTAGTTTGTACCACTGGCTTCGAGATAAAGACCGCGCGGCGCTCGCCCGCTTTTTAGCTGCCGAGCAGCAAGGCGCTATCAGCGGCAAAGCGGCCCTAACCCTTACCGCGAACTACTTCATCGACAGCGATCCCAACAAAGCACTGCACTACTTAACCCAGTTGATGGACAGGCAAGTGATTGATCCAAAATACGATAGACACATTTTGGAACTGGCGGTTAGCAGCCATCAACGCTTGGGACAGAATCAGCAGGCATTGTTGTTTGCACTTATTATCAATGACGATATTGACCAGCGAGCACTGGCGCAACACTACGCCATCAGCACCGATGTGATGGCCGCCATCGCCAGTCAAGCGGCTGAAGTAAAAACATTACTGATTGCTGGCGAATTCGACGCTAAGAGCTGGAAGTTGTAACTCAATTTCAATGAAAAAATTTGTGAAGCAGCTGTGCAAATTTGTTCACTGGGATCTGGTCAGCGTGGCCAGCAGATTGTTCTAGGGTTACTGTCTTGCGAAGCAAGTTAGAATTGTTGTTTTTTATCAATCAAAAGCCCGCTTAAGTCCTTGACTGAGGCGCTCTTTATTGTAATTTTACTACACAAACATCAGATCCAAAGGGATGATCACCATGATTAAAGTCGCGATTAACGGTTACGGGCGTATTGGCCGCAATATTGTGCGAGCTCTGTATGAAAGCGAGAAGGATTACCCAATCCAGATCGTGGCCATTAACGATCTGGGCGATGCCGCCATCAATGCACACTTGACCAAGTACGATTCGGTCCATGGCCGCTTCAACGCTAAAGTTGAGCACGAGCAAGGTGCCATCACCATCAATGGCGACCGCATTCAGACCTTCTCTGAACGTGATCCGGCGGCGCTGCCGTGGGCCGACTTAGGTGTTGATGTGGTATTTGAATGTACCGGCATTTTCACCACCAAAGAGTCCGCTTCTAAGCATATCCATGCCGGCGCTAAGAAAGTGATCATCTCTGCCCCTGGTAAAGACGTTGATGCCACCGTGGTTTACGGGGTTAACCACGACGTGATTACCAGCGACATGACCGTTATCTCTAACGCGTCCTGCACCACCAACTGTTTGGCGCCATTTGCCAAACCATTGCACGATGCCATCGGCATTGAATCTGGCCTGATGACCACCGTTCACGCCTACACTAACGATCAACGTTTGTCTGATGTTTACCACAGCGATCTGCGCCGTGCTCGTGCCGCAGCGGTAAACATGATCCCAACCAAAACCGGTGCCGCTGCTGCAGTTGGCTTGGTGATCCCTGAACTGGCTGGCAAGTTGGACGGCGGCGCGGTTCGCGTTCCAACCGTTAACGTATCACTAGTGGACTTGTCGTTTATTGCCGGTCGCGATACCACGGTTGAAGAAGTAAACCAGATCATCGAAAACGCCTGTGCCTCTGGTCCAATGGCTGAAGTGTTGGCGGTAAACCACGAGCCGCTGGTATCCATCGACTTTAACCACAGCCCAATGTCTTCCACTTTCGATGCCACTCAGACTCGCGTTGCCGGTCGTCTGGTGAAGGTGATGGCATGGTACGACAACGAGTGGGGTTTCTCTAACCGCATGCTCGACAACGCTGTGGTGTTGATGACCGCTAAATAATTCCTTTAGCAATTAGTAATAAACAAGCGCCGCTGGGAATCCCCAGCGGCGCTTTCGTTTGTCTGCTGCTGGTTACAGGTTAAGTGTCAGCCACAGCATATCTTGATGCTGAATGCCGGACTCCCAGATAGGCTCGGGGTAATTCTCGATAAAGTGATTTTTCAATACTTTATCTACCCTAAAACCGTGCCGCTGATAAAACGTCAATTGATGGCCAAATGTGCCAGTTCCCAGCTCAATCCGTTGACAGCCCTGCTGGCGCAAACTGGCGATCACAAACCGCAACAGCATCGCGCCAATGCCTTGCTGCTGATACGAAGGCGACACCGCGATATTTATCAGCTCGGCACTGGTGGTCGTTAATGGCACCGACACCGCTACCGCAACGGTCTCGCCGTTCAGAGCCACCCCATAACCTTGACCTCGGCTCAGATAACTGTTGATGTGTGCCACATCAGGATCCGCCTCTAACAGCAGTGCCAACGGCAACTCGGTGGCGGCAACGGCAAAACAGTGCAAGTTGTTCTTGTTCACTATTGGTTCCAACTAAAAAGCCTCGCAATAGCGAGGCTTAAACGTGCAAGCGACTTTAGGCAACAGCTTGCTGCGACAGCTCGGTAATGCGGGCCCAATCGCCCTGCTCTACTGCATCGGTTGGTGCCACCCAACTGCCACCAACACACTTAACGTTACTAAGCGCCAGATAGTCTTGATAGTTGCTCAGGCTAATGCCGCCGGTTGGACAGAAGGTCAAACCGGCCATTGGCCCAGACATCGATTTAAGTGCTTGCACACCGCCGTTGGATTCGGCGGGGAAGAACTTAACGTGGTCGTAGCCATGCTCCAATGCCACCATCATATCTGACACTGAGGCGACCCCTGGGATCAGTGGAATACTGCGGGCTTTGGCCGCTTGCAGCAGCGTCGGCGTGGTGCCAGGGCTGATGGCAAACTGAGCCCCAGCCTCGATCACTTGCTCCAACTGCGCCGTATTCAGCACGGTTCCCGCCCCCACCAGCGCTTCAGGCACCGCTTGACGGATAGCGCGGATCGCCTCCACTGCGCAATCGGTACGCAAAGTCACTTCCAAAATACCAATGCCACCGGCAACTAACGCCTTGGCCAACGGTACCGCTTGCTCCAGTTGGTTGATCACCATCACCGGCACTACTTTGCTGCGGGAGAACACCTCGGCGGGTTGCATTTGCCAGAGTTCGCTCATCATTAATCCTTATTTAAGTAGAGCCGATGCCCCGATACCAGGGCTTGCTAACAGAGTTCTAAACCGGGCGAACAGATCGCGCCCAGTACCAAAATCGTTGCCGGTCAGATCCGGCTGCTGTACCTGACGCCCAGCCAAAGTGGCCTCGTCAACCAGCAAAGTGAGTTCACCAGTGGCCGCATCCACCCGGATCATATCGCCGTTAGCTACCTTAGCTAACAAACCGCCATTGAGTGCTTCTGGGCTCACGTGAATAGCCGCTGGCACTTTGCCAGAGGCCCCCGACATGCGGCCATCGGTAACCAATGCCACCTTGAAACCGCGGTCTTGCAATACCGCCAGTGGCGGCGTCAACTTGTGCAGTTCCGGCATGCCGTTGGCTTGTGGGCCTTGGTAACGCACCACCACCACGCAGTCTTTATCCAATTCACCGGCACGAAACGCGACGTCGAGGCTTTGCTGATCTTCAAACACCACCGCTGGCGCTTCTATAACGTGGTGTTCACTGGCCACCGCAGAGACTTTCATCACCGCGCTGCCAAGGTTGCCACTGAGCAGTTGCATGCCACCGGTCGCTTGGAAGGGGTTGTCGATTGGTCGCAGCACGGTTTCGTCGCCAGACACCTGTGGGCCATCGAGCCACTGCAACTCGCCATCAACCATCGTTGGCACTTTGCAGTACAGCTCCAGACCTTCACCAGCGACAGTCTGAACATCTTCATGCAGCAGGCCACCGGCGCGCAGCTGCGCAATCAGAAACGCCATGCCACCAGCTTGATGGAAGTGGTTAATGTCGGCTTGGCCATTCGGGTAGACTCGTGCCAGCAGCGGGGTCGCTTGCGATAGCTCGGCAAAATCTTGCCAATCGACAATCACCCCGGCTGCACGCGCCATCGCCACTAAGTGCATGGTCAGGTTGGTCGAACCACCGGTCGCCAACAGCGCGACGATACCATTGACCACCGACTTTTCGCTGTAGATGTCGGCCATCCGGCCAGTGCCCTGCTGCGCCAAACGACACACCTGTTTGGCGGCAGCATCGGTCAAGGCGCTGCGCAGCCCATCAAAGGGTGGTACAAACGAGGAGCCCGGCAACTGCAGTCCCATCGCTTCGATCACCAACTGATTGGAGTTGGCGGTGCCATAGAAGGTACAGGTGCCGGGGCTATGATATGAGGCCGATTCGGCTTCCAGCAACGCGTCGTCATCGACTTCGCCTTTGGCGTACTGCTGGCGTACCGCCGCTTTCTCTTTGTTCGGCAATCCCGATGCCATCGGCCCCGCTGGTACAAACACCGTTGGCAGATGGCCGAAGCTCAGCGCGCCCATGGTTAGTCCGGGTACGATCTTGTCGCAGATCCCAAGCAACAATGCGCCATCAAACATGTTATGAGATAAGCCCACCGCGGTCGCCATGGCGATCACTTCGCGGCTCATCAGACTTAGCTCCATCCCTGGCTGACCTTGAGTGACGCCATCGCACATCGCTGGCACGCCGCCAGCAACCTGCGCCACGCTGCCAGCGTCACGACACGCTTTTTTGATCTGCTCAGGGTAAGTGGCATAAGGCTGGTGCGCCGACAACATGTCGTTATAAGCGGTGATGATGCCGATGTTGGATTTATTCAGCTGCTTTAGATCGTACTTATCACTGCCGACACAACCCGCGAAACCGTGCGCCAAGTTGCTGCAGGACAGCTGGCCACGCAGCGGACCGTCAGCTTGCTGCTGATCCATGCGCGCCAAGTATTGCGCGCGACTGGCTTTGCTGCGTTCGATGATCCGCGCCGTCACCTTAGCGATAGTTGGATGAATCATTACTGTTCGCTCCAGTAGACGTCGACAGGGGTGCGATGTTGATCCAAGAAAGCACGGATCGGCATCTGCATCACATCGCGACTGGTCAGTGCCTGTTCTAACACCGCTTTTTTCTCTGCGCCGCTGATGTGCAGATAGATCTGGCGGGCGTTCAGCAGCGCTTTTAAGCTAAACGAGATCCGTTGATGCGGAGCCGTGGTTGGGTGTGCCGCCAGCAGCAATTCGTCTGTACTGAGGCCGTCGGCTAACTGTTCGCTGCAAGGGAACAACGATGCTGTATGGCCATCATTGCCCATCCCCAAGATCACCACATCGAACGGTTTTGCCATGTGCGAGATCTTTTCCAGCGCCATCCCAAGCCCCTGCTCAGGAGTCGCGTGCATGGTCACCAGCCCAGCAAAATGGGCCGAGGCCGCTTTATTGGTTAGCAGATGTTGCCGCACCAAACGTTCATTGCTTTCTGGATCATCTGCAGGCAACCAGCGGTCGTCGGCAAGGGTAACGGTCACTTCGGCCCACTCAATGCCAATTTCACTGAGTTTGCGAAACAGCGGCAGCGGCGTGCTGCCACCACTGACCACCAACGATGCCCGTCCACGGGCATCAATGGCGTCTTGTAATTGCGCAGCGATCTTTTGTGCCAGCGTATCAACCAGTGCCTGCGCACCAGTAAACGACTTAAATACTGGCATGGCGATTGTAGTCATCTCACTCCTCCCAAGAGCGTCCATCTCGAGTGATTAGGGCGACAGAGGCAACCGGCCCCCATGTTCCCGCAGGGTAATTTTTCGGGGCTTCTCCGGTGCGTTGCCACGCACCAATGATTGAATCAACCCAGATCCAAGCGTGCTCTACTTCGTCGCGGCGGACAAACAGCGCCTGATTGCCGAGCATGCACTCTAGCAACAGTCGTTCGTAGGCATCGGCGATACGCTCGGTTTTAAAGGTGTCGCTGAAAGACAGATCCAGTTTGGTGGTTTGCAAACGGGTAGTTTGATCCAGTCCCGGCACCTTATTCATCATCTGGATCTCAACCCCTTCATGAGGTTGCAGACGAATGGTTAGCTTGTTCGGTGGCAACTGGCGATAGCTGTCGCGATATAGGTTGTGTGGTGGGTTCTTGAACTGCACCACGATCTCCGAATGTTTGGTTGGCATGCGCTTACCGGTACGCAGGTAGAACGGCACGCCAGCCCAGCGCCAGTTGTCGATGTCTACGCGCAGCGCCACAAAGGTTTCGGTATTGGAACCGCTGTTGGCGTCTTCCTCTTCCAAGTAACCGGGTACTTGGCCGCCTTTGAGGTAGCCGCCGGTGTATTGACCACGCACTGTGGTGTCGTACACGTTTTCCTGATTGATAGGGCGCAGTGATTTGATCACCTTTACCTTTTCATCACGAATCGAATCGGCATTCAGATTGACCGGTGGATCCATCGCTACCAACGCCAGTACCTGCAACAGGTGGTTTTGCACCATGTCACGCATCTGCCCGGCTTGGTCAAAGTAACCCCAGCGACCTTCGATCCCGACCTCTTCGGCAACGGTGATCTGCACATGATCGATGGTGCGGTTATCCCACTTGGAGGCAAACAACGAGTTGGCAAAACGCAGCGCAATCAAGTTCTGCACTGTTTCTTTTCCAAGGTAGTGGTCGATGCGGTAGATCTGCGACTCTTGGAAGTATTCCGCCACCTGATCGTTGATCACCTGACTGGAGGCCAGATCGCTGCCGATTGGCTTCTCCAATACTACTCGGGTATTGGCTTTGATCAGTTGATTGGCTTTAAGGCAACGGCAGATATCACCGTAAATTGAAGGCGGAGTGGCGAAATAGTTCACCATCACATTGTCGGGGTTGAGCTTACTGGCTAACTCGGCATAACCGGCAGGGTTAACAAAGTCGGTGCCGAAGTAACACAAGCGGTCACTAAAGCGTTGCCAGCAGCCCTCATCCAACGGCTCTTTGACGAAAGTTTCTAACGATTCACGTACTGCCGCCAGATAATCCTCTTGGCTACCAGATTGGCGGGCGATGCCAACAATGCGTGTTGACTGATGTAACAGACCGGCGCGATCCAGTTGGTACATGGCTGGCAATAGCTTACGCCGCGCCAGGTCCCCCTTGGTGCCAAACAGCACGAAATCGCATGGGGTGTCGGTCATATCGGAAATTGATGCCACTGTCCTCTCCTTAAACGGATTACTTCAGCCACCGATGTAATTAAACTACATTTAAATGAAAAATTGGGTTCAAAGCAAGGGCTTAGCGATCAGATCCCTAGCAAACTTTCAGTTTTGTTTGTAATATGTTCGCACCTGTTACGTAGACCACATTCACGCTATTTCACTGCCACCAGTATAGCGTTTGCCAGTAGGCAAACACCTTGGTCAGCGTCAACTTACAGCGAGCCGAACCGCGATGAACACCATTGATAAGATCCAAAAGAATCTAGCCAACTTCAGTAAGTCTGAACGCAAAGTGGCCGAAGTCATTCTAGCTGAACCGCAGATCGCCATTCAGTCCAGTATCGCGACCCTAGCCAAGATGGCAGATGTCAGTGAACCGACGGTAAACCGCTTCTGCCGCCGCTTGGATACCAAGGGCTTTCCCGACTTTAAACTGCATCTAGCGCAGAGCTTGGCAAACGGTACGCCTTATGTATCACGCCATGTTGAGGCCAGCGATAGCCCTGAATCCTACACCGGCAAGATCTTCGAATCGTCAATGGCCGCGCTCGACTCCGCCAAGCAGTCGATTGATCCACAACTGGTAAACCGCGCGGTTGACCTGCTCACCCAAGCCAAACAGATCCACTTTTTTGGCTTAGGGGCATCGGCAGCCGTAGCGCACGATGCTCAGAACAAATTCTTCCGCTTCAACGTGCCAGTGATCTGCTTTGATGATCCGCTGATGATGCGAATGAGCTGCATCAACGCCGGTGAAGGCACCGTGATGGTGCTGATCTCGCACACTGGCCGCACGAAAGCGTTGGTTGAGATCGCGGCGCTGGCGCGGCAAAACGATGCCCACGTGATCGCCATCACCACTAAAGACAGTCCGTTGGCGCGAGAATCCTCTATCGCTCTGACCATGGACGTGCCTGAAGACACCGATTTGTATATGCCAATGGCCTCACGTTTGGCACAAATGGTGGCGATTGATGTGCTGGCCACCGGCTTCACCTTGCGTCGTGGCGCCCGTTTTCGTGACAACCTAAAGCGGGTTAAAGAAGCGCTGCGAGAGTCCCGCTATGAAAAAGTGTCTCTGTAAGCTATTCAATTGCTTATAACAAAATAACGGAATCGCACAGTAATTCACGCAAGCCCGGTCGTTTGTTAAACGCTCCGGGCTTTGTTTTGCCAACTAGACTATTTCGTTAGCTAATGATTGATTCAAATAGCGTCAACGTGCTGTAATAAAATTACATTATTGTTCAATAATATCAGTTGGTTTTGGAGACTTGGTTACGGCACCCAGCGTAAACTGTCCCAAAACTGACGCCTAATGGAGAGCCTCATGCTTCGACGCACCAAGATTGTCACTACCCTTGGACCTGCCACCGATCGCGACAACAACCTCGAAAAAATCATCCTTGCGGGCGCTAATGTGGTGCGGATGAACTTTTCTCACGGCAGCCCTGAAGACCACATTGAACGCGCTAAAACCGTGCGCGCCATCGCCGCTAAACACGGTAAGCATGTGGCAATTCTAGGGGATTTGCAGGGGCCAAAGATCCGCGTGTCCACCTTTAAAGAGGGTAAAATTATCCTCGCCATTGGTGACAGGTTTGTGCTTGATTCGAACTTGGCCAAAGGTGAAGGAGACCAACAACAAGTTGGTCTGGACTACAAAGAGTTGCCCAAAGACGTGGTCAGCGGCGACATTTTGATGTTGGACGATGGCCGTGTGCAGCTGCAGGTAGAACGAGTCGAAGGCGATCGCGTCCACACCGTGGTGACTGTCGGTGGCCCGCTGTCAAACAACAAAGGGATTAACAAGCTCGGTGGCGGCCTATCTGCCCCCGCGCTGACCGATAAAGACAAAGCCGACATCGTTACCGCGGCGCAGATGCAAGTGGAATATCTGGCGGTATCGTTCCCACGCACCGGTGCGGACATCGACTACGCCCGTAAACTGGCGCAAGAGGCCGGTCTAAACGCCGCCATCGTTGCCAAGGTGGAGCGCGCCGAAGCGGTTGCCACCGATGAGGCGATGGACGATGTGATCCGCGCCAGTGATGTAGTGATGGTTGCTCGGGGTGATTTGGGGGTCGAAATTGGCGATCCAGAACTCATTGGGGTTCAGAAAAAACTGATCTCCCGCTCACGCCAATTGAACACGGTGGTGATTACCGCTACCCAGATGATGGAGTCGATGATCACCTCGCCGATGCCAACCCGAGCCGAAGTGATGGATGTAGCTAACGCAGTGCTGGATGGCACCGATGCGGTGATGTTGTCGGCAGAAACCGCCGCCGGTGACTACCCAGAGGAAACCGTCAAAGCGATGGCCAAAGTGTGTTTGGGGGCAGAAAAACACCCCCTAGTTAGCAACTCACGCCATCGCATCGATACTAAGTTCTCTGGCACCGAAGAGACTATCGCCATGGCGACCATGTACGCCGCAAACCATCTGCCTGGGGTGGCGGCGATCATCGCGTTGACCGAATCCGGTACCACGCCAACCCTGATGAGCCGGATCACCTCACAACTGCCGATCATCGCGCTGTCGCGCCACGCCCGCTCGTTGGCAAAGATGGCACTGGTACGCGGCGTTAACCCGGTACAGTTTGATTCCACCGTGTTCAGCGCCGAAGAGTTAGTCCCAGCGGCATTGGAAGCGGTCAAGCAAACCGGCGCCATTAACAGCGGCGATCTGGTGATCATGACCAAAGGCGACGCCATGGAAACCGTTGGTGGCACCAACACCACCAAGATTTTGCTGGTGCCGTAATAAGCAGCAGCGATAAAAAGGGGGCGAACCAAATGGTTCGCCCCCTTTTTTCTGTCCGGATTTTAGTTAACCGTCTCCGCCGGTTTATGGCTAAAAGCTGCTGCACGTTGCAATCGCTCTGGGGTTAACTCCACCGAATTCAGTACCTCGGTTAAACTGCGCTTTGCCAAAAACGGCTCTAACTCGGCCAGCATTGACTGCCAGCCCTGTTCGTCCATCGACGCCAGCACCTTAGCGACGGCACTGGCATGCTGCTCTAAAGGCAGGTAGTTGTGATACATCAGTACCACCGCTTTGAGCATATTCAGGTAGGGGCCAATATCTGTGGTGGTGGATAGCGCATCAGAATCGATCCAGCCGATGGCGGCTTTGTTGATGCGGTTTTCCCGTATTAGTTCGGCGCGCAGCAACAGTTCAATATCGAAGGCAAAGCGGTTCTCGATACGGTCGTATAACAGCGGCTCCAACACCGAGGCGCGAAACGCTTTAAAACCACACTGCGTATCAACAAGGAAATGCAGTTGCGGCAACATCTGTTTCCAAAGATAGATAAACAGCTTTCCTCGTTCATTGCGAGTACCTTGCTTTAGCACCACCGATTGCGGTTCTCGGCGTGAGCCGCAAGCGATATCGCAGTGACCGGCGCAGATTGGCTGCATCAACAAACCCACTTGTCCCAGATGAGTCGACAGATCGGCATCGGTATAACAGACGACATGGTTAGCACTGCGATTGCGCCGTGTCGCCAGCCACATGCCATAGGCTATCGAGCCGCCTTTTTGGCTATCACGAGCCTGCTGCATCCCCGCGCACACCGGCAACTGTGCTTTGATGCCATCTTCGAGGTAATGCACCCGGATCCGCCGCGATAACCCCATTTGATTGATCATTTCACGTGCCATCGCACCACTGCCATCGGGACAACCGTCATCAACAATATCGATGTACCACTGGATGTTGTCGATGCCATCAAATAGCCATTGCAGTTGCGCCACTTTACGGCGCAAAAAATCCTCGCCATGTTGATGGTTAGCGGCAGATTGCATCCGCTGCGTTTCGCCGTACATCGCAAACACCACGGTGAGTTCCATCGGCACCGAAATGGCTTCGACACAACGGCGTGAGATCGCCAATTTAAGCCCTAATTGCAGCCCCAGATGATTCTGAAAACGGGGATCGGATTCCTTTTCTCGCAGATCAAACAGCGAAAAAGGTTGCTCTAGTAAGCTTTGGGCGATTGCCGTCAATGCCGAAAGATCGTCTGTGCAGGTCAAGTCGAGCTGACTTTCCAACGCCTTGTACTTATTAATGAGATGGTTAAGTGTACTTTCCATTACTGTAACCCCGTCATTCGTCCATAATTGACTAGTACCAACGCTAGGTTAAATTAATAATTTTCGCCAAGGATGACGCGCACTTGCCTACCAAAATAAAAAGTTGTCTAGTTGTGTTTTATCAACTAACGATTAGCGGCCATTTAATTGCTAACGATGTTATGGCATCGCAATCTGAATATTATAAACATGCCGCAGAGCGCGCTCCGAAATCGCAATTAAATATGACTAATCGGCAAGCCTATTCGCGTTCATCTCGGCAAACCAATTCGGTTAACAGCAGTGAACAACTTTGGAATGGGGTCTCCTCCTCTTTCGCCCTGCCCCTTGAACAACTATTTGAACAAGACACTCCGTGGTATCAAGGGCTTTCAGGTAACTTCGCCCTAAATTGGCCGCTACGAGCCAGCGAAATAAGTGCTGACCCTAATAACAACAGTGGCGGGATCGAAGGGATCAATAAAAACCTCTCAGCCACGATAAAATACAATCCCATCGGCAACTGGTTTGCTACGGTGACCTTGACCCACTATCTCGATGGCGCCCTCCAGCAGCCTTGGGAACCAGACTATACTTATGTTTTTGGCTACAATGATTGGCGACCGTACACTTTAAGTTTGGTTTACGCTAACTATGGTGGTAATCGTTTTAGCCCAGAATCTGGACAGCGCTCGACCTATTTCAACCGTGGCACTTGGTCACTCGGTTGGAAATTTCCTGTGGCAAAAGAATGGATTAACTGGGCATCCTTATTTGATGATGCGGCATTAGGTTGCCAACTAGATTATAACTTCACCCCTGAGTATTTTGATTCGGCCAGTAGCCAATATAAAAAAGGCCAACAAAGCGTTCAACTAGGCTGCAAATATACTATCACCGGCAATTGGTACATCAACTGGGCGTTGTTTTATTATCCCCAAAAGTCCCAAAAGCAACCTTGGAGCCCCGATTTTACCTATGGCTTTGGCTATTTCGATTGGCGGCCTGGTACCTTTACCTTGCAATATAACAACTACAGCGGTAACCGTTTCCCTTGGAATCCTGATTCACCAGGTACAGGGCGCTTCAAAGATGGTGCTTTGATGCTCGCTTGGTCCTGGGCTTTCTAGTGATTGCTCCGCCAGCGCCACGCAGTAGTGGCGTTGATCGGCGCTTAGGGTGATCCAGCGATTAATGGTGGCAAACCCCGGCGTCGAAACACGCAGCAGATATTGACCCTGTGGCAATGTCATACCTTGAGTAAAACGCTCACGCACATTGAGCACCTCAACTTTGGCGTATTGCGGCAATGTACTGACTTGCAGCGCAATCAGATCCGCTGATTGCGGCGCCGACCGCATCACCGACGCTGCAGCTGTCGTCGATGTAGATTGGCTGGTCAGTGCCAGCAACTGCATCTTTTGGGTTGCTAGTTGATTGGTTTGCAGATCAACCCGCTGCTGTAGCAGCTGCAATTGTCGCTCCAGTGCACTGAGCGATTGGATAGCATCCTTGTGTAGGTGCTGCAGCTGTTGCAACTCTGCCAATAACCGCTGCGATTCAGTATTAGGCGTCACTACAGCTTTGTCATCCAACTGCGCTACGGTCTGGATAAGTTGTTGTTGGGTGCGGCTAAGCCGCTGTAACTGCGCCAGCAAACGAGTTCGGTACTCAAAGCTAAACGGAGTGCTGCTGGCCTCGCCTAACTGCCACCACTGCAACAGCAATTCGGCATCTTGTTGCCAACTTGGTTCTGCCTCAAGCTGGGCCACGTGCTGCCAATGCTCTATCTGTTGCCACGCGGCCGAGCGCGACGCTTGCTGACGCTGCTGCTGGTCTTGGCGAAGTTGGCGCTGCTCAACCATCACCACTATCAGCCCAAGCAGCAGCACCAACAACATCCATGTGATTGGCCGTCGCCACAAGGCAACATCCTGTTGCGCCATATTATTACCTCTGCACTCCTTTGCCACTGCAAGTGTAGTGCGCTTGCCAACAAGCGGCGTGGTCGAGATGCGGTTAAGGGCAACAACGTCGATAATTTGCCGGATGAAATAACCTCAACTAGCGTTACAGATAACTCAGCCTGTTCAGCCTTTAGGAAACGGATTTCCAAATGAAAGTTTTGCTGATCGAAGACGCCCGTGACGTCCGTCAAGTTCTAAAAGCGTCCCTCAGTCGCTACGGTTACCAAGTTTTTGACGCCGAACACGGCGCTGCCGGTTTGCAGTTATTGCAACAACATCCAGACATACAACTGGTGGTATCGGACGTGCTGATGCCGGTGATGGATGGTCACGAACTGTGCCGCGTGTTGAAACAGAAAGATTTTGGCCGTTTTGTCTATCTGATTTTGCTCTCCTCTCGCGACCAAGAACAGGAGATCATCGAGGGCTTAGAGCTAGGCGCAGATGACTTTTTGGCAAAGCAATCGCCACTGGCTGAACTGAACGCAAGAATGGGCGTTGGTCGGCGCATTATCGAACTACACAACGAGCTTAACCGGCAAAATGAAAAGCTCAATCTCGCTTACGACCAGATCAAAAAAGATCTGATGGTCGCTGCCGAAATGCACAGCAATCTATTGCCAACCCAAAAGTCATTTCCAGGCAGTCGGTTCGCTTGGTTGTGCAACTGCTGTGCTTTTATGGGCGGTGACATGTTCGACTACCAGCGTATCGACGAGCATGTAGTGGCGTTTTATCTGTTGGATGTTTCCGGTCACGGGATCCCATCGGCGCTGCTGTCATTCACCTTGAAATACGCGCTTTCCCCCAGCCATAAAGGCGCAAGCCTGTTAAAACGCTATACCGACAATCCCCCCAATTATGAAATTTTGCAACCGGTTGAAGTGGTCGCCAAGCTCAACGAGCGCTTTATGGCGCCAGGCAGCAGCAGCCAATACTTCACCATGATCTACGGCCTATTGGACAGTCGCAGTGGCCGTGTCACCGTGTGTCAAGCTGGTCACCCAGGCTTACTGCACCAACAACATCATGGCGACACCATTGAACGAAGCTGCAATGGCTTCCCTGTCGGCATGTTACCCGATGTCGAGTACGAACAATTTGAGTTTCAAATGACGCCAGGGGATCGATTATTTCTATTTTCTGATGGTGTGACCGAATGCTTTAACCCCGCCAAAGAGGAATACGGCACGGAACGTCTGATCAAGGTTTTGCAACAACACAAGGCGATGAGCATTGATCAGCAAGTTACCGAGGTGGAACGACAACTGGTGAGTTGGAACCAAAGCAACCAATTCGATGATGACGTATCGCTGCTCGCAATTGAGTGGCATGGACAATAGAGAAGGACGCTTCAAATGGAATTAATGACGGAACGAGTCGACGACCGAGTTGTAGTGCAAGTACAAGAGGCTCGGCTTGATGCCGCCTCGGCACCTAAATTTAAAGCCGCTATTGAAGCGGTACTGCAAGAGGGCGAAAAACGCATCGTGCTGGATCTATCACAGGTCAACTTTATGGATTCCTCCGGACTTGGCGCCGTTGTCGCCGTGCTGAAACAGTTGAACGGCGGAGAAATTCGAGTCGTTGGCCTGCAAAAAGCGGTTAAAGAGTTGTTTCGGCTGACCCGCATGGATCGCATTTTCCAATGCCATGAAGACCTTGAAAGTGCCATGGCAAGTTAAGGATCAACGATGCGAGGTATGATCCTAGGGGCGGGTAAAGGCACCCGTGTGAAACCCATCACCTTTAACATTCCCAAGCCGATGATCCCAATCTTGCGGCGACCGCTGATGGAATCGATCATCTTGCAACTGCGCAAGTTCGGCATCAATGAGTTGGTGATCAATACCAGTTACTTGGCACCGGTGCTCGAAAACTACTTTCGTGACGGGCTGCAGTATGGGGTCGATCTTTGCTACTCATACGAAGGGCAAAAGGTTGATGGCAAGCTGGTTGGCAAAGCTTTGGGCAGTGCTGGAGGCCTAAAGAAAGTCCAAGATTACGCTCACTTTTTTGATGACACCTTTGTGGTGGTTTGCGGTGATGCGTGGTTTGACTTGGACTTTGCTAAAGCGGTGGAGTTTCATCGGCGCAAAGGCGGTCTCGCGACCATCATTACCAAAGAGATGCCGGATGAATCGCTAAAGCACTATGGTGTGGTGGCAGTCGACGATATGGATCGGGTCGTTGGTTTTCAGGAAAAACCACCAGCAAATCGCGCCTGTTCTAATCAGGTCAATACCGGCATCTATCTGTTTGAACCAGAGATATTTAATTTTATTCCGGCCAATACGGTCTGGGATATTGGCGCGGATCTATTTCCAGAACTGGTGCGACTTGGCATTCCCTTTTACGCCAAAACTTTTGATTTTCAGTGGCTTGACGTCGGAAATGTCAACGACATCTGGCAAGTTACCGCCGATATTTTACTGGGTAAGGTGCATGGTTACCCGATCCCTGGCAAAGAGGAAGCGCCAGGGGTGTTCGTTGGCATCAACTGCCAATTGGACTTAGAACGGTTGGATATTCAAGGGCCGGTCGTGATTGGCAACGGCACCCGCATTGAAACCGGCGCGGTATTACGGGGGCCGCTAGTCATTGGCCAGAACTGTTACATCCAAGCTGGTGCCACCTTAAAACACTCCATCTTGGATGATTACACCTTCGTCTCTGGCGCAGCCAATGTAGATCAACGCATTTTGCATGGCGAGCACTGCATCGACCACCAAGGCAACCACTTCACCTTAGAGCAGATCGGCGCCAAATGGATTTTACAAGACACCCGAGAGCGCTACGTACCCGACCAAATAAGCCGTGAGTTTCTCCGAGCCGCTTCTGGGGTTGGTGACGACAGCATGGTTCAGAGGAACTCATGATGAACAAGGAATTGCAACTCTGCGGCGAAGCCAATTATGAAACCGTGGCCTTAATAGCCAAAGCGGTATCAGGGATGTATCACCTGACTGCCCTGCCCGCCGTCGACATCGATATGGTCGAACTGGCGGTGGTTGAAATTGGCAACAATGCCGTTGAGCACGCCTACGAAGAGCGCGCTGGCCATCAACTGTGGGCCGGTTTTAAGTGCAATGACAATCGGGTCACCATCACCATCTCTGACTGTGGCAGTTCAATGCCCAAGGAGATTGTTGAGGAGTTGCAGCAGCGTGATATCCCCGAATTGGATCCGGACGATCCCAGTACCTGGAACACCAGCGGCCGTGGCTTTGGCATCATCAACCAAGTGATGGATGAAGTGCTCTATTACCAAGAAGATGGCAAAAATCACTTTCGGATGATTAAGCACGTTACGCCCTAAATTTCCCCAACGATGTCGCAAGGATGCCAGCGCATGGGTTTTTATTTCGATAAGTTTGAACAACGTAAGCCACCAACACCACTGCCCTACAACCCCAAATTAGAGCTGCTTTGGCAATTTCTGATCACCGTTAATCTGGTGATCGGCGCATGGTACATCAGTTGGCGCTGGACCTCGTCACTCAATCCTGACGCCCTATGGTTTGCGATCCCGTTGGTGATTGCCGAAACCTGCGCTTACGTGGGTTTGGTGTTGTTCTCGATCAACCTGTGGAAGGTCAAAGATGTTCCCAAGCAGAGTCCACCAGCCACCATCAATGCCTGTTTGCGCCAGCCACTGGCAGAAGATCGGCCAATTCGAGTTGATATTTTCTTCCCCTCTTACGATGAGGAGGTGGAACTGGTACGACTTAGCATCGTCGATGCCCTAAAAATTACCTACCCGCATCAAATCGATAGCAAGATCCACATTCTCGACGACGGCAATCGGCCGGCGATGAAAGCCTTGGCTGCAGAGCTTGGAGTCAACTACATCACCCGCGACGGTAATATCGGCTTTAAAGCTGGCAACTTGCGCAATGCGATGGAGCAAACCGACGGCGATTTTATCGTGATCTGCGATGCTGATACCCGACCATTAGCAACCATCTTGCGTCACACCCTTGGCTATTTCCGCGATCCTGATGTCGCTTGGGTGCAAACCCCGCAATGGTTTTTTGACCTGCCAGAAGGCGAACCACTGAGCCACTGGTGCCACCGTAAGCTGGGCCGAGGCATCGCCAGCGTTGCCCGGACTATCGAGAAATTTTACGGTCCAATCATCATCGGCCAAGACCCATTCGTAAACGATCCACAGATGTTTTACGACGTAATTCAGCGTCGTCGTAACTGGGCCAACGCGTCCTTTTGCTGCGGTGCAGGCTCGATCCATCGCCGTGAAGCAGTAATGGAAGCCGCACTGAAGACCTATGCCGAAAACGTTGATAAGCAGCGCAAGCAACAGGACAAAGCGATCCAGAAACTGACTGGCGAACAGCAACTTGATGGCACCGTGACGGAGTTAATGGATCAACAAACGGTGCTCGACACCGAATTCACCCCCTATAAATTCCACGTTTCCGAAGATATCTATACCTCAATCGTGCTGCACGCCGATCCCGACGGCAACTGGAAGTCGGTATTGCACCCGCAAGTCGAATCGAAAATGCTGTCGCCGCAAGACCTGCAAACTTGGATGGTGCAGCGCTTTAAGTACGCCGGCGGCACTATCGACATCGCAGCTCACGATAATCCGGTGTTCCGCAAAGGGATGAGCCGTCCACAACAGGTAATGTACGCCGCCACCGTCTGGAGCTACTTTGGCGCCCTATGGAACATCGTCTTTCTATTGGCACCAATCATCTATCTGTTCACTGGTATCGCCCCGGTAGCCGCTTATTCGCAGGAGTTCTACCTGCACTTGTTGCCATTTATCATCACCAATGAACTGGCAACCATGGTAGCCACCTGGGGCATTGCGGGCTTTAAGGGCAAGTCCAATTATCTGGCCTTTTTCCCAGTCAACCTGCGGGCGATCTGGACCGTAATTAAAGGCGAGCAAATTAAGTTCCCATCGACCCCAAAAGACCGCCAAGAGGGTAACTTCTTCCATCTGGTGCTGCCGCAGTTCTGTGTCATGGTGGTCACCGCCATTGCGCTGCTGTGGGGCTGGTGCAATTACCATCTCAACTGGTACGGCGATCTCAATCTTTCTGGGCTGATTATTAACACCTTCTGGTGCCTAAATAACATCATTGCCATGGCAGGGATGGTGTTCTGTGCTTTTTGGCAACCACCCGCCGAACCACACCCGGCAACCGCACCGGTCAACGCCGCCACCACGTCCAGCTAAGGAGCTGCCACGATGTCGTTATCCAAAAACCTCATCAACGCCCGCCACCACCTAGTGTTTTTGCTGGGGCTTAGCGTTGCCTTTGGCATTGTCTTTTCTATCGAACAACGGCAATTTACCCACGATCTGGCGGCGGATCTGCGCTATAGCGAGCAGATCCCAGCGCCGAAGCCACGGCCGTTAACCGCCCAAGAGCGGCGCTGGGCCGAAGTCGCATGGCAGTATTTTGCCAACAACACCCAAGCCAGTGGCTTGGTCAATTCGGTCGATGGCTACCCATCAACCACACTATGGGACACCGCCTCTTATCTGATGGGATTAATTGCCGCCCGACGACTCGATTTGATCAACGCCAGTGAGTTTGAACAGCGTCTATCCAGCGCCCTAGATGCATTAGCGCAGTTGCCACTATATGACCAACAATTACCCAACAAGGCCTACGACACGCGCTCGTTAGCAATGGTGAATTACGACAACAGCGTTAATGAACGCGGCATAGGTTGGTCGGCCATCGATATCGGTCGACTGTTGGTGCCATTTAATATTTTGGTGTGGGACTACCCCAGCTACACCGATCAACTTAACCGTGTGCTGGCGCGTTGGGATCTGGCACCACTACTGCAACGGGGCTTGATGTATGGCGCCACCATCGCCAACGAACAAACCCAATATGTGCAAGAGGGTCGAATCGGTTACGAAGAGTACGCCGCCAAATCCTTAAGTCTGATGGGCCAAGACGTTTCCCAAGCACTGCGTTACACCGACTTTCTGGTATTTGAACAGATCGATGGCGTCGAAGTGCCGACCGATAGCCGCGATCCAAGCCGATATAAAGCCCATAACTATGTGGTCAGTGAAAGCTACATTCTTGATGGCTTGGAATTTGGCTGGGATCGGATCTCTCATGAATTTGCGTGGCGCGTCTACCAAGCCCAGTACGCCCGCTATCAACGCACCGGATTGCTGACGGCGGTCAGTGAGGACAACATCGACCGTCCGCCCTACTTTGTTTACAACACGGTATTTTCCGATGGCAAACATTGGAACGCGGTTGGTGACGATGGCAGCGACGCCGCCCAATATAAAACCCTATCGACCAAAGCATCGTTTGGCTGGTATGCCCTCTATCGCGATCAGTACAGCCAGCAGTTGCTAACCGAAGCCAGCAAACTGTTTGACCCAGATAAAGGCTGGTACTCCGGCAAGTATGAAAACTTTGATGAGATTAACCAAGCACTTACCGCCAATACCAACGGCATCATTCTCGAATCGCTGCTGTATATCCAACAAGGGCAACTGCTCAACATCGGCAGAATTGGCCCCGTGCAGCTTGCACAAAAAGAGGAGTAATCGATGCGATACGTTGTTGCCGCCAGCACGTTTATGCTCGCCCTTTCCGGTTGTCAAAGCCTAACGCCAATAGCCTCACCAGAGCGGCCGATTGAAGAGGGGGATGGCCTTGGGGTCAAGCGCGCTGAACCATCACCTCCGGATATTGGGGTACCGCAGCCGCGCCAAGGTCAACTTAGCGAACGGGAGATGGCAATGGCGCGCACCGCTTGGAAATACTTTGAAAATAACTACCAGCCAAGCACCGGTTTGGTTAATGCGGTAGACGGTTACCCATCTACTACCTTGTGGGACACCGCCTCCTATTTAGGGGCATTGGTTACCGCTAGGGAGCTTGCGATCATCGACAAGCTAACTTTCGATGAGAGGATGGTGCGATTTATCAAGACCCTAAACACCATGGATCTTTATCGCGGTGAGGTACCAAACAAGGCCTACAACACCCAGAATGCCGCCAAAGTAAACTACGCCAACCAACCCGGCGAGATTGGCTATTCGGCACTCGATATTGGCCGTTTCCTAACCTGGCTATGGATCATTAAAGAGCGTTACCCCGAACACGCGCCGGGCATAGACGCTGGCATTTTACGCTGGAACTTCTGCAACGTCGTAGATGAGTACGGCACCATGTTTGGTGCCTTGGCCGGCCCAGGCGAACCGACCCAATATCTGCAAGAGGGGCGCTTGGGCTACGAAGAGTACGCTGCCAAAGGCTTCCAACTTTGGGGCTTTCACACTGAACGAGCATCAAAACCCGACCCTTACGATGTGATCAATATGTACGGCTATGACATCCCTTACGACAGCCGCGATCCACGCAAGTTGGTGGCCCACAGTTACGTGGTGACCGAAAGTTACGTTTTAGATGGCATTGAGTTTGGCTGGGATCACCCTTGGGACAGCAGTACCAGCGAGACCGATTTCAGCCATCGCTGGGTCGCGGATTTTGCCCAGCGGATCTATGCGGTTCAAGAAGCTCGCTATATGCAAACTGGGATCATCACCGCCCGCACTGAGCACCAACTCGACCAAGCCCCGTACTTTGTTTACGACACCATCTATACCGATGGTTATGCTTGGAACACCATCTCAGAGAAAGGCGAGTATCTGCCGCAATACGCGGCGGTGGCCATTAAAGGGGCCATCGGCATGTGGGTGTTGTGGGATACCCCTTATACCGATCTGGTGTTTGAACACGTCGCCGATCTTTATAACCCCGACAAAGGATTTTACGAAGGGATCTACGAAAACGGCACCGGCCTAATCAACACCTATACTTCTAATAATAATGGGATTTTAATGGCCGCCCTACTCTACAAGCAGCAAGGGCAGCTGGTGGTTGAACATCCTTGGCATCCACCAAGTCGCTGGGAAGCGGTAATTAATGACGAATTTAGCCCGCATCTACGGCAGTGCTTGCCGTCTTCGCATAATTGCAGCAGTTGTCGTTAGCGCACTTATCGTTAGCGGCTGTGGGGTCATCAGTAAAAACACCAGTGACGGTTGGCAACGTTTTCGCAACTCATCGTTGTTCTGGTTTGGCCGTCATGGCGATCTGACTGAAACCGAATACGGCTGGGCGCAAACCGCATGGCAATACTCGGTTAACAATACCGATCCCAATACTGGATTGGTCGCGGGCATTGATCGCTACCCGACCGCCAGCATGGCCAATATCGCTGAAGCCTTGGCCAGCCTGCATGTCGCCTATCAGCTTGAAATGGTCGATGACCTTAACTTCGATGGCCGCTTGTCCGCCCTGCTGCACTTTCTTAACAGCATGGATCTGTTTGACAATAAAGTGCCCAATCGCAACTACCATACCCAAACCGGCAAGATGGTCACCCTAACCGGAGAACCCGGGCAAATTGGCTGGTCTGGGCTGGATATCGGTCGACTGCTGATCTGGCTTAACCTGTATAAACGATTTTACCCCGCCTATGGCGAGTACATCGATAAAGCGATCCTACGCTGGGACTTTTGCACGTTATTGGCCACAGACGGCACCATTCAAAGCGGCCGATTAAGCAACGGTCAGCTGACCGTCCGCCAAGATGGTCGTCTTGGTTTTGAAGAATACGCGGCTTATGGCTACGCCTTATGGGGATTTAACAGTAGCAAAGCGCAGCTACTACTGCCTTATCAAGTATTTAATCTGTACGACATTCCGTTTTTAGTTGATGGCCACGATCCCCGCGTCGATGGCGTTCCCAACCCCTTGGTGCCGACCTCCTTTTGGTTAGCGGGGATTGAGTTTAATTGGGATCTGGCCAACGATAATGACGATGATCACCATCACCACAGCGCCCCAGATCTCGCCCAACAAGCGGCACAGTTATACGCGCTGCAACAGGCACGATTCGAGCAAGACGCGCTACATACCGCGCGAGCCGAGCACATTCTTAGCAGCGCGCCGTGGTTTTTATACGATGCAGTCTGGGGCCATGGCAGCGCCTTCCCATCGATCGCCGATGACGGCAGTTTTCATGATCAACTGGCGTTAGTCTCCACCAAAGCGACCTTTTTAATGTGGGCATTGTGGGATACCCCCTATACCGACGAGCTAATGGTATTAGTCGAGCCTTTACACGACCCACAACGCGGCTGGTTTGAAGGCCGCTACGAACGCAGTGCCGGTTATGAAAAAGCGATCTCGTTGGCAACCAACGCTGCGGTGCTAAAAAGCCTGCTGTACAAGGTTCAGGGTAAGTTGATGCACCAACCCTATCCCAGCGCTCGGCTAGAGGTGGTGCGCAATAACGAATTTGAACATCCCGGCCGCTGCCAACCCCAGTGATAGCACAGCTACCACAAGCGTAAATCAGTGACCGTCAGTTCAATCGGCTCGGCACTGCTGTTTATCAGCACCAAATTGATTTCGCCAACCGCTTGCTCACTCCAGATAACCCCTTGTTCGCCTTGATAGCGGCGCCAGCCCTCAGCCAACTGTTGACTATCAAACTGCACCCGATAGTCACCCTCTTCGCCAATGGCATACGCCAACAAACGAGCACTGCGCATCGCGCCGTTGCTGTCGATTAACGCAATCTCAAGCTGGTCATCCAACGGCCGATCACTGCCAAGGGTAAAACTGGCGTGGCGAAAGCGCTGCAGCGGCGTCAACCACAGCTGTTGCCACTGCATTAACGATTTAGCGGCTGGCGCAAAGCGCGGATGGGAGATCCGCCCTATCGGCAATTGGAAGGAAGCGGTCTGCTGTTGCTGCTGCCACTGTAGTGATGCCGAAAAATTGCCGCCAACACCGCTGTAGTTGTCCCAAAATAGCGTGGCGCTATCGCCTGCCCCCTGCTGTTGCCACAAGACCTCATCCCCTTTGCTCACCCTCATCTGCCACCGCTGCCACCGATCAAAGTGAAACTGAAACTCGGCGCTACTGCGACCAGTCTGTATTTGAAATTCGGTTAATTGAGCGGGTTGCGCGTCCATCGAAGGCAGCAGCATTGGTGCCTCGGCAAGCTGCTGCCAGCGCTCAAACGCCAACTTGGGCTGATAGTTAGCATCGAGCAGGCCAAAGCTGGTCTCAGCATCTGCGAACCAGCCGATTTGCGCCGGTTCATCGACCGCGGAAAACCAGTTGATGGCGAACAGCCCGTACCCCCGCAGTTGTGGCAAGTAGGCTTGCAGCTTATCCAACTCCAGTCGCTGTCGGCGCTGCCAATTGGGTGCCGATGCGATAGCGGCATACGCCAACATCCATGGCTTGGCAAATCGTTGTTGCAGTTGTTGCCCTAACCTCAGGCTACGGATCCAAGGCGACCAATCGGGGTCGCTATGTGCCGATTCGGTGTAGTTGGCGATCATCAGCATCGAGCCAATAAAATCGCTTTGTTCAATGGTCATCAGTGACGTTTCGTATGAGCTTTGCTGACCAGTACCGTCCCAATCCCCCAACACCAAACCGACCTTCACGTTTGGCAGTTGCTGTTTTATCAGGGCCACCACCTGCGACATCCGTCGATCCCAATCTGGCCAGCTTTCAATGCCGTTTTTATTAAACTCCGGCTCCAGCAACAGGTAGGCTTGTGGCAAGGTGCGCAGCAATGGGATCAATCGCTGTTGGATCATCTCCAGATACGGTTGCCAATGCTCGGTGACAAACTCAGGGCTTATCTCATCACCGAAATACCACAGTGAAATCATCGGCGTATAACCCGCCTTGGTGGCCATGGTGAGCAGATCCGACTGTAACCAACGCCAGTCCGAGTGACGGGTGATCCACAGGGTTAAGCTTTGTCCGGCGAATTCAGTCAATGGCGGCTGTCGCCACAACGGCCGATGGTTGTGTCCCGATCCAGCCGGACGGTCGATGTTCAGCCGTGAACCGCTGCCCCAAAGCAGTGGCGTCAGCGGCTTTGCTGGTTGCTGCAACAACAGTTTGCTTGCGTCTAAGCGCAGTTGCCAACTGCGGCTAAGCAGATCGTCATTGGCAAACCAACCACCATCCAGCGCCTGCTGCATCGATTCCGCTTGTTTTTTTGCCTGCGATAATCGCCCAAGTCGATGCAAGCAGTAGATGGCGCCAAGGTGGGCGGCATAGAGATCATCACCTCGTTCAAACTCGGTTATCAGCTTTCGATATAACGTCAGCGCCGGTTTTGGGCGATTCTCCATCTCTAACAACGCGTGCGCCTGCAACAACCGCGCTTTGGCTATCAGCATCGGATCGGCATCACTGGCCAGAAACTGCCGCAATCGCTGTTGTAGTTCGGCTAAGTCGTCCGCATCGCGCAGGCGCCACAATTGGTAGTAATCAGCAAACCCCTGCCGCGCACCAAAGCGGCGCAAACTGTTAAATAGCGAGCGTGCCTTTAAACGGTGAACGTTGCTTTGTGGCAGTTGCAAGTAGTTGCGCAGCAGCTGCTGTCCGGCGCGATAATTGCCCAGGTCCAGCTGCACCAGCGCCGCCAAATAGAGCCAATCACCGCTTAAGGAATCGCGGGTCAGCACCTGTTGTTGCTGTGCCGGTGACAACTGTTGGGTGAATGCCGCCTGCATCAGTGGCGCCAGCTCTTGCGCTCGGCCTACGCTGGAGTGCGCCACAGCAACGGCAACCAGCGCCTTTAGCATAACCACCGCAACCTTAAACCAATTGGTTTTCATCGTCGGTTACCACCGTTTCAAACCAATCGAGGTTTTGCTTTATCACCTGTAAGCGCAGCTCAAGCTCAGTGTCTTGTTGCTGGCTATGCAGTTGCTCTAACGCTAGTAGATTCTCTTTAAGCCCCATCACCATAACTTGAATACGGGCACTGCAATCATTAATCGACTCCGCCAGTTCATGCATATCGTCGCCTTGACGCAACACCACCTCAGCTGCCAAATCGCCAGCAGCCAGACGTTCCAACGCGCGGCGAATAGCGTATATCGGCCCCGCCATACGACTAGTCAACCAGATCACCCCTGTTAGGGTGATCACCGTTTGACACAGCACCAAGGCCACCAACCAACCCGCCATCGCGCCATGCAATGACGGCAAACTGTTAGACACCAGCACTAACTCATCCGGCAACAGTTGCAGTGATAACGATTGCGCCAAGGTTGCCAGTAAGCGGTCGTAAAACAGATAAAACAGCGCGGTCGTTGCAGCCATCCCGACCACAGCAATAGCGCAAATACGCCAAACCAACCGCAGCGAAGAACCCTGCCGCAGTGAATCAAACCAATGAACTCTCCGTCGTTGCATGGCGTCCTCTCCTAGCTGATTAACATTGATGACCGACTGGCCCAGCAGCGAGCGCCAACAAGCCCCTATACTTGCGATGACGAGGTAATGGAGTACCAATCATGAAGTTGTTGGGCAAAGGCATCGCCCTGTTGTTTGCTGTCGGCCTAGTCGCTGGCTGCCAAAGCAACCACTCACTGTTCTCATCACTTGGCGGTAACGATGATTGCTGTTGCTGTAAAGCGGTAACCATTGGCACCACTGAACGCGACAGCTTATGGGCGCAAATGCAGCGTAATCGCGCCCAATCATTGGCTGCCCAGCCACAAGGCCGCGAATGCACCGCCAGGCGCTGTGAAGCTGGTGCCTGTCGCACTCGGCTATAGTCATTAGTTTCACTGCTTTGCTGCATCGCTAACTGCCGCCCCAGCGCGGCAGGTAGCGCTGCTGCGGATCAACCTGCTGCGGCGATAGCGCCTGTTGCTGCTGTGGCCCGTGGTATTCCAGCAGCTGCAGCTCTTCCACCAACCACTGCATCAACAACCAGCGCTGCCGCTGCTGACGGTTCAAGTGCTGACCGGCGCCGCTATTGAGCCATTGCCGCTGTTGTTGATATTGCCTACTAAGCGCGATTTGCCGTTGCGGCCAGCTTTGCTGCTGCGCCGCCATCAACAATTGTGCCTGTTGCCACGGCAGCTCTGGTTCAAGACTTAAACGACTGGCTATGATCAATGCCAAACTGCGATCGCCATCTTCAGTCAATAAGGCATATTGCTGCCACGGCGCGCTGGCATCTTGCTGGCTCAACCATAACTGCTGTGACTGCGCTGCGGTTTCCAGCGGTAGCCCCCACAGTAATGCGGCCATCAGGGTACCTAGCATTATTGCTGCGCCTGCTGCTGGCTAACGCCATCGGGATTGGCTAACAACGCGCCAAGGCCAATCGCTGCGGCGTTGTAGTCAATGGCGAACTCATTGACCGAATAATCTTTGGCGTCATCGACATAACTGCGCATCCCCAACGCTTTAGGGGCAAATCCCGCTTGCGCGTCTTGATTGGGGCCGCCAACCAACATCCCTGGCGGTACAAATCCGACGGCTCTGCCCCAAATGTGGTGCAAATTTTCAACCGCGTGTTCGCCGACACCGGTAACGTAGCTAAGGCCAAACGGGTTGATACCAAACAGATAGTTCCACTGACTCCAGGCCAAATTGAGGTACTCGGCATCGCCGCTTAGGCGATAGCAGTAGCCAAATAGAATCCCCTCCTCCGCCACCATTTTGTTAGAGCCCCAAATAAAGCGCTGATTAGCGACTTGGAACTCGCCGCGATAGGCATTTTGCCGCAGTCGCTGACAGTGACTGTTAAAGCGCAGTTGCAGCGGCTCAGTAAGTTCCCCTGCATGACCACTGATCAACAGATGCCACATTCCCAGCACCGACGGATCTTTCCACTCAAAAATGCTCACTACCGGCGGCAAATGCGTCTGCAGATAGCGGTAGTATTGACTGTCGTCGGTTGCCAGATAGAGCTCTACCGCGGCCCAGAAGCGATCGTCCTCATCGTGTTGCAGCGAACTCTGGGTATCCCATTGGTTATACATATAAGGGCCCGAGCCGCCATCATCGCCAGCCTGCCAGTCGATAAACTGCTGTGGCTGCAAAGCCAGCCATTGCCAACCTAATTGCGCTTGGCGCAGATAACGTTGTGACCGCTGTGGATCGTCATCCATCAACATCCGCGCCGCCTGTGCCAGCGCCGCCACCGCCTTGGCGCTGTCTGGGGTGGAAACCCCATAGACTAAACGCACTTGCCGATCTTGATGAGGCGGCACCAACGGCGGCCATTTTTCTGCGCCAATTTTGCGGTAAAAAGCGCCATCGGCACGCTGCATCCGTGCCAGCCAATCAAGGCCGATCAACGCCTCTTGCCGCAAGCGCTGTTGCAGCGTTGGCTGTTGACTGTCGACAGCAGCATCCAGCATCCGCGCCGCCGTAATCGCCGTGGTTGCCACATACTTGCCGTAATCGCCAGCGTCATACCAACCGCCACTGCCATCAAATCGATCGCCGGCTTGATTGATCTCATCATCACGGGCGATCACCCCATCATTTAGGTGGGCCGGCGGTCGCTGTACCCCAGAAACCACATCACGGATGGCAACCCCTGCGTGCTGATAGCGAAACGCCGCCAACAGCGTTGCGACGGTGTTATCCAGCACCGCGTCACTAACCTCAAACACCGCGGATTGCTGACTATCGCTGTGCAGTTGATACCAGCCCGCTGGCAACTGTTCTGGCAGATACAGCGCTTGATTGGCAGCGGTTACTTGATAACGCTTAATCACCTTGGCGCTGACCACATCAAGCAACTGCAATTCGCCCACCTGCGAGGGGTAAAATGCCTTCGTGCCATGACTTTGATAACCCGCTTGATTGACCCGAACCTGATACGCGCCGGCAACATCGGCAACCGGTTCAGCGGCCAACGCGCTGGCGGTTAACCACATCATTAGCACACTGCTGTACTGCCTTGCTTGGGGCTTAGTCATCGCTTACCTCAAATTCAAATTGTGCCTGACCTAGTAGCTTGCGGGCGCCATCAAACACTTTGGCCTGCAGCTGATAACGGCCAATCGCTAAGGCGCTCGGCACATAATCTGCCAGCTGCAAGACACTGTCGGGTTCAATCGCTACCGCTTCGCTGCGGCTATCGAGAAGCTCGCCATCAAAGCGAAGTTGCAACTGCAGCTGCGCCTTGGCAAAACCACGGGGGTAGTCATTAATCAGATACACCGGCAAACGGATCGGCTGATGGCGACTAAAACGCTGTTGATGGTGATAAATGCTCGGCAGGAGCGGTTGGTAGGCGGTTTGTAGCGCGTGGTAGCCACGCTTGGGGTTACGGTTAAAATCCAATACCCCCCAATTTGCCGATGGCCAATGCTCGACCAACATAAATTGGAAAATGGCACCGACCGGCTGATATTTCTGACGCCGATAACTCTCCGCAGCGTAACGGATAAGCTTTGCCTGATAGCGCTGGGTATTTTCAATCAGCTCTGGCACCGTTGCAGCGCGCTCGACTCCAGCGATATCAAAAGTCTCTTGTGGCTGAAAGTTGTGAAACTGCCACTGGCTGAAATCCTCAGGCAGCGCTAAATCATCAGCGATATCCACTACCGCCGCCCACACCGGAAGATCCGGCAGAGCCTGAGCGCCAAATTCGGTGATCAGCGCCTGCTCACTGGGCTTGCCGTAGTCTTGCCAACTGCCGCTATACCAACCAAGCCAGGGATGTTCTTTGGTTAGCGAGGCAACGAACGCCGGGCGACTGCGATCGACCGAAGTTAATGTGGCGTACAGGCCGAGATCCAATTGCCGATTTTGCTCTGGATGGTAATCGGGATACTTCCAACGCATCCAGTCGGCATCCCACGGCGGTTCGTTATGTGCCGCCCACGCCACAATCGCCGGATGATGGCCAAACTGATACAGCATCTGTTTCAGTTGCCGCTGCGCCTCGGCGTGAAATTCGGCACTGTCGATGTAACCCCACTGCAACGGAAAGTCTTGCCACACCATCATCCCAAGTTCGTTGGCAATTTGATAAAAGCGCTGCGGTAGCAGCATGGCGTGAACTCGAACGATATTGATATTGGCGGCAGCCATCAGCGCCAGATCGCGGCGGATCAGTGTCTCATCGACCTCGCTCATATACAGCGATGGGATATAGTTGGTGCCGCGCAAAAACAACCGCTGTTGATTGAGATACCACTGTCCTAACTGGCCGTCGTAATCCATCTGCCGAAAGCCGACGGTAAGCGCTTTACTTAAGTGGTAGTCACCGTCGATTTTAGCCTCGATCCGCAGCCGGTATTGATTGGGCTGACCATATTCCCGTGGCCACCACAATCGCCACGACTGCCATGGCAACAACAAGCTTTGGGTCGCACCGGCGTTAGCGGCAAACTCAAACTGTCGTTGCTGTTCAAAGCCAACGCCATTAAAGGTTAAGCGCCAGCCTTCGACGGAGCGGTTATTGTCGATACGAAACTGCAGTTGCCCCTGCGCCTGCTTGTCCTCAACCTCGGTGCGCCAGCGCAGTTCAGTTAGCGGCACCACAGGCTTGGCAATCAAGGCCACCTTGCCCCAAATGCCACCGCTATTGCGCTCTTGCCCCCGCACACTCCAAGCGCCACCAGGGCGGGTGTCATGATGACTTAGCACGCCCTTAATTAAACGCTTGTGCAGTGACCAACTGGCATCCGTTTGCGCCTCAAGAGGACTGTCCACCAACACCGCTAGAGTGTTGGTGCCAACAATAAGATGATCGGTTACCTCAAAGGAGAATGCGGCAAAGTAACCTTGGTGAGCCCCTAAGTACTGACCGTTTAGCCACACCTTAGCCTGATAGTCGATCCCCTCAAACGCCAGTTGCAGCGCTTGCTGCGGCTGTTCAGCTAGCTGAAACTGCTTACGAAACCAATGCTTGCCGTGGGTATCAAAACCATCACGATACCAGTTGCCCGGCACCGTGATCAGTGGCCAATGGCTATCATCAAATTCGGCGGTTAGCGGTGATAGATCCTCGCCGTCACTAACGGCCGCATCGAAGCGCCACTGACCGTTCAGCGACGGTAATGTCGAAAGCAAGGATGTTGCAGGAGTATTTTGACAGCCGCTCAGCAGTAACATCAGCGCCGCAGCCCAAAGCAGTGGTTTCATGCCATCCGTAGCAATAGGAACCTTGCTAAAACTGTAGGCCAACAAAACAAAAAGGGAGCTCAATGAGCTCCCTTTATCACCATTTACTGGGCTTAACCGATGTGGGTCAAACCGCCCATGTATGGTTGCAGCGCTGCAGGAACCGCAATGCGGCCATCAGCTTGCTGGTTGTTTTCAAGGATCGCCACCAAGGTACGACCCACTGCCAAGCCTGAGCCGTTCAGAGTATGCAGCAGTTCTGGCTTCTTAGCACCAGTGCGACGGAAGCGCGCTTGCATACGACGGGCTTGGAAATCACCCATGTTGGAGCAAGAGGAGATCTCACGGTACTTGTCTTGGCTTGGTACCCATACTTCCAGATCGTAAGTCTTAGAGGAGCCAAAGCCCATGTCGCCGGTGCACAGCAGCACTTTGCGGTATGGCAGTTCCAACAGCTGCAGCACTTTTTCAGCGTGACCGGTCAGCTCTTCCAGCACTTGCATCGAGTCTTCTGGCTTAACCAGTTGTACCAGTTCCACTTTGTCAAACTGGTGCTGACGGATCAGGCCACGAGTGTCACGACCAGCGCTGCCCGCTTCAGAGCGAAAACATGGGGTGTGAGCGGTCATTTTCACTGGCAGATCCGCTTCGTCGATGATCTCATCGCGAGCGAAGTTGGTCAGTGGCACTTCCGCGGTTGGGATCAGCGACAAACGACGATCGCTGTCTTCAGACAGTTTTTCGGTGTGGAACAGGTCTTCACCAAACTTTGGCAGTTGGCCAGTACCAAACAGGCTGTCGGAGTTAACCAAGTACGGTACGTACATTTCGCTGTAGCCGTGCTGCTCGGTGTGCAAGTCCAGCATAAACGCCGCCAGAGCGCGGTGCATGCGCGCTACTTGGCCACGCATTACGGTAAAGCGAGCACCGGACAGTTTCACGCCCATAGCGAAATCCAGACCGTTTAGGGCTTCGCCCAGATCAACGTGGTCTTTAACTTCGAAATCAAACTGCTTTGGCTCACCCCAAGTGGAGATCACCACGTTGTCGTTCTCGTCAGCGCCCTCTGGACACTCTTCGGAAGGCAGGTTTGGGATCGCAGCAGCGATCGCATCCAGTTCCGCCAGCAGTTCAGTCAGTTCGGTTTTCTTTTGCTCTAGCTGCTCGCCCATGTCGGACACTTCAGCAAGCAGCGGCGCGATATCTTCGCCACGGGCCTTAGCTTGACCGATGGACTTGGAGCGACTGTTTCGATCTGCCTGCAACTGCTCGGTTTCCACCTGCAGCGACTTGCGGCGCTCTTCCAGTTCGGTCAGGCGGGTTACATCCAGGATAAAGCCACGGGTGGCCAATCGTTGCGCGGTTTGCGCCAGTTCGGCACGCAAAAATTTGCTATCTAACATTGTCGCTCTTTTGATTAGCTGTTGGCTGAAACTAACTGCTGCCCTAGCACAACCATGCTAAAGCAGACGGTAACGTTCAGCAGTACGTTAAGTAACGCTTTGCCCCACAGGCCTTCTTGCATAAGAAGCACCGATTCATTGGCAAAGGTGGAAAAGGTGGTAAGTGCCCCAAGCAGGCCAACGCCGATAAACGCTTTCACCGTTGGAGACACATTGGCGGTCATGGTTAACGCGTACAATGCGCCCATGGCCAGCGAGCCAACCCCATTCACTATCAGTGTACCAAAGGGAAAGCCGGTTCCGAATAGCCGCAACGCTAATAAAGAGGTGCCATATCGCAAAGTTGCGCCTAAAGCACCACCTAAGGCGACCGCCAACAGGTTATTCATAGCGTTTACGCTCGCTAAGTTCGTCTAACTGACGCAAGTAACGCAGTTTTTCTGAGATTTTTTTCTCAAGGCCACGCTCAGTTGGCTGATACAAGGCGGTGCCGGCAATCGACGCCGGCAGGTAGACCTCGCCATCAGCATAGGCGTTGGGCTCATCGTGAGCGTAACGATACTCGGCGCCGTGGCCCATCTCTTTTAACAGTTGCGTAGGGGCATTGCGCAGATGGATTGGTACTTCCAGATCTAACGTTTCCCGCGCCAACTGCTTGGCCGCCGAGAACGCGGTGTAAACGGCGTTACTTTTCGGGGCGCAGGCCAGATACACCAAAGCTTGGGCAATGGCTCGTTCCCCTTCGGCGGGACCGACTCGATGGAAACAGTCCCAAGCATTGAGCGCCACTTCCATGCCGCGCGGATCGGCGTTACCCACATCTTCTGAGGCGATCGCTAATAGCCGCCGTGCCACGTACAGTGGATCGCCGCCACCGGCCAAAATGCGCGCGTACCAATACAATGCACCATCGGGATTAGAGCCGCGCACCGATTTGTGCACCGCTGAGATCAAGTCGTAATAGTGATCGCCTTTGTTATCAAAGCGCGCCACCGGCTCACCGGCCACTTCCGCCAGTTGCCCCAGAGTCAACTGCTTATCGGTGGTAAGTTCAGCCATCATCTCGAGTAGATTAAGCGCTCGACGGGCGTCGCCATCGACATGGCGGGCCAACGCCTCGGCCACGTCATCCGGCAACTGCAGCAGTTCTCGGCCTAGGCCACGTTCGCTGTCATTAAGTGCTTGTTTGAGGATCTGGACAATCTCATCGCTTTCCAGCTTCTTAATCAGGTGCACCCGCGCCCGCGACAGCAACGCGTTGTTCAATTCAAACGATGGGTTTTCAGTAGTGGCCCCCACAAAGGTCACGGTGCCATCTTCGATGTGCGGCAAAAACGCATCTTGCTGAGACTTGTTAAAGCGATGCACCTCGTCGACAAACAACAGGGTACGGCGACCGTGCATCGCCGCCACTTGCTTGGCTTGATCAATTGCCGCGCGGATCTCTTTAACCCCAGAGGTGACCGCCGAAATACGCTCGACATGAGCATTACAACTGTCGGCGACAATTTCCGCCAAGGTAGTTTTGCCGGTACCCGGCGGCCCCCACAGGATCATCGAGTGCGGCCGTCCAGCCTCCAAGGCACGGCGCAGCGGCTTACCTTCCGCCAACAGATGCGCTTGGCCGATATATTCCGCTAGGTTGCGAGGCCGCATTCGCGCCGCTAACGGGCGAAAATCCGGTGAGAAGTCAAACGACATCGAGCTCATTGCTGACGCCGATCATCCACAAAGGTGCCTTCCGGGGCGACAAACTCAAACGCCGTATCCTGCGGCGCTTCGTTGGTAAATTCACTTAAGGTCATCAGGGTGCGATTGCCTTGAGCATCAATCATCTGCATCGAGGCAATCTGCTCCCCCGCAAAACAGACCTGCATCTGCACACCATCGGCCTGACTCAGCGCAAAGCAATCATCTTGCTGCGCCACTTGCCACTTCGCCCACAACTGCGGATCTTGGCTGGAAAGCAGTGGCAGCGGCGTTTGCTCTAACACATCACTGATGGCATTGATGGTTACTTGCTCTACGTAAGGATCGTAGTACCACACCGCTTCGCCGTTTGAGGTTAACAGCAGTTCATCGTCGGCAGTTTGATGCCAACGAAAACGCAAAGGCGCTTTCAACGCCATAGTACCGCTGCTTTGCGCTACCAGTTGGTTATCAAAATCAAACGCTTGCTGGCTAAAGTTAGCGCTAAATTGCGGTAAGGCTTGCAGTCGTTGCTGCAGCTGTGCGGTGGCATCGGCTGCCAACGCCAGCGGTGACCACAGTGCGCTAGCGCACAGCAGTGACGACACTAATTTTTTCATTCGGATCTTCCTGGGACCAAAACTTCGCGGTTACCGTTGTGCGCTGGGCGACTAACGATCCCCGACTCTTCCATCTGCTCAACCAAACGAGCGGCGCGGTTATAGCCAACTTTCAGGCGGCGTTGCACGCTGGAGATCGACGCCTTGCGACTGTCGATAACAAAGGCAACGGCCTCGTCATACAGCGGATCTTGCTCACCATCGCTGGTTTCCGCCGCTTCGCCCGGCAGCAGTACCGCTTCGCCACCGCTTTCACCGGCCAAAATCTCATCGATATACACCGGCTTGGCGCGGGCACTCCAATCGGCAACCACTTTGTGTACTTCATGGTCATCAACAAAGGCGCCATGAACACGGGTCGGTACGCTGGTGCCCGGTGGCAAGTACAGCATGTCACCTTGGCCCAGCAACTGTTCGGCTCCTTGCTGATCCAAAATGGTACGCGAATCGATGCGGCTGGATACTTGGAAGGCAATTCGAGTTGGAATGTTGGCTTTAATCAAACCGGTGATCACATCCACCGATGGTCGCTGCGTTGCCAGAATCAAATGAATACCGGCAGCTCGGGCTTTTTGGGCGATGCGAGCAATCAGTTCTTCCACCTTTTTACCAACAATCATCATCATGTCGGCAAATTCATCGACCACCACCACGATTGCTGGCAGTTTTTCAAGCTCTGGCGCACTGGCGTCCATTGACGATTCGGGCGTCCACAGCGGATCGGTGATCGGCTCACCGCGTTCTTTGGCTTCCAGCACCTTGGCGTTGTAGCCCTTAAGGTTACGAACCCCCAAAGCCGACATCAGCTTGTAGCGACGTTCCATCTCACCGACACACCAGCGCAGCGCATTCGAGGCGTCTTTCATGTCGGTAACCACGTCACACAACAGGTGTGGAATGCCTTCATAAACCGACAGTTCCAACATCTTTGGATCGATCATGATCAGGCGAACGTCTTCTGGGGTCGACTTATACAGCAGACTCAAAATCATCACGTTCACACCAACCGACTTACCCGAACCGGTGGTGCCGGCAACCAGCAAGTGTGGCATCTTCGCCAAATCAACAATCACCGCTTGGCCGGAGATATCCTGCCCAAGCACCATGGTTAGATCTGAACCGGAGGCTTCAAAACGTGGATCACTCAGCACATCACGCAGGTATACGGTTTCACGGAAGTTGTTTGGCAACTCCAAACCGATCACGGACTTACCGGGGATCACCTCAACCACCCGCACCGACACCGCCGACAATGCCCGCGCCAGATCTTTGGCCAAGTTGGTAATTTTTGAAACTTTAATGCCCGGCGCTAAGTCCAGCTCAAAGCGGGTGATCACCGGCCCAGGGTGGACATCGACGACGTTGGCTTGAATGTTAAAGTCCAGCAGTTTGGCTTCCACCAAACGGGCGATGCCATCCAATTCCTCTTGGGTAATGGGATTTTGGCTCTTATTTGGGCGATCCAACAGTTCCAGCGTTGGCAGTGGTGTAGTTGGCACCGGCAAAGGTTCTGGCGCGTGGGGATTTTGTTTGGCCAGTGCTTCGGCTAAATAGGGTTCCAACGCCGCTTTGGGCTCGGCAGTGGTAGTCGTTGCACTAGGCAAAATGTCAGCGCTTAGCCGCTCATCGTTAACATCAATTTTCGGTTCGGCCGCCACGGCATCAAAGCCGGCGTCAGCGCTGCCAAAATAGGGTTCGTGAATGAAATCGTCCTGAGCCTCGTCATTACGGCTATCCAGCCATGGTGGCATAAAGGCTTCTTCCGGCGAACCCTGTGGCGCGCTTGCTGGCTCTGCCATTATCGTCGCCAGAGGTTGTGATTCAAGCTGCGGTGGTTGAACCTCGGATCGGCGTTTGCCGGTCTCTTTCTGCGGCGCTTGGAACTCCTCCACCACATCCAAAAACTCTTGGGTATCTTCACTGTCCGCCGGTTCACGATCAAACCGTGCTGGCAACGCCATCAGCCATTTGCCCGCAAAAATTACCCCTGCACCGATCACCTCCGCCACCGTGACCCAAGAGATCCCGGTAACTAAGGTGAAACCAGAAGCGATAAACGCCAACAGGATCAGTGTGGTGCCAATAAAGTTAAAAATTGGCAGCATCGCCTCGGCGATGATGTCACCGACCAATCCGCCAGCAGAGAAATAGTGGACATCATCCGCATTAAGGGTCGCAAGGGTTGCCACCGAACAGGCGATCAACAGAAAACCAACAATCCGCAGACTGATTGAAAAGTAATCCAAACTGTCAAGGTAACGCGCCTGATGAAAGGTTAACCAGCCCACCAGTGCCAACACAAATGGGATCACATAAGCGGTTAAGCCAAAGCCAAACAGCAGCACATCAGCCACCCAAGCCCCAGCCAATCCCATCGCGTTGAGGGTTTCAGTCCCCCACGCCACTTGGCTCCAACCTGGATCGGTTGGGTAGTAGCTCGCTAAGGCAAATAGGACAAACAAAGAGCCGACGGTAGTGGTAATCAAGCCCACATGACACAGTCGTTGTACCCAAGTGAGCGGGGTAAGTTTTGAATCTGACAAACGAATGTCCTGAAAAATGCGCGCCAACGGTTATCGGCTAACTCTATCAAAAGCGTTGGTCGGTTGCATCGACTTGCAGAGCAACTGCTTGGCAAGCAAACAAAAAGCGCCATAGTTGGCGCTTTATTGGGTTACTGAGGCGAGCGTCTGTTTAAGAGGCCACTTTCGAGGCAATCTGCACGCGACTGGTTTGCTTAACCTCTTCCATCACCACGTAGGTACGAGTGTCCTTCACCGATGGCAATTTCAGCAGCGTTTCTGAAAGCAAGCGGCGGTACGCGGTCATATCACTTACCCGAGTCTTCAGCAGGTAATCGAAGTCGCCAGAAACCAAGTGACACTCTTGCACGTCTTCTAACTGCATCACGGCTTGGTTGAAGTTGTCGAACACTTCTGGGCTGTCGCGATTGAGGGAGATCTCTACGTACACCAGCAGCGAGGCGCCAAGGTAATGGGGGTTAACTTGAGCGGTATAGCCGAGGATAAAGCCTTGACGCTCTAAGCGCTTTACGCGCTCGAGGCAGGGAGTTGGGCTAAGACCAACGCGCTTGGATAACTCTACGTTTGAAATCCGCCCATCCTTTTGCAGTTCATTTAGGATGTTGCGGTC
Organism: Ferrimonas senticii DSM 18821; assembly: GCF_000422665.1. Classification (GTDB taxonomy): domain Bacteria; phylum Pseudomonadota; class Gammaproteobacteria; order Enterobacterales; family Shewanellaceae; genus Ferrimonas; species Ferrimonas senticii. The sequence continues at coordinate 242,598 of NZ_AUGM01000001.1, read as the reverse complement.
GATTCGATCAAGTTCTTTCAACGGCTTTTTCTTGTTATACGCCATATTAACTTCCTTAGGCTTTAAGTGGCAGCAGTATAAAGTTCCGTATATACGCAAATATAGTGAGGGAAATGCTCCCCAACGCTGATTATACTGATTTCGCTGCTAACACCAAGTAAAACATCACAAAAATTACCCCAAGCAGTCACATACCGATAACGAACACTAAAAGGCAGGATGCTAGCGATGATTTTAGGCGTACCAAAAGAGATCAAAAACCACGAGTATCGAGTCGGCATGGTGCCAGCGAGCGTGCGTGAATTGACCCAACGAGGCCACCGAGTCATCGTCGAAACCCAAGCTGGGATTGGCATTGGCTGTAGCGATCAAGATTACCTGGACGCCGGTGCTGAAATCGCCGTAGACGCTGCCACAGTGTTTGCCAACGCCGAGATGATCGTCAAGGTCAAAGAACCACAGGCGATCGAACGCAAGATGCTGCGCCCAGAGCAGATCCTATTTACCTACCTTCACCTCGCCCCAGACGCACCGCAAACCGAAGACTTGGTCAACAGTGGCGCGGTGTGCATCGCCTATGAAACCGTCACCGACAACAACGGCGGTTTGCCATTACTGGCACCAATGTCTGAAGTGGCTGGGCGGATGTCGATTCAAGCCGGAGCGCAAGCGCTGGAGAAGTCCAATCAAGGCCGCGGCATGCTATTAGGTGGTGTTCCCGGGGTCGAACCCGCCAAGGTAGTGATTGTTGGCGGCGGCATGGTTGGACGTAACGCGGCATTGATGGCAGTTGGTATGGGGGCCGATGTCACCATCTTGGATCGCAACGTTAATGTGCTGCGTGCGCTTAATGCCCAATTTGAGAATCGCGCTAAGGTGATCTATTCCACCGCAGAAGCGCTCGAAAAACACATTATCGAAGCCGACTTGGTGATCGGTGGCGTATTGATTCCCGGCGCTGCGGCGCCAAAGCTAATCACCCGCGAGCACGTTCGCCAGATGAAGCCTGGCGCGGCTATCGTTGATGTCGCCATTGACCAAGGCGGCTGCGCCGAAACCTCGAAAGCCACAACCCATCAAGATCCGGTTTATCTGGTTGATGAGGTGGTTCACTACTGTGTGGCCAACATGCCAGGTGCGGTGCCACGCACCTCCACCTTTGCCCTGAATAACGCCACCCTCCCCTACATCATCGCCTTAGCGGAAAAAGGCTATCGCCAAGCGTTGCTGGACGACCAACATCTGCTTAACGGCCTCAACGTCATTGCCGGTCAGGTCACCTGTAAAGAGGTCGCCGAAGCGCTGAACTACCCGTTTGTAACGGCACAGGCGGCGCTGGCCTAAAGCAGAGCACAGCTATCAGCCTTATCGCTTTTATCGATAAAACGGGAGCCCTTGCTCCCGTTCCTTTTATTAGGGCTTTTCCTTACAATCCAGCCATGCCAATCGAACTACGGAGTAACCGATGAGCGACGTCAAACATTGCCAGCTATTGATTTTGGGTTCCGGCCCAGCTGGCTATACCGCGGCCGTGTATGCCGCCCGCGCCAACCTCAATCCGGTGCTGATCACCGGCATGCAGCAAGGCGGTCAGCTCACCACCACCACGGAAGTGGAAAACTGGCCCGGCGATGCCGCTGATTTGACCGGTCCGGCGCTGATGGAGCGTATGCAACAGCACGCTGAGCGCTTTGAAACCGAGATCATCTTCGATCACATCAACGAAGTGGATCTGCAAAATCGTCCATTTCGTCTCAAAGGCGACAGCCAAGAGTACATCTGCGATGCATTGATCATCTGTACCGGTGCCAGCGCCAAGTACCTTGGTCTGGAATCGGAAGAAGCCTTCAAAGGCCGCGGCGTGTCCGCTTGCGCCACCTGTGATGGTTTCTTCTACCGCAACAAACCTGTGGCCGTCGTTGGTGGTGGCAACACCGCCGTCGAAGAAGCATTGTATCTGTCTAACATCGCCTCTGAAGTGCACCTGATCCACCGCCGCGACAGTTTCCGCGCCGAGAAGATCCTGATTAAGCGCCTGATGGACAAGGTAGCCAATGGCAACATCGTGCTGCACACCGATCGCACCCTTGATGAAGTATTAGGCGATCAGATGGGCGTTACCGGCGCTCGCATCAAGGCAACCGACAGCGAACTGACGGAAGAGTTGACTGTAGATGGCGTATTCATTGCCATCGGTCACAGCCCCAATACTGATATCTTCAAAGGCCAATTGGAGATGCAAGATGGCTACATCAAGGTGCAAAGCGGCCTGAACGGTAACGCCACCCAAACCTCGATTGCGGGCGTTTTTGCCGCCGGCGACGTTATGGATCACACTTACCGACAAGCCATCACCTCTGCCGGCACCGGTTGTATGGCGGCATTGGATGCGGAAAAATTCCTCGACGCCTTAGCTGATAGCTAACCGTTAATTTCGGTCTTAGATAACGGGGGCTTCGGCCCCCGATTTTGTATGGATAAACACGCCCAACAGCGCAACTTGCGCTGGCTCAAACAGCACGCCTATTTAGGCCGTCGCTACCTGCTGCTGTCGGTTGTTGCCGGCAGCTTCAACGCCTTAATGATTGTCTTGCAAGCGTGGCTGCTTGCCGCCATGTTGCACGGGTTAATTATCGATAAACAGCCACTTGAGCAGTTCTATCCCAATCTGATCGCACTTGCAGCATTGGTCCCATTTCGCGCCCTAAGCTTGTGGGCAAAAGAGCATTTTGGCTTTACTGCCGGCGCCACCATTCGCCAACACCTACGGCGGCAACTACTGCAAAAAATCGCCCGCCTAGGTCCCGGTTACATTGCCACCCGCAACAGTGGCAGTTGGACTACGGTGCTGTTTGAGCAGGTGGAAAAACTCAACGATTACTACAGTCGTTATCTGGTGCAGATGCGGTTGGTGATGATCATTCCGCTGGCGATTGTGCTACTGATTTTGCCGACCAACTGGGCAGCAGTCATCGTCTTCGTATGCACTGCGCCACTGACCATTGTGTTTATGGCGCTAGTGGGGATGGGCGCAGCCGATGCCAATAAGCGCAACTTTATGGCATTGGAACGACTGTCTGGTCACTTTCTTGACCGATTAACCGGTCTGTCGACGATTCGTCAGTACGACCGCATAGAGGCAGAAGCCAGTAAGATGGATCGCGCTTCCGAGCTATTTCGGGTGCGCACCATGGAAGTATTGCGGATGGCGTTTCTCTCCTCGGCGGTGCTGGAGTTCTTCGCCTCGATATCGATCGCCTTAATCGCGGTGTACTTCGGTTTTAGCTACCTTGGTGAACTTAACTTTGGTCATTATGATCGTGGCGTCACCCTCTTCAGTGGCCTATTAGTGCTGTTTTTAGCACCTGAGTTTTTCCAACCATTTCGTGATCTTGGCGCCTACTACCACGCCAAAGCCGAAGCCGTTGGTGCCGCTGAACAACTGCAGCAATTTATGCAGATTGACGAAGCCGACGACAGCCAGCGACTGCGCCCTGCGGCGGCGACACAGATCGCCATTCGAGCTGACAACCTAGTAGTGCAAAGTGTCAACGGTACCCCGCTAACGGCGCCCATCAGTTTTGTTCTGAACAGCGGTGATTCACTGGCCGTTGCCGGCGTCACCGGCGCCGGTAAAAGTTCGCTTGTAAATGCGCTGATGGGCACCTTGCCCTACCAAGGCAGCTTGACCATCAACGGTGATGAGGTGCAGCAACTTGACCGAGCATGGCTACTTGAGCATCTGACTTGGCTTGGCCAAAACCCCAATTTGCAGAGCACCAGCATCAGGCACAACTTACTATTGGCCAAAGCCGATGCCGATGACAACCAGCTGTGGCAAGCGTTAGAGCGCGCCCATGCTGCGGAATTTGTGCGCCAGTTGCCGCAACAGCTCGATTACCAAGTGGGTGATGGCAGCACTGGCCTGTCGGTGGGTCAAGCACAGCGAATTGCCTTAGCCCGAATGCTATTAAAGCCCGCACCGCTAGTGCTATTGGATGAGCCAACGGCGAGCCTCGATGGTGCCAGCGAACAGGCAGTGCAGCAGACTCTGGCGCAGTTTGCCAAGGGGCGTACGGCGTTGATCATCAGTCACCGTCAGGGACAACTACAACAAGCGGATCAGCGCTTAACGCTGATCCCAGCCGAGGAGCCACACCATGGCTGAACTGTTTCTGCAACTACGGCCATTTTTACACCTCTACCGCCAACAGTGGCGGCGGATGGCGTTGGGGCTGGGCCTGGCAATTTTAACTCTGCTGGCATCCATCGGCCTGCTGTCGGTATCCGGCTGGTTTATCAGTGCCACCGCCGCCGCTGCACTGTGGATCACCCGCAGTGCCGATTTTAACTATCTGTTGCCCGCTGGCGCCGTGCGGGGGCTATCGGTGGCCCGTACCGCGTTTCGTTGGTGTGAACGGGTGGTAAGTCACGATGCCACCTTTCGGCTGCTTGCCAATCTACGTGGATGGTTTTTCCGCAAACTGGCGCCGCAACGAAGCCAGCAGCTAGGGCAACTGCGCCAAGGAGATCTGCTCAATCGGATGGTGGCGGACATCGATGCCCTCGATCACATCTACCTGCGGCTAGTGACGCCAATGATCGCCGCGGCAGTCACCATTGTCTTTGTCAGTGCTTTGGTCGGCTACTTCGCTGCCACGGCCGGGCTAGTGCTGTTTATCGTCCTAAGCCTGTTGCTGCTGACTGTGCCAGTGGTGTTTTATCGACTTGGCCAAGCCCCCAGTCGCGCCGTTGCCAACGAACAGCAACAGCTTCGACAACATCTGCTTGATTACCTGCAAGGTCATAATGAACTGCGAGTGTTTGCCGGCATCGACAAGCAGTTGGCGCGGATCTCCAGCAGCGAAACACAGCTGATTAGTCAACAGCGACGGATGGCCAGCCTGACCGGCTTGTCACAAGGGTTGATGATCCTCTGCAACAGCTATCTGGTACTGGCGTTGCTGGTACTTGGCTACCAAGCGTTTGCTGCCGATAACGCGGTTGGACCGCTGCTGGCGCTGGTCGTGTTCGCTACCATGGCCAGCCTTGAGGCGATAGCACCCGCCGCGGGGGCGTTTCAACATCTGGGCCACACCGCCACCGCAGCCAGCCGCTTAAACCAAGTATTGCAACAACCGGATCAGCTGCAATTTGGCACGCTTGCGGCCTGCAATCAGTTTGAACTGCAGATCCAGCAACTGCAATTTTCCTATCAGCACAATCCAGAGCCGGTACTTGTCGAGGTTAACCTAACCATCAAGCCTGGTGAGAAGGTGGCGCTGGTGGGGCAAACCGGCTGCGGTAAATCAACGCTGCTGCAACTACTAACCCGGGAGTTGGATGCTAGCGCTGGCACCATTAACCTCGCCGGCGAGGCCATTGCCGCTTATTCACAAACTGCATTGCGGCAGATGATCACCGTGGTTAGCCAACGGGTACATGTATTTAATGATTCACTTGCCAACAACTTGCGCATTGCCAACCCAGCGGCGAGCGATCAACAGTTAACCGCGGTGCTTGAGCAAGTGCAGCTGCACGGGCTGTTAAAAGGCGATGGCTTAAATCAGTGGCTTGGTGATGGCGGCCGGCAGTTGAGTGGCGGCGAACAACGCCGCTTGGGGTTGGCTCGCGCCCTGCTGCACCCTGCCCCTCTGCTGCTGTTAGACGAGCCAACCGAAGGCTTGGACGACAGCACTGAGGCCGCAATTATCGCTGAGCTTATCGACAACCAGCCGCAGCGCAGCATTCTCTACGTCACCCATAAACCCGCCGCACTGGCAAAGATGGATAGCGTTTATCAAATGGAGAACGGCACTCTGCAACCGCTGTAGGGCATCACTACCAACAACAACGGGATCAGCAACTGATCCCGTTTTTTATTGCAGGGGTTAACCGCTACATCGCCCGGTCTACCCGCACTTGCCCACCCTGCAGGTAAACCACTCTGACGGTGTTACCGCTGCTAAAGCGCATGCCAGCGTCACGCTGCTGCAGCACCATAAGTTGGCTACCATCGCTCTCCAAGCGGATCAGCAGTTCATCCAACTGCTGCACCACCACTTGCTGCGATGGGCTGTGGCGATTAGCAATTCCTGCCCCAGCAAGAGCACCCAGTACCGTCGCCACATCTTGGCCACTGCCACCACCAAATTGGTGACCAATTACCCCACCAAGTACGGCGCCACCGAAGGTCTTCCAACCGGAATATTGGTCGCGCCGGATCTCCTCAACATCAACTTGCCGTACCGAGATCACCTCACCATATTCAACCTTCTGCACCGGCACCGCTTGGTTGCGCGGGATTGCGGCATTCGCGTAGGTTGCTGCGGTTGCCGATACCAAAAATAGTGCCATGATAACTATCGAGCGGATAACCTTTGTCATACCATCTCTCCTGTAGAACCTGCCTTTGGCGTTGATAGTTAGAATACCATGCTGCAGCCGCAACAATACCTCGATCTTCATAATGGTGGATTTCCAAGCCACGAACTGGCGCTCACCGATCCTGACGGACTGTTAGCCGTTGGTGGCGATCTGTCACCAACTCGGCTGATCAGCGCTTATCGTCAGGGGATTTTTCCTTGGTTTAATGTCGGTGATCCGATCCTGTGGTGGTGTCCGGCCGAGCGCGCGGTGTTCGACCCACAAACAATCCACCTGTCACGCTCCAGCCGCCGTTTGGCCCGCAAACGGCAATATCGCTACAGCATCAACCAAGCCTTTAATGAGGTGATGCGAGGCTGCGCCGAGCCACGAGCCAGCCAAGCTGGTACCTGGATTTGTGCGCCGATGCAGCAAGCCTATTGGCAACTGCACCAACAGGGGGTTGCCCATTCGCTGGAGATCTGGGACGGCGAAGAACTGATTGGTGGGCTCTATGGGGTTGCCGTCGGCGGGGTGTTTTGTGGTGAATCGATGTTTCATCGGCAAACTGGTGCCTCAAAACTGGCGATCTATCTGCTTGGGCAACACGCCAATCAACTTGGGGTGCGGTTAATTGATGCCCAAATTGAGAATCCTCATCTAAATTCGTTGGGGGCAACCGTCATTAGTCGCCAGCAGTTTTTAGCGCAACTGCACACGCTTCGTGACCATGATATCGTCTGGCCATCATTAGGGATCCGTCGCATCGATGTCTAAGCAACAACAGATAAAAATCGGTTTAAGTAGCAGTTTCCCTTGCAGCTATTTGCCGGATAAAAGCGAAACACTGCTGCTGTGCTGTCAACCTATTGATGTGGTTCAGTTTGAACAGTTATTGGAACTGGGTTTTCGCCGCTCTGGCGATCAGATCTACCGTCCCCACTGCCAAGAGTGCCGCGCCTGTGTGCCACTGCGACTGCCGGTGCAGCGTTTTCAACCCAGTCGCTCGCAAAAACGGATTATCAGTAAAAACCGCGATGTGGTGTGGTCGCTGAAAGATGAACCACAAAGCGATTATCGCAGCCTGTACCATCGCTACATCAGTGGCCGCCACCAAGATGGCAGCATGTACCCCCCAAGCAACCAGCAGTTCGACCAATTTTTAATGAGCAAACAGTTGCCGGTACTCTACATTGAGGGTCGAATAGACCAGCAATTGGTGGCCGTCGCCGTTACCGATCTGCTGCTTACCGGCCTTTCAGCAACCTACACCTTCTTTGAGCCAACCATGGCGGCGCGCTCGCTGGGCAAACGGGCAATCCTAGAGCAGATTGAAGTGGCCAAGCGACTTAAGCGCGACTTCCTCTATTTGGGTTATCAGATCGATGCCTGCCGTAAGATGGCCTATAAATCGGAATTTCAGCCGCTACAACGCTTTGACGGCACACGCTGGCAGGATGATTCCTTTACTTAAGCGGCCAATTGCGGCATGATACCGCCGATTTTTCATAAGCAAATTACAGGATTTTTCCTCGATGGCAAAAGAAGACAGTATCGAGATGCAAGGCACCGTCCTTGAGACACTGCCTAACACCATGTTCCGCGTAGAACTGGAAAACGGACACGTGGTTACTGCCCACATCTCTGGCAAAATGCGTAAGCACTACATCCGCATTCTGACTGGCGATCAGGTAACCGTAGCACTGACCCCATACGATCTGACCAAAGGTCGCATCGTATTCCGTGCGCGTTAATCGGCTCTGCCACAAAAAAGCCCGAAGCTAAGCTTCGGGCTTTTTTGTCTCTACTTTAAATAAAGTAAAACCGGCATCGCTGCCGGTTTTTTGATGGTTATTTACGAGTGTTTACGCGTTGGCTGGTGCCTTGGCCTCGCCATAATCGAAGCTAAGCTTGCCATCGACCATGTCGATCTGCACGTTACCGCCCTTTTGCAAGCGGCCAAATAGGATTTCGTTGGCCATCGGCTTTTTGATCTCCTCTTGCACCACCCGCGACATCGGCCGCGCGCCCATATTGCGATCGTAACCCTTTTCTGCCAGCCACAACCGCGCCTCGGCAGACACCTCCAGTTGTACCCCGCGCCCATCCAACTGCGCTTGCAGTTCCACCAAGAACTTGTCGACCACTTTAGCAATCACCGACATATCTAGGTGATTGAACCAGATAATGCCATCCAAGCGGTTGCGGAACTCTGGGGTAAATACCTTGTTGATCTCGGCCATCGCATCAAAGCTACTGTCTTGCTGCTTAAAGCCTATCGATTGGCGCACGGTTTCCTGTACGCCGGCGTTAGTGGTCATCACCAAGGTGACATTGCGAAAATCCGCCTTGCGGCCGTTGTTGTCGGTCAAGGTGCCGTGATCCATCACCTGCAGCAGCAGGTTATAGACGTCGCTATGGGCCTTCTCAATTTCATCTAGCAGCACCACTGAGTGCGGGTGTTTCAGCACCGCGTCGGTCAACTGACCGCCCTGATCGTAGCCAACGTAACCAGGAGGCGCCCCTACCAAGCGACTGACACTGTGGCGCTCCATATACTCGGACATATCGAAGCGGATAAGCTCGACCCCTAATTGCCGCGCCAGTTGCTGGGTTACCTCCGTTTTACCAACCCCAGTTGGGCCAGCAAACAGGAAGCTACCGACCGGCTTGCCTTCGTTACCAAGGCCACTGCGTGACAAACGAATCGCCGAAGTGAGCGCATCGATGGCTGGATCTTGGCCAAACACCACCATCTTCAGGTTGCGGTCAAGATTCTCCAACACCTCTTTGTCGGTGGCCGATACCGACTTAGCTGGGATCCGCGCTATCTTGGCAACGATCTCTTCAATGTCACTGACCGAAATCGTCTTTTTACGTTTCGACGGCGGCAGCATCGCCATCCGTGCACCCGCTTCATCGATCACATCGATGGCTTTGTCGGGCAGATGACGGTCATTGATGTGTTTGTCCGATAGGCGCGCCGCAGCGTTCATCGCCGCTTGGGTGTAGCGTACCTGATGGTGCTCTTCGTAGCGGCTCTTAAGTCCCATCAAAATTTGGGTGGTTTCCGCCACGCTTGGCTCCGGCACATCGATTTTTTGGAAGCGCCGTGCCAAAGCGCGATCTTTTTCAAAGATCCCTTGGTATTCCTGATAGGTGGTCGAACCGACGCAGCGCAGTTTGCCAGAGGACAATAACGGCTTAAGCAAGTTGGAGGCATCCATCATCCCACCAGAGGCCGCACCGGCACCAACGATGGTATGGATCTCATCGATAAACAGCACCGCTTTGGGATCTTTTTGTAGCTGCTTTAACACCGCTTTGAAGCGCTTTTCGAAATCACCGCGATACTTAGTGCCCGCCAGCAGCGCCCCCATATCCAGGCTGTAGATGGTGCAATCGGCCATCACCTCTGGCACGTCGTCGTTAACAATGCGGTAAGCCAATCCCTCCGCGATGGCGGTTTTACCAACGCCCGCTTCGCCAACCAGCAGTGGATTGTTTTTGCGACGACGGCAAAGCACCTGCACGGTGCGTTCCACTTCGTGTTCGCGGCCAATCAACGGATCGATCTGCCCTTGCTTCGCTTGCTTGTTGAGGTTGGTGGCGAAGTTTTCTAAGCGCTCGCCCCCCTCCTCGGGTTTGTCCATCGAGATGCTGCCGCTGTCGTGCTCGTTATCTTCTTGGGCGTCGTTATCATCGCCGCCCTCTTTTTTAGATACGCCGTGGGCAATGAAATTAACAACATCAAGCCGTGTTACATCTGACTTGCGCAGCAGATAAACCGCTTGCGACTCCTGTTCAGAGAAGATCGCCACCAACACGTTGGCGCCAGATACCTCATTACGACCGCTGCTCTGCACATGGAACACCGCCCGCTGCAACACCCGCTGGAAACCCAAAGTTGGCTGAGTTTCTCGTTCACTGTCATCCTGTGGGATCAGCGGCGTTGTCTGTTCAATAAACAGGTCGACCTCTTGGCGAAGGTTGTCCAATCGCGCCCCACAAGCCAGCAACGCTTCTTGCGCCGACGGGTTGTCCAACAGCGCCAGTAGCAGGTGCTCCACGGTCATAAACTCGTGGCGATTGCGACGCGCTTGTTGAAACGCGTTGTTCAACGTGACTTCCAGATCTTTGTTCAGCATGTCGCTCTCTCCCCTATCAATTAGGCCAGCTCAATCGAACACAGCAGCGGGTGCTGATGCTCGCGAGCATAATCGTTTACCTGAGCGGCCTTGGTCTCAGCGATATCACGGGTGAATACCCCGCAAATCCCTTTGCCCTTGTAATGCACCGTTAGCATCACTTCAGTGGCTTTTTCGGTGCTTAACGAGAAAAACTTTGTTAACACTTCGACTACAAATTCCATTGGGGTGTAATCGTCGTTGTTAAGAACAACCTTATACAGTTTAGGCGGCGCTACACGCTGTTCTTGCCGCTCTTGTTCAAGGATGTCGTCGAGTTGAAATTGCCTACTCATGGTTTAAAGCTTAGCCATTGTTTACGTTTGCGGATTGAACCCAGATCCAATTATTCCTTGACCAAGATGTTATCCATTTGTTAATAGGTATTACACGGCAGACACACTGCCGGCAACGCTGCTCTGTCTAACTTAAGTTATATGGGCGTAGGTTGATGATTACAAGACACACGGGAAGGACTCAGAGGAAGGAAGTCGGGTTATGGCTCAAGGAACAGTAAAGTGGTTCAACAACGCAAAGGGCTTTGGCTTTATCTGTCCTGAAGATGGCGGTGAAGACGTTTTTGCGCACTACTCCACCATTGAGATGGACGGCTATCGGACCCTGAAGGCAGGTCAAGAGGTGCAATTTGAGATGGAACGCGGCCCGAAAGGGATGCACGCTTCTAATATCCGTTCCGCGGAATATTGATTCGAACCTACGACCGACAGTAAAAAAGCAGACTCGATAATGAGTCTGCTTTTTTATTTATTGCCACAATCGAAAAATCCGCTGCTTTGGCAGCGGATTTTTTAACATTGACGCTTACATGTTTTCGATGATCGCGTCGCCAAAGGCCGAGCAACTGAGCAAGGTGGCGTTATCCATCAAGCGATCAAAGTCATAAGTTACGGTCTTCGCCGCAATCGCCCCTTCCATCCCCTTAACGATCAGATCTGCCGCCTCGGTCCAGCCCATATGACGCAGCATCATCTCACCGGACAGGATCAACGAACCGGGGTTTACCTTATCTTGACCAGCGTACTTTGGCGCGGTGCCGTGGGTGGCTTCAAACAGCGCGACACCGTCACCAATGTTGGCTCCTGGGGCGATACCGATACCACCAACCTGCGCCGCCAAGGCATCGGAGATGTAATCTCCGTTGAGGTTCATGGTGGCAATTACGTCGTATTCTGCTGGGCGCAATAAGATTTGCTGCAAGAACGCATCAGCAATGACATCTTTTACGATGATCTGTTTGCCGGTTTTCGGATTGTTAAAGGCACACCACGGGCCACCATCCAACAATTCGGCACCAAACTCGCGCTGCGCCAACTCGTAACCGAAGTCTTTAAAAGCGCCTTCGGTAAACTTCATAATGTTGCCCTTGTGCACCAAGGTTAGAGAGTCACGGTCGTTATCGATGGTGTATTGAATCGCGGCGCGCACCAGACGCTCAGTACCCTCTTTGGAGATTGGCTTAATGCCAATACCGCAATTCTGCTCAAAACGGATCTTACTGGCGCCCATCTCTTGGGTAAGGAACTTGATCACCTTATCCGCTTCAGCAGTACCGGCCTGCCACTCAACGCCGGCATAGATGTCTTCAGAGTTTTCCCGGAAGATCACCATGTCGGTCAATTCCGGCTGCTTCAGCGGGCTCGGGGTGCCTTGGTAGTAACGCACTGGGCGCAAGCACACGTAAAGATCGAGCTCTTGTCGCAATGCCACGTTCAACGAACGGATGCCGCCACCAACTGGGGTGGTAAGTGGCCCTTTAATGGCGACCTTGTACTCACGCACTGCATCCAAGGTTTCCTGTGGTAACCAAGTATCGGCGCCATATACTTGCGTCGATTTCTCTCCGCAGTAGATCTCCATCCACTGGATCTGACGTTCGCTGCCATAGGCTTTGGCAACCGCCGCATCCAACACTTTGATCATCGGCGGAGTCACATCAACACCGATGCCGTCACCTTCGATGTAGGGAATGATTGGCTTATTTGGAACGTTCAGTGCCCCATTTTCCTCAACAGAAATAACTTCTCCGTTCACTGGGCGCTGGATCTTTGATTCCATAGGGTTCTCCTTGTTATTGCCGACGTCGGTCGGTTAAATCTCCATATGCGCAGCCATCTTAAAGCAATCATTGGTTAAGGGGAATTAGCCGATAAGTTACCGAACATTTACCACAGGTAACGTTTGGGTAAGTTCTGTTACAGCAACTGGGCCTGCATGCACCATGCTTACCACTACCAGCAACCGCTTCACGCCCCTATAATGGCGGGCATGAAAGTAAAGACATCCTTCAGCGCCAATCGCACCGGTGCTGGTGCTTCTGGCAGCAACAAACCTGGCGGTTACGATAAGCGCCGCCGACCAGCGGCTAACAACTACCGTACAGGCCAGGCCAAGGGCCTGGTAAACCAGCGCCAACGTAACGGTGCCAGCAAACCCGCGACGCGGCCCAAGGGGCCACGCCAGGTGCTGCTGTTTAACAAACCATTTGATGTGCTGACCCAATTCACCGACGGCGACGGCCGACAAACCCTCGCTGACTTTGTGCCAATCAAAGCGGTCTATCCCGCCGGACGCTTGGACCGAGATTCTGAAGGGTTGGTGCTGCTGACCAACGATGGTCAACTGCAAGCCAAACTGACCCAGCCGGGTAAAAAGACCAGCAAAACCTATTTTGCCCAAGTTGAAGGGATCCCATCTGACGCTACCATTGCCGCACTGTGCCAAGGGGTTGAATTAAAAGATGGTATGACCTTGCCGGCCAAAGTCGCCTTAGTAGCCGAGCCCGCTTGGTTGTGGCCACGTAACCCACCAATTCGCGAACGCGCCAATATCCCCACCTCGTGGTTGTCGATCACCATCATCGAGGGACGCAATCGCCAGGTACGGCGGATGACTGCCCACATTGGCCACCCGACCCTACGTTTGGTGCGCTACCGTATCGGCAACTGGACTTTGGATGGTCTAGCTCAAGGTCAATATCGCGTCATTGAGCAAAATACAAACAGCGATAATTGAAGCGCTTAGCAACTTTATCTCGGTGAAGCGTTGAAAATTTACCACAACGCCCCGAGATAGCCGCTATCACTGGGTTGGCGACGGCGAATACAGCCGTGGTAGAATGCCGACCCTCTAATTTCAAGCAAACACAACGTCAATTACCCTTATGACTGAAAACCGCAACAAAAAGGTGATCGTCGGCATGTCCGGCGGCGTGGACTCGTCAGTATCCGCTTATCTACTGATGCAGCAGGGCTATCAGGTAGAAGGCCTGTTCATGAAGAACTGGGAAGAGGATGACAACGATGAGTACTGCGCGGCAGCCAGTGATCTGGCGGACGCCCAAGCGGTGTGTGACAAGCTAGGGATTGAACTGCACAGCGTAAACTTTGCCGCCGAATACTGGGACAACGTATTTGAGTACTTCCTTCAAGAATACAAGGCCGGTCGTACCCCAAACCCAGATATTCTGTGCAATAAAGAGATCAAATTTAAAGCGTTCTTAGAGTTTGCCGCCGAAGCGCTGGGTGCCGATTACATCGCCACCGGCCATTACGTGCGCCGCCGTGTTAATGCCGATGGCAGCGTCGAGATGCTTCGTGGTCTCGATAACAACAAAGATCAGAGCTACTTCCTGCACGCATTGCACGAAGGTCAAATTGGCCAAAGCTTGTTCCCTGTTGGCGAACTGGAAAAGCCGGAAGTACGTCGGATTGCCGAAGAACAAGGCCTGATCACCCACGATAAGAAAGATTCCACCGGCATCTGCTTTATCGGCGAGCGTAAATTCAAAGACTTTTTGGCTAAGTACCTGCCGGCGCAACCAGGCCCAATCGAAACCACCGAAGGTGAAGTGATCGGCCAGCACGAGGGCTTGATGTACCACACCCTGGGTCAACGCAAAGGCCTAGGCATTGGTGGCATGAAAGACTCTGGCGCCGAACCGTGGTATGTGGTCGATAAAGACGTGGCGCGTAATGTTCTGATCGTTGGCCAAGGCGCCAAACACCCACGCTTATTCTCAAAAGGGTTGGTTGCCAACCAACTGTGCTGGGTTGACCGTAAAGGGCCACAGCAATCGGTACAGATCAGCGTTAAGACTCGCTACCGCCAGCAAGACGTGCCGTGCACCGTAACTCCGTTGGCGAACGGTGAAGTGGAAGTGATCTTTGATGCACCGGTTAGTTCAGTAACCCCTGGCCAATCCGCGGTGTTCTACCACGGCGACGTGTGCTTAGGTGGCGGTGTTATCGACCGCGTGATTCGTTAAGGTAAGCCATGAACCCATTACAACAACGCACAATGGCATTGGCAGGGATCTGCTATGCCATTGATCAGGTTCGTCATATTGCTCGTCACGGGGAAACCGACGAACACGCCTTGGCCATAAGTTTGGAATCGGTGTTGATCACCGATCCAGAACGTCCTGAGGATGTCTTTGCCGGTGCTGACTTAAGCGAGGGTTACCAGATCATCGTCGAGCAACTGGGCGATAAAAGCCGTAAAGACGTTGACCTAACCCGCTACCTAGTCGGTGTATTGGCGCTGGAGCGTAAACTTAGCGCCAAACCGGCTGCAATGCAGATGTTGGCTGAACGCCTTAGCCAGGTAAAACGCCAGCGCCATCACTACCAATTGCTAGATGAGCAAGTGCTGGCCAACCTGGCGTCGGTGTACTCTGATGTGATCAGCCCTCTTGGCACTCGCATTCAAGTGGTTGGCACCCCAGCGCAACTGCAAAATAAGCTGAATCAATATAAAATCCGTGCGCTGCTGCTAGCAGCGGTTCGCTCTGCGGTGTTATGGCGACAATTGGGCGGCAAGCGTCGACAATTGATGTTGTCCCGCAAAGCGATCGTCGAAACGGCCGCACGCGCTCGATAAATAACGATAAATAACAACTACCCTACTTTTCCTCAAGGAGCCTAGATGGAACTCTCAGCCCTAACCGCGGTGTCCCCGGTTGATGGCCGTTACGGCAGCAAAACCACCGAATTGCGTGGGATCTTTTCTGAGTTTGGCCTGATTAAATACCGCGTCCAAGTGGAGATCAGCTGGTTAAAACTGCTGGCGGCTTGCCCAGAGATCGCCGAAGTACCTTGCTTTAGCGAAGTGGCCTTAGCACGGTTGGATCAGATCACCGAACAGTTCAGTGAAGCCGATGCCGCGCGCGTCAAGGAGATTGAGCGCACCACCAACCACGACGTTAAAGCGGTTGAGTACTTCATCAAAGAGCAGATCGCTGATAACGCCGAACTGCACGCCATCAATGAATTTGTGCACTTTGCTTGTACTTCTGAAGACATCAACAACCTGTCCCACGGTTTGATGTTGCATGAAGCCCGTGAGCAAGTGCTGTTGCCATACCTGACCCAGCTTATCGACGCCATCAAGCAACTGGCGCGCGATAACGCTGCGGTACCGATGATGGCACGTACCCACGGCCAGCCTGCGACCCCAACCACCTTGGGCAAAGAGATGGCCAACGTGGTTGCCCGTTTGGAGCGTCAACTTAAGCAGATCCAGCAGGTTGAACTGTTGGGCAAGATTAACGGTGCTGTCGGTAACTACAACGCGCACCTTTCGGCTTACCCAAGTGTTGATTGGCACCAGCTGTCCGAACGTTTCGTCACCAGCCTTGGCCTGACTTGGAACCCGTGGACCACCCAAATTGAGCCGCACGATTACATCGCGGAACTGTTTGATGCCATCGCTCGCTTCAACACCATTTTGATCGATTTCGACCGTGACATTTGGGGCTACATCGCCATGGGTCACTTTAAGCAGCGCACCATCGCTGGCGAAATTGGCTCCTCCACCATGCCGCATAAAGTGAACCCAATCGACTTCGAAAACTCCGAAGGCAACTTGGGTCTGGCGAACGCCTTGTTCCAACACCTAGCGGCAAAACTGCCAGTGTCCCGTTGGCAGCGCGATCTGACCGATTCCACCGTATTGCGTAACTTAGGCGTTGGCATGGGCTACAGCCTGATCGCTTACCAGAGCACCCTGAAAGGCATTTCCAAGCTGGAAGTAAACGTGCAGAGCTTGGCGGACGAATTGAACAGCAACTGGGAACTGCTGGCTGAGCCAATCCAAACCGTGATGCGTCGTTATGGCATCGAGAAGCCATACGAAAAACTGAAAGAACTGACCCGAGGCAAGCGCGTCAACCAACAGATCATGGCCGAATTTATCGACGGTCTTGAGCTGCCAGACACCGTTAAGGCCGAGCTGAAGTTGCTGACTCCAGCAAACTACACCGGCTACGCCGCTAAGTTTATGGATAACTACTAAGCCAAGGCTTAAGCCACTGTTCTAAAAACCAAAGGCGCTCAAGTGAGCGCCTTTGTTACATCTGCGGCTTGTTGCTCAACTGAGCTTGCTTGGCATCTCGCCCCACAGGCGTTTATCACCGTGCATCTTCATCAGCGCTTCCGCTCGACTCACCATTAGCTGCGCCAACTTAACTTGGGTCTGATCGCCACTGCGTAGCAATTTTTCCGCCTTAAGCTGCCACAGCATCGAGAAATGATGCACTGCATCGCGGGCGTTTTTAGCAACGGACTCAGCAACGATATCGGTCGGCAAATCGCCACTTAAGACCCAGTAGCGACGGCGATGTGGGCTGGCATCTTCCATCTTCCAAACCGCCACAAAGGGCACCAAATAACGCGACTCTTTGAGAATCACCTTGCCAGGTAAAACCCCCTTCTCTGCCATATGTTTATTGGCTTTTTGATACTGGACACGGAGCCACTGCTGTTGCTGAGCTTGGATTTGCTCAGGAGTGGGTTGCGATCCGGTCGCTGCTGCGGTTTGCTCAGCCATACTGCTATCCCTGTAATGCGATTGTTATATCGTTGTTATTCATCAAAAACTGTCTATGACCTTGGCGCTTATGTCAAGCAGACGTGCCATTAGTTAACGTTTACGTAACCTCGGCATTTTTGCTAGAGCGCAATCACCACTGATAAGGTTGCGCCACACTTACACAGGAAATAACAAGCGGTAGCAAGCCGCGAGTGACGGCAGGGAGACAGCAGCGTGGCGATTTTTTCTCACCCATCTTACGACAACCATGAAAAGGTGTTGTTTGTCACCGATGAAGCATCGGGGCTCAAAGCAATTGTGGCCGTGCACGATACCACCATGGGACCGGCCGTAGGCGGCTGCCGGATGTGGCCTTATGCCTCCGACGAGGAAGCGGTCAACGACGTATTACGATTATCGCGGGGCATGACCTATAAAAATGCCCTCGCCGGGCTTGAATTTGGTGGCGGTAAATCGGTGATCATTGGCGATCCGCGCAGTGATAAATCGGAAGCCCTGTTCCGTGCCTTTGGCCGGGCCATCGATGCCCTTGGTGGCCTCTACTACAGCGCCGAAGACGTCGGCATTACCACCAGCGACATCATGATCGCCCATCAAGAGACGCCATACATGATGGGGCTTGAGGGCAAAAGTGGCGATCCCTCTCCCTACACCGCATTGGGCACCTTTCTAGGCATCAAAGCAGCAATCAAATACCAACGCGGAATTGACGATCTGCGTGGCATTAAAGTGGCGGTTCAGGGGCTTGGGCACGTTGGCTATTACCTTTGTGAACATCTGCATCGTGCCGGCGCCGAACTTATCGTCTGTGATCTAAACCAACAGCAACTGGAGCGAGCGCAGCAGCACTTGGGCGCCACCGTTGTCGACTTGGATGAGATCTACAGCCAGGATGTGGATGTTTATGCGCCATGCGCATTGGGGGCCACCATCAACGACCAGACGATCCCGCAGCTGCAAGCCACCATCGTCGCCGGTTGTGCCAACAATCAGCTTGCAGAAGCCCGTCACGGTGAAATCCTGCGTGACAAGGGGATCTTGTACGCGCCGGACTATGTCATCAACGCTGGCGGCATCATCAATGTCTCCTTTGAAAAGGATTACAACGCCGACGCCGCCGAGGCCAAAGTACGCAAAATCTATCAGACTCTACTGGATATTTTTGCCAAAGCCGAGCAAAGTGGCAAAACCACCGCAGTGGTCGCCGACGAGATGGCTCGGGCGATCATTGCCGCCAACAAATAACGCGGCGCACCAACATGCTAGTGTGGGGAGCTTCGGCTCCCCTTGTTGATCGCATTAAAGATGAAATTTTCCACCAAAAACGCTAAGGTGAGCGCCGTTGAATTAGTTACTGCGAGATCTCACTATGTCGACCCTACCGGTCCCCGATCACTCCACGTTGCAGTCGTGGCTAAACCAGTTTGAGATCGAATATTTCATGTGCGGCAGTTGTGAGGGCTTGCACCTGCCGATGCTGCAAGATCATCCGATGATCTACGACGCCAAGGTCGAAATTGAGGGGGACTTTGTTTACCTGACCTCATCAATTGAATTGAAGCCTACCGGTCTAATGCAGGCCTTTGCCGAGCTCAGTCGGCTTAATAGCCACTACCCGACGTTGAAAATTTTCATCGAAATGACTGACGATTCGCTGCCACGGCTGATCATCGCCCACAATCTGGCCTTACTGCCGGGGATCGCCATCGAGCAGTTTGAATTCTTTGTTCGAGATTGCGTTGACCAGATGCAACAACTCGCCAATGAGGTTGCCAAGTTGCAGATCAACTTCGTTGAGGATGGCATCGAAGAGATTGAGATCGAAACCGTGCCGGCACCGATGATGATGCACTGAGTTAGCCACTCGCATCGTGCCACTGACCCACAAAAAACCGCCGCTTCAGCTGTTGCTCAAGCGGCGGTTTTGTTGTGGCTACAGCGACTACAACGTACCGAAGTTGTGTTTCTTGCCGCAGTCCGACAGATGGCTAACGTCATCGCTCATACAACTAAAGAACGCCCGTACTTCACCGCGGCTACGCTGACACTCTTTTTCGGTCAACCGCCAGCCGATCTCCTGCAACGCCTGATTTAAGGTTTGGAAATTCTTCTTCGGAATATACCCTTTTTGGAAGTTCTTCTGATTAACCGAAATCATCTTCTGCAGCGAGGTTTTAGCGTTGTTGGCGGCGACCTTGCAATTTAAGCCATCATCAACGGCCAACGGCGTGCGATTGCCACTCTTAGCCACTTGTGCCGGTTGGCTTAGCGGCTTTTTGGTCACCGCTTGCGCTTTGTCGGTAACCGCCGTTACCGGCTGCTGGGACTCAGCCGGCACCGGCGTAGCGGTAGCCACCTCGGCAGGGATTGGCAATGGCTGCTCTTTTGCCGGAGCCAGTGCCGGTTTTTCGACGTAGCTGTTATCAAACAGCTGCTGTTGCCGCTGCGCGGCTTCCAATTTTTCGGTGGCAATTCGAGCGGCTTCCAACGCTTTGGCTTCCGCTTCGCGCGCTCGCTCTAGCAGCGCCATCATCTCTTCCCGTGCTTGGCGCAAATCTGCCGCCGCTTGCTGCTCCGCTTCCGCACGAGCTTTGGCGATACGCAGCTCCTCAGCCGCGCGCGCTTGTCGCTGTTGCTCGGCCTCGACTTTAGCTAACCGCTCGGCCTCCGCCTTAGCTGCCTTTTCAGCCTCGATTTGCGCTAACCGTTCAGCCTCCGCCTTAGCTGCCTTTTCAGCCTCGATTTGTGCTAACCGTTCAGCCTCCGCCCTAGCCGCCTTTTCCGCTTCGATCTGCGCTAATCGCTCGGCCTCCTCCCTAGCTGCCTTTTTCGCTTCGAGTTGCGCTAATCGTTCTGCTTCCGCTTTGGCCGCCTTTTCCACTTCGATCTGCGCTAATCGCTTGGCTTCGGCTTCAGCCGCTTGCTGCGCTTCAGCTTGCTGTTCTGGCTGGGTAATCGTGCGGGTTTTTACCACCTTGAATGGCTTTTGCTTATCCGAAGGTGACGGCTCAACCTTAAGGGTTTTGACCGCATTGGCTGGCTCTTCTTCGGTTTCATTGGTTTTAAGCACCAAACCACTGCGGCGCATCTCCAACTGATCACTTTTCTGGCTCTGCTGTGGTGGCTTTTTATCGGAATAGTGCACCTTGCCGTTGGCATCCACCCAACGGTACAACGCCGCTTCTGCAGGCAGAACCAACAGCGTCATTAACATCAGCATCCTTGCTTGCACGGCTATCTCCCTGATTGACTCTGCATTTGCGCTCGACTTAGCGAACCGCAACGTTAACAAGCGCGAAACATTTTCACTCTAGCTAAGAGGCCGCGCAATTAAAACCATTAATTCATATAAGTCAGCAAGTTAACTACATACAGCAATCACTTCATTCGAGTCTTCAACCAACCAAAATCCAATTGCCAGTACAAACAACTAAGAACGCTGGTCTCGCACACGGTTTCACTAGTGATTTGCGCAAGCCAAGCAACTGTCACTTTTCAAACCACAGCCCTACTACAAATAAGGATATTAACCACGTTTAACCTTGCGACGGTTAGAAAATGGGAGATAAACCATGCGGAATGACCGCCCAAACTGTTATTCTGATGTTGTTTAGTTGTTGTTTATAGAGGACTAATGGATCCGCTCACTATCACCATTCCGCTGCTGGCAGCTCTGCTGATCTCGGCCATTGGTCTGCCACCGCTTATCGGGTATCTGATTGCCGGTTTTATTCTGTTCGCCATCGGTATTGACCAACTGCAACTGTTACAACAATCCGCCGATCTGGGGGTTATGCTGTTGCTGTTTGCTATTGGCCTAAAACTCGATTTACGCAGCCTGTTGAAAGTGGAGGTCTGGGGGGTAGCCAGCGGTCATATGGCATTGACTATCATGGCGATGATGGCGCTATTTAAATTGTTAGCGCTAAGCGGCATCGGTATGGTTGGCGAGCTGGCAACCGAACAAGCTCTGGTGATGTGCTTTGCGTTAAGTTTCTCTAGTACCGTGTTTGCTATCAAGGTACTGGAACAAAGCGGCGATACCCAGTCACTGTATGGCCGCACCGCCATCGGCATCCTAATCATGCAAGACCTGTTTGCGGTGTTGTACCTTACCGCCAGCAAAGGAGCGCTGCCCTCACCTTGGGCGTTAGCATTGCTGGCATTGATCGCCGCCAGGCCACTATTTGTGTGGCTTTTAGATCGCTGCGGCCACGGCGAGATGTTGCTGCTGTTTGGATTAACGATGACGCTGATGCCTGGTGCGGCGCTGTTCGAGTTAGTCGGCCTAAAACCGGATCTGGGCGCGTTGGCGATGGGAATGCTGCTGGCTGGTAGTAGCAAATCTTCAGAGTTGGCAAAGTCGCTGTTTCTTTTCAAAGAATTACTGCTGGTGGCATTTTTCTTAAGCATCGGCCTGAAGGGGATCCCCACCTGGGCGGAGGTTGAAACCGCCATCGCATTGATGCTGGTGTTGCCGCTCAAATTTGCACTGTTCGCCGGCCTGCTGCTGCTCGCGCGGTTCCGGTTGCGCTCAGCGGTAATGAGTGCGATGAGTTTGGCCAACTTCAGTGAATTCGGTCTGATCGTAATGGCCGCGGCGATCGCCAGCGGCAGTTTGGATGACAGTTGGCTTCGGATCATCGCCCTTTCGGTAACCTTAAGCTTTGTCCTCGCAGCGCCGCTGATCCGTCTGGCACACCCAATTTACCAACTACTACATCGGCTGTTGCCTAACCTTGAGCGCCAGCGCTTACATCAAGAGGATCAGCCGATCGAAATCGGTCACCCAAAGATTCTGATCTTCGGCATGGGACGAATTGGTTCTGGTGCCTATGATGGACTTAAAGAGCAATATGGCGACGTGGTATTGGGAATCGATCACAAAGCGGACATCGTCGAGCGTCATCATCAAGAGGGACGCAATGCCATCATCGGTGACGGAACCGACAGCGACTTTTGGGCAAAGTTGGTGCCCAGTGACAGCATTGAGCTGATCGTATTAGCGATGCCATCCCACCAAGGTAATCTGAGCACCGCCGAATTGATTGCCGAAAGCCGATACCAAGGCAAGGTTTCCGCCATCGTCCGTTACGAAGATGAAACCACAGCGCTGATGGAGACCGGTGTGCACAACGTTTACAACATTTATCAGGCGGCCGGCACCGGTTTGGCAGACAACATCATTGAAACTCTGCCTCCGGATCTTGATCGGTTACGGTCGATGTAGGTGCCTCCATCGTGAGTGTCACCAGTGGCGTCGACTGCGACTGGCTTATCAATTGCTGGGCGGTCATTAGCCCTATCGCAGCTTGGCCGCTATCGGGTTTAAACTGCTGCAACTGTGCCAACAACAACCGCTGATGCTCAGGAAACTCGGCGGTGAAGGTGCGAGCGTGGCGGCACTGGGGCAATAACCAAAACGCCTTGTCACCAGTCGCGGCAGAGAACAGTTCGAAGCCACGTTGTGACGGGATTAAGCCATCGCTTTGGCAATGAGCAATCAGCAGCGGAATGTCGTCAAGTTGGGCAATTTGATCTTTGGGTGAATGTTGGTCAGAGACAAAGGTGCGAGCCATTGAGCTCAGCCAGCGCCCAAATGGATACCGACTAACCACATCTCCAGCCAGCAACGAGTACTGGTCGAACGAACTGTCGACCACCAGCAGGTCAAACTGCTGTTGTAATCCCGAGCTTGCGAGGGCGTCGACAACAACCGCGCCCCCCATCGAAGTGCCAAGTAAATATCGCTGTGAGTGCCTGACATCGGTCCAATTCACGACGTGGTTAAGTACGCTGATGCCATCTTGTCGCAATGCCTCGCGGCTCGCTCGGCCTTGGCTTTGACCGTAGCCGGAGTAATCGAACAGCAGCACGTCATAACCATGTTCAACCAACCACACTGATTTTTCCGCGGTTTTGCTTAGGTTGCCAGCGTTGCCGTGAAAGTGGATTAATAAACTGGGTTCGGGCTGGCTGCTGCGATGGTATTGCAGATGCAACGAGTTTCCGGAACTTGAACGTAGGTAATAGTCAGTGACCTGATGGGAATAATCTTTGGCAAGCATGCGGATCTCTTGATCCGGAGCATAAAACGGACTGCAACCTGCAAGCGACCACAGCGCTATCAGCATTAACCAGCGCATCACTACCTCAAACTTCTGCTGAACACCGAAATCATTACGCGACCTGCGCAGGAGTGATCAGTCAGAATGAGGGTAGTAGCTCTACAAATTGTTGCATTAATTTAACTTTATCCGAGACCAATGCCAGAGTGCAATCGGGTTCAACCTCGCCGACCCAGTAATACCACCCTGGTGCCAGCGTCATCAGGCGATAGGCCTGCAGTTGCGTCGGCCGAGTAACCAAACATCCAGCCTTAAAAGCCGCTTCGTAAATCGTCCAATAACGATAAAAGTCTGCTTCGTGGCAACGGTACATCTCTGCCAATTGGGTCACACTATGCCGTGATAGCTGCCACTGCACATCGATGCCTATCTGCCCCGTTTTGCTGTAGGCCAGCGCTACGGTTTGTTCGCTGTGGCTAATGGATAAGCCGCCAAGAGGCCAACACGGAACCAACGGACGCCCATCATCTCGTTTGTACCAACCCGCTAACGCCGGCTGCTTCAACGTCACTGCGCTGAGCAACTGCCGACTAACGTCAAACTGCCGTCGTTTATTTTGAACTCGCGAATCTTGCATCGCAAACTTTCCAATTAGCAGGCCGTATTGTTTTCTCGCAATATTTATTACCAAAGTTAAATCATTTGGTAATTTAAAATCACTATATTCTAAAGACATCTGACCGGATATATCACAAGCAACCAATTACATTACTAAGTTTAATTTCATTGTTACTCACAACAACCACAACAATCACCATAAACTTCAACAAAAACAAGGCAAAAAGACCAAGAATAAAATCATAGAAAAAAGTTTCGATCTGTCCCTGAGAACCTAAAGTCAACATCACAGCAACCATTCAGCACTTTCAAAACCACCGAGTAACTTATTGCACTATGTAATCTTACTGGTATTCTAACTTCCAGTAACACAGCACCAACCAACAATTCACGGATGAATTAATTGATGTCTACCATCTCTGTGCCGCTGCGCCAGTGGCGTTATTGGTACCCATCGTCGGCAACGGTTTTAGCGTCACCTTGGCAAGTCAAAACAGGTAAAAATCACCTGCCAGCACTGCCTTTTGTGGCACCAATGGCACGGCGACGGTTAACCCGCCTAAGCCAGATGGCATTGGCCGTGTCACAACCGCTGATAAATGACACACAAACAGTAACGGTGTTTGCCTCAACGCACGGTGAAGTCAGCCAAACCACTGAGTTGCTGTCAACCTTGGCGCAACGCCAACCATTATCACCAACCCGCTTTAGTCAGTCGGTTCATAACACTGCTGCTGGAGCCTTTGGTATTCAATTTCAACACACCGCAGCAGCCACCGCGATTGCAGCCGGAGAGCAAACCCTATTTGCTGCCTTGGTCGAAGCTTATGGCCAACTACTGCAACAACAGTCGCTATTGCTGGTGTTTGTCGACGATCCACTGCCAGAACCATTGCAACACTTTCAGCCGCCACTGAAACCACTGGCACTGGCGCTAGAGCTCGGTGCTCCTGCCGATTTTCAATTAACCATCAGCAAACAGGCAGTTGCTTCGTCCGATTGCGTCTCGTCACTGGCTTGGCAACTGCTTGATACCCTTAAACACGGCGGCGGTACCGGCCAATATATCGGTCAACATGCCCACTTTCAGTGGACGCTGCAGTGATGTTAGCGCACCTGTATTACGGCTATCGAATTGTCGCCACCGGCAGCAGTTTCGCGCTCTTTGGTATTGGTGGTCTGGTTACCGGCTTAACGTTATTCCCGTTATTAAACTGCTTACCTGGGGATCGTTTAACTAAAGAGCGACGTGCCCAGCGATTAGTGCATTTGATGTTCCGCGGTTTTGTTGGCTTTTTGCAACTGCTGTGGGTAGCCAAAGTCGAAGTACACCAGCAACAGCAATTGGCCAGAGCCACTGGCACGCTAATTATCGCCAACCACCCATCGCTGCTGGACGTGGTAATACTGATTGCCAGCGTACCGCACACCAACTGCATTGTTAAAGAATCGTTGTTTCATAATCCTTTTACCCGATTTGTACTTAAAGGCGCCGGCTATATCGCCAACAACGATCCAGAGCAGGTGATCAGCGCCTGCGAGCAACGCCTTCGTTGTGGCGACAATCTGATCATTTTTCCCGAAGGCACCCGCACCACACCTGGCCGCCCGCTTAAACTGCAACGGGGCACCGCAAGGATAATGCTTCGTAGTAAACCTCCGGTAATCCCCGTGATCATCGATTGCACACCAACGACACTAACCAAAGGCACCCCTTGGTATCAGGTAGCACCGCGCCGTTTTACGCTGACGTTGTCGGTCGCTGCGCCATGGCGATACCCAATCGCTCAACACCTACCGGAAAGCCGCCAAGTGCGCCAATTAACACGGGCGATTGCCACCAAATTCAATCAGGAGTTATCCATTAATGAATCAATTAGAACAACAAATTAAACAACTGATTATCGATTGTCTGGAACTTGAAGATCTCACCCCAGAGGAGATCGATAGCCACGCTCCGCTGTTCGTTGACGGATTGGGGTTGGACTCGATCGATGCATTGGAATTAGGCGTTGCCATTAAACGCCAATATGGCATCAAACTTGACGCCAACGCTGCCGATACTCGAGCCCATTTTGCCAATGTCGCTAGCCTCGCCACTTTTATTCGATCGCATCAAACCGCTGAGGTAGCCCAATGACTCGTGAACAACTGTTGAATCAACTGCGCGATATCTTGGTTGAAGAGTTCGAGATCAATGCCGCTGATATCCAACCGGGCACCCACCTATACGAACAACTGGATCTCGACAGCATCGATGCGGTTGACCTGGTGATCAAACTGCAACAGGTGACAGGGGTAAAAATTAACCCCGATGAATTCAAAGCGGTACGAACGGTAGATGACGTGCTTGATGCATTGGAGCAGTTGGTTAGCGCCTAGATGAAAAGGTTGATTATCCCATTGCTAGCGGTCGCCACGCTGGGGTACCCGTTTTTGGTAGTGGGAGCACTTAGCTATGGCCTTGGCGAATGGTTAGCAATGGTGATGCTTGCCCTATTGCTGCTGCGAAGCTGGCTACAACCACAACAGCGCCTGATCAGTTTGGCAGGGATGCTATTAATTGGTGCGTACGCCATTACCCGCAATGAGGTTTTGTTGCATTGGTATCCGGTGTTGATCAACGCGACCATGTTACTGCTGTTTGCCTTAAGTCTGCGCCAACAGCAGTCGATGATTGAATGCTTGGCACGGCTGCGTCAGCCAACGTTACCGGTTGCGGCGCGCCCCTATCTGCGCCGCGTTACCCAAGTATGGTGTGGTTTCTTCGTCATCAATGGCAGCATTGCCGCAACCACCGTACTGCTTGCTAATCAGCAGTTGTGGCTCTGGTACAACGGCTTTATCGCTTACTTGTTAATGGCGTTGCTGCTGCTCGCCGAATGGCTAATTCGGCCTAAATCGGAGCCCGCCAATGACCATTAAGCGTGCCTTATTGGCCAGCGACGAACAGCTATTATGCTTGACTGAATGTGGGCCGGTTAGCCGCGATCAGTTACGGCAGCAAGTCGCCGCTATGCAAGCCACTCTGGCTTCTAGCGGCCAACGAGTGCTGTTATATCACCCCTGCAGCTACCACTTTTTAGTGCAACTGTTGGCATTGCTCGGACTCGGTAAAACCATCGTGCTGCCAGCCAACGATGCCCCACAAACCCTTACGCAGCTGACACATAGTGTGGATCTGGTACTACATCGACAACCGTTACCAAAGGTGCAATCGCCGCGCCCACCACAGTGGCAAACCGGCGCTTCGCTGCAGATCTACACCTCTGGCAGCAGCGGCGAGGCCAAAGCGGTCGAGAAACAACTGGGACAGATAGAAAGGGAAATTTGCGCACTCGAATCCCTGTTTGGGCAACAGTTGGGAACCAGTCTGGTGGTGGCGACCGTCAGTCATCAGCACATCTACGGCTTGCTATTTCGGTTGTTATGGCCTTTTTGCGCTGGCCGCCCATTTTGGGCGACAACCCTGGCATACCCCGAACAGATTGCTGCGATCCAGCAACATTATGGCGCTATATCCTTGATCGCCAGCCCCGCTCTTTTGTCGCGGCTCGACCATGAAATCACGCTCGCACCACAGGTCACTTTCAGTTCGGGCGGGCCATTGCCGAGCCACTGCGCGATGCAGTTAGTAAAACGTTGGCGTAATGGCGCCATTGAGGTGTTTGGCAGCACCGAGACCGGTGGCATCGCCTGGCGTCAGGTGAGCACCGAACAGCCCTCACCACTGTGGCAACCGCTACCGGGAGTGATCATTGCCAGTCAGCAACAACGATTACAGATCCAGTCGCCGTTTTTGGCCGACAACAATCGATACCTGACCGACGACTTGGTCGAGCTTTCAGGGCAACACTTTGAGCTGCAAGGCCGCGCCGATCGCGTCATTAAGCTTGCCGAAAAGCGTCTATCGCTGGCGCAAATGGAGGCACATCTGCTCGCCCACCCTGAGGTCGAACAAGCGGTATTAGTGCCGCTTGCCCACGTCAGACCACAACTTGGCGCGATATTGGTACTTACCACAACAGGCCAACAACGACGGACGCAATTAGGTAACCATCGCTACGCGCAAAGCTTAAAACAGCATCTGCTGCAGTATTTCGATCGCACCACCTTGCCCCGGCGCTGGCGTTATTTGAATGCCCTGCCGTACACCGCCCAAGGCAAGTTGCCGCAGCAGCAGTTAAGAGAAATATTTGATGTTTAACCAAATTGAGCCAATCTGGCTGGATTACCAGCAGTCCCCCGGACGGTGGCATTTACCGCTGCGGATCCAACCGCAACTGGACTATCTGCGCGGTCACTTCCAGCAAGCCCCAGTGTTGCCAGGGGTGGTGCAGATCCACTGGGCTATCCAGCAAGCGCAATTACGCTTTGGCTTCGGCCGACAGGTGGCACAGCTAGAAAAAGTAAAGTTCCAACAGGTGGTACATCCTGATGAAACGCTGATTTTGGAGCTAGAGAGAATCGGTGATCGCCGCATCGGTTTTCGCTTCTTCCAAGACCAACGTCGTTTCTCCAGCGGCGTTATCCACTTTGTCGAGCCACGCCCATGAAATTGTGTGTCCTGATCCCCCACTTTAACCACAGTCAGCAACTCGCAGCGGTGTTGCCGCGGTTAGCGGCGTATCAACTGCCCTGCGTGGTGATCGATGATGGCTCAAGTGAGCATGAGCAGAACCGGCTGAAACTGCTGCTAGCAGCATACCCAACGGTTACCTTGGTACAACGCCCTTACAATGGGGGGAAGGGCGCAGCGGTAAAAACCGGGCTTCGTTGGTGCTATCAGCAAGGCTTTAGTCACGCGCTGCAGTTGGATGCTGACGGCCAACACGACTTAGCCGACATCCCCGCCCTTATCGCCACCGCCAATGCCAATCCCACGGCAATGATCACCGGGGTACCGCAATACGATGACAGTGTGCCAACGCACCGCTATCTCGCACGTTACCTGACCCATTTCTGGGTTTGGGTAGAGACCCTGTCACTGGAGTTGCAAGACACCATGTGCGGCTTTCGCGTCTATCCATTGGCCAGCACGGTGACGTTGCTGCAACAGCAACCTATCGGTGACCGGATGGACTTTGATACTGAGATCATGGTTCGGCAGTTCTGGCAGCAGGTGCCAATTATTCAACGGCCAACCGCAGTGATCTACCCCGAACAAGGGCGATCCCATTTTCGTGCCGTACAGGACAACTGGCTCATCAGTAAAATGCACACCAAATTGGTTTTTGGCATGCTGGCACGATTGCCAACGCTGTTACGCCAACGGCACCGCAGTCCACGTCACTGGAGCCGCACCAATGAACGCGGCGCGCTATGGGGATTAAAAGCTGTTCTATGGCTTTACGGCCACGGCGGACGACTATTGTGCCACGCGGTGATGCCATTATTAATTAGCTATTTCTATCTAACTGGGCGCGAGGCACGTACCGCATCATGGCAATATCTCGCCAAAGTGCGCGCCATAGATCCTAATCACCCACAATTATCTGGCGATGCAAATCACTTTGATAGCTATCGTCATTTTTTGCGCTTTGGTTATGCAACGCTGGCCAAATTGGATGCATGGAGTGGCCATCAAACCACCAACAATGCGCAGTTTCCAAACCGGCAACAGCTTATCGACCAGCTTGAAAGCGGCCAAGGGGCAATGATCATCACCGCCCACCTCGGTAACATCGAGCAGTTTCGTGCCAGCGCCCAGAGTCGCTACCGCCGCCGCATTACGGTATTGGCATTGACCCGCCATGCCGCCAAATTCAATCAAATCATGGCCGAGCTTAACCCTGAATCGCAGTTAGAGTTGCTGCAGGTTGATGATCTTGGCCCCGACAGCGCCATGTTATTGCAACAGCGCATAGACCAAGGCGAACTGGTGTTTGTCGCCGGTGATCGAACCTCTGCGGGAAACCAAAGCCGGGCCCATTACGCCAACTTTTTAGGCCATCCGGCGCCATTTTCAATCGGTCCCTATGTACTGGCGGCAGTATTGAACTGCCCCATCTACATCATGCTGGCCGGTTGCGACCATCGTGGCCAGCCGCTGCTGCACTTAGAACAGCTAACAGACCGAATTGGTGGGCCCCGTCAGCAGCGACAACAGCAGATCAACGACTGCATCGAACGTTACGCCCAAAGCCTGCAAACCCAGACACTGCAACAACCACTCAACTGGTTTAATTTTTACGATTTTTGGCAGCCGGTCACGGCGCCAGTTACAACCCGACCGTGCAAGGAAGCATCATGACTCAACCGTTGCTATCAGCATCCTCCGCCACCATCGCCCTAGGGGATAGGCCACTGACTATTAAAACAGTCAATGCCATCGCCGCTGGCGCTAAAGTCAGCCTAAGCGACAATCCCGCCGCATTAGCCCGGATCAAAGCCAGCGCCGACCTGTTAGACACCCTGCTGCGAGAGGATGGTGCCATTTACGGCGTCACTACCGGTTACGGTGACTCCTGCACCGTGGCGATCCCCAACCATTTAGTGGATGAATTGCCGCTGCACTTAACCCGCTTTCATGGCTGCGGCCTGGGCCGCCACTTTAGCCCACAACAGGGCCGTGCGGTATTAGCAACGCGCTTGGCATCACTGGTGATTGGTCGCTCCGGCGTAAGCTTAAGCCTGCTGCAACGACTGATAGATCTGCTTAATCACGACATCATTCCAATAATTCCAGAGGAGGGCTCGGTCGGTGCCAGTGGTGATCTGACGCCACTATCCTATGTCGGTGCGGTATTGGTGGGTGAACGCCAAGTTTATTACCAAGGTCAGGTACGCGATACCCAAGATGTTTACGCCGAGTTAGGCTGGCAACCATTGACGCTGCGCCCCAAAGAGGGGTTGGCATTGATGAACGGCACCGCAGTGATGACAGCTTTAGCCTGCGAAGCGTTCGCGCGAGCCGAATACCTAGCGCAACTGTGCAGCCGCTTAACCGCGATGTGTTCAGTGGCACTAAAGGGTAACCCCTATCACTTTGATCCACTCCTGTTTGCCGCCAAACCTCATCAAGGACAAGCGCAGGTAGCGCAGTGGATTTACAACGATCTGGGTGGCAATGCCGGCGAACGTAACCCCGAACGCTTGCAAGATCGTTATTCATTGCGCTGCGCGCCCCATGTGATCGGAGTGTTAGCCGATGCCCTGCCTTTTTTTGCTACCACCATCGAAACCGAGCTGAACAGCGCCAACGATAACCCCATTATCGATGGCGAAGCGGGCCGTATTCTTCACGGCGGTCACTTTTACGGCGGTCATATCGCTTTTGTCATGGATAGCCTGAAAAACACCGTCGCCAACCTTGCGGATCTGATGGATCGCCAGTTGGCACATCTGGTTGACGTTAAATTCAACAATGGACTACCGACCAATTTATCTGGTGCCACCGGTCCTAGAGCGGCCATCAACCATGGCTTTAAAGCGGTGCAAATTGGGGTGTCAGCTTGGACAGCGGAAGCGCTAAAACAGACCATGCCAGCCTCGGTGTTTAGCCGTTCAACGGAGTGCCACAACCAAGACAAGGTCAGCATGGGCACCATCGCCGCTCGTGACGCGCTTCGGGTATTAACACTAACCGAACAGGTCGCCGCAGCACTGCTGTTAGCCAGCGCCCAAGCCGTACAACTGCGGCAACGATTAGAAGCCAACACCCAATTAACCTTGCCACTCCAAGCGTTGTTAACACAGGTACAACAGCGGATGGATCTGCTGGTAGAGGATAGACCGCTTGAGATGCTGCTGCGACAAACCTGCGAAGCGATCATCAATCGTCATTGGGAGGTAGCGCCATGGTCGCAATCCTAGCCGCCACGGCGGCCGTGACCGTGCCCTTTCAAGATTGCGATCCGATGGGCGTAACCTGGCACGGTAACTACCTACGCTACTTCGAAGAAGCACGGCGGGCGCTATTTACCCAGATCGACTACGGCTATCAACAGATGCAGCAGTCAGGCTACGCTTGGCCAATCATCGACTTGAAGATCCGTTACCCCCACCCTACCACCGTCGACCAACAGTTGCTGGTGAAGGCTGAGTTATTGGAGTGGCAGCACCGACTGCGGATCCGCTATCAAGTCCACGACGCCGATACCGGTAAGCGCTTGGTTAAAGGGGAAACCGTGCAAGTTGCGGTAGCAATCGCCAATGGCGAAATGTGCCTCCAAAGTCCCGCAATTCTGCAACAAAAGTTGGCACCATGGCTCGATTGACTACGGTAATTTTGTTGCTGCTTAGCCCAGTCTGCGCCGCTTTAGATTGGCAACAGTTGCAGCTAGCAACCTCACAACCGGTGCGAGGCCATTTTGTGCAGCACAAAGCGCTGCCATTTTTAACCGCACCGATGCAATCAAGCGGTGACTATTTGATGGTGCCGGGGCTCGGCTTAAAGTGGCAGCAGCAACAGCCTTGGGCACAAACCACCTTGGTCAAGGGCGACAGTGTTTGGCAACAACATCAACAATTAACGTTGGCTGACAGCGCCTTTAGCGATCTACTCAGTGGCTTGCTCAGTGGCGACCTTGAAAAACTCGCCAACCACTTTGCCATTACAGCGAGTGGTGAACTCGACCGCTGGCAACTACAAATGACGCCAACCACAGCCAAGTTAATCCCGTTATTTGAGAAAATTGAACTGACTGGCGCAGTTCACATCGAGCAAATTATCCTAACCGATCCCAGCGGTTCCAACACCAACATCACCCTGCACAATGTCACGGTAACCGTGCCAACGGAGTCAGAGCGTGCCGAACTTCGATAACTACGCCGCCAAACTATGGCTACTGTTTGTGCTGGCGGCGGCGGCATTGTTGTGGCTGCGATTTGACCAACAGGGGCTGGATACCGACATCACCCAGTTACTACCAGACGCCACCAGCACTGAGATCAGCAAGCGTTTAAGCGCTAATAATGAACGGCAACTGATACTGCTACTGCAAGCCAAACAGCCACATCAATTGCAGATGGCTGCCGAACAGTTACAACAGGTTATGGCCTCCTCTGGCGCAACTTTAACGCCACCGCCGCAACAATTAGGACAGCAACTAGGGCAATGGTTGCTGCCATTTCGAGGCGGTTTACTAACAGTAGAGCAACAACGACGGTTAGAAAGCTCACAGCCGCAGTTGTGGTTACAGAATCTCTACCACGCATTGGCAACCCCCGCCGCAACGCCGGCAGCGGCACTATTTAGCCAAGATCCGTTGTTATTGTTCCCTGAATTTTTACTAGCGCAAGCCGGCAACGAGCGCCGCTGGCACACAACCGAATTAGGGTTAACCCAACATTGGCAGCAACAGCACTGGCTGTTACTGCGCTGGCAACTTCCGACAAGCCCATTTGATAGCGATCTGCAACAACGGCTTAACTCTGCTCTGACGCCAGCTATTGCGGCCTTACAAACCCAGCAGGTTAAGGTTCACCGCGCGGGGGTGGTGTTCCATGCCATCAAGGCCAGCCAGCAAGCCCAACAAGAGATGACTCTGCTTGGCAGCTTATCGCTGGTGTTGGTGCTTATCCTTGGGCTATTGGTGTTTCGCCACCCGGCTCCACTAGGCTGGCTGTTGCTGGTTATCACCAGCAGTTTGGTTGTTGGCGCTTGCGCCTGTTGGTGGCTGCTTGGCAGTTTACATGCCGTTACTGTAGTGTTTGCCACCACTCTTATCGGCATCGCCGTCGACTACACCCTACATCTCTGTTGCCATCCTAGTGCTGATGCCAACGTTGCCAGCCAACAACTGCGCCAGCCAATGCTGTTGGCATTAACCAGCTCGATTTTGGCTTACGCCGCTATGTTGTTGCTGCCATTTCCGGCACTGAAACAGATGGCGGTATTTTCGATTACCGGGCTCTGCTGGGCCTTTTTAACAGTACAGTGCCTGCCCAACCTTGGCTTCAGGCAACACTCCCCACCTCGCAAACTGCTTATTCGTTGCCAAAAATTGATTAGCTATTGGCGGCCAAGGCTGCTGCGGCGGCGCAATGCCTTCGCCGTAGTGTTGGCGCTACCGCTGCTGACGTTGGTGCATATTGACGACGACATTCGAAAGCTGCAGCAACTGGATCCGCAACTGATGGCAGAACAGGCTCAGTTGGGGCAACTGCAAGCACTACCCGAAGAAAACCGATTTTTATTGCTGACGGCAACCAGCCCAGAACAGTTACTGCAACTTGAAGAACAACTGCACGCGCCATTGGCTAACGCCATTAGCAAAGGCCAACTACACAGTTATCGCGCGGTCAGCCAAAGCTTGCCGTCACAACAACGACAGCGGTTCAACAGGCAGCTGTTGAAACAGCGCTATGACGATCCCGCCCTTGCACAACAACTACAACAATTGGGAATCGATCCAGCGCAGCTTAGTCGCGCTCGCACCGAGCTAAAACGCGCGCCGTTGTTGACCCCAGAGCACTGGTTAGCGCAGCCGCTGTTAGCGCCTTGGCATGGTTTATGGCTTGGCCAACAGCAACATCAGTGGCGCTCGGTAATGTTGCTCAGCCAAGTCAATGATGTTGAGGCATTGATGGCAATCGCCACCAATGCCTCTGGCAACAGCAATGAGGTTCGCTATCTGGATCGGATCAGCGAATTGAACCAGATGATGGCTGATTACCGATTCGGCCTCACCCTGCTACTCGCATTGGCGGTTGTCAGCGCGACGCTGATTATTGGCTACCGCCATCGGCTAAGCCGGATGTTACGAATCGTGCTGCCACCAACCACTGCAATGCTACTGACGGTGATGGTGTTAGCACTGTTAGGCCAACCCTTAACGCTGTTTACTCTGCTGGGGTTGCTGTTGCTGTTTGGTATCTCTTTAGACCAAACCCTGTTTTACGCCCACAACCCCGATCACAGCCACACTACCGTGGCCATCTGGCTTAGTGCGGCCTCCACCCTAGCCGCCTTTGGCTTATTGAGTCTGTCGGCAACCCCTGCCCTTGCGCAATTTGGCCTAACCCTCGCCATCGGTTTGGTATTAGCACTGCTACTAGCGCCCATGGCCTGTCAATCATCAATGGAGCAATCAGATGTCCGTGAGTGAAACCCGAACTGTAGTCATTATTGGTGCAGGGCCTTCTGGGGCAGTTGCCAGCGCCATCCTTAACCGCCTTGGCCACGATGTGCTGGTGCTTGAAAAAAGCCATTTCCCGCGGTTTTCCATTGGCGAAAGTTTGCTACCACACTGCATGTCAGTGTTAGCCGAAGCGGGCATGCTTGAGGCCGTCAACAATGCGGGTTTCCAATTTAAAAACGGTGCCACGTTTCATCGCGGCAACCAACAAGTGGAATTCGATTTTACCAACAAGTTCAGCCCAGGCCCCGGCACCACATTTCAGGTTCAGCGCGGCCCATTTGACCAGTTACTCGCCCAGCAAGCGCAGCAGCAAGGGGTCGAGATCCGCTTTGGTCATCAGGTCGATGCCATTGAACTGCAAGCCGGTGGTGCGCGATTGCAGGTAAGCTGCGACCAGCGGCAACGTTATCAACTGGATTGTCAATTTGTACTCGATGCCTCCGGTTTTGGGCGAGTGCTGCCGCGTCTACTCCATCTCGAACGTCCCTCAACTTTCCCAGTTCGCCAAGCGCTGTTTACCCACATTGCCGATGGCATCGAGACAACCAGTACCACTTTCGATCGCAACAAAATTTTGATCACCGTCCACCCTGAACTAGCCGACGTGTGGTTCTGGCTGATCCCCTTTAGTAACGGTCGCGCTTCGCTTGGGGTGGTTGCCGCCGAATCGCGTTTTCAGCACGCACCAAGCGATAACGCCGCGGCCTTAAAAGAGTGGGTAGCCTCAACCCCGAGTCTGGCCAATGTCCTTGGTAACGCCAAATTTGATACTCCTGTCAATGCCCTAAAAGGTTACGCTGCCGATGTCACTACCTTGGCCGATCACCGCTTCGCACTGCTAGGCAACGCTGGCGAGTTTCTCGACCCGGTATTTTCCTCTGGGGTCACCATAGCCATGAAATCCGCCAGTTTCGCCAGCCAGGCTCTTGACCGGCAACTGCGCGGCGAAGCGGTTGATTGGCAGCGCGAATATGCCGAGCCACTGCGATTTGGGGTCAACGCGTTTAAAACCTATGTTAGCGGTTGGTACGACCAGAGCTTTCAGAAAGTGGTGTTTCATCCTGATCCTAATCCGCAAGTTAAGCAGATGATCAGCGCGATTTTGGCCGGCTATGCCTGGGACGCTGACAACCCGTTTGTTCGCCACAGCCAGCGGCGGCTACAGACCTTGGCCGAGCTATGTTAACGATGCGGCAATTGGGGCTGATGTGCACGCTGTTGCTGCTTGGTGGATGTCAACTATTGCAACAACCCCACTGTGGCGAACTGGTGGCCGGCATTAACTATTGCTTAGCGCAGCCCAGCGGCGAGGCACAGCGACGTCAGCAGCGGATCGAACTGCACTACCCCAGTGGCAAATTGGTGCTGTTCGGCGTTGAAGAACAATCACCACAACAGTGGGTTCTGGCCGCCAGCGGCCCTTTAGGTCAACCAAGTCTGTCGCTTCGATGGGACGGTGTCACCCTTGCGGAACAGATCAATGGCCTTGATGGTCCACTGCCTCCGCAATGGCTGTTGGCGATGGTGCAAGTGATGCAGCAGCCAGATCGCTTACAAAGCTCAACGTCGCACTGGCGCCCCTGCCCTAATGCCGATCGTTGCCAACAATTGTATCAAGATCAGCAGTTGCTGCTGACCGTCAAAGGTAGCCACCAATCGCGGCAAATCAGCCACCACCCCTATCAATTGACACTAACGGTTACCACTTTGCAGGAAACGCCACTATGAGCCACCGATTATCCCAACCAAGTATGATCTCGGCGCTGGGGATGACCCCAGCCGAAAGCTTAACGGCGCTGCTAAACCACGACCAACGCGGCTTGGTTTGGCGCGATGACCTGCACCCAGAACAGTCGGTATTGGTTGGCCAAGCCGCCCCGTTAACCACACCTTTGCAAGGCAGCCTTGCGAAGTGGGATTGTCGCAATAACCGTATGCTCAACTACTGCTGCGAACAACTGATGCCGCAACTGCAACCGCTGCTCAACGATTTCGGCGCCGATCGCATCGGGGTAATAATTGGCACTTCTACCTCGGGCATCGCTGAATATGAACTGGCATTGGCACATCAACAACAATTTGGCCAACTGCCCAACGATTACCACTATCGCAAGCAGGAGATCGGCAGTGGCGCCCAGTTCGTGGCTGACCGTATCGGTGCCAATGGGCCGGCTTACACCATCTCGACTGCGTGCTCCTCTTCCGCTAAAGCGCTGGCAGCGGCAGCGCGAATGCTCGACAGCGGCTTGGTCGATGCGGTTGTCTGCGGCGGCTGCGACAGCTTAAGTCAGCTTACTATCAACGGCTTTTGTGCATTACAGTCATACGCCCAGGGTCATTGTCGGCCACTGGCAGAGGATCGTGATGGCATCAATATCGGTGAGGCAGCGGTGTTGTTTGTCATGACCCGCGATAGCGGTGGGATTCAACTGGCGGGCTTTGGTGAGTCCAGTGACGGCTACCACGTTTCCGCCCCAGAACCACATGGGCGCGGCGCCGAAACCGCGATGCGACTAGCGCTTGAATCCGCAAACTTATCCGCCGCCAAGGTCGATTATCTCAATTTGCACGGCACCGCCACACCTCTGAACGATGAGATGGAATGTCTAGCGATCTACCGATTGTGTCGCGATAAGGTACCGGTAAGTTCAACCAAAGCACTGACCGGCCATACCTTGGGCGCGGCGGGAGCGTTGGAAGCGGCGTTAGCGTGGTTGCTGCTTAGCGACCTCAATCACCAGCGCCAATTGCCGAGTCACGCCAACCACTACCCGCTCGATCCCACACTGGCGCCAGTACTGCTGGCCAGTCATCAACATCGGTTGCCTGCCAACGGCGGCACCATCTTAAGTAATTCGTTTGCCTTTGGCGGCAGCAACATCAGCCTGCTGATCCGCCGCTTGGAGTGATAATGACCCACCCATTAGCTAAATACCTTGCGCACCGACCGCCGATGATTTTGATTGATCAACTGGTCAATTACCAACCTGATCAGCTGACGGTCGCGGTAACGCCGAGCCCGCACGCGCCGTTTTTCGACGACGCCATTGATGGCGTGCCCAGTTGGGTGGGTATCGAATATATGGCACAAGCAGTTGCCACCTTGGCCGGCATCGAAGCCGAGGCTAACGGTGAACCGATCCGCATCGGCTTTCTGCTTGGTACTCGCCGCTATCAAATCCATCAACCCCAGTTTGATCGCAACTGCTGCTATCACGTGAGCGTCAACCGCCTCTATCAAGATGACGATGGCATGGCAGCCTTCGATTGCCTCATCCAGCAGCAACAACAACCTGTTGCTGAAGCACGGATCAACGTGTTTCAGCCACGAGATCCCAATCAATTTTTAGGACAATCAGCATGAGTAAACGGATCTTAATCACCGGAGCTGGCCGCGGCATTGGCCGTGCCATCGCCCTGCGCCTGGCCAGCAGCGATCACCAACTGGTGTTGCACTACAACCAAAATCTGGCCGC
Source organism: Ferrimonas senticii DSM 18821 (assembly GCF_000422665.1). Taxonomy (GTDB): domain Bacteria; phylum Pseudomonadota; class Gammaproteobacteria; order Enterobacterales; family Shewanellaceae; genus Ferrimonas; species Ferrimonas senticii. The sequence goes on along the minus strand of NZ_AUGM01000001.1, from coordinate 203,950 downwards.
CGTTGAAGGGGTCGCCGCAGAGGTGCGAGATCTTGGCGGTCAAGCCCACTTGTTGCAGTTTGAACTTAGCCAAGGCGAACAAGTACGCGCTGCAATTAGCGCCGATATCGCCGCCAACGGCGCCTACTATGGGGTGATCTGCAATGCGGGGATAAGCGACGACAACGCCTTCCCTGCGATGTCGGCCGAATCCTGGGACAAGGTACTGCGCACCAATCTAGATGGCTTTTACCACGTGGTACACCCCTGTGTAATGCCGATGGTGCAAGCTCGCCAAGGGGGCCGGATCATTACTCTGTCATCGCTTTCCGGCATTGCCGGTAATCGCGGCCAGGTCAACTACAGCGCATCTAAAGCGGGGATCATTGGTGCCACCAAAGCTTTGGCGTTGGAACTGGCCAAACGCAAAATCACCGTAAACTGCGTAGCTCCAGGGCTTATCGCCACTGAAATGACCGATCAACTGCCGAGCCAAGAACTGTCAGCGATGATCCCACTACGCCGCTTTGGCCAACCGCAAGAGGTTGCCGCCGCCGTCGCATTTTTGATGAGCGATGATGCCAGCTATATCACGCGCCAAGTCATTTCAGTTAATGGAGGCATGCTATGAAACGAGTCGTCATCACCGGCATGGCTGGGATCTCGCCATTAGGCCAAGATTGGCCGACCACGTTTACGCGACTGCAGCAATACCGCAATGCCGTAGTACCGATGCCATCGTGGGACAAATTTGAACGGATGAATACCCGCCTTGCCGCCCCGGCGCAATTTAGCAAACCCAGCCACTACGCTCGCAAAGCGGTGCGTGCCATGGGACGGGTATCCCTAATGGCGACCCGCGCCACCGAACTAGCGCTGGCGCAGGCCGGTCTGCTGGACGATCCACTGATTCAAACCGGCTGCATGGGGGTAGCCTATGGCTCCTCCACCGGCTCGACAGATCCGATCCGTGTATTTGGCAATATGCTGCAAAGCGGTGATATGACCGGGGTTACCGCCACCAGTTATATTCAAATGATGGCACACACCACAGCGGTAAATATCGGCGTATTTTTCGGTCTTAAAGGGCGCGTCCATACCACCTCCAGCGCTTGTACCTCAGGCAGCCAAGCTATCGGTTACGCCTTTGAAGCGATTCGTTCGGGTAAGCAGACATTAATGGTAGCCGGCGGTGCCGAAGAGTTATGCCCATCGGAAGCCGCAGTATTCGATACTCTGTTTGCCACCAGTATTTGTAATGACCAACCGCAATCGACTCCGCGTCCATTTGATGCCCAACGAGATGGCTTGGTGATTGGCGAAGGGGCTTGCAGCTTAATTTTAGAGGAGCGTGACCACGCCATCGCCCGCGGCGCCACTATCTATGCCGAGATCGTTGGCTTTGGCACCAACAGCGATGGCAGTCATGTTACCGAACCTAATCAAGCAACGATGGCAATTGCCATGCAACAAGCACTGGATGACGCCAATCTGAGCGCCGAGGCTATTGGTTATGTCTGTGCCCATGGCACCGCAACCGACAAAGGCGACGTTGCCGAAAGCCAAGCAACCGCCTTGGTTCTGGGCCACAAACCCATCAGTAGCTTAAAAAGCTACGTAGGCCACACCCTAGGCGCCTGCGGTGCTTTAGAGGCGTGGTGGAGCATCGAGATGATGCGCGCCAATTGGTTTGCCCCGACGCTAAATCTTACCGAGGTCGATCCCCGCTGTGGTGATCTTGATTATCTGCGGGGAGAAGGCCGTCATCTGGATTGCGAGTGGATCATGAGCAATAACTTCGCCTTTGGCGGGATTAACACGTCGTTAATCTTCAAAAGGGTACGTTGATGCCGCAACTTGTCATCATCTCGGCCAATCGCCACTGCAGCCCCTATCCAGTCTACCCGCTGGCGCTAAGTTATCTTAAAAGCTACCTACAACAAGCGTGGCCTGCACTGCAAATTTCACTGCTGGACCTGAACTTAGCGGACGACAGTCAATGGCAACAGCAACTGGCAGGCGTTAATCCCGATTATGTGGCGCTATCGCTGCGCAACATCGATGACACCGACTCGCAAAGCCAACGAGAATTTATCAGCGGCTACCGCACTCTAGTCGCCACGCTACGATCAGTAACGAAAGCACCGCTTATTTTAGGTGGTGCAGGTTACTCGCTATTTGCCAAAACCTTATTAGAACAGCTTGATGGCGATTACGGCATCGTTGGTGAAGGCGAGTTAACTCTGTTGCAATTACTGCAGCGATTAGAACAGCAGCGACCCGTCAATGGCATCGAGGGACTGTTGTGGCACAATCAAGCTGCCGCAGACTTTGTACCAAGAAAGACCTTTATTGACGATCCACAACTGCAGTTTGATGCCGATCTGGTGGCACACTATTGGCACCACAGCGGTATGTTGAATATCCAAACCAAACGCGGTTGCCCCCATCGCTGTATCTATTGCAGCTACCCCAGCATCGATGGAACAACCGTCCGGCAATTGCCAATTCCACAAATTGTCGAAAGCCTAAAGCAAGCTTGGGATCAGCACGGCATCGACTACGTCTTTTTTACCGATTCGGTATTTAATTTAACCCCCGACTTTAATGAAGCCTTGGCTAAAGCGCTGATTAAGACAGGATTGCCGACAAAATGGGGCGCATATTTTGCCCCCCATCGTCTCAGTTCTAGGCAGTTAGCGCTGTATCAGCAAGCCGGATTAACCCATTTGGAATTTGGCACTGAAGCGTTATCCGACATTACCCTTGCAAGCTACCAGAAACCGTTTCGGTTAAAACAGGTGCTGCGCACAGCCCAGTGCGCCGCTGAACTGGGACTGCATCAAGCGCATTTTTTAATCGTTGGCGGATGGGGAGAAAACCAAGAAAGCCTTAAACAGACCTTAGAGAATGCCAGTTTACTACCACCGACTGTACTGTTCCCCTACTTTGGCATGCGCATCTATCCCGACACTGGGTTAGCAATGCAGATGACCCAACGCCATCTATTGGCAGCCGAAACCGATCTGCTTACACCGCAGTACTATCTCAGCCCAGCGTTTAACCATGCCCAGTTTCAACAAGCAATCGAAGGCCATCAACAACGCTGGATATTGCCAGATGACGACCTTAGCGTTGGCATCGCTCAACTGCGGGCACTAGGAAAAAGGGGCCCATTATGGGAATACCTATAGCGACGTCCGTCTTACAATCACAATAAGGAAGTGAACCATGAAAAAAACCACCACCGCTATGCTTGCCGTTGCCACGGCGTTGACCTTAAGCGGCTGTGCCGCGCGCCAAGACATTACCGGCTTTACCCAACCGCAAAAACCAACCGAAGTCTGCATTGCCAAACACGATGCCGTTCGAGATGGCTTTCTTCGGGCGATGGAACGCGGCTTTGCCGCCAACGGCACCACCACCAAGGTTATCTCTGCCAGTTACCCGCAAAAACACGCCGCATACCAACCACAGATCAGCGATGCCGATAAACAACAGTGCCAAGTCATCGCCTATTACACCGCCAACTGGGCATGGGATCTGGCCACCTACTTAGCCTACGCCAACATTTGGGTTACCGATAATCAACAGAATCCGCTAGGCCAGGCCAGCTACCGTACCGGCGGTGGTTTGGATAAATTCATCGACGCAGAAGCTAAAGTTATCGAACTGATCAGCAGCATGTACCAGTAACGGAACGACAATGGGCCATCGACGGATGACGATGGCCCTGTTTCTCACAGTTTCACCACCGTACCGACCATAGTCACACCTGCCATGAGATGGCCGGCACCACACTGAAATTCAGTGGCAGAGCGAAAGTCCTGCTGCTTATAGTTAGAACGAATATTGACTACCGCATCACCGCCCTGTTTGCGCGCCCGATTTTGCAATGATTTAATCGCCGATAAAAACGCCCAATGACAGGCCTCCATATCGGTCTTATTAAAGGCATTGGTTTTCTTATTGGCAGTGTATTCTCCTATGCGTTTGGTGCCACTTATCAGACTGTCTTCACCAAATCGCAACTGAATATCCGTGGCAATAACGCCTTTATTTCTACCTTCTGCCAACGCCATTTCGATATTAAAATTTTGGCGAGAATCGCGGGCCTGCGCAGCAAATGAGGTGATGGTAAGCATTGTCACCCATAGCGTCCATTTAACTAACTTCATAGTTTCTCCTTGCTTAGAATTGATAGCGATAGCCCAATACCACCGGAATATCGAAGCCATCATTTAGATCGTCCAAATTAGCATTACTATAGTGCCGATAAATAATATTAAGTTGATGTCGATAGCCTTGCCCAAACCTTAGCCCAGCCGAGATTTGCGCTTGCAGAGCGAAATGCATGCCCTGCTGTCGTAAGCCCAAGCGTTTCTCAGATAGATAAGTTGGTCCTAGGGCACGAACCTGAAACAACGGCAGCATGTTGCGCCACGGTTCGGCCAGTAAAGTCAATTGCGGCACGATCGAAAACGCCTCTAATTGGCGATTGTAACCGTCAAGATTATCGCCAGAAGCCCTCAGATGCGAGTAGGAAAAACCAAGCGAGAATACCTGTTTAGGCGAACGTTGATAGTCCCACGCAAGCCAATCAATGCCGACCATATGATTGTTTTGATCAGCACCAGGTTGCGGCCCGGTTCCAGCATAGAGCCAAATTTCATTAGCTGCTGCTGGCAGCGCGAGCGCCCCAAGTAATAATAATCTAGCTAATGCTATACCCATAAAATAACTGGCCAAACACGTTGATTATTTCATGCAAATGGTAAAGCATTGCTGCAAAGCAAACCAGTTAAATATAGACAAGTGACAAATCAAAGGAGTGACGAATGAAAAAGTGTTGGTTTAACTTACTGCTGATATTGGCACTTAGCCCAGTAATGGCCGCCGAAAAATATGACCAAGCTTATTACCAAAGCATCTTTGAACAGCCCCACGCTCGCATGCATATTGATGCGGCATCAAGCTTACAGTGGGCCGGACTGAGCGATCCTGCACTGTTTGATCTGGTAGCAAAACGTCTGGAAGAGGTCGCGCCGTTTGCTGACAGTAAGCAAAATATCGACCACGCTGCGTGGTTAATAAAAGCCCTTGGATTTTCCGGTAATGAGAAATATCGAGAAGTATTGGTTCAATACCAAGGCAACAATTTTCATAAGAAACTGCGTAAATACGCCAATCAAGCCAATACACAATTGAGCCTACACGCCCAGTGGAACCCGATCATCAACGATCGCAAATTATTTGATGACCAGCAATCTTTGCACCACAACCGGCTAGCCAATATGCTGCGCAGCGATCAACTTGAGCTAAAACGGATCGCCGCCAAGCGCATACATTACGACCATTTCTACACGCCATACTTGCTTAACCTACTTGAACAACAACTTAAGCAAGAGGTAGCAACCATGGGCGGTAGCAAATTGGCCATCGACACTTACGCTTGGATGACCAAAGCACTGGCAGGTTCCAGTCAATATAAGTATCGGCCAACGGTGCAGGCTATCGCAGATCAAGCGCCGGAACGAAAGTTGCGAAAATACGCGAACCGCTATCTTAACTATTTCAAGTAGTGACAATAGCCAGCGCCGCTAGGCAATCAAAGCGGCGTTGGCTTAGCGCTCACGGGGAACCCGGTGGCGTTTTCACCCACAGACGCTTTGCCAATACGAGTCTGCGGTTACCACCGTCAATCATACGATGTCGAGCTCGCGCCGCTGCGACCAGGCCGGTAAGCATTAACGTAGTGCAGCGCTACATAAGATACCGCAAGGGTCGCAATTGCCAGTTCGATGTCCGCCATCGCATGCAACTGCTGATGCATCGCCAAGCCCCACTTTTCGGTCGCTAGCGCAAACTGGTATAGCGCTGCAGAACTTATCACCAATGGAAAGGTAAAGGCCGCATAGGCTGGGCTGAACTTCAGCTTGAGTAGATGAAAGAACGCGCCGTACACCACCATAGTCATCAGCAGCGCCACCCCAAACAGCAGCATCAGCACAATCGCAGACGGTTGCTGCACCATTTTCAAGTAACCCACCATCGACAAGCTGGCCGGGGCAGCCAAAATCGCAATGGTTGGTTTGGCCGCTTCAGCAATGTTGGGATGGAAAATTAATCGGTACAGCATCGCTGGCAGCAGGATGGCAAAAGCGACCATACCGAAGTACAACAACGCAGTAGCAATGCCCGCGTATTCTGGGCTTGGGCATGAAACAGCGGCGACAATGATCCCAACCGGTGGCACAAACCAGCTTGGCACCATGTGGCTCCAGATTGGCTCACGAACGCGGTGAAACACAAAGCTGGCCAACAATAACAAGTGCAGCAGCACCGCCAATGGCCACAGCACTTGGGTTACTCCAGGCAACAATGGCTTTACGGTCGCGGCAATCAACATCAGCGCCATCGCTGCGGTTGGCAATACGCTACCAACAACCGCATGGGCGAGATCGGCTTTTAACAGTTTTGGCGCCAGAGCAAATTTCAGTGCCAACGCCAGCAACAGTAATGCCGAAATGGAGGCAGTTACCAGAGCCAGCTGACCATCAAAGGTAAAACGGCCATCAATAATACCGCCAAGGCTGGCGATCCCTAATGCCAATCCCGCAATTGGGGTGGGAACTTGTTTAATGACGTTAGTGACTGACATGGCGCTGACTCCTTAAATTTCGGGTGCCATTATGTCAGCTTCCCCATTTAGAAAAATCGAAATAAACTAAAACGCCCATTTAGAAAAACTAAATAGAGTATCCGTTGATGCAACAGCTCTCACTACGCCAACTGCAGATGTTTCTGTCCGTCGCCCAAACTTTGAATTTGGGCACCAGTGCCGAGCAGATGTTTGTCACTCGCGGGGCGCTGTCGCAAGGGATTAAAGCGCTGGAATCGCAACTGTCGGTGTCACTGTTTAGCCGGGTCCACGGTCGGTTGCAATTGAACAGCCACGGCCAACAGTTGCTGCCATTGGCACAAGAACTGTTGGCGCGCGAACAGCAATTACTTCAGCAATTTAATCAAGGCAAGCCACTAAGTGCGCTGCGACTCGGTGCCAGTGGCACCATCGGCAACTATCTGCTGCCGCAATTATTAGCACGCCAGTGGCCAGACGATTGGCCGTATCCGAAGGTAACTCTGGCTAACAGCCAGCAACTGCAGCAGCAACTGCTGGATAACCAGTTGGATTTGGCGCTGATAGAGACCGATAGACCGCACCCACAACTGGAGTTTGTCCCTTGGCAGCAGGATCAGATGATCGTCATCGCTAATGCCAGCCACCCATTAGCCAACAGTGCAGTTAGTTGGTCGCAATTAAGTCAGCAGCCTTGGGTTTTACGTGAACCCTACTCCGGCAGTCGCGACCAGTTTGACTATCAGCTGGCGCCGCGACTTAAACGCATCAACTTGCGACTGGAATTATCATCAATTGAAGCGGTGATCGGCGCAGTCGAAGCCGGCCTTGGGATCAGTCTGTTATCAACGTTGGCCTGCCAACGACCGCTGCAACACGGGCGCCTTAGCCAGTTGTCGCTGCCAATGCCATTACCGCGGCGACTGTCCCTGTGCTTTGCCCGCAGTAATCAGCATTCGCCGCAATTGCAGCAATTAATCAGGCTGCTTTGCCAGCCGCAATAAAAAATCCCCCAAGGTTGCCCTTGGGGGATTGTTAGCTAAGTCGATTAACCGATGAAGCGAGTGATAAAACCGCTGATGGTTGAACTTGAACCGATCGCCATCACAATCACAATGAATGCGCCCAGCGAGGTCAGCCACATTGGGTGGCGGTAATCACCAACGATATCTTTGCGGCGACTGGCGATCAGGATCACTCCTAGTACTACCGGCAGGATCACACTGTTTACCAAGCCCGCCAGCATCAGCAGGAACACTGGCATGTTGATGCACGCAGTACCAACAGTGGTCAGCACGATAAAGCCAACACACCAGTACTTTTCATTACGTTCGATGGTTGGGAACAGGGTTTTAACCAGCGAAATCGCCATGTAAGAGTTGCCCACCACCGAAGTGATTGACGCTACAAATAGCACCAAACCAAAGATGTAGTAGCCCACAGAGCTGGCGCCCTGACGGAACGCATCCGCCGCAGGGTTGGCTTTATCCAAAGTCGCGCCCTGAACAATCACGCCCAGTACCGCCAAGAACAGCAGAATGCGAATAACTACCGCGATGCTGACGCCCATGATCGCCGCTTGGCTGATAGCTTTCAGTTGGTGTTGCCCTTTCAGGCCAACATCCACCAGACGCTGGGCGCCGGTGTAGTAACCACCAACGGCACCACCAACGATGGTTAAGGTTGGCAGCAGCAATGAGTTAACGTCGGTTGGCATCATCCCCGCTGCTACTACTGGCGCCAATGGCGGCATGGTGGTCATCGCCACATAAGCGATCAGCACGATCATCAGCAGACCAAGGTAACGCGCCATGCTATCGATGTGTTTCGAGGCGTTGTGGGCCAAGAACAGTACGCAGCCAAGCAGACCAGTAAACAGCGTCCCCCACAGGGTATCGGCGCCAGTCAGCACATTCAGGCCCAGCGCCGAGCCAGAAACGTTACCGAAGTTAAATGCCACGGCCCCTAAGGCCAACAGAATGCCAACCGCGTAACCCAGACCCGGAGCCACCTTGTTCGCAATATCTTGAATACGCAGACCAGAGACGCCAACCACCCGCCATAGGTTCATAACGATACCGAAGGTGATCAGAATCGACGCCAACACCGGGAATGCCATATCAATCTGATACAGATTGGTAAATACGGTGGTTTGGGTCAGAAAGCCAGGACCAACTGAAGTGGTGGCCATCAGAAAGGCGACACTCAGCAGCGCTTTTTTATTGATGGTAGAGGCCTTGCTTGGCGCAGGGTTCGAAACCGATTCGCCGTTAGCGATGGTCGAAGAGAGGGTATTGTTAGACATGGGCGCTCTGCAAAAAGTTGATGTTTCCTATTTATAAAAAAGGAAACACAACCGTCAGAGACAGTTGTCCTAGAGTGGCGATGGACGCCTTTAGATTTTAGAAACAACAGCTTAGCGAACAGCCACTGCGATTTCGGCGCGCATCTTAATCACCAAATTGATTAATGTCTAGCACTTTTCTCAACTGAAATTATTTGGCTGGTGAACCACCATTCCGACGGCCCCAATGGTGTTAATCCTTGTGAGAAAATGACTAGCCTCACCTTAACTCTGCCGCCATCAATGCGTGAACCGCTGCCATCGGCATCGTCGCCCTCCACTGCACCAAAGCTACAATCACAACCGAAAGCATCTAACAACAAACACTTAGTGTAAAAACAGCAGATTGTGTTAGCAGCAGGTTAACACCAAAGAGATAGTCACCAACTAATGCCATCTAGCTCACAAATTCCAATGTGATCAATTGTGAATTTCACAACCGTGCGTATTGTGCTCGCCAATTTGTTATTGCTCGTATGCGTTTATTTAGGGGAACAGCAGTGAAAACAGCTAATGGTAAGTTGTCGCTGATGATGTTTATCGAATGGTTTATCTGGGGTGCGTGGTTCGTACCGCTGTGGCCGTTCTTGAATGCCAATGGTTTTACACCAACCGAGATCGCTTGGTGTTACGCCTCCAGCGCCATCGCCGCAATCATCTCGCCAATTCTGGTGGGCTCGATCACTGACCGTTTCTTCCCAGCGCAAAAAGTACTGGCGGTGTTAATGGTTGTGGGTGCGGTGCTGATGTATCTGGCGGCGCAGCAACTGACCTTTGCCACCTTCTTCCCACTGCTGCTGGCATACAACCTGACCTACATGCCAACCATCGCGCTGACCAACTCGATTGCGTTTTCCAACGTGGCCGATGTTGAGCGTGATTTCCCACGCATTCGAGTACTGGGCACCATCGGCTGGATCGCTTCCGGCGTGGCCTGTGGTTTCGTACCAACTTGGCTGGGCTACGGCGACATCTCTGCCTCTAACATCCCACTGTTGATCACCGCTGCAGCGTCGCTGGCACTGGGTCTGTTTGCCATCATGCTGCCAAACACCCCACCAAAGTCCACCGGCAAACTGAGCCTGAAGGTGATGCTGGGTCTGGATGCGCTGGTGCTACTGAAAGATCGCAACTTCCTGGCGTTCTTTGTCTGCTCCTTTATGTTCAGCATGCCATTGGCGTTCTACTACATCTTTGCCAATGGCTTCCTAAGCGAAGTTGGCATGAGCAACGCCACCGGCTGGATGACCTTAGGTCAGGTATCTGAAATCTTCTTTATGCTGGCGCTGCCGTTCTTCACCAAGCGCTACGGCATCAAGAAAGTACTGCTGCTGGGTCTGATCACTGCGGGCATCCGTTACGGCTTCTTCGTGGTAGGCTCTGCCGACACCTGGTACCTGTACTCGCTGCTGTTCGCCGGTATTCTGCTGCACGGCGTAAGCTACGACTTCTACTACGTTACCGCCTACGTATACGTAGACAAGAAAGCACCACCACACATGCGTACCGCCGCTCAGGGTCTGATCACCCTAGGCTGTCAGGGCATTGGCAGCTTGCTGGGTTACCGCCTCGGTGGCTGGATGATGGAAAAGATGTTCGCCTACGACACACCACAAAACGGCCTAACCTTCGACTGGGCAGGCATGTGGGGCTTCGGTGGCCTAATGATCATCGTCATCTTCGTCCTGTTCTTCTGGTTCTTCCGTGAATCCGACGGCGAAATCAGCGCCATCAAAGTTGATGAAAAACAAGCGGCTTAATCCGCACTGAATTAACTACCAACCCGCAAGGTACCTACCCTGCGGGTTTCTCTGTTTCTCAAGGTAACTAACACTATGCTGACTCAACATAATCGAATCCTCGGCGCGTTCTACGGCCAAGCATTGGGCGATGCCATGGGTATGCCATCGGAACTGTGGCCACGCAGCCGCGTTAAAGCCCACTTTGGTTGGATCGATCGCTTTTTAGATGGTCCGGCGGAAAACAACGCCGCTTGTTACTTTACCGCGTGCCACTTTACCGACGACACCTCAATGGCACTGGCATTGGCCGATGCCATCATCAGCCACGACGGTCAGATCGTGCCAGAAACCATCGCCCAGAACGTGCTGGATTGGGCTGAAGGCTTCGACGCCTTCAATAAAAACGTGTTTGGCCCGACCTCAAAAGTAGCGATGAACGCCTTTAAAGCCGGCACCCCAATCAGCCAACTGGATAACATGGGCGTTACCAACGGTGCCGCCATGCGCGTATCACCACTAGGCTGCTTACTGCCAACCAACAGCCTGCCGCAGTTTGTCAGCGAAGTGGCACTGGCTTCCAGCCCGACTCACAAATCCGACATCGCCATCGCCGGTGCTGTGGCCATTGCCTGGGCGATCTCCAAAGCGATTGAAGGCCACAGCTGGACTGTGATTGCCGATCAACTGCCGGCCATCGCCAACGCTGCTCAAGCCCAGTGCGCTAACACCTTCAGCGCCTCTATGGGCGCCCGCATTGAGCTGGCGCTGGATGTGGCCCGCCAAGGCAACGGTACCGAACAGACTATGCAGCGGATCTACGATCTGGTTGGCGCTGGCACCAGCACCATCGAATCGGTGGCTGCCGCGATTGCGATGGTGGAACTGGCCGAGACTTGCCCGAACCGCTGCGCTATTTTGTGTGCCAACTTGGGCGGTGACACCGACACCATCGGTGCCATGGCGGTGGCCATTTGTGGTGCCCTAAACGGCGAACAAGCGATTGACCGCGATCTGAAAGCGCAGATGGATGCCGCCAACCAACTGGACTTTGACGGTTACGCCACTAAGTTCTTGGCGCTGCGCCAACAGCGAGAAGCCGCCCATGCTTAACGGCACGCCAGCGCAATTACTGCGCAATAAACTGGCCAGTCTGCAGAGCCAGCAACCTTTATGCATCCTCGGTGCGGCGGTGATTGATGTGGTGGTTAGTACCCCACGCCTGCCAAGCAGCGGCGATGACATTGCGGTCGAGGAAAAAGGCATTCATGTTGGTGGTTGTGCATTAAACGTCGCCATTGCCTTAAAACGATTGGGCATCGATTCGGTTAATGCCCTGCCACTGGGTAATGGTCGCTGGGCCGATCTGGTTCGTAGCGATCTGGCTAGCCGCGGGATCAGCACCGCCCTGCCGGTTGATCCAACCATGGATAACGGCTGGTGCATGGCGCTGGTTGAACCCTGCGGCGAGCGCACCTTTATCTCCGTGACTGGGGTTGAGGACAACTGGAGCCAACAGACCTTAGCCAGCCTTGGTCAGCTAATCGGCTACATCTACGTCTCTGGCTACCAGCTTGCCGGTCGCAGTGGTGAACTGCTGCTGACCTGGCTAGAGCAGCAAACCGATGCCACGGTAATGGTCGATTTTGGTCCTCGCCTGCTGGACATCAGCGACGCCTACATGACTCGATTGATGGCGCTTAATCCGATTGTCACGGTCAATCGCGATGAGGCCACGGCGCTAGGAATGGATGGCAGCGTTGCCGCCTTTGCCCTTTCCTGGGTCGAAAAGCACGGTGGTCAACTGATTGTCCGTCTGGATAAAGACGGGGCTTATGTGCTTTGTCGTGACAACAACGGCAACCTGTGGGGCGAGATAGTCGAACCATTTGATGCCACCGTCGTCGATACCATCGGCGCCGGTGACAGCCACGCAGGTGCCACCTTGGCCGGTCTTGCCAGTGGCTGGTCATTGGCGGAATCGGCATTACTCGGCAATGCGGTAGCCTCTTATGTTGTCAGCCAGCAGGGCGGCGACTGTGCCCCATGCTCGGATACGTTAAGCGATTACCTCAGCCGCTACTAAGGGCAATAAACCAAGCCAAATATCAAAGGAAGCCCAACGGCTTCCTTTGTGGTTTTCTGAGCGATTAATTCAGTCAATGTTTTATCAATGATTGAATTAAATGCTCGGCATATTAATCAGTGATTCAACTTAAGCGTCAACAGCGCTGCGAAAATTGCTCATTTAGACGTCAATTGCATCTCGGTTGCTCTGAAAGTTCGACAATGTGCAAGACTTTTCAGCTTGTCTAACGAAATTTATTACCGTTTCGCCCCATTTCTGAAAGTCCTTAATTCAGTTACAATTTTGGCCTTTTCGCGACTTGCCGCTGGCCCGTGGCTATGGGATAACAAGCGCGTTTTACAAGCCCCAAATTAACCGGTCTAAGCAGGTAATTGGGGATTCTGATGCAGTATTTTCAGGAGTTCAGATGCGGCAAATGCGCACTCTTGCCTCGGCAATTGCAGCCACGCTGTTGGTTGCCAGCGGCACTTCTTACGCTCAAGGCCCAGGTGCCCCACAAAGCGTACCGGTCGATGTCATTAACGTTGTCAGCGCCCCTCAAACCATCACCATTGAGCTGCCAGGCCGTAGCCACGCTTATCAGCAAGCAGAAGTGCGCCCTCAGGTTAATGGCTTGATCGAATCGCGGCTGTTTGTTGAAGGCGGCAAGGTGACTGCCGGTCAGTCGCTGTACCAAATCGACGATGCGTTATATGAAGCGACTCTGGTCAGCGCTAAAGCTCAGCTAGAACAAGCCAAAGCGCAACTGGCGTCCACTAAGGCCACCGCCGATCGTTACCGTGATCTAGTAAAAACCAACGCTGTCAGTCAGCAAGAGTTTGACCAAGCGGAAGCGGCTTACCTGCAAGCGCAAGCTGGCGTAGCGGTAGCTAAAGCCGCCATCCACACCGCTGAGATCAACCTGCAGTACACCAAAGTAGAAGCACCGATCTCTGGTTACATCGGCAAATCTGCGGTTACCCCAGGTGCACTAGTGGGTGCCGGCCAAGCGCAAGCGTTGGCGATGATCACCCAACTGGATCCAATTAACGTTGATATGGTGCAGTCCAGCGCCCAGATGCTGCGCCTGAAGCAGCGTCTAGCCAGCGGCGACCTGGTTGCTGCCGAAAACGATGCCATCACCCTGATTTTGGAAGATGGCAGCGTGTACCCTCACACCGGCAAACTGCAGTTCTCTGAAGTGACCGTCGATCAAGGTATGGGCAGCGTAGCCCTGCGTGCCGAGTTCCCGAACCCAGATGGCCTGCTGATGCCAGGCATGTTTGTGCGTGCCCAAGTCAATGTTGGCACCGCACCAAACGCCATTTTGGTACCGCAAAAAGCGGTATCTCGCACCCCGAAAGGCCAAGGTATGGCGATGGTCGTGAGCAAAGACAACACCGTTGAAGCTCGCCCGGTACAAACCGCCGAAGTGATCAACAACCAATGGTTGATCACCGATGGTCTGAAGGATGGCGACCAAGTGATCGTTAACGGCCTGCAGAAGATCCGCCCAGGCGCGCCGGTTGCGGCAACCGAGATCACCACCGTCGCGGCTCAATAAGGTAAAGGCAGGTTTATGGCTCGCTATTTTATCGATCGCCCCATTTTCGCGTGGGTGATCGCCATCATCATTATGCTTGCGGGGGCCTTGGCAATTACCAAATTGCCGGTGTCCCAGTACCCAAGCATTGCCCCGCCAACGGTGGCAATTACCGCTAACTACCCGGGCGCGTCGGCTAAAACCGTAGAAGACACGGTGACGCAGGTGATTGAACAACGGATGACCGGTTTGGATCATCTGCGCTACATCAAGTCCACCAGTGACAGCTTTGGTAACGCCGAAATCACCCTGACCTTCAACGCCGAAGCGGATCCAGACATCGCCCAAGTACAGGTGCAGAACAAACTGCAGCTGGCGATGCCATTGCTGCCGCAAGAAGTGCAGGCACAAGGTGTGAGCGTGGCTAAGACCAGTGCTGGCTTCCTGCTGGTACTGGGCTTCGTGTCGGAAGACGGTTCGATGAACGAATCGGACATCGCCGACTACGTAGCCGCGAACGTACTGGATCCAATGAGCCGCGTGGCTGGTGTTGGTGACGTACAGCTGTTCGGTGCCCAGTACGCCATGCGTGTTTGGATGGATCCGCTGAAACTGGAGCAGTACTCACTGACCTCCAGCGACATCGTGATGGCCATCCGTGAGCAAAACGCCCAGGTATCGGCCGGTCAGCTAGGTGGTACCCCGTCCGTCTCTGGGCAGCAGCTCAACGCCACCATTTCCGCGCAAAGCCGCCTGCAAACCGCCGAAGAGTTCCGCCAAATTGTGCTGAAGTCGGACGCCAACGGCGCCAAGGTATTCTTGGGTGACGTTGCCAAGGTGGAAGTCGGCGCTGAAAACTACATGGTGCAGGCGTTCTACAACGGCAAACCAGCATCCGGTATGGCGATCCAGCTGGCCACCGGCGCTAACGCGCTGGCCACCGCCGAAGCGGTAATGAACCAAGTGGACGAGATGCGCCCATTCTTCCCAGAAGGGTTGAATGTGGTACTGCCGTTTGACACTACCCCGTTCGTCAGCAAATCGATCGAAGGCGTGGTCAAGACCCTGCTGGAAGCGATCGTGCTGGTGTTCCTGATCATGTACCTGTTCCTGCAGAACTTCCGCGCGACCCTGATCCCGATGATCGCGGTACCGGTGGTATTGCTGGGTACCTTCGGGATTTTGTTCGTTGCCGGTTTCTCGATCAACGTACTGACCATGTTCGCGATGGTACTGGCCATCGGCCTGTTGGTGGATGACGCCATCGTAGTGGTGGAAAACGTTGAGCGAGTGATGTCCGAAGAGGGTCTAAGCCCACTGGAAGCGACTCGCAAATCGATGGGCCAGATCACTGGCGCACTGGTGGGTATCGGTCTGACCCTGTCGGCGGTATTTGTACCGATGGCATTTATGGCCGGCTCTACCGGGGTTATCTACCGTCAGTTCTCGATCACCATCGTTTCCGCGATGGCGCTATCGGTACTGGTAGCAGTAATTCTGACCCCTGCCCTGTGTGCCACCATGCTCAAGCCAATTGAGAAAGGCCATGGCCTGACCAACAAAGGCTTCTTTGGTGCCTTTAACCGCTGGTTTGATCGCCTGACCAACCGCTACGAAGCGAGCGTGGCGTCGATCATTCGTCGTACTGGCCGAGTGTTCATCATCTACTTGGTGCTGGTAGCGGCGACCGCGTGGGTATTTACCCGTCTGCCAACCGCGTTCTTGCCGGATGAAGACCAAGGGGTAATTTTCAGCCAGGTTATCCTGCCGGCAAACTCTACCCAAGAGTCGACCGTTAAGGTGATGGATAAAATCAGCAACTACATGCTGGAATCCGAAGCACAAAACGTTCAGTCGGTATTTGCGGTATCGGGCTTCTCGTTCGCCGGTATGGGTCAAAACATGGGTCTGGCGTTTATCGGCCTGAAACCGTGGGATGAGCGTACCGAGCCAGGTCAAGATGTACAGTCAGTGGCTAACCGTGCCATGGGCTACTTCATGTCCATCAAAGAAGCCTTTGCCTTTGCCTTTGTACCGCCTGCGGTAATGGAGCTAGGTACGGCCGGTGGTTTCGACTTGTTCTTGCAAGATAAGAACGGTCAAGGCCACGAAGCGCTAACCAATGCCCGTAACCAATTGCTGGGCTTGGCGGCTCAGAATCCCAACCTAGTGGGCGTGCGCCCGAACGGTCAGGAAGATGCGCCACAGTACCAACTGGATATTGACCACGGCAAACTGCGCGCCCTGGGTCTAAACATCAATGACGTTAACGCCACGCTGGCAACTGCTTGGGGTGGCGCGTACGTTAACGATTACATCGATCGCGGCCGCGTTAAGAAGGTATTCGTTCAAGGTGAAGACCAGTACCGGATGCAGCCGGAAGATCTGGACAAGTGGCACGTACGCAACAACCAAGGTCAAATGGTGCCGTTCTCGGCATTCGCCACTGGCCACTGGGAATACGCTGCGCCTCGTCTAGAACGCTTTGGTGGTGTACCTGCGATGAACATCCAAGGTGCCACCATTCCGGGCTTCAGTACCGGTGCGGCGATGGCCACCATGGAAGAGCTGGCGCAACAGCTGCCGCCGGGCTTTGGGATCTCTTGGAACGGTCTCTCTTACGAGGAACGTCTGTCTGGTAACCAAGCCCCTGCCCTGTACGCGCTGTCGATTCTGGTGGTGTTCCTAGTACTGGCAGCACTGTATGAGAGCTGGTCGGTGCCGTTTGCGGTAATTCTGGTGGTGCCTCTGGGGATCATCGGTGCGCTGCTGGCGACCTACGGCCGTGGCCTAACCAACGACGTATTCTTCCAAGTAGGCCTGTTGACCACCGTGGGTCTGGCGACCAAAAACGCCATTCTGATTGTGGAATTCGCCAAGGAATACTACGAAAAAGGCGACTCGCTGTTCGATGCGACTCTGCACGCAGTACGCGTACGTCTGCGCCCAATTCTGATGACCTCGCTGGCGTTCGGTCTGGGTGTTGTACCACTGGCGATCAGTACCGGCGTAGGTTCTGGTGCTCAGAACGCGATTGGTACCGGCGTATTCGGCGGCATGATCAGTTCCACCTTCTTGGGGATCTTCTTCGTACCGCTGTTCTTCGTGATTGTTGAGCGTCTGTTCAGCCCACAAGAGCGTCAGCTAGCCCGCGAGCAGAAACAAGCCCGCAAACTGGCCAAGCAAGCGGCTAAAGGCCAATAAGCCTTAACCTGAGCTTTAGAACAACAAAGCCCCGCCAATGCGGGGCTTTTTAGTATTTAGCAACTCATGCCTGCTATGGCTTGGGCTCTAGCTGTGGCTCTTACTAACAACTAATCACTGACAACTAACTACTGGTCACTGACGACTAACAGCTAATCACTGGCAACTAACGACTACTCACCAATAACTGGCAACGTCAATCAAACGTCTGCGGCCGCAACAAAGGCGATCTCAACCAGATAGTCCGGATCCGCCAGTTCCACCTTCAAACACGCACGGCTTGGGGCGCAGCCCTGTGGCAGCCACTGCACCCACAGCTCATTAAAGGTCGCTAAATTGGTGAAATCGGTAACGTAGATGGTGACCGAGATCAGCTTGGACTTATCGCTGCCCACCAGTGCCAGATTCTGTTCCGCTTGCGCAAACAGTTGCAGGGTTTGACCTGCAAAGTCAGCGCTGGTGTCTTCAGCCACCTCAACAAAGTGGGCCATCTGGTTAAACACGGTCACATCCGACCATTTTTCGCTTGGATTAATACGGGTGATGCTCATTACGACCTCTTTTCTAATAACAAAAAGGCAGCCTCGTGGCTGCCTTAAATCGTTTGCTGCCTGTTGGCAATTATGCGCTAACTGGACCAATCCAGTGGTAGTGGTTGTTGGCTTTTTTGCCCAACATCCCTTCATTGATCAGCTCGATAAACAGCTGATCGACCTCTTCGTTGGTCAATTTAAAACGACGGGCTACCGCCTTTTTAGTGCAGGTAATGTTGCCGCTGGCCAACGCCTCACGGATCTGCTGCTCGCGGCTTGGCTGCTGCGGCTGGGATTGCGCTTCTGCGGCCATCGCCGTTGGCTCGACCACAATGGTTGCCTCTGCAGCCGCGGTTGCGGTATCGCCAACCACCGAGTCATACACCACGTTCGGCTGCGCCGCCGGACTGCCCTGCTCGTAACTTGGCAGGTAGAACGAACTGCTGGTGGCGTACACCTCACTGATGTCGTCAATGGTCATCATCTGATTACGCTGGTAGTAATGGCGGAAACGCACCTCTTCACCAATCACGCCAACGAAAAAGGCCGCGAACAGATCCAGCAAAATTGACAAGAACACCACCAGCAGCAACTGCGCCTGCGCGGATGTGGTGCCCAAGGCCTTGGCCAGGCTGTCAATCAGCCCCAGTACTGATCCCTGTGCCACCGGTGGCAGCGCATCACGCTCTTCCGCCAAACGCTGTTGTTCGGCCCGCAGCTTTTTATTCTCGGCTTGGATCCGCGCTACGCCGTTGGCGATGCGCTCCATCTCGATGTATTTAGCCGCCGCTTGGTTGTTTAGCTCGATCTGCTGATCGATGGTTTCAATCTGGTGGTTGTAAGAATCGATTTTCGACTGCGCTACCGCCATATGGCTTTGGGCGGTATTAGTGGCACTGTTGATGCCGCCAATACTGCCACCAATCGAGATGATCGCTAACACCAGATAGAAACCAAAGGCGTTTAACGCGCCAAACAGATTGCCGTGAGAACGACGCTCGCCGAACTCGTACCAGGCGTAGAACTTGCCGGCTTCAAAGATGATCGCCAAGCCACCAAACAGCGCTTTCATCAATGGATCGTCATCAATCGACAAAAATAGCAGCAACGAGAAAATGGTAGAGGTGACGATCGCCGCGCCAGTAAAGGCGTAAACGCTGGCCATGGCAAACCCGCCTTTAGGGTAGCGATGGCTAAGTTGATGTTGGTAGTTCATTGAATGTATTCGGTGTTGCCGTCCTACGACCAGCCAAAACCGCCGCAGAAAAAAAGAGGAAAAGCCCACCAAAACCGCGCCAGCGCTGGTTTTTAGTAAAAGCTCAAGTGCCGCGAGGCTATAGAAAAGTGTCGAAAAAGTAAATCAATCCACCTGTGGCAAGGTACTTAACGCTCAGCAATACAGCAACTTGCTGACAATAACGACAACTTGGATGAATTTACTGGCACTTAAAACGAAAACGCCCCCAAGCCGCAAAGTGCTTGGGGGCGAGCGCATTCTCAATCGTGCTAGACAATAAACGCCAAGAACCCTTGCAGAATGATCAGGTTAACGATGTCGATAAAGAACGCCCCGACAATCGGCACCACCATAAACGCCTGTGGTGACGGGCCATAACGGTTAACCACTGAGCCCATGTTCATCACCGCCGTCGGCGTTGCCCCAAGGCCAAAGCCACAATGACCGCTAGCGATAGTGGCCGCATCATAGTTGGCCCCCATCACTCGGAAGGTGATCAGGTAACAGAACAGACCGATGGCGATGGACTGAATGGTCAAAATGATCAGGAATGGGATCGCCAGATCAAAAATGTTCCACAGTTTCAGGCTCATCAGCGCCATCGCCAAGAACAGCGACAGCGACACCGTACCCAGTACGTCCAAGGTTTCCGCTTCGATTTTGCGAACCTTGGTCACTTCCAGCAGGTTGGTGATCACCACCCCGATAAACAGCGCGTACACGAAATCTGGGATGTTCAGCCAAGCAATGCCAAAGCCTTTGACGAAGCCTTCAAGGTACTTAGCGCCGTTAACACACAACAGCATGATGAACAGCAGCTCAATCACCTTCTTAGCGGTGACTTTGTCTTCTTCATACTCGTTGTAGGTCACCTCTTCTGGGTGCTGGCGACGATTATGGCTGGAACACACGTAGCCAGATTTCAGATTGCGTTTTTCGATCAGACGCTGCGCCACCGGCGAACCGATAATGCCGCCAGCAATCAAGCCAAAGGTCGCGGAGGCCATGGCGATCTCAAGGGTATTGCTTAACCCGTAAGTATTCTCCAAGGTCGCCGACCACGCGGCACCGGTACCGTGGCCACCAGACAGGGTGATGGAACCGGCCAGCAGGCCCATTAACGGATCCAGCCCCAGCAGCGATGCCAATGACACGCCAATCACGTTCTGCATCACGATACACAGTGATGCCAAGCCTAAGAACAGAAATACCTTAGCGCCACCTTTAACCAGCTGGGTGTAATTGGCCGCCAAACCTACGGTGGCGAAAAACATCAGCATAAAGGTGTTTTGCAGCGGCAGGTCGAAGGTCAGATCAACGCCATTAAAGTGCAATGCCGTAATACCGCAAGCAACCACCAAACCACCAACAATCGGCTCAGGGATGTTGAAACGTTTTAATACTGGCAGCCAAGAGCTGATGATATGACCGAGAAACAGCACGCTGATGGCAATCATAAATGATTCCAGCGCGCCGACAGAAATTACCTGATTCATAAAGTCACAAACCAAACTTAAATTGCGCCGGCGTCCCTTCGATGCGCTTGTTATTATGCTTAAGCCAACCGTATTACCTTCCTAGCGATACGACATTAACGCTGGCCTAGCACTAAAAAGCTATCATCAATGCGCCTCGCCAACGTTCGCAAGCGAAATCTACCGCCATAGCGCGAGTCAACAAAGTAAACTTTGAAGTCACCCGCACTTTTGAACAAAACAGCCACTAAAGTTGCGCAACATTTATCCGCCAATTTCGATAACTTGCACCGCAACTATGGTCAAAGGCGATAACAAATCACTCAGTTTTTGACCATTTTGGTTGAATTTTGCGCCAATTTTAGCAGAAGAAACTGAACGATAGTTCAATCTGTCAGGAAACTCTGACGCGGCAATATCATCAGATTAATCGCTCAATTAAGACAACAGCGGCAAATCATCATCGCCTTAAAGCAATAGTCAACTGAGCAAGAGATGGTAATAAGAGGAGTAGCAGGTGCAAACAAGCAACTGCCGAAGCAGAACCCGACGCCTTGGTTAGCAGAGTGATTCGGCGTCGGGTTCGCCACCAGTGTGAAAGCACGAAAGTCACGTGGTGGCAGAGGCGCGAGGTCGCTGGTAAGTGACGGTAGAGTGATACAAGGGGTATGCCACTCTGGATAACGCCTTTCAACTGCAGTCTACTGCGCAATAATTAAATAACCACCATTTAATTGCCAACGCCAATGCGCTAGCGCAAAGAAATGGCGCAGCAGACTAAGTTAGGTGTCACTTAATTAATAAGTCCCTTAGCGTGCAGATCAGCAAACAGCAGTTGCACCACTACCGAGCACTTAGCTAGGTCGCTGCTATCCAGCCATGCCATCTCGGCAATTTCCGCAGCGCAGGTTAGCTCACCACTAAAATCGGCCTGATAAGCACTGACTTTAACCAAGGTTCCTACTGGCTTGCCGTCAGCCTGAGCGCTGAATTGTCCATAAGCGCGCACAGACTCCGGCAACAGCTTAACCTGCAACTCTTCCTCAATTTCCCGCAGCAGCGCCTGCTGATCAGTTTCCCCCGCTTCACGTTTACCGCCGGGAACGTAATACATCTGCTTGCCATGGGAGCGCACGCACAACACTTTACCGTCTTTGATATGCAGCCAAGCTAATTTATCAATATGATTTGCCACGATGATCTCCTTAAAAAATGCGCCAGCACCTTACTCGCTTGTGGCCAGTGACACCAGTGTTGCTATCACCACTGTCGGTTGATTTGGCGCAAGATCACGGCGCGCTAATTGTGGTGACATAAGTTGAATTCATTCTGAACCCAACGGTTCAGCGACAGCCGCTCGCGGCGCTAGGAGGCAACATGAGTCACTATCAAAAGGTATTGCTTGCAGTCGATTTTCACCCCGACAACGACGCCGTTATCGCAAAGGGGCACGAGCTTGCCGATAAGTTTGGCGCGGAACTGCATCTGCTGCATGTGATGGAGCCGATTGGCGCCGAATACACCGTCGAAGGATTGGGGTTTGCTGATCAGATCCTGACCATGGATAAACGGATGCACGAGCACTATCAAGGCAAGCTACAGCAGATGGCGGATTCACTGCGAGTTGGCACTGAACAGCAACACTTGGTCGATGGTCATGCCTCGGTAGAGATCACCAAACTGGCGAAAGCGCTAAAGGTCGACCTGATCGTACTTGGTACCCACGGGCAATCCGGTCTGCGGTTGCTGCTTGGCAGCACCGCCAATTCGGTATTGCATCACGCCCATTGTGATGTGCTGTCGGTGCGTCTAAAAGGCTAGTTTTTTCAAATAGGTGCCAACTAATAACTAGGGCGTGTTGACGTTTGGAGTTCAGAATTTGGTCGAGGATAGCGGCTGTCAATCGAGGATTGCGATTGAAGGCATAGTGGCTCTACGTCGAAATCGTATGACGAAGAGTGATAGCTGCTAGTCCGACCCTGTAAGGCGCCCCTCAGTGATCTCTGAACAGCAAGATTAACCGACCAAGAGCAAATTGCTGTCAAAAGTAACCAACAATGGGCGCAAAAATATACAACAAAGGTCAACACGCCCTAAAAAGGCCAAGTGCACTGCACTTGGCCTTAATTGCTTTATTGGTCGCCTAAACCGTCAACAAACTCCAGTTCCAGCTCAATGCAGGGCTCATGAGATTGCAGCCACAAGCTCAAGCCGCGACGCCAAGCGGCACTGTCGACGAACGCCTTACCCAACAAACTGTGGCGGATGCTCTCTACCGCACTG
Source organism: Ferrimonas senticii DSM 18821 (assembly GCF_000422665.1). GTDB lineage: Bacteria > Pseudomonadota > Gammaproteobacteria > Enterobacterales > Shewanellaceae > Ferrimonas > Ferrimonas senticii. The sequence continues at coordinate 180,905 of NZ_AUGM01000001.1, read as the reverse complement.
ACGATCGGCAGCTCAATCTCATAAAATCCGGCTTCGCCGTCATCCCATTCGCAGTGATGGCTGATGATCCCGCAGGCGGCGTTAACCACCCCAGGCTCTTGCAAGGGGCTGGCGACCTCCTCTGGATGTAACGCCCAAGCAGCGGCGTGCCACAGTTCAGTCCAAATCGCCTCTAAACGGTCGCTGATGGAGACATCCCCCATATGTTGGCGATGCGCTGGCCCGGATTCGAGCTGTTTAACGTCACTGCTATTGCTAACAAAACATTGTGACCAATCGTGGGCGGCAATCTCATCCAGTAACGGTTCGTAGACCAATTGACACCACTGATCACGCCAATCGGACAGATCGGGCATCGCAATTGGGCTAACCTCGGCACCGATCTGATGCCGCTCTACCGCCAGTTCTGCGCGGATCGCCGCCAACTGCTGACGCCACTGATTGTGCATTGCGGCTCGTTCATCACTGTGGGGCAGCACCAAATGGGCGCAGCGCCACAGCTGCCAACTGTGCTCGCTTAGCCACTCTAACCACAACGCTTGCGCACGCGCAGCTTGGGTAGCAGTGCTGATCTCCAGTTCCGCTTCCAACAGCGACACCGCCGCCCAACGTTGGGCTTCACCGCATTGCACAAACATCTGTTTCAGTTGCTGCAGTACCTGTGGGTAGGATAATCCGTCGAGAAGCGATGCCACGTCCGGCAACGTCAATTGAGGGTGGCATTCAGCAATGCGGCCGTGTTCGATCCGCAGTTCTAGCTGGCCACGAGATGGTGTCATTGGCTGGCTCATGCCCTTCCTCCTTGCATGCGATTGGCGCTTTAGTCACAACCAAAACGTTCGCAGTGGCATTCCGCCCTAGCCTCTGGCAGCAGCGGACTCACCCAACGAATCACTTTGCTGACCAAGCACTGAATTGAGTACAGCGACGTTCGCTAATACTTAGCCAACTGTAGAGCAACCCTGACCATCAGAACCTTGTTTTAGATCGCAGCTGTGATTGTTAACGCCGATGAATTTAATAAGATGCGAGGACTCTCACCCTTGACCACCAGCACTGGGCTCAGATCCAACTTTTTTCCCTAAATGAATCACACAAATTGACAGCAGCAACAAACCTAGGCAGGGAGCCACTCAACCCAAACTGAATAACATTCGGCAAATTAGCGATCTGGGGCACAATTTCGACACAATTGAACATGGCTTCACAGGCGTTGGCGGTTACACTCGCTGCAACTTAAGTACGGTGTTTCGTTATGTCTTTAGAACAACTACAACAAGCTGCATTAGCGCAGATCTGTAACCCAAACCTAACCCAAGGGCAGAAGCAATTGGCACTGGCACAATTGCTGGAAGCGGCGATGCCAAAGCCGAACTTTAGCGCCGAGGTGGAGCAAGCCTTTGCTGATGGCATCTTGCATGACATGCACGAAAGCCCAACCCCATTTAAGCCACGCTACGTGCTGCCAGATTACGCCGTGGCAATGAAGCAAGGCAGTGAATTCCTAGAATTGGCGCCACCAACCAATTTGGATGAAGCGATCAACTTCCTGTCGATCCTGTACCAAAACGTGCCATCAGTGACCACCTACCCGGTGTTCTTGGGCCACCTGGATCAGCTGCTGGAGCCGTTTGTTACTGCCGAGCACAGCGACGAAGAGTTAGAGCAGAAGATCCGTCTATTCTGGCAATACCTTGATCGCACCCTGCCGGACTCCTTCGTGCACGCCAACTTAGGGCCAATGGATAGCCGTATCGGCCGCACCATTTTGAAAGTGGATGCCAGCCTAAAGCAGTCCGTACCAAACCTGACTTTCCGCTTCAGTTTGGAAGAGACCCCAGAAGAGTTGCTGCAGGTGCTGGTGAACAACATCATCGAATGCAACAAGCCACACATCGTTAACCACGATCTGGTTAAGCACGACTTCAATAACGACGTCTGCAGCGACTACGGCGTAGTAAGTTGCTACAACTCGCTGCCACTGGGCGGCGGCAGCCACACCCTGCTGCGTCTGAACCTGATGAACAGCTTTAAGTTGTGTGATGGCACCGTCGCGGATTACCTCAACAACACCGTACCGCAGTGCGCCAAGCTGATGGACGATGGCATGCGCCACCGCATTCGTTACTTAGTGGAAGAGTCCAAGTTCTACGACAGCTATTTCCTGTGTAAGGAAGGGGTGGTATCGCTCGAGAAATTCTCAGCGATGTTCGGGATCTACGGTCTGGCGGAATTGGTAAACCAACTGATGGACGCCCAAGGCAAATCTGGCCGTTACGGTCTCGATCAGGAAGCCACCGATCTGGGCGAGCAGATCATCGCCGCCTACCGCGCTCAGGTAGACAACATCGAGATGATCTACTGCATCGGCAATAAACCGGTATTCCACAGCCAATCCGGGATCTCCTCCGACGCCGAAGAGACCGCAGGCACTCGTATCCCAGTAGGTACCGAGCCAGACACCGTATCTCACATCAAGAGCTTGGCACCGCTGCATAAGTACTTCGATGGCGGCGTATCTGACATCTTCCCGCTGGAGCCAACCGTACGCTCCAACCCAGAAGCACTAACCCGTCTGGTTAAAGGCGGGTTCAAACTGGGTCTGCGCATATTTACCGCCAACCTGTCGGACGTGGATCTGATCCGCATCACCGGCTTTATGGTGCGTCGCTCGGATATCGAGAAACAGCGCCAACAGGCGGAGCGTCACAACTCCACCGTGCTGGGTACCGAAGCGGTTGATGTGGTGAAGATTTTGGATCGCCAGTTCCGCACCGTCAGCCACGAACAGCACCCATCGGCGCTGTGGTAACACAACAGTGGTAATGCAATTTACCGCGCTGAAGCCATTGGTGCCGCTGGCCACTGCAGCGGCGCCAGGCAACCGCTTAGGCAAAGTAAAGCTGGGGCCAATCGGCCACATCAGCCGTTTGCTGCCATTTAGCGTGGTTGATGGTCCCGGCAGTCGTTTGGTGTTGTTTATGCAGGGCTGCAATATGAATTGCGGCAACTGTCATAACCCACAAACCATTGGCCAGTGTAACAACTGCCACGACTGCCAAAGCCACTGCCCGGCCAACGCCATTCGCTTTGTCGATAATCAGCGTCAGTGCGATCTGCGGGCCTGCCAAAGCTGTGATACCTGCGTGCAGCAATGCCCCCGTGGCGGTAATCCAACCGCCCAGTACCAGAGCGTCAGCCAAGTTGTTAACGAGATCGCTGCGCAAGCGCTGCTGCTCGATGGCATCACCTACTCCGGTGGTGAAGCCAGCTTGCAAGCGCCGTTTTTGGCCGAACTGTCGAAACAGTTGGCGGTGCATCCGGATACCAGCCATCTGACCCGATTGCTGGACTCTAACGGTCTGGTTAACGACAAGCGTTGGCAGTTGCTGCTGCCACACATCGATGGCGTGATGCTGGATATCAAAGCCTTTGATGATGACACCCATCGTTACCTGACCGGCCGCAGCAATAAGTTGGTGTTGGCCAGTGCCGAAATGCTGGCTCAGGCCAACAAACTGGCTGAGTTGCGTTGGTTGGTGATTGAAGGAGTCAACGACTCTGAGGCCGAAATCGCGGCGATGATTGCGTTGTATCAGCGACTGCCAAACTTGCCGGTGCTGCGACTAAATCGCTTCCACCATCATGGCATCCGGGGCGAGTTTGCCGCCAAGCATCCAGCAACCTCAGCGGCACGGATTGATGCCATTGAGGCGCAACTGAATCAGGCAGGAGTGCCAACCAAGGTGATCCGCGTCGATTAATCGAATCGGCTTTGTCCGTGTAACTGAACCGTCATTGATCTAGATGCCGCCCCCGTAAGGTTGCGGCATTTTTTGTTAATCAATTTGCTGTTTGCACGCTAATCTGTTGGTCAACATCGGTTATTTTGTTACTTCCCATGGGGGTTTATGACTACCTCAGCCAACAAGGTGTTGCTATTGATGGCACACCCAACCAACCATCGCTCCGAGATCAACGCGCCGATGTTTCAAATCGCGCAAAAAATCACCGGCATTACTGCTGTCGATCTCTATCACGAGTACCCGCGCTTTAACATCGACATCGACCGTGAACAGCAGCGCTTGCTTGAACACGACACCATTCTGTTTCAATTCCCGCTGTACTGGTATTCCACCCCAGCGATTTTAAAAGAGTGGCAAGATTTGGTGCTGGAATATGGCTTTGCCTACGGCCGCGATGGCACCGCCCTGCACGGCAAACGCTTCGGCTTGGTGCTAACCGCCGGCGGCAAAGCCGATGCCTACCACGCCGAAGGCTATAACCACTTCACCATTGACGAGCTAATGCGGCCACTGGAGCAGATGGCGCGGATGACCGGCATGGAATTTCTGCCCCCATTTGCCCTGTTTGGCGCCCGCACCGCCCGTGATGATGGTGGCCTAACACAGCACTTGGTGGATTGGCAGGTGCACTTAAATCAACTGGTTGGAGGCGCATAATGACCGGCTATCTTCTGCAAGCCTTTATCTATCTGTTGGCGGCAGTGATCGCCGTACCGCTGGCTAAGCGCTTAGGCCTCGGTTCGGTGCTCGGCTACCTCATCGCCGGGGTGGTGATCGGTCCGGTCGTCGGCTTAGTCGGCGATGAAACCGTCACCATTCAGCACTTTGCCGAATTTGGGGTGGTGATGATGCTGTTTCTGGTGGGGCTGGAGTTGGAACCGAAGATGCTGTGGCAGATGCGTAACCGTCTGCTAGGCCTCGGCGGCCTGCAAGTGGGCTTAACCGCCGCCGCGGTCGGCGGCATCACCTACCTGTTGAATCAACCCTGGCAAGTGGCGGTAACTATCGGTCTGCTGCTGTCGCTCTCCTCCACCGCGATTGTACTGCAAACCTTTAATGAGAAAGGCTTAACCCGCACCGAGGGCGGCCAAAACGCGTTTTCGGTATTGCTGATGCAAGACATCGCGGTGATCCCGATGCTAGCCGCTATTCCACTGCTGGCCATTCCAGAATTGGTCGAGGCGGCATCGACCTTACAAGCCAGCGCCGAACATCACCCAGAGCTCAGCTTGGTGGCCGATCTACCAACCTGGGGCTACGCCTTGGCAATCGTCGGCGCTATTGCGGTGGTGATTGTTGGCGGTCACGTGTTAACGCGCCCACTGATGCGCTACGTCGCCGCATCGGGACTGCGTGAGATCCTTACTGCCACCGCGCTGTTGATGGTGATTGGCATCGCCGCGCTGATGTCGCTGGTGGGGTTATCCCCTGCTCTTGGCACCTTCCTCGCTGGTGTGGTGCTGGCCAACAGTGAATTTCGCCATGAACTGGAATCGAGCATCGATCCCTTTAAAGGCTTACTGCTGGGGCTGTTCTTTATCACCGTTGGCGCCGGCATTAAGTTTGAGATCCTGTTCGACCAATTTGGCTTAATCATCGCCATCACCCTCGGCTTGATGCTGCTTAAAGGGTTGGTACTGGCGCTGTTAGCGGTGATCTTCCGGATTAAACGGGCCGATCGCTGGCTGTTTGCGCTATCGCTGGCACAAGCCGGTGAATTTGGTTTCGTGCTGCTGTCGTTCTCTAGCCAAAACCACGTATTACCAGCGGATCTGGTGGAAACCTTAAGTTTGGTAGTGGCACTGTCGATGTTCCTTACCCCAGCGTTATTTATCCTGTTTGATAAGGTGATTCTGCCGCGTTATCAGAAGCAGAGTAACGATCGCGAAGCCGACACCATCGATACCCAAGGACCGGTGATCATCGCCGGCATTGGCCGCTTCGGCCAGATCGTTAATCGTATGCTGGTGACCAACGACATCCCCACCGTGGTGCTGGATCACCAAGCGGATCAGATTGATCTACTCCGGCAGATCAACATCAAGGCGTATTACGGCGACGCCACCCGACCGGAGCTGCTGCACACCGCCGGCATCGACAACGCCAAGCTGCTGGTCGTCGCCATTGACGATCAAGAAGCGGCGATCACCTTGGTTAAGCACGTTCGTCACGCCCATCCGCATGTGCGGATCTTGGCCCGCGCGTACGATCGCGGCCATGCCTACCGCCTGCGCCAAGCGGGCGCGCACACCATCATCAAAGAGACGCTTTGCAGCGCGCTTGAGCTTGGTGCCAGCGCCATGCGCGAACTGGGTAATCACCCTTATCAAGTTGAGCGCAAACTGGCGACCTTCAAAAAGATCGAACGGCAAGGCTCGGATCAACTGTACGCCGCCTGGTTGGATGACAGCAGCGGCGAGCGCTTTGATAATAACTACCGCAAGCTGTTTATCGAAGTAGAGGACCAACTCCGACAGGCGATGGGCACCGATCAATACAACCAAGAAACCAGCACCGAACGGGCGTGGACGCCGCCACCTAAAGGCTACGCCGACAAGTTCTAGATAGAGAAAGAACCCAAAACAAAGGGCGCTGGTTACAGCGCCCTTTACTTGTTGTTGGTTCTATTCTTTGACCGGAGTGATATCGGCTAGCACCGTCTGGTTGGCGCCCATGCCGCCAAGCAGATACCAGCGACCAGCGACATCAACCGCACCACGCAGATCCATCACTGCACGATTCATCTTCAGCGGCTCAAGCCATTGATTCGCGCCAACGTCAAAACGGGCGATTCGCGCCGACGCTGCCGATGGCTGGCCGTTATAACCGATACCATCGTAGTTGTAGGGGTTATCACTGCCACCGATAAACCACAACTGTTGCCCTTGGTGGCCCGCCACCGCCGCCATCCGATAGTGGCTATTGCCATCGGGGTGTGGCAGCACACGCCAATCAATGCGGTTGGGGTTATCGACATCAATCTCACCGCGATAACAGGCAGCTTCGTCGCTGAACTTGCGGCGCTTGTCGGCAAAGTAATCCACCTTCACCCCATCACAGACAACCATGGAATGGCCGCTGAGTGCACCAGCCGCGCCAAACACCGGCTTACCGGGAAATGGGCTGGCCTGTGACCACTGGTCGCGATGGCTGTCATACAGTTGCACCAAGTTAACATTGCCGTCGTTATGCCAACCGGAGATCAGATAGATGTAGCGATTTTGGTAGGCGATGGCGACCGCATCATCCACCGGTACTGGCATCGGCGCCAACCGTTGATATTGCTGAGTCCGCGGCTGGTAACGATAAACATCCGGCAGCGACACCTCACTATGATCGGCCTCAACCGTATAGCCGCCAAACAGATAGGCGTATTGGCCAACGCCTACGGCGACCGATGCCAGTCGCCCTTGGCGCGAGTCCGGCAGTGGCGGCAAGCGCTGCCATTGGTTATCGCCCAGCTTTAAGCCAAAGCCTCGTGCGTGCACATCCTGGTAACCTTTACCGCTACCTAGCCCATTAAAACTCAGCAGATATTGCTGATCGTCTACCCTCACCGTGGCAACCGCATTATTGGCTACCGGCTCTGGCAACGGCGGCAGTGACGTCGCCATCGTTGGCAGCGCTACGGCCACCGCTAACATTGAAATCCGTTTCATATAGTTATCCTTATGTTGGGGTTATTTCGCGACCGGCAATCGCCGTTGTAGCGAGGTTGGCATTTGCTTTACCAGCAGTGCCCGCAAGCGGTGCCAACCGATCGACAAGGCCACCAAACCAAGCCCCAACACCAAACCGGTGACGGTAACCCCTTGGCCGATAAAACCGCGATCGTCCAGCAAGGTCGCCAGCGCCGAAATCACATACACCAATGCCGATACCAACATCGCCCGTCGATCAATCAGCAATGACACCACCGCCAATGCCATGTACACCAACAAGATCGCCACCGATTGGCCGATGCCAATGTCGATATCAAAGGCACCACAGGCGTAGAAAATCGGATGCACAATCAATGGTGAGGCGATCAAATGCAGCCAAAACGCCACATCCGAGCGATAGTTACGACGCTCGCGATCGCTAAAGTCCCACCATAGTGCCCAAGCGAACAAGCCTAAACCGGTCACCAAGCAGATCACATTGAGAGAGAAAATCGCTTCTGGGAACGCCGCCAATAAACTGGTTGCCACCCCGACAACCAACGCTAAGGCGCCAACCGCAACGGTCACTGGCACTTTAAAGGTGCGCCAATGGATAAAGGCCGCCAGCGCCGCCGCAATGCCCGCCGGTACTGCCCGATCCGCCGGACTTAGCATCACCATCAGCTCTTCAACCGAGCTGTAAACGCCCCAAACAAAGGCCACCAGCAACGCAATCGCCGGTAGCGCCATCTTTTTGCGCAGCACAAAAAACAGCGCCAACAGCCACGCCGCGATGGCGGTCGCCGCCCCCGATAGTCCAGCAACCCAGCCGTCGGCCAGTGACGCAATACCGGTCAGCAAAATCACGCAGGCGATCACCACAAAGATGTCGTTAAAGCCGGTCACTAGCTTAAAGTGTTCACCATCAACATGGCTGCTGTGATGGCGTTGTTGCCAAAATTGGCGCAGCGCTTCAGCGCTTTGCTGGCTGATCACCTCGGCTTTCACCGCGGCGTCTAAATCATCGTCGCTATACATCGAACATTCCTAAATTTGATTCGGTGGCACACTACCATCATCACTAGTTGGTTGCATTTACTTGGCCAAAGTTCACCAAAACCTAGCCCGAAGCCACACTAGACTGCTTGCAAATTAGTCAGTTAGCTAACCTTTAACGGTGCTTTCACTTGGCCTTTGGTACACTTTGGCGAAAGTTTCTGCAAATGAGCGCACCGATGACAAACAAAATTGTGTGGGCGGTGATCTTCACCGTGGTAATGCTGTGGTCTGGCTACCATCCCAAAGACCAGTTCACCTGGTTTTTAGAGGTACTGCCAGCGATGATCGGAGCGGTAATTCTGCTGCTGACCATCAACCGCTACCCATTAACGCCCTTGTTGTATCAATTGATTTTACTGCACTGCGTGATTTTGATGATCGGCGGTCACTATACCTATGCCGAGGTGCCACTGTTTGATTACTTTAAAGAGTGGTTTGGCTTTGAGCGCAACAACTACGACAAAGTAGGCCATCTGGCCCAAGGCTTTATTCCGGTAATGATTGCCCGCGAAATCTTTATCCGAAATCAGGTAATTAACGGTGCCGCTTGGCGTAACTTCCTCGCCGTCAGTTTCTGTCTGGCCTTTAGTGCCTTCTATGAATTGATTGAATGGTGGGTGGCCGCGGCCACCGGCGAAGATGCCGAGGCATTCCTCGGAACCCAAGGCTACGTTTGGGACACTCAATCGGACATGATGTTAGCGCTGATTGGCGCCATCTTAGGCTTATTGCTGTTGAGCCGCCGCCACGACCGGCAACTGGCATCACTGAGCTAACCGATGATAAGGCGACCATAAGGTCGCCTTGTTTCTCTATGCTCAACGGTCAACGACTGGCACCACGAGTCACCCAATGGGCAGCGCAGTTAATCAGCAGCGCCCACAAGCCGCAGTTAACCAGCAACAGTAACCATTCAAAGCTGTTCGGTAGGTGCGTCGACGCCCACGGGGTCCACAACCATCGCGTTGGCCAAGTTAACAACCCAACGACTGCGTCACAGCCCCACTGCAACCAAGAAAACTGGGGCTGTGCTGATTCAAATTGCGCCATGCCGATGCTAAAACTGATGATGCTTGCCACCAGCAGCAATGCCAGAATTAGCAGCGTCAGTAACGTTAGTCGCAACAACTTCATCGGCGCCCTAGCCTCCAAAATGCGCGATTGCGCTCACTGCCAGCACCAACGTCAAGGCGCCAATAAGCGATAGCGCCAGATCGGCGGCAACGCTGCTATGGTGGAGATCCCTTAGTGGCCGTCGTGGGTAGCGGCCAAACGTTAGCAACCGCACCAGCCCCCAACCGATGCAGTAACAGACGGTGTCGAATATCACTTCAATCACCAGGTAACCTAAATAGCGTCCGATGGTCCTTATCAGCTTTAGTAATCCTGCGCCGATTACCTCTTCCATTGCGTCTCCTTTCGACTCCAATAACAGCAACTAATCATGGTGTTACGACGGTTAGCAACCGTGATTTGTAAGTTGATTTTGCGCGAAAGCAGCGAAGATGTGTCAAAACTGACATAGTTCTAGACCGTAGCTGTCGATAAACTTAACCAAAGCTAGACCACAACACTGTCGGGCAAATATACTGTCGAGCCTGTTTTAACTTAGGAAAACCCAGTGGACCCCAACCCCGATCGAATGTGTAGCTTGTTGACCTCTTTCTCCCAACTACGAGGCGGCTACCATGATTGAACCCCTCCTGACACTTCTTTTAGGCCTGTCGATCATTCTGGCAATTATCGCCGCTAACGGTTATTTCGTTGCCCAAGAATTCGCCTATATGGCGGTCGATCGCGCCCGCTTAGCTGCTCTGGCTGACAGCGGTGACAAAGCCGCCCAACGGGCACTCGCCGTTACCAAACGCACCAGCTTTATGCTCTCTGGCGCCCAGCTCGGGATCACCGTAACCGGTCTGGTACTGGGTTTCGTTGCTGAACCACTGGTGGGTAAAGCGATGGGCGAACTGCTGCAAAACTTCGGCTTTACCTTAGAAGCTGGTACCGCTATCGGTACCATCGTCACGCTGGTATTCGCGATGTTGGTGCAGATGGTCTTTGGTGAGCTTTATCCAAAGAACTTGGCCATCGCCAACTCCGAACCGATGGCGCGTCTGTTGGCTCGTTCGACCTTGATCTACATGTCGGTGTTTGGCTGGATCATCAGCTTCTTCGACAAAGCCGCTAACCTGCTGTTGCGGGCAGTGCGCATTGAGCCGGTCCACGATCTGGACGTCAGCGCTTCAGAAGAAGATCTGCACCACATCATCGCCAACTCCCGCGACAGCGGCGACATCCCAGTAGAGCTGTCGCTGATCATGGATCGGATCCTCGACTTCCCAGAGCGCGACGTCGAACACGCGATGGTGCCACGTTCACAGGTGGATTGGGTTGAACCAGAAACCACCCTGACTGATCTGCTGGCGCAGATGGCCAAAGCCCACACCCGCTACCCAGTAGTGAACGATGACGATGCCCCAGTTGGCGTAGTGCATCTGGCTGACGTACTGGCGCGCATGGAAGATGGCAATCACGATGGCACCGTTGCTTCGGTAATGCGTCCGGCCACGGTACTGCCGACTCTAATGCGCCTGCCGGAGGCATTAAAGCAGTTAGAAACCTCCACCGGTCAACTCGCCTGTGTTATCGACGAATACGGCGGCTTCGCTGGGGTACTGTCGATTGAAGATCTGGCGATGGAAATTGTTGGCGAAATCACCGATGAACACGACGCCGATCAAGGCGACGCGGTCACCTTTGAAGGCAACAACACCTGGTTAATGGACGGCGACGTTCACTTGGACGAAGTTACTCGCGCCATCGATTACGATCTGCCGGAAGGCGACGTTGAAACCATCGCCGGTCTGCTTATCGCCGAACTTGGCGCCCTGCCTGCCGAAGGCGATACCGTAACCATCACTCTGCCAATCGACCCATCTGAGCTGGCCGCTGGCGAGCCAATGCTGCGTCAACTTGAGGTAAACGTTTTGCGCATCGAGCGCCATGTACCAACCGAGGTACGCGTTAAACTGCTGGAGCAACCAATGCCGGAGGGTGAACAATGAACGATCCAATCATCGTCACCTTAGTGACCATCGCCCTGATTGTCCTCAGTGGTTTCTTTGTGATCATTGAGTTCGCCCTACTGGGTGCTCGCCGTCACCGCTTGGAAGAGCTGGCGCTGGAAAGTGCCTCGGCTCGCGCCGCCCTGCGTGGCATGAACGATCTGACCATGATGTTGGCCGGTGCCCAATTGGGGATCACCTTCTGTACCTTTGCCTTGGGTGCCATTACCAAACCGGCGGTCGATCAATTCTTAGGTCCGGTGCTGCTGGGCATGGGGCTACCAGAGTGGCTGGCTGACGGTGCTGCCTTCGGTTTGGCGCTGTTCATCGTAACCTTCCTGCACTTGGTGGTCGGTGAGATGGCGCCAAAATCGTGGGCGATTGCACACCCTGAACGCTCTGCATTGGCGATCGGCATTTCAGCGCGCGCCTTTGTCTGGCCGCTGCGACCGCTGCTGAACGGCGTAAACCACGTGGCCAACCGACTGGTACGCGCGTCAGGCGTCGAACCGGTCGACAGTGCCGCTGTGGGTGGTCGCGACATCAACACCATTCGTCAGTTGGTAGAGCATTCAGGCCAAACCGGTACGCTTAACACCGAGACCCAACGCCAGCTCTCTGGCCTGATCGATCTCAGCTCGATCCCAGTGGAATCGCTGGTCACTGAAGATCAGGTGATGGCCCACGTCGACAAAAACGCCACCGTCGCCGAAGTTCGCGCCAAAGCGATGGCATCCGGTCACATGCGGATTCTGGTGTCTGGTAAGAAAGGTCTTAAGCCACTGGTGGTACACGTACGTGACACCCTGCTGGAGCCAGCCGAGCGCCCAGCGCAAGAGATCGCCCGCAAAGCCTTTGTGCTTAACGCTAATACTCCAGTGTATGAAGCGATGGCACGGATGCGCGAAGCCAGCGTGCAGCTGGCAGTGGTACGCAAAAACGGGCAGATGATCGGCATCGTGACCTTGGCCGATATCCTCAAACGGGTATTGCCAAGCAGCGTTAAAGCGGCAACCGCAAGCTAACCGCTGACGCAAATACCGCTTAATCCTCACAAGCACGGCCTCGGCCGTGCTTTTTTATTTCCTTACAAAACTTCCTTACAAAACAATGCCCTTCAAACCACTTCCGGCTGTGATTTTATTTGAGGCAACAATTTACATGCCGTAGGTTAGCGACAACTCGATGAACAACAGGAACAAAGGAATGAAAAAGCTGTTGAAAATAGTTGGTGGCTCACTGCTGACGGTTACCGTCGCCGCCGGCGGATTTGCCGCCCACGAATGGTACGCCGATAAACCGGTATTTTTACGCTCGCTGCTGGATCGCGAACTGATTAAAGTCGGCATGCAAAGTCCAGAAACCCTCACCTCCTTGGGCTTTCTCGAATCCCTCGGCATTAAAGGCCATAACGCCGAACTGGATGATGCCAGCCCAGAGTCCGCCGATAAGCTCTATCAGCAAATTCGCGATCTGAAATACTCGCTGAGCTTGTATGACAATCTGCCGGTCGATCAGCAGCTCAGTGCCGATGTGACTAACTACCTGCTGGATTACGCCCTCGAAACCGAAGCGCTGCGCTACCACAACTACCCAGTTAACCAACTGTTCGGCCTGCAAAATGGTTATCCGACCTTTATGGATGCCCAGCACTTGGTCACCGACGCAGAGGACGCTGACAACTACAACGCCCGTCTGCAAGCGGTAAAAACCAAGTTTACCCAAGCGTTGCAAGGGCTGACCCTGCGCGAACAGAAAGGGATCATCCCGCCGCGGTTTGTGATCGACCGAGTGCTGGATGAGATGACCGCCTTCGTTGCCACACCAGCCAGCGACAACATCCTCTACACCTCGTTGGCGACCAAACTGGCGGATACCGAACTGACCGAGGCTGAGCAACAGCAGCAGTTGGCCACCGCCGCCAGCAACATCGAGCAATGGGTCTATCCAGCCTATCAACTGCTGATCGACTATTTCACTGAATTAGCGCCGAAAGCGGGCAACGATGATGGCTTCTGGCACCTACCTAACGGCGAGGCCGCCTACGCCGCATCTTTGAAACTGTTCACCACCACCGATTACACCCCAGACCAAATCCATCAACTGGGCTTAAGCGAAGTGGCACGATTACAGGCCGAGATGATGCAGATCTTGGCCGCCGAGGGCATCGATATTGAGCCGGGCTTTACCGCCGCGATGGCAGAGTTAGCCGCCGATCCCAAACATTACTACCCCGACACCGATGAAGGTCGCGCCCAGATCTTGGCCGACTATCAGGCGATCATCGATGAGATCGACGCTGGCATCGACAGCGCCTTTAACATTCGCCCCAAAGCCACCGTCGAAGTGCTGCGTATTCCTGAATTCAAAGAAAAAACCGCCCCCGGCGCCTACTACCAACAACCGGCGCTCGATGGCTCGCGCCCCGGCCGTTTCTACGCCAATCTGTGGGACATTAAAGCCACTCCGAAATACGGCATGCGCACCCTCGCCTACCACGAAGCGGTGCCCGGCCATCACTTCCAAGTTGCCATCAGCATGGAACTGGAAGGACTGCCGTTCATTCGCAAGATGTCGCCATTTACCGCTTACGTCGAAGGCTGGGCGCTGTACGCCGAACAAGTAGCGTGGGAGATGGGCTTTCAATCTGAGCCACTGGATAACCTCGGTCGCTTAGGTGGCGAGCTATTTCGGGCGGTACGATTGGTGGTCGACACCGGTATCCACCACAAACGTTGGACTCGCGAACAAGCGATTGAGTACATGGCCGCCAACACCGGCATGGCCCAATCCGACGTGGTCTCTGAGATCGAGCGTTACATCGTCATGCCCGGCCAAGCCACCGCTTACAAAGTGGGGATGATTAAGATCTTAGAACTGCGCGAGCGCAGCCAGCAGGCACTGGGCGATGACTTCGATCTGGCCGAGTTCCATGATGTAATCTTAAAAGACGGCGCGCTACCACTGTCGCTGTTGGAGCGTAATGTCGAACGCTATATCGCCGGCAAGAATCAACTGGCCGCCAAAAGTTAAGACGCGATATAACCAGCGCAACAAGCACAAAAAACGGCACCCAGGTTGGGTGCCGTTTTTGCTATTCGTCACTTGTTCGCGCTTACTCGCCGTTTTGCTGCTGGTACGCCTGCAAGGTGTTACGCAGCAAACAAGCGATGGTCATTGGCCCGACGCCGCCCGGTACTGGGGTAATAGCGCTGGCGATCGGCGCCACCGAGGCGAAATCAACATCGCCCACCAGTTTGAACTTGCCGTCGCGCTCGATGCGGTTGATACCAACATCCAATACTACTGCGCCTGGCTTAACCCAATCGGCGTTGACCATCTCAGGGCGGCCAACCGCCACAATCAGAATGTCCGCTTGGCGGCACAGCACTTCAATGTCGTTCGAGCGTGAATGCACCATGGTCACGGTGCAGTGCTGTTGCAGTGCCAACAGCGCCGCTGGCTTACCGACGATGTTAGAGCGCCCGACCACCACCACATGTTTACCGGCAAGATCCAGCTCAAGGTGTTTCAGCATCAGCAAACAGCCCAGCGGCGTGCACGGGATAAACGCCTCGTCGGAACCCGCCAGCAGCAAGCCCATGTTGTGTGGGTGGAAACCGTCAACGTCTTTGCTGGCATCGATGGCGTTGATCACCGCTTGCGGATCGATCTGCGCTGGCAGCGGCAACTGCACCAAAATGCCGTGGACGCTGGCATCTTGGTTTAGCTCGTCGATCACTTGCAGCAGCTCAGCTTGGCTGGTGCTCGCGTCCATTTTGCGCTCAATGCTGACAATCCCCGCCGCCTCGCATTGCAGCAACTTATTGCGCACATACACTTGGCTGGCTGGATCTTCCCCCACCAACACCACCGCCAAACACGGCGCTGCTTGGCCTTGCGCGGTCAAGGCGCTGACCTCTTGCTTAATCTGCAGCAGCAGTTGTTGAGATAGGGCTTTGCCGTCGATCAGTTGCGCGCTCATCACTGTTTCCTGTTCGTTTCTGTTGTTCTAAAGGAATTTCGCGCCACAGAGTAACAAAGCGCGTATCAAAGTAGGCAATTAAATTCGCCAGCAGCGCCGCAACGGCCATCCTCTTATCGCTATTACCGCGAGTGATATAAGCCAAGATTATCAAGCCAATGGCGAAACAGTTTTGCCCATTACAACGGCTGTTATCGGCGCACAACAGCCCATCAATGGAAGACAACTATGGTAGTCTTGCTAGCTTCGGCGTTTGCGTGTTGAATGCGCTTGTTGGCGCTTGAACGAACGCCCCGCAAAGGAAATTTATGTCTCTTTATCTGCAACTTGGGTGGTTTTTCCGCCGCCACAAGTTTACCTACCTATTGGCCATCGCCATGCTGATTGCGGTGGCACTGTTGGAACTGTCGGTGCCCTATCTGGTGGGGCAAACCCTCGACGGTCTGCTAGCAACCGATCTCGAACATTGGGATAAGACCAATCTGTACCTGCTGGCGGGAATTGGCTTGGCGCTGTATCTGCTGCGCTTTGGTTGGCGGATGGTGCTGTTTAGCGCCTCTTACCGCCTTGGCAGCCACCTGCGTAATCACTTTTTTACCCGCTTGACCAAGCAAGGGCAGGCGTTTTTCAGCCAACACAGCACCGGCGATCTGATGGCACAGGCCACCAACGACGTTGATGCAGTCGAGATGGCCGCCGGCGAAGGCATTTTGGCCGGTTTCGATGGCCTGCTGATCTTTATACTGATCCTAACCATGATGCTGTCGGTGATTGACTGGCGCTTGACCTTGGTGGCGCTGATCCCATTCCCGTTTATGGCTTACAGCTTCTATCGGATCTCCAACACCCTGCACCACCACTTTAAAGATTCGCTGGATAAGTTCTCAAAACTGAACGAAACCACCCAGCAAGCGATTGCCGGCATTCGTTTGGTTAAAGCGATGGGCCGCGAGCAGGTGGAAAGCCGCGCTTTTGGCAAGATCACTGACACTACCGCCCACAGCAACTTTTTGGTGGCTCGCAGCGAAGCGATGTACGACCCTGCGGTATTCCTAAGCTTAAGCGCCGCCACCGCGCTGACCTTGGGCTTTGGCAGCTACTTGATCATTAACGATCAACTTTCCATCGGTCAGCTGACCAGCTTCACCATGTATTTGGGGCAGTTGATCTGGCCGATGTTTGCCTTCGGCTGGGTGCTGAACATCATCGAACGGGGCAGCGCCGCCAACAACCGCTTAACCAAACTGATGTCACGGCCGGATTCGGTCGCCGACAACGGCAGCGCTGAGCGTCAGGGCAGCAACTTAGCGCTGGATAACGTCAGCTTTAGCTACCCAGAGGATAACCACCCAAGCCTTGAGCAGATCAGCATCGACCTGCCTGCCGGCAAAACCTTGGCGATCGCCGGGCCGACCGGTTCAGGGAAAACCACCCTGCTGAAACTGCTGCTACGGCAATACGACACCGCGGGCATCACCCTTGATGGCACCCCACTGGCGGATTACCAGCTGCAGCAACTGCGCAGCGCCTACGCCTTGGTACCGCAAGATCCGTTTTTGTTCTCCGCCAGCATTCGCGACAACATCGCCCTTGGCCGTCCCGATGCCAGCTTTGAACAAATTTGCGAAGCCGCCCGTCTGGCCGCAGTCGATCAAGACATTCTGCGCTTTCCGCAAGGCTACGACACCGAAGTGGGCGAACGCGGCGTCACCCTATCAGGTGGGCAACGCCAGCGGATCGCCATCGCTCGGGCGCTGCTGATGGATGCGCCGATTTTGCTGCTGGACGATTCGCTGTCGGCGGTCGACACCAGCACCGAACAGCAGATCCTTAACCACCTGCGCAGCCGCGACAGCCAGCAAAGCCGGATCATCATCGGCCACCGCCTGTCGTCACTAATGGACGCCGACGAGATCATCGTCTTAAACCATGGTCACGTCGCCGAGCGCGGCAGCCACCAACAACTGATTAAGCAAGACGGTTGGTACGCCCGCATGTGGCAATACCAGCAGATGGAGGCGCAGCTGCATGACCACTGATACCGAGCAACGGGGCACCAACGCGCAGGCCAAAAGCGCCGAGCAATCGAGCCAGCGCAGCACCTTCCAACTGCTGTTTAGCTACGTGTTGGCCGACAAGCCGCTGCTGTATAAATCGCTGGCGCTGTTGGTGCTGGCGACCATTGGTGATGTCGCCGGGCCCATGCTGGCCAAGGTGTTCATCGATGATTACCTGCTGGCGGGCAACCTTGATCCACAACCATTGGCGCTGCTGCTGATCGCCTACTTAGTGCTTCAAGTGAGTTCGGCGGCACTGCGCTACATGCAGGCGCTCAGCTTCACCAAGATGGCCCTATCGGCAGTACAAGACATTCGCCGACGGGTGTTTGAACGGGTGGTGCGCCTGCCGATGAGCTACTTCGATCACGCTAGAACTGGCCAATTGGTTAGCCGCATCACCAACGACACCGAAGCGATCAAAGACTTGTACGTGCAGTTTTTGTCGAACGTGCTGGGCAACGTGTTGCTACTGATCGGCATCTTGATTGCGATGGCGATCCTCGACATCAAGCTGATGCTGATTGCGCTGGGGCTGATCCCAGCGGTACTGCTGATCATCTACCTGTATCAAAAGATCAGCGGCAAGGTGGTGGCCGAAAGCCGCGCCCTGCGCTCGGACATCAACGCCAACTTGGCCGAGTCCATCGGCGGCATGACGGTACTGCAAGCCACCAACCAGCAGCCGCGTTTCGGTGCCAAGTTTGCCGCACTGAATGACAGCTACTATCTGGCGCGGATGAAAACCATCAAAGCCTCAGGACTGCTGCTACGTCCGGCGATCTCGTTTATGAGCGTGATGGTCACGGTATTGCTGCTGTATGTGTTTGGTGAGCAGGTGATCAGCGGCGTTGCCGAAATTGGCGTGCTGTACGCGTTCTTAAACTACATGGGGCGCTTCACCGAGCCACTGGCGGAGATCACCCAGCGCTTTAACCTCTATCAACAGGCGATGGCCGCCGGTGATCGAGTCGCGACCTTGCTGGATGAACCGCAGCAGCACTACGGCGAAAAACATCAGCAGATGCTGGATGGCAGCATCAAGGTCAACCAGCTGAGCTTTGCCTACGGCGAGGGCGCACCGGTACTGAAAAACCTGAATCTAACGGTGCCTGACGGCGGCTTCTACGCCATCGTCGGTCATACCGGCTCGGGCAAAAGTACCCTGCTGAGTCTGCTGCTGGATTTCTATCCGGTCGCCGAAGGACAACTGCGCATCGGTGGCCACGACATCAACCACTACAACCAGCAAGCGCTGCGCGATGGCATCGGCCTGATCCCGCAAGAACCGTTTATCTTGGCCAGCTCGGTATTTGACAACATCGACATGGGCCGTGGCTTGAGCCAAGCGCAGGTGGAACAGGCCGCCAAAGCCGCCGACCTGCACCACACCATCGAACGCTTAAGCGAAGGCTATCAAACCAACCTTGGCGAAGGCGGTATGCGCTTATCCACCGGCCAACGCCAGCAGTTAGTGATTGCTCGCGCCTTGGCGGCGCAGCCGAAAATCCTGCTGCTGGATGAAGCCACCGCCAACGTCGATTCGGAAACCGAACAGGTGGTGCAACAAGCGCTGGATAAGCTGCGCGGCAACATCACCATCATCGCCGTGGCCCACCGGTTAAGTACCATCAGCCACGCCGACGAGATTGTGCTGCTAAGCCACGGTCAGATCAGCGAACGCGGCAGCCACCAGCAACTGATGGCGATTGCCGATGGCACCTACCGCGCCATGTATCAGTTGCAACAGCAAGCGGCGCGGGTCGAACAAGCCGAGCAGTCGGCGTAACTTTCCGTATCACGGCGCAGTAGATCCTCTATTGCGCCGTTTTTCTTTGTATTCGTAAGCGTGACTGATAGCCTTGCGCCGTTATCCCCAAATCAGATTGTTATGAGCCAAGTTACTCGCCGCCCACTGCCCTACCCTTGTGATCCTCTGCCACTGTTTGCCCCGCTCAGTGAGCTGCCTTGGGCGATGCTGCTCGACTCCGCCATTGCCAGTGACAGTAACAGTGCCAGTGCTAGCACACTAAGCCAACGCCATGTGGACGCCCGCTATGACATCATCAGCGCCGAGCCGCTGGCGACCTTGGTAACCCGTGGCCTTGAAACCGAGATCCGCATTGGCGAGAACCACCATACCAGTGGCGAGGATCCGTTGGCGCTGCTGCAACAACTGCAGCAGCAATTACTGCCGACCATTGACGATGTTGAGCTGCCATTTTGCGGCGGTGCCATCGGCCACTTCAGTTACGATCTTGGCCGTCGTTTTGAACGACTGCCCGCCACCGCCGCCGACGACATCGGCCTGCCGGAGATGGCGGTTGGGATCTACAACTGGGCGCTGCTGTTTGATCATCAACAGCAGCAGCTAGAACTGGTGGTCATTGGCGACGAACAAGCGTGGCAGCAGCGACTCAACTGGCTTGAACAGCTGTGGCAACAACCGCTAAATGCAGCCAACGACTTTGCCTTAAGCGGCCCGTGGCAGCACCAAATCGACCGCCAACAGTACCAGCGTCAATTTGAGCAAGTGCAAGCCTATCTGCGCAGCGGCGATTGCTATCAAATCAACCTAACCCAACGCTTTAGCGCCGGTTATCAAGGCAGCGAATGGCAGGCTTACTGCAAACTGCGCCAAGGCAATCTAGCGCCGTTCTCCGCCTTTATCCGGCTGGCGGATGCCGCCATTTTGTCGGTATCGCCAGAGCGATTTTTGCAGTTAGACGGTGATGCCATTCAAACCAAACCGATCAAAGGCACGCGCCCTCGTGGCGCTACAGTGAGCGAAGATTTGGCCAATGCCGACGCGCTGCGCAGCGCCAGCAAAGATCAGGCGGAAAACCTGATGATTGTCGATCTGCTGCGTAACGATCTTGGTCGGGTTGCCAGCGCCGGCAGCGTGCGGGTACCAAAACTGTTCGATATCGAAAGTTTTCCCGCCGTGCATCATCTGGTGAGTACCGTTACCGCCACCCTCGCACCGCAATACCATGCGGTCGATCTGCTGCGCGCCTGTTTCCCTGGTGGTTCCATCACCGGCGCGCCGAAGATCCGTGCGATGGAGATCATTGAACAGTTAGAACCCCATCGACGCAGCCTTTATTGCGGTTCGATTGGCTATCTGTCGGCCAATGGCAAGATGGATACCTCGATCACCATCCGCTCGCTGGTGGCCAAAAATCAGCAACTGTATTGCTGGGCTGGCGGTGGCATCGTATTTGATTCGGTCTGCAATGATGAATATCAAGAAATTTTCGATAAACTGTCGCGGATTTTGCCCCGTTTACAATGAAGTAAGCTGGGATCCGCCGCGAACACGCGGGTTGTTTGAAGTGATATAAGGCAAAGGGATTGCTATGAAAATCAGGATTATCGTCGCGTTTTTGGTGCTTATCGGCTGCTTTGCTGGGCCATCGGTACTGGCCAGCGACCGCCTCAGCAGCAGTAATGAGTCCACTCCAGCGGTGGACTTTCCGCTGCAAGTTAACGGTGCCGACTCCCTGTTGGCACTGTCGCAGCAAGGCTACGTCTACCTCGATTTCTGGGCCAGTTGGTGCGGCCCTTGTCGCTATTCGTTCCCGTTTATGAACCGCTTGCATAACGAACTGGGCGATAAACTAAC
The DNA here is from genome assembly GCF_000422665.1 of Ferrimonas senticii DSM 18821. Lineage (GTDB taxonomy): Bacteria > Pseudomonadota > Gammaproteobacteria > Enterobacterales > Shewanellaceae > Ferrimonas > Ferrimonas senticii. The sequence continues at coordinate 159,667 of NZ_AUGM01000001.1, read as the reverse complement.
GGTGGTCGCAGTTAACATCGATGTCGAATCAAGCGATGCCGAACCGTTTCTACAACAGTACCCCGCCGACTTTGCCATTCACTACAACCCCGACAGTGACATTGCCGAGGCTTATCAAGTACGCGGTATGCCTTCCAGTTACCTGATTAAAGATGGCCAGATAATCTTAAAACACGTTGGTTTTCGTAAAGAAAAAGCCGACGATATGTTTAATCAAATCGCCGACATCGTGAAGTAACTCACCACCCCATGCAGCAGTCCGAATTTCTCCAGCGCTTTTTGCTTAATCCGCTGCCAACACTGGAAGATCCGCTGGCATCGCGATTAAGCCAGCATCCACAGCTGCGCGATGCTGCCGTGTTGATTGCGTTGGAACCAAGCCCACAAGGGCTGCAACTGCTGCTTACAGAGCGCACCAGCGAGATGCCAACCCACGCTGGCCAAATCGCCTTTCCCGGTGGCAAGGTCGACCACAGCGATCGCGACTACTGGCATACCGCCAGTCGTGAAGCATGGGAAGAGATCGGCCTGCCAACCAGCCACCTGTACCGCATCGGTGAATTAGCGCCGTTTCACACCATCAGTAAATTTCGGGTTAGCCCGCAAGTGGCGTTAGTCACCAAACCCTTTACCGAAGTGCTATCCCAGCGTGAAGTCGCCCGCCTGTTTCGCGCGCCATTAACCGATTTTTTGCCGCAACAGCAACGCAGCTTTGTTCGTTTAAACCGCCAAGACCAACTGCATCAGGTGTACTTTATGCCCCACAGAGTCTGGGGCGCCACCGCCGCCATATTGGAACAACTGGTTAAACAGCTTGGGTTTGGAGCGGCGGGGAATGATTTGAGTTAGGGTAATGCCTTACTAATAGGCGCATAAACGCTCGGCTAAAATTAGCGAAAAAGGAGCGCAAGCCAAGCGTTTTGCGCCCTTTTAAGTAACTTGTTAGGTAACCTTGCCCACATTTTTCAAATGTAAAACAACATGAAAAATGCCTATGAACAAAGGGCAAATAAAAATATAACCAAACAAATAAACTGTTGCATCATCATGAAGGTTAAGCTGAATGTAGCTACCATTGAATAGCCACAAAGAAGCAACCAGTAAAGAACCTACGCCACACAAAAGAAACCAAAACCTTTTACGATACGAGATTTTTAAACCCCAACATACTGAAGTAGAGCCAACAAAGCCTAATATGCCCATAACGCCAAGCGCCACAAAAGCAATTGCCATAGGGAACGCTTTATCGAATAAACTTAGTGCACCTGAAAAAACACCTAAGCAGGCTAACGCAACCAATATCAACGATGGCACCCAGCCAAATATGATTGAAATACCAATTATGAGTTGATTGCGGAATTCCATTTGTTACCTAACGCCCTAATAATGGGTGAAAACAGTTTGCTAAAATGTTGAGGAACGAAAACAGCAAACTGTTTTTGCCCAAATTAATTAGCTTGTTATAACTATAGTGACTCATGCTCAAAATATACTGACACATAGTCACCATTTATTAATAAATTTTTCGCATCCAACTTTGATATGGCTTGTCGCAATTCTGGACTAAAGTGCTTATTAACATCGAAATTTATAAAAGTTTTCCGACCGCATTCATTTGTTATTTCATTAGCGGAGTTAACCCATTTTATGTACTCAACTTTACTGCCTGAGTAAATAATTACTTGCTGAATGCTTGGTGCAAAGTCAATATCGGAACCTGAATGGTACATTTTTACATTACCATTTAGTAAAACTGATATGTCCTCAACACATTCTGGTTGCACAATGAATGGTACAACTAAATTTTCGTCAGGAGATTCTTTTGGGATTTGAAATCCAATAAAAACACCGACAAAAAGAAAAGTAATTGTGGTTAGCAAGAGTTTAATTTGAAGCTCCATTTGTGAAGTAGTTATAACGCCCGCATAATGGGCGGATAATGCTTGGCTAAAATTAGCGAGGAACGAGCGTCAGCCAAGCATTAGACGTCCATTCATTAATGCGCTTGTTAGGGTTACTGCGATACTTGATAACCCAATGATTTTACTTCCTGAATTGTGTCATAAACTACTTTGTTTTTAGCTGATTTGTCAACCTGAATCATAACCACAACAGATTCACAAGACTGCTTAACCAATTGATGTTTTGAATGAAGTAAACTCTCAGAAAAATGTGAGCTACCAATTGTTACCTGGTTATCGTTTGAAATTGACACCCAAACACTTCCTTCTGAAACGGTACCAGTACAAGTAACGATATCAAATGGCTTTTCACTGCAACCGACACAGCCAAAAACAAATATTAAACAAATGAATCGGAATTTTTTCACTTACTTTCCTTGTAACCCTAACGCCCCAATAAGGGGCTGATAAATGCTTGGCTAAACTTGTGTAGCGAAGCGGAACCGAGCCAAGCTTTAGCAGTCCCGCACTTAATTGGCTTGTTAGTTGCTGTTTTGAGCCCAAACAGGAATTCGTAAGTTTTTTGAATTATTTACGATTGTTTTTTGAAATGAGCTTAACTCTTGCCCTTCAACATTAACAGTTAAACTTAAAGCAACGAAACCTTCAGGCATATATTCTGAAACTACAAATTTAGTTCCAACTGGAAAGTTAATACCCGATTGAGTGCTTAAGTTTTTGTTTGAAACCCATACTTCCGATGAGTCTTCTTGAAAATGTGGATAAGCAAAAACTGTTATTGCTCCAATTACAATTCCTACAAACAGGGTTAATAAAGACTTCATACTTTCCTTAGCAACTAACAGCTTATTAGGAGGCGCAATTCCTCCTATCCATCCGTTTCCAAGCATCCTAACACGCCATCTCAATCGGCATCACACTTGAAATTTAGTTATTATATCAATAGCTTACCTTTAATATCCACGACAATTCTCGAACAAAAAGAAGACGCGAGCAGCCAAAAGCGAGAATGCAACAATTTATCGAGAATTTGAGGCGGACAACCAGCCCACTAGCAATCACCTACTAAAAGGACGTCAATAATGCGCCCTTTTTGGGGTAATTTCTCCGGTTTAGTCAGGCAGGACTGTAAGCGCGTTGTCCTGCCACACCATGCGATGTACCCGTACCTTATTTAAATAGCGATTCGGTTCGTCGTAGAACGAGGTGCGAATATTATCCACTCCATCCCAGATGGTCGGCACATTGTGGAAGGCGACTTCAAATTTGTCGGCACTGACGGTGGCGATGCCAACGCCATGCTCCCACATTCGCGCAAACTGCAGCTGCGACGTTTGCCCCGGTGCCTTACTGGAGTTAACGGCAATGGTGTCGAAGAAATATTTGAGCATGCTGGCTTCTTCCGGCACATCACCAAGCTGACTGAGCAGCCCGGTTAAGCCTTGATCTAAGAACGAGCCAAAGGTGCCGGAGCTAACAGATGAGGTAGTAAAATCGACCGAGCCATTGCCGCTGTTCGGATCAAGCGCGTGAGTACTGACAAGGTTGGCGTGAATGTCGCCCGCTAGGGTGATTGTGCCAGTCGGCGCCAGCAGTTGTTGCACCAAGCTCTGTTTGTATTGTGGCAAGCCATCCCAGTGATCGACGTTCAGGTAAAACTGTTGTTTCAGGGCGCTAGGCACCAAATCGGAATCGAGGATCGCCTCCAACTCGGCAACGCCGCTGTCAGGTCGAGAGGGCGACAGATCCGCCAGCAATGGCGCAAAAGAGACCGAGCTGGCCATCACTTTATGGCTGGCATCACTTTGGCTAAGAACCCCAGTTAGCCACGCTAATTGCTGTTGATCGTAGGCGCTCTGCACACTTTGACCTTGTTGTTGCGCTTGCCATTCCATAAACCCAGCGAACAGATCAAAGGTCGGTTTCACCACCAGATAGCGTGCCCCCAGATCCGAGAATAAGGTGGTTTTACCCATGGTGTAGTAGGCCAAGCCGGTCTCGCCGGTTTGTTCCGGCAAGGCGGGCAGCGCCAACAGTGGATGACCACTCGGTAAGGACGCTTGCACTGCGGCCAAGACTTGATTGAGGTAGCTGCTGGTGAGCTTACCTTGCACAGCAGCACTGGCACGGATCGCCGCTTGGCTGGCGGACTCGGCGGGTTCCAAATTAAGCCAGTTGATCAACTCTTGGGTGTACAGATCGGTGAATATCTCAGTAAACGCCGCCTTATAAGGCGCCATCTCTGCGGCATCAATGTCGATCACTGGGCTCATCTGCGCCAACACCCCCGCCACCGCTTCGCTGGCCATGCCGGTGGCGGTTAAAAAAGCGGTTAAGGTAGTTTGATCAAGAGCAACTGCCGCAGGGAAAGCGTCTTCGGCGATCAAGTGGTCCGGGCGGAAGGTACGGTAATCCGTTAGTGCGAGGTGTAGATGTTGGCCAAACCGCAATTCGCGGTAAATCTTGGTATTGGGAAACAGCTGTTCTTCGCTCACCGTCATCTGGCCGGCGCTGCTGTCGCCGTGGGCCTGCAGATGATCAATCGGCATAAACTCAAAATAGGCTTGCTCGGCGCGACGTTTACGTTCGGCATTAAGCTCTGATGTACTGCCATCCAGATAGGTGCCATTGGCTTGCCAGCTGTCGTCGGAAAATTCGTGATCGTCCCAAATGGCCACCAACGGGAAGCGTTCATGCAACTGCTGCAAGATCGGATCGCTGCGGTAGGTTTCATACAGTTGGCGGTAGTTATCTAAGCTCGATGCGGCGTAATAAGGGCGTTCGGGATCGCCAAGGGCAATCGCCCCCGCTTGGTCACGGAATTGAATACGACGTTCATCACTTTCGTCTTGAAAGCCCGAATCGCCAACGGTTTCGTAGATGTAATCACCTAAGTGCAACACAAAGTCGAGATCGTCTTGAGCCAGCATCGACAGATAGGTGTTGTAGTAACGGCCGGCAAAATCTTGGCAAGAGGCAAAGCCAAACTTTACCGGGCGATCGGCATCCACCGCTGGTGCGGTTTTAGTGCGGCCAAGATTGCTGTGGTACCAGCTGTCACCTTGTTGGTAGAGGAAACGGTAGTAATAGTGTTGATCGGCGGCCAGATCCGTCACTCTTACTTTGAGGCAGTGGCCATGCTCGGCGCTAACGTCGAAGGCTTCATCCACCAGCAGTTGCTCAAAGTCGGGACTTTCGGACACTTGTAAAATCAGACTGAGGTCGTCATCCCCATCGACACCGCGAGTCCACAATATGACCGAATCAGGGCGTGGATCGCCGGACATAACCGATTGCGGAAAAAACTGCGGCCCCGGTTGTGGCGTGATTGCCGGATCAGTGTTGTTGGTCGGTATCGGCTGTTGCTCATTATCGTCGGATGAGCAGGCGGTTAAACCAGTCAAAGAGAGTGCACTGGCGGAAACCACCAAGGTGTGCAAAAAGCGGCGTCGTGTGAAGGTCATGTTCCGTCCTTAGTCCAAAGCATCTACTAGGGCGCGACATCAATAAAATCGCAAGAGATAACACTTTGGTATCAGATCGTTACGTGAATGTGAACCGTTTTGATAAGGGCAGAACGCAGGGAGTGGTGGATGCTCTTACTCGTCAAACTCAGTGAATCGCCACCTAGACGAGCAGCTAGCATCATTCAGCCTGTTTAAGACGTTGCAAAATACTGCAATCCTGAACTTTGTGGCTATCGCAGGTGGTCAACGCAGTCAGGGTCGACTCTAGCTTGGCTAGCTCCCGCTGGGTTTGCTGAATCTTCGCCAACTGCTCAGCAATAATGTCATCCACCACCGAGCAACAGTCCTGAGGCTGCTTTTGCACTTCCACCAACTTGCGAATATCGCTCAAGGCGATATTGAGCGAGCGACACCTGCGGATAAACACCAACGTATCCACATCCTGCGGCCCATAAAAACGGTAACCATTGGCACTTCTTTTGGCCTCTGGCATCAGGCCTTCCTGCTCGTAATAGCGAATGGTCTTGGTAGGAACCTGAGTAACAGCAGCCAGTTCGCTTATTTTCATTGTTGACCTTCCAGTGGCTGTAACCTTTAGCCTGCATCTTATTGTTTAACCTTTGTTTAACACCATGGGTCACAGCAAGATGGCTAAATTATCTCCCGTAACTCTACTGTTACTCTCCCTGGGCGGTGCTTCGGTTGCCACAGGTGCACTTGCCGATAACAACACAAATAGCAGCACAAATAACAGCGCAGACAAAGCCCACGCCAGCGAGGCTCATCACAGCCAAGATCACTCAGAGGCTGAACATAAAGCTCACGCAGATAAAGATGAGCATGGGCATGACGAGCACCAAGGCCACAAAGACGAACACGGCGATGACCACGGTCATGCTGACGAGCATGGACATGACCACGAGATAGAGCGGATTGTGGTGCAATCCACCCGCCTTGGCCGAGTCATCGATGACCAGCCTATGCGGGTTGAAGTAATCGCTCGTGAGGAGATTGAAGAGAAAGCCGCCATGCGTCCCGGCAACATCTCTATGTTGCTGGCCGAAACCGGTGGCGTACGGGTACAAACCACCTCGCCGGCATTGGGCAGCGCCAATGTACGCTTGCAGGGCTTGTATGGTCGTTATACCCAACTGCTGGCCGATGGCCTGCCACTATATGGCAACCAGGCTTCCTCTCTGGGGCTGCTGCAGATCCCACCGACAGATCTGGGACAGGTCGAAGTGATAAAAGGCTCGGCCTCATCCCTGTATGGCGGCTCGGCACTGGGCGGGGTGATTAACCTGATCTCAAGAAAACCGGGCGATGAGACAGCTGGCGAACTGCTGCTGAATGCCACTACCGAGAATGGCCAAGATATTACCGCCTACGGTGAGGCGCCGATAACAGACTCGCTTCAAGGCTCCATTACCGCCGGCGCGCACTATCAAAGCCTTGAAGATATCGATGGTGACGGCTGGGCCGATCTGCCTGAATATGAACGCTATACCCTGCGCCCAAGAGCCTTCTATCAAGGTGATGCCGGTGACACCCTGTATGCCACAGCAGGCTTTATGACTGAAGATCGCCGTGGCGGCACCTTGCATAGCTATACCGTTGCCGACGGCAACCCGTTCGTGCAAAAGCAAGATACCCAGCGTTTTGATGGTGGTTTGGTCTACTCCCGTCCGGTGGCAGAAACCCTGACCTTCAATACCCGCGCCTCTGCCATGGTGCAGGATCATTTCCACGCCTATGGTGTGGATCAAGATAACGACCAGCACAGCAACTATCAGGTCGAAGCCAGCATGTCGGGTTATCTGGATAATCTGGATTGGCTGGTCGGCGCCGCATACCAATTGCAGGAGTACGAATCTGATAACTACTCGGTTTTCGACTATCGCTATGAAGTGCCGGGCCTGTTCGCCGTGGCGGATTTCCACATCTCTGATGACTTAATCGCATCGGTTAGCGGCCGCTTCGATGACCACAGTGAATATGGCAATCAATTCAGCCCGCGCCTGTCCATGCTCTACACCCTGGATGACCTGACCATTCGCGGCTCCTGGGGCCAAGGATATTACGCCCCCACCCCATTTGTGGAGGAGATTGAAGCCGCGGGTTTGTCCCGACTGGAGCCATTGGGAGATCTGCAAGAGGAAACCGCAGAAACTGCATCGCTGGATTTCAGCTATCGCTTCGATGACTTGGAAACCAGCCTGACCCTGTTTGGTTCGGATATCCACAACGCCACCGAGCTGGAAGCTTTCTCCTCTACTCCTAATGGCCCATTGGATAGCGTGCGTCTGGTTAATGCCAAGGGGGAAAGCCAAATTCGTGGCTCCGAAGTTTTGCTGCGTTACTACCTAGGTGATATCAAGCTGACCGCCAGCTATTTGTATCTGAATGCCACCGAGCAGGAGGCTGATACCGGTCAGCGCCAGCAAATGGCATTGACGCCTGAGCACTCCGCAGGCTTTGTCGCCATGTGGGAGCAACACGGCAACTTTCGCGCTGGGTTCGAGGCCTACTACACTGGCACTCAACGCCTAAACGACAACCCCTATATGGATAAGTCAGAGCCATACTGGCACTTAGGGTTATTGGGGGAGATCACCACTGGCCGCTTCAGCTGGTTTATCAATCTGGAAAACCTGCTGGATATTCAGCAGAGCGATAGCCACCCTCTACTACTACCTGAACGCGCCCCATCCGGACAGTGGACTACAGATATCTGGTCCCGCAACGACGGCTTTATTGCCAATGCAGGGGTTAGGATTAAATTTGGCTAACTTGGATATCTAGCCAACTGAGGCAGTTGGCAGCCGGACCACGGTTAAATTGGAAGGTTTTGGAACGTCATTTTAACGCGTGATAACTGCATGCCACGTCCCGCTTTAACATGGATAGCTTTAACCTACCCTATGGCAGCAACGGTACTGAGGTAACAGCATCGTTGCTGTCTTTAACAACAATGGTACTGCCTAAGGTAATTGATCAGCTTCAGCAATAGTTGCGCCCAGCAACATTGAAGCGGCCAACAAGCAAGAAGCAATCATTTTGCTGACATTGTCTTCAATCAGATAGTTAACAGGCAGCTACCATCACGCCCAATTAAGGTGTGAAGCACGCAACCACGAAACCCAACCATACCACCGTAAACACAAAACCCAACGATGGAATGAAAAATGCCAAGCGTTGGGAATTTGTCTTAAACGCTTTGTGAGGCAATTTTAAAATGGCAATATTTTATCAGTCATAACATCTGCCGCATATAATTCTTTTTCTAAAGATAGAACTTCATTTTTAAACTTACTTTTATCGAACGAAGTTGATAATTTTCGACAAACTTTCCTCTGCTGAGCGAGACTTTTAATTAAATAATCAATAGACAAAACAAAGCTACCATTTAAAGTTTGAAAACTTTCATAATCCTCTTGCTCACAGTACGAAATACTCTCGGCAATATCTCGGCTAATTAGACCCAGGTAGTCTGATATAACATGCTTTGCGTACGTAGAATATTCAACGTATAATACCGATGACAAAGTGTCACCCCAATAAAATTCTTCTACATTACCATCTTCATCCACTCTGACCTTTGAATCTCGGCCGATCAAATTAAGTAAAGAGCTATAGTTAATTGACACCTTTCCATTGGAGTCTAAGCATAATACTGTTTTCTTATAAGGAATTAAGAAATATTTTGTATAATTTCTCGCATCGATTGTATCTAAAAATGATAATACATTCTGCCACTTTCTAAACTCATCAAAATTATCAATTACCATTTGATAAAATTTCTTTTTTTGGCTTTCGCTTAACCTATGAATAAATACGGCTGAGAAATATTCCTGTATGCTTTTATGTGTGTAGGAATAATCATCAAATCCATCCCTAACTATCAATGCAGTAATACTAGATATATCATCAATCAAAGCATCTTCTAAATTATCACCCAACCTTTCAAGCTTAGAGGCGTCTTCTAAATACCGCCTAAACTTATAAGAAGTAAAGCGAGTATGGTTATCATTTAAAGATAAAAAGCTTAAACTATCAAATAGCCTTTGCATTTGGTAATCAGTAAGCCCTGATTTCCTTTGTCTCTCAAAACCTATTTTCATACGGTCATGCCGATAAAGCATAGTTGGAAAAATTAAGCTATAAAATTCAGAAAGGCTATCTGGTTTAAATTGCCGCGCATTATATGTTATAGAAAATAAAGTTAGTAACAGTGGTGATGTTGTTACGTCAGAAAGAAAAGGACTATCATTTAAAATTGAGTTAACACTATCAGACTGCGCTTTTGATCTATAAATATGCTCTATGAATTCATTTTGAACTGATAAGCTCATGGGCTCTATTCTTAATTTTGAGAACTAGAATGATGAACCCATTCCTGAATCAGGACGTGAAGAAACGACTATTCGTAAATCAGAAAAAGTTCTAACTATATTTTCTAATTCACGAGCAGTCTTAGAACGTTTTTCATTAGGTATTTCATCAAATCCATCCAAAAATAGAACAACTTTACCTGATTTAGCTAAATAATCAAAAGTTGAAATATCTAAGGTAACACCTAACTCGCCAAGAGCAGATATTAACTCATGCTTCAAAGACTTTTCATATTTTAAATTTCTAAATTCAATAAAAATAGGTATATATGAACTACTTTTTGATTCATTAATACATATCTTACGCAAAAATAACGATTTACCTTGCCCCGGACCACCTTCAACCAAAATGTGTTTTTTCCCAAATTGACTGAATGTATCTATATTGTGCCCGTCGAAAGATACAGCCTTATCAAAGAAGATATCATTTAATGAAACTATTGAGTCAGGATTTAATATAGTTTTTACTTGCCCAACTCTTTCAATATTTTCTTTGAAAAATTTCAGTTTTTCTATAGCAAAGACTTCTGAAATTTTTTCTTTCACCTTCCCTGAAGCAGCTTTAACAAGATCATCAACCAAACCATCTAAGCCACCGGTTGCCTTATTAATTATTGTATCCAGCATAAGCGAGCCCTTTCTTTGAATTTCATCACGTACCTACTCTGCTGCCTAGCAGCTTATTAGGAGGCCAAATTCCTCCTATCCAGCGGTTTACAAGCATCCTATCATGCCATCTCAATCGGTATCATACTGGAGATTTGGCAAATTAGATCAGTGTCTTACATTACATGATCTCGGTAATTCTCGCAGAAAAGGCAGACGTAAGCTGTCAAAAGCGGGCGTGCGACGGCTATCCTGCCACTTTTAATAATCGTTGTAGTGTTCAGACCGCTGGGCATGGGAGTTACGCCCACTTGCAGCCATTGTGATTTTTGCGACTGATGTAGTTGACGACCCAATCTCGCACTGGGTTTTCTTTGTCATCAATCCACGCCACACAACACAGTGGATGCTCTGGCTTCACTTGCAGTGGTTTCTCGATCAGACAGCCTGAGGCAATGAGTGGATCCGCAAGATGCGAAGGCATACTTCCGATGCCAATCCCCTGCACAAAAAGCGGAATGGCACTGGACCAACTGGGGGTAGTTAACCGTCTTTGGTTATCAAATTGCCAGGCCGCATGTTTAAACAATACTGCCGATGAATCCTCGGTTCGAATAAACGGATATTGAATAATCTGCTTTGAGGTTAACAACCCTGTCTCAGCGGCTAGAGGGTGCTCTTTAGCGACCACAAACTTCCAATGACCGCGCGCCAGCTTTTGATGTTTTAAATGTCGAATGATCGGCACAGCAAACGTAGTCCCAAGCACCACATCGGCCTGCTCATTGGCAATGGCATCCCACATTCCGTTAAACGACCTTGAGGAGATCATCAATTCAACGTCTGAATACTCGGCATAAAAGTCGGCAATTAACTGGTTGAGTTGATCTTCACTTATCGCATGGTCGATCACTATCGAGATACCGCTCACCCAGCCATTAGCGACCTTTCTGGTTTGCAGTTTCAGGTTGTCTAGCCTGGAGATAATCTCTCTGGCTTCCTCAACAAAAAAGGCACCAGATGGGGTTATCTCAATTGATTTGTGATGGCGCACAAACAGCACCACCCCCAACTTCTCTTCCACCTGTCTAACCGTATAGCTGACGGCGCTAGGCACCTTATGCAGTTCGTCCGCCGCTGCGGCAAAGCCACCATTGCGACTAACCGACTCAACCACTTGCAACTCTTGATAGGAGAACATCTTTCAACCTATAGCACATAGAAAATGAATCAAAATTTTTGATTCTTGGAGCGAAAATTTAGTGTTTCACAAGCCCAAACACAAACATTACCTTGTCGCACCTTCTGAAATTACAGGCTTTTAGAGTGAATAATTTTGTATCAAAGATGACCTTCATCTGGTTTTCTGGACTGAGCATGTTGAGTTATCTAGTAACAGACATGTACTTGCCGGCGTTCGAGTTCATTCGTATCGACATGAGCACCTCGGAATCCGCTGTCGGCATGTCGTTAACTGTCTTTCTTGCTGGCATGGCCATCGGCCAACTGATCTATGGCCCTTTGTCCAATAGATACGGACGCAAGCCAGTGCTTTTGATTGGTCTTGCCATTCTGGCCTGCTCCACTGTGGTGATCGCGCTTTCCAGCAGTATTGAAGTGTTTCTTATCGCTAGATTCATTCAAGCAATCGGCGCTTGCAGTGCATCAGTGATTTGGCAAGCGGTAGTGATTGACCGCTATCAAGGTAGGGAATCCCAGAAATTGTTCGCGATGATCATGCCACTAGTCGCACTATCACCGGCGCTGGCGCCTTTACTGGGGGCGGTGCTTCAATCCCACTTTGGTTGGCGAGCGATCTTTGCGGCCATCATCGTAATCACCTTACTCATTATCTTGATGACCCTAAGAGAAAAAGAGAGCTACCAGACAACCAAAAAGATTGCGACTGCGAAACGATCTATTCTGGCGGATTATAAAAGCATCATTACCTCGAAAAAATTCACGGGGAATATGCTGTTATCCGCTGCTGCCTCTGCAACATTTTTTGCATGGCTAACCGGTTCACCATTCGTTATGAACAGTATGGGGTATTCACACAATGAAATTGGGTTGTGGTATATCCCGCAAACCATCGCGTTTATTGTTGGCGGTTACACCTGCAAATCACTATTGGAAAAATATAAAGACTCACAAATTTTACCGGTATTTATTCTACTATCTGTGGTCAGCATTCTATTGATTTCAATCTACGCCTACCTAGTTGCAGCGACCACCATTGTACCTTATGTCGTGGCCTTTTGTTTTATCGCTATTGGCAATGGCGCAATCTACCCATTAGTTATCAATCGCGCACTGGAGGACTTCAAACAATGCAGTGCCACGGCCTCTGGACTGTTTAACTTTTTACAAACGGTATTTTGTTTCGCAGCCAGTGCATTTGTATCTGCCTTTGCTGAATACGGGATTCACGCAATTGCCGCCGCTATGTCGGCGATGCTGGTGATATTTTTTGCTGGCAGCAACATGATCATGCCAGTCATTAGCTTCAGAAGACGCACAGCCTAATTGTTGCGCTACCGGAGGATATGGATGGTCTCCGGTAGTCGAGCGGATAAGCCCACTCCCTTCCCTTTAGCTGCGCTTTTACTTGCGCCACTTGGCATTATTGCTCGCAGGCAAACGCTATCATCGTGGCAGTTTATCCATCAGTTGCTATCCGGCTAAAGCGCCTTGTTAAAAGTCTTTACTAATCACCGCCTCCGGCACCATCATCCGAGCCTCCTCCATCAAATCCACTAATTGACGAAGAGGAAGGACTCGATGACTCGATCAACAACGATGAAAATGAGAAGTCACTTGCTCCGTTAAACAGGAGTGCTGAGATATCACTTCTCATGCTTCCATAATTACAGGTCTCACCTAACTCCTGATGAATCCGGTCGAACTCTTCTTTAGTGCAATACATCGCATAGGCAAAGCAATGAGTCGTTGTCGCCGTAGAGCTAGAACCCAACCTCTTTCGCTTTATTGCAGAATCCACCTCTAGCTTTGTGTAGTGATTTTTCCAACCATACTGAGCCTTCAAGTCCTGAGGAAGTTTTCGTGCGTACTTCTTTATTCGACGATTTTTGAAAAAACTTTGGAGCATACTCGGTCTTCCCTAGACACTTAACGCCTCAATAACCGGCGTGCGTCCGGCGCTGAAGGCACGTAGTTGATTGTCTTATTATACATTTTCATAGTTGAACCAACAAAAGCAAACAACCAAAAATTATCGTAATGATAATGAAAATCTTCCCTAACTAAGCGCCACCTTGCATTTCCATTTGATATTTTTCAACAAACTGCGTTAATTCTCGACCATCATCAATGTTGCCACAACGAGGAAATTTGCCAATTTTTTCTTCAAATTTTCTGGTACAACGAAAACATTTTATTATCTTCTTGAATTTCTTAAAATAGGGAATTTGGTACATCAGTATTTTCTTCCTTGATTATACATAACGCGCCACTTTGCGGGAGCAGCTTGCCCGGCTAAAATTCGCGAGGGACGAGCGCTGCCGGGCTGGTTTAAATCCGCCTACAGTGCCTGGTTACATGCTATAAATCGCTAAATATTTGGTTCACTGTCAAAATTTTGGTATATAGCTTATTTAGGTCATTAAAGACTACACTGTCTCCTTTATGTTCACGAATAAAGGAAATTAGATCGTTCACCTCGTTATCGTCATTTATAATCAGATAGCTAATATGTTCCATATCGAACTTTAGCTTTTGAGAAGCAATTTTATCCATTGCCTTCTCTCTCAACATCAGCTCCTTCTTATCCAATCCGTTATATATATCTTCCCCCATAACCATTAGGCAGTCAGCATCTATTGGAGGCACATATCTCCACTCTCTTTCATCATAAAAACGATATTGCCTATGTGTTTCTGTTTTTCTTATAAGATCTGCCTGATAATTCTTAATATACCTAAATGTGTCATAAAAACATCTATTCGGCCTACTTAAATCATCAATATTACCATCCTGCTCATGAACAAAAGCATCGTAGGCAATATCAAGACACCGACCAAGACTCGCCTTAGAGTCGATATATAAAACAGGATTTAGGCCTGATTTAGTTGCCCAATCACGTGTTAGCCCTATTCCATAGTTTCCATACTTTTTTATGTGATCTTTTACTTGTGATAGTGGAATATCACAAAAACTAACCATGGGGATATACATAACATAATTATGACCATTAAGGTAGATTGACTCTCGGCAGTAGGTCACTTTAAAACCGTCTTTCAATATACCAAGAAGTGAATCTACAGAACTAGTATAATGTATTAGTGAACTTGCACTTATAGCCATAAAAAATCTCCACACTATGTAATTTTAAAAGTCTAAGGTCCATTATTGATTCATTTCGAAGAATAACCGAACTTGATCAAATTAAGATGATGATATTTATCAAGCTTGATGTGGCTCATAACACGCTGATTCTGATATGCAATCGAGCATGTAACGCTCTGCTAAGGGGTGAGCGATGCGATACCGAAGGCGCTGCAAACCACCTTAATCACTAAATTCAACGCATAGTGAAAATGCCACGCGTTGCGAATCCCTCTTGAGCAGTTTGTTAAGCATTTACCTGAGTGAGCTTCGACCACTCTTGCTTTGTACCAACTGCAAACAAACTACCTATCAACAAACAGGTACCTGAACTTATCAGCCAAAAAGTTAAGGTATTATCTGGGAAGCTTGGCATTAGTACTGAGAATGAAAATGCTCTGAGGAGAAAAACACTTGTTATCACTACTAAAATGGGACGCGTAAAAGGAAGTTTCTTTATTACGCCAGCCCCCGCTAACGCAAAAATACCCCAAAGGCACAAAATTACTGCTATTGAGAGCGTGACCAGTGTAGGATACCAAAGCCCTTGCTCTGCCATTTGTGCCATCGCTTCTCCGGCTCCGAGCATTCGATACCAGTCAGGCCCAAATACAATACATCCCAAATGAGCTAATGCTGCAAAAAAGCAACACGCTGAAGATGCTATGAGGCATCTGTTCTCTTGACGATTCATTCATCCTCCTTGATGCCTAACAGCTTATTAGAAGGAACGATTCCTCCTATCCATCGGTTTCCTTGCATCCTATCGTGACATATCAACCAACATAGAATCGGTAAAATTTTCATTTGGATTCGTAATTTAAATGAACCTACCAGCTATGATTTTAGAAATAAAGCGAACGTGAGTTGTCAAAAGTAGGAAACCAAGCTCGCCGTGATGCATAGTCACTTGACTGGAATACAATCCCTGCTGTTTTTACGGTGAACTGCAGTGAAGAAATCCTAGCTACTGGGATTTGTCGACATGATGGATCGACTTTCGCTCGGTTAACTGCGCTTTTACTTGCGCCACTTGGCATTATTGCTCGCAGGCAAGCGCTATCATCGTGGCAATTTATCCATCAACTCGTTAACTATGACCAGTATCTATCAAACGCTGTTGGCGCAAGCGCCGCAGGATCTGCCTAATGTCAAAGCCATTCATATCGCCAAAGATGACAACCCGAATGCCAAGTTCGCTGCCATTGAGTTGGACGACGGCACCATTGGTTTAACCTACACCAAGCTCGGTGGTGCCTTTGCGAAATTGCAGGATGAAAACCTGTATCAGGCGTTTATCGGCAAAAGTGTCCGGGAACTGGCGGCGATCAGCGACAGTGAGCAAGACTGGCAACAGGTTATCGGCGCTGGCGCGATTAATGCCATCAGCCAGTTGATGCTAAAGCAGCGCGGCTTTCACTACGCCAAAGCCGAAGACACCCTAGCCATGCTTAACATCCAACCCGGTGAACAGGTCGGCATGGTTGGCTTTTTTGCGCCATTGGTTGAACAGTTGCGGGCGGACGGCATTAAGGTAACCGTGATTGAACTGCGCCAAGATCTGGTGCAGCAGGCAGATAACTTTGAGGTTACCACTGACGCCAGCAAACTGAGCCAGTGCGACAAAGTGCTGATCACTGGCACCACCTTGATTAACCACACCATCGATGGTTTGTTGGCGCACTGTGGCAACGCCAAAGAGATTGCGGTGGTTGGCCCCAGCGTTGGCATTTTGCCGGAACTGCTGTTCGATAAAGGGATCACCATCGTCGGTGGCCGCGCGGTTATTAACGGCGCGCTGTTTATGCAGCGCTGGCGCAGCGGCGACAAGTGGAAAGAATCGGTGGTGCGCTACTCCTTAACCAAAGCCGATTACCGCGTTTAAGCCGCACACAACCAATAAAAAAGCACGGCGATTGCCGTGCTTTTGTCTATCTGCGCTGCGATTACAGCCCTTTGTGAGGGCCAAACACTTCGTAATGAATGTTGGCTTCAGCCACACCCAATTGCAGCAGCTGCGCCTTCAAATCGCTCATAAACGCTAGAGGACCACAAAGGTAGAAATCGCCGCTAATGGTCAGTTGATCGGCAACCTCAGCCAGCTTCATGGTGCCAGCAAAATCATACTGCTCGCTTTGAACATCGTCGGTTTGCGGCTCGCGGTACCAATGGTAAGCGGCAAAGTCCGGATACTGCGCCTGCTTACGCTTAATGTCGGCAGCAAAGGCGTGCACAGCACCATTATCACAAGCGTGCAGCCACACAGTGTTGTGGGGTGCTTGTGGCAAACGCTGGTTGAGCATACTCAGCATCGGAGTTAAGCCCACCCCCGCGGAGATCAGCGTTACCGGCGCGGCATCGTCGCTTTTAAGGAAGAAGTCCCCTGCCGGTGGGATCAGCGCCACTTCATCGCCAACTTGATAGTGATCGTGCAGCAAGTTCGAAGCAATGCCGTTGGCTTCACGCTTAACGCTGATGCGGTAATGCTGACCATTGCTGGCGTCCGACAGCGAGTACTGACGGATCTCGATATTTTCCAGCGTAGGATGTTCCAGTTTCAGGCTGAGGTATTGGCCAGCGTGATAAGCCACCACCGCTTGGCCATCAACCGGAGTCAGTTCAAAAGAGGTGATCAGCGCCGATTCTTCGGTTTTGGCACTGATCTGGAACTGGCGAGTACCACGCCAACCACCGGTCGCCGCCGCAGCGTCGTTGTAGATCTGCGCTTCGCGGTTGATGAAGATCTGCGCCAGCACGCCATAAGCCTTACCCCAGGCTTCCAGTACCTCTTCGGTCACCGCTTCGCCGCCCAGCTCTTTTAGGGTCTCCAGCAAGTGAAAACCAACCACATCGTACTGCTCTGGGGTGATCAAAAAGCCGGTGTGCTTCTGGGCTATCTTCTCTACCGCGCCCGCCAAAGCCCCAAGGTTGTCGATGTTGCTGGCGTAGGCCGCTACCGCGTTAAACAGTGCCACCGGCTGATCGCCTTTATGTTGATGCGCCAAGTTAAAGGTGTCTTTTAGCTCTGGATGATGGCGGAATAAGCGTTGATAAAAGTGCTTGGTCAACTCCGGTCCTGCGGCAACCAACAGAGGAATGGTGCTTTTAACAACGGCGATGGTTTTTGAATCCAACATAGAGTGCGGCCTTAATAGGTTTTTGTTTTACATGTTTAAATTCAAGGTAAAGGTGCATCCGCTATCTATCAATTAGATTTAAATGCCAATTTACAATCTAGTGAGCCCGATCTCTAAAAAGAAAATCAGTAACTTAGTCCGGCAACAAAGGCGTGGGCGACGATGAAATAGCGGTGTATGCTGATGCGTTACGCCGTTTTCCCTGACACACTGCCGCGCATTTTACTAGCGATTTTTTTTGCCAACGACAACTGGTTGGATTTGCACCGCTCTGGCTGCGATTAGCCACGCCTATAAACCTCTATTTGCGCACTGTTGTTTATCCACTAATCAGCCGATTAATGTCGACTGGACAGCCCTTGTGCGCTTAGTTAGGGTGGCCAAGACCCTTCACTTTTGGACCCCGCACTTGAATCCCAACGACGCCCACCACGACTTTCATATCGAATACGACGACGAGCCACTATCTGACCGTACGAAGGGCCGTGGCAAAGGGGCAAATCGTGACGATCTCGATGACAGCAAACCAAGCGGTCGTGCCAAGCCAAGCGGCCCACGCCAAGCCAAAAGCGTCGATAACGTCATCAACAGTGCGATTTTTCAGCTGTCGCAGCGGGATCACACCATCAGCGAGTTACGCAGCAAACTCGGCCGTAAAACCGATAATCCAGAATGGATTGAACAGGCGCTGACTCGCTGCTTGGAACTGGGTTATCTGCGCAGTGACGAGCAATTTGCCCGTTACTTTTGCGAGCAGGCCTACAGCAATCTGCGTGGTGCGGCGTACATTCGCAAGACGCTGGCGAAAAAAGGGATCGACGCGGCGGTGATTGAGCGCAGCATCATCACCGCCAGCAGCGAAATGGGGATTGATGAAGCGGTGATGGTGGCGCAATTGTTGGCGGAATACCCAACGCTGGAAACCATCAGCAAAGAGGCGTTAACCAACCAGTTTTATCGCCGTGGTTTCAGCGCTGCCCAGCTTAATCAAACACTGGCCGAGCATCCTGAGCGGCAGTTGCTTAAGAGCAAAGCCCAGCTTAAAGGCGCCAAGGCCAGCCTAGAGCGAGAACTGTTGAAATTGGTGCGTAAACACAAAGGGCTTGCGGTGATCCGCCAAGAGCTGCGCGCCAAACATATCGATATTGATGGTTTAGAGGCGTTGGTCGATAAGCTCAGCCGCAGCGGCGACATCGATCTGTTTGAAAGCGCTAAAACCTGCCTTGAACGCAAACGGATGGCGTTAGATAGCCATCAAGATCGCAGCAAAGCCTACGGCTATCTGATGCGTCGCGGCTTCAACAGCGAACAGGTGAAATACGCCATTGAGGAGTTAAGCCAAAGCGAATAGCCTCAGCTTAGGATCCCCTGCTCTACCGCTTGTTGTAGCTTAGCCTCAAGGTTGTTCCACAACGCCTTGCTGCCAGCGCTAATGTGGCGCTGATTCAGTTCAAACACCTGCGCTTTACTGATGTTATTTCGCTGCCAACTGAAGCCATTATCATTGAGGTTTTGCAGCAGCGGTGGCACCCGGTCGATCGCTTTGGCAAAACATGCCTCTGGGCTTTCACCTAAATTAAACTCTTGGTAAAGCGCCAACATCTCAGCCGCAATCGACGCCGGAAGCGGCGTTAGCAATTCGTGAAAAGCGCTAAGCTCCGCTTGTTTATGGCTGGCGTTTTCACTGGCATAGACAATCTTATCGCCAGCGCCTATCTCCCCCAGATCGTGCAGCAGCATCATCTTAATCATTTTGTTCACATCAACCGCTTGGTTAGCATATTGCGCCAATGTCATCGCCAATAAACAGACATGCCAACTGTGTTCTGCCGAGTTTTCCAACCGGTTAAGACCAACTGGCCGAGACTTGCGCTCCACCGCCTTCAACTGCTCAATAGCCATCAGAAACTGCAAAATACCGTCCAATTGATTCATAAAATCTCCATGTAAAAAAACGCCCCGACATCAGTCGAGGCGTTGTTTGCTAAATCGGCCACGTTAGGCGGCTTGCTCTTCTCGCAGGGCGCGGCGGAGGATCTTGCCAACGTTGGTCTTAGGCAGTTCATCGCGGAACTCAACGTAGCGCGGCACCTTGTAAGCTGTTAGGTTTTCGCGACAGTAAGCGATCAGTTCCTTATCGGTCAGGCTGTCGTCACTGCGTACCACCACCACTTTGACCACTTCACCGGCCTTTTCATCTGGGGCGCCAATGGCCGCCACTTCCAGCACTTTATCGTGGCTAACCACCACCTCTTCCACTTCGTTCGGGAACACGTTAAAGCCGGAAACCAGAATCATGTCTTTCTTACGGTCGACAATAGTGAAGTAGCCCTTTTCGCTCATCACGCCGATGTCACCGGTCGACAGCCAGCCGTCTTTCAGCACTTCGGCGGTGGCATCTGGACGTTGCCAGTAACCGGCCATCACCTGCGGGCCTTTGACTTGGATTTCGCCGCGCTCATCGCCGCTGATTGGATTGCCCAATTCATCCACCAAGCGCATCTGTGTCGATGGCAGTGGCATACCGATGGTGCCGTCGTAACCGGGACTGTTATAAGGCGCGAATGAGGCCGCTGGCGAAGTTTCAGTTAGGCCGTAGCCTTCCAGCAAGCGACTGCCGGTTACCTTTTCCCAATGCTCGGCAACCGCACGCTGAACCGCCATACCGCCGCCCAGTGCCAGTTTCAGCTTAGAGAAATCAACCTGATCAAACCCTGGGGTATTCAGCAGACCATTAAACAGGGTGTTTACCCCGGTAATGGCAGTAAAGCGGTTGTTCTGCAGCAGCTTCACAAAGGCCGGCATATCCCGCGGGTTGGTCACCAATAGGTTGCAGCCGCCGATCTTCATAAACAGCAGGCAGTTCGCGGTAAGGGCGAAGATGTGATAGAGCGGCAAGGCGGTGATCACCACCTCATCGTTTTCAAGAATGTCGCTGCCAAGGTAGGCGCAAACCTGTTCAAGGTTGGCCACCAGATTACGATGGATCAGCACCGCGCCCTTAGATACGCCGGTGGTACCACCGGTGTACTGCAAGAAGGCGATGTCGCTGTTGTTGATCTCTGGACGCTGATACGGCAGTGATGACCCCTTGGCCAGCGCCTGATTAAATGGCACGGCTTTCGGCAAGCTAAAGGCTGGCACCATCTTCTTGACGGTCTTCACCACAAAATTAACTAGGGTGCGTTTCGGGAAACCGAGCATGTCGCCCAGCTCGGTCAAAATCACATGCTCTACTGGAGTGTGTTCAATCACCTGCTCTAGGGTCGAGGCGAAGTTGGCGACAATCACAATCGCTTTAGCGCCAGAGTCTTTCAGTTGGTGCTCTAGCTCACGGGCGGTATACAGTGGGTTGACGTTAACCACCACCATCCCCGCACGCAGCACGCCCCACAGCGCCACTGGGTATTGCAGCAGATTAGGCATCATCAATGCAACCCGATCGCCCTGCGCTAGTTTTAAGTCGTTTTGCAGGTACGCCGCAAAGGCTTTGGATTGTTGATCCAGCTCGTTGTAGCTGATGCTTTTGCCCATGTTTGAGAACGCCGGTTTGTCGCCATAGTCGGCGATTGAGCGTTCTAGAAGGTCAACAAGGGAATTGAACTGATCTGGATTGATCTCAGCGGGGACATCGTCGGGATAGCTTTGCAGCCACGGAAAATCCATTTTTCCTCCTCTGCGGCCGTTTTCGGCCTGTGCTTCTGGTTCTTGAACCGTCGTGTTCAAACGATCGTTTTAATGGATAATGTGATTGCGCTCACCAAAAATCAACCATATTTCACAATCCGTTACTCAGGCGTCACAGGTTCGACCAGTAGCATCTCAGCAGATCTCACTGGCAATAAAAAAGGAAGCCGAAGCTTCCTTTTTTACAATCTCATTTCGCCTTAGCGAAGTACCAGTTTCATCAATGGTTGGGCGCAGATCTCACCACGCCAACCCTGCAGCAGATCCGGAGTCTTACCAAAGCAGTCTTGCCAGATGTAGTTAACGTATTGGCTAACCAACTTCTTCGACGCGATAAATTCCGGCTGCACCTGATGTTGCTCGGCCAGCTTCAGTACGAGTGTGCGTACTTCAGCAACCGCTTCCCGAAAATCAGGATCTAATCCGGTCGGATCGATAGGCTCTGGCGGGTTATCGAGATCCGCCCGCGCTACCGCGCCTAAAATCGAGCGACCGTAACGCTGGAAAGTACGCGCGTCGAGTCCCTCTAGCTGCTCTAGATAAGCCAGTGAACGCGGCGCTTTTTTGGCGATATTCAAAAGCAGCGCATCTTTGATAACGAAGTTAACCGCCAAATCTTTGCGGATCGCCACTTCCAAGCGCCAGTGTGCCAGCGACTTTAACACCGCCAGTTGCTTCGGCTTCAGCTGAAAAGCGTTTTTAACTTTCAGGTAGGCCTTTTCAGGGCGTTCAGGATCCAAACGACCACGACAAGCGCGTTCGCCCTCTTGCCACAGCCAATCCAAACGACCGGCCTCGGTGATCGCCGCCAGCATGGTTGGGTAGATCTGATGCAGATACAGCACATCGGCAGCTGCGTAGTTGAGCTGGGCGTCCGACAGCGGCCGCTTTAGCCAATCGGTGCGGGACTCGCCTTTATCCAGATCGATATCCAGATAGTGCTTAATCAGCTTGGCGTAACCCATCGCCGCACCAAGATTCAACAACACCCCAGCCACTTGGGTATCAAACAGCGGTTTCGGTACCACGCCACCGCGCTGGGCGAAGATCTCCAGATCCTCGCTGCCGCTGTGCAATACCTTAACCACCGACTCATCCGCCAGCAGCTGCCAGAATGGGCTTAAATCAGTAATCGCCAATGGATCAATCAACGCTAAGTTGACGCCATCGTACAGTTGGATCAATCCCAACTGGGCGTAGTAGGTGCGAGTGCGGACAAACTCGGTATCAATCGCCACAAAATCTTTGCTGCGGCTCTCTAAGCACAACGACGCCAGTGCGGCGTCGTTGTCAATCCACTGCCATTGCAGTTGACTCATTTAGCTTCCTCTTGTTCGCGCAGAACGCGACGTAAAATCTTACCGACGTTGCTCTTTGGCAATTCATCACGGAATTCTACCAGTTTTGGCACCTTGTAGCCGGTCAGATGTTTACGACAGTGGGCGATCAGCTCTTTGTCGGTCAGCGATGGGTCTTTGGCAACCACGTATACCTTCACAATTTCGCCAGACACTTCGTGGGGCAGGCCAACCGCGGCTACTTCCAGCACTTTATCGTGCAGTGCGATCGCGTCTTCCACTTCGTTCGGGTAAACGTTAAAACCAGACACCAGAATCATGTCTTTCTTACGATCAACGATGTAAAGGTAACCATCGCTGTCGATACGGGCGATATCGCCGGTGCATAGCCAACCATCATCGAAGGTCTTTTCGGTCTCTTCTGGACGTTCCCAGTAGCCCTGCATCACCTGTGGACCACGCACTTGCAGTTCGCCGATTTCGTCGATGCCAACCACTTCGCCAGCGTCGTTAACCAAACGAATGTCGGTGCTTGGGAATGGCAAACCGATGGAGCCGTTGTATTCGGTTTGATTGTAGCGACCAGCAGCCACTACCGGTGAACATTCGGTCAGACCATAGCCTTCCACCAACGCTACGCCGGTGATTTTCTGCCATTTTTCCGCCACCGCACGCTGTACCGCCATGCCGCCGCCAACGGTCAATTTCAGGTGCGAGAAATCAACATTGTTGAACTCTGGGTGGTTGATCATCGCGTTAAACAGGGTGTTTACCCCGGTAATCGCGGTGAACGGGTACTGTTTCAGTTCGCCAATGAAGTTATCCAGATCACGCGGGTTGGTGATCAGCAGGTTCTGCGCGCCCTTTTTCATAAACAGCAGCAGGTTTACGGTGTTGGCAAACACGTGGTATAGCGGCAGCGGGGTTACCACCAGCTCTTTGCCCTGCTCTAGCAGCGGCCCAAAGAAGGCATCGGCTTGCAGCATGTTGGCCACCAGATTGCGGTGGCTGAGCATGGCCCCTTTGGCCACCCCAGTGGTGCCACCGGTGTACTGCAAAAATGCAATGTCGTCGCCTTTGATGTTCGGCTTGATGTACTGCATGGTTTGGCCTTTGGCCAACACTTTGCGCATCGATACCGCGTGTGGCAGATGGTATTTAGGCACCATCTTCTTCACGTACTTCACCACAAAGTTAACGATGGTGCGTTTTGGACCGGAAAGCTGATCGCCAATTTTGGTCAGGATCACGTGCTTTACCGCAGTTTCGTGGATCACCTTTTGCAGGCTTAAACCGAAGTTGGTTACCGCCACAATCGCCACCGCACCGGAATCGTTCAGCTGATGCTTTAGCTCGCGCGGTGTGTACAGCGGGTTAACGTTCACCGCCACCATACCAGCGCGCAGAATGCCCATCAGAGCGATTGGGTATTGCAGTAGGTTTGGCATCATCAACGCGACGCGATCGCCTTGGCGCAGCTTCAAATCATTTTGCAGATAGGCAGCAAACGCACGGCTTTGCTCTTCGACACGACGGTAGGTCAGTACCGCGCCCATGTTGATGAACGCCACCTGATCGGCGTAATCGCGATAGCTGTGCTCAAACAGCTCCAACAGGTTCTGATATTGATCTGGGTTGATCTCCGCCTCTACCTGAGACGGGTAACTGGCAAGCCAATGTTTTTCCACGCTGTTCTCCTTTGATGGAACAGTACTGCTGCGGTTAATACTGCGGCGTTCGTAACTGTGTAATTAGGTGTTCGCTCGGCAAGGTTAGTGCCGAGCGAGAAATTCAATGATCGCCGTAGCGGTTTGTTGCGGGTGGGTCATATGGCAATGATGGCCACCGGCAACGTCAATTCGTGTTCCCTGTGAAAACCAGCTTTGGCGGCTAGGCCAAGCCTGTTTCAGTGTAGAGAATCCCTGCTCTGCCAGCAGGATAAGTGTCGGCACCGTCAGTTCCGACAGCCACTGCTGCGCTTGCTGATCACTCATCAGCAGCAACGAACGCTGGCGTAAGCGCGGATCGCTGCGCCAACGATAGCCGTTATCACCAGGCTGCAGATTGCGCAGCAGTAACGGCTCTAACAATGCCTCTGGCAAATCGGTCAGCGCCTTACGGGCGGCCACCAATCGCGCCAACTGCAGGTTGTCATCCGGACGGCGGCCCTTAATGCGCGATTCGATCCCTTGCCGAAATTGCTTAGCGGTCTGCTCTGGGGTTTGGGTTAATGGCCCCAGCGCTTCAATCGACACCAGCGCCGAACACTGCTGTGGATAGCTGGCCAGATAAAGGCTGGCGAGAATGCCGCCCATCGAATGGCCAATCAGGCACACGGGCGCGCTTGGCAGTTGCAGCATCAATTGATGCAGTTCGTACAGGTAATCCAGAAACGGATAACTGGCACCGACGCCGCGATGATCGGAATGACCGTGACCCGGCCAATCAATTGCCAGCAGTTGATAACCTGCAGCCACCAGATAAGGCGCTAATGGCGCAAAGCTTTCGCTGTTATCTAGCCAGCCATGCACTGCCAACAGCATTGGCGCGTCATCATTGCCCCAGTGCTGTGCCGCGATATTCAAGCCGTCCAGCTGATATTGCCGCGGTGTCGGCGGCGCCAAGGTTGCCACAGAGGTCATCCTGAATCCTGATCAACTTCACAATTTTGATGGCGATTGTAACTGGTTGGAGCAGTCATGCCAATTTAGCTAAACCTTTGATTATTAACTGCTCGCAATGGCACAACTGTGCACTGAAACTGCTTCAAAAACGGGGTAGGAGAAACAACTTGTAACCAATTAGGGCGTGTTGACGTTTGGTGTTCAGAATTTGGTCGAGGATAGCAGCTGTCAATCGAGGATTGCGATTGAAGGCCCTCTCTTCTGAAATCAAAATCAGGGCTCTACGTCGAAATCGTATGACGAAGAGTGACAGCTGCTAGTCCGACCCTGCAAGGCGCCCCCAGTGACCCCGGAACAGCAAACAAACCGAGCAAGTTCAATTTACTTTCAAAAGTCGCCAAGAATGGGCGCAAAAATATACGGCAAAGGTCAACACGCCCTAACAACCACTGTCGACAATCCCTATGGTAGGCGCGAAACCGTCATGGCGATTGCTGTAATAGGCGTAACACTGGTCGTTCAGTTTCATTCCCTTAAGCCACACCAACACCAAACCACGACTGTTATTCGGCGGTTCTGGGAAACCCGGTGCGGTGCGTTGGTTGCCGACCCCGCACAAATCGTTTTTGCTGCAGATCTGATTGGTCTGGGTGAACTCAATGGTTTTGCCAAGATCCAGAATGTAGGTCCACGCTTTATTCCAGTGGCCCTGCACGTAGCCGTTGTAGACGGTAACGGTGGTGCCAAATTCAGGCAGGGTTACTTGATGCACCTTCAGTGAGTCGGTGCTCTGATCAGCCAGCAGCACTTTTTCGGTGCCAGGTAAGTAGGTTTTAATCCGGATCTGCTCGGCGCCGCCTTTCATCGCCGCCGCCACCGCTTTTAGGGTGGCAATCCGAGCATTGGCACTCAAATCGACGTACTTCACTGAAGCCACCACCGCCAGCAGCGCTATCAGTAACAGGACGATCACCAACTCCACCAAGGTGAAGCCCCGCAGCAGCAGCCGCCCATTGCCATCAGGTTTCCTGTTCATCCCTGCCCCCACTTATTGCCACCCTTTGTTACCTGATAGTAAGCCCCGCCAGCCCGTAAAAGATAGCCATGCCATCAAAGCACTGAGGAAAAGCCGCAGATGCTGCTCATACAGCGAAGGAGATGACTACTCTTGCAAAGCAATGATCGCCATTGGCCAATTGGTATTATTACAGGATGGTAATAGTCAATTGCCAGATATGGGAATTATCAACTCGTTTGTGACCAATATAATGGCGCCATCAACCGGACGATGTGCCTTATCCATCGTCAACGAATTCTCACTAACGTGATATCAGGAAGCCGAAATGACTGCACAACCGATTCAGTGTAAAGCGATGGTAGCGTGGGCCGCAGGCCAACCTCTGAAAGAGGAAATCGTCGAAGTGGCGCCACCGAAAGCCGGCGAGGTACGGGTCAAAATCATGGCCACCGGCGTGTGCCACACCGACGCCTTTACCCTATCTGGCGATGATCCAGAAGGGCTGTTTCCGGCGATTTTGGGCCATGAAGGCGGCGGCATCGTTGAAGCCATCGGTGAAGGGGTGACCAGCGTTCAAGTCGGCGATCACGTTATTCCGCTGTACACCCCAGAGTGTGGCGAATGCAAATTCTGTAAATCGGGCAAAACCAACCTGTGCCAAAAGATCCGAGAAACCCAAGGTCGCGGCCTAATGCCAGACGGCACCAGTCGTTTCTCTATCAATGGTCAACCGATCTTGCACTACATGGGCTGCTCCACCTTCAGCGAATACACCGTGCTGCCGGAGATCTCTTTGGCCAAGATCAATAAAGAAGCGCCATTGGAAGAGGTGTGCTTACTGGGCTGTGGTGTGACGACCGGTATGGGCGCGGTAACCAAAACCGCCAACGTACAACCGGGCGACACCGTTGCGGTCTTTGGCTTGGGCGGCATTGGCCTGTCGGCGATTATCGGCGCGCAAATGGCCGGTGCTGGCCGGATCATTGCCATCGACATCAACCCAAGTAAGTTCGATCTGGCCCGCAAGTTAGGCGCCACCGATTGCGTTAACCCAAAAGAGTTCGACAAGCCGATTCAAGAAGTGATCGTCGAAATGACCGATGGCGGCGTCGATTTCTCGTTTGAGTGCGTGGGTAACGTCCATCTGATGCGCAGCGCACTGGAGTGCTGCCACAAAGGTTGGGGCGAATCGGTGGTGATTGGGGTTGCCGGTGCTGGGCAAGAGATCTCCACTCGTCCGTTCCAGTTAGTGACCGGTCGGGTATGGCGCGGTTCCGCTTTTGGTGGCGTTAAAGGCCGCTCTGAGCTGCCGGATTACGTTGAACGTTACATGAACGGCGAATTTAAGTTAGACGACTTTATTACCCATACCATGTCGTTGCAGGACGTCAACAAGGCCTTTGATCTGATGCACGAAGGCAAAAGCATCCGCACCGTGTTGCACATGAACCGTTAAGTTTTACCCACTGAGGAGGGCATCCCCTCCTCAGTGTTTTCAAATTCACTCGACGGCGCTGTGCTGGCGCCGTCATCGCCACTTACCCGTAGCCTGTTGTTTAAGCACTTCCCCCCAAGTGCGGCGAAGCGGTGCACGCGAACCAAGGTAGTTAGGAATCAAAATGAACAAAATCGTAGTTATCGGCGGCGGCGCTGGCGGTATGGAGTTGATTACCAAACTGGGTCAACAACTGGGCAAAAAAGGCAAAGCCGAAATCACCTTGGTGGATCTCGCCAGCCACCACATCTGGAAACCGCTGCTGCATGAACTGGCCACCGGCAGCTTGAATGAGGGCACCAATGCCCTGGATTATCAGGTTCACGGCACCCACAACGGCTACCTGTTCCAGCGTGGCGCTTTAACCGCAATTGATCGCGACAATCGTCAGGTTATCTTGGCACCGTTGTTCGATCGCCACGGCAACCAAGTCTTAGCTGAGCGCCGTCTCGATTACGATTATCTGGTGATCGGCATTGGTGCCATCAGCAACGATTTTGGTATTGCTGGGGTTAAGGAGCACGCCTACACCTTGGATCTCACCGAACAAGCGATGGCATTGCGTGAACGGATCCAAAACCAATTTATGCAGCACGCCAGCGGTCAGCGCACTGGCAAAATGAAGGTGGCGATTGTCGGCGCCGGTGCCACTGGGGTGGAAATGGCCGCCGAGCTGTTTCACATGGCCAACACCCTGCGCGGTTACGGCTACCAATTAGAATCCGATTTGTTGGACTTAACCGTGGTTGAAGCCTCCGATTCGGTTATGCCGGCGCTGCCGAAATCGGAACTGCGTCAAGCGGTCCACGATAAGCTGATTGAAATTGGCGCCAAGGTCGCCGGCAATACTCAAGTAACCGAAGTGACCGCACAGGGCCTGACCACCAAAAATGGCGAGCTGATTGAAGCGGACTTGGTGATCTGGGCAGCCGGTGTTAAAGCCCCTGAAGTGCTGGCTACTCTTGGACTGGAACACAACCGCGCCAATCAGTTGCTGGCCGATGCCAGCGGCCGCAGCTTAAGCGATGAGCGAATTTTCACCTTTGGCGACTGCGCAGCCATCCCCCAAGCAGATGGCAGTTTCCTGCCACCACGGGGGCAGACTGCCCGCCAGATGGCGCTGCTTGTCGGCTATAACTTGATCCGCTTACTGCGCGATCCCGAAGCAGAGCTAGATAGTTACGTCTACAAGGATCTCGGCAGCTTCGTTAACTTGGCCCACTACAAGACCGTCGGCAACATGTTCTCGTTCTTGCGTGGGGGCTTGCAGGTAGTTGGTTGCCCAGCACGGTTTGTGTATGCCTCGCTGTACCGACGCCACATCATCGCCCTGCATGGCCCAATCAAGGGGGCATTGATGCTACTGCTGTGCGGCCTTAGCAGTGTGGTTCGACCGCGTCTAAAGCTGTGGTAAGCCAATCCCACTAATCAACTAATTAACTATCTATGCCGCTGCCAAATGTCATTGGTAGCGGCGCTGACCGTTTTTTTTCGCCAGCGTTCTACTGGCGTTATCGCGGCCTAAGTGCCGCTTTTGCTGTGCTTATTACCCATTCACAGCTACGAAAGGTTATTTTGATGCAACCAACCTATCCACGCCTACTGGCGCAATTAGCCCAGCACCCAAACCGCCACAACTTGCTGTCGATGCAGCGCGGTTTGGAAAAAGAGGGACTGCGGGTAAATCCCAACGGCGAGTTGGCCGAGAGCGGCCACCCGAAGGCGCTGGGGGCGAGTCTGACCCACCCATCGATCACCACCGATTTCGCCGAATCGATGTTGGAACTGGTTACCGACGTAGCGATAACCCCAGATGCGGCCATCGCCTCACTCGAAGAGCTACATCAAGCTGCGCTGTCACAACTGCCTGCAGGCGAAACTCTGTGGAACAGCAGCATGCCTGCCCGCCTTGGTAATGATGAACAGATCCAACCCGCTTGGTTTGGCCACAACAACGCTGGCTATCAGAAGCATCTG
This sequence comes from Ferrimonas senticii DSM 18821, assembly GCF_000422665.1. Lineage (GTDB taxonomy): Bacteria > Pseudomonadota > Gammaproteobacteria > Enterobacterales > Shewanellaceae > Ferrimonas > Ferrimonas senticii. Next base: position 129,701 of record NZ_AUGM01000001.1, on the reverse strand, counting down.
TATCGCCAAGGGTTAGCAAGACGTTACGGCAACAAGATGCAAACCATTGCTGGCATTCACTATAACTTGTCGCTTAGCGATGAGTTCTGGCAATGGCAACAGCGCTTGATTGGCCATGGCACCGCAGCGGCTAGTGAAAGGCAATCAAATGGCTATATGGGGCTGATCCGTCAGTTCCGCCGGTTGGCGTGGTTGCTCTCTTATCTGTTTGGGGCGTCACCAGCGGTGGATCGCAGCTTCTTTGGCGCGGCGGTACCGGCCCAGTTGCAACAACTTGATCTCGATACCTTCTACCTACCGTGGGCGACGTCGCTGAGAATGAGCGATCTGGGTTACAGCAGCAATGCTCAAACTGCCTTAGCGGTGCACTTTAATTCTCTGGATGAATATATCGACACCATCGCTGCAGGACTGCAAACCCCTTATCCGACCTATCAGCAATTTGATAATCAAGACGGTACCGCACTGACTCAGCTCAACAGCAACTTGCTGCAGATTGAAAATGAGTTCTACAGCATTATTCGGCCAAAACGGGTAGCAGAAAAAGGCGAGAGCCAACTGCTGGCGATGGCGCGCCGCGGCGTCCAGTATATCGAGGTGCGTAACCTTGATATCAACCCATTACTGCCGCTGGGCATTGACGCGCAACAGGCGCACTTTATCGAGTTGTTTTTACTGTACTGCGCGCTGCAACCCAGCCCACAGATTGATGCTGTCCAGCATCAACGTAACCTCGATAACTTTGCTTTAAGTGTGCAACAAGGGCGTAAGCCCGGCCTGTTACTGCAAGATGGTGATCGCCGCAAAACCCTGACCGACTGGGCCACGGAGCTACTGCAACAGATGTTGCCATTGGCCGAGCTATTGGATGAGGTGCATGGCACCGACGCCTATCGCAATAGCTGGCAAGCGCAGCTGGACAAATGCCAAGACGTCAGTTTAACGCCTTCGGCGCAACTGTTAGCCAAGCTGCAGAGTGGCCAGTCCTATCTGGCGCTAACTCATGATCTATCAAAGCAGCATGCGGCGACACTAACCGCGTTGCCGCTGACTCCAGAACGGCAGCGGCACTATCAACAGCTGGCTACGGAATCGCTACGACAATTCGAGCAGCTGGAAACCCAGCGGCAGATCCCATTTAGTGAGCACTTAGCCCAGTTGCAACAGCGCCACCAACAATTGCTTAAGCGCCACATTAGTGCCGCGTAATGCCCCAACAAACAACAAAGCCGAGCAACCTAAGTTGCTCGGCTTTACTAGATGACTAGCCGTTAGATTTCTGGCTTGTAGAACTTCAGGGTCATGCGGTCGGACTCGCCAATCGCTTGGTACTTGGCTTTGTCTTGGTCTTTCAGCGCCAGTACCGGCGGCAAGGTCCAAACCCCACGGGGATAATCCTTGATGTCTTTCGGATTGGCGTTGATTTCGCTGGCAACCGCCAAGCGGAACCCCACTTTTTCAGCCAAGGCGATCACCGCATCCTGCTCCATATAACCGCTGGCGTAGTTGTCGCCGGATGGGCCTCGGTGCTCAACCACCCCAAACACGCCACCGGGGGTTAACACATCAAAAGCGGATTGAAACACCTGTTCTAGGGTACCAGCCTTGGCCCAGTTGTGCAGATTACGGAAGGTCAGCACCATATCAACACTGGACTCTACCCCCAGCTTGGCATCGGCTGGCGGGTTAAAAACGATCACCTCGGCATCGCCGTAATTGGCCGGATCCGCGCTCAACTTCTGTTGGTACTTTTTACCCACCCGAACTCGGTAACTGTCTGGCTTGCCCGAGGTATCAAAGCTGGCGGCAATAAACTTGCCCGATGGCTTTAGATAAGGCGCCAGGATCTCACTGTACCAACCGCCACCGGGCCACAGCTCAACCACCGTCATATCAGGGTGGATCCCAAACAGTTCTAAGGTTTCCACCGGATGGCGGAACTGGTTACGTTCGATGTGAGCTGCGCTGCGATGATTACCCTCCGCTACCGCGCTCAAGGTTGGCTGGGTTTCTGCCGCCAACGGCGCCGCTAGGCTTGCCGCCAACATCGTCATCGCCACGGTGATTTTATTGGTTAGTGCCATGATTCCTCTCCATGATTTCAGCTACGCCAAGCTAACAAACGGCCATAAAAAAACGCAACCACCAATGGCTGCGCTATTTCGAATAAGATTGCTGAGACTGTAACAAAGTGCAACTACACCCACATATCCACTCCCACCATCTGCTGCAGTTGTTGCCGCAGCGGTTGTTGGGCAATTTGGGTGTAAACGTCGATGCCGCGGTTAAGCGGTTTATCCAGTTGCAGACAGTTGCGATGCTGCTGAAATTGGGCCCAATCCTGCGTTGAGCTTGGCAGCACCAAGGCCTGATTGACGCTGGCCGCCGTCGCCGAAGTATCAATCACCGCCGCCGAGCGAGCGCCGCTGACACTGCTAGGTTGGCTTGGTAATCGAGTTAATCCAATCGGCGTCAGCATCATCCAATCCTTAGGTTACATCTTGCAGCCCTTAACCAATCTCGCTTATTCGCGACCCGGCAGTTTTTTCCAAGCGACCTCGTTACGCAGGTAAACCGGTTCAACCGCTTCAACTGGTACCGCATCGCCTTTGGCAAAACCGAACTGTGCCAGTGGCATCATCATCGCCGCGCTTGGCAAACGGCAGTCAGCATTGATGCTGATCAGCGGGTTTTGCAGCAGCTGCGGGTAGGTTTCAAAACCGGTACCAACCGCCACAGTGGCAACATCAATGGCATCCAGCTGCGCTTGAATCGCTTCTGGGCGGATAACCACCTCTTCACCCACCAGTACCGCCAAGCCATCAACCGCACGGTAGTGGCCGAAATAGACCTCATCCATACGGGCATCAATAGCAGCAATCACCTCGCTGGCACCGGCATTAATCGCCCCTTGCGCCATCGCCGCTAAGTTGGATAGCGGCACCACTGGCTTATCGGCGCCCAGCGCCAACCCTTGCACCATCGCGGTGCCGATGCGAATGCCAGTAAAGCTGCCTGGGCCGCGGCCAAAGGCGATGGCATCGATGTCGTTCAAGGTAATACCAGCTTGGCTTAGCAGGCTTTCCACCATCGGCAGAATACGCTGGCTGTGCTCCCGTGGCGCTTCGGCTTCATCGGCAAACAGTTGCCCTTGGAAAGACAGCGCCGCAGAGCAATTTTCGGTGGCGGTATCGAGGATCAGGATGGTGTTGGACATTAAAGTTCTCTTAATCTTGCTATGGCGTGCGCCAATTCGCGGGTGCGAGCCATTGGCGGCAAACTGGTTAAAAACAGCTTGCCGTAGGGACGATGAACTAGGCGAGGATCGCAGATCACCATCACCCCTTGGTCTTGTTCGCCACGGATCAGGCGACCGACACCCTGCTTCAACGCAATCACCGCTTGCGGCAACAGCACTTCATGAAAAGGATCGCCATTGCGGCGCATCACTTCATCTGAGCGTGCCTTAATCAGCGGATCATCCGGCGAAGCAAACGGAAGTTTGTCGATGATAACACAGCATAAAGCGCGGCCTCTAACATCAACCCCTTCCCAAAAGCTGGAGGTGCCCAGCAGCACCGCATTGCCCAGTTGTTGAAACTTGGTCAGCATGGTGCGCTTGGAACCCTGCCCCTGCACCAACAACGGCTGGCTAAGGCGGCGTGACAAAATAAGCCCCACCTGATGCATCACCCGATAGCTGGTGAACAGCATAAAGGTGCGACCATCGGCGGCCTCAATCAGTTGCTCGGCGACCTTGGCGATCTGCTCTGGGGCATTGATAAGATGTGGCTCCGGCAGATCCCGCGGCACGCACAGCAGCGATTGCCGCTGGTAATCAAACGGGCTGTCGAGGATCAGCTCTTTGGCGTTATCCAAGCCCATTTGGCGGCTAAAATGCTGGAAACTGCCGCCAACGGTCAAGGTGGCGCTGGTAAACACCCAACTGCCACCAAAGCGGCGGTAAAAGTCACGGCAGTGCTCCGCCACCGACAGTGGACAACTGCGCAGTACAAAGTGATTACGGTGACACTCGACCGTTAACGCTTGCTGCGACGGCGTTAGGAACCGCTGCAGTCGTTGTAAGATCAGTGGCAGCCGTTCAAAACAATTATCGACCATCTCATCGCGACCAAGTTGCGGCTTAATCACGCTATGGCAAAACTGCAACGCCTCGATAACCCGTTCAAGCGCGGCGACTACCTCAGGATTTTGCAACAACTGCCGCCAATCGCTGCCGCGATCCAGCAGCTGTTCATACAGTTCAGCGTAGGCCGCTTTTAACCGCTGCCCCGCCGCCTGTAGCTGACGGCAATCGCGCAGACTGCTGAAGTAGGCGCGCTCCAGTTCGCGACTGATTTCCGCCAAGGTGCGCGAGCTCACCGATTCGGCAAAATGGTTCAGCGCCACATCCGGTAGCTGATGCGCTTCGTCAAACAGGAACAGTTCAAATTCCGGCAAAATCTCGCCAAATCCACCCTCTTTCAGCGCCATATCGGCGAAGAACAGATGATGATTGATCACCACCAGATCGGCCTGATGGGCTTTTTCGCGGGCGGCTTTTAAGCAGCAGCGATCGTATTCGGGACAGCGTTTTCCGAGACAATTATCGTGGCTAGAACCGGCCATTGAGAACGCCACTGAACCCTCTGGCACCGAGGTCACTTCGGCAAAATCGCCCGATTCAGTGCCGGATGACCACGCCCGCAGCCGCATCAGTTGATCGACCAGTTGTGGATCCTCCGGCAGATCCGCCAGCCGTCGATTTAGGTGGTAATGACACAGATAGTTGCTGCGCCCCTTTAACAGCGCCACCAACGGCGGCTGGGGAAACAGCGACAAAATAGCGGGAACGTCTTTGAAATAGAGCTGATCTTGCAGGTTTTTACTGCCGGTGCTGACCACGGTTTTGCGCCCGCTCAGCAGCGCTGGGATCAGATAGGCAAAGGTCTTGCCAATGCCGGTACCAGCTTCGGCCAACAACCGGTTGGTGGCAACCGCGTTTTTGCTGGCCGCGCGTTTGCCTTGGCGGTTTTCAGTATCGCTACTGTTGCCATCGCTGCTTTTGGCGTCAATAGCGGCACAGATCTGCGCCGCCAACTGCTGCTGCACCGCTCGCGGTCGATAACCGCTAATGCCACTGGCCAACATCCCATCTGGCCCTAAGGCCAAGGCCACCTCTTTCGCTAACCGACTCATCTGCGCCCCAAAAATAAACTGCGGGCATTATGTCATAGCCGCTTGCAGGCGCCGTTAAAAAAAGCCGAAATTGGCTATTGCCAAGCCAATTAGGCTGTATTAGCGTAAAAAGCATCTGATCTGTGGCGAATAGCTAAACGCCCACAGCAACCCAATTTCAAGGATTCAACAACGCCATGTTTATCAACGCTATCGCTCACCATCATCATCACATCAAGCGGTAGCCGTTGGCGTTTCGCTGGTGGCTGCTATTTACGGCACCGCCAGGCATCAGTCCCAATGACAAATCCCCTGGCAAGTGCCAGGGGATTTTCGTTTTACAAGGACAACAAAGATGCAAACCAATCGCTTACGAATCGCAATGCAAAAATCCGGTCGGCTCTCAAAAGAGACCGAAGCGCTGCTTAAACGCTGCGGCCTGAAACTGAATTTTCGCGAGAATCGGCTGATAAGCCCGGTCGAGAATCTGCCCATCGACATTCTACGAGTCCGCGATGACGACATCCCCGGTCTGGTGATGGATGGCGTGGTCGACTTGGGCTTTATCGGCGAAAACGTGCTGGAAGAGGAACGCCTCGAGCGCGCCGCCTTGGGCCAAGCCACCGAATACAGCGTACTGCGCCGGCTCGACTTTGGCGGTTGCCGCCTCTCCATCGCGGTACCCGAGGACAACAACTACCAAGGCGCCGGCGATCTGCAAAACTGCCGCATCGCCACCTCCTACCCCAATCTGCTGCGCCGTTACCTCAGCGATCGCGGCGTGATGTTCGCCAGCTGCATGCTCAAAGGCTCGGTCGAAGTTGCTCCTCGTGCCGGGCTGGCGGATGCCATCTGCGACTTAGTCAGCACCGGCGCCACCTTAGAAGCCAATGGCCTGAAAGAGGTCGAGGTAATTTTCAAATCCAAAGCGACCCTGATCCAAGGGCCAAGGCCACTGACCGACGAGCAACAGTCGCTAGTCAGCAAACTTTTGGTGCGTACCAACGGCGTCATTCAAGCCAAAGAGAGCAAATACATCATGCTGCACGCGCCTAAGGCCAAATTGCAGCAGGTAATCGATCTGCTGCCCGGAGCGGAGAACCCCACCATTTTGCCGCTGGCCGAAGACGACAGCCGAGTAGCCCTGCACGCGGTATCCAGTGAAACCCTGTTCTGGGACACCATGGAACAGTTAAAGACCTTAGGGGCCAGCTCCATCTTGGTGCTGCCGATTGAGAAGATGTTGGGGTAAACCGCAATGCAGATTTTACGCTGGGGTGAACTGACCCCAACCGAGCAGCAACAAGCCTTAGCCCGCGCCCAGTGCATTAGCGACAGCGCCTTAACAACGGCTGTCTCAGAAATTTTGGCGGCGGTAAAAACCCAAGGCGATCAAGCTCTGGCGGATCTGAGCGCCAAGTTCGATGGCGGCTTACCTGCACAATGGCTATTTGCGCCCGAACAGTTCGGTGAAATTGGCCAACAAACCGCGCCAGAGCTACAACAAGCGATTGATGCGGCGCTTGCCAATATCGAACGATTCCACGCCGCGCAATTGGCCGAACCAATGACCTTAGAAGTGCAAGCGGGCGTGCGCTGCCAACTGCGCAGCGAACCACTGCAGGCGGTTGGTTTGTATGTCCCCGGCGGCAGTGCGCCGCTGATCAGCACCGTGATGATGCTGGCCAAACCGGCGCAGTTGGCGGGCTGTGCCCAGACGGTCTTAGTAACGCCGCCGCCGCTGAATCCGGCCATCGCCTATGCCGCCAGCCAATGCGGCGTCAGTTTGATCGCCACCGTTGGCGGCGCCCAGGCGATTGCGGCGCTGGCCTATGGCACCGCCAGTATCCCAAAGGTGGATAAGATCTTTGGCCCCGGCAGCCGCTTTGTTACCGAAGCCAAACAGCAGGTCAACCAACAAGGCACCGCCATCGATATGCCCGCCGGCCCATCGGAGGTGTTAGTGCTGGCCGATGACAACGCCAATCCGGCTTTTGTTGCCGCCGATCTGCTATCGCAAGCTGAACACGGGGAAGACAGCCAAGCACTATTGGTGACCGATTCCATCGCCTTGGCCGAGCAAGTGGCGGGCGAGGTAACCCGCCAGCTAGCGCAATTGTCACGCCAAGCGATCGCCACCGAGGCACTGAAGCAAAGCCGAGTTATCGTTGCCGACGACCTCAACCAAGCGGTGGCCATCAGCAATGCCTACGCCCCAGAGCATCTGATCATCCAAACCGCCAACAGTGAACAGCTGGTCAACCAAGTGCGCGCCGCCGGTTCGGTGTTTGTCGGCCAGTGGAGTCCGGAATCGGTCGGTGATTACGCCAGCGGCACCAACCACGTGCTGCCAACCTACGGCGCTGCCAAGACGGTATCGAGCCTGTCACTGGCGGATTTTCAGCGCCGCTTTACCGTGCAGCAGCTTAGTCGCCAAGGTCTGCTGAACTTAGCCGAAACCGTGACTACCCTCGCCAACGCCGAGGGGCTCGATGGTCACGCCCGCGCCGTCACCATTCGTTTGGAGGCACAAGCATGAGCCTAGTTAGCCGTTTAGCCCGATCAGAGATGCTGGCGCTGGTGCCCTATTCCTCGGCTCGGCGGGAATTTTCCGGTGGCAGTCTGTTTTTAAACGCCAACGAATCGCCGTGGAACAACACCGATGTGGTCAACGCCAACCGCTACCCCGATTGTCAGCCACCACAACTGCGCCAGCAATACGCCACCTTTGCCGGGGTTAACCCAGAGCAAGTGCTGATCACCCGCGGCGCCGATGAAGGGATCGATCTGCTGTTTCGCGCCTTTTGCCGCCCTGGCGTCGATGCCGTCGGCTGTCTGACCCCAAGCTACGGCATGTACGCCATCAGCGCCGCCACCAATGCGGTCGAATGTCGGCAAATTCCGTGGACCGCGGAGTATCAACTGCCAACCGATTTTGCCGAGCAAAACCAGCTGGATAGCAAGCCGAGCAAATTGGTGTTTGTCTGTAACCCCAATAACCCCACCGGCACCGTGATAAGCGTTGCCGCCATTGCCGAGCTTGCCGCCAAGCTGCCAGATTCGCTGCTGGTGGTGGATGAAGCCTACATCGAGTTTGCGCCAGAGCTTAGCGCCGTCAGCTTACTTGAGCAGTTCGATAATCTGGTGATTTTGCGAACCCTATCTAAAGCGTTTGCGCTGGCCGGGGCGCGCTGCGGCTTTGTTCTTGCCAGTAGCGAGATCATCGCCCTACTGGAAAAGGTGATCGCCCCCTACCCGGTGCCAGAGCCTACTGCCCAACTGGCGATTGCCGCCACCAGCGATAACGGTATTACCACCATGACCGCGCAAGTGGCCGAGCTCAACCGCCAGCGCCGCCGCTTAGTCATCGCGCTTGATGAATTGGATGGGGTTGGCTCCGTGCTCGATAGCCACGCCAATTTTGTCCTGTTTGCCTGCCGGCAGAGCGAACAGGTTCATCAAACCCTCGCCGCTGACGGTCTGCTGATCCGCCGTTATCAAGCCGATAACCTGCAAGGTTGGCTGCGCGCCAGCATCGGCAGTGATCGCCAGATCAGTACCCTTATCAGCGCGCTGCAAGCGGCGCTGGCTCAATTTGCCCCGACAACACAAAAGGATGCGGTGTAATGCGTCAACCAATTCTGTTTATCGACCGTGATGGCACCTTGGTCGAGGAACCGGCCATCGACAAACAACTCGACCGCCTCGACAAGCTGGTCTTCGAGCCGATGGTGATCCCAGCGCTGCGACAGTTACAACAAGCGGGCTATAAGCTGGTGATGGTGTCCAACCAAGATGGCCTCGGTACCGCCAGCTTCCCGCAAGCCGACTTTGATGCGCCACACCAAGCGATGATGGCGCTGTTTCAAAGCCAAGGGATTGTGTTTGATGAGGTGCTGATCTGCCCTCACTTTGACCATGACAACTGCAGCTGCCGCAAACCCAAACTGGGGTTGGTACAACGCTACCTGAGCGAAGGCTTAGTCGATTTTCAGCGCTCGGCGGTGATTGGCGACCGCCAAACCGATCTGCAATTGGCCGAGTCGATGGCGATTCAAGGCGTTCGCTATGACCGCGAGCAAAATAACTGGCTGAGCATCGTCAAACAGCTAACCAGCCAAGACCGCACCGCCAGCATCCGCCGCACCACCAAAGAGACCGACATCGGGGTCAGCGTTAATCTCGATGCCGCTGGGCCGCAGCAGATCGCCACCGGCATCGGCTTTTTCGATCACATGCTGGAGCAGATCGCCACCCACGGCGGCTTCGCGCTTAAGGTTAAGGTGGATGGCGACTATCACATCGACGATCACCACAGTATCGAGGACACCGCCTTAGCACTGGGTGAAGCGCTGCGCCAAGCCCTTGCTGATAAACGTGGTATCGGCCGCTTTGGCTTTGCCCTGCCTATGGATGAAGCGCAAGCCCAGTGTTTACTGGATCTCTCTGGCCGCGCTTATCTGCGCTTTGAAGCCGAGTTCAGCCGCGATGCGGTCGGCGGCCTTAGCACCGAAATGGTGCCGCACTTTTTCCGCTCGCTGGCCGATGGCCTGGCGTGCACCCTGCACCTATCGGTTAATGGCAGCAATGAACACCACAAAGTGGAAGCGCTGTTTAAGGTGCTGGGGCGCGCGCTACGACAAGCGATCGCCAAACAAGGCAATGAGTTGCCCTCCTCCAAGGGGGTGCTGTAATGACGGTGATTATCGATACCGGCTGTGGCAACTTTGCCTCGGTGCAATTTGCTCTGAAGCGCCTGGGTTGCAACGCCATCTTAAGCGACGACCCCAGCACCATCTTAAGCGCCGATCGCTTGATTTTACCGGGGGTAGGCTCGGCACAAGCGGCGATGCAAAAGCTGCGTGAACGCCAGTTGCTGCCGCTGCTTGCCCAAATCGAACAGCCGCTGCTGGGGATCTGTCTGGGGATGCAACTGCTGGGTGAATATTCGCAAGAGGGCGACACCGCTCTTACCGGGCTCTTGCCCTGCAGCAGCCAGCGCTTAGAAACCGCCGGCCATCCGCTGCCACACATGGGCTGGAACCAACTGACCGTCAGCGATCATCCGCTGTTTCACGGCATCAACAACGGTGACTATGTCTACTTCGTTCACAGTTATGGTGTGCCGGTTGGCGAACTCACTCTAGCCAGCAGCGATTATGGCCAACCGTTTTCCGCCGCCATCGGCCGTGACAACCTGATGGGACTGCAGTTTCACCCAGAGCGCAGTAGCGCCGTGGGCGCAAAGATCTTACAAAACTTTTTGGAGCTTCAAGGATGATCATCCCAGCCATTGATCTGATTGGCGGCAACGTAGTTCGCCTGAAACAAGGCGACTTTAGCCAAGTGACCAACTTCGATATCGATGCCATTGCCCAGCTGAGTCGCTATCAGCAAGCGGGCAGCCAGCAACTGCACTTGGTCGACCTTGATGGCGCCAAAGATCCCAGTAAACGGCAACTGGATGCCATCGCCACCATCGTTGCTAATGTTAAGGCGCCAATCCAAGTGGGGGGCGGCATTCGCACCGAAGCGGAAGTTGAGGCGCTGCTGAGCCTTGGGGTCAACCGTGTGGTTATCGGTTCGCTGGCGGTCAGTCAACCGCAATTGGTTGGCGGCTGGCTCGAACGTTATGGCCGCGAACGCTTCACCATCGCCTTGGACGTCCGCCTCGATAACGACGGTACCCCACAAGTGCTGACCCACGGCTGGCAGCAAGGCTCGGGCAAAAAGATGAGTGACGCCATCGACCCACTGCTGGCGGCAGGCATGAGCCACGTGCTGTGCACCGATGTCGATCGCGACGGCATGATGTTTGGCCCCAACTTTGATCTCTACGACCGACTGCAACAGCAGTTTCCAATGCTTAAGTGGCAGGCCTCCGGCGGCATTCACCAGCTTGACGATCTGGCTAAGCTCAAACAGCTTAACGTTAGCGGGGTAATCATCGGCAAGGCGCTGCTGGCAGGCACCTTTACCATTGAGGAGGCGCTGGCATGTTGGCAAAACGCTTGATCCCCTGTCTGGACGTGCGCGATGGCAAAGTGGTCAAAGGGGTTCAGTTTAAAAACCACCAGATTGTCGGCGACATCGTGCCGCTGGCGGCGCGTTACGCCCAAGAAGGCGCCGATGAGTTGGTGTTCTATGACATCACCGCCAGCGTCGATGGTCGCACCGTGGATAAAAGCTGGGTGGCACGGGTAGCCGAACAGTTAGATATCCCATTCTGCGTTGCCGGTGGCATAAAAACCGTCGCCGATGCCGCGCAGATCTTGGCCGATGGCGCTGATAAAATTTCGGTCAATAGCCCTGCCCTTGCAGATCCCGATCTTATCAACCGCCTTAACGACCGCTTTGGCCGCCAATGCGTGGTGGTCGGTATCGACAGTTGGTTTGATGCCGCCAGCAATCAGTACCGCGTTAAGCAATACACCGGCTCCGAGCAGTCCACCATTGAGGCCGGTTGGACCACTCTAGAATGGGTGCAAGAAGTGCAGCGCCGCGGCGCCGGCGAAATCGTACTGAATACCATGAACCAAGATGGCGTGCGCCAAGGCTATGATCTTACTCAGCTCAAGCTGGTGCGCGAGGTATGCAAAGTGCCCTTGATCGCCTCCGGCGGCGCTGGCACACCCGCCCACTTTGCCGATGTATTTACCCAAGCCAAGGTCGATGGTGCACTGGCCGCATCGGTGTTTCACAAAGGGATCATCGCCATCCCAGAGTTAAAAGCCTATCTTCGTAAGCAACAGATTGAGATCCGTCCATGAAAGCAAACTCTGAGCTCACCGTTGAACAAGTCAAAGTGGACTGGGACAAGGTCGCCAATCTCGTGCCGGCCATCGTCCAACACCACTTAACCGGCCAAGTGCTGATGCAGGGCTACATGAACCCTGCAGCGCTGGCGCACACCCTGGAAACCGGCTTGGTGACCTTCTATAGCCGCTCTAAGCAACGACTGTGGACCAAAGGGGAAGCGTCCGGCAACACCCTAAGCTTGGTGACCTTGGGTTCCGATTGCGATCACGACAGCATTTTGATCCAAGCCCTACCCGCCGGTCCCACTTGCCATTTAGGCAGCAACAGTTGCTTTGCGGATGGTGACAATCAGCCGATGCTAGGCAAGCTTGCGAACGTTATCGCCGCTCGTCGCCACGCCGATCCCAACAACAGTTACACCGCCTCGCTGTTGCAAGGGATGCCCCGCCGAGTCGCGCAAAAAGTCGGTGAAGAAGGGGTCGAGGTGGCGCTGGCCGCCGCCACTAACGATAAAGACAACCTGAAGCAGGAAGCGGCGGATCTGCTCTATCACCTAACGGTGCTGCTAGAACAACAGCAAGTCAGCTTCGAAGAGGTACTGCAAGTGCTACTGCAGCGCGCCAAATAAGCGTTTGCTGGAACAACAATTGGTAGTAGCTAACAAGGCGTTGAAGCCCCCCACAATGGAGCTTCAACGCCTTAAATTTTCGGCTGCGCCAGATCGCCTCTTAGGAACGTTTAATGCATTACTGCATTACCGTACAAGGAGCCGCCTTTGGAGCCGGTAAATCGTTTTCTCTGCTACCTAAACCATTATCAGAATCAGGATCTTGAGGCTGTATCGGCGATGTTTGCTGATGATGTCCAACTGCGGGATTGGAAAATTTCCGTGGTAGGCAAAGCCGCGGCAATAAGCGAAACCGAGAAAAATTTTGCCAATGTCGACGGCATCACCATTGAGGTGTTATCGACCATGGTTAACGCTAATGCCGTTGCCGGTGAACTTATAATCGTAGTCGATGGCAGCGAAGTGCTGCACGTTGTTGATGTTATTCGCTTTAATGAAGCAGGCTTAGTGACATCGATTCATGCCTATCTTGGCCGCTCGAACTAGAGCGTGTTGACGCCATAAAAAACGCCGCTTCAATTGAAGCGGCGTTTGGTTGGTGCGATCTGTGCTTCGGCTTAGTTGCCGTGCAACAGTTCCGATTCTTCGATGCGGGCTTTGAGCTTCTGTCCTGGACGGAAGGTCACTACGCGACGAGCGGTAATTGGAATATCTTCACCGGTTTTTGGGTTGCGTCCTGGCCGCTCCGTCTTTTCCCGAAGATCGAAGTTGCCAAAACCGGACAGTTTCACCTGCTCGCCGGCTTCCAAGGCTAAGCGGATCTCTTCAAAAAAAGCTTCCACCAGATCCTTGGCGTCGGTTTTATGCAGATTCAGTTCCTCAATGAGGATCTCTGCCATATCGGCTTTGGTCAGAGCCATTTTTTTAATCCCTCAACTGTGCGTTGAATTCGGACTTCAGGGTTGCAACGATGTTCTCAACGGTATCGGCGATCTCTTTCTCTTCCAGAGTACGGTCGACCGCTTGCAGCGTTAGAGCGATGGCCAAACTCTTATGGCCTTCGGCAACACCTTTACCTGTGTATACGTCGAACAAGTTTACGGCAACCAGTTGATTTCCGCCAACATTTTCAATCATTTTGGTAACATCGCCAGCACCGATTTGATCCGCTACCACAACCGCAATATCGCGACGGTTAGCAGGGAACTTAGACACTGGAGCCGCTTTTGGCAGCTGACGGTCAACGATCGCGGCTTGAGCAATTTCAAACACCACGGTACGGCCGTTCAGACCCAGTTTCTTTTCGTGCTGTGGGTGGATAGCGCCGATCAGACCAACCACTTCATCACCTTTTAGGATCTCAGCGGTTTGACCTGGGTGCAGCGCGCTGTGGCTTGCCTTGCGGAAGCTGAACTGCTCTGGGGCATTGGTCAGTGCCAGTACCGCTTCCAGATCGCCTTTCAGATCGAAGAAATCAACGGTGCTGGAAGCCATGTCCCAGTGCTCTTCGCTCTGGTTACCAGCGATAACGCCGGCCAGCATTGGCTGCTGTACCCAACCGTCAACCACGTAGCTGCCCGCAGGCGCATTGCCGTTGTCTTTGGTAAAGCGCAGACCGGATTCAAAGAAACGAACGCGACCTTGCTGACGTGCTTGGTTGTGCGCTACTGCACCCAGCAGACCAGTCCACAGCGATACTCGCATCGCCGACATTTCGGAGCTGATTGGGTGTGGCAGGATCAGCGCTTCATCCTGAGGGTGCAGACGCTGCTGCACTTTTGGATCAACAAAGCTGTAGGTGATCGCTTCTTGGAAGCCACGATCGACCAGCAGGCTGCGAATGCGTGCCAGCGGCAGTTTGGCTTCTTGATGGTTGGTCATCTTCAACTCGGCGGTTGGTGCCAAGTTCGGGATGTTGTTGTAGCCGTAGATACGAGCCACTTCTTCGATCAAGTCTTGCTCGATCGCCATATCGAAGCGCCAGCTTGGGGCAATCGCTTGCCAATCGCCGTCAACCACGGTTACCTGACAACCCAGACGGGTCAGGATCTCGCTCACATCGGCATCGTCAATCTCGTGACCCAGCAGCGCGTCCAGCTTCTCGCGGCGCAGCAGGATGTTGGCTTGCTGTGGCAGATGCTCATCAGATTTCACTTCAACCACTGGGCCAGCTTCACCGCCGCAGATCTGCAGCAGCAGCTCGGTCGCACGCGCCATCGCTTTGGCTTGCAGCTGAGAATCCACGCCACGCTCGAAACGGTGCGACGCGTCGGTGTGCAGACCGTAAGCACGGGCTTTACCGATGATTGACAGCGGGTTGAAGAACGCACACTCCAGCAGCACATCGGTGGTGTCAACGGTCACGCCGCTGGCTTCGCCGCCGAAAATGCCCGCCAGTGCCAACGGACCATTGTCATCGGCGATCAGCAGGGTGTCAGCTTTGATCTCAACTTCGTTGCCATCCAGCAGAGTCAGCTTTTCGCCGGCCTCTGGCATACGAACTTGGATATCGCCTGCCAGCTTCGCCAAGTCGAAAGCGTGCATTGGCTGACCCAGTTCCAGCATCACAAACGCGGTGATGTCGACTACTGGATCGATGCTGCGAATGCCGCTACGACGCAGACGCTCTTGCATCCACAGCGGGGTGGCAGCTTTGACGTTAACGTTTTTGATCACGCGGCCTTGGTAGCGTGGGCAGTGCTCTGGCGCCAGCACTTTGATGCCATGGGTAGCATCGATGGTGGCGGTCACTTCAGCGACGGCTGGCTCGTTAACGGCGATGCGGTTCAGTACGCCCACTTCGCGCGCCAAACCAGCCAGACCCAGACAGTCTGCGCGGTTTGGAGTCAGATCGACTTCAATGATGTTGTCGTTCAGCTCTAGGTATTCGCGGATGTCGGTGCCCAGCGGTGCGTCTTCTGGCAATTCGATGATGCCGTCGGATTCGATGTTGATGCCCAGCTCTTTGAATGAGCACAGCATGCCGTGGGATGGTTGACCACGCAGTTTGGCTTTCTTAATTTTGAAGCCGCCTGGCAGTTCTGCGCCAATGGTCGCCACCGCGACAGTCAGGCCCAAACGACAGTTAGCCGCACCACACACGATATCCAGCAGCTCTTGTGCGCCGATATCAACTTTGGTTACGCGCAGCTTGTCCGCATCTGGGTGTTGGCCACACTCCACCACGCGACCAATTTTCACGCCGTGGAAGTCACCAGCCACTGGCTCTACACCGTCTACTTCCAGACCAGCCATGGAGATCTGCTCAGACAGCTCTTCGGTGGTCAGCGCAGGGTTGGCCCATTGACGTAGCCAAGATTCACTGAATTTCATCTTCTCTAATTCCTTAACTTGGCTTACTGGAACTGCTTCAAGAAACGCAGATCGTTCTCGAAGAAGGCACGCAGATCGTTAACGCCGTAGCGCAGCATGGTCAGACGCTCTACGCCCATACCAAAGGCGAAGCCGGAGTATTTCTCAGGATCGATGCCAACGGATTCCAGCACCTTCGGATGCACCATGCCGCAACCCAACACTTCCAGCCACTTGTCGCCTTTACGACGCACGTCCACTTCCGCAGATGGCTCAGTGAATGGGAAGTAAGATGGACGGAAACGCACTTCCAAGTCTTCTTCAAAGAAGTTTTGCAGGAAGTCGTACAGCACGCCTTTCAGTTCAGTGAACGATACTTTTTCCGCCACCAGCAGACCTTCTACCTGATGGAACATCGGGGTGTGGGTCATGTCGTAGTCATTACGGTATACGCGGCCTGGGCAGATGATGCGGATTGGCGGCTGTTGCTTTTCCATGGTGCGGATCTGCACACCAGAGGTGTGAGTACGCAGCATCAGATCAGGATTGAAGAAGAAGGTATCGTGATCGGTACGAGCTGGGTGGTGCGCCGGGATGTTGAGCGCGTCGAAGTTGTGGAAACCATCTTCGATCTCTGGACCGGAAGCCACTTCAAAGCCCAGATCAGCAAAGAACTTCTCGATGCGTTCGATGGTGCGGCTTACTGGGTGCAGGCCGCCGGTGCTCAGCTTACGACCTGGCAGGGTGACGTCTACGGATTCCGCCGCCAGCTTGGCGTTCAGCGCTTCGCTTTGCAGCGCTTCAATGCGCGCGCTCAGGGCTTGCTGCACCTGTTGCTTGCCGACGTTGATCTGTTGACCAGCCGCAGGACGTTCCTCGGCGGACAGTTGGCCTAGGGTTTTCATCAGGGCGGTGATTTCGCCCTTTTTACCCAGATAGTTTACCCGGATCTCGTCCAGGGCTTTCAGGTCGGAGGTGGCTTCAATGGCCGCCAGCGCCTGAGCAACGATATCTGCTAATTGCTGCATGATGTTCTCGGTACCGATCCGATTAGTGAATTGCCAAAGGCATAAAGGGTTGAAATATTACTTTATTGACGCTGCCAGCAAAAGTGTTGGCGGCGTTGATGTGCGCGGCTTTACGACAAAAAGTGTAGTGCTTGCACACACCTTAACCACCACGGCGAACAATCCGCTTAAGATTCGCTCTCGCCAGATGCTGAATTTACCACCACAATGATTAATGTCACTGGAAAATCAACAAGCTAGTACACGGCGGCTTAAGGAAGAGAAAATGAGAGTAGCTCGAACAACTTTGATGGCCATCAGCGCAGGATTAGCGCTACTGCTAAGCGGTTGTGGCCAAGCTGACAAGGCGCCAGCATCAATCGATGCCAGCAGCATCAGCGCCAGCCAGCAGCAGATGATCAACTGTACCGCCTACTACCAGCTGAGCAGCGCCACCATTACCAAGATGGGGGTACAGCGGATGGCGCCAGTGGCGGAACGACTGGCCGCATCGGCAGACGCCTTGCAATTGCGCCTTGGTGAAGCGCTGGGAGCCAAACGCAGTAGCGAATTGCTGAACCAAGCTAAGCAGCAGATGCTCACGTCGCTGCCGAATCCCAATCAGTTAGGGCCATTGATGCAGCAATATAAAGAACCCTGCCAACAACTGATGATTCAAGGCTAGGGCGTGTTGACGTTTGGTGTTCAGAATTTGGTCGAGGATAGCGGCTGTCAATCGAGGATTGCGATTGAAGGCATAGTGGCTCTACGTCGAAATCGTATGACGAAGAGTGACAGCTGCTAGTCCGACCCTGCAAGGCGCCCCTTCGTGACCATTGAACAGTAAAATTAACCGACTAAGTTCAATTTGCTGTCAAAAGTTGCCAATAATGGGCGCAAAAATATTCGGCAAAGGTCAACACGCCCTAGTTAAAATCGCCTCACTCCACGTTGTCCAACTTACTGGTAGAGCCCACTAGCAGCCGCGTTGAACGCCTTGATTGAGACGATTTTTCCTGCGCCTAGAGCTGTAATAACAAAAGCGGCGGTAGGATTTCCCTCCGCCGCTTTGGTTTTCGCTCTAGCTCTAGCTTTTACTGACCACTAACAACTAACCACTTCGAACTGATAGCTAATCGCACTAATCACCAATAACGGCGTTTATCTAACCATCGCTATTACTGAATGTTCAGCAGTTCGACATCGAAGATCAGTACCGAGCCAGCAGGGATGCTGCCAACGCCGCGATTGCCGTAGGCTAGGTTGGCCGGAATAAAGAAGCGTTTCTTCTCGCCTACCACCATGGTTTGCACCCCTTCAGTCCAGCCTTTAATCACTTGATTCAGCTTAAAGGTGGCGGGTTGGTCGCGTTCAACAGAGCTGTCAAACACGGTGCCGTCAGTCAGGGTGCCGTGATAGTGGACAGTCACACTGTCGGTGGCCTTCGGGTTACGGCTGCCACCGCCAACGGTCAGAACTTGGTACTGCAGACCACTTTCGGTGCTGATAACGCCATCATTTTTGGCATTTTGCACCAAAAACTGTTCGCCCAATTCAATGTTTTTCGCAGCGGTCTTCTTAGCGGCGAGCGAGCGCTGAAACATCAACAAACTCAAACCGATAAGCACTACGGCAATGACAATTTTAGTCACGGGTTAGTCTCGTTAAACGGAAATTGGCAACACTGTAGCAGATGGCCAAAGCGGGCAACAGAGGCCAAACTAGGGCAGCTGAGCAGCGTTTGCGCAATCGCACCATTTTTTAAGCAAAATCGCCGTCTAGGCTGTCGAATTGCCGCCGCGCATCTGCTAAAACAACCCTCGTTCTATCAACCGATACCCAAACTAATAATTAGAGTTGCGCTATGAATATCCTGTCGATTCAGTCTCATGTTGCCTTTGGTCACGCCGGTAACGCCTCTGCGGTGTTTCCACTGCAACGGATGGGGCTGAATGTTTGGCCAGTGCACACCGTCATGTTCTCTAACCACACAGGCCACGGCAGCTGGCGAGGTCCGGTGTTTGCCCCAGAAACCATCAGTGATGTGATTGAGGGCATTGCCGAACGCGGTGTATTGCCAAGTTGTGATGCGGTGTTGTCCGGTTACATGGGCGCACCGGCGATGGCCGATGTTATCTTAGACGCGGTGGCTAAAGTAAAAACCGCCAATCCACAGGCGCTGTATTGCTGCGATCCGGTCATTGGTGATACCGATCGCGGCGTATTTGTTCGCCCAGGGGTACCGGAACACTTTCGCGATAAAGTGATCCAACACGCCGATATCATTACTCCTAACCACTTTGAAGCGGAATACCTAACCGACACTCGGATTGTCGATCTGGACTCGGCGATCTTCGCCGCCCGACAACTGCTGGCTCAAGGCCCACAGATCGTATTAATCACCAGCCTGATGCGCCACGATGCACCAACCGATAGCATCGAGATGTTGGCAGTAACCGCGGACCAAGCGTGGTTGGCGACCGCACCATTGCTTACCTTCCCAACGCCGATGAACGGCTCTGGCGATGCCACCACTGCGCTGTTTTTGGCCAAGTACCTGCAATGTCGTGACCTAAAAGCGTCACTGGAACACGTCGCCGCCGCGATGTTTGGGGTATTTAACCTAACCCATCAGCAACAAAGCCGTGAGCTGTTGCTGATCCCAGCGCAAAACGAGCTGGTGCAGCCAACCTTAGTGATTGACGCCCAAGCGGTCTAGTAATCCGGCTCATTAGACCATGTTGATGTTTGCTGTTCAGAGTTTGGTCGAGGATAGCGGCTGTCAATCAAGGATTGCGATTGAAGGCATAGTGGCTCTACGTCGAAATCGCGTGACGAAGAGTGACAGACGCTAGTCCGACCCCGCTGGACGAAAAAATATACGGCAAATAACAACGGGCTCGCTGATAAGCGAGCCCGTTTTATTTCGGCCAATTAAAATGTCAGTCCCATCGCCCGCAACTTCGGCATTAACTGGGCACTGCCGGCATCGACCTCTGCCGCCGTTAACAACAAGTAGTGATGGCGATGCTGTTGGAACTGCGCCAAGCGTTGCCGCTGCTCGGGATTATCATCCGCCACCACCTCAATGTAGAGCGCCAATGACGGAATAAAGAAGTCAGAAACCAACTCCGGCGATTCCGGCCACGGCTGTTCAAAGGCAAAACTGATTTGGTGCAGATAGAGCCAATTGGCCAAACGCAAATGGTGCAGTTCGGCGACCCAGTGACCGCTCATGGTGCGGTAACGGCTGTTAAAGCGGTGCTGAAACGCTTTGACCGATTTATGGGTTGAGGTCGCTTCGGCATCGGTCGCCAGATAGGTTTGCAACACCCGCTTAAGGCTCGGATGGTTACCAATGTCGTGTGGCCAATAGCTGACCGGACCACTAGCAAATAGCCGCTGACCGGCTCCCGCTCGACGCCCCTCTGGGGTTAACACCAAACCGCCGGCACCGCGCTGCAACCAACCAAGTTGCAACAGCAGTTGCTGCAGCTCATATTCAGACACTTGCAGCTTGCTCGCCAAGTCCCGCGCCGAGATAAGCTCTGACGGATCCGCCAGCTCGAGTTCTTCAGGCCACACCACATAGCGGCCGTACTTTTCATGCAAGGTGGTTTCACCACCAGCCGCTATCCCAAGTGCCGTTAACACCCATTGGTTATCAGCCCTCATCAAGTAACCTGCACGTTCAAACCGTTGAAACAGATCCTTACTTGGGATCGCCAAGCGCTTGGCCAGCGCCGAGGTAGAAATCATTCGAGTCATCCACAGCCTTATCTTTTGTTGCCGATACCAAACTTGGCTTTTCGATTCAGTATCAGTAGGTTGGCAATATAGGCTAAGCAGTTTGCGGTGCCACCAACACGGAATCAAGAGCGGCACTGAATCAGCAACAATGGCAACCAACACACAAGGAAGACGCCAATGGCATGGATTGCTAATATCAAGCACCAAGCGAATCATCGCTTCACCCTATGGTGTTGCTTGGTATTAGCGATCGCCTGTGCCAGCCTGCTTGCCGCCCACCGCTACGGCAAACGTAACATCATCGAGCAGCAGTCACTGGAGCTGAGCCAGCAATGGCACCAGCAGTTGGCTGCCGCTTCAGCGAGCAGCAACCAACAGTTACTACAGCAGCTAGCCACGCTGCTGCACAGTAAATTTACTGATCAGTTTGTGATCTTTGATGATCAAGACTTGCAGCGACCACTGCATCAGCTTAGCTATTCACGACTGCCACCGATAGAGCAACAACGGCTCCTTGAACAAGCGAATCAGCAACGCAAACAACAGCAACCAATCGTTATTACGCGCCAGCAAATGCTGTTTTACAGCAGTCGAGTGCCACTGCCAGAATTAATTAATAACCGCCACGCCGCCGCCATTGTGGTAACCGCTTTTGACTTCAATCGGATTGCGCCACTGCTGCGACAACACTTCGATTGGTTGTTGTTGGTATCCGCCGCCATTTTACTAAGCACCATTGTGTTGTTGTTTAGTTTCTCTCGCAGCTTTTTTATTCGCCCCCTCAAAAAGCTCATCGCCCCAGCGCACCCCAATCGCCAACCGCTTAAGCTGGAACTCAACTTGGTCGACCAATTAGCCCAGCAGTTGAACGAACTGAAGCAGCAGCGGCAACAGGCCGAGCAGCAATTAAGCCAGCAAGGCGAACGCCAAAAACGCTTACAGCAGCGGTTATCGATGACCATCCAACTGGGCGCCCTGCTGCCGTGGCGATTTGATTTCAATAACTACGAATTGCAATTATCGGATGAAGCACTAACCGTTCTGGGACTTGAGAAGCTAAGCAAAACCATCGGCATTAATGAGCTAAAACTGATGTTGCATCCCAGCGATCTAAACCAAGTGCAACTCAAAACCGAACGGCTGCAACCACAGCAAATCTGCCATTTCACCATCAGGTTATTAAGCCCAAACAACCATATTTATCATCTGCGCTGTGTCGCTTGCAGGATTGATAGTGACCACCAGCGGTCGCTGATTGGTTACAGCGTTGATGACACCCAAGCGGTGCGGTTACAACAAGCGGTAAATGGCTCGCAAGCTCAATACCAGCAGCTTGATACGCTACTGCAAGCGATTTTAAAATTAGAGCCCTTTGCCACGGTGCAATGCGACCAACAAGGCACCATCATTAACGCCAATCAGCAATTGCTGTCGCTACTTGGCCAGCCCAGTAAGACCTTGATCGGCAATAATCTGCAGATGCTGCTCGAGCCAAACGACCGCCGCCACCATTGGCCAAGTCGACAATTTTTGCTGCAACTGGCAGCGCAAGAACAAGGCAGCTTGATAGTTTTTGACAGCCAGCAACAACCCATTCCCTGCCAAGTGCTAATAAGCCAGCAACGGATCGATGGCCGCCAGTTCTACACCTTAGTGCTTCGACCACCCTCGGCTAGCTTAAATCGGCCAGCGCCTGGTGCCGTCACCACCACCAATCCAGACCAGTTGTACCTGTTGCTTGACGAACAGCGCCAGATCTATGCGCTGTCGACCGAATTAGCGCAGCGCCTTGGCTATCAACGCCAACAACTGCTGCATCGCTCGGTGCTGCAACTCTTGCCAACGGCAATTCGTGCTGGCTGCGATCGTTGGCTGATAGGACAACAGCCAGTGACAGCACTGACGCTGCCGGTACGCCATAATGATGGTCGCTGGTTACGCTGTCAGTTGCAGCTACAAACCTTTCAACATCCGCTGCATCAAAAAACGTTGCTACTGATTCAGGTTAATCGCCTTTGTTGGCACACCACCCCGTCGCTACAGCAACAAGCTTGCTAGCTAGTGCGGCGGCTTTTCCGTTTTACAAATTTACGCTTCGGCTGAGCCGGCAAGCCTTTTAAGCTGACCGGCACCGGATTGGCTTTTAGCTCGCCAATCAATTGCCCCAAATCACCGTTAAGACCATCGACAAATTGCAGATATGGCAACTGCCGTTCGGCAATTTTTGCCAGTTGATGCTCCCATTGGGCGGTCATATCCGGATAACTGGCGTGCTCTGGCAACGCCGCAATTAATGCCTTTCCCACCTCAGTAGCGTGGACGCTTTTGCCTTGGCGCTGAAGGAACTGACGCTTAAACAGCAATTCAATGATCCCAGCCCGAGTCGCTTCGGTGCCAATGCCGTCGGTGTCACGCAAAATCGCTTTTAAGCTGGGATCTTTTACAAAGCGGCCAATGCCGGTCATCGCTTGCAACAGAGTCGCCTCGGTAAAAGCTTTCGGCGGTTCGGTCATGCAATCCTTTATCTCATGACCAACGCAGGGGTGCTCACTGCCCTTTGGCAAGTTCGGCACGTACGGTTGCGCCTTTCCTTTGCCATCGCTGACAAGCGCCCGCCAGCCTGCCTTGGTCAGTTGCTTGGCTTTGGCGATAAACACGCCACCGGCAATGTCGAACTGCAACTGATTTTGTTGATACTCCGCCGCCGGATAAAACTGCATCAAATACTGCCGAGCAACCAACTGATACACCTGCCGTTCATCACTGCCAAGGCTGACTCCGCCACTGGCTTTCGCGGTGGGAATGATTGCATGGTGGGCAGTCACTTTGCTGTCATTCCAGCAGCGACTTTGCTGGCCACAATTGGCACCCGTTACCGCCTCCGCCAAGTCCGGCGCTACCGCAGCAATGGCACTGAACACCTGTGGCACATCGGTCAATTGCCCTTTGGGCAGATAGCGGCAATCGGATCGCGGGTAAGTGATAAGTTTGTGCTGCTCATACAGTTTCTGTGCCGCACTAAGTACCCGCTGCGCCGACAAGCCAAAGCGTTTGGCCGCGTCAATTTGCAGCGCCGACAACGAATAGGGCAACGGAGCGGTCTCTGTGCTGCTGCGCTGCTCGCTGCTAAGTACCTTAGCGACTTGGCCATCGATGCGATTGGCGACATGCTCGGCCAATTTTCGTGATAACACCCGTCCCTCGTCATCCAACCATTGGCTGCAAGCGTCACTGGGCTGCCAACGAGCTCGGATCTGCTGCTGTTGATGGGCAACCAATGCATCAAGCTGATAAAACGGTTGCGGCCGAAAATCGGCAATCTGCTGATCTCGACGTACCACCAACCCCAGGACCGGCGTTTGCACTCGCCCAACCGACAACACCCCGCCAAATCCAGCCTGCTGACCAAGCAAAGTGAAGGCTCGGGTCATGTTCATGCCATACAACCAATCGGCGCGACTGCGCGCCAGCGCCGACACCGACAACGGCATAAATTCAAGGTTACTGCGCAATTGTGCCAACGCTTTTTTTACCGCCGGCAGATTCATGTCGTTGATCAGCAATCGCTGTACCTGTTGCTTGCGCGACTTACTTAAACCAATGAAATCAAGCAGTTCATCCACCAACAACTGCCCTTCTCGATCGGGATCGCCGGCATGCACCAAACAGCTGGCCTGTTTGACCAGTTTTTTAACCACTGCAATCTGTTTGCTCATCCCTTTTCGTGGTCGCAGCTGCCACTGCTGCACCACAATTGGCAGCGTGTCTAATTGCCAGCGTTTATAGCGCTCGTCATAGGCTTCAGGCTCACACTGTTCCAATAGGTGGCCGACACACCAGGTAACGCAATCGCCATTGCCAACCTCGATATAGCCATCGCGATTGTGATGCGGTTTCGGCAACGCCGCCGCAATGGCGCGACCTAGGCTTGGTTTTTCAGCGATATAGAGACAATTCATGGCAAAACACAGAAGCAATAAGTGGCGACAGAATAGCGTTGATAGCGCCCGCAAACAATCAAAACTGTATAAATAAACAGTATCGATTCTATAGCAACGAACTGCGACAATTTGTTATTCAAATCGACGCTATAAATAAGAATTCGCTATGGTTAACCTCGACTGGTTGCAAACATTCTGCACCTTGGTAGAAACCGGCCACTTTACCCGCACTGCGGAAAAATTGGCGATGACCCAACCTGGGGTAAGCCAACAAATTCGCAAACTGGAACATCACTTTGGTCAACCACTGCTGCTGCGCGAAGGCAAACGCTTTTCGCTGACTGAAGCTGGCCACAAGGTTTATCGCCAAGCGCGGCAAAGCCTGATTGAATTAGCGCAGTTGCAACAGGATTTAGGCCAAGACGATCCACACAGTGGCCGCTGCCGCATCGCCTCCCCTGGCAGCGTTGGTCTTAAGCTCTATCCTGCTTGTTTAGGGCTGCAACAGCAGCACCCACAACTGCAGATTGAGTACCAGTTTGCTCCCAATGACAGTATTGAACGACAACTGGCAGAGCGTCACTTGGATCTAGGGTTGATGACCCGCTTGCCGACCTTACCTGAACTGCAATTTAATCACTTCGCCAGTGAACCCCTGTGCTTGGTGACCCCCGCCAACTGGCCCGGCGTAACCTGGCCAGAACTGATGCAATTGGGGTACATCGATCATCCCGATGGTCGTCATCACGCGCAGTTGCTGCTCGGTGCCAACTACCCAGAATTCGAACAACTAGAACAGCTACCCAAGCGCGGTTTTTCTAATCAAATCAGCTTATTACTGGAACCTGTTAGCCGTGGGCTTGGCTTTATTGTGCTGCCGTTGCATGCCGTGCAAGCCTTCAGTCGCCAAGCGCAGATTAAGATCTGGCCAATGACTACCCCAGTAGAGGAGCCGATCTACTTGGTGCGCCGACGTTATCAAGTCAATTCAGCACGTTTGGCCCATCTAACCGAACTGTTTGCCCAGCATCTGCTGCCTGATTGACCCATAATCTAGGGAAGATTGAAGACACGGACGTCGGCATCATCGCCTATGACCCTAACAAAACGAATACTGCTGCAGTTATTGGCCAGCAACCTTATATTAGCGTTAGTGTTCGCTGCGATAAGCCCGTGGTCTGGGCCTTGGGTTGCGCTAGTAGTGGCAATGATTTGCGCCAGTCTGTTGCTGTTGTGGTTTAGCCAACAACTCACCGCAGCAGTGACCGACCATCGGTTGCAATTGCAAGCGCTGCTGCGCCATGCCCCGCTGCCAGCCAGCACCACAACCATCACCGAATTTGTGCAACTCGCCAACCAAGTGGCGCAATTGCATGCATGTTCAGCGCCACCGCAGAACCTTGATCAACCCCGGTTGTACCACGATCCGCTGTCGGGTCTGGGTAATCGCCTGTTGCTACAAACTGGCATTGATCAGTGGATCCAGCGCGGCAGTAATGGCGTGCTTATGCTGTTGCGTTTGCCGTTTCTCAATCAGGTGTTACAGCGCCAGCACGAGGCCGGTTATCGCCGCCAATGCCAACAGTTAAAACAGCACTTGCAGCAAGTATTCGTAGGGCAACCGCTGCTGATAGCCCGGCTGCAACAAGATGAGATTGCCGTGCTGGTGACTGAACACCAACCAGAGCAACTGCCGCAGCAAGCCGAGCAGATAATTGCTTATTACTGCCAATGCGCCGAGGCGATCCATAACCACCTGATGCAACAACACCGACTGATTATGCTGCACGCCAGTTGTCCGCACGATCCCAGCGCGATGCTGGCAAAATTGGATAACCTGCTGGTGCAAAGCAACCACGGCGATCATCGCCAAGCGGTGATCTGCGATCACAACAGCCAAGCGGTTGTGCGCGGCCGCCAACAATGGGTGGAACTGGTACGCAGCGCCATGCTGCATGATCAGGTCGTATTAAAACGCCAAGCCAGCATCAGTCGCGATGGCGAGCTGCTGCATTACGAACTGCTAAGCCAGCTGCAGTTAACGGGCGAGTCTTGCCGAGCGGGTCAGTTCATTCCGCCCCTTGAAGCCTGTGGAGTGGTCGCTGAATTCGACCGCTTTGTGGTTAGCAAAGTGTTCGAAATCCTAAACAAAGGGCCGGAGCAGCCGCTATTGGCGATCAATCTTTCGCCTTGCAGTCTCGGCGATGCTGGTTTTTTGCGTTGGTTGAAGCAACAACTGCACCAGCAACACCGTTGGCGCGAACAGTTACTGTTTGAGATCCCCGAAGCGGCATTTTTTCAACACAAAGAGGCGGCGATGCTGTTTTGCGAACTGTTAGCGGAAGCTGAATTTCAGTTCGCCATCGATCATTTTGGTCGTCATCAGCAACAGATCAGTTATCTCACCGAACTGCCGATGCCGCGTTACGTCAAACTCGATTACCTGTTCAGCCAGCGGCTGCATCAGCAAGAGCAGCAGCAACAACTGAAGAAACTGTGCCACACCACCAAAACCTTAGGCTTACCGACCATCGCCACCCGCATTGAAAACAGCGATCAGTTATCGCTGTTTCAACAGCTTGAGGTCGATGGCATTCAAGGCTACATCTCCTACAACTGGGAGGAAGCCCAGTTGTTATGAACCCACGGTTATACGTCGTTAGTCCCCAAGTTAAATTGCGGCAGCGCAGTTACTTATCCGAGTCATCCGACTTTTGACCCCAAAAGGCATTAAAGAACTGCGCAGGGTTAAAGTCTTGCATTCGTTTAATCTCTTGCTGCCACTGCTGCTGCTGTGCCAACAGGTTCAGCATCGACTGTTCCAACCACTGCCCTGCCACACCGGTAAGATGGCTATCGTACAAGCGGATCATCTCTTGCAAAAAGCGATCAGTCAGCACTGACTTTTGCCCTTCACTCTCCATCTCGGCCAACACTTGCAATAACACCTGCCGCGTTAAATCTTGTTCACTCTTCGAGTCAACCACCTGAAACGATTGATAATCCTGAATAAACTTCCGGACCTCTGTAAGGGTGATGTAGCGCTTCAGTTCGGTGTCGTACAAACGACGATTGGGATAGCGTTTGATCAGTTTCATGCTGCTCTACGATGCCGCCATTGATGACTTAAGTGTATCAACAACAAGCGGTTAATGGATTGTGATAACTATCGATTATGACATTTTTGTGCAGTGCACAATTCATCCTTGACCGACTGCAACTTGCTGCATAAGATTTAACCACATTGTGCAGCGCACAATATTCAGCGGCCAAGTCTTCGGCTAACCGCTCAGGTTTTATCGCAATGGAGCCACACTATGTTCAACGATATGAAGCAACAGATGGAAGACAGCCTGCAGCACAACATCGACCAGCAGGTGAAGATCCAACAAGCCCACACGCAACTGCTAACCGATATCGCCAATCGCAACAGCGAATATCTGAACGACCTGTTGAAAAGCAGCAGCGAAGTTAGCCAAGGGCTTAGCGAGTGTCGCACGCCGATGCAGTTGCTGGATAAGCAAAGCGAGATCGCCAGCGAGTTCAGCGCCAAAGCCGAAGCCTACGTTAAATCGAATGTTGAAAGCTTCTCGAGCTACAGCACCTTGGTGGCGGAAATGACCAAAAGCTTTTGGCAGGTACCACAAGCACAAGCGCCAAAACGCAAACCAGCAACCAAGTAACTCAGGCTCAAAGAAAAAGCGCCGCTGAACGGCAAAGCTCAGCGGCGCTTTTTCGTTATCGCAACGGCTTAATGTCAGTCGCGATTGTTGCGTAACTTACCCAGCAGAGTCTGCAATTTCGGCTCTAATGGTGCTTCCAATTGCATGGTGGTTTCTTCCACCGGATGGGTGAAAGTCAGCCGGAACGCGTGCAAGAACAGTCGATCCAAGCCTTGCTTTTGCATTTGACCATCAAAGTAATCGTCGCCATATCGCTCGTCACAAGCAATCGGGTGCCCGGCGTATTGAGTGTGAACGCGGATCTGATGAGTACGGCCGGTCACTGGGCTGGCTTCCATCAAGGTGGCGCCGCTGAATGATTCGATAATCCGGAAACGGGTTTCCGATGGTTTGCCCTCTGGCGATACCGATACCGCCCGCTCGCCGGTGTTCAGTTCACGCTTAAGCAGTGGCGCTTGAATGGCACGACGTTTGGCCGGCCAGCGCCCTTTAACCAAACACAAGTACTGTTTACGCATGGTTTTCTGGCGCAACTGATCTTGCAGGTGCTTCAGCGCAGAACGCTTTTTGGCAATCATCAACAAACCGGAGGTAGCGCGGTCGATCCGATGCACCAACTCAAGGTTACGCTCCTCTGGGCGCAACGCGCGCAGCGCTTCAATCACGCCAAAGTTAAGGCCGCTGCCACCGTGAACCGCGATCCCCGATGGCTTGTTCAGCACCAACATCACCTTATCTTCATAGACGATGTGCTTTTCTAGGCTTTTCACCTTATCAAGATTGGCGCTTGGCAAGGCATCAGGCTTCGGCTCTGCCACTCGAATTGGGGCGATACGCAACTGATCACCATCTGCCAGTTTGTACTCTGGCTTGATGCGTTTTTTGTTAACTCGAACTTCGCCTTTACGCAGCAATCGGTAGATCAAGCTCTTTGGCACCCCTTTTAAAAAGGTGATCAAGAAGTTATCGATACGCTGACCGGCGTGGTCGTCGGTGATGGTCACCCACTGAACTTGTGGTGACGGGGAGTGTTGGGATTCATTCATGGCGCTATTGTAGCGACAGACCATAACGCAGGTAAATCGCAACCGACCGCAACCTGATCCGCTAATGCAACGAGCAACAACGATACAAAAAATCAACATTAGTGACCCAGTGCAAAGATCCTACCCTTAAGCGTGGTAACTGCCCAGTTTGGCAACGGATCTCTGATTGCTGCTTTGTGGGTAAATTGCTATGCTTTTGCCACCGACGCGTCACTTGTCCACAATTTGTTCAAGTCTGGCGTCGCAGGGACAAGGATGAGCCAGCTCAGCGTAATTTTCGCCCTCTGCAACTCGTTAGGCCGATAAGCCCACTAGCAGATACTGTGGCCCGGTTAAGACAACACAGGTCAATAACGAGTCGCCATCCTCCCGCCTTTTATATTTATATTTAAAAAACAGTTACCGATACAGGTGCTGCCGGAAACTGCCGGTTATAGAGAATTTTTATTGATGGCTAAGGCCGTCAATTGATGCCTTAGGGCGTCTAATGAGGACAATCAGGCAAAAGAGAACATCCGAGGTATACCCACGGCAGCCTGCTCTTGTTGATAGTGTTTTGTCGCTGTTTGGACCCACTATTTGACCTCCTCCCCCTCTGCCAGCCGCGATGGCTGTTGTCACAGGGGGGTGCCGGGCCCTGTCCGCGCAACATCTGTATCTGGTGACCAGAAAAATGGATTCAGTCACCTAATGAAAAGAATGCTGATCAACGCAACTCAGTCTGAAGAGTTGCGTGTTGCCTTGGTAGATGGCCAACGGCTGTATGATCTGGACATCGAAAGCCCAGGTCATGAACAGAAAAAAGCCAACATCTACAAAGGCAAAGTTACCCGTGTAGAACCTTCCCTAGAAGCGGCTTTCGTTGATTATGGCGCCGAGCGCCATGGCTTTTTGCCACTAAAAGAGATCGCCCGCGAATACTTCGTTAATGCCTCCCAAAAAGGTCGCCCAACCATTAAGGAAGCGATCAAAGAGGGTCAAGAAGTTATCGTTCAGGTTGATAAAGAGGAACGTGGCAGCAAAGGCGCTGCGCTCACCACCTTCATCAGTCTGGCTGGTTCCTACTTGGTATTGATGCCAAACAATCCACGTGCCGGCGGGATCTCTCGCCGTATCGAAGGCGATGAGCGCTCTGAACTGAAAGAAGCGCTGTCAAAGCTGGAAGTACCGCAAGGCATGGGTCTGATCGTCCGCACCGCTGGTGTAGGTAAAGCCGCTGAAGAGCTGGCCGACGACCTGCACGTGCTGCTGCACCACTGGAACTCTATTGAGAGCGCCGCCAAGGCCAACCCAGCACCGCTGTTGATCCACCAAGAGTCCAACGTGATTGTTCGCGCAATCCGTGACTACCTGCGCAGCGACATTGGCGAAATCCTTATCGACCACGCCAAAGTATTCGAACAAGCTAAAGATCACATCGCCTTGGTTCGCCCAGATGCGGTAAGCAAACTGAAGCTATACCAGAGCGAAGTGCCGCTGTTCACCCATTACCAGATCGAAAGCCAGATTGAGTCGGCGTTCCAACGTGAAGTGCGTCTGCCTTCCGGTGGCTCCATCGTTATCGACCCAACCGAAGCGTTGACGGCGATTGATATCAACTCCGCTCGCGCCACCAAAGGCGGCGATATCGAAGAAACCGCGCTGCAAACCAACCTAGAAGCCGCCGATGAAATTGCTCGTCAATTGCGTCTGCGCGACTTGGGTGGTCTGGTTGTTATCGACTTTATCGACATGGGCCCAGTACGCCATCAACGTGACGTAGAAAACCGTTTGCGTGATGCCGTTCGTGCTGATCGCGCCCGTGTCCAACTTGGCCGGATCTCTCGCTTCGGTCTGCTGGAGATGTCTCGTCAGCGTCTGCGTCCATCACTGGGCGAGTCTGCGGCTCACATCTGCCCACGCTGTAGCGGCCAAGGCACCATCCGTGGTACCGAATCCTTAGCGCTGTCTATCCTGCGTCTGATGGAAGAGGAAGCGATCAAGGAAAACACCGCGCAAATTGAAGCGCAGGTGCCGACCGACGTCGCCGCCTACCTGCTGAACGAAAAACGCAAAGCGATCCGTATCGTTGAGCAGCGCCACAAGGTTGAAGTGTATGTGATCCCACATCCACACATGCAGACCCCAGAGTACAAAGTGGTTCGTCACCGCAAAGACGACACCATCACCGAGGCCAGCTACACCCTAGTTGAGCGCCCAGAGGCCAAACTGTACGAGCCACGCAAGCACGAACGTGCCCAGCACGACAAGCCTGCGGTTAATGTACTGGCACAAACTCAAACCATCAGCAACGACAGCCGTCCGCTGAAACAAGAGCAAGAGCCACGCCCTGCGGCCAGCAACAACAAGCGTCAACGCCCTGCCCGTCAGGAACGTAAAGAGGCCAAAGTTGAAGCCAAACCAGGTCTGTTTGCTCGCCTAGCCGCGGCCATCAAAGGTCTGTTCAGCAGCGCCGAAGAAACCAAGTCCGACAGCAACGACCGTCGTGACAATCGTCGTCGCAAAGAGCGCGGCGAACGCGGTGAGCGCAACGATCGTAACCGCCGTAATCGTCGCAACGACAAACGTGACGAAGAGCAGCAAGGCGAAGCTAAGAACGAACGTCGCCGTAGCCGCCGCGATCGTAACGACCGCAACGACCGTGCTGAACGCAACGAGCGTAACGACCGTCGCGAACGCAACGACGAGGCCAAAGTTGAGCAGCAAGCTAAGCGTCAGGAGCGTGACGACAACCGTCGCAATGAGCGTAGTGAACGTGATGACAACCGTCGTAACGACCGCCCAGAGCGCAGCGAACGCAACGACCGTCGCAAGCCAAAGCGCGAGCGCGAAGCCAAAGTTGACGCAGTTGAGACCGTTGATGCGGCCAACACTGAAGTAGCGCAAGAGGTTGAGCAACCTAAACGCGAACGCCGTCAGCGTCGTCAGTTGGATCGCTCAGTACGCGTTGGTAAAGAAACCGCCGCCGTTGCCGCGTCTGCTGAAGTCGTTAGCGACGTTGTAGCCACCCCAGTTGTTGCTGAAGATAGCGCGCCAGAAGCCAACGAAACCGCACCGGTGTTCGAGCCACGCGAAGGCGAAATCAACCTGACCGACAGTGAGCGTCAAGCTCAACGTCGTTCTCGTCGTAGCCCTCGTCACCTGCGCGCTGCTGGCCAACGTCGCCGTCGCAACCGCGACAACGAAGATGGCATCCAAACTGACCCAGTTGATGCTCGTTACCCAGAGCAAGCGGAAGCAGCCCAAGGCGAGCAGATCGCCATGGAACTGCCAGAACCAGCAGCGGAAGTAAAAGCAGTTGAGCCGGTAATTGCCGAAGCCAAAGTTGAAGCGAAAGCCGAGATTGCGGCAGCAACCGAAGTTGACACCAAGGTCGAAATCGCTGTTGAAGCGGCGCCAAGCGAAGTGAGCAACGAGCCGACTGAAGTGACTGCTGATGCGATCCTGGCCAAGTTTGCTGCCGCCGAAGCCAAGCCTGAAACCCTAGTGGTTGAAGCTCCAG
The DNA here is from genome assembly GCF_000422665.1 of Ferrimonas senticii DSM 18821. GTDB lineage: Bacteria > Pseudomonadota > Gammaproteobacteria > Enterobacterales > Shewanellaceae > Ferrimonas > Ferrimonas senticii. The sequence goes on along the minus strand of NZ_AUGM01000001.1, from coordinate 96,955 downwards.
CCGTTGAGGCGCCAGTTGCTGAGGTAGCGGTAGTAGAAGCCAAAGCTGAAGCAGCACCGGTTGCCGAAGCAAAAGTTGAAGCCGTTCAGGTTGCAGCCGAAGCGAAACCAGCAGCAGAAGCCAAGCCTGTGGCGCCGGTAGCCGTCGCCAAAGAGCCAGCAGCGAAAGCGCCTGCAGCCAAACCAGCCCGTACCGGTGGTTTGCTGGCTGGCGTAGGGATCAGCGCCGAGATGGCAACCCCGAAAAGCATCGACACCGAACTGAAAAAGATCGAAGTGACCGTGCCGGAGTTCAAGGCTAAAGACAACGCCTTTGCCAACAACCGCTATGCCTCCATGGTGAACTCCACCATGACTCGCCCAGAGTAATCGCGAGCATTAGCCAAATGAAAACGGCCACCCAATTGGGTGGCCGTTTTATTTCTCTCAGATTTTTGCCAGCAGCTTATCAGCGGCATCCTCAAGCAGATCCAAAACCCGCTCGAAACCTTGATTGCCACCATAATAGGGATCCGGCACCTCCTTGTTGCTGCCGGCTAACGACAAAATCAGCCCAATCTTATCGTGATGTTGACGGTCAGCCAGTTTATGCAGATCGGCCAAGTTCTGTTTATCCGCCGCCAAAATCAGATCAAAGCGGTGAAAATCAGCCATCTCGATTTGGCGCGCGCTCATATTGGCAAAATCAAAACCGCGCTTACGACCCGCTTCAATGGTACGACGATCCGGACGTTGTCCTTGATGAAAAGCGGTGATCCCGGCCGAATCAAATTGCAACTCAACCCCGCGCTGCCGCGCTTTAGTACGAAACACCGCCTCGGCGGTGGGCGAACGGCAAATGTTACCGAGACAGACAAACAACACCGACTTTAGCTGACGATAATCCACATCCATATGCTGCGTTTCCTTTAATTAAGCGTCTCGCTAACGTAACAAATTGGCCACGGCAAAATCTTGGGGCTGGATCACTGTTCAATACTGCGGCATTGCGGTTAACGCTGCCGCTAACAAACTGGCGCCAGATGCTGCTGAATTTTCGCCAGCATGACCGCCTTTTGGATCGGCTTATACAACACATCGTTCATCCCAACTCGATGGCAGCGCTGCAGATCTTCATCGGTGGTAGTGGCGGTTAAGGCGATGATTGGCAACCGACAGCCATTACTGCGCAGTTGCTCGGTGCAATCAAAACCATCCATCTTTGGCATCCGACAATCCATTAAAATCAGATCAAATGGCTGTTGCTGCTCCTGTGCAATCGCCTCAAGGCCATCACTGGCCAAAGCGACGGTCGCGCCAACTTTTTCCAGCATCAACTTGGCCACCAGTTGATTGGCGCGGGTATCATCCACTAGCAACAAGCGAACGCCATCGAGCCGATAATCCTCCGGCGCCTCCTCTTGCTGTTGCACGGTGGCAAATGGCAACAGCAGTGTGAACGAAAACGTGCTACCAACTCCTGGGGTTGATTGCACTTCCAACTTGCTGCCCATCACCTGACAAAGGTGATTACAGATCGCCAACCCAAGGCCAGTGCCGCGATGCTCCGCCCCTGCCGCTTGCGCAAAGGGCTTGAAAATTTTGGCGATGGTGGCGCGTTCAATGCCGCAGCCGCTATCGCGAATCGCCAGTTGCAACTGGCAATGTTGTTGCTGTGGGGTCGCATCAATATCGACATCAATACGACCTTGGCGAGTAAACTTAATGGCATTGCTTAATAGGTTCAGCAGGATCTGTTTAAAGCGCAGCGCATCCACCGACACCACACAAGGGGCAACGCCGCGCCAATTTAGATTCAGTTGGTTGCCCTGCTCTTGCGCTTGCGGGCGCACCACCTCTAATGACTCGGTGACCAGTTGCTGCAAATCATTGGCCTGTGGGTTAAGCGCGAAGCCCCCATCTTCAATCTTGGCGTAATCAAGCACGTCGTTGATCAGCGCCAGTAGACTCTGGCCAGACAAGTTGATGATATTAAGCAGTTCCAATTGCTGCGGATTAAGCTGACTTTCCAGCAACAGATCGGTACTGGCCAGCATGCCATTGAGCGGGGTGCGCAGTTCGTGGGTGACAGAGGCCAAAAAACGGTAGCGTACCTGCGCCATATGAGCGGTTTGCTGCTGCGCTTGTTGCAACTGTTGGTAAGCTTGCACATTAACCGCAAACGCTTCGAGGCTGGTAAGCATTGAGCGAACAAACCAGCTTTGCGCCTCCTCTAATTTGGGCTGGTCGCTGACAAACAACAGCGCAATTTGGTGCTCCATCGATTGACACCATATCCCACTTTGTCCGCCGGCTTTGCGCACTTCACTGTCGCCACTGCCCAGTTGCTGCCAACTGTAACCGCGCCACACCGGCTCAAAATCGTGCTCGTTGGCGCTGTACCAACGCCCCTGCCAGCCGATCTGCAGCCGAAACGGTTGCTGTTCATCAAGCAGTTGCAGTAATTTGCCGAGCACCCGTTTGGGCACCACCAGCGAGGCATCGAGCAACAAGCTGAAACTTTGATTGAGCAAGCTTTCATAAAAACGGCGGCGATCAAGCTGCTGGCTTTGATCAGCAAGGATGTCACTTTGGTTGCGGTTGATCCGCTCCAACGCTTGATTGGCTTCATACAACTGTTCACTGCGCGTCTCGAGCATCTGCTCGGCGGCAATTCGCGCGGCCCGCTCACGTTGGGCTCGACGCTCCCAATTAATTGCCACCCTAGCTGCGCTCCAGCACAAAGCGAACTTCAGTACCTTGCTCGTTCAACGGGATCCGCGTCAGCTTGGTTTGCTCCTCATAGCGCTCGATGCAGCGCAAAATCAACCCTTCGGCCACCGCACCAAAGCCGCGATGGCTGTGGTAGCGCATCACCATGGTATTGCCGTTAACCTCATCAAACTCAAAGGTGGGTGGGTTGGCGTTGTCGTAGAGTTTGCGAACCTGCTTGTGGATGTTGTTTTCAACCTGTTGCAGGAAATCAAAGCTGTCGCTGAAGCGATAGATGTCGATTTTATGAATGGTCACCAACCGATCAAACAGCGCCCGCCCGTAGGCGATCAACAGTTGCTCGACCGGCAAATCAACCTGCTTAGCCAGCGCCACCACCAGATCGACCATCTCGCCGTGATGGTAGTCGCCAACTTGGGTGTAAGCACCGCCAGAGGCCAGCTCAACGCTGTCGAGCATCGCCTCGGTGATCTCCATGCCAAACTGCTGATCGACCATATCAACGAATTCGGTAAATACGATCCCTTTCATCAAAGCCCCTTAATGCACTCCATAGCTGTTACTTTAAGGGTAGATGGTTCACTTAAATCGATCCGCGTACTTTTGCTGCAACTTGGCGATTTTTGGGGTGATATTCCAATCGCAATAGGCCTGACTGGAGTGTTGGTTATAGTAGTTCTGATGGTCAGCTTCGGCAGAATAGAACGGTTGTGCGGCACTGATTTGGGTTACTAGCGGCTGCGGGCTGTGCTGCTGCCGCTGCTGCTTTTGTGCCAATGCTTCGGCATGCTGTGCCTCGCTTTGAGCGAAAATAACACTGCGGTATTGGCTGCCTTTATCAGCGCCCTGCTGATCCCAACTGCACGGATCATGGCAATCAAAAAACAGCTCCAGCAACTGGCCATAACTGATAACACTGGGGGTAAAGTGGATCTGCACCACCTCTATATGGCCACTGTCGCCGCGGCAAACCGCTGGGTAATTGGCTTTGCTGGCCTCGCCGCCACAATAGCCACTAACCACCTTGTCGACCCCAATTAGCCGTTGAAACAACGCCTCTAGGCACCAAAAACAGCCACCACCAAACACCGCGACTTGTTGTCCTTCAGTGCTGTTGGGGGTAAAAGCCAAGGCCGCCGCATTAACGCAGTGGCGGGTGTTGCGGGCCGTCAACTGTTCGCCAGCAAAGACATGACCAAGGTGGCCGTTGCAGTTACCACAGAGGATCTCGGTGCGGCGACCATCGGCATCGACCTGTCGCCGCACGGCACCGGCAATTTCATCATCAAACGATGGCCAACCGCAACCAGCGTCAAATTTGGCATCGCTTCGATACAGCGGCGCAGCACAATTGCGGCAACGGTAAACGCCATCACTTTGCAGATATAAAAAGCGGCCACTAAACGGGTGTTCGGTGGCTTTTTCGCGCAGTACTCGCTGTTCCAATTCGGTTAATTGTGCCATAAAGATCCCTGTTACATCTGCTGCTGACGCCAGCCAAGATCGCCCATACAGCTATCAAACAACGCTTTATAGTCAGCGTCCAGGCGATCGATACGGGCGGTACAGGTATCGCGATCTTGAATAAAGTCGGTGGCACCTCGTTCTGGATGCACCCAAACCAACTCTGGCTCATTGCAGGCGCTTACCAACAGCGCTGCGGCAATAGTGACAAACATCCTCATTGTTCACCTCGGCTCTGCTCCCTCAAAAGTCCTCTGTAGGGTAACACCAATGGTGATTTAGGTCACAATTCACCCAGGCGATAGCAGCGATTAGGTTTCTCAGCTAAGGAGGTTGTCGCAACCGGAGTTGCGTGGCAGACTCGCGCCAGTGATCGACGAAGAGAACAACGGATGAGCACAGAGATCTACAAGGAATTTTATTTTGAGGCGGCGCACAAACTGCCAAACGTTCCGGCAGGCCATAAATGCGGCCGATTACACGGTCACTCGTTTAAAGTGCGGATCTACGTCCAAGGTGAGGTTGATCCCCACAGCGGCTGGATCATGGATTTTGGCGAGCTTAAAAGCGCTTTTGCGCCGATCTATGACCGCTTAGATCACCACTACCTGAATGAGATCGACGGCCTGGAAAACCCAACCAGCGAAGTGCTGGCCAAATGGATTTATCAACAGCTTAAACCAACACTGCCGCAGCTCAGTCAAGTCGACATTATGGAAACCTGTACCGCTGGCTGTCGTTACCGCCCTGACTAACCCGCGTCACACAGCCAATAAAAAAGCGCTGCCGGTTACCCCGCAGCGCTTTTTTTTAATTCTTAATGCAGTAGCTTACTTGCGACCGTCATCGTGACAAGCGTCACAGGTCACTTCAGTAGCGGCTTCATGCTCGTGCAGCTGGTGACAGTCAGAACACTCCATCAGGCCATCGTGAGCCGGATGCGCGCCTTCCATCTCGTTCAGAGCGCCGTGACACATGGCACACTGTTCCATTTCGAATGCGCCGTCTTCAGAAGGCATACCTTCTGCGTGGCAGCTTTCACAGCCGTCGTTCATCTCTGCGTGCATATCTGCCAGTGCCGCTTGCGCACCGGTCGCCATCGCCATGCCAAACAGGGCAACTAGCAACTTTTTGTACATTTGTTCATCCTCAATTGTTATCGCTGCAGATCGTCAAAGGTGCTGTTCCTTAAGGACAAATCTGCGGGCGCTAATTTAGTTGAGGATCACTTACCGATCCATCGGCTCGATCACGGTTTCAGTGTTACTGGAAATTCCTACACAAACTCGCTTCATATCCACTTAGGATAACAACCGTCACCAGTGCCACGATCGAAGCACTTTTTACGGGGCACTGCGGCCATCGTCATGACAGTTATCACAGCTGGGCTTTTGACCAACGTTCAGTTCATGCGGATTGTGACAATCGCTGCACATCAGTACTTCAGCATGGATAGCGTGATGTTCGCCCTCAAGCTCGTCAGCAGCGCCATGACAGCTGGCACATTGCTCATTTTCAACCACAAAATCCTCTGACGGCACGCCATCATTAACGTGACAGGACTCGCAACCACCGTTCATCTCGACATGAAAATCCGCCAGCAACTCCTCTGCAGCAAGGCTGCCCGCAAAAGTCATGGTGCCAGCGAGCGCTAAACTGGACGCAATTTGAGTTAACTTCATCGACCGTTCCTCCACGATTTCGACCCGATAACTGTAGCCTGAGCGGGCGCGGCTGTTGTGACTTTTACTGCAAGGATATCTAGTAGCTGATAGCTGGTAATAAAAACGGCGATCCGAAGATCGCCGTTGTGCTGTCATGTGGGATCAACCCAAACCATTAACCCTGTTGCAGGCTGGCAATACGCTTTTCCAGCGGTGGGTGAGTCAGCAGCAATTCAGACATTGCGCTCTTACCGCTAATACCGAAGGCCGCCATATTGGCTGGCATGCTGCTTTCGTGGTTGTTGCGCAGACGCTCCAGTGCGGCAATCATCTTGTGGCGACCAGCCAAAGCGGCGCCGCCTTCATCGGCACGGTACTCACGTTGACGGGAGTAGTACATGACGATAACCGACGCCAACATACCGAACAGGATCTCCAGTACCATCGACACCACGAAGTAGGTCATGTAAGAGGCTTCTTCGCCGCTCTCTTCATCATCGCCACCTAGGACGTTAGACACGGTACCAGCAATAAAACGAGCCGCGAAGATAACAAAGGTGTTCACTACACCCTGCATCAGCGCCATGGTAACCATATCGCCATTAGCAACGTGGCTCACTTCGTGGGCCAGCACCGCTTCAATCTCGTCTTTGTTCATGCCGTACAGCAAACCGGTAGAAACCGCTACCAGAGAGTTGTTGCGGCTTGGACCAGTGGCAAAGGCGTTCATCTCTGGACCGTGGTAGATAGCCACTTCTGGCATTTTAATGCCGGCACGCTGAGCTTGAGACGCAACGGTTTCAACCAACCAACGCTCTTGTTCATCTTGTGGGTGATCGATAACTTGCAGATCCATGGATTTTTTCGCCATCCATTTGGACATCTGCAGCGAGACCAGTGAACCACCAAAACCAAATACGCCAGCCAGTACTACCAAGTAGCCTACGCTGCCGTGGCCGATCCCCAGTACTGAGGTAAGCAAAGTTAACACCACACCTAACACCAACATCACCGCGATGTTGGTAATTAAGAACAGAGCAATGCGTTTCATTTTTTCTCCTAATCAGCATTAAGCAGCGGCAGCTACTAATTAGCCGCCGCTGTAGTCGCTGATATGGTAGCAGTAGCAAGGTTTCTCAAGGGCTGCTGTTGAAATTAATCGCAGATTTTTAAATCGCATTTATGCGCCACATCACAACCGTTTGATTAAGCTGAAGTTGCTTCACAATGCAACAGGTAGTCTGCGGCACCAACCAGATACCGATACGCCTGCTGTTGGTCATCTAGATGGGGGACCTGTGCCAGCAGCGGCGCATCAAGCATTGCCGTTAAGGTCGCCACATTGGCATCAAAGCAGCTCATCTGCGGATCCACTTGGTTGGCAATCCAGCCGACTAACTGCAAGCCATCTCGGCGGATCGCCTCGGCAGTCAGCAAGGCGTGATTTAGACAGCCCAGTTTCATGCCAACGACCAGCACCACTGGCCACTGCTGCTGTTGCAGCCACTGCGGCAAAGTTTGCTCAAAATTAAGCGGCAAGCGCCAACCACCAGCCCCTTCGACTAGACACAGCGATGCATCCGCCATCGCTGCCTGTGGTAGTTGCTCACTGAGCATTGCGATTGACAGTGGCGTCCCCGCTTGCGCCGCGGCAATATGCGGCGCTATCGCAGGCTCCAAGGCGATGGGGTTGACTTGGTGATAAGGCAACTTCATACCACTGGCGGCCATCAACGCTAAGGCATCGCTGTTACGCAGTCCCACCGCCGTTACTTGGCAGCCAGAAGCGATTGGTTTAATACCAAGGCTGCGCTCGCCCGCCGCTCGCAACAAACCGGCGGTCACCACCGTTTTGCCGGCATCGGTATCGGTGCCGGTAACAAAGTAGATCATCGACTGGCCTCCACCAGATACAGTTTCCAGGTTAGCGGCAGTCCTTGAACGCCGCGAAATTGCTCCAGGTGCTGGCACACCCGTTGCCACCAACCTCGTCCCTTAAGGCCATGATGGCGATTGGCATGTTGTGCACCGGTCGCTTTAAAGTGTTGCAGCAACGCTTTAGGACTGTCGAAATAGAGCGTTAGTTGCAACGGTTCAATCGCCCGCGGTTGCCAACCACTGCTGATTAACTGGCTGGTCAACTGCTCGGCACTCGCAAAGCGGTTCGCCGCCAACTCGCCGTTACGTATCAGCGGAGCAAGTTCACTGAAGGTATCTTCAGCTGGCACGCTAAACAGCAACTGCCCACCGGTTCGGCACACCCGCGCCGCCTCTTGCAAGCTTTGGCTGAACGATTCACTCCATTGCAGTGACAGATTAGCGGCAATGGCGTCGACACTGGCATCTTGCAGCGGCAACTGCTGCATATCCGCCAGCAGGCGCCCTTGACCACGGTTTGCTTTGAGCATCGGCATGGCGATATCCAGTTGCACAATCTGCTCAGCGGGCAGGCGGGCGCTGACAAAACCGGTACCGGCGCCAACATCAAGCCATCGCTCAATTGGTTGTGCTCGCGCCAGCAGCTGCATCGCCGCCCAGCGCTGCAGCTGAGCGTGGTTGTCATAATCGGCGGCGGCGGCACCAAAACAACGAGCCACCTTACTCATCAGCGCCCTCGCCACAGTGATAGTGGGTCGCCAGTGCCACCACCAAGCGGCTAATATCGTCCAATCGATGGCAAGCATTAAGCACCACTCTTACGCGCGCTTGTGGCACCGTCGGTGGCCGGATCGCCGCCACAAATAATCCCTCACGGCGCAGTTGCAGCGCCAGTGCACTGGCGTGTTCGGCGTTTTGGCAAAGCAGCGGCTGAATGGGTGAGCTAGATGGCAACAACGGCAAGTTGTGCACGGCTGCTTGGCGCCTAAACTCCGCAATCAGTTGCTTAAGGTGCTGGCGTTTGTCGCAGGTTTGGATCGTCTGCAGCCGCAAGCTGATCCGCTGTGCCAGATCCGCTGGCATCGCGGTGGAATAGGTATAGTGACGGCTGCTCTGCAAGATGGCATCAATCACCGCCTTGCTACCCAGTAGTGCCGCTCCGCTGGCACCCAGCGCTTTACCAAAAGTTACCGTCAGCAGATCCGGCTTAGCAATTTCGCTGGCACCTAAACCTTGAGCACCAAGGATCCCAAAGCCATGGGCGTCATCAATCCAACTCAGCGCCCCATGCTGCCGACACAACGCCACCAGATCCGCAAGCGGCGCCTGATCACCATCCATTGAAAACAGCGATTCGGTTGCCACCATGGTCACACCATCAACCGGAGCAGAACCAAGCCAACGGCCCAGTACTTTCATATTGTTATGCGGAAATCGTCGTAGCGTGGCCGCGCTAGCCTGCGCCGCATCGACCACCGAGGCGTGGATCAGTTTGTCCGCCAGCAGCCGATCCCCGGCTTGCAGCAGTGCCAATGGCGCCGAATTAGCGGCAAAGCCCGAGCTAAACAGCAGCGCCGCCTCAAACCCCAACAACTGACACAACTGCTGCTCCAACTGTTGATGGGCTTGGTGATAACCACTGACCAACGCCGAGGCCCCGGCCCCCATCGGCGCCAGCGGTTCATTGGCAAACGCCAGCCCCAAATAATCATTGGAAGCAAACTGCAGCAGTCGTTGCCCAGCTAGTGATAGCTCACGGCCATTGTGGGGCTCAATCACCGTTCGTTGCCGCAACAAACCATTGGCTTGACGATCAGTCACGATCTGCTGCAATCGCTGCTGCCAGCCACTAGGCATTGGCGAACTAGCGTGCGGCATCGTAAAACAGATCAGAGTCAGCGGTTGCAGCAGGTAGCACAGGTTTAAGCTGCTCAATGTGTTTGGCACCGCCGGCCTCAGGACGGATCCCAAGTCGCTCGAACAGCGTCATATCATCGTTTTCCCGCGGGTTGGCGGTGGTTAATAATTTGCAGCCGTAGAAGATCGAGTTGGCGCCAGCAAAGAAACACATCGCTTGCAGTTCGTCGGTCATATTCTCGCGTCCTGCCGATAACCGTACGTGCGAGGTCGGCATCAGAATTCGAGCAACCGCGATTACCCGCACAAATTCGATCGGATCCAGATCCGCTTGCTCCGCCATTGGCGTTCCCGCCACTTTCACCAACATATTGATCGGTACACTTTCTGGATGAACAGCCAGGTTTGCCAACTGCTGCAACAGCCCAGCGCGATCTTTGCCCTGCTCGCCCATGCCAATAATGCCGCCAGAACAGACCTTCATCCCCGCTTGGCGCACCACATCTAAGGTATTTAAGCGGTCATCGTAACTGCGGGTTGAGATGATTTCGCCGTAAAACTCCGGCGAGGTATCAAGGTTATGGTTGTAATAATCCAAACCGGCTTCCGCCAGTGCCTGCGCTTGTTCGACGCTGAGCATGCCCAAGGTCATGCAGGTTTCCATCCCCATCGCTTTGACCTCTTTGACCATCTGCAGCAGGTACGGCATGTCGCGCTCACGTGGATTACGCCAGGCCGCCCCCATACAGAAGCGGCTCGCGCCCGCCGCCTGAGCAGCGCGAGCCTCGGTCAGGACCTTTTCCACCTCAACCAATTGCTCGGTCGCCAGACCAGTGTGATAGCGAGCGCTTTGTGGACAATATTTGCAATCTTCGGGGCAAGCGCCGGTCTTAATCGACAACAGCCGTGAAATTTGCACCTGATTAGGATCAGAGTGCTGCCGGTGAACGCTCTGTGCTTCAAACAACAGATCATTTAAGGGTTTCGCCAGCAGCGTTTGGATCTCATCAACAGTCCAGTCGTGTCGTGTCACAGCCATGGTCATTCCAGTTTGATTTTTAAGGCATTGTGGTTGGCTAGGATAATGCTCGACAGTACACTGTCAACCGACGAGCAATTACCAACTTAACTAATGATTACTTTATGACCAACCCAATCGATCTGCAGTTTGACCGAGACCACCTTTGGCACCCCTACACTTCCACCACGGCGCCACTGCCATGCTATCCCGTAGTGTCAGCCGAAGGGGTCTATTTGCAGTTGGAGGATGGCCGCTGCCTGATCGATGGCATGAGCAGTTGGTGGAGCACCATCCATGGCTACCAGCACCCCGCCCTATCTGCCGCGGCCAAAGCGCAGATTGATCGCATGAGCCATGTGATGTTTGGCGGCATTACCCATCAACCAGCGGTAGAGCTAGGCAAACGCTTGCTGGCGATGACCGCGGAGCCACTCAACAAACTGTTTCTGGCGGATTCAGGTTCCGTGGCCGTAGAGGTGGCACTGAAGATGGCGCTGCAATATCAGCAAGGGATAGGCGCCGCTCAGCGCACCGAGATCATGACCATTCGTGGCGGCTACCATGGCGATACCTTTGCGGCGATGAGCGTCTGCGATCCGGTCAATGGCATGCACAGTTTGTTTCAAGCTGTGCTGCCTAAAGCGCACTTTTTACCAAGGCCAACCACCGGCTTACATCAACCGCTTAGCCAGCAAGATGCAATGGCATTAGAGCAAGGCTTTAACCAGTATGGCGGGCAGTTGGCGGCGGTAATCGTCGAACCGATGGTCCAGGGCGCCGGCGGCATGCGCTTCTACGGTGCCGCCTACCTGCAAAAGCTCAGGCAGTTATGCGATAAGCATCAGGTGGTGCTGATTTTTGATGAGATCGCCACCGGCTTCGGTCGTACCGGCAAGCTGTTTGCCTATCAACACGCCGAGGTGGTACCGGACATCCTCTGTCTTGGGAAGGCGTTGACCGGCGGCACCATGACCTTGGCCGCCACCTTAGCGACCGATGCCATCGCCGCCGGAGTATGCAACAGCGCCGCTGGGGTATTCATGCACGGCCCCACGTTTATGGCCAATCCTTTGGCTTGTGCTGTGGCCAGCGCCAGTTTAGATCTGATTAATCAAGGCCAGTGGCAACAACAAGTAGCAGCCATCGAGGAACAATTGCAGGCGGAGTTAGCCCCATGTCGCACCCTCGATACCGTGGCAGACGTGCGGGTGTTCGGTGCCATCGGCGTGGTGGAAACCAAGCGCGCTGTTGATGTGGCGACCATCCAACAGTTTTTTGTTGAGCGCGGGGTGTGGATCCGACCATTTGGCAAGTTGCTGTACATCATGCCGCCCTACATCGTCAGCAGCGCCGAACTTCGGCAATTGACCAACGCTCTGTACGATGCCTTAAATAACGAGCGCTGTTTTACAATCTCTGACCATTAAGCAGCTGTTCCACTAACTCCGGCACCAAAGTGCCGGCTTTGCCTTGGCGGTGAAGATCGAACTGACTGTGGGCTTCACGCGGAGCAAGGTTCAGCTCCACCGTGGTGGCGCCAGCGAGATTGGCTTGCTCGACAAAACCGGCAGCCGGATAGACGGTGCCGGAAGTGCCGATAGCGATAAACAGATCGCACTGCTTTAGCGCCTGGTAAGTGCGATCGAGGCCAAATGGCATCTCACCAAACCACACCACATGCGGCCGCAGCACCTGCGGCAACTCACAGCAGGTACAAAGATTATCGTCACTGAACGGTTCGGTGAGTGCAAACACCTGCTGGCTCTTGGGGCAGCGGGCTTTGGTCAGCTCACCATGCATGTGCAGTACTTGGTTGCTGCCGCCCTGCTCATGCAAGTTATCGATGTTTTGGGTCACCAACAGCAATTCACCGACAAACTCTTGGGCCAAACGGCCTAATGCGCGATGGGCGGCATTGGCTTCCACTTGCGCAAGCCCTTGGCGGCGCTGGTTGTAAAACCGTTGTACCAAACCCGGGTCGCGCCAATACCCCTCGGGAGTGGCAACATCTTCAATCCGATGTTCTTCCCATAAACCATCACTGGCACGAAAGGTGCGAACCCCCGATTCCGCTGAGATCCCCGCCCCAGTTAACACCACAATCCGTTGGTACATAATTGCTGAATATCCTTCGCAACGGGCTTATCGCCATCGGCATACCGATTTAGCCAAGGTGTTGATAAGCCGGTAAATTCGCCATTTTTTTGCGAACAACAACTCTACTGAGAACAACAATCAATCGAATTTCAGCAAAGATTGTTGTCACCAGCCTGAAAATTCACCAGCGCTCAGTGACTCGCGCCTAAATATTTGTGATTTATAGCTTATAGAAGCTTCACCCTACAAAGCTAATGGTTTTAACTTGTGCCGAAGATTCCTATAATGGCCGCTAATGTTTAAGGGAATAACGCCCAATAACCATCAGAGAGAATCATGGCAGACGAGAATCAAGCGTTACGAAAAGCAGGCCTGAAGGTCACTCTACCTCGGGTGAAGATCCTCGAATTACTGCAACGCCCTGACAATCAACACATCAGCGCCGAAGATCTGTACAAGCTGCTGTTGGAATCTGGTGAAGAGATCGGTCTTGCCACCGTATATCGAGTGCTGAATCAATTTGATGACGCCGGCATTGTCTCCCGCCACCACTTCGAGAGCGGCAAAGCGGTATTCGAACTGGCCAGCCAGCACCACCATGATCACTTGGTATGTTTAGATTGCGGCAAAGTGATCGAATTTAGCGATGAGATGATTGAAAAGCGCCAACATGAGATCGCGCTAAAGCACAACATCAAGCTAACCAATCACAGCTTGTACCTGTACGGTCACTGCACCAACGACAACTGCGAACATAACGACCAGTAAGGGTTTGCATCAATTCATGAAAAAGCGCCGAGCGATAAGCCGGCGCTTTTTTGTTGCGAGCAAACACCAAAACGGCGTCCAGTGGACGCCGTTTTCTATATTACTGACTACGTCAAAGCTTAGTCAGAGATTTTGGCCCAAGAATCACGCAGGCCCACGGTGCGGTTAAACACCAGCTTGTCGGCAGCGGAATCTTTGTTGTCGGCACAGAAGTAACCCATGCGCTCGAACTGGTAGGCTTTTTCTACTTCAGCGTGCGCCAGAGCCGGTTCTACCTTGGCGGCAATCACGGTCAGCGACTCTGGATTCAAAGTCTCTTCCAGTTCACCCACGTTCGGGTTAGCGATGGTGAACAGACGGTCGTACAGACGTACTTCCGCGTCCAGCGCGTGCTCAGCGGATACCCAGTGGATAACGCCTTTTGGCTTAACGCCATCAGCCGGATCTACACCCAGAGTATCGCGGTCAACGCTGCAGTAAACGGTAGTGACATTGCCGTTTTCGTCTTTGTCACAACGCTCTGCGGTCACCACGTAAGCACCGCGCAGACGCACTTTCTTACCAGTTACCAGACGCTTGAACTTCTTGTTGGCTTCTTCACGGAAGTCTTCCGCTTCGATGTACAGTTCACGAGAGAACGGCACTTCGCGGTTGCCCATGGACTCGTCAGATGGGTGGTTAGAGATGGTCAGCATCTCCACTTCGCCCTCTGGGTAGTTTTCCAGTACCAGCTTGATTGGATCCAGAACCGCCATCGCGCGTGGCGCATTGCTGTTCAGATCGTCACGGATACAGGCTTCCAGCATGCCCATCTCAACGGTGTTTTCCATTTTGGTCACACCAATGCGCTTACAGAACTCCCGCACGGCTGCAGGGGTGTAACCACGACGGCGCAGACCAGAGATGGTTGGCATCCGAGGATCGTCCCAACCGGAAACGTGCTTGTCGGTCACCAGCTGGTTCAGCTTGCGCTTGGACATCATGGTGTATTCCAGATTCAAGCGGCTGAATTCGTACTGACGAGGACGTGATGCGATGGTGATGTTGTCCAGTACCCAGTCGTACAGACGACGGTTATCTTGGAACTCCAAAGTACAGATGGAGTGAGTGATGTCCTCAATCGCATCAGAAATACAGTGGGTGAAGTCGTACATCGGGTAGATGCACCACTTGTCACCGGTCTGGTGGTGGTGAGCAAACTTAATGCGGTACAGCACCGGATCGCGCATCACGATAAAGGAAGAGGCCATGTCGATTTTGGCACGCAGACAGGCTTTGCCCTCTTCGAAGCCACCGTCACGCATCTTCTCAAACAACGCCAAGTTCTCTTCAACGCTGCGATCGCGGTACGGGCTAGGTTTGCCTGGCGCAGTCAAGGTGCCACGGTATTCGCGGATCTCATCTGGGCTCAGCTCGTCAACGTAGGCCAAACCTTTGTTGATCAGCTCGACCGCATAGCCATACAGAGCATCGAAGTAATCGGAGGAGTAGCGAACGTCGCCGTCCCACTCAAAGCCCAACCACTCTACGTCTTTTTTGATCGACTCAACGTACTCGATATCTTCTTTTACCGGGTTGGTGTCGTCAAAACGCAGGTTACATTTGCCCTGGTAATCTTTGGCGATGCCGAAGTTCAGACAGATGGACTTAGCATGGCCGATGTGCAAGTAGCCGTTTGGCTCAGGCGGAAAACGGGTGTGCACACTCTGGTGCTTACCAGTGGCCAGATCTTCATCAATAATGTTGCGGATAAAGTTGCTGGGACGTACTTCGGTGTCCGGCTGGCTCATGCGCTTCCTCGTTAATTAATACAGATAAATAAGAGCGGTATGATGCGACAACTTCCCAGCAGTGGCAACTACTGAGCAAGCGGTTTTCACCGCCAACTCAGCGCTGCCGAACAGAATGTCACCACTGTTGTGGTAAGTGGTGGGCGATCCCTTTGTGGCAATCGATGCAGGTGGGGTGTTCCTCTTCGTACAACACTTGGTGAAACTGCGCTGCCGTCTCGCTTTGCTTGGCCATATCCCATTGATTGACGTCATGGCAGGAGCGACAGTTTTTCGAGTCATCCTTACGGTAAGCAGCCCACACTTGCTCAGCCAGACGCAGACGGTTTTGTTCAAACTCCGCTTTGTCTTGGTAGGGATCTAGAATTTGATGGCTGACGTGTTTTAACGCGCTGGTGCCCTTTACCCACAGTTTTGGGAAAAACTCGTTGGGAATATGACAGTCATGACAGGTTGCGGCGATGCCGGAGGCCGTGTTGTAGTGCGGGGTTTGCTGATATTCCTCCCACACCCATGCTGACGGTGAATTGTGACAGGAGGTACAAAACTCGTTGGTGCTACTCCAGTGCAGGGAATAATCGAAGCCGACCCACGCCAGAGCGCCAACCACAAAAGCCAGCAAGCCGCCGATCGGCACCCCAAAGCGCCACCACGCCCTAGGTTTGCTCCAAACCCCGTTGTTTTGTTCAGCCATGGTTCTCTCTCTTTTGCTAACTCACTCAAAAAAGATAGTTTAAGCGTCACTGTTATACGCAATAAAAAGGCGCTCCGAAGAGCGCCTTAGTACACCAGAATAGTAACCTGGTTACTTCATCACAATCGCGATGTCACCAGCGCCTTGACGAACCCGCTTGCCCAAGCGGCGCATCACCACAAACGCGATACCAAATACCAGCGCCATCGGCAACAGCACCCAAGCACCGGCAATGCCGAAGCTCAGCAATTGGTAGTAAGCGGTCGCCACACAGTAGGCCAGCACCAAAGTCCAAACGGCAGAGAACGCGGTCCAACGATTGCCCAGTTCACCGGCCATTGCCCCCAATACTGCCGCACATGGGGTATACAACAGGATAAACAGCAGGTAAGCCACAGCAGCGGTAGTCGACACGAAACCGGCTTGCAGGTTAGTCAGAGAGGCAACCTCAACTTCCAAGGCTTCAGCAGCCGCATTCATTTCTGACACATCACCAATATCCATGCCCAGCGGATCACGGAAGTTGATCCCCAGCATGTTGTCCGGGATGGTGTAGTTCGCTTCAACAAAGGCGCCCCACAGATCCCATTCGCCACCCTCTTCGCCATCCGCCGGGGTGTATAGCGCATTCAAGGTGCCAACCACCGCTTCTTTGGCAAAGATCCCGGTGATAATGCCGACGGTTGCTTCCCAGTTATCTTGCTGGATCCCCATCGGGGCAAACACTGGGGTAACCGATTGGGCGGCTACCGCCAACAGCGAGTTGTCGGTGTCTTCATTACCAATGGAACCGTCAGTACCAACGGTATTGGCAAAGCTCAGCAGAGTCACCATGACCACAATCACTTTACCGGCGCCCAGCACAAACTGGCGGGTACGCATCCAAGTGCGATTGAGGATGGTTTTCAGCTTAGGCATCTCGTAAGACGGCATCTCCATCACCGACATGCCAGCATCGCCTGGCAGCAGCGAGTAACGCAGGAACAGACCGGTCAATACCGCCGCTAAAATGCCTACCAGATACAGCACGAATACTAAGTTTTGCCCAGATTCTGGGAAAAACGCCGCCGCGAACAGCGCATAAACCGGCAGACGAGCACCACAAGACATAAACGGTGCCATCATCGATGCCATGATCCGCTGGCGTTTGTCATCCAGTGCACGAGTTGCGGTGATCGCCGGCACGTTACAGCCGAAGCCCACGATCAGCGGCACAAAGGCTTTACCCGGCAAACCGATGCGGTTCATAAAACCTTCCACCACAAAGGCGGCGCGAGCCAGATAACCAGAAGTTTCCAACACGCCTAAGGCGAAGAACATAAATGCCACGACCGGCACAAAGGTCGCCACGGTTTGAATACCGGCACCGACGCCATTAGACAGCAGGCCGATCAGCAGATCTGGGGCACCGATCGCCGCCAGTGCTTGCGCAGTGCCATCAACAAACAGGGTGCCCGCCATAATATCGAACCAGTCGATAAAGGACGCGCCCATGTGGATGGCGAACATAAAGGTCAGGTACATCATCCCCAGGAACACCGGCACGCCGGCGACTGGATGCAGAACCACTTTATCCAATTTATCGGTGATGCTCTGTCCAAAGGAGGTTGGCTTACGGGCATCATTCAGCAGCTGTTCGATAAAGCCGTAACGCACCGCCGAAACGTGTTGCAGATGCTGAGAGCCGCCTTGGCTATTAACCAACGCCACCAACGAGGTAACCCGATCGTCGCCCTGCTGCGCCAGCAGTTGCTCGAAGCTTTGACCGTAATCCAACTGCCACGCAGGCAGCGCTTGGGTCGCTAGTTGCGCAATCCCTTGTAGGGTGTAATCGCGACACTTACCGGTGCGAGCAGAAATCCCATACACCGGACAGCCAAACTTGGCGGCAATCTCGTCGGTGCTGATATTAAGGTTTTGCTGGCGCGCCGAATCCCACTTATTCAGTAGGATAATCATCGGTTTGCCCAATTCCCGCAGTTGCGTGGTCAGGTATAGATGACGCTCGAGTTGGGTGGCATCAACAACGTTGATAATGGCGTCGTAATCGCGAGCCAGCAGCACCCGCCGAGATACCGCCTCATCTTCAGAGGTATCCAGTGCGCCCAGTTCGTACATGCCCGGCAGATCGATCAGATTGATCGCCTCATCCGCCAATTGCAGTTTGGCATGACGAGCCGCAACAGTTACACCTGCCCAGTTACCAACTTTGGCATTGTCACCAGTTAATAGGTTGAACAGGGTCGACTTACCGGAGTTGGGATTACCAACAACAACATAATTTTTCATCGGTTACGCCACCTTTACCCGCGCCGCCAGCGCCGGAGTCAAACACAGATCACTGCCGCGTAAACGCAGCTGGATCCCTTTGCCCATTGGTGCTCGACGGATCACTTCCACCACTGAACCGGCAACAAAACCCATTGCGGTAAGCTTAATCAGTAAGCCTTGTTCAAGACCGGCCGCATCCATCTCTACGATGTTTGCCCGCTGGCCATTGTTCATCTCTGACAACTTCATCGGCGGTTTCCTAACCAAACAACTAAATGTTAATTACTTTCATTTGCCATCAGTATACTCCCATCGACTGCTAAAACTCTGACCGATATCTAACTTTGCCTTTCTAAGTGGCGTTGCGAATCATTTTCATTACGTTCAACTTGAGCAACGCCAATAACGGGATCAATTTTGCAAAAACGGCACGCTGAGATTTCTTGATACCACCAAAGAGGTAACCTAAGCGCTTGTTATCAAAATCTCACACAGGTGAACTTGATGGATTGGCGACAGGCGACAGGGAATTGCAGCAGATTAGGCTACCGTATGGCCGCACTAGTACTGCTGCTGTCACCACTGGCAATCGCTCAAACTGGCACCGTCTACCCGCAACCAATTAGCCAACAAACGCCGTCGCTGGATTCCCCCTGCTTGCCGTGTCATCAGGCCGAAACCACCATAATCCCGTTAAGTGCTGGCGCTCATGCTGGGATCTTGACCGCACCGCTGGGCAGCGGCTGTCAAAGCTGCCACGGTAAGTTAGGTCACCACGGGGTAGATGCCGATGCCACAATGATCGCCTTCGGCGCCGATTCACCGCTGCCTGCGGCCAGCAAGAATTCGGTCTGTTTAAGTTGCCATCAGGATATGCCGCATATGGGCTGGAATGAATCTACCCACAATCGAGTCAACTTAGCTTGTACCGATTGCCATGCCATTCATAACAGCGGCAACAATGTGCTCGATCCTCAAGCCGAGGTAAAAACCTGCACTCACTGTCACAGCCGCAAAGGCGACAATTTAAGCCACCGCCGCCAACAAAGTTTCAGCGGCGCCGTTTGCACCAGTTGCCATAACCCCCACGGCACGCCAATCGATCTGCTGTTTTAATCAGCACGGCCGCCGCTACACCAGTTGCAACGCGACCTGCTGCTGGGTTAGCAACTCTTGAAACGAATGCGGCAGATCGCTGTCGCTGATCACCAGATCAAATTGGCTGTTGCTAAGCCCTAAAAACGCACCACTGCGACCAAATTTGGACGAATCCGCCAGCAGCACCGATTGCTTGGCGACCTCCAGTAGCGCTTTTTTTACCACCACTTTATGTTCGCTTGGAAAGGAGATCCCGCGCCGATCCCAACAAGAGGTCGAGATAAAAGCGACATCAATATTCAATTGGCTAATAAAGGTAGCGGTCAAATTACCAACGCAAGAATGGTTGGCGGCATCGACAAAGCCGCCAGTCAGGTACTGCCGACAACGCCCCTGCGCCGCCAGGTAGTTAGCGATCACCAGATCGTTGCTAACCACCAACAGATCAGCGCGTTCCGCCAACAGTTTTGCCAACGCCAAGGTGGTAGTGCCAGCATCGAGATAGACAGTGGCATTGGCTGGCACCAAAGTTACAGCGGCCGCAGCGATCCGCCGTTTCACTTCGGTGTTCATCTCTAGCTTAACGCGATGGCTCGGTTCTTCGCGCACCGACTCTACTCGCTGCACCCCGCCTAAAACCGAAAATAACCGCCCTTTTGCCTCTAAGTTCGCGATGTCACGGCGCACCGTCATATGGGAAACCCCCAGCAGTTCGGTTAACTGATGGATGGTGCGGATCTCATGCTGTTCAAGGGCTTGCAAGATGCAACGTTGGCGTTCGGCGGGGATCATCGTAGCTGTGATTTGCTGTGAAAATTCAGCGCCACACAACATCACGTTGGCCGTCGCCCTGTCAATCAATGCCACCCAGTTAACGCCGCCGACAGTCCTGATTTTGATTTAGATCACAGAGTTCCAGTCACCAACGGTAACAGCCCACCGCGCTCGTTAATTTCTGTGAAAATAACCACATAAAACGATAAAGCTGAATTTCTCATCAGCTTTTTTAACATCGGTTAACAACAAGTTTCGGAAGTATCAATGAGCAACGGTCATTCAGTCGCGGTTATCGGTTTGGGCTCCATGGGCATGGGCGCCGCTAAATCCTGCATCAACGCCGGTCTTACTACCTACGGTTTCGACCTAAACCCAGTCGCCCTAGACGAGCTAAAAAACCACGGCGCTGAAGCGGTGGGCACCGATGCCAAAGAATTTGCCGCCAACTTCGACAGCGTGCTGATGCTGGTAGTTAACGCCAAGCAGGCAAACACCATTCTGTTCGATCTGGGTCTGGCGGATGCGCTGAAACCGGGTACTGCAGTAATGATCTCTGCCACCATCAGTGCCGACGATGCCAAGATCTTTGGCCAAAAACTGGCGCAGCGTGATCTGCTGATGTTAGACGCGCCAGTTTCCGGTGGTGCGGCGAAAGCGGCGGCGGGTGAGATGACCATCATGGCCTCCGGCTCTGCCGAAGCCTTTGCCAAGCTGCAACCGGTGCTGGATGCTACCTCCGGCAAAACCTACAACGTCGGCAGCGAAATTGGCCTGGGTGCGACCGTTAAGATCATCCACCAATTGCTGGCTGGGGTGCACATTGCCGCCGGCGCCGAAGCGATGGCGATGGCCGCCAAGGCTGGTATTCCACTGGACACCATGTACGACGTCGTGACCAACGCCGCCGGCAACAGCTGGATGTTTGAAAACCGCATGAAGCACGTGGTTAGCGGCGATTACACCCCAACTTCAATGGTCGATATCTTCGTGAAAGATATGGGCCTGGTGGCCGAAACCGCCAAGAGCCTGAACTTCCCAACGCCACTGGCCAGCGCCGCCCACAACATGTACCTGAACGCCTCTAACGCCGGTTACGGCCATGAAGCGGACGCCGCGGTGATCAAGACCTTCCAAGGCATCACCCTGCCGGAGGCCAAATAATGCCAGCGCTGAAGATCGGCGTTATTGCCGATGACTTTACCGGTGCTACCGACATCGCCAGCTTCTTGGTGGAAAACGGCCTACGCACCATGCAGTTCTCTGGCGTACCAAGCGATGCCATGGCGCTGGATACCGATGCGGTGGTGATCAGCCTCAAGTCTCGCTCTTGTCCGGTCGATGAAGCGGTGGCCGATTCCATCGCCGCCTGTGACTGGCTAAAAGCTCAAGGCGCGGCGCAGATCTACTTCAAGTACTGCTCGACCTTCGACAGCACCGCCAAAGGCAATATCGGTCCGGTAACCGACGCCCTGATGGCCAAGCTTGATAGCAAGCTGACCATCATCTGCCCATCGCTGCCGGTCAATGGCCGCAGCGTTTACATGGGTCATCTGTTTGTTGGTGAACAACTGCTGTCCGATTCTGGCATGCGCCATCATCCAGTGACGCCAATGACCGACTCCAACCTGCTGCGACTGATGGAAGCGCAAGCGCAAGGCACCTGTGGCCTAGTGAATGCCGCCACCATCGATCAAGGCAGCGACGCGGTCAAAGCCCGTCTGGCGGAGATCGAACAGGCCGGCCACCGTTATGCGGTACTGGACACCTTAACCGAGACTCACCTGGAAGTGCTGGGCGCCGCCGTGGCGGAACTGCCGCTGGTCACTGGCGGTTCAGGCCTAGCCTTGGGGTTAGCCCGTCATCTGTCTAGCGGCAGCATCGACAACAGCGCCGCTAAGCCAAGCCAAGCCAAAACCGTGGTGCTGTGCGGCTCTTGCTCGCAGATGACCAACGCTCAGGTTGCCGATTATCAAGCCCAAGCGGAACACATGGTGCTGGATATCAAAGCCTGCATCGAACAACCAGATTACCCACTTGAGGTTATCAACTGGCTACTGCCAAAGTTGGATAACGCCATGGCGCCGATGGTCTACGCCACCGCCGATCAGCATCGATTAGCGCAGATCCAAGCGGAATTTGGCGCCGAACGCGCTGCCCATGCGGTCGAACAGACCTTTGCCAAAGTCGCGGAGCTGTGCCGTGAACACGGGGTACAGAACTTTATCGTTGCCGGCGGCGAGACCTCTTCCATCGTCACGCAACGCCTTGAGGTGCAAGCATTCCACATCGGTCCGCAAATTGCCCCAGGGGTGCCATGGGTGAAAGCGATCGATGCACCGCTAAGCCTGACGCTGAAATCCGGCAACTTCGGCCAAGTGGACTTTTTCGCCCGCGCCCAACGGATGATCGAGGCGTAATCGTGGCAGAACTGCATAACCACGCCGAGATTGAAAACCAGCTGCGCCAGCAGCTGGTGGATTACGGCCAATCACTGTTTAACCGCGGCTACGCCACCGGCGGCGCCGGCAATATCTCGCTGCGCCTGCCCTGCGGCAACTACTTGGCGACGCCAACCGGTTCCAGCATGGGCCGCTTGCAGGCCGACCGTTTAAGCAAGGTCGACATTGATGGCAATCACCTTAGCGGCGATAAACCGTCGAAAGAGGTGCAGTTTCACTTAGCCATCTACCGCGCCAACCCAAGCTATGGCGCCATCGTCCACCTGCACTGTACCTATCTAACCGCCCTCTCTTGCCGCGACGATCTGGACAGCAACAACTGCATTAAGCCGTTCACGCCCTACTTTGTGATGCGCATCGGCCAACTGCCGGTGGTGCCTTATTTTGCTCCGGGTGCCGCTGAAATCGCCGAACACTTGGCGGCCTTAGCCCCGCAGCATCGCGCCATGTTGCTGGCCAATCATGGTCCTGTGTGCGCTGGCAAAGATCTGTTCGACGCCGGCGACAACATGGAAGAGCTGGAAGAGACCGCCAAGCTGATGCAACTGATGCAGCAGCAACCGATCCGTTATTTAAGCGACGCTGAAGTCGCCACTCTGGAGGCCAAATATGGCTAAGTTCGCCGCCAACCTGACCATGCTGTTCAACGAAGTGCCGTTTCTAGAGCGCTTCGCTGCGGCTAAGCAAGCCGGGTTTACTGCTGTCGAGTTCCTGTTCCCATACGCCTACGACAAGCAGTTGCTGGCTGATCTGCTCAGCGAACATCAGCTGTCAATGTCGCTGTTTAACATGTACCCAGGCGATTGGGACAACGGCGAAAAAGGCACCGCGGCGCTACCAGGTCGTGAACAAGAGTTTCGGGTTGCCGCCGAGCAAGCGTTGGAATACGCCATCGCTTTAGGGTGTAACAAAGTGCACGCGATGAGCGGCATCATTGACCCGCAATTCAGCATCGATCTGCACATCGACACCTTCTTAAGCAACCTGCGCTGGGCCGCCGAGCTGTACGCCGAACATGGCATTGAGCTGCTGATTGAGCCGCTAAATAACCGTGATGTGCCGAACTACTTCTTAGCCCATCAGCGCGACGCCGCCGAGCTTATCCGCCAAGTGGGTAAGCCAAACGTTAAGCTGCAGTTCGATACCTACCACGCCCAGATCATGGATGGCGATCTCTCCAGGCTGATTGAAGAACTGGCCGATGTGATTGGCCACGTTCAGATTGCCTCGGTACCAGAGCGTCACGAGCCAAGTGAAGGCGAGCTGAACTACGCCCATCTGTTCAAGGTACTGGATAACCACTACCACGGCTTTATTGGCTGTGAATACAAGCCACGCCACGACACCCAGTCCGGCTTGAACTGGCTTACTCAGTTGAACTAATTCCCCAACATGCTGGTGCTGATTGGCACCAGCCCTCCCCACTACATCATGGAATTTGATATGGAAACTACCATCATTGGTGTTGTTGTCGGCATGCTTGCGCTGCTCGGCATGGTGTTAAAAACTCGAATCCACATCTTCTTGGCGATGGTGATCACCGCCGTGATCATCGGCCTGTTTGGCGGTATGGATCCGAACGCGCTGACCAATGCGTTGACCTCCGGTTTCGGTGGCACGCTGTCCTCCATCGGTCTGATCATCGGTTTCGGTGTGATGATGGGCGCGTGCTTTGAAGTGTCCGGCGCCGCCAAGCGGATGGCTCGCACCTTTATCAAGATCTTCGGCAAAGGCCGTGAAGATCTGGCGTTGGGCTTCACCGGCATCCTTGTTTCCATTCCGGTGTTCTGTGACTCTGCTTATGTGTTGCTGCAATCACTGGTACGCGCTATTTCCGCCAACACCGGCAAATCCATGGTTGGTCTGGGCAGCGCTCTGGCGATTGGTCTGCTGATCACCCACGCACTGGTGCCACCAACGCCGGGTCCGGTAGGCGTAGCAGCACTGCTGGGCGTGGATCTGGGCGCTTACATGGTGTGGGGTCTGATTGTTGCCATTCCGATGATGCTGGGCACCATGTACTACACCCGTCGCATGGGTGAAAAGTACTACCGCGTTCCTGCCCAAGATGGCAGCTGGATCACCGAGCCGAAGATGTTTGCCGGCGTCAAAGACATGACTGCCGAAGACGAAAGCAAATTGCCAAGCAACTTCCTGTCGTTCGCACCAATCCTGCTGCCAATCATACTGATCTTGGCAAAAACTCTGGTTGGCCCGCTGCCAGAAGGCGAAACCGCCAGCCTCGCATATAACGCCCTGCAGCTGGCAGGTCACCCAGTGATCGCCGTTGGTATCGGTATGCTGGTGGCACTGTACGGTCTGACCCGTCACATTCCTCGCCAAGAGATCATCGCTTCGATGGAACACGGCGTATCTGCTACCGGTATCATTCTGTTGGTAACCGGTGCCGGTGGTGCCATGGGCGCGGTACTGCGTGCTTCTGGTGCCGGCGATACCATCGCTGAAGGCATTGCTGCCACTGGCCTGCCACCAATTCTGATCCCACTGGTGATCTCTTCCCTGCTGCGTCTGGCGCAAGGTTCTGCCACCGTAGCAATGATCACCGCCGCCACCATTACTGCACCAATGGTTCCGGGTCTGGGTCTGGACCCAGTATTCGTGGCACTGGCCTGTGCTGTAGGCGCGATTGGTTTCTCTCACTTCAACGATTCCTACTTCCACGTGGTAAACCGCACTCTGGGTGTGGATGACACTGCCGCGCAGATGGAGATCTGGTGTGTGACTGCGATGATCGCTTGGGGCGTTGGCGCACTGATGGTAACGGCACTGAACCTGGTGTTCGGCTCTGCCGGTACCCTGTTTGACTTGGTGCTGCCGCTGATCACCTTGGCGATCATTGTGATGTGGTCGAAAAAGCAAGGTAAAGTGGCGCCGCAACTGGCCCAAGCCAACAGCTAATTTGCACCGCTTACAAGTACGCCCCGCGTTCGTCGGGGCGTTTTTATTTCAGCCAATTAGAGCCTCCGCTCTGTGCTACATCCCACAGCACACGGCAATAAACTCCGCCATACTGACGCCAGTCGAGCTAAGACCAAGATCATTATGAAAATTGTCATCGCCCCAGATTCCTTTAAAGAAACCCTTACCGCATTAGAAGTGGCAAGCCATATCGAGACCGGCATCCGCCGAGTACTGGCCGATGCCGAGATCATTAAACTGCCGGCCGCCGACGGCGGTGAAGGCACCGTCGAAGCGATGGTCGCGGCCACCGGCGGCGAATTTAAGCAGGCCACGGTAACTGGACCTCTCGGGCAATCGGTCAGCGCACGCTTTGCGCTGCTTGGCGATGGCAGCAGCGCCATTATTGAAATGGCGGAAGCCTCCGGCCTTCATCTAGTACCGCCAACGCAACGAGATCCACGCATTACCTGCAGCTACGGCACTGGTGAACTGATCAAAGCAGCGCTGGATTGTGGGATCTCGACCCTGCTGCTGGGTCTTGGTGGCAGTGCCACCAACGATGGCGGTGCCGGCATGCTGCGGGCGCTTGGGGTAAAGCTGCTCGACCATAACGGTAACTCATTGTCCGGTGGCGGCGCCGAGCTGGCACGTCTAGCCAGCATCGACATCAGTGAACTCGATCCACGCTTAACTCAGATTCAGGTGCAAGTCGCCTGCGATGTCAATAACCCACTGTGTGGCGAGCGCGGCGCTTCAGCGATCTTTGGCCCTCAAAAGGGGGCAACCCCAAAAATGGTGGCGGAACTGGATAACGCGCTGCAGCATTTTGGCAACGTCATTGAGCAGCAGTTAGGAAAATCGGTACTGAACACTCCTGGCGCCGGTGCGGCCGGTGGCATGGGCGCGGCAGCCTTGGCATTTCTCAGTGCAACCATGCGGCCTGGGGTGGAATTGGTGATGGATGCCATCGGCATAGACGAGGTACTAAAAGGTGCCGATCTGGTGATCACCGGCGAAGGCAGAATGGATGCGCAAACCATCGCCGGTAAAACCCCGATCGGCGTGGCCAAACGCGCTAAGGCACAACAGATCCCGGTTATTGCCATCGCCGGTTGCCTGCGCGAAGATGCCCACGTGGTGCTCGATCACGGCATCGATGCCATCTTTGATTGCGTAACCGGCTCGATGGATTTTGAACAGATCAAACGGCTGTCTGCCAGCAACCTCGCGCAGATGGCCGAGAACATTATGCGGGTATGGCAGCTAGCATCTAACGCACTCTAATGGCATACGCTAAAGTGCAGTGGTACCACCTATCGGTTTTAACTAAGGAGTAGTGATGGCAACGTCAGTCAAACTTAATGCAGGCGAGCAATTTCCAACGGATATCAGTGTCAAATTAACCAGTGGTGGCAGCGCCATTTTGGGCACACCAGTAACCGGTAAGGGCTGGCAAGCAGTATTCGTTTATCGGGGTAAGCACTGCCCGCTGTGTACCCGTTACCTGAATGAGATTGAGAGTTTCAAACAAGCCTTTGCTGATGCCGATGTCGAGGTGTTGGCGGTTTCTGGTGATTCGTTGGCGCAGTTTGAAGCACACCAAGAGCAATTGAACGTCAGCTTCCCAATCGCGTATGGCCTAACCGAAGCGCAGATGCAGCAACTGGGGCTGTATATCTCACTGCCCCGCTCTGAACAGGAAACGGACCATAACTTCGCTGAACCAGGGCTGTTTGTGGTGAACGAACAGGGTCTGCTGCATGTGGTGGATATCTCCAACAATCCATTTGTTCGGCCAGAGTTAGGCGCCCTGACCCGTGGTCTAAATTGGATTAAAGATCCCAACAACCACTACCCAATTCGCGGCACTGCCAATTACTGACAACAAAAAGCCCCGACAAGGTCGGGGCTTACTTTTGGCCAAGCTACGCCCTAGTTACACCAAGGCTGGCTAAGCGCTTGCTGCAATGTGGCAACGTCAGCGTAGTACCGTACTTCAGTCAACTTCCCGTCAGCGACACACAGCATCGACACCTGATCCGGCTGACGAGGCAACGCTGCGGTAATCTCCCCTTGCTGGTCAATCAGCACCGCAAACGGCAGATCTTGCCATTTGGGAATAGCAAACATCTTGGTGACCAGCGAAGGCATGCCACTGACATCGACCAGATAGTTGAGCTTGCTTCGTTGCTGTGCTGAAACCGCCGTCATCGCTTCGGTAACCATCGCACCAGCGGCACGGCTGTCGGTAAACACTATCGTGCCCGCATTAACCGGTACGCTGTGCTCGGCGTCAAACTGATCGACCAGCGTCAACGGCGGCATCTGTGTGCCGACCTCTAGCGCCAGCGCCGGAAAGCTTACCAATGCAGCCAACAACCATCGTTTCATAGCTCGCTCCCTGTTCAAGCCAAAACCGCATCAGCAACAAACGGATTGCTGCGACGTTCATCACCGAAGGTCGCACCTGGGCCGTGACCTGGAATAAAGCGCACTTGATTGCCCAGCGGCCACAGCTTTTGGGTAATGGAATTGATCAGTGCTTGATGATCGGACATCGGAAAATCAGTACGGCCGATAGAGCCATGGAACAGCACATCACCAACAAACGCGGTTTCGCTATCGCGATGATAAAACACCACATGACCTGGGGTATGGCCTGGGGTGTGGATCACTTCAATCTCAACCTCACCCAACGTCAGACGTTCGCCGTCGCTAAGGTAGCGATCCGCTTCAAACGATTCCATGTGCGGAAAACCGAATTTTTGCGACTGTTGATCCAGCGCAGTCAGCCAGAAACGATCCGCCTCATGCGGGCCGGTGATACTCACACCCAGCTGCTGCGCTAATCGTTCTGCGCCACCAACGTGATCAATGTGGCCATGGGTCAACCAAATCTGACTGATGGTCACGCCAGCGGAGTCAGCCGCCGCGGTGATGCGCTCAAGATCGCCGCCGGGATCGATTACCGCCGCCTGTTTGCTGGCTTCACACCACACCAAAGAGCAATTTTGCTGAAACGGGGTTACCGGAATGATCTGGAATTTCATCGCTATTTCTCGCTGAGTTAACTGTCGCTCAGGTTAGCAAAATCAACTATCGCCGCCTACTACAAGGCCGTGATCATCATCGGATAATCCACTGACATGCACTCATGGGGCTTGTCAGCCACAGCGATGATAGCCATCATGAGCGGCCGAACCTCGGAGCAACTCGCGTTTATGAGCCAAGCCAGTAACCACATTCTCGTCGTTGAAGACGATCCAGTCACCCAACTGCGCCATGCCGGCTATTTTACCCAAGCTGGGTATATCGTTCATACCGCCAGCGACGCTGAACAGATGGCACAACAGTTACGGCAAAATCCGATCGATATGATCTTGCTCGATGTTAACTTGCCGGATGCCGATGGCATGTTGCTGACCCGCCAACTTCGAGCCAATTCCAACGTCGGTATTATTTTGGTGACCGGTCGCAGTGATACCGTCGATAAAATTGTTGGCTTAGAGATGGGTGCTGATGATTACGTCACCAAACCGGTCGAGATGCGGGAGTTGCTGGTGCGCGTTAAAAACTTGCTGTGGCGCATCAACCTGACCAACAGCAGCGACAGTGATCAACAGCATCACATCGCCCTATTTGCCGGTTGGCAATTTGATCTGGCCAGTCGCCAGTTGTGGTATCAGACCCCAACCGAGCAAACCGAGGTTAAGCTCACCAAAGCCGAGTACGAGTTGCTGTGCGCCTTTGTCCATCATCCCCAGCAGGTGTTACCACGAGAACGGTTACTGAACCTGATCTCTAATCGCGTTGAAGCCCCGAACGATCGCACGGTTGATGTGTTAGTGCGACGTTTACGCAACAAAATGGAACAACCACCTCACCCTAAACTGTTCGTCACAGTTCATGGCGAGGGTTATCTGTTTGGCGCTCAGGTTTCGAGTAGATGATCTGCAAATCCATCCACACTAAACGGTGATCCGACGAACTGCTGCGACCCGCAACGAGTCGATGCAGCGGATCGCTCTTGGGTGGCCAAAACACGCCGCCAGCCAATGGCTGCAAACCAAATTTTGAAGGCAATACGTAATCCACTTGCGCACGCCAACTGGCGGTATGAAAAGCGCCGTTATGGTGCTGCGGACTATGTTCAGCGCCACCATCGCTGCTTGGACGTAGGCTTGCGTTAACCTTGGGATGGTGCAGCAACTGGGCGATTGCTCCGGCTCGGCCACTGCCCTCAAATTCCGAGGCGTTATAATCGCCAACAATCACAAAACGTTGGCCAACGATTCCGCCACGTTGTCCTTGATCATCCACCAGATAGCTCGCCGCTGGCTCGGCAATGTAATCAGCCCATAAGCGGATCTCATCAAAGTTGCGGGCACCGTTGCGGTTCTCTGGGCCATCAAACACCGGCGGGGTTGGATGCGCGGCTAACAAGTGCAGCACTTGATCACCCACTTGAATTGGCAGATCCCAATGGGACTTAGACGACAGTCGTAACCCTTGCCACGTCTTGCGGTCGTAAAAATGACGGCCATCAGGGTGAGTGATTGGTTGAGGGTCCGGCAAGCTGTGCCATGGCAATTTGCGAAAGGTTCGAACCTGCTTAGTCATAATCGGATAACGCGACAGCACCGCCATGCCGTATTGGCCAGGATAAAACCCAAAACCATAAGCATCGCCAGCGGTTGCTGATGCCACCCCATCACCGTCAATATCATACGGGCTTGGCTCACCACTATTTACTGGTGCCACATAACGAAAGGAGTAATTAATTGGCAACGCCCCACCTTGCGATTTAGTCAAATAATTAGCGACAAATGCATCAATGCCGGCACTGCGATCAGCAATATAATCAAACTCGTTTAACAGTACGATGTCAGGTCTAACCCTCTGCAAAATCTCGGCAATCTGCCTGATTTGCCGGTGTCTGCCATGACGCAATCGCTGCTTTAGCGCATCGGGAACAAGCGGTTGCTGCCTATCCATTTGGTAATTGCTCGCTTCCATGCTGACGTTGAATGTAGCGATACGAACGGTATTTGCAGCCATAGCGGTTCCGGAAACAACAATAAAGCCCGCCAACAGCAACTGTCGGCCAAAACACCAATAGTAACCGCGTGCCCTGCCCTGCGACAGCCCTCGCCTAATTCGGATCGTCGTCGCCATCACGCCCCCGCCTTTTCCTTTAAATCAAGGTAAACGTCGCCGCTTGCCGAATCGCCACAAAATCAAATTAACAAATTTGCAACATCGTCATTTAAATACGCCCAATCCACATAAAATTGCTTATTTAGTGGCTACTCATTGCTACATCAACAACATGTAAGTTTTAAACGGTCGTTTGATATTTTTCTCAGGATAATATCCCCAATTTATGATGTTGATCTTTTGTTATCGCAGCCGTAGGGTGGAGTTATAGGAGCATCATCTGACTTGTCCATTTGGGGAAGGACGCAGTAAGCGACGATGATAAAGCCCAGACCAAAACAAGCTAGGCACTGATCTGGCACGTTATTTTGGCCTCGGCATTGTAAGTCATTTATGTGAATGGCTATGCATAATCATGTGAGGGGTCAGTTGCTTGCAACTGTACACATCGCATTCTTGGCAGCAAAGAATGGGAGACCACGATGAGCTTCGATAACACCGTATACGACATGGAAGAGCCGCGTGAAGCGCTCGACACTCAGCAACAAGAGGAAAACTTTGACGCTTCGGCGATTGACGACCAAGTCAAACAAGATCTCGTTAAGAACATAGGCGCCACCCAGATGTACCTTAGCGAGATCGGTTTCTCGCCACTGCTTACCGCCGAAGAAGAGGTGTACTACGCCCGTAGAGTACACAAAGGCTGCGTAAAGTCCCGCAATCGCATGATTGAAAGCAACCTTCGCTTGGTTGTGAAAATCGCCCGCCGCTATAACAATCGAGGGCTCGCCCTGCTCGATATTATCGAGGAAGGTAACCTTGGCCTGATGCATGCGGTCGAAAAGTTCGATCCGGAGCGCGGCTTTCGCTTTTCGACCTACGCCACTTGGTGGATCCGACAAAACATTGAACGGGCCATCATGAATAGCACTCGTACCATTCGCTTGCCTATCCATGTAGTCAAAGAGCTTAATCTCTATATCCGCACCGCTCGGCAGTTGTCGCAAGACGTAGACCACGAGCCAACCATCGAAGAGATCGCCGATAAGGTTGGTAAGCCGGTTGAGCAGGTCAGTAAGATCTTAAAACTGAAAGAGAAAACCACTTCACTTGACTCCCCATTAGCCGGCGACGCCGACAAATCGATTGTGGATTTGGTGGCTGATGATATTGAAGTCAGCGACACCGTTGAACAAGACGACATGAACGATTCCGTCAAGCAGTTGCTGTTGTCGTTGAACGAAAAAGAGAAAGAGATCATCGCCCGCCGCTTTGGCCTTCTGGGCTATGAGCCGATGACTCTGGAAAAAGTCGGTAACGAGATTGGCCTTACCCGCGAGCGCGTGCGGCAGATCCAGACCGGAGCCTTGTCCAAACTGCGACAAAAACTTAGTAACGAGGGGTTGAATCCCGAAGCGTTGTTTGCCAACAAAGCCTAGCAACCCAAACTCGTTCGAACCTTTCCAGCACGGGCCACCGCGCTGGATTTTTTTATCCCTGCCCAAATCCACCACCAAATTTGCCCGCGGTTTTGTGAGCATCAGAACCCGTGCGAACACGCACCTTTGCCTCCATCCCCATCACCATGCAATTCCAGCTATTCCGCCAGCAAACAAGGACTGGCCACCAGCGCATTCACCCGCTGACACTTATGGCCAACAACTGACAACTGACAACTGACAACTGACAACTGACAACTGACAACTGACAACTGACAACTGACAACTGACAACTGACAACTAAAAAGCTTTTAACCGAAAACACTGACCGCCACTTTCTTAACGACAAAAAAAGGGGCTGATTGCTCAGCCCCTGTAGTTCGCTATTTCGTTGCGCTTATGGCATGCCGTTAATGATGAGTTGCTTCACCTGCCCCTTTAGGGAAACGGATGCTTTCCACCATATCCTGCACATCTTGTGGAGTTTCACTGGTAACACGACTGACGGCGAATGCCACGACAAAGTTCAGCACCATCCCAAGAGTACCAATCCCTTCTGGTGAAATACCCATAAACCAATTTGCTGGTACATTGCCTGCGGGGTTAACGAACTTGAAGTAGATGATGTAGGCCGCAGTGAAGGTAATACCGCTGATCATCCCAGCAATGGCACCCTCTTTATTCATCCGCTTAGAGAAGATCCCCATAATGATTGCCGGGAAGAATGAAGATGCGGCAAGGCCGAAGGCAAAGGCGACCACCTGCGCCACAAATCCGGGGGGATTAATTCCCAAGTAACCGGCAATCGCAATAGCTATTGCCGCGGCAATCCGCGCGTACGTCAGCTCTTGTTTGTCGGTAATGTCCGGCATCAGGTTTCGTTTCAATAGATCGTGCGATACCGATGTCGAAATCACCAACAATAGACCCGCGGATGTGGACAGTGCCGCCGCGATACCACCGGCTGCCACCAAGGCAATGACCCAATTTGGCAGATCGGCAATCTCAGGGTTAGCCAGCACCATGATATCGCGGTCGATCTTCATCTCGTTGCGCTCATCACCAGAGTAGAACATACGACCATCGCCGTTCTTATCTTCGGTCCACTCGATCAGCTTGGTTTGTTCCCAGTTCTTAATCCACTGAGGACGTTCCGCATACAGGGTACCGGCGCCATCACTGCCGTTGATGGTGTCAATCATGTTCAGTCGCGCAAACGAAGCAACGGCAGGTGCAGTGGTGTATAGCAGCGCAATAAACACCAATGCCCAACCGGCAGAAATCCGCGCATCCGACACTTTAGGCACGGTGAAGAAGCGCACAATAACGTGTGGTAAACCTGCGGTACCGACCATCAGAGCCGCGGTGATAAAGAACACATCAATGGTGGACTTGGAGCCATCGGTGTACTGAGTAAAGCCAAGTTCGGTTACTAGCCCATCCAGCTTATCCAGTACCGTCATCCCAGAACCGTCGGCCAAGGTGGAACCAAAGCCCAATTGCGGCAATGGATTGCCGGTCAACATGATTGAGATAAATACCGCTGGCACCAAGTAAGCGGTGATCAGCACCACGTACTGCGCCACCTGGGTGTAAGTGATCCCCTTCATGCCCCCAAGCACGGCATAGAAGAACACGATAGCCATGCCGATGACCACGCCCATGGTGATATCCACTTCCAAGAAGCGCGAGAACACCACCCCAACGCCACGCATCTGCCCGGCTACATAGGTAAAGCAGACAAAGATGGCGCAGATCACCGCCACGGTGCGAGCCGCTTGTGAGTAATAGCGATCACCAATAAAGTCCGGCACCGTGAACTTGCCAAATTTACGCAGATATGGCGCTAGGCACATCGCTAGCAACACATAACCGCCGGTCCAGCCCATCAGATAGACCGAACCGTCATAGCCCATAAAGGCGATCAGCCCCGCCATTGACAAGAAGGAGGCCGCCGACATCCAATCCGCTGCGGTTGCCATGCCATTCGCTACCGGATGGACACCACCACCAGCAACGTAAAACTCTTGGGTAGAACCCGCTTTGGCCCAAATCGCGATGCCAATATAAAGCGCAAAGGTTAGGCCAACCACGATATAAGTTAAGGTTTGCAGTTCCATCGGCTTAGTCCTCTTGCACGTTATATTTCTTGTCCAGCGCATTCATCTTCATCACATAAACAAAGATCAGCGCCACAAAGACATAGATGGAACCTTGCTGGGCAAACCAGAAGCCAAGCTTAAAACCGCCAAAGGCTACAGTATTCAGTGCATCAACCAGTAACACCCCAAAGCCATATGAAACTACAAACCAAATGGCCAGCAATCCCAACATCATTCGTAGGTTTTCGCGCCAGTAAGCTTGCGCTTGTTCATTACTTTCAAAAGCCATCCGTATCTCCCATTACTTAGGCAAAGTCGTCATGGCTAACCTAGCAATGGCAATACGCCGTCGATGTCAGACCTTAGTCGAGCGTCGCCAGCACCTTGGCTCATAAATTTTTAACTCACTGTTATTAAACATAATTGATTGGATGTTTGGGCTTTCTATACTTTGGTCTACCCAGCCGCAGCAACAGCGGTTTGACCACTCTTGGCGTCAATCAATCAGCTAATCTTATTGGCACAGAACATGCTTAAAAATTGTTAGAGGAAAACAGCTCTAGCATTCAATAGCAGCAATGATGCGGTTTATTGACCACAGTCGCGGCGGCCATCCCTGCGCGACCCTATCAGGAGAAAATAGGATGAATCCGATAAGTGTTGGCGGCGTAGCCACTCCAGTACAGCAAAGCACCAACGTGGCTTCTCAGCCTGCCCCGAACAGCAGCTTTGCCAGCGAACTGGCCAAACAAGAGGCTGCCACAGTCACCCCGAGTGTCGAAGCAGATGCCGATGACCTAGAGTCGATCAACGAGCAAGTGGAAGCCATTCGCGATAGCTATCTGAGCGACCCAACCGCCGATACCAGTGGCAATATGTTGGCGATGATGGAACAAGCGAAAAAACTGATGCTGTAACCCATTAAGACAACAGAGCCGATTCACTGTTAAGCTTGAGTCGGCTCTGCTGTTACCCTTGAACTTGGCCTAGTGATCCCATGTCACTTTTCTCCCCCTAATCCCCCTTTATCACCACCACAAAACAGATAAGCAGCATATCCAGCTTGGATTTCGCTCTTGTCATAAGGATTTACGTTGTTCTATCTGGGTGTCATTGTAATGTTATTGTTATTTGTGACCCAGATCGCGCTACAATTAGAAAAGGGAACTGTATATCAAACAGTTAAGTTAACAACTTGGGTAAAATCAACGCACTAGCCGTTGTTCGTTACACACCAAGCCAACACGTCGCCAGTCGATTCGAGTGGCACACGGCCGCTGAGATTGCTGTCGCCGATTAAGCCACAAAGGAAACTGGTTGACGTCAAGGCTTACCACTATCTTGGTGATAGTGTTTATCTACGGTGCTCGAAAAAAGGATATTTTCACGCCATGATCAGTTCACGTTTCGCAATCGCGTTGCTGATAATTTTCCAACTGACGGTTATTGCTTGTGGCGGCTTTCTGCTCTCGATGCAGGTAACACAGCAACTACAAGACGATCAGCAAGCGCTTCTTAGTCAACTCACTAACAGTCCAAGCACTGACAAAGCGACGTTGACACCTCTGTTTAACCGCCTGCCGGTGCAGTTTGCCCGCATCGGTTCGGTTGGTGAGCAAACCCCTTGGAACTATCGCAGCTATCAAGCGCCAACTCATCCGCTTGCAGCGTTACTGGATGCGGCACAACTGCAACAGCAAACCAAGGTGCAGCAACAGTCGGTCACGGTTGGATTCGACGGTGATTACTACCTAAACCGCTTCGGCAAACCGATGCTACCGATTCTGCTTGGTACTTCCCTGATCAATTTGTTGCTCGCGGTATTGGTAATCATTCAAGGGCGCCGCCAACAGCGCAATCTAACTACTCTGGAATTGGCAGGCTTGCAGCTCTCAAGTTTGGATCTGCCTGGCGGCTTACAAACCATCACTGGACCATTTTCCGCCCTTGCCGCCAACCTAATTAGTACCCGCGATAAACTTAAATTGCAGGTACAGCAACTGCAGCGCACGAATGCGACTCAGGCGTTAGAGGCGATGAATGATCCGCTTACGCAGCTGCCAAATCGCACCCAATTCAATACCGAAATGGAGGAGTTGCTCAGCAAACCCGGTAACATCGGCCAATTGTTGATGGTGCGAGCTTCGGTGTTGGAAGAGATCAACAGCCGCCAAGGCAAACTGGCCGGTGATAGCTACCTGATCAACATCGCCAAAGCCCTTAAAGGGCTAAGCGACGGTCAACATCAAGTTCACCTTTATCGCTACGGTGGTAGCGACTTTATCGCCGCATTGCCCAACCGTTCGATGGCGGACGTCAACGCCATTATGGAGCAACTAAGCAAACAACTGACTGACATCGCCCAGCGTGTGGAGTTTGATAGCGCCGGTTACATTGGTGCTGTCAGTTACAGCCACCATGACCGCATCAGTCAGCTACTGATGCAACTCGATACCGCCATCAGTATTGCCCAATCGGAAGGACCTAATCGCCACTATCAGTTAGCGCCAGAATCAGCAGAATTTGAACTGGAAACCGATCGCTGGGCACAGGTAATTGACGATGTGATCAGCAACACTCGCATCGAGTTTACCTATCAGTCGGTGATCTCACTGACTGAAAACACACCTTTCTATCGCGAACTGCTGGCGCGCTTTACCAATAAAGACGGTAACCCCTTACCAACCCAAATATTGTTCGCAATGGCCAACCGTCATGATCGCGCTATCGAACTCGATAAACTGCTGTTTACTCAAGCGGTGCGAGAGATAATCCATCATGGTGAGGCGGATCAAAGCTACGGCTTTAACATCTCCAGTCATTCCGTCAACGACCCAGAATTTTTAGGCTGGTTGGAGGAACGGATCACCCGTACGCCGGAACTTAGCGGCCGCTTGGTGCTGGAGATCAACGAACACGCCATCAACATCAAACCGCAGATGCTTAACCAATGGATTGCTCGCATTCATCAGCACGGCGTCCGCATTGCGGTGGAACGCTTCGGCAACAGCCTAAGTTCATTCAAAAGCTTGCAGTTGCTGCGGCCAGATTACGTCAAGTTGGATCCCTGCTTCAGCAAAGACATCGACAACGACGCCAATAACCGCTTCTTTGTCAAAATGCTGTTGGACATTGCCGTGCGGCTAGAGATCCGCGTGATTGCCACCCACATCGAGCAATATGAAGAGCGGATCACCATGGAAGCGCTGCGAGTCGATGGCGTTCAAGGCCATCTGGTCGCATCACCACAACCAATGAACGCCAAACCGTTACCAGCGGATCTGCGTTGACCTCATTAACTTGGATAAACGGCGCCCCAACATCGGGGCGCTTTTGACTTTTGAGTACCGTTCCCCAGTGATGCTCGTCTAAGCTTTGTTCATTCAGCGAATAACCGTAATGTTCGTCAGTTGTTTCATCGTCGTCATTTTCCGATAATGGCGGCTTATTTTTCTCTGAACGCCCACATTCATGACCGAATATCTGCTCTTACTGGTCAGTACCGTGTTGGTCAACAACTTCGTGTTGGTCAAATTTCTCGGGTTATGCCCCTTTATGGGGGTCTCCAGTAAGCTGGAATCCGCCATCGGTATGTCGATGGCCACCGCCTTTGTGTTGACCCTTGCTTCGGTCTGCAGCTACCTGATCCACCAATATATCCTTGTACCACTGGCGATGGAGTACCTACGCACACTGGCATTCATCTTGGTGATCGCTGTGGTGGTACAATTGACCGAAATGGTGGTCCGCAAAACCAGTCCATCACTGCATCGTGTGCTTGGCATCTATCTGCCGCTGATCACCACTAACTGTGCGGTGCTGGGTGTCGCGCTGCTCAATATCAACGAACAGCACGACTTTATCAGTTCGGTGATCTATGGCTTCGGTGCTGCAGTTGGCTTTGGCCTGGTACTGGTGTTGTTCTCGGCCATGCGCGAACGCCTTGCTGCCGCTGACGTTCCAACCCCATTTAAAGGCGCTTCCATCGGCATGATCACCGCCGGTTTGATGTCACTGGCCTTTATGGGCTTTATTGGCTTGGTGAAATAACCGATGAGCAGCATTGTTATCGCGGTGATTGCGATCACCGTTCTTGCCCTGATTTTCGGTGGCCTACTCGGCTTTGCCGCCATCCGCTTTAAAGTGGAAGGCGATCCCATCGTTGAACAGATTGAAGCAGCATTACCACAAACTCAGTGTGGCCAGTGTGGTTACCCTGGCTGTCGCCCCTACGCCGAAGCGATCGGCAAAGGCGAAGCGCCAATCAATCGTTGTCCACCCGGCGGCAGCGCCACCGTGCAAAAACTGGCTGATCTGCTTGGGGTCGAGCCAGAGCCGTTGGACGGCGTAAAAGACAACACTCCGCGAGTCGCCTTTATCATTGAAGAGCAGTGCATTGGCTGCACCAAGTGCATTCAAGCCTGCCCAGTCGATGCCATCGTTGGCAGCGGCAAACAGATGCACACCGTCATCAGCGCCGATTGCACCGGTTGCGATCTGTGCGTAGAGCCTTGCCCTGTCGACTGCATCGAGATGCGGCCAATTCAACAAACTCCACAAAACTGGGACTGGCAGATCGACCGTATCCCTGTAAAACAGGTGTCCTAAACGTGCAGACTTTGATTGAACAACTCGACCTTGGTAAGACTTGGGGTTTCCTTGGTGGGATTCATCCACCAGAGCGCAAAGAGCTCTCCTGCCACGCTGCCATTAGCGAACTGCCGGTACCACCACTGCTGCGATTACCGCTGCGACAGCACATCGGTAACGCCGGTGAATTGCTGGTGCGTGAAGGCGATTACGTCCTAAAAGGCCAGCCGCTGACCCGTGCGAGCGGACCGATGAGCCTGCCAATTCACGCACCAAGCTCTGGCACCATCAGCCGCGTTGGGCCGATGGTGATCGCTCACCCATCTGGACTCACCGAGATAGGGGTTGAGATCCGCACCGATGGCTTAGACCAATGGCGCCCGCGTAATCCAATCGACGATCCCAAGCAGCTTAGCGCCGAACAACTGCAGCAACTGGTCAATGACGCCGGTATTGCTGGTCTTGGCGGTGCCACTTTCCCATCGGCGGTAAAACTGGCGACCAAAGACAAGATCGAACTGCTGCTGATCAACGGTGCGGAATGCGAACCCTACATCACCGCTGACGACCGCCTGATGCAAGAGCGCGCACAAGAGATCATCCAAGGTATCGCGCTGCTGGATCAGATCTTAAGCCCAGCGCGAGTGCTGATCGCCATTGAAGACAACAAACCCGCCGCTATCAAGGCCGTGGAAGCCGCACTTAAGCAGGCCAATATGCGCCATGTGCTGCTGCGATCGATCCCAACCAAATACCCGTCCGGCAGTGAAAAACAGCTGATCCAGATCCTCACCGGTAAACAGGTGCCAAAAGGCAAACTGCCGGCAGATTTGGGTGTGCTAATGGTTAACGTAGGTACCACCTACGCCATCAAGCGTGCGGTAATTAACGATGAGCCACTGATCGAACGAGTGGTTACCGTTACCGGTGAGCAAGCCGGCAAACCGGGTAACTACTGGGCCAAACTAGGTACCCCGGTTAATTGGCTGATGGAGCAAACCGCCACCATCGCCTTGGCACAGCAACCGCTGATCCACGGCGGGCCAATGATGGGCTTTGCGCTGCCACAAGCCGACATCGGCTTAAGCAAAGGCAGTAACTGCATCATCGCCCCGAGCTTGAAAGAGTTACCACCGGCTCCGGCTCCCCGTGCCTGCATTCGCTGCGGCGAATGTGCGCAGGTTTGCCCACAACAACTGTTGCCACAGCAACTGTACTGGCACAGTAAAGCCGGTGAGCACGACAAAGCCGAACAACAAAACCTGTTTGACTGCATTGAGTGTGGCGCCTGTGCGGCGGTTTGTTCCTCAGACATTCCCTTAGTGCAGTTCTACCGCGTCGCTAAAGCCGCCATCCGTGATGAGCGAGCAGCCAAAGCCAAGGCTGATGCCGCCAAAATCCGCTTTGAAGCACGCCAAGCTCGTTTGGAAAAAGCCAAGCAAGAACGCGAGAACCGCCATAAGCAAGCCGCTAGCACTGCCGCCAAAGCGGCGCCATCGGCAGGCGTTGCCGCGGCACTGGCTAAGCTCAAAGCACAAAAAGCGGCGGCTGAAGCAGCAACCAGCGATAACAGCAACGTCGATATGGCCGAACTGCGCCGTCAGCGCAAAGAGCAAGCTCGCGCAGCCAAAGCCGCACAGGCAACGGCAGACACGGCTGACTCAGCCAACCAAACCGCGCAGAAGCCTGCCGCAGTTGCCGCTGCCATTGCTAAAGCGAAAGCCCAACAAGCGGCAAACTCTGCCCAAAACGCGGAAGGCAGTGCCGCACCAGCAACGGCCCGCAGCGCGGCAGTAGCAGCGGCCATTGCCAAAGCGAAAGCCAAGCAAGCACAGGTCGCAGCCAACAGTGGATCTGGCAGTGATGAAGCAGCTGATCCGCGCAAAGCTGCCGTTGCCGCGGCGATTGCCAAAGCTAAGGCCAAACAAGCGCAAGCGGCTGATGCCGGCGCAACGCCAGCGTCCGAAACCAAAGGTGAAGCTGCGACTGATCCGCGCAAAGCCGCGGTTGCCGCAGCAATTGCCAAAGCCAAGGCTAAACAAGCGCAAGCCACTGATGCCGGCGCAACGTCAGCGGCCGAAACCAATGCTGAGCCAGCAACAGATCCGCGTAAAGCGGCAGTGGCTGCGGCGATTGCTAAAGCCAAAGCGAAGAAACTGGCTGAACAGCAAGCCGAGCAGCCAACAGCTGAACCGACGGCTACCGAGGCCGCCCCTGCGCCATCGGCAGAGGACAAACGCAAAGCCGCGGTTGCTGCTGCCATTGCTAAGGCCAAAGCCAAGAAGCAATCAGAGCAGCAAGCTCAGCAGCCAATGGCTGAACTGGCGGTTACCGAGGCAGCCCCTGCCCCGTCGGCAGAAGACAAACGCAAAGCTGCGGTTGCTGCCGCCATTGCTAAAGCCAAAGCTAAGAAACTGGCTGAACAGCAAGCCGAGCAGCCAACAGCCGAACCGGCGGTTACCGAGGCCGCCCCAGCCCCGTCGGCAGAAGACAAACGCAAGGCCGCCGTTGCTGCCGCCATTGCTAAAGCCAAAGCTAAGAAACTGGCTGAACAGCAAGCCGAGCAGCCAACAGCCGAACCGGCGGTTACCGAGGCCGCCCCAGCCCCGTCGGCAGAAGACAAACGCAAGGCCGCCGTTGCTGCCGCCATTGCTAAAGCCAAAGCTAAGAAACTGGCTGAACAGCAAGCCGAGCAGCCAACAGCCGAACCGGCGGTTACCGAGGCCGCCCCAGCCCCGTCGGCAGAAGACAAACGCAAGGCCGCCGTTGCTGCCGCCATTGCTAAAGCCAAAGCTAAGAAACTGGCTGAACAGCAAGCCGAGCAGCCAACAGCCGAACCGGCGGT
>NZ_AUGM01000001.1:0-55341 GCF_000422665.1 Ferrimonas senticii DSM 18821 | reverse complement strand
GTTGCTGCCGCCATTGCTAAAGCCAAAGCTAAGAAACTGGCTGAACAGCAAGCCGAGCAGCCAACAGCCGAACCGGCGGTAGCAGAGGCAGCCCCTGCCCCATCGGCAGAAGACAAACGCAAAGCGGCAGTCGCTGCTGCGATTGCCAAAGCCAAGGCCAAAAAAGCGGCCGAGGCGGCAATGCAGAATAACGATAAAGAGAACAACTGATGGCATTTAAGATCGCCTCATCACCGCACCTGCAGGTGCGTACCCCAACCCACCGACTGATGATGTTGGTGATGCTGGCCACCATCCCTGGGGTGTTGGTGCAGTGGTACTTCTTTGGCTGGGGTAACCTAGTGCAGATCGCCCTAGCGATGTTGACCTGCGCCGCCGTCGAAGCAGTGTGCATCAAGCTGCGTGGCCGCGACGTAAAGTCCACCCTAAGCGACAACAGCGCACTGGTTACCGGTGTGCTGTTGGGCATCTGTTTGCCTCCGCTCGCCCCTTGGTACATCGCGGTGCTCGGCAGTATTTTTGCCATTGGCATCGTCAAACAGGTGTACGGCGGCATGGGCCAAAACCTGTTTAACCCGGCGATGGCCGCGTACGTTACCCTGCTGATCTCATTCCCAGCGGCGATGACTCAGTGGTTACCACCGGCGCCATTGGCAGCGCAAACCTTGGGTCTTGGCGACACCATCAATGCAATCTTGTTCGGTTTGTCGAACATCGGCAGCAGCATCGAAGCGCTGCGTCTGGGCATTGATGGCAGCACCATGGCAACCCCACTGGATACCTTGAAAGTGGATCTGACCTTGGGCTTTACCGCCACCGAAGCGATGAACAAGCCGATTTTCCAAGGCTTGGCTAACCAAGGCTGGTTGTGGTTGAACCTGGCGTTCCTTGCCGGTGGCCTGCTGCTCTTAGCATTGAAAGTGATCCGCTGGCATATCCCAGTGGCAATCATCGCTACCCTGGCACTGCTGAGTTTTATCGATCTGCTGATCGATCCTGATGGCAGCGGCGGCGTGATATTCCATCTGCTCTCTGGCGCCACCATGTTCGGCGCGTTCTTTATCGCGACCGATCCGGTATCCGCCGCGACCTCCAACAAAGGCCGACTGATCTTTGGCGCCTTGATTGGTCTGCTGGTGTACCTGATCCGTACCCTTGGCGGCTACCCAGACGCGTTCGCCTTTGCGGTGATGTTGGCCAACCTGTCAGTGCCGCTGATCGATTACTACAGCCGCCCTACCACCTATGGCCACCGGAGCTAAGCGATGATCCACTCCATCAATAGAAACGGCCTGCTGTTGGCGGCATTCGGCTTAGCGGCAACCGCGGTGGTTGCCCTGACTCACGCCGGTACCAAAGACAAAATTGCCGAGCAGAAACAGCAACAACTGATCGCCACCTTGGATCAGATCATCCCTGCCGGAAGTTACGACAACCAACCGCATCAGGAATGCCATCAACTGGTTAGTCCGCAATACTTGGGGAACGAGCAAGCGCATCAAGCGTTTGTGGCGCGCCTGAACGGCCAACCGGTGGCAATCGCCATTGAAACCACCGCACCGGATGGCTACAACGGCAATATCGAGGTGATCGTTGGCGTGAACTGGCAAGGGGAAATCCTTGGCGTGCGCACCCT
Organism: Ferrimonas senticii DSM 18821; assembly: GCF_000422665.1. Taxonomy (GTDB): domain Bacteria; phylum Pseudomonadota; class Gammaproteobacteria; order Enterobacterales; family Shewanellaceae; genus Ferrimonas; species Ferrimonas senticii. The sequence continues at coordinate 53,705 of NZ_AUGM01000001.1, read as the reverse complement.
TGAACACGCCGAAACCCCGGGACTGGGTGATCTAATTGAGCTACGTCGCTCCGATTGGGTTACCAGCTTCAACGGCTACCGCCTTGAGGGCGAGCAAGACTCACGCTTTGGGGTAAAACGCGATGGCGGTGATTTCGACCAGTTTACTGGCGCAACCATTACCCCGCGTGCTTACGTTAAAGCGGTTAAAAATGCGCTGATCTACGTTGAACGCAACAAACAGCAGATCGTTAACGCACCAAAGTGTGAGGTGAAATCATGAGCCAGTACCGCGAAATCGTCTGGCAAAGCCTGTGGAAGAACAACCCGGGCATCGTCCAGCTGCTGGGTCTGTGTCCCCTGCTGGCGGTGACCAACACCCTGACCAACGCCATGGGCCTTGGCATTGCCACCATGGCGGTGCTACTCGCATCCAACGTGCTGGTATCGCTGCTGCGTAAGGGCATTCCGGCGGAGATCCGGATTCCGGTGTACGTGATGATCATCGCCGCGCTGGTAACCTGCGTGCAGCTGTTGGTAAACGCTTACGCCTATGGCCTGTATCTGTCACTGGGGATCTTCCTGCCGCTGATCGTCACCAACTGCATCATCATCGGCCGCGCCGAAGCCTTTGCCTCGAAAAACAGCGTTGGCTTAGCCGCATGGGATGGTCTGATGATGGGCTTAGGTTTTACCCTCGTGCTAATGCTTTTAGGCGGTATTCGTGAACTGCTCGGCCAAGGTACCTTGTTTGATGGCGCTGAGTTACTGCTGGGCGACTGGGCGGCGGTGCTGCGGGTAGAGCTGTTCCAACTGGATAGCCCATTCCTACTGGCGCTGCTGCCACCGGGCGCCTTTATCGCCATGGGCTTGCTGATTGCCGCTAAAAATCACTTCAACGACAAAGTGGAAGCGCTGCTGGCGCCACCGGCGGAAAAACCGCAAGTGGTTGAACGCGTTCGCGTGACCAATTAATTTCAGCAATATCATTGAGACCAAATCCCGAAGATTCCTCTTCGGGATTTTTACATCGCTTACAGGGCTGACAATGAATAAAGACAAACGCCGCCTGATTTTGGAACGCCTGCGCGAGCAGCGCCCGAATCCAGAAACCGAACTGGAATTTTCTAATCCTTATGAACTGCTGGTAGCGGTAGCGTTATCGGCGCAGGCCACCGATGTTTCGGTCAATAAAGCCACCCGCAACTTGTTCCCGTTAGCCAACACCCCGCAAGCGATGTTGGACTTAGGGCTGGAAGGCGTTAAAGCGCAGATCAAAACCATCGGCCTGTATAACACCAAAGCCGTCAACGTCATTAAGGCGGCGCAGATCTTGGTCGATAAGCACGGCGGCGAAGTGCCAGAGAATCGCGAAGCGCTGGAAGCACTGCCGGGTGTTGGCCGTAAAACCGCTAACGTGGTGCTGAATACCGCCTTTGGCTGGCCCACCATCGCCGTCGATACCCACATCTTTCGGGTCTCCAACCGCACCAAGTTTGCCATGGGTAAAAACGTCGATGAGGTCGAGCAAAAACTGCTGAAAGTGGTGCCAGCCGAGTTCAAGGTCGATGTTCATCACTGGCTGATCCTGCACGGTCGCTACACCTGTCTGGCTCGTAAACCGCGCTGCGGCTCCTGCATCATCGAAGATCTCTGTGAATTTAAAGAGAAAATCGAGATTTAAGCGGTTACACAACTGCCAGCCATAATCACTGCATCCCTGCTCATGCTGCGATAAGATGAGAGATACGACCCAAACTAAATCGACAAATTAGGGATGCCCACTTTTATGGAACTGCTCGCCGGTCTCAGTGCTTTCTTCAGTTACTTTGCCGCAGGCTTTATCGCGCTGCTGCTGTTCAAAACCATCTATGCCGCCATCACCCCATTCGACGAATGGGGCCTGATCAAAGCCGATAATCAAGCCGCCGCCCTCAGCCTTGGCGGTGCTTTGATTGGCTACACCATCGCGCTGGCCTCAGCGGTCAAATACTCCATCAGCTTTACTGATTTCATTACCTGGGCGGTGATCGCCTTGGTGGCCCAGCTGCTGGCGTTCGCCTTAGTACGCTTTACCCTAATGACCGACATTGTCGCCAAGATTGAGCAAAACCACCTTGCCAGCGCCATCGTATTGGCCAGTATCAACATCAGTGTCGGCCTGCTAAACGCCGCCTGCATGAGTTACTAAGGAGCCCGCCATGAAACGCAGTAACAACGTCTGTCTCCCTCGTTTTCGCAAAGCGGTGCCAACCACCACCGCGGTCGCGCTATCGGTAACCTTAGCGGTCAGCGGTTGCAGCCCAGCACCGATGGAAGAAGCGGCGCAGATCTACACCAACGTCGAAGAGTGCGTAACCCAATACCCTGATCAGCCGCAACTGTGTGAACAGGTGTTTGGCTCTGCACAGATGGATCATCTGGCCACCGCCCCGCGCTTTGTCAGCCAAGCGGATTGCGAAGCGGAATTTGGCGCCGAGGCCTGCCAAGAAGCACCTGAAGGCAGCCAAAACAACGCCAGCGGCGGCAGTTGGTTTATGCCAATGATGATGGGCTACATGATGGGCTCAATGCTGTCCGGCAACCGGGCACCGAAATACGCACCGGTGTATGGCTCACGCTCAAAGTCTTCGCCACTGAACGGCAAAATCTTCACCGGTAACGGCACCGTGGTTGGTAAAGCCGGTGACAAAATGGTGCGCGCTACGCCCAGCGCCTTCCAAAAGCCGACCGCACCGACTCGGGTAACCCGCAGCGGCGGCTTTGGCAAGATGGCAGCGGCTAAGTCCTCCTCATCACTGTCGAACAAATCCGGCTCACGCAGTTTCGGGGGCTAAATGCAGCGTCATCTGGTCACTCCGCGCAGCCATTGGCAACAGCAAGCCGAAGAGTACGGCTTTGACTTTCATACCATGTACGGCGAGCCCTACTGGGATGAAAGCCGCTACTACCAGTTCAGCCTCAAGCAGATTGAGCAAGATCTTGAAGATCCCACCGAAGAACTAGGGCAGATGTGCCTGCAAGCGGTGGATAAGGTGGTTAACTCAGAGCAACTGCTGCAGCGCTTTGCTATCCCAGAAGCCCATTGGGATACCGTCGCCCGCGCTTGGCGTTTGAACGAGCCCAGCCTGTACGCCAGACTCGATCTGGCCTACGACGGCACCGGCCCAGCCAAACTGCTGGAGAACAACGCCGATACCCCAACCTCGCTGTATGAATCCGGCTTTTTCCAGTGGCTATGGCTGGAGGATCGCATCAAAGATGGCACCCTGCCTGCCAGCGCCGATCAGTTCAATTCGATTCAAGAACAGCTGATCAAGCGCTTTGCTACTTTCAAAAAAGAGTGGCCGCCGGTGGCGTTGCACTTTGCTTCCTGTGAGGAGAGCATCGAGGATCGTGGCACCGTCCAATACCTGCAAGACTGCGCCGAGGAAGCCGGCTTCAACACCATCTACACCGCCATTGAGCAGATCGGCCTCAGCGACAAAAACGAGTTTCTCGACAGCAACGGCGAGCTGATCCGAGCCTGTTTTAAGCTCTATCCATGGGAGTTTATGCTGCGCGAAGAGTTCGGCGATTTCGTGCCTAAGGCCAACGTTCGCTGGCTCGAGCCAGAGTGGAAATCGGTGCTGTCCAACAAGGCACTGCTGCCGCTACTGTGGCAGATGTTCCCCAACCACCCTAACCTGCTACCAGCCTATTTTGCCGATGAGGCCCACCGCAGCGACAGCGGTCTGTGGGTGAAAAAGCCGATCTACAGCCGTGAAGGTGCCAACATCGCCATCCTAGAAAACGGCAAACCGCTAGAAAGTTCCGGCGGCGCCTACGGCGAGGAAGGCTTTATCATCCAAGCTTACCAACCGCTGGCGAAATTTGGCGACGACAACGCCTTAATTGGCTCATGGCTGATTGGTGATAACGCCGCCGGTATCTCGGTGCGCGAAGACCACAGCCGGATCACCCAAGATCTGTCCCGCTTCATCCCCCACTGCATTCTTGACTAACAATTGATCCCTTATACTGGCTTGGTTAATCCCCAAGCCAATTGGAGACTGTTTATGAACCACACCATCAAAGCCGCTGCGGCAACTGCCGCTATCGCGCTGCTGAGTGCCTGCGCCCAAACCACCGATAGCAACACAGCAACAACTTCAGACACTTCAAAAAGCGAGATCCTCACCGTCACCGTCGCGCCCCAGCAAGCCGATTGTGTTGGCATAGCGCCACGTAAGTGCTTGGTTGTCGATGGCCAGCTGTTTTACAGCGATATCCAAGGCTTTGAATTTGAACCCGGCTTTGAATACCAGCTGCAAATTGAAAAGTCGTTGGCCTTTGGCGGCGGCCCAGTACCCGCCGATGCTAGCCGCTATCAATATCGTTTGATTAAGCAAATTAGCCGCAGCGCGAAATAACCCAGCTACCGAAAATCGCTACGCGTTGCTGCACTTTGAAAGAGATTTGATCTGGTTTGCTGAACAGTCAACCAGATCAGCTTCCGAGGGGGGGATTGGATTATTTTAACTCCTAAATCAGGTGCGCCGCAGGCGTCACCTGGATGCACTTGTTAGTTGCGCTTGGTACTGTAATATACAGCAAGCATTGAAATATTCTCTCGTTTGTCTGGATAAAGACTCCAGAGGTAAACCAAACTATCTGCGAGTGTTATCTGATGTATATTTTTATTTTGATCATTTATTAGTGATGAGATGATATTTTCAAATTCATTTTCAGTAGAGACTGAATTGCAGCCTTGCAAAAACAAATGATCAATTTTATCTTCTGGATCATCAAAATCCCATTTTGACTGTTCATATACGTGAACAAGAATTCTATAAAAAATATCTTTTCCTATTTTCGTTCTAGAGCGGAGTAACCAGCATAGAGTTATTAAGTTATGACCAAAGAAACCCGGCTGCTCAATACATGAATCTAGGACTTTATCTACTTCTACAGTAGAGTTTATTATAGAAGTTGTTTCACCTTTAGTAATTTTTCTAAATGTAGACGATAGATATTCTGCGAAACGGTCTAGGAAGAACGGTATTTGATCATCTTCTAATTCAGAATAAACTTCACGCAAAGCAAGTAAAATAGAAACGTTATGTGAAAGATATTCATTTCTTTCTGCAGCTAAATTTAAGTAGTGATTAAAAATGTGATCTATACCTGCTCGTTGATGCCATTGTTTCATAGCTATATAACCAATTGGCAATACACCGTTTTGCATTACATACTGAATTCGATCATCAGATAATACTTTTGATTCAATGTTCTCAGACATGATCATTGGTACTTTCACTTCTGAAATAGCAATCAAATTCTGACATTGCTTCCATTCTTGAACACCAAAATTTTCAAATCTTACAGAGAGATATTTCATGGCCAAATATGCCTTCAAGGCATGAGGTTGATGGATTGATGCGGATCTTTGAAGAGCATCAGTCAATACTTCATTTTGAATCATTATCTACTTCCTTAATTGATGTTTCTATTGTTTTGATGCGAGCAACTAACGCCCTATTAATAGGCAAATTTTTCTGGGTTGATTTTTTCCTGCGAAGCAGAAAAGCAAAAAGCGACACAGTTGAATTTGTCCTTATTTAACAGATTGTTATATTTAACTATACTCGGTTTTAATCAAACCAAAACATTTAAGGTCGTGGAACTTATTTTTCCAGTACCCACTATGCCGTCTTAGCCCTTCTTCTTTAAACCCCACTTTCACGAGTACCGATTCGGAAGCTGTATTGCCTGGAATTGTGTCACCTTGAATGCGATGAAGTTCACCACAGGGTAACTCACCATCAAAAGCAGCTGTCACTATCCTATGTACTGCCTCTGTTGTATACCCCATTCCCCAATGTCTCGGGAGTAAATCATATCCAAGTACGGCATTTTTCATTTTAGCGTTCCAACTATTGAAACCACATGTTCCAATCAGCTCATTCGTTTCTTTTAAGCGAATAGCCCAACGGATACCTAATTTTTCTTCAAAACGGTTGCGGAAGAACTTAATAAGGTTATGTGCCTGCGATAAGTCATTGAAAGCTTCAAGGTCGTAATACTCAGTAACGGACTCATCCGAAAATAGGTCAAAGACACTTTCAGCATCTTCATCAAGTAACTCTGTTAGCCTTAGTCGATTTGTTTCTAATACAGGAAAGCGCACCTATTCCTCCGTGAAATATAACGCCGCAATAAGCGGCAAGTAATGGTTGGCTAAAATCGGCGAGGAACAAGCGCGAGCCAAGCGTTACGCGTCCGTTTGATTGCCTTGTTAGCCAACTTTAAGCCGCTTTCTCCAAGAGCGAAAAATTAGTTCTGCGAAAAACATTACAAGCCCCATGATAGCAAAAGCTAAAGCCACATCAACGTACCCCGTATAACTAATATTTTGTGCGTCACTTTGCCTTGTAGTCATAAGAATAGTTGGCAATCTAACCATAATCTCCGCAACAAAAGCTGCAATCAAACCAACATAACTCCAATACATAAATGAAAAATGTAATACAAGCCAATTAGTTTTATGACGCCAAAACAATGGAATGTATAGTGCCATTATCGTAGTAGGTAAACTAAGTAGAATAAAAATATGAAATAACCCAATGCTTCCTGACATACTTGTGATCGGAATAGCGCTTAGATTTAGAACTAACATACTAAAAAAGTATACATAACCAAGTTTTTTGTGCTTATTTGTGCCTTTCTTTGACGCAAGGACTACTGCCCCAATGACTAGAGCAATAATTGCTGACACTACATGAAACGCACCAAGTGGTCCATTGATAAACTCATCCATATGTTACACTCCCTACTTTCCTAGTTGGGTAAACGCTTTGTTAATTTGCTGATAGCCACTTACCTTCAAGGCTAAAACGATGATTATCGAAGTCAATTCTTGCTTGAATACCTAATGGTGTCACAAGCATTGGGTGAGTATGACAACTATCAAAACCATAGAAAATCGGTACTTCTTTTCCGTTTAGCACCTCCAATAAGACATCCAGTGGAGAGCGACTTGTACCTTTATGGTCAAACAACTCATGTTTACCCAAAACAACCGCACTGACCTTATCAAACACACCACAGGCCAGTAAGTGAGCAAACGAACGCTCCACCGCATCGATACCTTTTAATGAGTCTTCGATAAGCAAGATGTCACCACGCTGTACCTCAGGCATATAAGGGCTACCCCAAATACCCGCCATCGTATTTAAGTTGCCACCTATAACGCGTCCACTAACCATTCCATTGCCAATGAACTTCCACTCATTTTGATATGTCGCCTTACCCGAATCTTGTGTTTCCCAATCATGTTTAACATCAGTCCAATCTCCGGGCATGGAATAAGAGTAGATGTCTGATTCTGAAGTTAAGATATCCATGAAAGAGTTGAACGTTTCATCCACCAAAGGAGGAAACTCTCCAAAAGATGCAACTAGTGCTGGTCCATAGAATGTGACTAATCCTGTCTGCGCATAAATACCCATGAGTAGAGCGGTTACATCTGAATATCCGATGATTATCTTAGGGTCATTCCGGAGTGCTTCATAATCGATGTATGGCAATAAAGCGTTGCTGTTACTTCCACCAATAGTGGACATGATACAACGAACGCTTGGATCTCTAATGAGCTGATTTAACTCTTCCACTCGCTCCATTATCGAACCAGAGCGATAGTTGTCAGAGCTCCCTGTAAGAGAGCCTGAAACAAGCTTAAAACCTTTTGATTCAAGGTAAGACTTTGCTCGTTGAAAACGTTTGGGAGCAAATACCGTCGCTGGTGATGACGGTGAAAAGAAACCAATTTTGTCACCAGCCTTCAATGCCTTGGGGTACAACACTTAAATCTATCCTCCATGATTTGATTAAGCTAACGTCCCCAAGCAGGGGCAAAGTTACGCAGGCTAAAATTAGGAGCGAAGCGACGGGTGCCTGCGTAAAATTTGTCCTGCTGACTTGGCTTGTTAGGTTTTAATTACAACGATACTGGGATTGGTACAGGTATGCTGTAAATCTTATTTTTAACAAATGTTTCCTTAACCAGTTCTTTGTTTTCAGCTTTAAAAATTAGTGAGCATTTTTCATTTGGCTCGTTCACATTAAACTGAATGTGGTAGTTACTTTTAGCGCTAGGAGTAACATCTAATAATGCAGAACATGAGCTTGAACTAAATGTTCCTGAATTCATAGAAAACAACTGAATTCTATAAGCTGTGTCACTATTCAGGTAGAAATTCCCACTTGATTGGTTTGGCTTTAACGTTGTTACGCTTAGAGGGCGATCATTTTGTAAAGACTGATCAGGAGTAAAAATTCTGACAAAAATAGTTTCATCTGGATGTATCGAGTTTTGCTCTAGCGTTGATGTTGATACCAATACACTTGCGCTTGTCTCATTTTGAGCTATTTGAGGTGTAGATACACAGCCAGATAAAAAAGATAAAACAGCCAACCCTAAAATTTTTCGCATAACTTTCCTTAAAACCTAACAGCTTATTAGGAGGCGCAACTCCTCCTATCCCTCTGAATCTAAGCATCCTATCACACCAGATTAACCTTTGTTGCAATGGGGTTTTAATCATTTAGATCAGTTGCCTATATTATTAGTATCCTGAGATAAATCATGCGCAAATGATAGACGCAAGTTGCAAAAAGCAGGATACACCACAGAATCAGTATAAAAACACAGTATCCACTACCGCTATGGCTATGGCTATGGCTAGTCCTTTTCTTACCCTCATTGCATCCGCCATGCGCATCTTTCGTTATCGTGAAACTACCATCAAAACTTATCTGTACTGGATAACATATTGCATCATTTTCAACAACAAACGTAACGATATGCCATAACTATATAAATTGCTAAACCATTCTCACTTTTTTGTTTTAGCAATCGCCATCATCATTTTCTTCGCGTTGGTTAAGTTCACTAATGGTGTAACTGACAGCAGGACTCATTGCTTCGCACGGTTGGAATAGAGGATCAATGGGTATACAACCGTTTTCGCATAGTAAGAAAGTGGCTTGGCTCTCTAACGAATTAACCCAAACTCTGCCACCGGGCGTAGCAACATACCCGTTGATCCCTTCTGAAAAGTCAGCGATTAAATCATCTACGGAAGGTGTCTCAGTATCTGCATCCGCAGAGTAACTCCCATGAGTATGATAAGAAGCAATCATGTCGAGTTGTTCGTCATCTACCGGAACGCAGCTGTCTTCCTCACCAGCGTTGGGCCGAGTAGCGATTAATCTGTTGTTTTGATCAAATCCAATCAGGCCGCAATATTCACGTTGGTTAACGAAAGAGAGTTTTTGAGCCTCCTGCAAGACGGCAAGCGCAAAACGGTCAATGCTATCCATCTTTAGTAATGAACTAGCATGGGCACGAAGGGGGCTTAAAAGCAAAATAGCATCCAAAGAGAGTGCAATCTGGTGTTGATGACAGAACATTCCGGCTCTTTCCTGTTGGTGTAGGGTAATGGTTGTTTGCCACAATTTTCACGTAACAAATTTATAGACCATTCACTTACGCAGAACACCATACCAAGGCATGAGCAACGCGACTCAAAAATCCAACGTTACCTGCGGATTGGGATGCAAATTCATTAGACCACTTCGCTATTGCAAAGAGTTTTATCGGCCTTTTATCGTTGCTTTAGATAAAAAAAGCTGCCGTTGGCATAAGCCAACGGCAGCTGTTGTTTGAAGCAACCTGTTGCAGACTTTTTTGCAGTAGCTAGGGCAACGCCTTAGTTACTGCTGGACTGCTTATTTGTTGCTGGTGCGTTGATGCAGCTCTTGCACCGAAGTCACCTTGGCGCGGTCATCGGCACTGTGGGCCATACAGGTCGCAAACGCGGCGTTCATGGTGGTGGTGTAGTTCACCTTGTAACGCAGGGCACCGCGACGCAGCTGACGGGAATCTTCAATCGCTTGACGACCTTCGGTGGTGTTAACGATGTAGGTGTATTCGCCGTTTTTGATGCGATCCAGAATGTGTGGACGACCTTCGTGTACTTTGTTTACCAGACGTGGGTTGATGCCCGCTTCGCCCAGCGCTACCGCGGTACCGTGGGTGGCATCCAACTGGTAACCCAGCTCCACCAGCTTCTGCGCCAAGTCGCCGATGCGACGCTTGTCACCAGAACGAACGGACAGCAGCGCACGGCCATTGCGTGGTACGTCTTTCTGCGCGCCCAGCTGCGCTTTAGCATACGCTTCGGCGAAGGTGTCACCGACGCCCATTACCTCACCGGTAGAGCGCATTTCAGGGCCCAACAGTGGGTCAACGCCTGGGAACTTGTTGAATGGCAGTACCACCTCTTTAACGGAGTAGTAAGGTGGGATCACTTCTTGGGTGAAGTTCTGCTCTTTCAAGCTCTTACCCGCCATCACTCGCGCCGCAACTTTAGCCAGTGGCACACCAGTAGCCTTAGATACGAACGGCACGGTACGAGCGGCACGTGGGTTTACCTCAATCAGGTAGATCACGTCGTCTTTGACCGCGAACTGCACGTTCATCAGACCGATTACGCCCAGCTCCAGTGCCAGTTGGCGCACTTGCTCGCGCATCCGGTCTTGGATCGCTTGGCTTAGGGTGTATGGCGGCAATGAACAGCCAGAGTCACCAGAGTGAACACCCGCTTGTTCGATGTGCTCCATGATGCCGCCGATAACCACGTCATCGCCGTCGCAAACCGCGTCTACGTCCACTTCGGTGGCGTCATCCAAGAAGCGATCCAACAATACTGGGGATTCGTTGGATACCGATACCGCTTCGTTGAAGTAGCGACGCAGGTCTTGTTCGTCGTAGACGATCTCCATCGCGCGGCCACCCAGTACGTAGGATGGGCGTACTACCAGCGGGTAACCGATGCGCTCGGCGTCCATTACCGCTTGCTCTAGGTTGGTTACGGTGCTGTTTTCAGGCTGCTTCAGGCCCAAACGGTCAACCGCTTGCTGGAAACGCTCACGGTCTTCAGCACGGTCGATGGCATCTGGGGAAGTACCGATGATTGGCACCCCAGCCGCTTCCAGCGCGCGCGCCAGTTTCAGCGGGGTTTGGCCGCCGTACTGAACGATAACGCCTTTTGGCTGCTCTACGCGGACGATCTCCAGTACGTCTTCCAGGGTTACTGGCTCGAAGTACAGACGGTCAGAGGTGTCGTAGTCGGTAGATACGGTTTCCGGGTTACAGTTAACCATGATGGTCTCGTAACCGTCTTCACGCATCGCCAGCGCCGCGTGTACACAGCAGTAATCGAACTCGATGCCCTGACCAATGCGGTTTGGGCCACCGCCGATCACCATGATCTTGTCTTTGTCGGTTGGGTTGGCTTCGCACTCTTCCTCGTAGGTGGAGTACATGTAAGCGGTATCGGTAGAGAATTCCGCGGCACAGGTATCTACGCGCTTGTACACTGGGAACAGCTCGTGCTTGTGACGCAGTTTGCGTACTTCTGATTCCGCCACACCCAGCAGAGTCGCCAGACGCGCATCAGAGAAGCCTTTGCGCTTCAGGGTGCGCAGGAAGTCGGCATCCAGTGAGCGCATGCCGCCCTCTTGAACTTTCTCTTCCAGCTGGATCAGCTCTTCGATTTGGATCAGGTACCACGGATCGATGTTGGTGATCTTGAAGATCGCATCGCGAGACAAGCCCGCACGGAACGCGTCAGCGATGTACCAAGGACGCTCACAGCCCACATCTTGCAGCTCGTAGCGGATCTTAGACAGGGCGTCGTTGTCGTTCAGATCAACGATTGGGTCAAAGCCGGTTTTGCCGGTTTCCAGACCGCGCAGTGCTTTTTGCATCGATTCTTGGAAAGTACGACCGATGGCCATGACTTCACCTACCGACTTCATCTGAGTGGTCAGACGGTCGTTGGCGCCAGCGAACTTCTCGAAGTTAAAGCGTGGAATTTTAGTTACCACGTAGTCGATGGATGGCTCGAATGACGCTGGGGTTGCACCACCGGTGATGTCGTTAGACAGCTCGTTCAGGGTGAAGCCTACCGCCAGCTTGGCGGCGATCTTAGCGATTGGGAAACCGGTCGCTTTGGATGCCAGCGCGGAGGAGCGAGATACCCGTGGGTTCATCTCGATGATCACCATCCGGCCATCTTTCGGGTTAACCCCGAACTGCACGTTGGAACCGCCAGTCTCTACGCCAATCTCACGCAGTACCGCCATCGAGGCGTTACGCATCAGTTGGTATTCTTTGTCGGTTAGGGTTTGCGCTGGTGCTACGGTGATAGAATCGCCAGTGTGCACGCCCATTGGGTCAAAGTTTTCGATGGAACATACGATGATGCAGTTGTCCGCTTTATCGCGTACTACTTCCATCTCGTACTCTTTCCAACCGATCAGCGATTCGTCAATCAGCAGTTCGTTGGTTGGCGACAGATCCAGACCGCGGGTACAGATCTCTTCAAACTCTTCGATGTTGTAAGCGATACCGCCACCAGAGCCGCCCATGGTGAAGGACGGACGGATGATACATGGGAAGCCCACTTCATCCAGTACCTTGTAGGCGTCTTCCATCGAGTGAGCGATGCCAGCACGTGGACATTCCAGACCGATGGACTTCATCGCTTTGTCGAAACGAGCGCGGTCTTCCGCTTTGTCGATGGCATCAGCGGTGGCGCCGATCATCTCAACGTTAAATTCCGCCAGTACGCCCTGCTTTTCCAGCTCCAGCGCACAGTTCAGTGCGGTCTGCCCGCCCATGGTTGGCAGGATCGCATCTGGACGCTCTTTGGCGATGATGTTGCGTACTACTTCCCAGTGAATTGGCTCGATGTAGGTGGCGTCGGCCATCTCTGGATCGGTCATGATGGTGGCAGGGTTGGAGTTCACCAAAATAACCCGGTAACCCTCTTCGCGCAGGGCTTTACAAGCCTGGGCACCAGAGTAGTCAAATTCACAAGCCTGACCAATAACGATTGGGCCAGCGCCCAAGATTAGAATGCTTTTAATATCAGTTCTTTTTGGCATTTTTCTATCTCTTATCCGTTACTGCTTGGTCTTAAATTCATTCATCAGTTCGATAAAGTGATCGAACAGCGGGGCGGCATCGTGTGGGCCTGGGCTCGCTTCTGGGTGTCCCTGGAACGAGAACGCCGGTTTATCGGTGCGATGAATGCCCTGCAACGAGCCATCAAACAAGCTCTTGTGGGTCGCACGCAGGTTGGCAGGCAAGGTCGCTTCTTCTACCGCGAAACCGTGGTTCTGGGCGGTGATCATCACGCGCTTGCTGTCGATATCTTCCACCGGATGGTTGCCGCCATGGTGGCCGAACTTCATCTTGATGGTCTGAGCGCCAGAGGCCAGAGCCAACAGCTGGTGACCCAAACAGATGCCGAATAGCGGCATTTCGGTTTCCAGAATTTCGCTGATCGCTTGGATGGCGTAGTCACATGGGGCTGGATCGCCTGGGCCGTTAGACAGGAACACGCCATCAGGCTGCATCGCCAGCACTTCAGAGGCTGGGGTTTGCGCCGGTACTACGGTAACGTCACAGCCACGGTCAACCAGCATGCGCAGAATGTTCTGTTTTACGCCGTAGTCGTAGGCCACTACTTTGTATTTCAACTCTTCGCTTGGGGTATCGGATGGCAGACCGCCAACCAGTTTCCAGCTGCCCTGACGCCACTGGTATGGCGCAGACACGGTCACTTCTTTGGCCAAGTCCATGCCTTTTAGGCCTGGGAACGCTTTGGCTGCTGCCAACGCTTTTTCAACGTTGTCTTCGCCAGCGATGATGGCACCCTCTTGTGCGCCTTTCTCGCGCAGGATGCGAGTCAGCTTGCGGGTGTCGATGTCGGCAATGCCAACCACACCGTGGGCTTTTAGGTAGTCAGATAGGGATTGTTCATTACGGAAGTTAGAAGCCAGAACTGGCAGATCGCGGATCACCAAACCTTTGGCGTGAATGGCGTCGGATTCAACGTCTTCAGCGTTGGTGCCGGTGTTACCGATGTGTGGGTAGGTCAGGGTAACAATCTGTTGTGAGTATGATGGATCGGTCAGGATCTCTTGGTAGCCCGTCATGGAAGTGTTAAAAACGACCTCTCCGGCCGCTAAACCCGTGGCACCTATGGATTTACCACGAAAAACAGTTCCATCCTGGAGCACTAATAGGGCAGTATTTTTCAACTTGACCTCCACCATTTGATTTTATAAGATTTTGGTTTTCCTGCAAAAAAGCAGTAGGGTAACTGGCAAAAATTGAATTTTTGACAAATTCCGCGAACTATACCAGCGAAGACCCTGTTTGCCTACCTATTCCCTCACAAATAACGCCATATTTTAGTGACTTCTCTGTTCTCAGAGAAAAACACTGCGGTTTGGGCACAAAAAAGCACGCGCTTCGGCGTGCTTGATTGAATACTACTTAAATCCCAGTACCTGCTGCATGTCGTACAGTCCTGCGGGCTTGTCCGCTAGCCACTGCGCCGCACGCACTGCGCCGTTGGCGAAGGTCATCCGACTGGAAGCTTTGTGGGTGATCTCTAACCGTTCGCCAATATCAGCAAACAGCACGGTGTGATCGCCAACCACATCACCAGCGCGAGTGGTAGCAAAGCCGATGGTTTGGCGGTCGCGTTCACCCCCCATCCCTTCACGACCATAAACCGCACACTGCTTTAGATCGCGACCTAGGGTATTGGCAATCACCTCGCCCAATTTAACCGCGGTGCCCGATGGCGCGTCTTTCTTAAAGCGGTGGTGGGTCTCTTGAATTTCAATGTCGCACTGCTCGCCCATCACCTGGGCGGTCAATTCCAGCAGTTTCATCATTAGGTTAACGCCCACCGACATATTCGGCGCGAACACCATCGGCACCGTTGCCGCGTAGTCGGCTAACTGCGCTTGTTGCTCTAGCGTTAGGCCGGTGGTGCCGATCACCATCGATTTATTCAGCTCGCCGCAGTGTTTGGCAAACGCAAGGGTCGATTCTGGCGAGGTAAAGTCGATCAGCAGGTCAAAGTCATTGGCTACCGCAGTGATATCGTCACTCAGCGCCACACCGGCACGGCCAGCGCCAATCAACTCACCGGCATCCACACCAACCAAGGATGAGCCGCTGCGCTCAATCGCGGCGCCCAACACCAATTGCGGCGCCGCCAGCACCGCTTCAATCAAAGTACGTCCCATGCGGCCACTGGCGCCGGCGATGGCAACTCGAAGTTCTGTCACGTTCACTCCTTTGAGCAAATCAATCAATTTGCCGCACTATAATACCAATTCGCCTAAATATCTGATCATTATTGCTGGTTTAAATCGTCTCACTCGGCGTTACTCAACTTACTGGTAGAGCCACTAGCAGCGGCGTTGAGTGCCTTGATTGAGACGATTTCTCCTGCGCACTAGATAGGCCATTTACTTAGGCGACTTGGTATACCCGTTCATTTGGGCACAAAAAAGGGAAGCCAAGCTTCCCTTATTGTTCGGTAATCAATGGGATTACAGGATTTCCAGCAGTTCTACTTCGAACACCAGTGCGGCGTATGGAGGAATTGCACCGCCAGCGCCTTGCTCGCCGTAAGCCAGGTTGTGTGGGATGTACAGCTTAACCTTGGTGCCAACAGGCATGGTTTGCAGGGCTTCAGTCCAACCGGCGATTACGCCGCCTACTGGGAAGTCAGCTGGCTGACCACGGTCAACAGAGGAATCAAATACGCGACCGTCGGTGAAAGTACCGTGGTAGTGACAACGTACGGTAGATTCGCGAGTTGGCTTTTCGCCTTCGCCTTGCTTCAGTACTTCGATCTGCAGACCAGATTCGGTAACGGTTACTTCGTCACGCTTGGCGTTTTCAGCCAGGAACGCTTCGCCTTCAGCCGCAGCCGCTTTGGCTTTTTCTGCCGCTTCTGCGCGCATGCGCTCAGAGATAACTTGGAAAGCTTGTTGCAGTTCCATCTCTGGTACTGCGGACTCAACGCCATTCAGTGCGTCAGCCAGACCAGCTTGTACTGCAGCGATATCAACGCCTTCGAAGCTCTGGCTTGCCAGTTGCTCGCCCATCTGACGGCCAACGCCGTAGCTTACTTTCTGTTCTACAGACTCAAAAGTCATTTTGATTTCCATTATTAGTGGCATGAAAGGCCTGCAGTCTATCACCGATGCTGGCCAACCACATCGGCAATTGGTTGTTATTGCTGACGCTTGCTGGAAAGACAGCTTCAAAAAAGCGGCAACACCTAGGTGCTGCCGCTGACCTTCAAGGGCACCAGCCCCGATGGAGTGAAGGATAAGTTACCGAGGTTAGGCAAGCCGCTAACTTACGCCGACACAGCCTATCCTTCGGTTAAAATTGGTAATCCAGCTTTACCCAGAAGTTACGACCGGGTTCGTTAACGCGAACCGTGCGCTCATTACCCTCGAGCAGATCGTTACCCGCTCCGGCTTTACTTACGTGTTCGGCATAAGCGCGGTCAAACAGGTTGTCGATGCCGAAACTTAAACGAGTTTGGTCGCTGTGGCTCCAAGCACCATTCACCGACACCACCCCAAAGCCGGCGGTTGCACCGAAGTCTTGACCGACGATATTGCCCTGCCCCTCAGCCACCCGATCTTGGTTATCCACCAGCCGCCACAAACCACCGAATGACCAAGTACCGTTGTCGTAATTCAGCGCCAAACGCCCTTCAAGAGGTGAGATTTGACCTAATGGGATATTAGCAGTGTCGTTTTCACCACGGGTGTAAGCCACGCTGGAAATCAGGCTCCAGTACTCGGCAAACTCATATTTGGCCGCCACTTCACCGCCAAACAAGGTTGCATCGATGTTTGAAGCTTGCAGTTTGCTTATCTCTGGCGTGGGATCGACGTCTTTAATCAAGATGTAATCTTGAATATCGGCATAGAACAGCGATACATCGAGCTGCACTGGCCCGTGGTACAACCAACCGATATCCAACTGATTGGTTTTTTCGGTGTCCAGATCCAGTTTTTGTGGCGACTTGGATGCTTCCCAGTAATCGGCAAGCCGCTCAGAGCGGCCAACCCCAGCGTACCAAGTGCTGTTGTTATGCTCATATTGGTAACGGACAAAACCACTGTACAAAGTATCGCTGCGCTCGGTCTGGTCTTGGTTGTTTTGCCATGTGCCTAGCAGTTCCGTATCCCAAAAATCGGCTCTGATCCCGCTGAACAAGGTCGCTTGCCCCAAAGCGTGTTCCGCTTCGACAAATATCCCAGTATTAGTTTGGCCAAAGACATCTTTAAACGGCGCAGCCAACAATTGATCTAACGAAGCACCGTTACGCATATCTTGCACGGTGTCTAAGTGATCCACGCCAACGGTCATCAACACATTGCCCAGTTCCAGTTCGCCCCACAGGTGGCCACCAAAGCTGGTACGACGGGGGTTAGCCCCTAATGCGTCGTTACCCGGCTTATCAAACTGATCCATGATGTGGTCGTTTTCATTCCAGTAGCCTTGGAATTCAACGCTGCGCCAGATGTCATGGTCCAATACGGTTTTCGCCAGTAGCGACCAGTTCTCGTTGTCGATGGTGCGAGCTTTATTAGCACGATCGGCGTATTCGGCGCTGCCACTGGATTTGCCGTAGCTTAGCTCTACCACGCTGTCATCGGTTGGAGTCCAGCCAATGGCGGTATTTAAGTTTTCACGGTCGTATTTCGACTGCATCTGTTTGCCATCACCGTCTTCAAAGTGATCGCTTTCAGAGCCATTCAGATCCAAGCTCCAGTAGTGGTTCTCATCGCCCACTTTTAGTTCGCTGACGTAATCAAAACGGCCAAAACTGCCCGCCATAATACTGGCGCGTCCTTCCACGGTTTGCTGATCAAAGCCGTAGCGATCCCGTTCAAACAGCACCGTACCAGCGCTGCCCACCGGGCCGTATTTCACCGTTTGCGGGCCTTTAATTACGGTCACTTGCTCGTAAGTTTCTGGGGCAATGTAGTTAGTTGGTGGATCCATCCGGCCGCCACAGGTACCAGCCAAATGTTGACCATCGTTGATCACCGCCACCCGCGAACCTGCCATACCGCGCAGGCTGATGTCACCGCCAGAACCGCCTTTGCGAGTGATGGTAAAGCCCGGAATGGTTTTCAAATAGCCGGAACCATCAAAGGTTGGGATCGGCTGCCGTGGCTGTTTGGGATCGGTAATAACGGTCAGCGCTTCATCGGCCAACTCGGCCACTACCACGATATGATCGTCGCATTGTTGCTCGCCGCAATCGGCATTGGCGAATGCCATCGGCGCCCACAACGCTAAGTGAACAGCAACGGCGAGGGAAAGTGGTTGAATCGATTTCATGGCAACGTCCTAACAGGCCAATCTTGAACTGGCGCCATTGTGTTGCCGCAGGCCAACGCCACCAATGACAAATCAGCAAACTGCGACAATCGGTCGCAGGCAGTCGTGATCCGCCCGACAAATCCATCGCCCGTGATTGCATCGGCAGCGAAAAAATCTAGGGTATCGAGTTAATCAGCCCATTGCGGCCATCGCTATTTACCCTGAGTCACTTATGCGCGCCTTTATCGATTCCCTCTGGCATTACACCGAGCGGTTGCTGCCACTGCAAAAACTGTTGTTGTGCCGCTCAATTTGGTTGCTGCTGTTTTGGGGCTACTTCGCCAGTGAAGGGGCGATGGGGACGCCTTATCAGTTTCTTGCCAGTTCGGTCTCTATTTTGCTGCTGGCATCGCTGTTTCACGTCACTAGCATGCTGTTGCTGTACCGCCAGAAACGCCCCAGCGTGTTCGCCCAAGCGCTACAGATAAGTGCCGAACTTATTATCATGACCGCCCTGCTGGCAGTGAATGGCGGCGCCACCAACGCCTTTGTCTCGGCCCTAATCTTACCGGTGGTGTTTGCTGGGGTTAGCCTCTCTACCCGCTACATCGTCGCCTTCACCACGGCAGCGATGATCGCCTATAGCTGGCTGATTTGGCAGATGCCAAAAATGATGGTGATGCACGAAATGGACATGACCGAACACTACCACGGCATGTGGGTCAGCTTCCTGCTTTCGGTGGTGGTGATTGCGTTGGTGGTGGGCACCATGGCCAAGATGATCGCCAAACGAGAACGCGCCATCGCCTTGCAGCGTGAAGCCCAACTGCGTCAAGAGCAGCTGCTGGCGCTTGGAACCGCATCAGCGCAAGTCACTCATAACGTCGCGACCCCATTGGCCACCATGCAGATGTTGTACGAGGAGTTAGCCGAGATGCACCCGACCGATCCAGCGGTGGCGGATCTGGCCGAGCCATTGGCCCAGTGCCGCCAGCATCTGGATTACTTCCGTCAATTAGCGGTGGAGATCCGCGAAGGTCAGATCCGCTGGCAACACTGCAAACCGCTGCTGACACAGCTGCAAGAGGCGGTGCTGCTGCATTTCCCCGATCAAAAGTTGCGCTGCGATAACGGCACCGACGGTGAAGTCAAAGCCGACGGCATGTTACTGCCCGCGCTGCTGAATTTGGTACAAAACGCCGTTGCCGCTAATCACCGTACCGGCAACAATCAACTGCAACTCAGCGTCACCACCGATTCGGATCGCTTAGTGCTGTCGCTGCGAGATTTTGGCGATGGCATTGCCCACGACCGCTTACAAGAGCTTGGCGGTGAGTTGCTGGCCAGTACCGAGGGATTGGGGATCGCGGTGCTGCTATCCAATACCACGCTGGAACGCTTAGGTGGCTCGCTCAAATTAAGTAACCACCCACAGCAAGGGGCAATCGCCACCGTGACGCTGCCCTACCGTGCATCTGTCGGCGCTTAACAATGATGAAGTTACTGATTATCGAGGACGATATCGCCTTTGCCAGCGCTCTTGCGCGGCGGATGACCCGCCATGGCTTTGAGTGCCACTGCATTCATCAGGCGGATCTGGCACTGGCCAGCGCCCGCCAATGGCAACCGAGCCATATCCTGTTGGATCTGAAATTAAATCACGATAGTGGCCTAGATCTGGTTACGCCACTGCGCAGCGCCCTGCCAACGGTCAAATTGGTGCTGCTGACCGGCTTTGCCAGCATCGCCTCGGCGGTGGAAGCGATGCGCCGTGGTGCCGACGATTATTTGTCTAAACCGGCCGATACCCAAGCGCTACTGAAGGCGTTAACCGGCCAAGGGCACAACAATGACGCGCTACTGCTGGACACCATGTCGCCAGAGCGGTTGGAGTGGGAGCATTTAAATCAAGTATTGGCCGCCAACGAAGGCAACGTCTCCGCCACCGCTCGGCAACTGAACATGCATCGTCGCACCCTGCAACGCAAACTGCAGAAAAAGCCGGTTGCCAGCACCGCTTAAAAAGATATTTCGATAAACCTTGAAAAGTCATCTGGGCATCTACATTTAAGCGACATGTTAATGTTCACCCTGTAGGTGCCAACCATGCTTCCACTTGCCACCAACTCTGCCGTACAAGACGCCATTGAATGGAGTCTGCTTAACGGCATGGCACTGAAAACCGCCGCCCACAGTGCCCAGCACTGCGCCTTTAGCTTGGCGCCAACCATCATCGAGCGTGATCGCTTTGAACTGCTTAAATCGACGGTACCGCTGCTGGGTAAACTGATCCACGGCGTTTCCGAAGATCATCCGTTTTTGCAGCAAGCGATCACCCCGCTGATCGACGGCGATCCGTTTTTTGCCAGTCTGGCGGCACTGCACGACGAGATCCATTTCGAGGGCAACGAGGCGCCACGACTGCCGATGCTGCTGATGCGCACCGACTTTATGGATGACGCCAAGCATGGCCCGAAACTGATTGAATTTAATGGCATTGCCGCTGGTATGGGGCCATTTGGGCAGCGCGCCCATCAACTGCACGATTTTGTTCAACGGCAGTGGCCCGCGGCCTTTAGACAGTGGTCGGAAGTCGACAATCTGGAGTTAGTGCCAAACCACGCCATCGAACACCTGGCCAAAGGCATCGCTGGTGCCGCCCACAGCGTTCGCGCCCAAGCCGGAGAAACTGGCCAACCGCTGTTTATCATGGTGGTGCAGCCGGATGAAGATAACGTCTACGATCAGCACCTGCTGGAGCAAGCGCTGCAAGCCGAAGGGGTGCGTACCGTGCGCCGCAGTTTCCGCCAATTGCATGACCAATTGGCCTCTGGTGACAATCAACGTTTGCTGCTGCAAGGACTCGGCGGCGTCGATGCCATCTATCTGCGTGCCGGTTATCAGCACTGCGACTACATGGCGGCGGATCTCGATGGTGGTCACTGCTGTTCGTTGCTCGGCAAAGTGCGTGTGATGATGGAACAGCACCGCGTCGCCATCAACGCCACCGTCAGCCAACAACTGGCCACCAGCAAACGGGTGCAGATGTTGCTATCAACCATGAGCGCAGAGGAACTTACCCAGTTCGGCGTCAGCCTAGATGAAGCGCAGCGGATCAAACCGTTTTTAGGCGAGATGCGACCGCTGGATAACAGCTCCGCCAACTGGTTTGCCAGCCAAGATAGCCACGATTGGGTGTTAAAAAACCAAGGTGAAGGCGGCGGCCACTGCGTGTTTGGCGACGATATCCTGCCAAAACTTAAGCAGATCCAACCGCACCAGTACTCGGCATGGTCGCTGATGCGCCGCTTACACCCGCATCATCGCCAAAGTCCGGCGCTGATTGTCCGCCAAGGCGAAGCGCAGCAAGTGGATGATCTGATAAGCGAAATTGGCATGTTTACCCTGCACCTTGATGGCCATTCCCTAACCAGCGAACTGGGCTACGCCGGTTACCTTATTCGCAGCAAACCGGCCTCCGTTTCTGAAGGCGGCGTCCACAGCGGCCAAGGCGCGGTCGATTCATTGGCGTACGCCAAATAAGCCCGCAAACAACAACGGCGGCACATCAGAATGTGCCGCCGTTGTGCTTGATGCTCCGCGGCGAGCCGCGCGGTGTCGATAATCCTTAAAAGCCGTTTGGAAAGGTATCGATGTACAGGGCTTCAACCTTGTCGCGTGCCCACTGAGTACGGCGCAGAAACTTCAGTGACGACTTCACCGACGGATTGCTGTGAAAACAGTTAATGCGGATCTCACGATCAAGGTATTCCCAGCCGTAGTGCTCTACCAGACGGGTCACCACCATCTCTAAGGTCACCCCATGTAACGGGTTGTTCGGTTGCTGCTGAGTCATGAATACCTCAAGAAAATGGCTGTCATTCAGAAAATTTGGCGGAGTTTAGCAGAAAAGCCACTGGGGCTTAATGGCTGAGTCATCACTTGCTGGCCACTGCGGCGGGCTACACCAGCGTTGGCAGCGATAACATTGAAATTAGTATTCTCTGCGACGCCCTGTTCGGCGCTAATATCGAAAAATAAGCAAAACAAAATCTGGGTATAAACATGATCGACCACGTCACAATTTCCGTCAGTGACTTAGAGCGAAGCCGCAAGTTCTATGAAGCCGCTTTTGCTCCATTAGGCTACAAAGTTGCCTTTGGTGAACCGGGTAAGTTTTGGGCATTTGACCTCGGCAAGGGATTCCTATTCGAGATCTGCAGCGCCAAGACAACCGGGCCGTTAACCAGCTTTCATATTGCTTTCAGGGTAGCGAACCAACAAAAAGTGCGGGAGTTTTATGATGCGGCCATTTTAGCCGGAGCCCGAGATAATGGAGCGCCAGGACCGCGACCGCACTATACCGAAAACTATTACGCTTGCTTTGTTCATGATCCCGATGGCCATAACATTGAAGCGGTTTTTGATATTTGGAAATAAGCTGTCTGCAATCGGTCTTGATAGCACGACAATCCCCAAATTCATCGCAATAATGATACCGACAAAAAAGCCAGCGGACTCAACCGCTGGCCTAGTGTGATACGAGTTTTAGTCAAACAAGGCTAACGGTTCATTTCTCTGGCATTGGCAGGATTTCAAACATGCCATCAAAATCATCCAAGCAGTTTGCTAATTGGCCAATCAGTTCGCTATTGCCGCTGAGTTTGGCTTTACCCGATTGAACCAGCTCATCCAGTGTGACTTGCCCCAGCACCATGGCCGTCATATCCACCTTATTAAGTTGCAGCGTCACGTCGGTCTTTGGCGGCTCGGCAACTTCAATATTGGCCATATTTGAGTTGGAAACCTCGCCAAAGTAGCGCTCGTTTAAGTCGGGATGGTAGATACCAAAGTTAAAGTCTAACCCGGCTTGTTCCGCTTTTTCAGCATTCAGCCGTACCGCCAAGAAATCTAAAAACATACCGGTTGGGGTGTTAGCTATCACGTCTGGCGAGGCAAGCTTGATAGAAGGCTGGATCTCGCCAGTTCTAAGCTCTACCGCCCCCTGCAGGTACGAGTTGCGCCACGCCATGGTCTCTGACTGATAACCTTGCTGTTCAAAGCTGTCCGCTAAAGCAAAGCGGTAATCGATATTGCTTGGCTGACACTGAACCAGATCATTAAACAGCTGCGATGCCTGTTGGTATTCGCCGTTATTAAAGTGCGCTTGGCCGGCTTTAAATAAGGTATCGGCCCCGGCTGCCTCGACATAAACACAAGACTTCTCTTTGGTTTGCAGCGGATTGGTATTCACTGGATTCATATCATGGTAGCCCAAGTAGAGGTTTACTACTGCCCGCGCATTATGACTGTACGAGCCGTGATAACCGTTGGTGTGCCAAGTATCTTGCTGCGCTTGCGGCACGATTTTTTCAATCTCGCGGCCGACATCGTGGATGGTGACCCCGTGATTGGCTAGACGCATCGCTTGGTTATGGATAAAGCCATAATTGTCCCGCTGCAGCGTCATATAATCCGAGATTTCATTGCTTGGGGTAGTCGCATCATTCCAGACCGGAGCCGAGTGCGCCGCATGAATGTTGTCCACTAAACCGCTGTCGACATAACGCAATTTCAGCTCGGTTAGGTACTTGGTCCACACCAAGGCATCACGGACTTTGGCGCCGCGGAAGGTGTAGATATTGTGCATGCCGTCATAGGTTAATTCCGCGGTATTCAATGAGCGATACTCGGGAATATAAAGTACGATTTCCGCCGGGGCTTCAGCGCCGGGCATATTGATGGCGTGAAATTCCAAACCATCAATGGTGATCACCTTTTCGCGGGACTCAATCTCCTCTGTTGGCGCAACCAAGGTTACTTTCCCCCGGGAGGTGCCCAGACCAAGCGCATTATCGACAATCCCCTGAGTATTGTTATCTAGGGTGGTGCCATATTGATAGTTGGCTCGACGACCCATGGCCGCCCCAGCAATCACGTTTTCATCCGCCAGCTCTTTAATGAAGTCGTTAGGGGCATAAATTGGGGCGCCATCAATCAGATCACCCGATTCCACAATCCCGCGGGAGCCACCAAAGTGATCCGCATGCATGTGCGAATAGATGATGCCGGTGATCTTATGCTCGCCATTGATCTTAGGCAGATGCAGTTTGGCAAACTGCCATGATGCGGCCGCCGCTTCTTTGGAAAGCAGCGGATCGTGAATAACGTAGCCGTTGTTGGTGCGGTAGATGGTCATGTTCGAGATGTCAGCGCCGCGGATTTGATACACGCCATCGGCCACCTGATATAAACCGCCGGCGGCGTAGTTAAGCATCCCTTGACGCCAGATAGAGGGATTCACCGATGCCGGCAGCTCATCCACACTCATCTGCGCCATGTATTCAAATCGATTTTTCAGCTCGCCAGCGTCATGGCTACCAAACTCGGCAATTAGCCCTTTGTTGGTGCGTTCAAAAGCAGTGACATCCTGCCACGGCAGTTGTTGTGCCAAGGCCGCATTGGCATCTTGGGTATGCTGAGTTGCAGGCTTGCCTTGGTAGCTTTCTAAACTGGCGTAGTCTGCTGATGCTGCAAAGGAAACTATTAGTGCAAGGGTAATCGCTGATGGTGCAATAGATCTTTTCATAGTAAGCCTCTTGGTAGCTAGATATTGAACATGGGCTCACTTTATTGGCTTGACACATCGAGATACATGCACAAAACTTTATTTAAAACATCATAAATGGTGATGTGTTAAGGGTAAGGTTGTGCGGTTATCTAATATCGATCTTAACTTGCTGCGGGTCTTTATCGCCGTTTATCAGCACAGTTCTATTACCATCGCGGCAGAGACTTTGGGCTTAACTCAACCCGGCGTCAGTGGCGTGCTTAAGCGGCTGCAGCAGCAATTGGGCGTGCAGCTTTTTGTTCGCAGTGGCCGAGGAATAGAGGCCACTCATCAAGCTCACGAGTTAGCTCGCCAGATTGAGCCCGCACTTAATCAAATTCGCAATGCATTGGAAGGGATCGACGGCTTCTCTAACGCTAATTCGCGCCGCTTTGTGGTGTATGCCTGTGAGCCGGTGATGTTGATGCTGCTGCCAAAGATTGAAGCCGATAACACCTTAGGCAATGTCGAAATTGAGCTGCAACCAACGCTGACCAGCGAGATAGAGCTGATCAACAGCCTGAACCAACAACAGGCCGATTTGGCCATCGACTTCGCCAACTATTCCGCCCCCTCATTCTTTTCTGAGTTTTTACTGAATGATGAGATCTGCCTGATTGCGCGCAAAGGCCATCCAAGGATCAGTAACTCACTCTCCACTAAGCAGTTTTATAGTGAAAAGCACGTCACCTTAAAACTCCGTCGTGAAGACGAATATTTAGCGGATTATTTTACCGAAGAGCCAATATCGGAGCGTCAAATCGCCGCGGAATGTGACTCTTTGGTGTCACAGCTGACGATGATATCCAACAGCAATTGTGTCGCGACCACAGTCAAAAGCATTGCCGACCAGTTTGCCCAGCAATTGGGGCTACAAGTGTTCGATGCCCCCTTTACCGACTTGCCCATCAAATATCGCCTACTAACCCATAACCGCATGAAACACAGCCCCGCCAACATCTGGCTAAGAAACAAACTTAGGTCCTACTTTGCCAACGATTGATTGGCAGTGTAGTGGTCTATCGACAACGTTTTACTTGACCGACTAGCACAGAAAGATGGATGTCTATTTAACAAAAACGGGCATCGATTGATGCCCGTTGCTCATTTCCTTCAGCCCTTATCAGCGGACGATATCTTGCACCTGAGAACGATCGAGGTGACGGACGTCTTTGCCTTTGACGTAGTAGATGATGTATTCGCAGATGTTTTTGCAGCGATCGCCAACCCGCTCTAGCGCGCGCACTGCCCACAGCACTTCGAGGATATTCGGGATCGAGCGTGGATCTTCCATCATAAAGGTCATTAACTGGCGCACCACCCCTTCGTAAGCTTCATCCAGGCGCACGTCCTCTTCGTGGATCTGCATCGCCGCTTCAACATCCATCCGCGCAAACGCATCCAACACGTTGTGCAGCATCCGTTGGGCGTGACGGCCCATGCTGTCGATGCTGGTCATCATGGTGCGGTTGCGGCTCGGTTCGTTATGCAGCTGCGTCACCAAACGGGCAATGCGTTCGGCACTGTCGCCGATCCGTTCCAGCTCGGTCACCGCTTTGGAGATCGCCAGCACCAGCCGTAAGTCGGACGCTGCCGGTTGTCGTTTGGCGATGATCCGAGTGCACTCTTCGTCGATGTAAACCTCCATCGAATTAACCCGGCGGTCGCGTTCGATGATCTGCTCCGCTTCGGCTTTATTGCTGCGGGCCAGCGCGTCGAGCGCGTCGGTCAGCTGTTGCTCGACCAGTCCGCCCATCGCCATCACGTTGTTGCGGATCTCCTCCAGTTCAGCATTGAACTGACCGGAGATGTGTTTGCCAATATTCAGGTGTTCCATAAGGTACTCGCTCACAGCTGGGCTACGCGCCCTAGCCCATCCGTCCGGTAATGTAATCTTCAGTGCTTTTTTGCGCTGGGGTAGTGAACAGGGTGTTGGTATCACTGTACTCCTCCAGCTTGCCCATATACATAAAGGCGGTGTTGTCGGACACCCGCGCCGCCTGTTGCATATTGTGGGTCACGATCACCACGGTGTAGTCGCGCTTAAGGCCAGTGATCAGCTCTTCAATCACTAGGGTCGATAGCGGATCCAGTGCCGAGGTCGGTTCATCCAGCAGCAGCACCTGCGGTTCAATGGCGATAGCACGAGCAATAACCAAACGCTGCTGCTGACCGCCAGAGAGACCAAAGGCGTTATCGCTAAGCCGATCTTTCACTTCATCCCACAACGCCGCCGCTTTAAGACCTTTTTCAACCGCTTCATCGAGACGACGGCGGTCGTTAACCCCTTGCAGACGAAGGCCATAAACCACGTTTTCATAGATCGACTTAGGAAATGGATTGGGTCGTTGGAATACCATCCCCACCTGCCGCCGAAGCGCGGCGACATCCACTTTACGTTGATAGATGTCGTTGCCTTCCAGCAGGATTTGGCCATCGATATGGCAATCGTCAATCAGATCGTTCATCCGATTTAAGCAGCGCAGCAAGGTCGATTTACCACAGCCACTGGGGCCGATAAAAGCGGTGATCTGATTGCGCGGGATCTTCATAGTGATGCCATCAAGTACGGTCTTTTTGCCGTAGCGCAGCGACAAGTCATGGATCGAAAACGCCGCTTGCTCATCCGGCAAATCGGCTAAGTCCAAGCGGTTATTGCTAAACAGATCGCGATCGAGAGTAAGCATGATAATTCTCTGTTAACTGTCGAGGTGACGATAACGACGACGCAGATGATTACGTACGCCGATGGCGGTCATATTAAGGCCGACAATCACCGTCACCAACAACATCGAGGTGGCGTACACCAACGGTCGCGCCGCTTCGACATTGGGGCTTTGAAAGCCAACGTCATAGATGTGAAAACCAAGGTGCATAAACTTGCGCTCTAGGTGGATGAAGGGAAAGTTACCATCCACCGGCAGTTGCGGTGCCAACTTAACCACCCCCACCAACATCAGCGGTGCCACCTCGCCTGCAGCGCGCGCAACCGCCAAAATCAGGCCGGTCATGATTGCTGGACTGGCCATCGGTAGCACCAAACGCCACAAGGTTTCCGCTTTGGTGGCGCCGAGCGCTAGGCTGCCATGGCGTACCGAATTGGGAATGCGCGCTAACCCCTCTTCGGTGGAGACAATCACCACCGGCAAGGTCAAAATCGCCAGCGTCAGCGCCGACCACAACACCCCAGGGGTACCAAAGGTTGGATTGGGCAGCGCTTCAGAATAAAACAAACTGTCGATGCTGCCACCAAGCACATAGACAAAGAAGCCAAGGCCAAACACCCCATAAACAATCGACGGCACCCCAGCAAGGTTGATCACCGCGATACGAATAAAGCGAGTAAGCCATCCCTTACCGGCATATTCATGCAGGTACACCGCCGCCAACACCCCAAAGGGCATCACTACCACCGCCATCAACAACACCATAAACACGGTGCCAAAGATCGCCGGGAACACCCCGCCCTCGGTATTGGCTTCGCGCGGTTCAGCGCTGACAAACTCAACCACGTTGCCGCCCCAATGCTTAAGCTTGTCAGTAAAACTCATGGCATTGGGGAAGTGAATTTGCACTACATCGGCCAAGTTAATTCGTACTAACTCGCCGCGCATGTCGCGTACCAACAGATGGTCACGACTGGCTTGGCTACGCAGCTTAAACAGCTTGCTTTCTTGCTGTTGGTACTGCTGCTCAAGGGCTTTAAATTGCCGTTCCAGTTGGCGCTGCTGTTCGCTGTCCGGCTCGCCTAAGCGCGCCAGTCGCAGTTGCTCCAACTGGTAATTGAGGCTGCCGATCTCATGGCGCTGCATCGCTTCGGCTTTACCAACCAGTTCATTGGCATAAGCAACCGCTTTCGGTAGCCACTGGCCGATAAAATCATCCTGATAGCGACTGCCGTTGTATTGCAACTGGACAATTTCGCCATAGAAGTTGCCGTTTTGACGCCGTTCTATCACCGCCAATGAGGTCGGTGCGGCCTCCGATAGCACCTGCGGCTGCCACACCCAACGAAAATCCAGTGGCACGTATTCGCGGTTGCCAGTTTTCACCAAGAAACGTTCGACAACATCGCCATCCACCGCGAAGTTAATGCCCGCTTCGGTCACCGTTTCCAATGGCACTTGCTCGCGATCGTAGCGCTCACCAATCAGGGTGCTGATGGCACCGTTATCGTCTTGCAGTTGCCACTGATACACCGGCGCTGGCCAAAAGTAGCTAAGGCCCCGCCAGCCAATTAGACACAGCAAACCCAGCACCGCCAGCAGCGCTAAGCTGACTCCGCCGCTGGTTAACCACACCCAAGGGCTGCCTGATTTAATCCAACTTCTCATGCCCTGCCCCTACAGATTGGCGTACTTGTCACGCAGTCGCTGACGTACCAGTTCGGCGATGGTGTTAATCACAAAGGTGAACACAAACAGCACCAAAGCGGTTAAGAACAGCAGTCGATAGTGGCTGCTGCCCAGCGCCGATTCTGGCATCTCGATGGCAATGTTGGCGGCCAAGGTGCGCATCCCTTCAAACAGGTTCCACTTCATGATGGCGGTGTTGCCGGTAGCCATCAGCACAATCATGGTTTCGCCGACTGCACGGCCAAAGCCCATCATGGTGGCGGAGAAGATCCCAGGGCTGGCGGTTAACAGCACCACCCGCGTTAAGGTCTGCCACTGGGTCGCCCCCAGTGCCAAGGAACCGTTAACCAGATGCCGTGGCACCGAATAGATCGCATCTTCGGCAATCGAAAAGATCGTTGGTACCACCGCAAAGCCCATCGCCAGCCCCACCACCAAGGCGTTGCGCTGGTCAAAATCGATGCCCAATTGATTGGTAACAAAAGCGCGACCATCGCCGCCCAACAGTGTCTGCTCAATCACAGGGCTTATCGCCAAACAGCCCCAGCCAACCAGCAGCAGCAATGGCAGTAGCAGCAGTTCGCGGTAGTTAAGCAGCGGCAGCTGTTGAATACGTTCTGGCAAACGGCGCCACCCCAGCGCCACCAGCAAGATGGTGATCGGCATCAGCAACAGCAGTAGCAACACCCCAGCGAGGTGAGTCTCCACTATCGGGGCTAACCACAGCCCGGCTAAAAAGCCCAAAATCACCGTCGGCAGCGCTTCCATGATTTCGATGGTGGGTTTAACCACCCCGCGCACTTTGGCGGTCATGAAATAGGCGGTGTAGATCGCCCCTGAAATCGCAATCGGTACCGCAAACAGCATCGCGTACAGCGCCGCTTTAATGGTGCCAAACAGCAGTGGCATCAAGCTTAATTTGGCTTCAAAGTCTTCCGAACCCGAGGTCGACTGCCACACGTACGCCGGTTCTGGGTAACCTTCATACCAGACCTTGTCCCACAAGGCGCTGAACGAAATCTCTGGGTGGGGGTTATCCACTGCAAATAGGTTGATGGTTTGCCCCTGATCGAGCATCAGCCCAGTACCCGCCGGCGAAAATGCCATGGCGTTGATTGGGGTATTGAACTGCTCTGTCAACAGTTGCCGCTCGGACGTGGTGTACAGCAACTGCAGTGCCCCAGCGTTATCTGCCACCGCCACGGTTTTGCGGAAATATTCGGTGGCGATCGCCGTTGCCGCGAACGGCAACTCAAACTGACGAATTTGCTGGTACAGGCGGCCATGGTCACTGCGCACCGCAAACCATTGGCTGAGTTGTGCAGAGGCGCTTTGCAGCAGCAATGAACTGCCGCCAGGCAACAGCTGAATATCGGCAGTTGCTTGGTTGGTTGTGAGGATCTGCAATCGTGCAACGTTGTCAATGTCGGCCATCTGCCAGACGCTGACGCGGCCACTGGCTAGCACAAACATCTGCCGCTGATCCGGTGTCAATAACACCTTGTCTAGCTGCGGTGGCAACTGCGGTAACGCCCGATCGACGCGCTGCCACTGGCGAGTTTCGGCAATAAAATCGACATCGGCGTAGTAGCGGGTTAAGTGCCAACCAAGGGCACTGTCTTGCCAGACCACCGTGATCTGTTGGTCGTTAACTTCCAGCGCCAACTGAGTGATCGGCTGACGCTGCTTATCCAGTTGCATTTGGCTGCCATCAAGCTGCGGCGTCAAGCGCGGAGCAATGGTGCGCACGCCATCGCTGTAGTCGACGATAAACTCCGGTCGCAGCAGTTGCAGATAGCCATCACTAAAGCCAAATCCCAGCCAACTTTGTTGCGGATTACTGGCGGCAAAAGCGCTGATTTTGGCATCAGCACGGCTGACAAGGCGGGTTTGGTGGGCACCGCTTAGGTGATAAAACTCGACCACGCCATCGGCGCTAACGCGATAACCGTATTGGTTCGATTCATCCATCCCCAGATGCACCGTTGGCGCCAAAGAAAGGTACGGGCTAGACAGGGTTGGAGTAATACTGGCGCGGCTAAACAGTGGGGCCACCACCGTCAGCAGGTAGAAGAAGATCAGTAACAGAGCCACCAGCACCAGTGAACCACCGGCAGAGATAGCGATACGCGCGATGCGGTCTTTGGCTAACCGCTTACGACTGCTACGCATCAGATCGGAGTTCACGCTGCTACTCATCTCAAAATAAAAATGGATGCCACTATATGTCGTTTATATGACAGTAAAATTACAAGCTAGGCTTGATGGCACGCATGGTAATCAATCACTTAGGATGATTCACTGCAACTTGGCGGCTTTGCTGTTTTATTGCGCAAGTTGTCATTTGCCTGCCATCGCTTTTGCGCAAGCTAACGCCGTTAATATCGACAATCGAGGTTCCCGTGGTTTTGCCATCCGCCCAACATATCGAAAAAGAGCTCAGCTGGCTTAGCTTTAATGCTCGAGTGCTGCAAGAAGCCGCCGACGAGCAAACGCCATTGATTGAACGAGTGCGGTTTCTGGGGATCTTCTCCAACAACCAAGATGAGTTTTTTCGAGTCCGAGTCGCCGGTCTTAGGCGCCGCCTGATCATCGAGGAAGCTCGCGGCGGTGGCGAGAAAACCCGTACTTTGATGACCGACATCAATCGTCGCGTCAACGAACTGCAACAACAGTTTGATGAGATCTACCAGCGGCTGATCGTCGACTTAGCGCGGCGTAATATTTTTCTGGTGAGCGAGAACCAACTGTCCGAATCACACCAGCAATGGCTCAACCGCTATTTTCGCGAGAAGATCCGCCGCCATATCATCCCGATCCTGCTGGGGCCTAAATCGGCCATCGAACACCAACTGGAAGATGGCCTGACCTACCTGGTGGCAGAACTGCGCCACGGCGATAGCCTGCAATACGCCTTTATCCCTGTGCCGTCAGATAAAGTACCGCGCTTCGTCACCCTGCCCAGCGACGCCAGTCGCGGTCGCACAACGCTGATCTTACTGGATAACATCATTCGTCACTGCGTCCACGATCTGTTTGCTGGGATCTTCCAGTTCGACAGCGTGCGCTGTTACTCAATGAAGCTGACTCGCGACGCCGAATACGATCTCTCCAACGAAATCGACTCCAGCTTGCTAGAAAAGATGTCAGAGGGGTTAAAACAGCGACTCACCGCCGAACCGGTTCGACTGGTGTACGACCGCGAGATGCCACAAACCATGGTCGATATGCTGGTTGGTTGCCTTGGTGCCAGCAGCTATGACAGCGTTAGCGCCGGCGGCCGTTATCATAATTTTCGCGACTTTATCGCCTTTCCCAACCCCGGCCGCAAATACCTTGAACACAAGAAACTGGCGGGGATCAGCAGCGCCCAATTCAGCAACTACGCCACCGCCTTTGAGGCGATCAGCGCCAACGATATTTTGCTGCATTACCCCTATCACCGTTTCTCGCATCTGGTTGAATGGCTGCGCCAAGCCGCCTATGACCCGCAGGTACGAGCCATTAAATTGAATATCTACCGCGTCGCCAAACGTTCGCAGGTACTGGCCACCTTGATTGAAGCAGTAAAAAACGGCAAAGAGGTCACGGTGGTGGTGGAGTTAGCCGCCCGCTTTGATGAAGAGGCCAACATCGAATGGGCCAAGCTGCTAACCGACGCAGGAGTTAGAGTTAGCTTTGGCATTCCTTCGCTGAAGGTGCATTGCAAGCTGGCTTTGATCAGCCGTATCGAACAGGGCGAGATGGTCAATTATGCCCACGTTGGCACCGGCAACTTTAACGAGAAGACCGCCAAGATCTACACCGACTTGGCACTGTTCAGCAAAGATCCACAGATCACCGACGAAGTTGCCCAGGTGTTTGACTTTATCGAGCATCCCTACCGCCGGATTAAGCTCAACCATCTGCTGCTATCGCCGCTGGATGCCCGCCGCAAACTGTACCGGATGATCGATCGCGAAATCCAAAACCAACTGGCGGGCAAATCGGCGCAGATCATCTTGAAGGTAAATAACTTGGTTGATTCTGGCCTGATCAAGCGGCTGTACGATGCGTCGCGTAACGGCGTTAAGGTGCGCTTAATCGTGCGCGGTATGTGTTCGCTGGTGACCGACTTGCCGGAAAGCTCTGACAACATCGAAGCGATCTCGATCGTCGACCGCTTTCTGGAACACCCGCGAATCATGGTGTTTCACAACGATGGCGATCCCAAGGTGTTTATCAGCAGCGCCGACTGGATGACCCGCAATATCGATCAGCGGGTCGAAGTTGGCTGCCCGATCTATTGCCCGCGATTAAAACAGCAAATTTTGGATCTGCTGCAGATCCAACTGCAAGATACCCAAAAAGCGCGGCGGATCGATCGCCACCAAACTAATCCTTATGTCAGCCGCGGCAATCGCAAGAAACGCCGCAGTCAGATTGCCACCTACGATTACTTAGTGGCGCAAGAAGCGCAGCTTAAGGACAACAGTACGCTATGACGCAAGCGCAAGTGGGCGATGTTATCGCCGCCATCGATCTGGGTTCCAACAGTTTTCATCTAGCCATTGCGCGGGTGTTGGAAAATCGGGTACAGATGCTGCACCGCGTAAAACAGCGGGTGCAACTGGCCGAGGCAATGGATGCCAAAGGTAATCTGGCTGAGGCCGCCATGGCTCGCGGGCTAGAGTGTTTAACTCAATTTGCCCAGCACCTTGAGACCAGCAACATCAACCAAGTGCGGGTGGTTGCCACCTACGCCCTACGGCGCGCCCCCAACCGCCACAAATTCGTTAACCCCGCCCGTAAAATTCTCGGCACCGAGGTCGAGGTGATCGCCGGCAGCGAAGAGGCACGCTTGATCTTCACCGGCGTAGCGCAACAGATGGAGCTGGAAGGCGGTTCGCTGGTGATCGACATCGGTGGCGGCAGCACCGAATTGATCATTGGCCAAGGCCGCAGCGCCAAACTGCTGACCTCGCTGGATATGGGCTGCGTCAGCTATCACGACCAGTTCTTCGCGGACGGCAAGTTCAGTGGCAAACGCTTTGACAAGGCGATCACCGCGGCAGCGCAGCAACTGGAACCGTTGTTAGAGCGTTACTTGCGCCAAGGTTGGGATCAGGCGATTGGCTGTTCTGGCACCATCAAAGCCATTTGCCAACTGTGTGCCGATCCCAACCAGCCACAGCAGTTAACGCTGGCGCAGTTAGAACAACTAAAACAGCAGTTGATCGACAGTGGCGGCAACCAAAGCCCCCTGCTGAGCGATCTGCCGGAGAGTCGGCAAAAAGTGCTACCGGCGGGACTCGTCGTGCTGTTGGCCTGTTTTCGCACGCTGCAGATAGACCAGATGCAGTTTTGTGCTGCCGCCCTGCGCGAGGGGGTGATCATCGAGATGAGCGGCGATCAAGACCACGATTCGGTGTGCGCCGAAACCGTGGCAGCGATGGAGCGCCTACATCACGTTGACAGTGCCCACGGCCAACAGGTGGGCAGCAGTGCGCAAGCGCTGTTTGCCAGTTCGCCCTACCACAACCGCCAGCGAGCCCAGCTAGTCAACTGGGCAGGTCGGCTACTGGAGGTCGGTCTATCGATGAACTTTCGCGGCATGCACCGCCACAGCGGTTACATCCTCAGCAACAGCAATCTGCCAGGCTTTACCGTCGAGCAACAACAGTTGCTTGGTTGGCTTGGCCGCCATCACCGCAAACGCTTAGATGAGTGTCAAACCCCAGAGCTGCAGTTGGCCGACAGCGACGGCCTGCAGCATATGTTGGTGGCTGTGCGGCTGGCGGCGATGTGGCACTTAGGTCGGCGTAAACTGCCGTTGCCGACCATCAGTTGGCATCGTAATCAAGCCAGCGTGGCGCTGAGTCACGAAGCGCTTAACGAGCCACTGCTGATGGCCGATATTGAACGGGAGCAACAGTGGCTTGCCAGCATCGATTGGGCGCTAGAATTGCTGGCGAGCCCCTAAAACGACCAAGCCCCAACACAATTGCTGGGGCTTGGCATGCTAGCTGGATAAACGCTTAGTGGTGATGATGGCCGTGTTGACCATGGTCGTGGCTGCACTTAACGCTACGGCACAGGCGGTAGTTACGCCAGTGGGATGCCGCCAACACCGCCCCAGCAATCACGGTCGCCACTTTTTCACCATCGTGACCAAACAGGTCATGGCCGAAAAACGCCGAAATCACCAAACCGATCAAGCCAACCGCAATGCCGCCCAACACCAGTTTGTCTTTATGCTGACGGCAGCCCATAAACGCCGCAATCACACTGGATGGGATCACCACCCACAGCATCATCTGGTGAAAGCTGTGATCATGATGACCGTGGCCGTGCTCAGACACCGCTGCCAATGCCGGATACAACGCCAACACAATTGGCATCGCCGCACAGTGCACCGCACACACTAAAGATGCGCCGATGGAAAAACGATCGAGGAATTGTTGAGCAAATTGTTTCACGAAAGCGAACTCCAGCAGCAGGATGAGTGATAAGTATTCTCATTAATGGGAGACGGATTATATGCCCTTTCTAGCACGATGCAAGCCAGATTTTTTGCTAACCACTAACAGCCATATTACCGGGTAACTGGCCAATGCCAGCGGCACAAACCCCCATCAAGTTAACAGTTGCGGTCTAAGCTGATTGCGACCATCGGCAGAATCCTTCACTTTATCGTGACTCAGCGCAACATCAATTGCACGAGCTGACGCCCGATAACATCGTAACGATAGCGACCATCACCATGACCCAGTATGTAAACGAACCGTCTAACTACCAACTGCTGATCAAGAACTTGCTGTTTTCTCCGGTGGCATTTAATCCACAACAGGAGATCGTCTACGGCAATCACCGCCGTCACAGCTACCAAACCTTTCATGACCGAGTTAAGCAACTGGCGAATGTGCTGACCCAGATGGGGGTTAAAAAAGGCGATACCGTAGCGGTGATGGATTACGACTCCCATCGCTATCTGGAGTGTTACTTCGCTATCCCGATGCTCGGCGCCAAACTGCATATGATCAACGTCCGTCTGTCACCGGAGCAGATCCTCTACACCATCGAT
The DNA here is from genome assembly GCF_000422665.1 of Ferrimonas senticii DSM 18821. Classification (GTDB taxonomy): domain Bacteria; phylum Pseudomonadota; class Gammaproteobacteria; order Enterobacterales; family Shewanellaceae; genus Ferrimonas; species Ferrimonas senticii. Next base: position 17,421 of record NZ_AUGM01000001.1, on the reverse strand, counting down.
CACGCCGAAGATGACATTGTACTGATCCATGAAGAGTTTTTGCCGATTCTGGATCAGATCAAAGGCCGCATCGACACCGTTACCGATTACATCGTGCTGCGCGACAACGACCAGTGCCAATATGAGCAGCTGCTGGCGCAGCAACCGGCCGAATTTAACTTCCCTGAGTTTGACGAAAACACCATCGCCACCACTTTCTACACCACTGGCACCACCGGTTTACCGAAAGGGGTGTTCTTTACCCATCGGCAATTGGTGCTGCACACCTTAGGGATCTTAAGCTCCATCGGCACCAACGCGGTTCAAGGTCGTCTGCATCAAGGCGACATCTACATGCCAATCACACCGATGTTCCACGTACACGCCTGGGGTCTGCCGTACATGGCCACCATGCTAGGGGTAAAACAGGTCTATCCGGGCAAGTATGTGCCCGATACCCTACTGGGACTGATTGAGCAGGAAGGGGTCACTTTCTCTCACTGCGTGCCGACCATCTTGCACCTGCTGCTTAGCTCTCCAAAATCCCAAACCGTCGATTTTAGCCATTGGAAAGTGGTGATCGGCGGCGCCGCACTGCCCAAAGCCCTATGTAAAGCAGCCTTAGAGCGGGGCATCGACGTGTTTGCCGGCTACGGCATGAGTGAAACCGGGCCAATTCTCTCTTTGGTGCAACTGACCCAAGAGCACCTCGATATGGATCTCGACCAACAAGCGGAATACCGCGCCAAAACCGGCAAAAAAGTGGCGTTAGTCGAAGCCCATATTGTTGATGAGCAGATGAACCGACTGCCTCACGATGGCAGCCAGAGTGGCGAAATTGTGGTTCGAGCACCGTGGCTTACCCCGAGCTATCACAAAGACAATAAGAACTCGAAAGCGCTATGGCGTGGGGGTTACCTGCATACCGGTGATGTTGCCACCATCGATGGCGATGGTTTTATTAAGATCACCGACCGAGTTAAAGACATGATTAAGATCTCCGGTGAGTGGGTCAGCTCGCTGGAGCTCGAAGACATTTTGCATCAGCACCCAGCGGTGTCAGAAGCGGCGGTGATTGGCATGCCGCACAGCAAATGGGGCGAAGTGCCACTGGCATTGATCGCCGTTAAGGCAGACGCCACGGTGACCGAGAAAGAGTTGGTCAGCTTTGCCAAGGAGTTTATTAGCAAAGGGATCTTGGCCCGTGAAGCCCTGCTGCTGAAAGTCAAATTGGTGGACGCCATCGCCAAAACCAGCGTTGGCAAAGTCGACAAAAAAGAGCTGCGACGGTTGTACCCGCAATAACTCTGCCCTGCTAATCGTTGCCACAGCGCAGCCTAAAATAGCTGCGCTTTTTTTGTCCCGTTTACCCTTCGTATTTACCTCCGACTCAGTTACGCCAACAAGGTTAAGTAACAATCGCAATGCGCAATCTTTCGCCACCACTTCCTCAATGGCGTTGATTAAGTGCGCTGGTTAGCATTTTTCTTATCGATGACTGCCGCATTCCTGCGGGATCTGTTACCACCTAGGCAGCACTTAATGACGTAACAAGGAACTGCTGCTCAATGTGCCTCTCTATCCCCTCTGAAGTGGTTGAACTTCATCCAGATGATCGCGTTACCGTGGATACGCTTGGGGTCAAACGGCAAGTCAGTAGCCAGCTGATTGCCGAGCCACTGGCCATCGGCGACTACGTGCTGCTGCATGTGGGTTTTGCCATGAACAAAATCGATAAAGCGACCGCCCTTGAAACCTTGACGCTGCTAAAACAGCTGGAGAGCGCCAATGAGTGATGCGCCACTGACCCTACAGCAGCTTTATCAAGGCTATCGCGATCCCGCTACTATCGCACTACTGGCGAAACAGATCGCCGCCTTGGCCGCCCAGCTTCCCAAGCCATTGCGGATCATGGAGGTCTGTGGCGGCCACACCCACGCCATTATGAAATTTGGCCTGCCGCAACTGTTGCCCAGCAATATTCAATTTGTCCATGGCCCCGGTTGTCCGGTGTGTGTGATGCCCAAAGAGCGCATCGACCAAGCCATCGCCCTTGCTCAGCAGCCCGATGTGATTCTGGCGACCTTAGGCGACATGATCCGGGTGCCCGGCTCACACACCAGCTTGGCCAAACTGCGCGGCCAAGGCGCCGATATTCGCGCCCTCTACGACCCCTTAGATGCACTGACCATCGCCCAAGACAACCCCAGCAAAACCGTGGTGTTCTTTGCCATCGGTTTTGAAACCACCGCACCAATGAGCGCCGTACTGCTGCAACAAGCCGACGCCCTTGGCATCGACAACCTGTTGCTGCACTGCAATCACGTGTTGGTGCCACCGGCGATTGATGCGGTGATGGCCGACGGCCAAGCGGCCATCAATGCCTTTATCGGCCCATCCCACGTATCGGTGATCACCGGAGCCCAGATCTATCAAGCCGCCGTCGATAGCTACCGGATCCCGCTGGTGGTCACCGGCTTTGAACCGGTGGATCTGCTGGAAGGGGTGCTGATGCTGGTCAAACAAGCAATCGCCGGTGAAGCCAAACTGGAGATCCAATATCGCCGCTCGGTCACCACCGAGGGTAACCTTAAAGCGCAGCAGCTGGTGGCCGATTGTTTTGACACCGCCGACAAGTTTCGCTGGCGCGGACTTGGCGATATCGCCGCCTCAGCGCTGCAGCTAAAACCGCATCTGGCCCATCGTGATGCCGAGCAACGGTTCGCCGATGTGCTGCCAACCGAGCCGATTGAAGATCATAAAGCCTGCCTGTGCGGCAACATCTTAAAAGGCCTAAACAGCCCGAACCAATGCAAAGTATTTGGCCGCGGCTGCACCCCGCAAACCCCAATGGGCAGCTGCATGGTCAGCTCTGAAGGCGCCTGTCACGCCCACTACAAATACGCCGGAGTCACTCTATGAAAGCGCAGCAACGATGCATTGAATTAAGCCACGGCGGCGGTGGGGTCGAGATGAGTCAGCTGATCCACAAGCTGTTCTTTAAATATCTGGGCAACGATATTTTGCTGCGGGATGAAGACGCGGCCCGGCTGCAATTTAATGGCCCAGTGGCCTTTACCACCGACAGCTTTACCGTCAGCCCACGCACCTTTAACGGCGGCGATCTCGGTAAAATTGCCATCGCTGGCACCGTGAACGATCTGGCGATGGCTGGCGCCAAACCGCAGTATCTTTCTTGCGGTTTTATCATCGAAGAGGGGCTGCCATTTGCCGAGCTGGAACAGCTGGTGCAATCGATGGCCAGCGAACTGGCCAAATCCGGTGCCAAAATCGTCTGCGGCGACACCAAAGTGGTCCCCAAAGGCGCCGCCGATGGCCTGTTTATCAACACCTCGGGGATTGGTGAATGCTTAGCGGCGCCCTCTTGGCAACAGCTGCAAGTGGGCGATCAGATCTTGGTTTCCCGCGATATCGGCTGCCACGGCGCCTGCATTCTGGCCAGCCGCGAAGGCTTAACTTTAGAAACCGAACTGGCTTCCGATTGCGACACCCTGTGGCCAGCGGTAAACGCCCTACTTGAGGCCGGCATCGACTGCAAAGCGATGCGCGATGCCACCCGTGGCGGTCTCGCAGCGGTGCTGAATGAGTGGGCCAGTGGCCGTGAATTGGGCATCGAAGTGACCGAGCAAGCGCTGCCTATCGCTCCGGCAGTGCAAGGGCTGTGTGAACTGTTCGGCTTTGAGCCGGCGGAGCTGGCCAACGAAGGCACCTTTGTGTTGGCAGTCAGCGCCGACCAAGCCGAGCAAGCCCTCGCGGTCCTCAAGCAGTTCCACACCAGTGCCGCCATCATCGGCCAGATCAGCGACAGCCATCACGGCAAAGTGGTGCAAACCAGCCCGTGGGGCTCCAAGCGCTATATGGAGCTGCCTAAAGGCGAACTGCTGCCGCGGATCTGTTAGGAATAACTCTCCCAAAAACCAAAAGCGCGGAACTCAGGTTCCGCGCTTTTTTATGCCACTCATTTTAAACCACTTAGACCACTCCTATTAGAGCACTCTTATTCGGGCAAAGTGGCGCTGTGGCTTACTTTGCCGCTTTGCGCTGTAACCAGTCCAGCCACAGCTCCATCCCCTCACCGGAGGTGGCAGAGAGGCAGATAACCTCAATGTTGGGGTTAACCTTACGAGCGTTGGCGATGCACTGCTCCAGATCGAACTGCAGGTATGGCAGCAGATCGATCTTATTGACCAGCATCAGCTCGGCAGCAGCAAACATCTCTGGGTACTTCAGCGGCTTATCTTCGCCTTCGGTCACCGACAGGATCGCCACTTTGGCGTGTTCACCCAGATCAAAGGCGGCCGGACACACCAGATTGCCGACGTTTTCAATAAACAGAATGCCACCGGGCTTCAGGCTTAAATGGTGGTAAGCCTGATGCACCATCGCCGCATCCAAGTGGCAGCCCTTACCGGTATTGACCTGAATCGCGTTAACGCCGGTGGCGCGAATGCGCTCAGCGTCGTTCGCGGTCTCTTGATCGCCCTCGATCACCGCCAGCTCAGTGGTCTCTTTTAAGCGCAGCAGGGTTTCGGTCAAGGTGGTGGTTTTGCCGGAGCCTGGGCTCGAGACCAGATTCAATACCAATACTTGGTCGTCGATAAAATGGCTGCGGTTATGGGCGGCAATCTCGTTGTTTTTACCAAGGATATCTTGCTCGATCTGAATCATCCGCTGTTGCGACATCCCCGGCGCATGGGCGTGCGCTGGGCCCTTGCCGTAGTGCAAATCTTGCTGCTGTTGTTCCGGCTCAAAATGCTCGTGCTGATGGTCATGACCGTGATGATGACCGTGTTGATGATCATGATCATGATGGTGATGGTCGTGATCGCCATGATGGTGGCCATGATCATGGTCATGCTGGTGCGGATGAGCATGGTCGTGACCATGACCGTGTTGCGGCGGCGCGCCCAGCACATGGTAATGGACGTGATGATGAACATCGCCGCTATGGTGATAATGGTGATGGATCACGGTCGCCACCGGCTCAGCCGGCTGTTGGCCGTGATGATGGTGGCCATGATCGTCGTGGTGGTGATCGTGATGATGGCGGTGCTCGCCTTCAATCCGGGTTTGACCCTCGGCACAGCCGCAAACGGTACACATTATTCGGTTAACTCCAATGATTTAACTTGCATCTGATTGCCATCGATCACCGTCAACTGGTGACCCTGACAGCGGGGACAAGCGTCCCCCTTTTGTTTGATTGGCACTTGGGCGCCGCAGGGAAAGCAAAAGGCGCTACCGGGCACCAACTGATAAACCAAGGTGGCGCCCTCGGCGGCGGTGCCGCGAGCGACCACCTCGAAGCCAAATTCCAGCGCCGGGATCTCAATGGCGGCTAACTCGCCGAGGGTTAAGATCACCTCCTTAACCTTGCTGCCCTTGGCTAATTGCTGACGTTCAATGATCTGGATGATCCCCTCGGCCAATGACATCTCATGCATCGGATGGCTCCTCGGTAACGGTAATTTCGATATCAACGCAGGGTGCGTGTGACTGCAGCCACAGGGTCAAACCCAGTCGTGACTGCGGGCAATCGTGGTAGGGCGTGCCAAGCAAGCTTTGGCTTATACTGGCCAGTAGTCCCTCGGTTGGGATCTGAATTTGATAATGATCGGCAACGCCGCTGTGCCAGTGGCAACGATGAACCAAGGTACCTCGGGCGGCGGCGATCGTGCCCGCGCCAAGCAATGGCGATTGACCCGCCGCCGGCTGCAGAAGCCACTGCGCCGCTTGCCAGCACTCTTGCCATAACCCGGCAAACCGAGCGGCGATGGTCAGTTGCGACGGTGGCTGACGCACGGCGGCGCCGGATTCAAACCGCGCCATGCAGGCGTGTTCGGTGACAAACTGCGCGGCCCAAGGGGATTCGATAATCGCTTGCTGTAGCGGTTGGTACACCAACTGTTGCCAGCGCGCTTGCCACGGCAGCAGATCCGCCAGTGGCGCCGCGCTCGCCCGAACACCGCACTGATAGCGGTTTGGTGCCAATTGTTGGCGCAGCGACGCCAGTTGCTGCCGCCACTGCGCCAACAACAACATCCGCTGCTCACAGGCGGGCAACAACAGTTGCGCACTGCGCCACAGTTGCCAACTGTGCTCGCTGACCCATTCCAACCACAGCGCTTGCGCGCGAGCGTCGTGCGTCGCGCCATTGACCGCGGTATCGGGTTCCACTAATGACAGCGCCGCCCACCGGTGCGCCTCGGCACATTGGCTATAAACCAGTTGCAGCCGCTGGCTGATTTCGGTGTAGTTGCGGCCATTTAACAAGCTCGCCAGCGGCGGCAGCTGTAACTGTGATTGGCAGTGGCTAATGCGCCCATGCTTGGTGGTCAGTCGCAGTTGCCCTTGGGTGGGGCTGCTGCCCGTTAACGCTTGATTCATCGACTAAGACTCATCGGTTAGATCGCATTGCCGAGCCCACGCCACGGCCGCTTGGCCAATGGCGATGCCACCATCGTTAGCGGGGATCTCACTGTGCACCAAGGCGCTTAAACCCAGTTGCTGCAAGCCATCAACCAATAGCATTAATAGCAGTTGGTTTTGCATCACCCCACCGGATAGTGCCACTTGGGTCACCGCCAGTGGCCGAGCGTGCTTAGCAACCATGGTTAACAGTAGTGCCGCCAAATGTTGATGGAACTGTAACGCCACCTCGGCGGCAGAAACTTGGCGTTCGATCGCAGTCAGCATTGCTGTCCAAAGTGATTGTAATGAGATGGGATCTGACGCTGCTAATGGCGGCATCGTGTGCTGCTTTGCTGGCAACGCTTGCCACGCCAGTGCTTCCACCGCCAGCGCCGCTTCCCCTTCAAAGCTGATGGCGTCAAACTTATCGGTCAGCAGCGCGGCCACCGCATCAAACAACCGGCCAGCGCTGGAGGCGCGCGGGCTGTTGATCCCCGCCGCAATGCCTTGGCGCAGAGTCGCCAATGGCTTTTGCTGCAACCGTTCTAAAGCGCTGATGCCCCGCTGTTGCCAATCCGGCACCGCCGCATCTAAGTGCACCAACAAATTACGCCACGGCTGCCGTGCCGCCAACTCGCCGCCAGCCAGCGGCAGCGCCGGCAAGCCGGTAAGATGGCGAACTTGGCGATAATCACCGTACAGCAGCTCGCCGCCCCACAGTTGGTGATCAGTACCAATGCCGCCCCAACCGAGACCATCAAGCACCAGCCCCAGCACCGGCGCCGTCGTCAGCGGGATCTGGTTGTCAACCAAACACGCCGCCAGATGGGCATGATGATGATCAACGGTTTGCGGCTCCCCCTGTTCGGTGGCAATGCCGTGGCTGATGTAGTTGGGGTGGCTATCGCAGGCTGTCAGATCGGCTGTTACCGCGAACAGCTTGGCGAACAGTTGCAAGTTGTCTTGGTAACTTTGCCGCAGTTGCAGATCCGCCAAATCCCCCAAGTGCGGCGACAGCAGCGCTTGGCCTTGTTTTAGGTAGCAAAAGGTATTTTTCAGATCAGCGCCATAAGCCAATAAGTTGTCCGCCGCGGCAAACCCCGCCGGCAACGAAATTGGCGTTGGCACCAAACCTCGGGCACGGCGCAGCACGCTGACATTGACCCGCCCCTGCAATGAGTCGACACGTACAATCGAATCATCAACCCGATTGACGATGGCGCGATCGTGCAGCAGCAACCAGTCGGCGATCTCGCCCAGTTCGCTGATGGCACTGGCGTCATCAATGCAGGGTGGCTTACCAGACGCGTTGCCGGAGGTCATCACCAACGGCGTATCAAAGTAGCTCAGCAGCAGATGTTGCAGCGGATTAGACGGTAACATCATCCCTAACACATGCAGATCTGGGGCGACCGCCGCCGCGATCGGCGCTCGGCCACCATCGCGGCGACGCAACAACACGATCGGCGCCGCGCCGCTTTGCAGTTGCTGCTGCTCCGCTTTGCTGATTTTGACGTAGCGCTGCATTATCGTCAGATCCGCCGCCATCAAGGCGAAGGGCTTAGCGGGTCGATGCTTACGTTGCCGCAAGCGCATCACCGCCTGCTGATTGCAGCCATCAACCACCAGATGAAAACCACCCAGTCCTTTGACCGCGACAATTTCGCCCCGCTTCAGCGCCGCTACGGTTTGCACCAATGCCTGCTGACCACTGGCGTCGATGCGACCAGAGTTGTGGCGCAACTGTAAGGTGGGGCCACACACCGAACAGGCGTTGGGCTGGGCGTGAAACCGACGGTCAGCAGGATAATCATATTCCTGTTGGCAATCGGCACACAGTGGAAAGGCCGCCATCGAGGTGTGTGGCCGATCGTAGGGCACATCTTGAATAATCGAGTAGCGCGGACCGCAATGGGTGCAGTTGGTAAAGGGGTATTGATAACGGCGATTGCTGGGTTCGAACAACTCATGCCGACACTGCTCGCAGGTGGCGGTGTCCGGCGCAATACGGGTATTGGTGTTGCCGGCAACCGAGGCGGTGATAACAAACTGGTCTGGGTAGCTTGCTTGCAGCCATGGTTCGATATCGGTGCTATCGATCCGTGCCAGTGGTGGCAGTTGTTCCAACATCAAAGTTAAGAACTGATAAGCACTTTGCGGCGGTGACAACTTGATCAACACCCCTTCGGCGTCATTCAACACCTCGCCGCCGACCTGCAGTTGCTGTGCCAATTGCCAAATAAAAGGACGAAAGCCAACCCCTTGAACTTGGCCACGAACGCGGATCTGGGCACCCGGTTGAGTTACCGTCATGATTACGCCTCTCCCCGTTCCATTTTGGCGACAATCTCCTGATACAGCGCCAAGCTGTCCAAGGCCGCAGCGCTGTCCATCTTATTTAGGGCAAAGCCATTGTTAATCAGTATGTAATCGCCAATGGCTAAAGGTTCTAACACCATCGCTACGCTGATTTGCCGAACTCGCCCTAAGGTATCGATGGTGGCGACTTCATTGTCGCAGTCCAGTTCAATGATTTTCGATGGGATGGCAAAGCACATAACTCACTCCTTTGAATCCGTGCCCTAGTGGCAGAACAGCGCGCCCAGCGCCAAGTTGTTGCCGGCGATATCCAGCGGCTGTGGCAGGCTTAATTTAATGTTGCGAGCCAAGCGCAACCGCAGTTGTTGCAATAAAATCGGGTTATCAAACTCATCCCCGGCCAGCACCAACCCCGAGAGGCCGATGTCGGCATCCAGCCGTTCGATCCAGTTACCAACAAAATCGGCGAACGAGTCGATCACCCCAAAAGCGACCCCAGCGGCGCCATCGGGATCAGCCAAGCGATAGCTGATGGCGGCTTGCAGCGCTGGCAGGAAGTCCACTTCAGCGGCGTCTTCACCTTTGCGTAGACGGAAATCGATGCGTGGTGCTTTCAGTTGATTGTGGCCGAGAGCGCTGGCCAATAACGCTTCCGCCGCGATCTGCACATCGTGGCCGCCGTCCAGCTCCCACAACCACGCCACCATCGCCATGATGCCGCTCAGGTTGCCACGGGGACGGCGATGGTTGGTGGCGGTCAACTGTGCCAGCCAGTCACCGTGCTTGGCCTGAAAACGTTCGATAAGGCGTTCAGCACTGGCGCTGCTGCTCGCCAGCGCCGTAAGCCGATCCGCCGGGTTGGCATCTTGATAATCCAGCTTCACCAACCACTGAATTTGCCCTTGGCGGTCTTTGTAGATCACCCCAGATTGGTGCTGGCGGCTGAGGTACAGCACTGCGGTGCTGTCATCAAAGCGCTGTTGCTGCTGCATCGCTTGCAGGGCGTATTCGGCGGCTTTGGTTGGCTCAACCGGTTTGCTGATATCACAGCGGGTCAACTTGACTTTGTCATTGTGGTAGCAGGCGCGGTAATGGCCGACGTGAGCGCTGTACTGCTGCGGTTCGCGCACCGCCAGCGGGGTTAACGCCGGATCCCCCGCCAACGCCGCTGGGCCATTGAGCCACTGGGCAATCAGCAGCGGCTGATAATCGCACTCGACCGCCACCGCCACCACGCCACGCTCGGCCAGCCGTAAGGCCAGTTGATGGGCGATACGATCATCCGCCAAATGACAGTTGTAGAGTGGCCGCGGCAGTTGATGTTGCTGGCTAAACGCTGGCCGAGGTTGCAATCGCAGTTGCGGCTTTTCGATGCCACTAAGTCGCAGCACCCCGTCGTTATCGATGTACAAGGCTTGATTCAAGTCTTTGCCATTGCAGAACATCAGTTGCTGGTGTTCGGCGGTGATCTGTGACAGCGCCACCACGGTGCGACGGCCGCGATGATTGCGATAGCTGGCGCGGCCAACCTCAACAAAATCCGCCACTAAGGCGTCGATATCGACCACCGCATCTGCCGGTGTGCCGCAGTGCCGACAGTCTTCGGTTGGCTTATCCAAACAGTGGCGACAATAAGCGATGTCACTGTACTGGTATGGCAGCTCTTGCGCTTCGCCACTGAACTGCTCGATGGCTTCAGTGCTGGTGCCGGTTGACCAACACGACAGCGGCAAGGTCGCGGCCAACAGATCCGCCAGTTGCTCTAGCTGCGGCTGCTCGCCTTCGGCTTCAATGGCATAGCCTTGGTCGTTATGGCGGATGGCTTTAACGTTGGGATGTTGTAGAAACTGGTTACAGAGACGGGCGTAATGAGCCACCGGACGGGCGGTAGCAAAGTTAAATCGTAGCTTCATCGACGGTTATTACTCGCGGTTTTGCAACCATTTCGGGCAAAGGTGGCGCCCTTCACAGGCGCCGTCCATTGCAGTGGCCAAGCCTCTACACCGACGCGTACGCGATCGCTTGCAGCTGAGGTTCAGCCTGTTGTTCACAAGTCACCCCGAGCGACGCCAGATGGTCAATGAGGGTGCGTTCCATGTAAGGCACAGCGTTTTGCACCGCGTCGGTTAGCTCGAAGCTCATCGCTTCCAGCACCTGCGGGATCACCCCTAGGATGTAGGTGGTTGGCCGGTCGCCAACCATGTCCATCATCTCGAGGGTGTGCAGCATCTCGACCTCATGGGCACTGCCCTGAAAATCGATATGGTGCGGTACCTGGTCGAAGTTAAAGAAGAAGGCATCACCCACTTTGCCGCTATTGGAGTTAACCGTATCGGCGATGATCACATGATCATGTTGGGCAATGATGGGAATTAGGGCTTGGGCCAGGGTGCCACCGTCGACGAATTCCACCGACGGGGCGCCACTGAGGCGGTACTTCTGTTGGAAGTATTTGACAAAATGTACGCCGATGCCTTCATCGGCGTACAGGACATTGCCAATCCCAAGGATCAGGATCTTTTGTGGCATAAGCGCGGCTTAGTCCTCTTTTTTGGGCTTAATCGGGTGGTAGTCGTAACCAGAGATGATCGAATCCACCGAGTTATGGCGGAAGCGGATCCCTGACCAGATGGCCATGTAAACGTGCACCACCATGAATATCACAAACACCCAAGTGAGGATGTGGTGCACTTCGCGCACCGGCGCCAGACCACCAAAGGCCACCACAATCATGTCTGCAGCAGGCTTTAACAAGCCGCCCAGACCGTCGTGGTAAACGTTGGCGTGTAGCGCAATCCCGGTCACACACATCACCACAATCACCAGCGTTAACGCCAGGTAGGTCATGTATTGCAGCGGGCCGTACACCCCTTTCTTGTGAAGCTTGCCAATCCATACGTAGCTAAGCAACTGCTTGACCCAGCTGTTTGGACTAACCACATCCCCCCAAGAGCGACGTTCAACGTCACTTTTGGAGAAGAAGTACAGGTAAGCCCGCGCTACGGTGATGGCACACAACACAAAACCAAACACCAAATGAGCAAAACGGAACCAGCCTTGCTGCAGGTTGTCGCTGCCCCCATACGGAGTCAGAAACGGCCAAGCGATGTAGAAGCCGGTGATCACCAGCACCACAATCGCCAGCGCCCGCAACCAGTGCATAATTCGGATCGCCGGACTAAAGACATAGTCTCTTGAATGCGGCAGATGGTCGGTTTGCGGCATCATAGCGAACCTCCTTTAAGCACTAGGGTTGATGGTGAACTCACCCAGATCAGTGCCTTTGAAGTCCATCACGTGAACTGCACAGGCCATGCAAGGATCGAACGAGTGAATCACGCGGATCACTTCCAACGGCTTGGTTGGATCCGCCAGTTTCATGCCGACAAGCGCCAGCTCATAAGGGCCTTTCTTGCCGTTGGCGTCCATTGGACCGGCGTTCCAAGTAGTTGGTACCACCGCTTGGTAGTTCTCCACCACCCCACCTTTGATCCGCACCCAGTGGCTAAGCATGCCTCGTGGCGCCTCGATCATCGCGTGGCCTTTGTACTCTTTGGCATCATCCATCTGTGGATCGACCCAAGTCGCTTCGTCGGCCAACAAGTTGGTGATCAGCGCGTCCAAGGTTTCCATCGCCGAATCGGCCACCAACACGGTTTGCAGCAAACGGGCGGCGGTACGACCTAAGGTGGTAAACAGCGCTTCCAGCGGCAGTCCGGTGGTTTGCAGCAAGCCATCAACGGCTGCCACAACCCGTGGATTACCCTTGGCATAGTTCACCAGCAAACAGGCCAGCGGCCCCACTTCCACCGGTTCGTCGTCGTAACGTGGCGACTTAACCCAAGTGTACTTGCCGGTTTCATCCAAGGTTGGCAGCGGCCCGTAAACGGTGTCACGCTCTTTAAAGCCGGTGTAGTTGGGCTCGGTGGTGCCATCGTATGGGTGCTGCGCGCCGGGGGCGTCGTACCAGGCGTGGGTAACGTCCTCTTTGATCTTATCGGCGTTGATCTCCTGCACATTGCTCAGATCGCCGTTTAAGATCACCCCGCCTTCAAACAGGTAGTTACCGTTGCCCAAGGCAAAGTCGCGGGTCGCCATAAAGCTCTTGACGCCAACGCCGCCAAGGACGCTGCCTTCGCTCTTAAAGGCTTCCGCCGCCATCAGTACATCTGGCAGGTAAGCGCGAGTGATAAAGTCGTTAACGATGCTGTGCTTGTACTTAAACTCTTGCAAACGCGCCGGTGATAGCGCATCGCGAACACAGGTAACGCCACCAACCACCAGCGATTGTGGGTGTGGCATCTTGCCGCCGAAGATCGCCATCATCTCAGCGGCAACTCGCTGCACTTCCAACGCTTTAAGGTAGTGCGATACCGCAATCAGGTTCTGCTCTGGCGACAGTTTGTACGTTGGGTTGCCCCAGTAAGCGTTGGCGAACGGCCCTAACTTACCGGTGGAAACCAACTTCGCCACACGTTCTTGGGCGGCGCGCAAGTCACCCTCGCCCGCCGCGATAGGCTTATCGCTGTATTGCAGTGCTACCGCCGCGGCTTTAGCCGGATCGGCGCTCAACGCAGAAACCACGTCAACCCAGTCCAGCGCATGCAGGTGGTAGAAGTGCACCACGTGGTCGTGCATATACAGCGCTTGCTGCATCAGGGTACGCAGCAATTCGGCGTTTTTCGGAATTTTCACGCCCAAGGCGTTTTCCACCGCTTCAATACCGGCACGGTAGTGGGAATAGGTACAAACCCCACAGATCCGCTGCACCAACAAACCAGCGTCCATTGGTGTGCGCCCCTTCATGATGGTTTCAATACCACGCCACAAGGTGGAAGAGGACCACGCATCGGTAATGACATTGTTCTCGTCAACTTCGACCTCAACCCGCAGGTGCCCTTCAATACGGGTGATCGGGTCAACAACTACGCGCTTACTCATCGGTTAGCCTCTTCTTTTTTCTCTACAACAACGCTGGCTACGGCGTGAGCACCTAGGCCCAACGCAGTCAGTCCGAGGATGGCACCGCCAACGTAATCGGCGGTTTGATCTAAGCTGTGCAACTCGCGACGACCCAATGGCTTTTCGAAGTCAGCCATGGTGTCCCAGAAGTCCGGCTCGGAGCAGCCGATGCAGCCGTGACCAGCCAATACTGGCCAGGAAACGTGGTGGTTAAAGCGCTCAGTTGGGCAGTTGTTGTAGGCGTAAGGCCCCTTACAACCCACCTTGTATAGGCAATAGCCCTCTTTGGCGCCGTCATCACCGAAGGTTTCAACAAACTCCCCGGCATCAAAGCGACCGCGACGCTCACAGTTATCGTGTACCCGTGCGCCGTAGGCCCACTTCGGACGACCGAACATATCCAGCGCAGGCGCACGGCCAAACATGATGAAATACATCACGGTGCCGACGATGTTCTTTTCACTTGGTGGACAGCCGCCTAGGTTGATCACCGGCTGAGAGATCACCTTATCAACACCTTTGGCGGCGGTTGGGTTTGGCGCTGCGGCCTGAACCCCACCGTAGGCGGCACAGGTGCCGACCGAAACGATGGCAGCAGCCCCAGCAGCGGCATCTTTGATGATGTGCAAACCGGTGTGGCCTTTACAGCCAACGGTTAGGAAGCTGCCGTTATTGGCGGTCGGCACTGCCCCTTCAACCGCCAAAATGTATTGGCCTTTGTAAGTCTTAAGGGCGTGTTCGAGGTTTTCTTCCGCTTGCCAGCCAGATGCGGCCATCAGCGTTTCATGGTATTCCAGCGACACGTAATCGAAGATCAGCGCATCAATGCTTGGGGTATCGGCACGGATCAGCGATTCCGAACAGCCGGTACATTCGGCAAGGTGCAACCAGATCAATGGGACGCGGTCGGCCACTTCGGCAGCTTCGGCAACCATCGGCGCAAACTGCAGCGGCAATCCCAACGCAGCGGCGGTGGTAGCGCTCCATTTCATGAAGTCGCGGCGGCTGACGCCCCCCTCTTCCATGCGCGTGTCTAAAGATTTTTGTTTTTGTGGGGCTTGCGCTTTTAACTCAGCAATTCGAGTACGGGCGGTTACCAACAGGGCATCGTAATTAGCCAAAATCAATCCTCCAGAGTTGGCTGTAATCGATTAACGCTTGGAGAGACACCACCAACCAATGGCTGCTACCGCAATCGCGACAACCCATGGCAGCAGATCAGCAGCGTGGTGAAACAACCCCATACCACCATGCCCTGGGTGCGCTAGGGCCAATGATGGAGCGGTTGCCAACGCCAATGTGACAATCTTGTTATGCATATCTACCTCTTCGTTAAGTAATCCATTACGCGCATTGGGCGCGTCGACCATAAATCCTTTTTAACGAATTGAGCGCTGACGATTGCTTTTAGGTGGTATACCTTGCCGACCCCATTAACCGCTGCAAATGGCCCACTTCGTTACCAATGAAATTGCATTCAGTTTGGCTGTTTCACTGGCCTTATTTGAATATCTGTTCTGCGACTGCCATTTTTATATTGAATTTCATCAACCTTTAAAACCAAACTCGCAGCATAAACATCGCCATTTTGATTTAAATCAATTTAACCAAATACCCTTGGACAGTTAGTCGCACTCACCTAAATAATGAGCTCAGTGTCACAATTGAATTCACTTCATGACTTAGTTTATTTAATAAAAGGAAAGATTTTTTACTCAACTGTCCGCCAGCCAAGGCTATTAACGACGAGCTGATTTAATTTGGCGAAACCAAAACTGCGACATTATGACCAGTAAAATCAGCCAAAAACATATTTGCTACATATCGCCAACAACTAATTCTTAAAGTGACACCCACCTTTCTGGCGATTGTCTGATACTCATCTACGCTTAAGTTTTCACTTATCGGGGAATCGCCATGCCACGGGCCCGCAAACATCAAGTCAGTCTGCAAGATACGCCCTACTACCACTGCATTAGCCGCTGCGTCCGGCGGTCATTTTTGTGTGGCACCGACCACTACAGCGGTAAGAGCTACGAACACCGCCGTGGCTGGGTTGAACAACGGCTGTTGGCGTTAACCAAAACCTTTGCCATTGAGGTCTGCGCCTATGCGGTGATGAGCAACCATACCCATGTAGTGCTGTGCGTGAATGCCAAACAAGCACAGGATTGGGATGCGTTGGCGGTACTGGAACGCTGGCACCAGCTATTCGCAGGTACCCGATTAACCCAGCTGTATTGTGTCAAAGCGGAACGTGAATCATTGACCAGTGCTGAGTTACACACGGTTGAACGGCTGGTGGCGCTGTATCGAGAAAGACTCACCAACATCAGTTGGTTTATGCGGGCGCTTAATGAATACATCGCCCGTGAAGCCAACAAAGAGGACGGCTGCACCGGTAGATTTTGGGAAGGACGCTTTAAGTCGCAAGCCTTGTTGGATGAGCAAGCGGTGCTGTCGTGCATGGCCTACGTTGACCTAAATCCAATTCGAGCAAAACTGGCCAAAACGCCGGAGCAATCGGACTTTACCAGCGTACGTCTACGCATCAAGGCTGCTTTAAAAGGCAAGCAACCAGAACCACTTAAAGCCTTTGATGGCGATGCCAACAGCCTTGAGAAACTGCCGTGTCAGCTAAATCAATATTTGGATTTAATTGAGTTTACCGGCCGAGCCATTAGCAAAGGTACAACCGGCGCCATTCCGGCTAGCGTTGCTCCACTATTAGAGCGATTGGCGATAGATAGCGACAGTTGGCTCGAACTATCACAAGAATTTGAATACCAATTTAGTCACTTGGCCGGACGGCTAAGCAGCCTACAAAGGTGCCGGCAAACCGACCTCTGTCAGCGCATACGTGGCAGTAGTAACGCCAGACGACTATTTGGCTAACCTGCCTCCTGTCGTATTCGCCCCAGCAATAACCCTTTCATACTTGGGTAGCCGATTTGCGCGTCGGTGGCCGAAAACTTTGCTCATCTTCCATCAATACAGCCCTTTTCCGGCTGCTAACGCCACCAAAATAAGTTCCTACTAAAGAGACAACTAAAACATGCCACCTCAAATATGCGGATCTGCGATCAAATGGCAGCTTTTATCATGGGTGTCTTTTTAAAGATCTTTATCATGGGTGTCTTTTTAAAGATATTTTGAGACCTTTTTATAGCTTTTTAGCCAGCACAAAAATGAAGTTTGCGGTGGTTGATAACCGCCGATAAACCTCTGGGCTTCGCTGTTTTAACCGCTCGGTTGGTGTGCCCTCTTGCAGATCGATGATCGCCAAGCCGTTGCTGGTTAATGCTGTTATTTGTTCAGTTAATGAACGACGATAAAAACTTACGGAAACCGGTACACCGACGGTATCCCATTCATCGGTTAGCTGTCAGGTCCCCGGTGATTGATGGGCTTCACACGAAAGAGTTCCGGTGAAGTTTGATAGTACCCCTTTAGTCGTTCAATTGGAGGGGTATGACCAAGCGCTTTTTGCGGTATGTGGTGATTATAAACGTGGGCATATCTGAGCAGGGTTGCTTCTAAATCCGCTCGGCAATCAAATCGGGTGGCTTTAAGTATTTCTGACACCCGACCATTAAAACGTTCCACCATGCCATTGGTCTGCGGCTTTCCTGGCGAGATAAGCCGATGTTCAATTTGTTGCTCGGTGCACTCTAAATCGAATTCGTGCTTACCTGTTGGCTGCCGCTGCCCAGTAGCGCAAAAACGGTC